>DASZDS010000001.1:0-1622 GCA_035941735.1 Allosphingosinicella sp.
GGTCAAAGGTTCCTGCATGGTATCCTATGACCTCGGTCAAAGGTTCCTGCATGGTATCCTATGACCTCGGTCAAAGGTTCCTGCATGGTATCCTATGACCCCGGTCAAAGGTTCCTGCATGGTATCATATGACCCAAGTCCACTATGTACCCAAACTTCAAACAGCTATATCTCGGGAACCGTGAATAGGAAACGGATTTCATCATTCCCATTCGATAGATCTCGACGAGGAGAATCCGATCCTTTTTTTAATTTCGATATTCGGTTAATGGGTTGGTCAGAAAATGCACTTTTCCCCGATGAGCGGAAAATGTCCGAGTTAGTTAGAGTGACCAAACTTCAAACAGCTATATCTCGGGAACCGTGAATAGGAAACGGATTTCATCATTCCCATTCGATAGATCTCGACGAGGAGAATCCGATTCTTTTTTTAATTTCGATATTCGGTTAATGGGTTAGTCAGAAAATGCACTTTCCCCGATGAGCGGAAAATGTGCGAGTTAGTTAGAGTGACCAAACTTCAAACAGCTATATCTCGGGAACCGTGAATAGGAAACGCATTTCATCATTCCCATTCGATAGATCTCGACGAGGAGAATCCGATTCTTTTTTTAATTTCGATATTCGGTTAATGGGTTGGTCGGAAAATACACTTTTCTCAGCGCACCGTTCTCAGGAACTTCCTGCATGGTATCCTATGACCTCAATCAAAGGTTCCTGCATGTTATCATATGACCTCGGTCAAAGGTTCTTGGATGGTACCATACGACCTCGGTCAAAGGTTCCTGCATGGTCTGCTGCTGCTGCATTTAATGCTGTGTACACATAAAATAACCTGCAGTATTCATGAATGCATGCATAGTTAGGATGATGTTCTGCTGCTACTTTTAACCCAGTGTATAAATAACATAACCAATGAAGCGCTGGTGCTGCATTTTATGCTGTGTACACATAAAATAACCAGAGTGCCCATAGAAGGGTGTACGATCCTCAGCCACTATTCTTAATTTTTCCATTTGGGCATAGTTGGATATATTATCTTCTGTCGCTTGTTGAAGTTACTGCACTAATTAAATAACCTATGTACTTAAATCCGTTTTGGTGTTCTTTTCGTTTTATTGGCTGGATCAGCGAACTGTGGCGGCAGACAGTACATAACTCATGGATTGTGGGGTCTTGGTTTGGCTTTGTTATAGTTCGCACAAGAACCAACTGCGAATATAAACTGTTTCAATATTTGATACAACAGGGGTAAAAAAACTTTTTTCAAACCCATAAGAGGTGCTCACCCCTGTGGTGACAAAGAGACGGCAAGTAGTCAGACAGTACTTTATACTGCACCTGCTGATTAAAAGCAAAAACCCGAAAAAAAATCCAGATTTTTTTGGTCCAGGTCACTGATTATATCCAGCCGATGCATCCGGAAAGAGAATTGGCCAACTGAAACTTTGTTTTGTGTTCCATCAATAATGAATGCAATCATATGCACTGTTTTGAAGGGTATCATACATCCTCAGTCAAATGTTCCTGCATGGTATCATATGACCTCGGTCAAAGGTTCCTGCATGGTATCCTATGACCTCGGTCAAAGGTTCCTGCATGGTATCCTATGACCTCGGTCA
>DASZDS010000002.1:0-2308 GCA_035941735.1 Allosphingosinicella sp.
ACCGCTGGTTGTTCTCGACCAACCATAAGGACATCGGCACGCTCTATCTGCTGTTCGCCATCATGGCGGGCATCGTCGGCGGCGCCCTGTCGGTCGGCATGCGCATGGAGCTGCAAGAGCCCGGCATGCAGATCTTCTCCAATCCGCACACCTTCAACGTGTTCGTCACCGGCCACGGGCTGATCATGGTGTTCTTCATGGTCATGCCGGCCATGATCGGCGGCTTCGGCAACTGGTTCGTGCCGCTGATGATCGGAGCGCCCGACATGGCGTTCCCGCGCATGAACAACATCTCGTTCTGGCTGCTGCCGGCCTCGTTCATCCTGCTGCTGAGTTCGCTGTTCTTCGAAGGCGAACCGGGCGCGAAGGGCGTCGGAGCGGGCTGGACGATCTATGCGCCGTTATCGACCACGGGGCATCCGGGTCCGGCGGTCGATTTCGCGATCCTGTCGCTGCATCTCGCGGGCGCCTCGTCGATCCTCGGCGCCATCAACTTCATCACCACGATCTTCAACATGCGCGCGCCCGGCATGACCCTGCACAAGATGCCGCTGTTCGTGTGGGCGATCCTGGTGACGGTGTTCCTGCTGTTGCTCTCGATGCCGGTGCTCGCCGGCGCCATCACGATGCTGCTCACCGACCGCAATTTCGGCACGACGTTCTTCACCGCAAGCGGCGGCGGCGATCCGCTGCTGTTCCAGCACCTGTTCTGGTTCTTCGGCCACCCGGAGGTCTACATCCTGATCATTCCGGGCTTCGGCATGATCAGCCAGATCGTATCGACGTTTTCGCGCAAGCCGGTGTTCGGCTATCTCGGCATGGCCTACGCGATGGTGGCGATCGGCGGCATCGGCTTCGTCGTGTGGGCCCATCACATGTATACGGTCGGCATGTCCACCGCCTCGCAGGCCTACTTCGTGGTCGCCACAATGGTGATCGCGGTGCCGACCGGCATCAAGATCTTCTCCTGGATCGCGACCATGTGGGGCGGCAGCCTCAGCTTCCAGACGCCGATGCTCTGGGCGCTGGGCTTCATCTTCATGTTCACGGTCGGCGGCGTCACCGGCGTCGTCCTCGCCAATGCCGGCGTCGACGTCGCCTTCCAGGACACCTATTACGTCGTCGCCCATTTCCACTACGTGCTGTCGCTGGGCGCGGTCTTCTCGCTGTTCGCGGGCTGGTATTACTGGTTCGGGAAGATGTGGGGGAAGAGCTATAACGAGCTGCTCGGCCAGCTCCACTTCTGGGCCTTCTTCATCGGCGTCAACATCCTCTTCTTCCCGATGCACTTCCTCGGCGCCCAGGGCATGCAGCGCCGCGTCCCGGATTATGGCGACGCCTTCTCCCACTGGAACAACGTCGCCACCTACGGCTACGTCCTGATGGCGGTGGGGATGGGCTTCTTCTTCCTCAACATCATCTGGTCGCTCGCGGCCGGCAGGAAGGCGCCGGCCAATCCCTGGGGCGAAGGCGCGACGACGCTCGAATGGACTTTGTCGAGCCCGCCGCCCTTCCACCAGTTCGAGACCCTGCCGCGGGTGGACTGACCCGCCGAACGGCTGAGTGAATGAACAGCGCTGCGATTACCACCGAGGCCCAGGCCCTCCCCGCCGACTGGCGGGACCTCTTGGCGCTGACCAAGCCCAGGGTGATGACGCTCGTCGTCTTCACCGGGCTTTGCGGCCTCCTCGTCGCGCCGTCGCCTATCCATCCGGTGCTCGGCTTCACCGCGATCCTGTGCATCGCGCTCGGCGCGGGCGCGGCGGCGGCGCTCAACATGTGGTACGAGGCCGATATCGACGCCTTGATGAAGCGGACCCGCTCGCGGCCGATCCCGGCCGGGCGCCTCGACCGCCAGACCGCGCTCCATTTCGGCGTCGGCCTTTCCTTCTTCTCGGTGATCCTGATGGGGGTCGCGACCAACTGGCTGGCGGCGGCGATCCTGGCGGTGTCGATCCTGTTCTACGTCTTCGTCTACACGATCTGGCTGAAGCGGCGGACGCCGCAGAACATCGTCATCGGCGGCGCCGCCGGCGCGTTCCCGCCGCTGATCGGCTGGGCGGCGGCCACCGGCGACGTCGCCGCCCTGCCGCTCCTCCTGTTCGCGCTCATCTTCCTGTGGACGCCGCCGCATTTCTGGGCGCTCGCGCTGTTCGTGAAGAGCGACTACGCCAAGGCCGGCATCCCGATGCTGCCGGTGGTCGCGGGCGAAGCGGCGACGCGGCGGCAGATCCTGATCTACAGCCTGGCCCTGTTCGCGATCAGCCTGGCGCCGTGGTGGATCGGCGGGACGGGCGTGATCTACGGG
>DASZDS010000003.1:0-1938 GCA_035941735.1 Allosphingosinicella sp.
TTGATTGGCCTTTCACCCCTAACCACAGGTCATCCCCCAGGTTTTCAACCCTGGTGGGTTCGGGCCTCCACGAGGTCTTACCCTCGCTTCACCCTGCCCATGGTTAGATCACTCGGCTTCGGGTCTAGGACACGCGACTGGGACGCCCATTTCAGACTCGCTTTCGCTACGGCTCCCCCACTCGGGTTAACCTTGCCGCGTATCGCTAACTCGCCGGCTCATTCTTCAAAAGGCACGCCGTCACAGTCCCGAAGGACCGCTCCGACTGTTTGTAAGCACACGGTTTCAGGTACTATTTCACTCCCCTCCCGGGGTACTTTTCACCTTTCCCTCACGGTACTAGTCCGCTATCGGTCGCCAGAGAGTGTTTAGCCTTAGGGGGTGGTCCCCCCGGATTCAGACGGAATGTCCTCCGCCTTACTTGGGAACACCGTCGGGAGGGACGATGAGTTTCGTCTACGGGGCTGTTACCCGCTGTGGCGGCCGTTTCCAAGGCCTTCGACTACCCACGTCCTTTGTAACTCCCTGGAGGAGGTGCAGCTCCCCCTGTCGGGTCCCGCGACCCCGAGGCAACAACGCCTACACGCTGTCACGTTACCTCGGTTTAGGCTGGCCCCCGTTCGCTCGCCGCTACTGAGGGGATCGCGGTTGCTTTCTCTTCCTCCGGGTACTGAGATGTTTCAGTTTCCCGGGTTTCCTCTGCCGGCCCTATGTGTTCAGACCGGAGTGACGCGGCATGACCCGCGCCGGGTTTCCCCATTCGGACATCCCCGGATCAACGCTAGGTTGGCAGCTCCCCGAGGCTTATCGCAGCCTCCTACGTCCTTCATCGGCTTCTGGCGCCAAGGCATCCACCATGTGCCCTTTGTAACTTGGCAACTAAAGATGCTCGCGCTCGCTATGTAGTTCTCAAGGTTCCCGGCCCTCCGCCCTGACGGGCCGCCTTGCCGGACGCGCCGGCCGGTTCGGTGTCAGGAGAGCCTCGTGGTGAGGTTCACGACCCTCGCGGGACGTTCCCTCAAAGCTCAACAGTGTGCGCGGCCAGACGTTCCCGGCGCCGCCGTTCCCCTCCCCTGACGGGGCGGTACTAGGCGGACCGGCGAGCGGCCGACCGAGTAGCCAGTGATCGAGATCCGTGGAGCGACCAGGCCTGTGAGTGGGCCTGGCCTCCTGGCGACCCTCGGAGGAGGGCCGCAGGTGCTCCTTAGAAAGGAGGTGATCCAGCCGCACCTTCCGGTACGGCTACCTTGTTACGACTTCGTCCCAATCGCCGATCCCACCTTCGACAGCTCCCTCCCAAAGGGTTGGGCCACTGGCTTCGGGTGTTACCGACTTTCGTGACGTGACGGGCGGTGTGTACAAGGCCCGGGAACGTATTCACCGCGGCGTTGCTGATCCGCGATTACTAGCGACTCCGACTTCACGGGGTCGAGTTGCAGACCCCGATCCGAACTGAGACCGGCTTTTTGGGATTGGCTCCCCCTCGCGGGTTTGCAGCCCTCTGTACCGGCCATTGTAGCATGTTTGCAGCCCAGGACATAAGGGCCATGATGACTTGACGTCGTCCCCACCTTCCTCCGAGTTGACCCCGGCAGTCTCCTATGAGTCCCCGGCTTGAACCGCTGGCAACATAGGACAAGGGTTGCGCTCGTTGCGGGACTTAACCCAACATCTCACGACACGAGCTGACGACAGCCATGCAACACCTGTGTAGGGCCCTTGCGGACACCACATCTCTGCGGCTTTTCCCTACATGTCAAGCCCTGGTAAGGTTCTTCGCGTCGCGTCGAATTAAGCAACATGCTCCGCCGCTTGTGCGGGCCCCCGTCAATTCCTTTGAGTTTTAGCCTTGCGGCCGTACTCCCCAGGCGGGGCGCTTAATGCGTTAGCTGCGGCACGGAAGGAGTCGATGACCTCCCACACCTAGCGCCCATCGTT
>DASZDS010000004.1:0-315088 GCA_035941735.1 Allosphingosinicella sp.
CCCCGCGAGCGCGAGCTCGGCCGTCTCGCGCGTGCGCCCGAACTCGGTGACGACCGCGAGGTCGACCGGCTCCGCCGCGAGCCGCTCGGCGAGCGCGCGCGCCTCGGCCGGATCGATGTCGCCGGCGAAGATCAGGGTCGCATTGCCCGGCCGCCAGGCGGCGCGATAGGCGGCCTCGAGGTCGGCGCGGCCGATCGCCGCGAGCGAGGCGGCGGTGCCGGAAGCGGGATGGCCGTAAGCCGAGGCGCCGTAGAGCGCCCGCCCCGCCGCCATTCCGGCGACGTCGGCGGGATCGCGCAGCGACACGCGGAAGGCGTCGGCGGCGATCGCCCGCTGGCGCTCGAGCTCCTCCGCCGACAGGGCGGCGTTGCGGGCGATGTCGGCGATCAGCGCGGCGGCGGTGCCGGCGTCGGCGGTGCGGACGGTGAGGCTGAGCTGGGAACCGTCCCAGCCGGCGCCGCTGCCCAGGGAGGCGCCGAGCGCCTCGACCGCGGCGTCGATCTCGGCCGCCGAGCGGGTCGCGGTGCCTTCGGTCATCACCGAGGCGGCGAGGGCGGCGGTGCCGGCGCGGCCGTCGCCGTCCTCGGCGGCGCCGCCGCGGGCGACCAGCGCGATCGTCACCAGCGGCACGGCGCGGCTGGTCGCGGTGATCACATCGAGGCCGTTCGCCAGGCGCTGGCCGACCGGCGTCGGCACGGCCGGCGCGATTTCCGGGCCGGGCGGCGGCGGCGCGCGCCGGAGATCGGCCGGGGCGGGCTCGACGATGGCGATGTCGGCGGGCGCGACGAGCGGCGCCGCCTGGACGCTCGCCGCGGTCGCGATCGTGTCGCCCCGGGCCGCGCCGCGCGCTTCCTCGGGCAAATAGCGCAAGGCGGCGCTGCGCTCGTCGCGCAGCCAGGTCCGGGCGACGCGCTGGATGTCGGCCGGAGTCACCGCCGCGATCTCGGCGAGCCTGCGGTCGGCCGCGGCGGCGTCGCCCTCGACCACCACCGCCTCGGCGATCGCCGAAGCCTGGCCGTCGGCGGTCTCGCGCGAGCGCAGCGCGTTGGTGAGCAGCTCGTTCCTGGCCTCCTGGAGCTCGGCGGCGCTGACCGGCTCGTCGCGGAAGCGGGCGATCTCGCGCCGGAGCGCCGCCTCGCCGGCCTCGGCGGTCTGGCCGCTCGCCAGGATCGCGTAGACGGCGAGGTTGCCGCGGCCCCGCTTGGAATCGACATAGGAGCTCGCCTGGGCGGCGATCCGGTCGCGATAGACCAGGGCCTGGTGGAGCCGCGAGCTTTCGCCGGTCGAGAGGATTCCGTCGAGCACCTCCATCGCCGCCGAATCCGCGTCGGCGGCCGGCGGCGCCGGATAGGAGATCAGCACCGCCGGCAGCGGCGTATTGGCTTCGTAGACGGTGTAATGGCGCGCCCGGGTCCGCACCGGCTCGGTGGCGGTGACCCGCGGGATCGCGCCGGCGGGCCGCGCGATCGGGCCGAAATAAAGATCGACCCAGCGGTCGAGCTGGGCGGGATCGAAATTGCCGGCGACGACGAGGACCGCATTGTCGGGCCGGTAATAGGTGGCGTGGAAGGCGCGCACGTCCGCGATCGTCGCCGCGTCCAAGTCCTCGATGCTGCCGATGCCGGGCCGGCCGTAGGGCAGCACGTCGTAGCTGATCTGGGGCAGATAGAGGTAGAACATCCGCCCGTAGGGCGCGGCGAGGACTCGGCTTCGATATTCCTCCTTCACGACGTCGCGCTCCGACGCGAAGAAGCCCTGCTCGACCACCAGCGAGCCCATCCGCTCGGCCTCGGCCCAGAGCAGGCGCTCGAGGTGGTTGGCGGGGACGACCTCGTAATAATTGGTGTAATCGTCGTTGGTCGAGGCGTTGTTGAAGCCGCCGACATCCTCGGTCAGCCGGTCGAACTGCTCGGGGACGAGGTTGCGGCTCGCCTTGAACATCATATGCTCGAACAGATGGGCGAAGCCGGAGCGGCCGCGCGGATCGTCGCGCGAGCCGACGTCGTACCAGACCTGGACCGAGACGTTGGAGCTTGCCGGGTCGCGCACCGCATAGACGCGCAGGCCGTTGGCCAGCGTGCGGCTGGTATAATGGAGCGGCGGCACCGGCGAGGGGCCTTGCGCGAACAGGGGCGAGCCCAGAGCAAGCAGCGCGGCAACCGCCGCGCGGACCATCGAACGCATCGTCACCTCCCCGAGCCCGCCGCCTGCCTGCGCCGGCGCCCGCGCGCCGTCAAGACAGGAGGGGCACCGGGGACAGTCCCCGTGCGGGGACAGTCCCCCGGGAGTCCGCGCCTCCGCCTCGACCGGGGACAGTCCCCGTGCGGGGACAGTCCCCCGGGAGTCCGACATTCGGGGACTGTCCCCGCATGGGGACTGTCCCCCTCCTTGGGGACTGTCCCCCTCCTTGCGGACTGTCCCCCTCCTTGCGCCCTCAGGCGCGCAGCGCCTCCGCCTGCTCGGCGAGCTCGAGCCAGCGATGCTCGGCGGCGTCGCGCTCCGCCCTGGCCGCCGCGACCGCCTCGCTCAGCGCCTCGAACAGGCGGGGGTCGCGCCGGTAGAGATCGTGGTCGGACAGCATCGCCTCGTCGCGCGCGATTTCCGCCTCGAGCGCCTCGATCCGCGCCGGCAGCAGCTCGTAATCGCGCTGGTCCTTGTAGGAGAGCTTGGTGCGGGGCCTGGGCGGCGCGGGAGCGGTCCGCGCCTGCGGCATGCGCGCGGCGGTCGCCGTCGGCCCTCTTTTCCTTTCCCAATCCTCATAGCCGCCGGCGACGATGTCGACCCTGCCCGAGCCGTCGAGCCCCAGGGTGATCGTCACCGTCCGGTCGAGGAAGTCGCGGTCGTGGCTGACGATCAGCACCGTCCCCTGATAATCGGCGATCACCTCCTGCAAGAGGTCGAGCGTCTCCATGTCGAGATCGTTGGTCGGCTCGTCGAGCACCAGCAGGTTCGAGCGGCGGGCGAATTCGCGCGCCAGCAGCAGCCGCGAGCGTTCGCCGCCCGACAGGCTGCCGACCGGCGCGTCGATCAGCCCGGGCTCGAACAGGAAGTCCTTCAGATAGCCCTGGACGTGCTTCTTGTGGCCGCGCACCTCGATCCAGTCGCCGCCGCCGGCGAGTATGTCGCGGACCCTTTTCCCGGGATCGAGCAGGGCGCGCTGCTGATCGATCATCACCCCGGTGAGCGTCTTCGCGCGGGTCACCGTCCCCGCGTCCGGCGCGATCTCGCCGGTCAGCAGTTTCAGGAGGGTGGTCTTGCCGGTGCCGTTGGCGCCGACCACGCCGATCCGGTCGCCGCGCTGGATGCGGAGGCTGAAATCGCGGACGATCGCCCGCCCGCCATAGCTCTTGGCCACCCTGTCGGCCTCGATCACCATCCTGGTGCGGACCTCGTCGGTGGCGAGGCCGAGCCTGGCGGTGCCGGCCGGGCCGAGCATCGCCGCCCGCGCCGCGCGCATCTCGTGCAATTTGGCGAGCCGGCCCTGGTTGCGCCGCCGCCGCGCGGTGACGCCGCGCTGCAGCCAGTGCAGTTCGAGCTTCAATTTCGCGTCCAGCCTGTCCGCCGCCCGCGCCTCCTCGGCATAGACCTGCTCGGTCCAGGCCTCGAAGCCGCCATAGCCGACCTCGGCCCGGCGCAATCGGCCGCGGTCGAGCCAGAGCGAGGATCGGGTCAGCCGCCGCAGGAAGGTGCGGTCGTGGCTGATCGCGATGAAGGCGCCGGTGAAGCGGCCGAGCCAGTCCTCGAGCCATTCGATGCCGGCGAGGTCGAGATGGTTGGTCGGCTCGTCGAGCAGAAGCACGTCGGGCCCCTGCGCGAGCGCCCGGACGATCGCCGCCCGCCGCCGCTCGCCGCCCGACGCGGTCGCCGCCGGCCGGCCGAGATCGACCCCGATCCGGTCCGCCACCGCTTCCACCTCGTGCGCCGCGCCGCCGCCGGCCAGCGCGAAGTCGCGCAGGCTGGCGAAGGCGGCGAGGTCCGGGTCCTGCTCGAGCAGCACCACCTTCGTGCCGGGCTGGATCGTCCGCCGCCCCTCGTCGGTCTCGATCATCCCCGCGAGGCACTTGAGCAGGGTCGTCTTGCCGACCCCGTTGCGCCCGATCAAGGCCAGCCGGTCGCGCGCGCCGACGAACAGGTCGAGCCCGCGAAACAGCCAGCCCGAGCCCTGGACCAGGCCGAGATTCTCATAGGCAAGGACGGGCGCGGCCATGATCGGGCGGACATAAAGGCCGATCGGGGCGCCGTCACCTGTGCTGGCCCCTTCCCTCCATTTCCGGCATGCTCGCGCGATGGCGCGGATCCTCCTCCTCTACGCTCTGGCGCTGGCGCTCGCGGCGGCGGCGCTCGAATGGCTGCGCTGGCGCTACCTCGCCCATGCCTTCTCGACCGAGATCTACATCGCCATCCTCGCCTTGGGCTTCGTCGCGCTCGGCATCTGGGCGGGGCGGCGGCTGACGCCGGCGGCGCGGCCCGCCGCGTTCGTCCGCAACCGCGCGGCGGTCCGCTCGCTCGGCCTTTCCCCGCGCGAATGCGAGATATTGGCGCTGCTCGCGTCGGGCCGGTCGAACAAGGAGCTGGCGCGCAGCCTCGGCATCTCGCCGAACACGATCAAGACCCATGTCGCGCGCGTCTACGGGAAGCTCGAGGTCGCCAACCGGGTCCAGGCGATCGAGAAGGCGCGCTGGCTGGCGCTCATCCCCTGAGGCGATTTCCGCCAAATCACCCTTCTGGGCGATAGACCGCCCCCTGAGCTTCCGTTAGCGTCCGCCCGGCAAATGCGAGGAGGCGGACATGCCGGTGATCGGAATGGGCGGCTATTTCTTCCGGGCGAAGGATCCCGCCGGCTTGAAGGCCTGGTATCGCGAGCATCTCGGCGTCGGCGGCGGCTGCGGCACGGACGAGAACGGCCAGTCGAACGAATGGGTCTGGTTCGTGGCCGGCGGGCCGATGGTGTTCGAGCCGTTCAAGCAGGACAGCGACTATTTCGCGGCCGACCGGACGGCGATGGTGAATTTGCGCGTCGCCGATCTCGACGGCCTGCTCGCGGGCTTGCGCGCCGTCGGCATCGCCGTCGCGAAGGAGGAAGAGATGGAGGGCGTCGGCCGCTTCGCCCGAATCCACGATCCCGAGGACAATCCGATCGAGCTCTGGGAGCCCGCGCCGCGCGGCTGAACAAGGGGAAGGCACATGCGCTACGCATTCACCTACGGCCTGCTGGCCGGCGCCATCGTCGCCGCCACCATCAGCGCCGTGCTCGCCGCCGGCCTCGGCCATTCGCTCTGGGTCGGCTATCTCGTCATGCTGGTCGGGCTCACGCTCGTCTTCGTCGGCGTGAAGCGCTACCGCGACGTCGAGAAGGGCGGGGTGATCCGGTTCCTGCCCGCGTTCGGCCTCGGGCTCGGCATGGCGGCCGTCGCCGGCATCGCCTACGTCGCCGTCTGGGAGAGCTTCGTCGCGGTGACCCATTACGACTTCATGGGAGATTATATCGCCAGCATCCGCCACGCCCGCGAGGCGTCCGGCGTCAGCGGCCCGGCGCTCGCCCGCGAAATGGCCGAGCTCGAGGCGATGCGCGCCCGGTTCGCCAATCCGCTGTTCCGCCTGCCGATGATCTTCCTCGAAATCTTCCCGGTCGGGCTCGTCGTCGCGCTGGTTTCGGCGGCGCTGCTGCGCAATCCCCGCTTCCTGCCGGCGGCAGGCTGAGCGACTCAAATCTTGACATGAGATTTGTGTCTCATTAATTCCTCTTCCGACTCGCAAGGAGGAGGAGAGGATGGCGCTGACGCCTGCGCAGATGGATGCGAAGCTCGACGAGCATTTCGGCTTCGAGGCCGCCGACGATGTCGCGGGCGTGCTGGCGACTTTGAGCGAGGATGTCGAACATGACATCGTCGGCTGGCCGCCCGGCCCGGCCCGCGACCACGCCGACGTCCGCGCCTTCTACGAGGCTTTGTTCGCCGATCTCGCCGACGGCGAGGTGACCTCGACCCGCCGGCTCTACGGCGAGGATTTCATGGTCGACGACAGCGTCTGGCGCGGCACCGCCCCGGGCCGGCCGTTCGGGATCGAGGGCAGGGGCCGGCCGCTCGAATTCCGGCTGCTGCACGTGCTCGAGTTCGACGCGGCGGGCGCCATTAGGCGCGAGAATGTCTGGGTCGACCTCGCCGCGATCCAGCGCCAGCTCGCCTGATGGCCGACGCCGGCCGTCCCAACCAGAAGAGCCGCACGCGCAAGGATCTGCTGCGGGCGGCCTCGCGGCTGATGCAGGCCGGCCGGAGCCCGACGCTGGACGAGGTCGCGGCCGAGGCGATGGTGTCGCGCGCCACCGCCTATCGCTATTTCCCGGGCGTCGAGGCGCTGCTGACCGAGGCGGCGCTCGACGTCGCCATGCCCGAGGCCGGGACCTTCTTCGCCGACGACCCCTCGGCCGAGCCGCTCGAGCGGCTGCTGCGCGCCGACGCCGCGGTCATCGAGATGATCCGCGCCAACGAGCCGGCGCTCCGCGCGATGCTGGTCCACAGCCTCCAGCAGGGCCTCGCCGGCGGCGGCGCCCTGCCGACCCGCCAGAACCGCCGCACCCCTTTGATCGAGGCCGCGCTCGCCCCCGCCCCCTTCGCCCCCTGGATCCGCGACCGCCTCGCCAGGGCGCTCGCCCTCGTCATCGGCACCGAATCCCTGCTCGCCTTCAAGGACGTGCTCCAGCTCGCCGACGACGAAGCCGATTCCGTCCGCCGCTGGATGATCCGGGCGCTCGTCGAGGCGGCGCGGCGGGCCTAGCGGCGAATCGCGGGCGGCCTGAGCGGCTGCTCACGGCGACGCGCGCCCGGCAATCGCCAAGGCAATATGTATCGCCTGGAACGGGCGGGTTTCAGCGCCCTGCCGATGCGCCTGACCAACCGGCGCCGGCGCGGCGAAAGCCAAAGATAGTGGAAGCGCCGCAGCAGGTGCCGATAAGTGCGGGGGGCCAGCCGCCAGACGATGCGCGAGAGCAGCCAAAGCCCCGGCACGCCGATCAGTACCGCCCAGGCAATGCGATAGCTTTCCTGCAGGGGCAGACCGGCCTCATGGGCGGTCTCCGGCCCCGTCTGGAAAAGGTGATCGAATACCGTGCCGACATAATAGAGAAGGAAAATGGCGGCAAAGAGCTCAGCGACTTCGAGCAGGCCGACCTGCTGCCGGCTTGCCGCGATCTGTTGGCGCGCGGACCGGTTCACCAAGGAGATAGCCGTGTCGATCGTGCCGAGCGTCTCTGCTTGCCGGTTCGCTGCCTTGCGCAGTGCGTTGGTCACCCCTTCGATTTGGTGGACCGTGTCGTCGACGCTCTTGGTATAGGAGTCGAGCAGCTTCGCCTGGGCGAAGAACAGCAGCCGGTCCAGCCGCCGGCCCAGCGCTTCGTAGCGGTTGCCGATGCGGTCGATCCGCGCGAACAGGTGCAAGATGTAGCGCTCAACGAAGTCGTCATAGGCCTGCCAATCGCTTACCCGGGTGACGCGCAAATGCTTGATGGTGCGCAGAAACTCGCTGGCATAATAGCGCGACTGCTCGACCCGGTAGGTGAGGCCGCCATCGACCATCTGGCTTATCGCGGCGAGGTCCGAGACGAACTCCTGGAGCTTTTCGATGGGCGAGTCGGTTTCAGTGGTCAGTTCGTGCGTTCGCGCGTTGAGATCGTGGCCGAGTACGGCGATCGCCCGGCTTGCGTCGCGCAGTCCCTTTTTTTCGTCGGTCGCGAATTGTCCCGGCGGTAGCGGCTCATTCTCGGAATCCGGGTCGTAGTCGATCAGCGCAGCGTGACGAAGCTCGCCAAGGATGTGCATCCGCCGCAGCAGGCGGCCGAGCTGCGCATAGGACGCTCCGGCATAGACGAGAAGGTGGCGGATCGGCTGGATGCGGTCGTCTTCGCTCCACTCGCCTAGGGCGGCCGCGTAGAGCGCCTTTCCCTCAAGCAGGCCGCAAACGACCGCCTCGCCCCTCTCGGTGGTCTCGGCTTCCGGCTGCGAATCCGCGATCTCCCGAATCAAGGCCTCGTTGAGCTTGGCGAATTTCGCAAGCCTGTCGTCGAGTTCTTTCAATCGGCCGCGCGCCTCGCCCTCCCTGATCGCCGTCTCCTCGAGTTGCGGCAGGCCCGGCGGCCGATCATCATCCGGGTAGACGATCACGCCGCGAAAGTCGGTGATCAGCTGGCCGAGCGGTCGCTTCGCGCCCCGCCGCGACCCCGGCCGCCGCCGCCATGCAACGATATCCGCTGCGCAGAGGAGCTCATTCGGCTTCCACATCCCGTTGAACAGCCATTGGACCGCTGCGAATTGGCGTTCGGGGTTGGACGAATCGAGGAGGCGGCCAATCTTGTCGGCCAGGCGGTCCTTCGAGTCCCAACCGATTTCATCGAGGATATAGGTGAAGCTGAACAGCTCGGTGTGCACGTCAATCCGGACCCGCAAGCGATAATCGCCCACCGATCCCGGGCGATTGATCGGGACGATGCAACTGCCCCCGAGTGAATAGCAGCGGGGTTCGTCGCCGGGATCCTCGTCGGGCTGAACGAAGCTGACATCGTCGGAAAGGCCATAGGCGGCCCGCAGCGCGTTAATATGCTCTGCCAGTCGATTGCAGAGATCCTTCCACTTTTTTCGCCGCGGCTCATCATCGGGAACCCGATTCGGATTTTCGTCTGTGCTGAGATGAAAAGCGAGATGACGGGCGACCGCGGGAGGATGGACCGGAAACCCTGGACGCAAGCTTCTGAAATCCATGCATCCCCCCTGTTAGGTCCGCGACCGAACACTTGGATGCCGTCGCGAATCGCCATTTTATTCTGCGTTCTTGGGAGGCGAAATTCTAGACTTGTTGTTATGTGCGCGCCTCTCGTCCCACGATCCAAAAAAACACTCCTCCATTTTGATGATGTCCAACTTTCCTATGTTGTTCCTTTTATGTTCTATCCGAGCGGATGGTTCGACAGCCACGCCCTGACGCCAGCGAAAAGCGCGCTGGCCGCCCCGAACGTCGTGCCGGCTCCCGTCCGCGCCCGTCATGACGGCTGGACGCCCAAAGCGGCAGCGCGTCTTCATAGGCTGGCTTGCCAAGGGCGTGCGCCCCGGCCGCGCCGCCGCGCGGATCGGGATGAGCCGCAAATCGGCTTATGCGCTGCGCCTCCGGCCCGGCGGCGAAGGCTTCGCCGCCGCCTGGGACGAGGCCGTGGCCATCGCCCGCCGGCGCCGCATCGAGGCCCGAGGGCCGACCGACTGGGAGCGCGCCATCGTCGGCGTGCTACGCCCCGTCCGTCACCGCGGCCGGATCGTCGCCTGGGACCGCCGCTTCGACGATGCCGCCCTGATCCGCCCGCTGCGCCGCACCGACGGGCTCCTCGAAAAGCGATGATCCTGGAAGGAAATTATTTCTCGCTTATGGGCGCCGAACTTTTGTCACCTTCCACCGCGATGATCCAGTTCGCAGCATGTCGCCGGCCAAGGCGCCGCACCAATGTGAAGCGCAGCCTAAGCGCGCATTCATGGCCTATTCAATGCCTTGGCCCTATTGCCCTTGCCAAGTCCTCCGGAAAAGCCGAGTTTTTGAAGCGATGCGTGTTTCGTTCCTGCTTGCCGCCCTTGCCGGCCTCGCCCTTGCCGCGCCCGCCAGCGCCGAGGCGGGGAGCGGGCTGCAGCGCGTGCGCGAGCAGGACAATGCCTATCGCGCCACCCAGCAGGGCCGGGCGATCCCGTTCGTCGAGATTCGCGCCCGCATCCGCGTTCCCGGCGCGACCTTCATCGGAGTCGAGTTCGACGGCCGCATCTACCGCCTCAAATATATGCGCGGCGCCGAGGTCATCTGGATCGACGTCGACGCCGCGACCGGGCGGATCGTCCAGCGCCAATAGCCGGTTGGCGCTGGACCCGCGCCCCTGCTATTCCCATATCAACGCCAGAAGAGGGGAAGCCTTATGCGGGTGCTGATCGTCGAGGACGAGCCCAATCTCGGGCGGCAGTTGCGCGCGACGCTCGAGGGCGCCGGCTATGCGATCGATCTCGCCACCGACGGCGAGGACGGCCATTATCTGGGCTCGACCGAGACCTATGACGCGATCATCCTCGACCTCGGCCTGCCCGAGATCGACGGCCTCACCGTGCTCGACCGCTGGCGCAAGGAGGGGATCAAGGTGCCCGTCCTCGTCCTCACCGCGCGCGACAGCTGGTCGGACAAGGTCGCCGGCCTCGACGCCGGCGCCGACGATTATCTCGCCAAGCCGTTCCAGACCGAGGAGCTGATCGCGCGTTTGCGGGCGCTGATCCGCCGCGCCTCGGGCAATGCCAGCTCGGAATTGACCGCCGGCGACGTCCGCCTCGACACGCGCTCGGGCAAGGTCACGCTCGACGGCGAGCCGGTCAAATTGACCGCCCAGGAATACAAGTTGCTCTCCTACCTGATGCACCACAAGGGCAAGGTGGTCAGCCGCACCGAGCTGATCGAGCATATTTACGACCAGGATTTCGACCGCGATTCGAACACGATCGAGGTGTTCGTGACGCGCATCCGCAAGAAGCTCGGCGCCGACGTGATCACCACCATCCGCGGCCTCGGCTACAGCCTCGAGGACCCGCGCGCATAAGCCGCCGTTCATCTCTTTCCCGTCATTTCGCCGCCGTGACGATGAGATGAAGCTGCCCCGCCTTCCCGTACGCCGTTTCTGGGTCCGCCGCGCCGGCCGGCGCCGCTCGGGCTCGCTGACCCGGCGGATGATCGTCGTCTCGTCGGTCTGGATCGTGCTGCTGCTCGGCGCCGGCGGCTTCGCGCTCGACCGGGTGCTGACCTCGGCGATCATCAGCAATTTCGATGCCCAGCTCGATTATGTGCTGACCGCGATGATCGCCTCCTCGGAGATCGGCCCCGAGGGCGAGGTGCTGTTCAACCGCCCGCTCGCCGACCAGCGCTTCATCGAGCCCTATTCGGGCCTCTACTTCCAGGTCACCGGGCCGGGTTTCGATCCCTATCAGTCGCGCTCGCTCTGGGACCGGCGGCTGAACGTCGCCCCGCACCGCGACGACGACGTCCATTATTACGACAGCGACGAATTCTCGACCGAGGGGTCGCCCGAGAGGCTCAGGATCATCGAGCGCGACGTCCGGCTTCCGGGCTCTCCGGTGCGCTGGCGCTTCCAGGTGGCGCAGACCCGGGACGTGATCGAGGACCAGGTCGGCGCGATCCGGCGGACGATGGTGCGCGCGTTCGGCGTGCTCGGGCTCGGCCTGATCCTGCTCGCCGCGATCCAGGCGGTGTACGGGCTGTGGCCGCTCAGGCGGGTCCGCCGCGCGATCGCGGCGATCCGCTCGGGCCGCAAGTCGCGGATCGAGGAACGGCTGCCGCGCGAGATCGAGCCGCTGACCGAGGAATTGAACGCCTTGCTCGCCCATAACGAGATTCAGGCCGAGGAGGCGCGGCGCCATGCCGGCAACCTCGCCCATGCGCTCAAGACGCCGCTCACCGTGATCACCAACGCCGCCACCGCGCGCGCGCCCGATCTCGCCGACACCGTCTGCCGCGAGGCGACGACGATGCGCCGCCAGGTCGACCACCATCTCGCCCGCGCCCGCGCGGTCGGCCGCCGCGCCTCGGCCCATGCCCGCGCCCCGGTCTGGCCGTCGCTGGAGGCGGTCGAGCGGGCGGTGTCGCGGCTCTATTCCAAGGTCACCGTCGACCTCGCCGGCGACAAGGAGGCGGCGGTCCGGGTCGAGCGGCAGGACCTCGACGAGATGCTCGGCAACCTGATCGAGAATGCCGCCAAATATGGCGGCGGCCGCGTCTTCGTGACCGCGAAGACGACGCCCGATTGCGTCGAGATCGAGGTCGAGGACGACGGCAGGGGCATCCCCGCGGGCGAGCGCGAGACGATCTTCGACCGCGGCGCCCGATTGGACACGGGCAAGCCCGGCACCGGCCTCGGCCTCGCCATCGTCCGCGACGTCGCCCAGATCTACGGCGGCTCGATCCACCTCGAGGAAAGCGAGGACTTGGGCGGCCTGCTGGCCCGGCTCAGGCTGCCGCTGGCGGAGTGAGTCTCTTGCCTTTGCCCCGCCTCCGGCGCACATCGCCCGCCAGATGACCGCCACCATCCATCCGATCGGCGCCCACCGCGCGCCTTCGCTCGATCCGATGACCGAGCTGGTCGCGGCCGATCTGAACCACGTCAACGCGGTGATCCTCGAGCGGATGCAGAGCGACGTCGCCCTGATCCCCGAGCTCGCCGGCCACCTCATCGCCGGCGGCGGCAAGCGGATGCGGCCGATGCTGACTTTGGCCTGCGCGCGGCTGCTCGATTATTCGGGCGCGCGCCACCACAAGCTCGCCGCCGCGGTCGAGTTCATCCACACCGCGACGCTGCTCCACGACGACGTCGTCGACGGCTCGGGCCTGAGGCGCGGCCGGCGCACGGCCAACATCATCTGGGGCAATCCCGCCTCGGTGCTGGTCGGCGACTTCCTGTTCTCGCGCGCCTTCGAGCTGATGGTCGAGGACGGCAGCCTCAAGGTGCTGAGGATCCTGTCGCGCGCGTCGAGCGTGATCGCCGAGGGCGAGGTCAACCAGCTGACCGCCCAGCGCCGGATCGACACCGGCGAGGACCGCTATCTCGAGATCATCGCCGCCAAGACCGCGGCCCTGTTCGCCGCCGCCTGCCGGATCGCCGCCGTCGTCGCCGAGCGCGGCGAGGCGGACGAGGCCGCGCTCGACGCTTATGGCCGCAACCTCGGCATCGCCTTCCAGCTCGTCGACGACGCGATCGACTATGCCTCCGACGCCCGGATCATGGGCAAGGGCGTCGGCGACGACTTCCGCGACGGCAAGGTGACGCTCCCCGTCATCCTCGCTTATGCGCGGGGGGACGAGGCGGAGCGCCGCTTCTGGCAGGACGCGATGGCGGGCGAGCGCGCCAGCGACTTCGACCTCGCCGAGGCGACCCGGCTGCTGCGGGGCTCGGGCGCGCTCGACGACACGATCGAGCGCGCGCGCCTGTTCGGCCAGCGCGCGATCGACGCGCTCGGGCCGTTCCCGGGCGGCCGCGCCAAGGCGGCCTTGGTCGAAGCGGTCGAGTTCGCCATCGCGCGGGCCTATTGAGGCTCCGTATCGCTCCCCAGGTCGGCGGCGGGAGCGGGGACGGGGCGGCAACCCATCGGATCGGTCGGGACGGGGCAGTGGACCATATCGCCGGGCGCGGGATGCGCGGCGCTCGGCGACGCCGGGCCCCAGTCGACGCCGGGCATTCTCGCCCTCAATCGCTCGACCAGCCGGCGCCAGGGGTCCCGTTCGGCTTCGGCTCGCATCGCGAACGTATCATTGTCGGCCCCTGCCCCCTCCACCGAAACGGTCGCATGGATGGTGTGCGAGATGGCGCGGGCATGTTCGTTGATAGCCCAGTCCAGAGTGTCCCTGGCGGTCGAAACATGGTGCGGCCGAAGCCCGGGCCGGCAATCGAGGAGCGCTTTCGACAGCAATTGCGCGGTGGCGGCATAGCGGTTGAGCCTCGAATAGGCGATGCCGGCGTAAAAATAGGCCGTCGCATCGCAACCCCGCGCCAGCAGGGGACGCAATCTGGCAATCGCCCCGTGAAAGTCCCCCCGCACGATCAGCCTTCGCGCCTCATCATGTACGGGCGTCTGGGCGGAGGCCCCGGTCGCGGGCACGCCGAGCCCCAACAAGAGCAAGACGCTCCAGCCGAGGAAGGCCCGCCGCAAGGGTCGGCTGCTATTCAAGATTGGCCGGCGGCGGCGGCACCGAGGGCGCCGACTGCTCGGCGGCGGCGGGCCCGCTCCGGTAGCTGATCGGCTTGTCGACCGCGATGGCATAGCCGATCAATACGCCGCCCACGAGCAGGAAGAGAAGCCCCGGCGAGGCGCTCGCCAGGTCGCCCTTGAAGCCGTGAAACTCGCTCTTGAACTGAAATTCGCCGCGAACGCCTTCCCTCAGCAGGGAAGCGCCGATCTTGATCGTCAGATAGCCGAGCACGAACACGACGATCTTGAGCAGCATCATTCCCGACAAAGTGGCGAAGTACAGCCCCTGATCCGTCATCGCCCGACTCCCCCTGCCGCCGCTCGCTTCATCTCAGATATGGGCCGCGGCCATCAAGCCGGTATTTCGCCGGCGCCGGGACGGGGCGGAAGGATGTCCTCCGGGTTGCGGCTGTGCCATGGAGCCGCGATGAGCGGCCTTCCGATCCAGGCGGTGCTGCCCGATCTGCTGGCCGCCCTGGGCGCCGGCAGCGCGGCGGTGCTGGTTGCCCCGCCCGGCGCGGGCAAGACCACCGCGGTTGCGCCCGCCTTGCTCACCGAGCCCTGGTGCACGGGCGAAATCCTGCTGCTGTCGCCGCGCCGGCTCGCCGCCCGCGCCGCCGCCGAGCGGATGGCGGAGCTGGCCGGCGAGAGCGTCGGCGGCAGAATCGGCTATGCGACCCGGCTCGACTCGAAGCGCTCGGCGCGGACCCGGATCACCGTCCTCACCGAAGGCATTTTCCTGCGGCGAATCCAGGCCGATCCGGAGCTGGCCGGAATTTCGGCGGTGTTGTTCGACGAGGTCCACGAGCGCAGCCTCGACAGCGATTTCGGCCTTGCGCTGGGGCTCGACGCACAGGCCGCGCTGCGCCCGGACCTCAGGCTGCTCGCCATGTCGGCGACGCTCGACGGAGCGCGCTTTTCGGCTTTGATGGGCGACGCGCCGGTGATCGAAAGCGAGGGCCGCGCGCATCCGATCGAACTGATCCATCTCGGCCGCGCGCCGGAGAAGCGGATCGAGGACGAGATGGCCGCGGCCTGCCGCCGCGCGCTGGCGGAAAGCGAGGGCAGCCTGCTCGCCTTCCTGCCCGGCGTCGCCGAGATCGAGCGCACCGCCGAGCGGCTCGAAGCCGTGCCGGCCGACCTCCATCGCCTCCACGGCGGGCTCGATCCCGCCGCCCAGCGCGCGGCGATCGCGCCCGCCGCGCCGGGCCGCCGCAAGCTCGTCCTCGCCACCTCGATCGCCGAGACCAGCCTGACGCTGGACGGCGTGCGCATCGTCGTCGATTCGGGGCTGGCGCGGCGGCCCCGCTACGACCGCGCCGCCGGCCTGACCCGGCTGGTCACCGAGCGGGCCAGCCAGGCCGCGGTCGCGCAGCGCGCCGGCCGGGCCGGCCGCCAGGGCCCGGGCCGAGTCTACCGGCTTTGGGAGGAAGCGGCGACGCAAGGCCTCCCGCGCTTCGATCCTCCCGAAATCCTCGAGGCCGACCTCTCCCAATTGCTGCTCGACTGCGCGATCTGGGGCGTCGCCGACCCGCGCGCGCTTTGCTGGCTGGACCCGCCGCCCGCGGCGGCGATCGACGAAGCGCGACGGCGCCTCAATTCGCTGGGGGCGCTCGACGGCGAGGGCCGGCCGACCGCGCACGGCCGCGCCGTCGCCGCGCTGCCGCTGCCGCCGCGCCTCGCCCATATGCTGATCGAGGCGGGCGCGCGCGGCTGGGGCCGGACGGCGGCGGAGGTCGCCGTCCTCCTCGGCGAACGCGGCCTTGGCGGCGGCGACGCCGACCTCGAGCAGCGCCTGCGCCGCTGGCGCTCGGAAAAAGGCAGGCGCGCCGAGGCCGCGCGCGGGCTGGCGCGGAACTGGCTGCGCCTGACCGGCGACGCCGAGGGCGGCGACGGCGAGGCCGGCGCCTGCGTCGCCCTGGCCTTCCCGGACCGGGTCGCCAGGCGCCGGGACAGATCGGGCGCGGACTGGCTCAGCGTCGGCGGCCGCGGCTTCCGGCTCGATCCGGCATCGCCCCTCGCCCGCGAAGCCTGGCTGGCGGTCGCCGAGGTCGGCGGTGTCGCCGCCGGCGCCCGCATCCTCGCCGCCGCGCCGATCGCCCAGGCGATGGTGGAGGATTTGTTCGCCGACCGGATCAGGCACGGCACCGAGGTCGCCTTCGATCCCGCCACCGGCGGCGTCCGCGCCTGGCACGGCCGGCGCCTCGGCGCGATCCTGCTCTCCGGCGGCCAGGACAGCCGCGCCGAACCGGCGGCGATCGAGGCGGCCTTGCTGGAAGGCGTGCGCCGGCATGGCCTCGGCCTGCTCCCGTGGAACGAAAGCGCGCGCTCGCTGCGCAGCCGCGCCGCCTTCGCCCGCCGCGCCGACCCCTCGATCCCCGATCTCTCCGACGACGCGCTGGCGGCGACGCTGGACGATTGGCTGCCCGCGCTGCTCGCCGGCAAGCGCCGGCTCGCGGAGGTCGAGATCGCGCTGCCGCTGAGCTGGGACGAGCGCCGCCGGGTCGACCGTCTCGCGCCCGCCCATTTCGAGGCGCCCGCCGGCAGTCGCCACGCGATCGACTATGAAGCCGAAGCCGGACCGACGGTCACGGTGCGGGTCCAGGCGCTGTTCGGCCTCGCCGAGCATCCGAGCGCCGGCGGGACCCCGCTCGTCCTCGCCCTCACCTCGCCGGCGGGCCGGCCGATCCAGACGACGCGCGATCTCCCCGGCTTCTGGCGCGGCGGCTGGGCGGCGGTGGCGAAGGAGATGCGCGGCCGCTATCCCAGGCATCCCTGGCCCGACGATCCCGCCGCCGCCGACCCGACCCTGAAGACGAAACGGGCAATGCAGGGTTCAGGAAAGCCCGGCCAACAGGGCTGAGATGGCCCGCCTGCTCGTCCTGATCGCGTTGCTCGCGGCGCCCGCTTCGGCCCAGGACCCGCCGCCCCCGCGCGAGTCGCAGCTCACCGTCTATGGCGACGATCCCTGCCCGCGTTCGACCGACGAGGAGATCGTCGTCTGCCACCGCCGGCCGGAGGAGGAGCGCTACCGCATCCCGGCGCCGCTCCGGCGCAGCAGCCGCAATGCCGAGCAGGCCTGGACCTCGCGGGTCGAGGGGCTCGAGGAAACCGCCCGCGACGCGCGGCCGGGCAGCTGCTCGGTGGTCGGCAGCTTCGGCCAGAGCGGCTGCACCCAGGCGCTGATCCGGCAATGGTATGAAGCCCGCCGCGCGCGCCGCAGCGGCGGCGAATAGCAAGCTATCCTACTGGAATCGTTGCTGCTACAAATTTTAGCAAGCCCGATCAATGCCAGCTGCGTCTTAGCCCGCTAATACAGGCCGGTGAAGGCGAGCAGGGGGCGGCCCTCACCTCAGGTCAATCCGGTGAAAAGGACAGTCCCCATGCGCAAGCTTTTCTTGATCAGCGTCGCCGCCGCAATCCTCGTGCCGGCGCTTCCGGCCCAGGCCGAGCCCGCCGCCCAGGCCGGCCCCCGTTCCGAGCCCCAGTCGCGGGGTCGCGACGAGGCCGCCGACCCGAACCGCCAGATCTGCGTGAGCGAGCGGCTGAGCGGCTCGCGCATGCCGCGCCGCGTCTGCCGCACGGCGCGCGAATGGCAGCTGCTCCAGGCCGACGATTCGGACGATCGCTAGGGCCGAGGCCCGTCCCGCGTGCAGGGTGGGGCGGGCCGCTAGCGCCGGCCGGCGGGGCAGCGGTGAGTCCGCGCCCGCCGGTCGGCAATCGCCCGGGCGCGGGCATTGGCATCGGCCAGCGCCCCGTCGACGGTCGCGATCTGGCAGCCGGGCGCGCCGCCCCGGCCGATCGTCTCGACGATCAGAGTCGAGCCGGGCGGCTGCTCAGGGCTGGTCAGCCGAAGCCGGTAGATGATCGCGGACGGGCGCCGGCCGGCGAGCCGCCATTCGACCCGCGGGCCGGGTTCGTTGAAGCCGCCGAGCGATTCCCATTCGCCATTGTCGAGGCCGGCGTCGACGTCGTAGCGGCCGTCGCCGGCATTGACGAACAGGGCGATGGCGCCCAGCCCCGGGCAGCGCCAGCGCACGCTTTCGCCCTCGGGAATCGCTTCGAGGATGCGGCAGCGATCGAGGTTCAGCTCGGTATAGACGCTGCTGGTCGCCGGCGCCGGCGCGAACGCGGCCAGGGCGAGCAGCGGGATGATCATTTCACGCCCGCGATCGAACGGACCACCGCCAGCGCCCGATCGGCCAGCGCCCGCAATTCGGCGCGCGAATAGCCGGCGCGCGCGCGGGCGGCGAGCTCGTAATGATTGGCGACCATGATCATCGCCAGCGCCTGGGGATCGGCCTCAGGCCCGAGCTGGCCCTCGTCGATCGCTTTCTCGAAGCGCCGCGCCATCGCCCGCTCGAGCGATTCCATCGCCTCGCGCACCACCCGCGAGATTTCGGGGTCCTCCGCCGCTTCCGGCATCGCCGTGCTCATCATGAAGCAGCCGCTGCCTTCCTCGCTTCGGACGAACTTGTCGATCGACCATTCGGACATCGCGTAGAGCGAATCGAACAGGTCCGGGACGGCGAACGCCTCGGCAAACTGCGCCCGCACCTCAGCGAGGTAATTGTCGAGCGCGGCGAGATAGAGCCGCTTCTTGTCGCCGAACGCGCCGTAGAGGCTCGGCTTGTGCAGCCCGGTCGCGGCCGACAGCTGGTCCATCGACGTGCCCGCATAGCCGTAGCGCCAGAAGGTGTTGCGCACCTGCCCGAGCACCTCGTCGGTGTCGAAGCTGCGCGGGCGCCCGCGCACCGGGCTCGTCGCCAGACTTTTTTGTACCATGCGTTAAAAAACCCTTGCCAAGCCTATTTGTGTACTATACGGTAAGGTACATAAATAGCAGATGGAGGTACCGATGACCAGACAAATCTTGATGACGGTCCTGCCGCTCGCGGCGACCCTGTTCGCTTCCAGCCCTGCCTCGGCTCTGTCCGACGCCGATGGCCGCGCCGTCGCCGCCTGCCGCGCCGAGATGCTGAGCCGCTTCGATTCCGGCGCGGTCCGTTCGTTCCGGATCGGCGAGATCGCCGGTTCCTCGCGCAACATCCGCGTCACCATCTACGTCAATGCCGACCGGCGCTACACGTTCGAATGCGGCGCCGCGCCGAACGGCCAGGTGCTCACCGCATCGCTCACGCCCCCGGCCGCGACCCGTCTCGCCGGCGCCTCCGCCGGCAGCCAGGGCCAGTAACAGCGTCGCCGGGCCTCAGGCGTTGAAGTTCAGCCTGAGGCCCGGCCGCGGCCAGCGCGTCCTGTAGAGCCGCCCGGTCGCGCCCGCGGTGATCCAGGCGTCGCGCATGTCGGCGCCGCCGAAGCAGATATTGGTGGTGACCGGATCGGGCACCGGCAGATGCTCGGTCGATCCGTCCGGATCGAAGATCGTGATCCCGCCATTGACGATCGTCGCGACGCAGACCTTGCCGCCGGCCTCGACGGCGAGGCTGTCGAGCAACTGATAGTCCTGCAAATTGGCGACCACCCGCCCCGGCGCATAGCCCGGCCCCGGCGCCAGCACGCCGGGCTCGGCGATGTCGAACGCCCACAGCCGCTGCAGCCAGGTGTCGGCGACATAGACCACGCGCTCGTCCGGCGACAGGCCGATGCCGTTGGGGCTGATGAGGTCGCCCCGCTGGCGGCTCAGCGAGCGGCCGTCGAGGCCGGCATGATAGAGCGCGCCGTTGCGGCGCCCGCCCTCGATGCTGACGCCGTGATCGGTGAACCAGAAGCCCCCTTGCGAATCGAACACCAGGTCGTTGGGCGCGAGGAGGCCGTCATAGACCGTCTCGAGCCGGCCCGTGGCGAGATCGAAGCGCTGGATCGCGCCGCCCTGATGGCCGGGCGGCGTCGGCCCGGGAATGGCGAGCCCGTCCTGGTCGCGATAGGAGAAAGCGCCGCCATTGACCGCGATCCAGACCGCGCCGTCCGGCCCGATCGCGGCGCCGTTGGGCCCGGTCGCGGTCTCGGTCAGCACCTCCCGGCTCCCGTCCGGGCGGATGCGGGTCAGCCAGGGCCCGCGAATCTCGGTCAGGATCACCGAGCCGTCGGCCATCGCCACCGGCCCTTCCGGGAACTTCAACCCCTCCGCGACGAGCTCCAGGTCCACGCGCCCATAGAGCCATAGGCGACGCGGCGGGAAAGTCTTTTCTCAGGCGCTGAGGCGCTGCTGGATGCCGTGGATCAGCTCGCTCGCCTTCTCGAAGTTCATCGGCCGGCCGAACAGATAGCCCTGGATCTGGTGGCAGCCGAGATCGCGCATGCGGGTGAAGTCGTCGGCGGTCTCGACGCCCTCGGCCGTCACCGTCATCCGGAAGCTCTTGGCGAGCTGGACGATCGACTGGATGATCGCCACCGTCTCCTTGTTGTCCGCCGATTCGCGCACGAAGCTGCCGTCGATCTTCAGTTTGTGGAAGACCGCCTTGTTGAGATAGCCCAGCGAGGAATAGCCGGTCCCGAAATCGTCGAGCGCGATGCCGACGCCCAATGCCCTGAGCCGCTTCAGCACGTCGACCGCGTTGGCCGAATCGCCGAGGAAGATCGATTCGGTCACTTCGAGCTCGAGCCGGTCGGGCTGCAGCCGATATTTGCGGATCGCCTCGTTGATCGTGTTGGGCAGCGCCGGATAGATGAGCTGCTTGGCGGAGACGTTGATCGCGACGCCGATATGCTCGGGCCAGGCGGCGGCGGCGCGGCACGCCTCCTGGATCACCCACTCGCCCAATTCCATGATCAGCCCCGATTCCTCGGCGAGCGGGATGAAATGGTTGGGCGGGACGATGCCGCGGGTCGGATGGTGCCAGCGGATCAGCGCCTCGAAGCCCATCAGGCTCTGGTCGGCGGCGTCGATCTGCGGCTGGAACAGCAGCCGGAACTGGTTGGCCTTGATGCCGGTGCGCATGTCCTGCTCGAGCCGGAGCCGGTCCTCGGCCTCGTTCTGCATGTCGGCGTTGAAGAAGCGGCAGGTGCCGCGACCCATCGCCTTGGCCTGGTAGAGCGCGAGGTCGGCCTTCTGGATGAGGTCGTCGACGCTCTGGCCGTCGACGGGGCCGAACGCGCAGCCGATCGAGACTCCGATCCGGACCTCGGCCTTGTCGATGTGGAAGGGCTCGGCGATCGCCGCGATCAGCCGGTCGGCGAGCGTTTCCACCATCCGCCGGCTGTTGGCGTCCTTGATCACGATCGCGAACTCGTCGCCGCCCATCCGGCCGACCTGGCCGAACGGCCCCGCTTCCTTCAAGAGGCGCTGGGCGACGCTCTTGAGGACGACGTCGCCCTTGGGATGGCCGAACGTGTCGTTGACCGGCTTGAAGCCGTCGAGGTCGAGGAACATGATCGCGCAGGGCGCGCCGCCGCCCGCGGAGCCGGACAGCGCCTCGCCGAGCAGCTGCCGCACCCGGCCGCGATTGGGCAGCCCCGAGAGCACGTCCATATTGGCGAGGTTGGTGAGCCGCTCCTGCGTGCGGCGGACGTCGGTCACGTCCTGGCCGACGCCGCGGAAACCCTGGAAGGCCCCGGTCATGTCGATGATCGGGTCGCCCGACAGGCTGATCCAGCGCGCCCCGCGCCGAGTCTTCAGCTCCATTTCGAGATTGGCGAAGGGCTGGCGCGAAAGCAGGATCCGGCCGAGCGCGCTGGTTCCGCCCAGCGAGGCCGGCAGCGAATGGCCGATCATCTGGTTGGTCGAGCGGCCGAGCAGGGCCGTCATCCGCGAGGAAATGTAGACGACGCGATTTTCCGCATCGACCTGCCACAGCCAGCCGACGCCGCGATGCTCATATTCGTTGAGGAGCAGCCGGATCGATTCCGCCTGGGCCCGGGTGCGGGCGAGCACCTTCAGCTGGCCGAAGATCCAGCGGGTCAGCCGCGCCAGCCCGAACGCGCCCGCGCCGGCGACCATCACGAAGGTGAGCGCGATCTTGGGGTCCAAGGCGGCGCCGCCGAAATAATAAGCGAGGCAGAAGGCGCCGGTCAGGGTGGCGATCCAGGCGACGGCGGCGGCGGGAATCGCGGCCAGCGCGACCGCGGTGCCGATCATCGCCGCCATCGCCCCGCCGATCACGACCTGGACGTCGGGCGGCTGGGTCGCGAAGGCGTAAGTGGGGAGTGCCGACCACAGGCCCGCCAGCCCGAACGCCTCGGCGACCGCGAACCAGCGCGCGCGCGGGCGCGCGGTGCGGCTGCTGCCCCAGGCCGCGGCCTCGAGCGCGCGGCGGCAGGACACCCAGTTGGCGAAGGCGATCAGCGCCGCCCAGCCGACGACGAGCTTCAATTCGACCGAACCATACATCGCCCAGGCGGTGATCAGCGAGGCGGCGACCGCGGTGACCGCGAAATAGGGCGCGAACAATGCCCGCGCCTCGACCTGGCCGTTGTGAAGATGGGCCTCGCGCAGCCGCTCGCTGCCGAGATCGAGCGAGACCGCTTCGGCCACCTCCTCGCGAAGGTCGCTTTCCGACGCGTCGGACTCCATCGGAACAGGCGAATGATACATCGAATTCCATCGGCTCGAGCGGGGTGAAACTCTCCTAGCCGCAAGACTTTGATGGAACGTTAAATTCGGCCCGGAAATCGGCGCCCGCGGCGGCGCCGAAAATGGCGGAAAACGGCGCTTTCGCGCTCAGCTCGATGGGCGCAGCAGGCGATCGACCCGTTCCTGGGTGACGCTGTGATAGGTCGGCCGGGTGCGGGCGTAGACTCGCTCGGCGATCGGCCGGCCCCAATCGCCCTGGCGCAGCAAGGTGTCGAACAGCGGCTGGACGAAGCGCGCGCGGCCCATCTGCGCCAGGAATCGCTCGGCGACCGGCACCGCCGGCTGGTAGCGGTTGCCGAGCGCGAGCCGCAGCCAGGCGAACAGCACTTCCGCATTGCCGCTCGCCGACAGGCCGAACGCCCGGTCGAGCTCGGCGAGGCGGGCCTGCGGCAGCTCGCGCGGCAGCCCCTTGAGGAAGCGGACTCGCTCGGCCCAGTTCCAGCCCCCATAAGGCGCGGCGCGGGCGGGACCGCCGGCATTGAACGCCGCCAGCGCCGCATCGACCGCGGCGAAGGCGGCGGGATCGGGCCGCGCCGCATTTTCGGGGAGGCCCGGCTGGTAGACCCAGCGATCGAGCTGCAGCCGCGCCTCGAGCGCGGCATCGCCGCGAACGAGGTTGGCGCGCAGGTCGGCGAGGAAGCGGGCCGAGGTCATCGGCTCGAAGGCGTGGCGGTCGAAATAGGAGCGCAGATAGGCGTCCCAGCGGGGGCGGCCGACGATCCGCTCGATCGTCCTTAAGAAGATCGCGCCCTTGTCGTAGACGATGCCGCTGCTGCCGCCGTCGGGGTCGTCGTCGCCGTGGAGCCGGGTGCCGGGCGCGTTCGCCCCGAGCTCGTGCAGCGCCGCCTCCATGTCCGCCCAGGACAGGGCGGCTTCCTGGCCGGCCCGCGCCGGCCCGTACAGCTCCTCCATGATCCGGTTCTCGAAATAGGAGGTCACGCCTTCGTTGAGCCAGGAATCGCTCCACACGGCGTTGGTGACGAGATTGCCCGACCAACTGTGCGCGAGCTCGTGGGCGACCAGCCCGACCAGCGAGCGGTCGCCGGCGATGAAGGTCGGCGTGAGGAAGGTGAGGGTCGGATTCTCCATGCCGCCATAAGGGAAGCTCGGCGGCAGCACGATCAGGTCGTAGCGGCCCCAGCGGTAGCGCCCGTAGAGCCGCTCGGCCGCCGCCACCATGCGCTCGGTGTCGGCGAGCTCGGCGGCGGCGCGGCCGAGCATCGCCGGCTCGGTCCAGACGCCGGTGCGCGGCCCGAGCGGGCGGAAGGCGAGGTCGCCCGCCGCGAGCGCGATCAGATAGGGCGCGACCGGATGGGTCATGCGGAAGCGATAGGCGCGGCGCCCGCGCCCGGCCGGCTCGCCGCCGCCCCGAGTCAGCCGCTCGCCCGACATCACCACCTTCAAGGGCGTCGGCGCGGTGATCCGCGCCTCCCAGGTCTGGCGGATGCCGGGGCTGTCCTGGGTCGGGATCCAAGTCCGGTTGAGGATCGCCTGGCCCTGGCTGAACAGATAGGGATGGCGGCCGCCGGCCGTCTGCGCCGGAGTGAGCCATTGCAGGGCGGCGGCGTCGGGAGCGCTGCGGTAGCGGATGCGGATCTGCCGCGCCGCGCCGATCCGGATGGCGAGCGGCTGCCCGCGCGCCTCGTCGCCCGCGCCGAGCGCGAACCGCAGCGGGAGGCCGCGGGCGTCGGTCACCGCCTCGATCTCGAGCCCCTTGCTGTCGAGGACGATCTCCTCGGCGCCCGGCGCGGCCCCGATGTCGAGCGTCGCCGTCCCCGCCATGCGCCGGGCGGTGAAATCGGCGTCGAGATCGAGCGCGACATGGGTGACTCGGGCGATCTCCGGCCGGGCGAAGCTGCGCGTGTCGCGCGCCTCGGGCGTGGTCAGGACCGGCGCCACTTCGCGCGCGCGCTGCATCGGCGCGGCGGCGCAGGCGAGCAGGATCAAGGCGAGACTTAAGAGACGCATCGGCAACTCCCGGGGGCTTAACGCGCGGCGCCCCCGAGCAGGTTCGCCTGCCAGAACATCAGGCCGACCCAGAATTGATAATCCTGGTTTTCCTTCTTGGCGAAGCCGTGGCCCTCGTTCTGGCCGATCAGGTGCCAGGCCGGGCGGCCGGCGGCGCGGACCGCGGCGACCATCTGGTCGGCCTCCGATTGCGGCACCCTTGGATCGTTGGCGCCCGTCACGACCATGAGCGGGATGCGCAGCTCGGAGACGCGGGTCAGCGGGCTGATCGCGGTCAGCGCGGCGCGCTGCGCGGGGTCGCGCTCGTCGCCATATTCGGGCCGCCTGAGGTCGCGGCGATAGGCTTGGGTATTCTCGAGGAACGTGACCCAGTTCGAGATCGCCACGACGCAATTGGCGGCGCGGAGGCGGTCGCCGTAGCGGATCGCCGAGGCGTAGCACATATAGCCGCCATAGGAGCCGCCGGTGACCGCGATGCGGGCCGGATCGAGCGCCGGATCGGCCGCGAGGCGATCGAGGATCGCGCCGATGTCCTTCACCGAATTCTCACGGAGCGCGGGGCCGTTGTCGAGGCTGACGAACCTCTTGCCGTAGCCGGTCGAGCCGCGGACGTTGGGATAGAAGATGGCGATTCCGAGCTCGTTGAGCAGATAGTTGTTGCGCCCGAGGAAGCCCGGCCGGAACTGGGCTTCCGGCCCGCCATGGATGTTGACGATCAGCGGCCGGCGGCCCGGGAAGCGGGCCGGATCGGGCCGGTAGAGGAAGCCCGTCACGGTCTCGCCGTCGAAGCTGCGGACGCTGACCAGCTCGGGCTCGACATTGACCGAGGCGTCGAGGCCGCCGGTTTCGCTGCGCGTCCAGCGCGTCACCGCCAGCGTCCGCGGATCGACCGAATAGGCATCGGAGGGGCTGCGCGCCGAGGACAGGCTGAAGCCGATCGTCCCCCAGGGCGCGATTTCGAGGCCGCCGATCGTGCCGGCCGGAAGCCCGGGAACGAGGCGGGCCCGCCGCGTGCGCGTGTCGAGCAGCCGCAGCCGGCTGATCCCCGCCTCGTTGGTGGTGAAGGCGATCGTCCGCCCGTCCTCGGATATGTCGAAATTCTCGACGTCCCAGGGAATGTCGGTGATCACCGGCGTGAAGCGGCCGCTGGCGGTGTCGATCGTCCCCAGCCGCTGGAAGTCCGAGCCCTCGTCCGAGGTCACCCAGAGCGTGCCGTCCGGCGCGAACTGGGAGCCGCCATAGGCGATGTCGCGGCTCTGGTCGCCGATCGGGGTCATCGCTCCGCCGGCGAGGTCGAGCAGGAACAGATCGACGTTGGTCACCGAGATGTAGTTGATCGCCACCGCGCGCCTGGCGTCGGGCGAGAAATCGGCGATTCCCCAGCCGCCGCCCTGGACCTGGGCGACCATCCGGTTGGTCGCGGGGTCGCGCGGATCGATCACGTAAAGGTCGGCATCGGCGCCGTTGCGGCGGGTCGAGCTGTAGCCGAGCCAGCGGCCGTCATGGCTCCAGGCGCCGAGCTCGTTGCGGCTGCGGCCGTCGGTCAAGAGGCGCAGCCGGCCGCTGGCGAGCGTGTAGAGCTGGAAGAATTCGCTGCCGCCGACATCCTTCTGCGCGACCAGCACGTCGCCGGCCGGAGACCAGTTGCCGTTCACCGGCTCGGCCTCGAAGCTCAATTGCTCGCGCGCCCCCATCGGCATGGCGACTCGGTGCAGCTGGGCGGTGTTGCCGAAGCGGGTGGTGATCAGCATCGAGCGGTCGCGCCGGCTCCAGCCCGAAAAGCCCGCGCTGCGAAATTCCATATAGGGCCTGGTCTGCGTGGCGAGCTCGGCAGGGACGGGCGGGATGCCGTCGGCGGTCAGCGCCGCCGGCTTCTCGACCGCGGCGGGGGCGGCGCCCTCCTGGGCGAGGACGGCGGTGAGCGGCAAGGCGAGCAAAGCGGCGATGAGCGGCAGGCGCATGGTTTTTCCTTCGCAGGGATGATTCGAGGTCGGGCGCGATCTGGCCTTTGCGCGGCCACTGCGTCAACATGGCCGGCGTGATTACGCAATATGGAGTCCTGCCCTACCGGATCGACGGCGAGGGGCGCGTGGAGATTTTGCTCATCACCTCGAAGGAGCGGCGGCGCTGGGTCGTCCCCAAGGGCAATCCGATCCCGTTCCTGCTCAACTACGAATCGGCGGCGCGCGAGGCCTTCGAGGAAGCCGGGGTCGAAGGCCGGATCGCGCCGCTGCCGATCGCCAGCTTCCGCTACGAGAAGAGGCGGCGCTCGGGCGACGCCGCGGCGATCGTCAACCTTCATCCCCTGCTGGTGACGCGCGAGGCCGCGGACTGGCCCGAGCGCGCCGAGCGCGAGCGCCGCTGGTTCTCGCCGGAGGAGGCCGCCGCCGCCGTCGAGGAAGCCGAGCTCAGTGTAATAATTCTGTCTTTTGGCGCGGGCAAAGACACTGGCTATCCGCGCACGTCCCTGATCGTTATGGGCGTCAACCGATTCTCCTGGGGGTACAGGATGCTCAGATTCGTCCGCGCCATCATGCCGAGGGAGGATCGCTTCTTCGACCTGTTCGAACGTCACGCGCAGATCCTCGTCGCCGGCGCCGACGCGCTCATCGGCCTGTTCGAGGGGGGCGAGGGAATCGCCGAATCCTGCAAGCGCATCCACGCGCACGAGAAAGCCGCCGACGCGGTCACCCGCGACGTGCTGGTCGCGGTGCGCCGTTCGTTCATCACGCCGTTCGACCGCAGCGCGATAACCGCGCTCACCTCGTCGATGGACGATGCGATCGACGAGATGTGGCAGACCGCCAAGGCGATCACGCTCTATGAGGTCGACGATTTCGCGCCGCAGATGAGGGAGATGGCGGCGCTTGCCGGCGAGGCCGCCCGCAAGGTCGCCGAGGCGGTGCCGCTGCTCCGCAATATCGGCCGCAACCATGCCCGTCTGCACGAGCTGACCGAGGCCATTGTCGGCCTCGAAGGCCAGGCCGACGAACGCTACGATGCCGGGCTCAAGGTGCTGTTCGAATCGCACGCCAAGGACCGGGCGATGGCCTTCTTCGTCGGCCGCGAGGTCTATATCCACCTCGAAAAGGTGCTCGACCGGTTCGAGGATGTCGCCGACGAGATCGAAGGCATCGTGATCGATCACGCCTGATGGACGGCTACACCTTCACCATCGTCGCCCTGATCGGGGTCGCGCTCGCGTTCGATTTCCTGAACGGCCTGCACGACGCCGCCAATTCGATCGCGACGGTGGTGTCGACGCGCGTGCTGAGCCCGCAAATGGCGGTGGTCTGGGCCGCCTTCTTCAACTTCATCGCCTTCCTCTTCTTCAGCCATGCCGTGGCGAACACGATCGGCAAGGGGATCATCGATCCGGCCATCGTCACTCCGGCGGTGATCTTCGGCGCGCTGATGGGCGCGATCGTCTGGAACCTGCTCACCTGGCTGCTCGGCATCCCCTCGAGCAGCAGCCATGCGCTGGTCGGCGGCCTCGTCGGCTCGGGCGTGGCGGCGGGTGGGTTCAATGTTGTCGTCGCCTGGGGCGTGATCAAGACCGCGGCCTTCATCTTCCTCGCGCCGATCCTCGGCATGGCGATGGCGATCATATTGGTGATGCTCACCTCCTGGCTGTTCAAGCCGGTTTCGGCGAGCACGTCGGACCGCGTCTTCCGCCGCCTACAGCTCGTTTCGGCCGCCGCTTATTCGCTCGGCCACGGCGCCAACGACGCGCAGAAGACGATGGGTATCATCACCGTTCTGCTCTTCTCGCAGGGCCTGCTGCACGGCGAGTTCCATGTCCCCTTCTGGGTGGTGATCGTCTGCCAGGCGGCGATGGGCCTCGGCACTCTGATGGGCGGCTGGCGGATCGTCCACACGATGGGCTCGAAGATCACCCGGCTGACGCCGCACCAGGGCTTTTGCGCGGAGACGGGCGGCGCCTTCATGCTGTTCGGCGCGACCGCCTTCGGCATCCCGGTCTCGACCACCCACACGATCACCGGCGCGATCATGGGCGTCGGCGCGGCGCGGCGCGCCTCGGCGGTGCGCTGGGGCGTCGCCGGCAACATCGTCGTCGCCTGGTTCCTGACGATCCCGGCCGCGGCTTTGGTCGCCGCCATCTTCTATTGGCTGACGCGGCTCTTCTAGCGCCTCAGCACTCGACCACGTTGACGGCGAGGCCGCCGAGGCTGGTCTCCTTGTAGCGCTCGTTCATGTCGAGGCCGGTCTTGCGCATCGTCTCGATCACCTGGTCGAGGCTGACCCGGTGCGAGCCGTCGCCGACCAGGGCGAGGCGCGAGGCCTCGATCGCCTTGACCGCGCCCACCGCGTTGCGCTCGATGCACGGCACCTGGACGAGGCCGCCGACCGGATCGCAGGTCAGGCCGAGATTGTGCTCCATGCCGATCTCGGCGGCATTCTCGACCTGCGCCGGCGTGCCGCCCAGGGCCGCGGTCAGCCCCGCCGCCGCCATCGAGCAGGCGACGCCGACCTCACCCTGGCAGCCGACCTCGGCGCCCGAGATCGAGGCATTCTCCTTGAACAGCGAGCCGATCGCGGCGGCGGTCAGGAGGAAGGTGCGCACGCCTTCGTCGGTCGCGCGCGGGGTGAAGCGCTGATAGTAACGCAGCACCGCCGGGACGATGCCGGCGGCGCCGTTGGTCGGCGCGGTGACGACCTTGCCGCCGGCGGCATTCTCCTCGTTGACCGCGAGCGCCCAGAGATTGACCCAGTCGATCACCGTCAGCGGATCCTGCAGCGCCCGCTCGGCGCGTTCGGTGAGGAGCCGGTAGAGCGCCGGCGCGCGGCGCTTGACGTTGAGCCCGCCCGGCAGGATGCCGCCGGCCGCCATGCCGCGATCGACGCAGGCCGACATCGCCTCGGTGATCGCGTCCAGCCGCGCGTCGATCTCCTCGTCGCCGAGCGCGGCCCGCTCGTTGGCGCGGGCGATGTCGGCGATGCTCACCTGCTCGCGCTCGGCCAGAGCGAGCAGCTCGTCGCCCGAGCGATAGGGCAGCGGCACGTCCCAGGCGCCTTCGGGCGGGGCGTTGCGCGCCACCGCCGCCTCGTCGACCACGGCGCCGCCGCCGACCGAATAGGAGATCCTGCCCGCCAGCACGCCGCCGGCCGAGTCACGCGCGGCAAAGCGCATGCCGTTCGAATGGTGGGGCAGGCGCTCGCGCTGGAGGAAGCGCAGGTCGGCGGCCTCGTCGAAGTCGATCGGGTGGAGGCCGGCGAGGCTGAGCCGGCCGGTCTCGCGGATCGCCGCGACGGTGCGGTCGGCCGCGTCGGGGTCGATCCGGTCGGGCCGCTCGCCGCTGAGGCCGAGCAGGATCGCCCGGTCGGTGGCGTGGCCCTTGCCGGTCAGAGCGAGCGACCCGTAGAGGTCGACCTCGACCCGCGCCGTCCGCTCCAGCAGCCCCTCGTCGCGCAGGCCCTCGACAAACCGGCAGGCGGCCGTCATCGGTCCCATCGTATGCGAGCTGGACGGACCGACCCCGATCTTGAAGAGGTCGAAGACGCTGCAAACCAAGGCTTCTCTCCTGAGGCGGCGCCATGGGCCTCCGTGCCACGCATGGCAAGCGTAAGCACGCCCTTCGTCCTCCTCGACGACGCCCGCCCGGGCGGCAAGGCGCTGCTCTTTTCCGCGCCCGGGGAGATCGTCGAGACCCGCGATTTCGGCGCTGTCGGCGCGTGCCTCGAGCGCCTGCGCGGCCGCCGCGCCGCCGGCTTCCTCGCCTATGAAGCGGGCCTCGCGCTCGAGGACAGGCTGGCGCCGCTCCGCGTCCCGCCCGCCGCCGACGCGCCGCCCTTGCTATGGTTCGGCCTGTTCGGCGCCGGCGAGGAGGTCGACGCGGCGGCCTTGCTCCCCGACGGCGCCGGCGCCTGGGCGGGCGCGCCCCGGCCGCTGATCAGCGAAGCCGAATATGACACGGCGCTGGCGGCGGTAAAGACGCATATCGAGGCGGGCGACATCTATCAGGCCAATCTCACCTTCGCCGCCGAGGTGAAGACCTGCGGCCATCCGCTGGCGCTCTATGCGGCGCTGAGGACGCGCGCCCGGGCCGGCCATGGCGCGGTCGTCTTCACCGGCGCCCACTGGATCCTCAGCCTCTCGCCGGAGCTGTTCTTCACGCTCGGCAACGGCCGCGTCACCACCCGGCCGATGAAGGGCACCGCCGCGCCCGACGCCGATCCCGCGGCGTTCCGCGAGGATCCCAAGCAGCGCGCCGAGAATCTGATGATCGTCGACCTGCTGCGCAACGATCTGTCGCGCGTCGCCAGGATCGGCAGCGTCGCGGTGCCCGCTCTGTTCGAGGTCGAAACCTACCCGACCCTGCTCCAGCTGACCTCGACCGTCACCGCAGAGCTCGACGACGGCCTCGGCCCGATCGACCTCCTTCGCGCCCTCTACCCCTGCGGCTCGATCACCGGCGCGCCCAAGATCCGGGCGATGGAGATCATCGCCGCGCTGGAGGCGGTGCCCCGCTCGGTCTATTGCGGCGCGATCGGCAGGGTTGCGCCCGACGGCGAAGCCGCGTTCAATGTCGCGATCCGGACGCTGGTGCTGAAAGCGGGCGACCGGATCGCCCGGCTCGGCCTCGGCTCCGGCATCGTCGCCGACAGCGAGGCCGGCGACGAATGGCGCGAATGCCTCGCGAAAGGAAGGTTTGTGGCGACCGGCCGGAGCTTCGACCTCATCGAGACGATGCGCTTCGATCCGGTCGAGGGAGTCGGCGATCTCGACCGCCATCTCGCCCGGATGAAGGCCAGCGCCGACGCGCTCGATTTCCGCTTCGACCGGCACGAGGCGAGGAACGACCTCCAGGCCGCCACCTTCGGCGCCGGGCCGAGCCTGATCCGGCTCGTCCTCGCGCGCGCCGGCACGCTGGCGATCGAGCTGAGGCCGCTCGAGCCGGCGCCGGCGGAGCCGGTCGCGGTCGCGGTCGCGCCGCTGCCCGTCTCACCCGACGATTTCCGCCTGCGCCACAAGACCAGCGACCGCGCCTTTTACGACGAGGCCCGCACCGCGTCCGGCGCGTTCGAAATCCTGTTCCGGGATCCCGAGGGCTTCCTCACCGAGGGCAGCTTCACCAGCCTGTTCGTCGAGCGCGATGGGATGCTGCTGACGCCGCCGCTGGCGCGCGGCCTGCTGCCGGGCGTGCTGCGCGCGCGGCTGATCGCCGAAGGGCGGGCGAAGGAAGCGGAGCTGACCGAGGCCGACCTCGCCGGCGGCTTTCTGGTCGGCAATGCGGCGCGCGGGCTCGTTCGCGCCCGGTTAAGGTCGGCCGGCGCAGGAGCGTCGGCATGAGCCTCGACCGACGCGCCCTGCTCGGCTTCGGCGGCGCCGCATTGGTCGCCGGGCTCGCCTTCGCCTGGACCGGGCGCGAGGCCGAGGCCCGGCCGGGCCGGTTCCGCTACCGCCTAACCGACGCCCAGTGGCGGGCGCGGCTCAATCCCGCCCAATATGCGGTGCTGCGCCACGCGCATACAGAGCGGCCGGGCTCGAGCCCGCTCGACCGCGAGCATCGCCGCGGCACCTTCCATTGCGCGGGCTGCGGCCAGCCGCTCTTCTCCTCGGCCACCAAGTTCGACAGCGGCACCGGCTGGCCGAGCTTCTACCGGCCGCTGCCCGGCGCGATCGTCACCCGCGAGGACCGTAGCCTGCTGATGGCGCGCACCGAGGTGCTCTGCGCCCGCTGCGGCGGCCATCTCGGCCACGTCTTCAACGACGGCCCGCGCCCGACCGGCCTGCGCTACTGCATGAACGGCGTCGCGATGATTTTCAGGCCGCGATCGGGAACCTGAGCAGCCGATCCTGCACGGGCACCAGGGCCTGCGCGCCCGCCCCGACCGCGCGGACGATCTCGGGATGGCGGGCGTCGAGGCCGCCGGTCAGGGCGCCGAAGGCGGGGAGGATGAGCTTGGTCGCGGTCGCGACGAAGCAGCGCCGCGAAACCTGGCGGCCGCGATGGTTGATCCTGAGCTTGGGGTGGAAATGGCCGCTGAGCTCGGGCCGGGTCTCGGCCGGGTCGGCCTCGTGGCGCAGCACCAGCCCGTCGACTTCCGCCTCCTCGACGATTCGCCCGCCGCAATGGTCGGCGAAGCCGGGGTCGTGATTGCCGACGAGCCAGGTCCAGCGGGTCGCCGCGGTCAGCGCGGTCAGCGCGGCGCGCGCCGCGGCGGGAAGCCGGTCGCAGCCGTGGCGATCGTGGAAGCTGTCGCCGAGGCACCAGATCTCCTCGGGCCCGACGGCGGCGGCGATGGCGGCAAGGTCGGTCAAAGTCGCCAGCGAATCATAGGGGGGCAGCATCTGCCCGCCGGCGGCGAACCAGCTCGCTTTCTCGAGGTGGAGGTCGGCGACCAGCAGCGCGCGCCGCGCCGGCCAGAACAGCGCCCCCTGGGGCAGCGCCATCAGTTCGTGACCTGAGAACGAAAAGCGAACCATGGGTCCGCTATAGAGCGGCCCCGTGCCGCCTTTCAAGCGCTCAGGAGAGCTGCAGCGCCGCCAGCAGCGTGGCGGCGGCGTCGGCGCGGGTCGTCCAGAACAAGAGGCCGCCGACCGCGAAGCCCTGGGCGACCAGCGCGAACGGATTTTGCAGCTTGTTCCAGATCTTCATGGGACGTCCCGCTTTCCCGCGGCCTTTGCCGCCTGCGATCGAATGTCCGTCCCGAATCGTAAACGAAAGCTGAATCCGCCAGCGCAATCCTACCAAACGAACGAATCCAGCGACGAAAAAGCCGGCGCCGGAACGAACCGGCGCCGGCTGATGCGGATTCAGCGGGGGCTTCAGGCAGCCGTGCTGAGCTCCGGGGTGGGCGTGGCCTCGCCCTCGATCGTCTCCGGCCGGGCGGTGCCGCCGATGTCGATCTTGCGCGGCTTCATCGCCTCGGGGACCTCGCGGGCGAGCTCGATGCGGAGCAGGCCGTCGCTCAGATCGGCGCCGGTGACGCGGACGAAGTCGGCGAGCTCGAACTTGCGCTCGAAGGCGCGCGTCGCGATGCCCATGTGCAGATAATTGCCGTCCTTGCCCCGGTCATCGCCGCGGCGGCCGGTGATCGTCAGCATGTTCTGGTGGGCGACGATCTCGATCTCGTCGCGCTTGAAGCCGGCCACCGCCAGGGTGATCCGGTAGCTGTCGTCGCCGAGCTTCTCGATGTCGAACGGCGGATAATTGTCCTGCTCGGCGCGGCTGGCGCTTTCCAGGAAGTCGAACAGCCGGTCGAAGCCGACGGTCGAGCGCCGATAAGGCGAAAAGTCGTAACCTCTCATTTGATGTCCTCCATTGAGCAACATTTTCACAGGCGGGACCGCCAGGCGGCCGATCCCGTCACAGACTGGCCGGAAGCCGAACTCGGGCCTTCCGACAGCACCGATTTAGGAGCGGAATCGGCAGGTTCAAGGCCGCGCGGCGGCCTGAACCTGGCGCATCACGCGCAGCAGATTCCCGCCCATCACCTTGGCGATGTCGGCCTCGCTCAAGCCCTCGCGGCGCAGGCGCGCGCTGATCCGGGGCAGCGCCGCGACGTCCTCCATGCCGATCACGCCGCCGCCGCCGTCCCAGTCGGCGCCGAGCCCGACATGGTCGACGCCCATCACCCGGATCGCGTGCAGCATCGAGCGCATGTAGAGGTCGAAATCGGCGGTGGTGTAGGGCCGCTGCGCGTTCAGCGCGGCGAGGTCGGCGAGCAATTGCCGGCGCTGCGCCGCGTTGAGATTGCCCCAATTCTTCTGCCGCTCGTGGATCGCGTCGCGCGCGTCGGAGGAATCGTGGGCGACCATGAAGATGCTGTTGAGCATCATCAGCCCGCCGGCCTCGGCCAGCCGCCGCATCCGCGCGTCGTCGAGGTTGCGGCGGTGCTCGAAAATCGCGCGCGGGCCGCTGTGCGAGAGGATGATCGGCGTCCGGGACAAAGTCAGCATCTGATCGAACGTCTCGTCCGAGCTGTGGCTGGCGTCGATGATCATGCCGAGCCGGTTCATCTCCGCGACCCAGCGGCGGCCGAGCGGAGAGAGGCCGTGCCAGCGCGCCTCCCCGGTCGCCGAATCGGCGAACTGGTTGGTGCGGCTGTGCACCGGCCCCGCCATGCGGACGCCGAGCCGGTAGAAGGTGGTGAGCAGCGACAGGTCCTCGCCGAGCGGCCAGCTGTTCTCGATGCTCTGGAAGGCGAAATGCCTCCCCGAGCGGGCGATCCGCTCGGCCTCGTCGGGCGTCGTCGCCAGGGCGATCCGGCCCGCATTGGCGGCGACGACGCGCTGGATCGCGACCGCGCGCATCAGCGCGGCATCGCGGGCCCGGGCATAGCCTTCGGGCGTCAGCGGGCCCTGCTCCGTGTAGATCACGAAGAAGCCGCCATCGAGCCCGCCCGCGTCCATCCGCGGCAGGTCGACCTGGCTGTTGTCCCATTCGTAGCGGTGCCGCTGCGCGAAATCCCAGCCCGGCACTTCGAAAAGCTCCGGCGTGTCGAGATGGGTGTCGATGACGATCATCCGCGCGTGCGCGGCGCGATCGGCGGCGGTCACGTCCCGCTGCTGGGCCGAGGCGGGGATGGCGAAAAGCAAGGCGAGAGCCGGGGCGAGGAGCAGGCGCATGACCATGCTATAGCTTGGCCGCGAGCAGCCGGTCGAGATCGCGCCTCAGCGCCTCGGCCGAATGGTCGATCACCTGCTGGAGCAGGGCGGCGCGCAAGGCGCCGATCGTGCCCTGATGCGCGCCGCAGTCGTTGCAGCGGATCGACGCCTCGTCGCCGCCGCCCTCCGGCAGACTGTAATTGGCGCTGCCGCAGGTTTCGCAATGGATTTCGACGGATACATCCATGAGTTTCGCTCCGGGCTCTGATCCGTCCATGGCAGAGCCGGGCCGCCGCGACAATGTGGACGGCTCCCGCATGCTATGCTAGGGCAATGGAAGATTGACGAAATTTTCATATTGGGGACGATCGCGTGGCAAAGCCTTGGTGGGCTAATTTCTCGATCCGGCTCGGCAATCCGATCCTGGAAAGACTCTCGGATTCCCTCGCGGAAAACGGCTTTGGCGCCCCGAATGCGGGCCGGCGCCTCTATCAGGCGTTCGCCAATATCGCGCCGGCGACGGCCGATTCGCCGATTCGGGGCGATATGTTCCAGCTGTCGACGGTGTCGCCGGCGCCGTCCGCGGCCGGGCTGATCCTCGACACGCCGGCCGGCGCCCAGGGCGGCATCGAGTCGGCGCCCGCCCCCGCCACCGTGGGCGCGCCCGTTGACAATGTCGTCGGCGGCGATGCCGAGCGCAGCGGGACGACCCTGTTCGGCGGCGGCGGCGGCCAGTTCGCCGCGAGCCCCAACACCATGTTCGCGGAAGAGGAATCCAATTTCGTGGTCCTCTATTCGGACGACTTCCAGTCCGGGCTGGTAATGAACACGCTCAACCGGACGCTGCTCACGGGCGGGCCCGGCGACTGGCCCGAGCTCGGCAAGGGCGCGAACGACACGCTCCAGCTGTCGGGCGATTTCTCAGCCGGCTTCCAGCTCCCGGCCCAGCCCGGCGATCTCGACGTGGTCGTCCTCGGCGCCGACAATGATTACAACCTCGTCGCCGCCGACGCCCAGCTCGGGTCCGGCGAGACGCTGACCATCAATGCGGGCCCGCTCGGCAATGGCGGCCAGGTCATCTTCGACGGCAGCGCCGAGAGCGACGGCAATTTCCTTTTCATCGGCGGCGCGCTGGCCGACACGTTCCTCGGCGGCGCCGGCGACGACCGGATCATGGGCAATGGCGGCGCCGACATGCTGAGCGGCGGCGGCGGCAGCGACACGTTCGTCTATGGCGACGCGGGCGAATCCTCCAGCACCGGCTACGACACGCTCGCCGGCTTCACCGCCGGCACCGACCATATCGATCTGCCGGGCACGGTCAGCGGCTTCGCCGCTCCGATCGCGAGCGGCTCGCTTTCGACGGCGAGCTTCGATGCCGACCTCGGCACGGCGCTGGCCGGCCTCGGCGCCGCGCAGGCGGCCTGGTTCGCGCCCGACGCCGGCGACCTCGCCGGCACCGTCTTCCTGATCGTCGACGCCAACGGCATCGCCGGCTATCAGCCCGGCCAGGATTATGTCTTCGCCATCGGCGGCTCGCCGCTCGCGGACCTTACCGGCCACAGCGACATCTTCGTCTAGAGGTCGCGCCTCTCCAGCTTCGCCAGCAGCGCCGCCAGCCGGTCGGCTTCGGCCTGCACCCCGGCGCGGTCCGGCAGGTCTTCGCGCGCCCGCGGCGGCGACGCCGCCACCTCGACCAGGTTGACCGCCTCGTTCGGGTCGTTCGCCAGGTCGTACATTTCCCATTCCTGCGGCGCCTTGCCCGCGGGATCGAAATAGCGGACGAGCTTGAAGTCGCGGGTGCGCACGCAGCGCACATGATTGGGCTGCGGGACCTCCCCGGGGGCGAGCGCTACCGGACCCTTGCCGCGCCCCGCGCGCACCGCCTCGACCACCGCCTGATAGACCGCGAACTCCTGGTAGCTGTGCTGATCCTGCACCGTCCGCGCGGGCGGCAGCGGCGCCGTGATCTCGTCGTCGGTGATGAACAAGACGCCCTCGCGGACCTCGCCGTCGGGCTCGACCACCGGCATGTCGGCGCCGCCGGCGAGCGCATTCTCGATGATCGGGGTGAGATCGACGCCGGGCAGCGGCGGCACCGGGCGGACGTGGGCGAGCTCAATGGCGATCTCGCGGCGCTGCTCGGGGGTGACCCGCGCCAGCCCCAATATGGTCGGCAGGATGTCGATATGGCTGGTCAGCGCGTCGAGCTGGGCGGGGGCCGCGTCGCCGCCGGGAAAGCGCACTATCACCGGGACGTGGAGCGCCTCCTGATAGGCGGTGTACCATTTCTCGATCATCATCCCGTGGGCGGCGCCATATTCGCCATGGTCGGCGAGGAAGAGGACGATGGTGTTGTCGGCCTGGCCCGATTCCTCGAGCGCGGTCAGCACCGCCGCGACATGCTTGTCGACGACCGCGTGCAGCCAGGCATAGAGCTGCAGGAACAGCAGGCAATTGGCTTGCGGATCCTCGGCGAGCTGGAACGGTATGCAGCTCTTCAGCGACAAGGCGACCGCCGCCTCGAGCGCATTGTCGCCGCTCGCCGGCGGGACCGCGTTGACGAGGCCGTTGACGATGTTGAAGCCGCCCTTGGACGCGAGCGCGAGCCCGACCTTGTAGGCGGCTTCATGCTGGCAGGTCGGCTTGCCGGCGAGGCTTTCGTTCTGGGTCGGCGAAGCCCTGGCGCAATCCTGCGGAAAGCCCAGCGGATTGAGAGGGATCCGCATCGTCCCGGCGACCGGCGGCGGCGTCGCCGCCCCTTCGGGCGGCACGGTCAAGGGCCCGAACAGCGACTGCGTCCCGGTCTTCGATTCGGGGTCCGGCAGCGCCTGCGAGATCACCCCGGGATAGGTCGCGATGTCGTGCGGATTGGTGAACGAGGCGACCGCGAACCAGGGCGGGATGTCGTCCGGGTCGGGGCCGGTCGTTTCCGGGTCGCTCGCCGCCATCGAGGCGTAGACGCGGTCGTAGTTGAGCGCGAGGCCCCGGCGGCGGATGAAGGCGCAGGCGCTGTCGGTGAAGCCGGCGTCGCGGAACAGGCCGAGATTGTTGGCCTGGGCGCCGTGCGGCTCGGGATAGCTCTCCTCCCAATTGTCGAAGCCGTAGCGGTCGAGGCTGTGGTCGGGCGGATTGGAGACGTGCCACTTGCCGAAATAATGGGTCGAGTAGCCGGCCGCGCGCAGCCAGACGCCGAGCGTTGGGATGCCGTCCGCCGCCAGCCACGGGAAGTTCGGCGAATCGCCGTTCTTGAACATGCCGTCGGTCTGGGTGACGCCCGTCTTGGTGCCATATTGGCCGGTATAGATGACCGCGCGGCTCGGCGTGCAGGCGCTCGTCGCGATCGTGTGGTTGCGCAGCACCACGGCATTGCGCCGCAAGCCGAGCAGCCCCGGGAAGAATTTGGCATAGGGGTTGGTGTCGTCGACATTCCCCTGAAAGCCGAGGATCTGCTTGAGCGGCTCGGCGAAGCCGGCGTCGGGGCCGTAGGAGAAGCGCGGAAAGCGATACTGATCGCAGGTGATCAGCAAGATGTTGGGCCGCGCCGTCTTGTCCCCGTCTTTCGCCATCCATGCATCATATCATGGCGAGGCGCCGCGCGGACGCGGAGACTGAACCGGACTTAGTCCATTTTCATGGCAATTTCGGCGAGGCTTTCCGCTTCGATCAGCAGGCTGTCGTCGACCGTGCCGGTGGCGGTGCGCTCGCGGCCGATGATGACGAGGACGGGGACCGCCATCGGCGAGACGCGGTCGAGCCGGACGTGGACCATCGTGTCCTGCGCGCGGTCGAGCAGCGAGGCGAGGCGGCCGACGTCGGTCATCCGGGTGCGGGCGTCGTTCCAGGCGGCCTTCAGGAGCAGGTGGTCGGGCTCGTAGCGGCGCAGCACGTCGTAGATGAGGTCGGTCGAGAAGCTGACCTGGCGCCCCGATTTGCGCTTGCCGGGATGGTGGCGCTCGACGAGGCCGCCGATCACCGCCACCTCGCGGAAGGCGCGCTTCAAGAGGCTCGAATTCTGCACCCAGTCGACGAATTCGTGCTCGAGGATGTCGGCCGAGAAGAGCGAGGCGGGATCCTCGATCGGGTCGAGGCCGTAGACGGCGAGCGCGTAATCGTTGGAGACGAAGCCCAGGGGCCTCAGACCCGCGCTCTCCATCCGCCGGGTGATCAGCATGCCCAGCGACTGGTGCGCGTTCCAGCCCTCGAAGCTGTAGGCAAGCATGTAGTGGCGATGCTCGTGCGGGAAGGTCTCGACGAGCAGCTCGTCCGGAGCCGGCAGTTTCGAGCGATAGTCCTGCACGCTGAGCCAGTCGCGCACATCGTCCGGGAAACGCGGCCATTGGTCGCGGTCGTGGAGGAAGTGGCGGACCCGGTCGGCGAGGTTGGTCGACATCGCCATGCGCGCGCCGAGATAGGTCGGGATGCGCGCCGACTTGGCGCTGGCGCGGACGATCAGGTCCATGCCGTCGATCTTCTCGACCTCGAGCACCAGCCCGGCGAAGAAGAAGGTGTCGCCGACCGAGAGGGTCGCGGCGAAATTGTCCTCGACCGTGCCCAGCTTGCGGCCGCCGCGGAAGCGGACGTCGTAGAGCGGCACGTCGACGATGATGCCGGCGTTCATCCGGTGCTGCTGGATGAAGCGCGGATGGCTGACCCGCCAGGTGCCGTCGCCCGCGCGGGTCAGCCGCTTGAACTTGTCGTAGGCGCGCAGCGCATAGCCGCCGCTCTCGATGAACGCGAGGACCTGCCGAAACACCTCCTCCGACAGCCCGGCGTAGGGCGCGGCGCCGCGCAGCTCGTCGAGCATGGCTCCCTCGCCGAACGGCGCGGCGCAGGCGCAGGCCATGATGTGCTGGGCGAGCACGTCGAGCGCGCCCGGCCGGAATGGCTCGGGGTCTAGCTCGCCCTCGCCGATCGCATCCAAAGCGGCGCGCGCCTCGAGATATTCGAAGCGGTTGCCGGGAACGAGGATCGCCTCGCTCGGTTCGTCGAGCCGGTGGTTGGCGCGGCCGATCCGCTGCAGCAGCCGCGACGAGCCCTTCGGCGCGCCCATCTGGATGACGAGGTCGACGTCGCCCCAGTCGACGCCGAGGTCGAGGCTGGCCGTGCAGACCAGGGCGCGCAGCCGGCCCGACGCGACCGCCGCCTCGACCTTCCTGCGCGCCTCGATCGACAGCGAGCCGTGATGGATGCCGATCGGCAGATTGGCCTCGTTGACCGCCCACAGATCCTGGAAGATCAATTCGGCGAGGCTGCGGGTGTTGCAGAAGACGAGCGTCGTCTTGTGCCGCTCGATCTCCTTCATTACGCTTTCGGTCGCCCAGCGCCCCGAATGGCCCGACCAGGGAATCTTCTCGTCCTCGGGCAGCATGATCGCGATCTCGGCCTCGGCGCCGGGATCGCCGGTCACGAGGGCGACCGCCCCGGAATCGCCATGCGGCGCCAGCCAGCCCTGGAAGGCCTCGGGATCGGCGACGGTGGCGGAGAGGCCGACCCGCCTGAGCCTGGGCGCGATCGCCTGAAGGCGCGACAGGGAGAGCGCCAGCAGGTCGCCGCGCTTGCCGGTGGCGAAGGCGTGGATTTCGTCGACGACCACCGTCGAAAGACTGGCGAACAAGGTGAAGCTGTCTTCGTGGCTGAGCAAAAGGCTCAGCGACTCGGGCGTGGTCAGCAGGATCTGCGGCGGCCGCACCCGCTGGCGCGCCTTGCGGTCGGCAGGGGTGTCGCCGGTCCGCGTCTCGACCCGGATCGGCAGCGCCATTTCGGCGACCGGCGTCAACAGGTTGCGCTGGACGTCGACCGCCAATGCCTTCAACGGCGAGATATAGAGCGTGTGCAGCCCCTCGGTGGGCGCCTCCACCAGCTCGGCGAGCGTCGGCAGGAAGCCCGCCAGCGTCTTGCCGGCTCCGGTCGGCGCGACCAGCAGCGCGCTCCGTCCCGCCCGCGCCGCTTCGAGCATTTCGCGTTGGTGCCGGCGCACCGCCCAACCCTTGGCTGCGAACCATCGCGTGATGACTTCCGGCAAGCTCTCCACCATATCCCCTGAATGGCGCGTCTCGGTTCCTGGGTGAAGCCTTTCCCGGAAGGCATTTACGTCGCGCCGGCCGACGCCTGGATCGATCCCTCGAACCCCAAGGCCACGGCCCTGGTCACCCACGGCCATGGCGATCATGCCCGCAGCGGCCACGGCCGGGTCTTCGCCACCCCCGAGACGCTGGCGATCATGGAGTGCCGCTACGGGCCCCAGCAGGGCATCGAGGTGCAATATGGCGAAACGATCCGGCTCGGCGCGGTCGACGTCGGCTTCGTTCCGGCCGGCCACGTCCTCGGCTCCGCCCAGATCGTGCTCGAGCACAAGGGCGAGAGGATCGTCGTTTCGGGCGACTATAAGCGCCGCCCCGATCCCACCTGCGCGCCGTTCGAGCCGGTCCCCTGCGACGTGTTCGTCACCGAGGCGACCTTCGGCCTGCCGGTCTTCCGCCATCCGGCGACGGCGGGCGAGATCGATCGGCTGCTCCAGCGTCTCCACGACAATCCCGAGCGCTGCATCCTGGTCGGCGCCTATGCGCTCGGCAAGGCGCAGCGGCTGATCGTGGAGCTGCGCTGCCGCGGCCACCACGAGCCGATCTACATCCACGGCGCGCTCGAGCGCCTGTGCGCGCTCTACGCCCAGTTCGGCGTCCCGCTCGGCGAGCTCCGCCCGGCCACCGGCGCCTCGAAGGACGAGCTCAGGGGCAGGATCGTCCTCGCCCCGCCCGGCGCCCTCAACGACCGCTGGTCGCGGCGCCTGCCCGATCCGGTCACGGCGATGGCCTCGGGCTGGATGCGGGTCCGCCAGCGCGCCCGTCAGCGCGGTGTCGAGCTGCCGCTGATCGTCTCCGATCACGCCGATTGGGACGAGCTGACCCAGACCATCGCCGAGCTCGCCCCGCGCGAGGTCTGGATCACCCACGGCCGCGAGGAGGCCCTGATGCACTGGTGCATGACCCGCCAGATCAAGGCGCGCGAATTGAACCTGGTTGGTTACGAAGACGAGGACGACTGAACCGCGAGTCCGACTGCGAGCGCGAGCGCGGCGAGCACCAGCAATCCCCAGCGGACCTGACGTTCGAGCGCGAAATTCTCCGTCTTGGCTATGATCGTCGCGGAGAGCGGCATCAGGATGAGGGCGAGGCCGGCGGAGAAGAGGATTCCGGTCCAGAGGCTCCCCATGATCGCGGCGGCGACGGCCAGCGCCGCCCAGGCGAGGCAGAAGATGAGCGCCTCGACGTGGAGCCGCGGCATCAATGCCCAGCCTGCGGGCCGCGCTCCACGCCGGACAAAGCGAGCTGTTCGTCGATCTGGGCGAGGAGCCGGTCGAGCCCCGCTTGGTCCCGGGCCTCGGCGCGGGCGACGAGCACGTCCTGGGTGTTGGAGGCGCGCAGCAGCCACCAGCCGTCGGCGGTGCCGACCCGGGCGCCGTCGGTGCGGTCGACCGTCGCGCCCGAGGCGGCGAGCCGGCCCAGCACCTCCTCGACGACCGCGAACTTGCGGCTCTCGTCGACCTGGAAGCGCATTTCCGGCGTGTTGATTACGGGCGGCATCGCCGACTTGAGCGCGGTCAGCGAGCCGCCCAGCGCGGTCACCGCGCGGATCAGCCGCACCGCCGCGTAGAGCGCGTCGTCGAAGCCGTAATAGTCATGGGCGAAGAAAATGTGGCCGCTCATCTCGCCGGCGAGCGGGGCGCCGGTCTCCTTCATCTTCGACTTGATCAGGCTGTGGCCGGTCTTCCACATCAGCGGCTTGCCGCCGAGCTGCGCGATCCGGTCGAACAGCGCCTGGCTCGCCTTGACGTCGGCGATGATCGTCGCGCCGGGCAGGGCAGCGAGCACCGGCTCGGCGAGGATCGCGAGCAGCTGATCGCCCCAGACGACCCGGCCGTCGCCGTCGACGGCGCCGATCCGGTCGCCGTCGCCGTCGAAGGCGAGGCCGAAATCGAGACCCTCCTTGGCGACCAGCGCCTTCAAATCGGCGAGATTGGCTTCCTCGGTCGGGTCGGGATGATGGTTGGGGAAACGGCTGTCGACATCGGTGTAGAGCAGATGGTGCTCGCCAGGCAGAAGCGCCGCCAGCCGCTCGACGACCGGCCCGGCGGCGCCATTGCCCGCGTCCCAGCCGATCCGGAAGGCGCCGCCGTCGAACCCCTGGAGCAGGCGCTCGACATAGGCGCCCATGACTTCTTCGTCCGAGACGGTGCCCCCGCCCTGCTCCCAGTCGCCCGCGGCCGCCATCCGGCCCAGATTCTGGATCTCCGCGCCGAAGAAGGCATTGCTCCGCAGCACCATCTTGAAGCCGTTATAATCGGCCGGATTGTGGCTGCCGGTGATCATGATGCCGCCATCGACGCCAAGCTCGGCGGCGGCGTAATAGAGCATCGGCGTCGGTCCCAGCCCGACCCGGACGACGTCGACGCCGCTCTCGTTGAGGCCGCGGACCAGCTCGGCCTCGAGCACCGGCGAGCTTTCGCGCCCGTCGCGACCGACGGCGACTCGCCGGCCGCCGCCGCGCCGGACCAGGGTCGCGAAGCCGCGGCCGATCGCATAGGCGTCGTCGGGCCCGAGCGTCCGTCCGACAATCCCGCGAATGTCATATTCGCGCAGCGAAGTGGGGTTGAAGACGTGGCTCACTGGCGCTTCAATTCCGCGATCAGGGCGTCGCGCGCGGCATTGACCCGGGTCGCGAGGCCGGCCGAGCCGCCGGCGTCGGGATGGACCTTGGCGATCAGCCGGCGGTGGGCGGCGCGGATGTCGTCGAGGCTGGCGCCCTCGCCGACCCCGAGCAAGGCCCGCGCCTCGGACGGGCGCATCGGCGCGCGCGCCACCGCTTGGCGCCGCCACCAGAAATAGACGAGGCCCGCGAGGACCAAGGCGACGAGAATCTTGCCCATCAGCCCGCCATCGCCGCCTGGCGCGGCGCCTCCTCGCCGCCGCCGGGCTCGGGCAGGGCGAAGCCGGCGATCATCTCGCGCAATTCCTGGCGCGCGGCGATGTGCGAGATGGCGACGTCGTCGATCTCGTTGAGGTCGAGGAGCGTCAGGCCCTTGGGGAAGAGCTCGCGGTAGATGACTCGCTCGCCCAGGCCCGGGATGATCCGGAAGCCGACCCGGCGCGACAGCTCGGAAAGCGCCTCGCCGACCCGGCGCATGTTGCGCGCCTCGATATGCTGCATCCGGTTTCTCAGCACCACCCAGTCGACGCTGGCGCCGCGCTCCTTGGCGCGCTGGGTGCGGCTGTTCCAGACCAGCTCGGCATAGAAGCTCGGCCGGCGGACCCGGTAGGTTTCGGCATCGACCTCGCCGATCAGGTCGAGATCGACGAAGCTGTCGTTGATCGGCGTCACCAGAGTGTCGGCGCGGACCATCGCCGCGCGGCTGAAGGGATCGTCGCGGCCGGGCGTGTCGATGACGACGATCTCGGCGTCGCCGCCGACCCGCTCGATCGCCGCCTCGAGGCTCTCGTCCTTGCCGGGATCGAAGGTCGCATAAGCGGGCATCGGCAGTTCGAGCCCGAGCCGCCGCATGGTCGCGGCGCGGTTGTCGAGGTAGCGCCCCAGCGTGCGCTGGCGGGTGTCGAGGTCGAGCGCGGCGACCTTGCGCCCCTGCGCGGTCAGCGCCACGGCGCTGTGGACCGCGGTCGTCGACTTGCCGGTGCCGCCTTTCTCGTTGGCGAAGGTGATGAAATGCGGCACTAGGCGGTGGACCTCGAACACTTGATTATCGGCCTCGCGAGCCGCTACCAGCCCGCCTCCTCCCCTCTATCGGAGCCCATGGGGCCGTGCAAATCATCCGTGACCCCGAAGCGTTGAGCGAGGCCCTGGCGGCGCTGCGCGAGGGCGGCCGGACCATCGCCTTCGTGCCGACCATGGGAGCGCTCCATGCCGGCCACATGGCGCTGGTCGCCGAGGCGCGCGCCCGCGCCGACCGCGTTGTCGCCTCGATCTTCGTCAACCCGACCCAGTTCGGCGCCAATGAGGATCTCGCCCTCTACCCCCGCCGCGAGGCGGCCGACGCGGCGCTGCTCGAGCAGGAAGGCTGCGCGATCCTGTGGGCGCCCGATGCCGCGACCATGTATCCGGAGGGCCCCAAGGCCAATGTCCGCGCCGGCGCGCTGGCGCGCGATCTCGACGGCGCCGCCCGGCCCGGCCATTTCGACGGGGTGGCGACGGTGGTCGCCCGCCTGTTCGACCAGGTCCGGCCCGACATCGCCCTGTTCGGCGAGAAGGACTATCAGCAGCTCGCGGTGATCCGCGAGATGGTGCGCGAGCTCGATCTGCCGGTCGAGATCGTCGGCGTGCCGACCCAGCGCGACGCCGACGGACTCGCTCTGTCGTCGCGCAACGCCTATCTCACCGACGACGAGCGCCTTTCCGCCCGCATCCTGCCGCGCGCGCTCGGCGACGCCGCCCGGGCGATCGAGGCCGGCGGCGACGTCGCCGAAGCGCTCGAGCGCGCCCGTGCCCGCCTCGCCGAGGCCGGCTTCGATCCGATCGACTATGTCGACCTGCGCGACGCCGAGACGCTCGCGCCCGTCGCCAGGCTGGACCGCCCCGCCCGCCTGCTCGCCGCCGCAAAGATCGGCCGCACTCGATTGATCGACAACCTGCCGGTTAACCCCGCCGCAATGAGCAGAGTACGAACGTCCCCCGGACGTTCGTAGCCGTGTCCGGGGGACACGGCGTTCTGTTCATCCTAATCGGCGCGTTAACCATTTGTTGGCATCTGGCCGCGAAACAGAGCCCACATAGACGTGAGGGGCATGTCGATATGGGTCACAGCCTGAAATCCGCCGCCTTCCTGGCCGAGAGCCGGATGACCGAGGCGGCGATGGGGGACGTCCAGGCGCTCTACGAACTGGGCGTCGCTTATTCGACCGGGATCGGCGGCGTCGAGGTCGACCTCGTCGAAGCGCACAAATGGTTCAACCTCGCCGCCCTGAACGGCAGCAGCATCGCCCAGGAATGCCGCGCCGACATCGCCGAGGACATGACCGCGCGCGAGATCGCCGAGGCCCAGCGCCAGGCCCGCGCCTGGCTCGCCGACATGGCCGAAGGCCGCCGCGCCGCCTAGTTTCCGGCCGCCGCCGCCGGCGGCGGCGCGCCGTTCCGGTAGCGCTCGAACCACGCCAGGATCGCCGCCGCCTTGGCGCCGCTCTGCGACGGCCGCGCGGCGATGCCGCCATGGCTGGCGCCGGGCACCTTCACCAAAGCCGTCGGCACCCCGCGCAATTGCAGCGCGGTATAATATTGCTCGGCCTCGCTGACCGGCGTGCGGTAATCCTCGCTGCCGACCACGACCAGGGTCGGCGTCTGGACGTTGCCGACCAGCGACAAGGGCGAGCGCGCCCAGAAGCCCTGCGGATCTTCCCAGGGATAGCGGCCGAACCAGTAGCGCGAGAAGAAGGCCGGGCCGTCGGCGGTCAGCACGAAGCTCGACCAGTCGATCACCGGCTTTTGCGTCGCCGCGGCGCGGAAGCGATTGGTCTTGCCGACGATCCAGGCGGTCAGCACGCCGCCGCCCGAGCCGCCGGTGACGAACAGGCGATCGGGATCGGCGAAGCCCTGCGCGATCGCGGCGTCGACGGCGCTCATCAGGTCGTCATAATCCCTGCCAGGATAGGCGTGGTGAATCAGGTTGGCGAACTCCTCGCCATAGGAGGTCGAGCCGCGCGGATTGACCGACAGCACCGCATAGCCGGCGGCGGCGTAGAGCTGGTCGTCGGTCGAGAAATGCGGCCCGTAGGCGGCATAGGGCCCGCCGTGGATTTCGAGGATCAGGGGGACCCGCTGCCCGGCCGCATAAGTGGGCGGCAGCGTGATCCAGGCGTCGATCGGGCGCTGGTCCGCCGAGGAGGTGACGGCGATGTGGCGGACCTCGCCGAGCCTCTTATTGTCGAGCAGTTCGGCGTTCAATCGGGTGAGCTGGCGCCGGGCGCCGCCGCGGACGAGGACGACGTCCGGCGGGCGGGTGGCGCTGCCGCCCGACAGCGCGACGGCGCCGTCGCGCGCGACGCTGAAGCTGCCGCCGGTATAGGGCCGGTCGAAATCGGCGCCGGCGAGCCCCTCGGCGACGGTCCGGACGGCGCCGTCGAGCCCGACCCGCGCCACCCTGGTCTCGCCGCGATCGTCATATTCGACGTAGACCGAACGGGAATCCGCGGCCCAGACCGGCCGGGCGACGCTGCGGTCGAGCGACGCGGTCAGCGCCCGCACGTTCGAGCCGTCGACGTTCATCACGTAGAGGACCGCGTTCTCGTAGCCCCGCTCGCGGTCGTCATAGCCGGTGAAGGCGATCAGCCGCCCGTCGGGCGACACCGCCGGCTCGTTGTCCGGCCCGTTGCGGCCGGTCAGCGCGCTGATCCGGTTCGAGGCGATGTCGAGCGCGTAGATTTCCGTGTTGAACCCTTCGCGCTCCCAATTGGGCGAGCGGTTGCCGCTGAACAGCAAGGTGCGGCCGTCGGGCGTCCAGGAGAGCGGCCCGCCATTGTTGTAGGGCCCGTAGGAGAGCTGGCGCGGCGCCCCGCCCTCCGAGGAGACCAGGAACAATTGGTCGTAGCCGGCGCGCAGATAGCCCTGGCCGTCGGCGCGGTAGGTGACGGCGGTGATCACCTGCAGCGGATCGGCCCATTGCGCGCCTTCGGGCCGGGTCAGCGGCGTGCCGAGCCGAGTGCCTTCGTCGGGCACGAACATCGCGTAGGCGAGCTGGCGGCCGTCGGGCGACCAGGCGATGCTGGAGGGCGAATCGGGCAGGCCGGTGACCGCCACCGCCTGGCCGGTTCCCATCCAGCGCACGAACAATTGCGCCCGGCCTCCGTCGGCGGCGGCGATATAGGCGAGGCGGCTCGAATCGGGCGACCAGCGCGGCTGGCTGGCGCCCGCGGCGAGCGGCATCTGCCGGCCGCTGGCGGTGTCGATCAGCCAGATCGAGGGACGGAAGCGGTCGGTCATGATGTCGCCCGAGCGGCGCGTATAGGCGATCCAGCGTCCGTCGGGGCTGATCTGGGGGTCGGCGGCCGCCTCGAGGTCGAACAGGTCGCGCGCGGTGAAGTTGCGCTCGGGGCCGGCCGGCGGCACCGCGCCCGCGAAGGCCGGAACCAGAAACAGCAACGCCCAAAGCAATTTCCGCATGACCCGCCTCCTCGCTCCCCCTCCCGTCATGCCAGCGGAGGCTGGCATCCATACCGACTCAGAATGGACCCCAGCTTTCGCTGGGGTGACGAAGGGGGCTGAAATCAGGCGCGATCATATTCGCTCTCAATCTTTGCGGAAGGGGGTCATTTCGTCGAGCGCGGCGATCTCGCGCGCGACCGCGCGCCGTTCGGCGTCGAGATAGTCGGCGACCGCTTCCCGGAGCCTCTTGTCGCGCAGATAATGGGCCGAGAAGGTCGGCACCGGCCGGTAGCCGCGCGCCAGCTTGTGCGCGCCCTGCGCCCCGGCTTCGACGCGCTGGAGGCCGCGCGCGATCGCCGCCTCGATCGCCTGATAATAGCAGAGCTCGAAATGGAGGTGCCGCACCTCCTCGAGGCAGCCCCAGTAGCGGCCGTAGAGCGCCTCGGCGCCGATCAGGTTGAGAGCGCCGGCGATCGGCGTGCCGCCCCTCAGCGCCAGGATCAGCAGCACCCGCTCGCCGAGCCGCGCGCCGAGCAGCGAGAAGAAGGCGCGGGTCAGATAGGGCTGCCCCCATTTGCGCGCGCCGGTATCCTGGTAGAAGGCCCAGAAGGCATCCCAATGCGCCTCGGTGATGGCGGCGCCCGAGAGATGGACGACCTCCAGCCCCCGGACGGCGAGCGCCCGCTCGCGGCGGATCGCCTTGCGCTTGCGCGAGGCCAGGGAGGCGAGGAAGTCCTCGAAGCTGGCGAAGCCCCGGTTGAGCCAGTGGAACTGGCTGTCGGTGCGGATCAGCCAGCCGGCGCGGCGGAACAGGGGCACCTCCTCGCGGGCGAGGAAGGTGGCGTGGGCCGAGGACAGGCGGTGGCGGTCGACCACCCGCTCGGCCGCCGCGATCAGCGCCGGCGCCAGCGCCGGATCGCGGGCCAGCAGGCGCCGGCCCGGCACCGGGGTGAACGGCACCGCGATCTGGAGCTTGGGATAATAATCCCCGCCGGCCCGCTCATAGGCGTCGGCCCAGCCATGATCGAACACATATTCGCCCATCGAGTGGCGCTTCAGATAAGCGGGCATCACCGCCGCCGGCCGGGCGTCGGTGCCGTCGATCGCGATCGGCAGCGGCCGCCAGCCGGTTTTCGCGGTCGCGCTTCCGGAATCCTCGAGCGCCGAGAGGAAGGCATGGCTGAGGAAGGGATCGTCGGTCCCGGCGCAGCGGTCCCAGTCCGCGGCCGCGAACGAGGCGACGCCGTCGGCCAGCCGCGCGAAGACCGGCTCGGCGCTCATCGCGGCTCGGCCTCGTAGATGATCTGGTCGGCATGCTCTGCCGCGCGCGCGCGGTCCGCGGCGCCGCGCACGGTCCAGGTCAGCACCGGCAGGGCGGATGCCGCGGCGAAGCGCGACGGCAGGTCGCGTATGTCATAAGCGAGGAAGTCCGGCTTAGCCCGCCACAGCGCGAACGGCCGCTCCCAGAGCCCGCGCACGCCTTTCTCCTGCTCGGTCACCACCAGGCCGCGCAGCAAAGCGGGCGCGTTGCGCGCGAACCAGCGGGGGACCTCGGGGTTGAACGACATCACCGCCACCGGCCCCCGATAGCCGGAAAGCGCGGCGGCGACGCTCCGGTTCAGCTGGGCGGCGCGGCGCCCGGGCGCTTTCACCTCGATCAGCAGCGGCGCCCGGCCGGTGATCAGGGCCAGCACTTCGGGCAGGGTCGGGATCGTCTCGTCCGACCGCTTCAGCCGGATTCGGCCGAGCTCGGCCGCGCCCAGCGTCCGGACCGCGCCACAGCCTTCGGCGAGGCGCTCCAGCTCATAATCGTGGAACACGATCGCCTCGCCGTCGGCGCTCGCCTGGACGTCGAGCTCGATCCCGTGGCCGGCGGCGATCGCGGCCTCGAAGGCGGCGCGGCTGTTCTCGGGCGCCGCCGGCCCATGCAGGCCGCGATGGGCGAACGGCCGCGCGATCAGCCGCGTGAGATCACTCTGCCTTGACGGCGACGATGGCATCGATCTCGACCGCCGCGCCCAGCGGCAGCACCGGCACGCCGACCGCGCTGCGCGCATGGCGCCCGGCCTCGCCGAACACTTTTTCCATCAGCTCGGAGGCGCCGTTGGCGACCTTGGGCTGGTCGGTGAAATGGCGCTCGGAGGCGATGAACGCGCCGAGCTTGACGATCCGCTCGACCCGCTCGAGCGACCCCAAAGCCTTCTTCATCTGCGCGATCAGCATCACCGCGCAGCGCTCGGCCGCCTCCTTACCGTGGCCGAGGTCGACATCCTCGCCCAGCCGGCCGACGATCAGCGAGCCGTCGGCGCGGAACGGCAGCTGGCCGGAAATGTAGAGCAGCCCGCCCACTTCGAGCGCGGGCACGTAGGCCGCCACGGGCGCCGCGGCCTCGGGCAATTTGATGCCGAGCGCGGCGAGGCGATCGTCGATGCTTTCGGTCATGGCGCCGCTAAGCACCCGCGCCGCGGCCGCGTCAAGGCGCCGGCGCGGCCTCGGGCACGACGATCGCCTTCCAGGCGCGGCCCGGCACCAGGAAGGCGCGCGCCGCCGCCTGGAGGTCGGCCGGGGTCATCGCGGCATAGTCGGCGAGCTGGCTGGCGATCATCGCGGCGACCCGGGGATCGGTCTGGATCCGCGGCAGATTGCCCATCCACCAGCTGTTGCCGTGGCGCTGGCGCAGGATCGCATCGACCAGCGGCCGCCGCGCGCGCTCCATCTCGTCGGCGTCGACCGGCCGGTCGCGCAGGTCGGCCGCGATCGCTTCGGCATCGCGCAGGAAGCCCGCCAGCGCCTCGGGCCGCGCCTCGATGCGGGCGGCAAGGCTGCCGTAGCCGGCATAGGCCTCGGACGCGGTGATCGACGCCTGCGGGCTGTAGGTGGTGCCCTGGTCTTCGCGGATCCTCTGGATGAGGCGCAGCTGGAACACGGAGGACAGGACGTTCAGCGTCCGCGCCTGGCGGACATCGTCGAAAAAGCCCTGGGTCGGCCAAGCGATGTAGGCGAGCCCCTGATCGGCGCGGCCGCGATGGGTGAGGCGGACGGGCACCGCGGTTCCCGCCGGGAAGCGGATGCGGTCGGTCCGCGCCGGAGTCTCGGCCCGCGGCGGCAGCGCGCCGAAGGTCGCCGCGGTCTGCCGGATCGCCTCGTCGACGTCGACGTCGCCGACGATGATCACCTCGATCGGGGCGCTGGCGAGCGGGCCGTCGAGCACGGCGCGGGCGTCGGCGATGGTCATCGCCGCCATTTCCTCGCGGGTCGGGGTCGCGAAGCGGCGGTCGCCGTCGTGGAGGAGCAGGCCGGAATCGCGGAGGAACACGCCGCCCGGGGTCGAGGCGAGCTGGTCGTGAATGCTTCCGGACAGCGAGCGCGAGCGGTTCCAGCCGGTCGGCCGCCAGCCGGGATCGGTCATGTAGGCGGCGAGCACCTGCATCTGGACGGCGAGATCGTCGGGGCGGGTGACGCCGCCCAGCACGAAGTCGTCCTCGTCGATCCCCAGCCCCGCGCCATAGACTCGATTGTTCAGCGCTTCCTGCATGTCCTCGAAGTTGATCCGGGCGAGGCCGCCGGCGGAGAAGCCCGAAGTCATGCCCCAGTGCGGACTCGGGCGGTCGCGGGGGAGCGCGAGCTGGCCGTCGCCGAAGCGGACCTGGACCAGCACCTGATTGTCGGCGAAGTCGGTCTTCTTGACGGTCAGGCGCACGCCGTTGGCGAAGCGGATCGCGGTCGCGCCGATCTCGGGCCCCAGCTCGCGGCGCTCGGCGACGGTCCCGGGCGCGCCGAAGCCCGTATAGGGCCAGGCCTGGGCCTGCCGGGCGGCCTCGGCCGGAACCGGCACGGCGCGCGAGTCGCGATAGGCGGCGAGCAGGGCGCCCTCGCCGCCCTCGACCGCGGCCGGCGAGGTCATGTAGAGGATCGGCTCGCCGGCGAAGAGGGCGCGGGCGGACTGGTTGATCCGGGCCGGGGTGAGCCCGGCGACGGCGGCCTCGAAGAGGCGCAGATTGTCGGCCGGCGAGACGAACACATTGTCGAGGTCGACCGACGACACCAGCCCCTCGGCGAGCCCGGCCGACTGGCGGGTCGCGGCCCCGGCGACCTGGGTCGTCAGGGCGGTGCGGATCAGGGTCACCTCGCGGTCCAGCTCGGCCTGGCTGACGCCATGCTCGACCAGCCGCCTCTGCTCGGTCTCGATCACGCCCAAAGCGCGGCGCCATTCGCCGGGCTGGACGACCGCGGAGATCTGCGTGACGTCGGCGCTTTCCTCGATCTCGCTGCGGCCGGCGCGGGCGCCGACATAAGGTGCCGGGCTCTGGTTCGCGGCGATCCGCTCGAGCCGGCGGCTGAGGATCTGGAGCGCGAGCGAATCGGCCAGCCGCTCGGCCCGGCGGGCGCGCGAGTCCGGCCTGAGATCGGCGGGCCGAACCCAGCTCATCTCGACCTGGGCGGGCCCGCCCGGCTCGACCAGCAGCCGCGCCTCGGTGCGCCGCGCCGCGACCGTGCCGAGATCCGGGTCGCGCCCGCCGGCGCCGCGGCCGCGCCAGTCGCCGAAGCGGGCGCGGATCCCGGCCTCCATCTCGTCGACGCTGAAATCGCCGACCGCGATCAGGGTCGCCCGCTCCGGCCGGTAATAAGCGTCGTAAAAGGCGGCGAAGCGCTCGCGCCGGGCGCCCGCGATCACTTCGGGAACCCCGATCGGGATGCGCCGCGGCACCAGCTGGCCGGGCAGCAGATAGGAGATCTCGTCGACGAAGATGCGGTAATTGGGCGTCGCCCGGGTGCGCTCCTCCGACTGGATGACGCCGCGCTCGCGGTCGATCGCGGCGGGCGCGAAGGTCACTTCGCCGGCCACCTCGCGGAGCAGGAACAGGCCCTCGTCGATCGTCGCCGCGTCGTTTTCGGGCAGATCGAGCTTGTAGACGGTCTGGGTCCACTCGGTCGACGCGTTGGTGTCGGCGCCGAACCTGAGGCCGTGCCGCTCGAGCCGGCGGACGAACTCGCCCTCGGCGACATGGGTGGTGCCGTTGAACGCCATATGCTCGATGAAGTGGGCGAGACCGCGCTGGTCTTCCGCCTCCTGCAGCGAGCCGGCGTCGATCCTGAGGCGCAGCGAGGTCTGATTGGGCGGGGTCGCGTTGCGGCGGATCGCATAGCGCATGCCGTTGGGCAGGATGCCGAAGCGCACGTCCGGATCGGCCGGCAGGTCGCTCCTCGCCTGCGGCCAGGGCTCGGCGGCGGCCGGCGCCTGCGCCCGCAGCTGCGCGGCGAGCGCGAGCGAAGCGGCGAGCGCGAGCAGGCAAAGGCGCGATTTCATGGTCGATGTCTTTCGTGAAGGCGCGCGCGCCATTATTGAAAAAAGCGATATCGATCAAGCATTTCGCGCCACCTGGAAGCCCGCGAAGCTCTGGTTGACCGGCATCAGCTCGATGGCGTTGATGTTGAGGTGGGGCGGCAGGTTCGCCACCCAGTGGATGGTCTCGGCGATGTCGTCGGCCGTCATCGGGTCCATGTTCGCGTAGAGCGCGTCCGACGCCGCCCGGTCGCCGCCGGTCCGCACCAGGGTGAATTCGGTCTCGACCATGCCGGGCTCGATCGAGGTGACGCGCACACCGGTGCCGTGGAGGTCGCAGCGCAGGTCCAGCGAGAATTGGCGGACGAACGCCTTCGAGCCGCCGTAGACCGCGCCGCCGCGATAGGGATAGGTGGCCGCCACCGAGGAGAGATTGATGATCGCCCCCTTGCGGGCGATGATTCCGGGCAGCAGCGCCCGGGTCAGCGCGACCAGCCCGCTGACGTTGGTGTCGATCACGGTGCGCAGATCCTCGAACGCCGCTTCCTGCAGCGGCGCCATCGCCGAGGCCAGGCCGGCATTGTTGAGCAGCAGGTCGACCGCGCCGGCGTCCGCGGCGGCCGCCTCGAGCGCGGCGGCGTCGCGCATGTCGAGCGGCAGCGGCCGGACCCGGTCCTCGCCGAGCTCCGCGGCCAGCGCGTCGAGCCGATCCCGGCGGCGTCCGGCCGCGATCACCGACCAGCCGTCGGCGGCGAACCGCCGCGCCGCCGCCCGGCCGATGCCCGCGGTGGCGCCGGTGATGAAGATCGTCCTGGTCATGGCCGGAGCCGGTGCACCGCCGCGCCGCCCCGGTCAAGGCGGCGGCGCGCGCCGATTCGCGCGATTTTTCCAGGCTGATTTCCAGTGATCCCGAAGTCGATCCGGGGCGGACACGAAACAGCTTGAGGAATCGCCGCGGCCAGTTCACTCTTCAGGCAGCAGGAAGAGGACGAACCATGGCAGAGGGCAACAATCCGGCCGCCGGCGACGACGAGGACGAGGACGCCGACGACCTTTGCAGTCACGCGATCGAGCTCGAGGACGATGAGGTGACCGGCGACGAGGATCTGCCGGCCGCGACCGGCGGCGTCGAGGAATAAGCGGACCAACGGGGGCGGGCGCCGCTGCGCCCGAGGGGGGATGAGATGGCCTTTTCACTGACCTGGCTTGCCCAAGTGCTGAGGGATGCGGGCCTCAAGGTCGCCGAGCAGCCCGGCTGGGAAAATCGGGGCCGGGGCCCGATGGGGCCGATCCGCGGCGTCATCTGCCACCACACGGCCGGGCCGAAGGCGGGGATCATGCCGAGCCTCAAGATCGTCACCGAGGGCCGAAGCGACCTTCCCGGCCCGCTCTGCCAGCTCGGCCTGGGACGCGACGGCACCTGGTTCGTCGTCGCCGCCGGCCGCGCCAACCATGCCGGCGGCGGCAGCTGGAAGGGCGTCACGGCCGGCAATTCCAGCTTCATCGGCATCGAGGCCGAGAATATGGGGACGTCCGCCGATCCCTGGCCGGCGGTCCAGATGGACGCCTACAAGCGCGGGGTCGCCGCGATCCTCAAGAAGATCGGCGCCGACGCCTCGATGTGCTGCGGCCACAAGGAATATGCGCTGCCCAAGGGCCGCAAGTCCGATCCGAGCTTCGACATGAACGATTTCCGAAGGGACGTCGCCGCGATCCTCGGCGGCAGCGCGCCGATTCCGCCGCCGATTCCGGCCAAGGACGAAAAGGACCGCCCGACGCTTCGGCGCGGCGCCGTCGGCGACCTGGTCAAGATCATCCAGGCGGCCGTCGGCGTCGCCGCCGACGGCGCCTTCGGGGCGAAGACCGAAGCGGCGGTGCGCGCGTTCCAGTCCGGCCGCGGGCTGGTCCCGGACGGGATCGTCGGGCCGGGGACCTGGAAGGCGGTCGACGGCGGCTGAGCGCCGGCCTCAGCCGGCGGCGGCGCCGTTCAGGCGATCGAGGATCCAGGGCAGGGCTTCGTCCCAGCTGTCGATGCGGGCCTGGGCGCAGGGCGCCGGCGGCGTGGTCGCGGCCAGCCGCGGCTCGGCGATCATCTGCAGCCGCCACACGCCGGGCGCATGCTTCGCCACCGATTCGTGATGGACGGCGAGGTCGTCGACGAACACCGCCGCGCTCGGCTTCATCGCCTCGATCAGCTCGAGCACCGGCCGGCCCTTGCCGCCCTGGTTGCAGAGCACCCGGTGGCGGATGTCGAACCGCTCCAGCTGGGCGATCCGGTTGGCGCGATAATGATCGCCGATATTGGTGAGGATGACGATCTCAGCTTCGGCGCCGATCGCCTCGAGCGCCTCGAACGCGCCGGCGACGAGATGCTGGCGGTGCATTTCGTTGTCGAAGAACTGGTCGAGCAACGGCCAGACCCGCTCGCGCGGCACCGGCTCGCCGGCCGCGTCCCTCAGCGCGCCGGCGAGTCCCGGCGCGTCGAGCCGGAAGGTGAGGCCGTGCGCCTCGGCCACCCATTCGGCGAAATGCGGCGCGAAATGGAGCAGCACGTCGTCGCAGTCGGAGATCAGCAGCGGCCTCGTCACCCTTCCAGCGCCTCCCGCGCCGCGACCAGCCGCGCCGGCGCGACGCCGAGCTCGGACGCGCAGGCGAGCAGGTCCGGCTCGTGCCCTTCGAGGAAGCGCAGCACCGCGGCGAGGAAGTCGCGCTCCTCGAGCCGCTCGCGCATCCCGGCGGCGGTCAGCCCGGTCAGCGCCACCAGCCGCTGGGCGCGCGCGTCGTCGCTCAGCGCCCAGCCGAGCGCGCCCAGCGCCAGCGCCTCGTCATCATTTGTCTGATCCCGTCGCATCGCTTAGTGTGGCCCGGTGGGACAAAAAATCCTGGTTGTCGAGGACAACGAGCTCAACCTGAAGCTGTTCTGCGACCTGCTCCGCGCGCACGGCTACGAGGCGGAGGCGGTTCGCGACGGCCGCGAGGCGCTCGAGCGCGCCCGCGCCTTCGCTCCCGATCTCGTCGTGATGGACATCCAGATGCCGCACATCTCCGGGCTCGAGCTGATCGAGCAGATGAAGGCCGACGCCGAGCTCAGGCGCCCGCCGATCATGGCGGTCACCGCTTATGCCGCCAGAGGCGACGAGGAGCGGATCCGCGACGCCGGCGCCGAAGGCTATGTCTCCAAGCCGATCTCGGTCGCCCGCTTCGTCGAGGCGGTGGCGGGTCTGCTCGCCGCCGCGGCGGAGCGGGCGCAGGAGGTGGCTGAGGAGGAGAGCGAGGAGGCTGAGGCCCCGGAGGAAGACCGTCATTCCCGCGAAAGCGGGAATCCAGCTGAGAGCTCTGGAGAGGAAGGCGAGGAAAGTAAGCTGGATCCCAGATCAAGTCCGGGATGACGACCTAATGGGTCGTCATTTGATCTTCGCTTCCTTGAACTCGACGTGCTTGCGCGCGACCGGGTCGTATTTGCGGAAGGTCATCTTCTCGGTGATGTTGCGCGGATTCTTCTTGGTCACGTAGAAGAAGCCGGTGTCGGCGGTGCTGACGAGCTTGATCTTGACCGTGGTCGGCTTGGCCATGGCGGGCCTCTTTCCAATCTGCTGAGCGCGAAAAAATAAAGCGGCGCCGGCGCCGCCCTGTTCGCGCCGCCTCTGCCGCCGGCTGCGGCAAAAGTCAAGCGTGAGCCCGGTCACGCGCCTTTGCCGCGATCATGGTTAACGCTCCGGTAACCATATGCGCGCATGGCTGTGCGCGAAGGGCAAAAGGAGCGAAGGCCATGCGGGCCGAGATCGACGGGATGCTGGTGGTGCGGGCCGAGCTGTGCGACCGGCTCGACCGCCTGCAACAGGCGGCGGCGCGGATGAGCGTCCGCGATTTCTCGCAAGGCGTGGGGGCGATCCGGACGATGGCCGCCGCTTACGGCCTGGCGCCGGTGGTCTGCCTGTGCGACGCGCTCGACCGGGCGGTGCGCGCGCAGCCGCGCGGCTGCCCCGCCGGCCTCTATTTCGACCGCCTGCGCGACGCGATCGGCTGCGAGCGCCTCGACGATCAGGCCAGCGAGGCCCTGCTCGCCTCCGTCTCGATCCGCTTTTCCGCCTAAATGGAAGCACTGGTCACCAGCTTCGTCGCTGCCTTTCTCGCGACCTGGGGCGCCAGAACCCAACTGATAGTCGCCACCCTTGCCGCCGCCACGCGGCGTCCGGCCCTGGTCCTGGCCGGCCTCATCCTGGCCGCGCTCGCCAGCTCCATCGTCGCGGCGATCGCCGGCATCTGGATCGCGGCCACGATCACGATCCGCGCGATGACCCTGATGACCGCGCTCGCCCTCCTGTTCGGCGGCGTCTCGGCTTTGATCCCGCGCAAGCGCAAGGAGGCCGTCCCGGCGCGCTGGACGCTGCCCGCCGCCTTCATCCTCTGCCTCGCCGCCGAGATGGGCGACAGCGCCCAGTTCCTCACCTTCGCGCTCGCCGGCCGCTTCGCCAGCGCCCCGCTGGCGGCGGCCGGGGCGACGGCGGGGATCGTCGCCGCCTGCCTCCCCGCCGCCATCCTCGGCGACCGGCTCCAGGAGGTGATTCCGATCCGCGCGATCCGCTACGCCGTCGCCGCCCTGTTCCTGGTCGCCGGCTTCATCGTCGCGATGAAAGCGTTGCAGCTGGCCTAGGGGCCCAGCCGCACCAGCCACAGATCCGGGACCGCGCCCAGCCTCAGCGGCAGGCCGCTGGTGCCGAGGCCGGCGGTGACGATCAGGGTGCGGCCGCGCTCGCGGACGAGGCCGCAGGCGTAGCGCTGGCCGTAGCGGGACATGGTCGAGACCGCGCCGACGAAGGGCAGGCGGATCTGGCCGCAATGGGTGTGGCCGGCGAGCATCAGGCCGACATCGCCGGGCAGGCGCGGAAACGGGTCGGGACTGTGGCTGAGCAGGATGCGGGCGCCGGGCAGGGCGCGCATCGCCGCGACCGTCGCGGGGAGATCGTCGTGGCGGGTGAAGGCGTCGTCGACCCCGCCGAGGGCGAGGGGGCCGGCGGCCACGGCTTCGTTGTCGAGCAGCCGGACGTTCGCCGCCGCCAGCGCGGCGCGCGCCCCGGCGCGGTCGCGCCAGTGATCGTGATTGCCGAGCACGGCGAACACGCCGAGTGGGGCGCGCAGGCCGGCCAGAGGGGCGGCGGCCTCGCGCTGGCCGTAGTGGCGGGTGGCCATCCTCTTGTCGCTGATGAAGTCGCCGGCGATCAGCACCAGATCGGGCCTGAGCGCATTGATCCGGCCGACGATCCTGGCCAGCCGCGAGGGCGGCATGTCCGGCCCGGCGACGTGGAGGTCGGAGATCAGCACCGCCCGGATCGGCGGCGCGCCCGCGGGCCAGCCGGGCAGCGCCACCCCGGCCTCGCGCACCACGGGGTCGGCGATCGCCGTGCCATAAGCCCAGCACAGCAGGGCGAGACCCGATGCAACAAGCAGGATAAAGAAGCGTCGTAAGCCCATGCGCGACTTCTCGCAGCTTCTCGACGCCCTCGTCTACACCAGCTCGCGCAACGCCAAGCTGAAGCTGATCGGCGACTATCTGAGGCGCACCCCCGATCCCGACCGCGGCTATGCGCTGGCGGCGCTGACCGGCGAGCTCGACCTGCCCGCGGTCAAGCCCGCGGCGATCCGCGGACTTGCCGAGGAGCGGGTCGATCCGGTGCTGCTCTACATGAGCCGCGACTATGTCGGCGACATGGCCGAGACGGTGTCGCTGCTCTGGCCGAAGCGCGAGGAGGGACTGTCCCCGGGGGTGGGACAGTCCCCGGGGGTGGGACAGTCTCCGGGGGTGGGACAGTCCCCGGACCTCGACGATGGCACGCTGCGGCTGTCGAACGTGGTCGAGCGGCTCGCTTCGCTGGGGCGGGCGGAGGCGCCCGGCGCGCTGGCGGCGATGCTCGACCATCTCGACGCCAGCGGCCGCTTCGCCTTGCTCAAGCTCGCCACCGGCGCCCTGCGCATCGGCATTTCCGCGCGCCTCGCCAAGGTCGCGCTGGCCCAGGCCTTCGGGCTCGACATCGACGCGCTCGAGGAGGTCTGGCACGGCATCGGCCCGCCCTATCTGCCGATCTTCGCCTGGGCGGAAGGGCATGGGCCCCAGCCCAGCGCCGAGGACGTGCCGGTGTTCCGCCCGTTCATGCTCGCCCAGCCGCTCGAGGATCTCAGGGTGTCGATGGAAGATTATGCGGCCGAGTGGAAATGGGACGGGATCCGGGTCCAGCTCGTCCATGCCGGCGGCGCCACCCGGCTCTACAGCCGCGCCGGCGACGACATCACCGGCAGCTTCCCGGACGTCGCCGAGGCATTCGTGCTGCCCGGGGTGCTCGACGGCGAGCTGCTCGTCAAAGGCGCGGTCCAGGGCGGCGAGGCGGCAAGCTTCAACGCGCTGCAGCAAAGGCTGGGGCGCAAGATCGTCTCGGCGAAGATGCTCGGCGACTATCCGGCCTTCGTCCGCCTCTACGACATCCTCTTCGACGGCGGCGAGGATCTGCGCGGCCTGACCCTCACCGAGCGGCGCGCCCGGCTCGAGGCGTTCGTGGCCCGGCTCGATCCCGGGCGCTTCGACCTTTCGGCGCTGATCGAGGCGGAGAGCTTCGAGGCGCTGGAGGAGATTCGCGCCGGCGCCCGCGACGCCGCGATCGAGGGGGTGATGCTGAAGCGCCGCGACAGCCTTTACGTGGCGGGGCGCAGGACCGGCCTCTGGTACAAATGGAAGCGCGACCCGCTCGTCGCCGATTGCGTGCTCATGTATGCCGCCCGCGGCAGCGGCAAGCGCTCCTCCTATTATTCGGACTACACGTTCGGCTGCTGGAACGAGGAAGGCGAGCTGCTGCCGGTCGGCAAGGCCTATTTCGGCTTCACCGACGAGGAATTGAAATGGCTCGACCGCTTCGTCCGCACCCACACGACCCAACGCTTCGGCCCGGTCCGCGAGGTCGAGAAGAAGCTCGTGCTCGAAGTCGCCTTCGATTCGATCCACCTTTCGAAGCGCCACAAATCCGGCCTCGCCATGCGCTTCCCCCGCATCTCCCGCATCCGCACCGACAAGCCGGCGGCGGAAGCGGACCGGGTGGAAACGCTGAAGCGGATGGTGACGTGATTCCGGGCCAGTCCCCGTTCGGGGACAGTCCCTGCGCGAGGGGACTGTCCCTTCAGGGACTGTCCCCGTCCGGAGAGGCTAGATGGCCGGCCGCGCCGGCGGGGCGAGCGCCTGGCCGATCGTGCGGAAGTCGCGGCCGCCGGCCTGCATCGCGTCGCCGCAGCGGCGCAGCAACGCCTCGTGCTCGCCCGGATCGGGCGCCGCCGCCTCGCCGGGATCGAAGCCCGGCCCGGCGGCGTCGATCCGGCCGAGGAAATATTGCGCCGCCACCCGGCCGAGGGATCGGACCCGGGGGTCGTCATCCTCGGCGAGCTGCGCCATCAGGCTGAAGCACCTTTGGTCGAACTGCGCCGTTGCGGCGTCTGCGGCCGGTGCGGGGATCGGGGCGGCCGCGAGAACAGCCGCGATGAGCACGCTTTCCATGCCGGCCTTGGTAAACGGCAAAGGTGGACGCGACCTCGCCAACAATGGTTGACGGAAAAATAAGCACAAAAAACGGCGGCCTTGCGGGCCGCCGCCTTTTGCTTAGCAAGCCGTCAAGCTTACTGGATCGGCACCAGATTGACCGCGGCGGTCTTGCCGCGGCGGTCGACCTCGAGCTCGAACTCGATCCGGTCGCCCTCGTTCAGGGAGATCATGCCGGCGCGCTCGACCGCCGAGATGTGGACGAAGGCGTCGGGCTGGCCGTCGTCGCGGGTGATGAAGCCGAAACCCTTGGTCGCGTTGAAGAACTTGACCGTGCCCGAAGCCTTCTCGCCGGTCAGCTCGCGCTGCGGGCCACCGCCGCCGCGCTCGCGCGGCGGGCCGCGATCCTCGACCGGAAGCGGGTCGCCCTCGATCTTGAGGTCGGTCGCCGAGACCCGGCCGCCGCGGTCCACCAGGGTGAATTCTAGCGGCTGGCCTTCCGCCAGGCCGGTCAGGCCGGCCTGCTCGACCGCGCTGATATGGACGAACACGTCGTCGCCGCCATCGTCGCGGACGATGAAGCCGAAGCCCTTCTGGCTGTTGAAGAACTTGACGACGCCCTTGGCCTCGCCGACGACCTGCGGAGGCATGCCGCCACCGGCGCCGCCGCCGCGGAACCCGCCGCCGCCGCCGCCGCCGCCGCCGCGATAACCGCCGCCGCCGCCGCCGAACCGGTCGCCGCCGCCATAGCCGCCGCCACCACCGCCGCCGCCGTAACGGTCGCCGCCGCCGCCGTAGCCGCCGCCACTGCGTTCACCGAATCCGCCGCCGCTGAAGTTGCTGTCTTCGCCGAAGCCGTCGCGCTTGTCTCTGCCACGCCCGCCGCGTTCGCCGCGGCGCCCTTTGTCGAAACCCATCTAGATCATTGCTTTCGTGCGCCCGTTCCCCTGTCAAAACCACCGCGCCGGGCAAAGCGCGCAACGGCCTTCGCGCCGTAACTCGGCGCACTGACGACTCACATAACCGAAAAAATCCAATCCCGCGAGCGCTTTTGGCTGTGGATTATTTTCTCGCCCGTTCGGGATTTGCGCGGGCGCGCCGCTTCATGCATGGGCAAGCCGGCCTAAAGGAAAACGGGAACAGCCATGTTCGACGCCATCGCCATCTTCGCTTCGCCCGAAGCCTGGGTCGCGCTCGCGACCCTGATCGCGCTCGAGGTCGTGCTCGGCATCGACAATCTGATCTTCATCTCGATCCTGTCGAACAAGCTGCCCGAGGCGACCCGGCCGCGGGCGCGGCGGATCGGCATCAGCCTCGCCCTGATCCTGCGCCTCGTCCTCCTGTCGGCGATCGCCTGGCTGGTCGGCCTCGTTGCGCCGGTCTTCGACCTCGGCATCCAGGGCGCCCCCGGCGCGCATGGCGAGCCGGCGTTCGAGACCCAATTCTCCTGGCGCGACCTGATCCTGATCGCCGGCGGCCTGTTCCTGATCTGGAAGGCGACCAAGGAGATCCATCACAATGTCGACCCCGGACCCGAGGACGACGTCTTCGATACCTCGAAGAAGACGCTCTCTTTCGGCGCCGCGATCGCCCAGATCCTCGCCCTCGACCTCGTCTTCTCGATCGATTCGATCCTGACCGCGGTCGGCATGACCGAGCATCTGCCGATCATGGTGATCGCGGTGCTGGTCGCGGTCGGGGTGATGCTGCTCGCCGCCAACCCGCTCGCCGACTTCATCGCCAGGAATCCGACCGTGGTGATGCTCGCCTTGGGCTTCCTGCTGATGATCGGCGCGGTGCTGATCGCCGACGGCTTCGGCGTCCACGTCCCCAAGGGCTATATCTACGCGGCGATGGCCTTCGCGGTCCTGGTCGAGGGGCTCAACATGCTGGCGCGCCGGGCGCGCAAGCGGCGGAAGACGGCGGCGACGGAGTGAGGCCATTGAGCCGCGCCGCCTCAGCGCCTATGCGAAGGCCATGACCGTCCATCTCCACGAGGAAGACCTGCCCGAGGGCGTGCTCGGCCCGGGCGCGATCGCCGTCGACACCGAGACGATGGGCCTCCAGGTCGGCCGCGACCGGCTCTGCCTGGTCCAGCTCGCCGACGGCCGCGGCGACGAGCATCTCGTCCGGTTCGGCCCGGCCAGCAGCTATGCGGCGCCCGTCCTTAAGGCGGTGCTCGCCGATCCCGCCCGCCTGAAGCTCTACCATTTCGCGCGCTTCGACCTCGCCTCGATCCGCCAGTATCTCGGCGTGATGGCGGCGCCGGTCTATTGCACCAAGACCGCCTCGCGGCTGGTCCGCACCTATACCGACCGGCACGGCCTCAAGGACCTCGTCCGGGAGGTGCTCGGCCAGGAGATATCCAAGCAGCAGCAGAGCTCGGACTGGGGCGCGGCCGAGCTGACCGACGCCCAGAAGGACTATGCCGCGGCCGACGTGCGCTACCTCCATGCGCTCAAGGAGAAGCTCGACGAACGCCTCGCGCGCGAGGGCCGGACCGCGCTCGCCCAGGCCTGCTTCGACTTCCTGCCGCACCGCGCCCTGCTCGACCTCGCCGGCTGGGCCGAGCAGGACATTTTCGCGCATGTCTGAGCTTGCCGAGCGCGACCGGCGGCTGAAGCGGCGCTGGGCGATCCCCGGCGGCGCCCACGACCGGGTCGTCCGAATCCTCAAGCTGGCGCTGCCGGCGCTGATCGGCGTCGTCCTCGCCTTCCTGTTCTTCGCGCCGCTCGAGGACAAGCAGGAGGTCAGCTTCCTGCTGGAGAAGAGCAAGGTCGAAAAGGCGCCCGAGCGGCTGCGGGTCGCCGCCGCCCAATATCGCGGCCAGGACGACGAGGGCCATCCGTTCGTGCTCAACGCCCGCTCGGCGCTGCAGGAAACCTCGGCCAATCCGGTGGTCGAGATCAGCGACATGAACGCCCAGATCCTGCTCGACAGCGGCCCGGCGCGGCTCGAGGCCGGCCGTGCCCGCTACAATATGGACAGCGACCACGTCCAGGTGGTCGGGCCGATCAGCGTCACCGCCGCCGACGGCTACCGGATGGGCACCCACGATGTCGACGTCGACCTGCGCGCGCGCCGCCTCGTGAGCCGCGGCCGGGTCCAGGGGCAGATGCCGCTCGGCACGTTCAGCGCCGACCAGCTCCAGGTCAACCTGCCCGACCGCAGGGTGGTGCTGAACGGCCGGGCGCGCTTGCATATCGTCCAGGGCGGCCTCAGATGAGCGGCGTGAGACGCGCCCTCCTCGCCTTGCTGCTGCCGCTGCTCCTGGGCGGCCCGGCGCTGGGCCAGGGCCCGGGCCTGAGGGGCTTCAACAGCAACGCCCCGGTCGACGTCGCCGCCGACCGGATCGAGGTCCAGGACCGCGCCAACCGCGCCATCTTCTCGGGCAATGTCGAGGTGCGCCAGGGCGACATGCGGATGAGCGCGGCGCGCCTCACCGTCGTCTATGCGGGCGGCCAGAGCGTCCAGATCCAGCGGCTCGAGGCATCGGGCGGAGTCATCCTGCGCACCCCGTCCGAAACCGCGCGCAGCCGGTTCGGCATTTACGACGTGCCGCGCCGGATCGTCACCATGATCGGCGGCGTCACCCTCGATCAGGGCGCCAACCACGTCCAGGGCGCCCGCCTCGTCCTCGACCTCGACAGCCATCGCGCGGTGATGGACGGTGGCGGCGGCGGCCGAGTCACGGGCCGCTTCACGGTGCCGCGGCGGGGGAACTGAGCCGCACCTCTTGTGATAATTCCACGTCATCCTGACGAAAGTCAGGACCCATGAACACGGACGTGCCAAGTTCGCGCAATCCGTGTTCATGGGTCCCGGATCAAGTCCGGGATGACGCAGCGAACTTACATGCATAAAGCTTGCCAGTTGTCGCCCCGCGGCCGATCGCCTAGGTGGAGGACATGAACGAGAGCGTCGCCATCGACCGCGCCCAGGCGGACGCCGCGACCGGCGCGCTCGACCACGGCCTCGCGGTCGTCTCGATCGCCAAGTCCTACGACAAGAAGGCGGTGCTGACCGACGTCTCCCTGGGCGTCGACCGCGGCGAGGTGCTCGGCCTGCTGGGCCCCAACGGCGCCGGCAAGACCACCTGCTTCTATTCGATCATGGGGCTGGTCAAGCCCGACAGCGGCCGCATCCTCCTCGACGGCCAGGACATTACCGGCCTGCCCATGTACCGCCGCGCGATCCTCGGCCTCGGCTATCTGCCGCAGGAAACTTCGATCTTCCGCGGCCTCACCGTCTGCCAGAACATCATGGCGGTGCTCGAGGTCGCCGAGCCCGACCGCAAGGCGCGCGAGGAGCGGCTCGAGCAATTGCTCGCCGAATTCCATATCGAGAAGTTGCGCGACGCCCCGGCGATGGCGCTGTCGGGCGGCGAAAGGCGGCGCTGCGAGATCGCCCGGGCGCTCGCCGCCAACCCCTCGATCATGCTCTTGGACGAGCCGTTCGCGGGCATCGACCCGATCTCGATCCAGGACATTCGCGACCTCATCGTCGACTTGAAGTCGCGCAACATCGGCGTCCTCATCACCGACCACAATGTCCGCGAGACGCTCGATATCGTCGATCGCGCCTGCATCATCTACGGCGGCCAGGTCCTGTTCGCCGGCAGCCCCGAGGCGCTCGTCGCCGACGAGAACGTCCGCCGCCTCTATCTCGGCGAGAGCTTCGAGCTGTGAGATGGGCACCGGTCCGCGTTCCCTCCCGTCATTCCAGCGAAAGCTGGAATCCATACGGCGTTGGCGCTGCGCTGAATCAGTCTGGACCCCAGCTTTCGCTGGGGTGACGGATTAGCATCATGGCCCTCGGCCCCCGCCTCGACCTTCGCCAATCCCAATCGCTGGTGATGACGCCGCAGCTGCAGCAGGCGATCCGCCTGCTCGCGCTCAGCAATCTCGAGGTCGAGTCCTTCATCGCCGAGGAGATCGAGAAGAACCCCCTGCTCGAGACCGCGGGCGGCGGCGGCGACGAGGAGGTTCCGGCCGCGCCCGAGGCCGAACCCGAATTCGCGGGCGACGAATTCGACGAGGCCGCCTTGCCCGAGATCGACGCCGGCGGCGGCGAGGCGGCGCTCGACATCGACCCCGACGGCGAGGACTTCCACCAGGACAGCGCCGTCGATTCGATGCACGGCCTCGACATGGAAGGGATAAAAGGCGGCGGCTCCGGCGAGGGTCCCGATTTCGACGCGTTCGCCGGCGAGGCGCTCTCGCTCCACGACCATCTCCGCCGCCAAGCCGGCGAGGCGCTATCGGGCGCCGACCTCGCGATCGCCGAGCGGATCATCGAGCAGCTCGACGAGACCGGCTATTTCCTCGCCTCCCTGCTCGACATCGCCCAGAAGCTGGGCGTGGCGCTCAATGAGGCCGAGCGCGTGCTCGCCATCGTCCAGACCTTCGACCCGGCCGGCATCGCCGGCCGCAACCTTTCCGAATGCCTCGCCCTCCAGGCGAAGGACGCCGACCGCTACGATCCGGCGATGGCGCGGCTGATCGCCAATCTCGACTATCTCGCCAAGGGCAACCTTCCCGCGCTGAAGCGGATCTGCGGCGTCGACGACGAGGACATGGCCGACATGATCCGCGAGCTGCGCGCCTACGATCCCAAGCCCGGCTGCCGCTTCACCGCCTCCGAGCGCGTCGACGCGATCGTCCCCGACGTGTTCGTCACCCGGCGCGGCTCCGGCTGGGGGGTCGAGCTCAACGGCGCGACGCTGCCCAAGCTGCTCGTCAACCGCACTTATTATAACGAGCTCGCGAGCGGCCCGCAGGACCGCGCTTCCAAGGCCTGGCTCAACGAATGCCTGCAGAGCGCCAACTGGCTCCTGAAGGCGCTCGACCAGCGCGCCCGCACCATCGTCAAGGTGGCGAGCGAGATCGTCGCCCGCCAGGAGGGCTTCTTCCGCCACGGCGTCGCCCAGCTGAAGCCTTTGACCCTGCGCGCCGTCGCCGAGACGATCGGCATGCACGAATCGACGGTGAGCCGGGTCACCTCGAACAAATATCTCGCCTGCGACCGCGGCCTCTACGAGCTCAAATATTTCTTCACCTCGGGCATCCAGTCGAGCGACGGCGGCGACGCGGCCTCCTCGGAGGCAGTCAAGAGCCGGATCAAGGCGCTGATCGCCGCCGAGGAGCCCGACCGGATCCTCTCCGACGACCAGCTCGTCGAGATGCTGAAGGCCGAAGGCTTCGACATCGCCCGCCGCACGGTCGCCAAATATCGCGAGGCGATCGGCCTCGGCTCCTCCGTGCAACGGCGGCGGCAAAAGGCGATCGGCCGGGCGGCCTGACGCCTCGCGGCAAGAAAAGAGTCGCGCGGCGCTGGAACATAATCGACGCTTCGCGTATTGAGCGCTATTGGGTGTCTTACGCAGCATCCGGGGTGCTCCGGGCCGTGTCCGGGCGCCCCCCTTTTTTGCAGGGGAGCATATATGAAGACCATCGTCACGATCGCCGCCGCCGCCGGCCTCGCCGCGCTCGGCGCGTGCAGCCAAAGCGCGACCGAGAACAAGGCCGACGCCATCGAAGCGAACGCCGAGAACGCGGCCGACGTCATCGAGGAGAATGCCGCGAACACCGCCGAGGCCGTCACGGACACCGCCGACAACGCGGCCGAGGCGACCCGCAATGCCGGCGAGAACGCCGCCGAAGCGGTCCGCAACAGCGCCGACCACTAAGCCTTCACCGGCTCCGACTTCACGAGGGCGCCCCGCGGGGCGCCCTCTTTTCATGAGAGCCCTGGCGCGATAGCGCTGCCGGGATGAAGCGCGCCTTCCCGTTTCTCGTCATCCTGCCCCTCCTTTCCGCCTGCGCCGTCCCCGAGGCCCGCCTCCGTGCCGGGCTCGTCAATGCCGGGCTGCCGCGACCGCTCGCCGGCTGCATGGCCGAGCGGATGGTCGACCGGCTGTCGTTGATGCAACTCAGGCGGATCGGCGATCTGCCGCGCGCGCGCGAAGCGGTGTCGGTCGCCGAGTTCCTGCACCGGGTGCGCGCGCTCGGCGATGCCGAGGTGCTCGCGGTCAGCGCCGGCTCGGCGGCGGTGTGCGAGGCGCGGCGGCTGGTCGGCTAGCGCATGGCGGCTTGGGCAGCGGGTCACCGCCGCCGCCGCGGGGGTGGATTCATCGCGGCCCCTGTGCTTTAGGCGCGGCCCATGAACATCCATGAATATCAGGCCAAGGAGCTGCTCGCCAGGTTCGGCGTGCCGGTCCCGGCCGGCCATGCCGCGATGAGCGTCGACGAGGCGGTGGCGGCGGCGGCGAGGCTTCCCGGGCCGCTCTACGTGGTCAAGGCGCAGATCCATGCCGGCGGCCGCGGCAAGGGCAGGTTCAGGGAGCTCGGGCCCGACGCCAAGGGCGGCGTCCGGCTCGCGCGCACGCCCGAGGAGGTGCGCGCGGCGGCCGCCGAAATGCTCGGCAACACCCTCGTCACCGTCCAGACCGGCCCGGCCGGCAAGCAGGTCAACCGGCTCTACGTCACCGACGGCGTCGATATCGCGAAGGAATTCTACCTGGCGCTGCTGGTCGACCGGAAGAGCGGGCGGATCGCCTTCGTCGTCTCGACCGAGGGCGGCATGGACATCGAGGCGGTCGCCCACGACAGCCCCGAGAAGATCAGGAGCTTCACCGTCGATCCGGCGACCGGCTTCATGCCGCATCACGGCCGCGCCGTCGCCTTCGCGCTCGGCCTGACCGGCGATCTCGGCAAGCAGGCGCAGCGCGTCGCCGGCCTGCTCTACGACGCCTTCCTCGGCACCGACGCGGCGCAGATCGAGATCAACCCGCTCGCGGTCACCGAGGACGGCCGGTTGCTCGTGCTCGACGCCAAGGTCGGCTTCGATGCCAATGCCGAGTTCCGCCACCCCGACCTCGAAGCCTTGCGCGACGAGAGCGAGGAGGACCCGATGGAGCTCGAAGCGTCGAAATACGACCTCGCCTACATCAAGCTCGACGGCAATATCGGCTGCATGGTGAACGGCGCCGGCCTCGCCATGGCGACGATGGACATCATCAAGCTGAACGGCGCCTTCCCCGCCAATTTCTGCGACGTCGGCGGCGGCGCCTCGAAGGAGAAGGTGGCGGCGGCGTTCAAGATCATCCTCTCCGATCCGGCGGTCGAGGGCATCCTCGTCAACATCTTCGGCGGCATCATGCGCTGCGACATCATCGCCGAGGGCATCGTCGCCGCCGCCCGCGAGATCGACATCAAGGTGCCGCTCGTCGTCCGCCTCGAAGGCACCAATGTCGAGGAGGGCAAGCGCATCCTCGCCGATTCCGGCCTGGCGATCGTGCCGGCCGACGATCTGGGGGATGCGGCAAGGAAGATCGTGGCGGAAGTGAAGGTGGCGGCTTAATCTGTTGCGTCATCCCAGCGAAAGCTGGGATCCATGCTGACTCTGCTTGGATGCCAGCCTACGCTGGCATGACGAGGAAAGAAGGGACGAACGATGAAGCTGCTGGTCGCCGTCAAGCGGGTGATCGATTTCAACGTCAAGCCGCGGGTCAAGGCGGACAAGACGGGGATCGATCTCGCCAACGTCAAGATGAGCATGAATCCGTTCGACGAGATCGCGGTCGAGGAGGCGATCCGCCTGAAGGAAAAGGGCGTCGCCACCGAGATCGTCGCCGTCTCGATCGGCCCCGCCAGGGCGCAGGAGACCTTGCGGACCGCGCTCGCGATGGGCGCCGACCGCGCGATCCTGATCCAGACCGACGAGGAGGTGGAGCCGCTCGCCGTCGCCAAGCTGCTCGCCAAGGTCGCCGAGGAGGAGCAGCCCGGGCTCGTCATCCTCGGCAAGCAGGCGATCGACGACGACAGCAACCAGACCGGCCAGATGCTCGCCGCCCTGCTCGGCTGGGCGCAGGGGACGTTCGCCTCCAAGGTCGAGGTGTCGATGGAGACGCTCGAAGTCACCCGCGAGGTCGACGGCGGCCTCGAGACTCTGAAGCTGAAGCTGCCCGCCGTGGTCACCACCGATTTGCGGCTCAACGAGCCGCGCTACGCGAGCCTGCCCAACATCATGAAGGCCAAGTCGAAGCCGCTGGCCACCAAGACGCCGGCCGATTACGGCGTCGACGTCGCGCCGCGGCTCAGCGTGCTCAAGGTCGAGGAACCGCCCAGACGCCAGGCGGGAATCAAGGTCGGCTCGGTCGACGAGCTGATCGGCAAACTCAAGACCCTGGGAGTTGTGGCATGAGCGTCGCACTGGTTCTGGTCGAGCATGAAGGCGGGGCGATCAAGGACGCCACCTTCGCCACCGTCACCGCCGCCGCGCAACTCGGCGAGGTCCACGCGCTCGTCGCCGGCGAGGGGGTAGGCGACGTCGCCGCGGCCGCCGCGAAGATCGACGGCGTCAAGAAGGTCCACCTCGCCGACGGCCCGGCTTACGCCCATATGCTCGCCGAGAATGTGGCGCCGGTAGCGGCCGCCCTGGTCCGCGACCATTGCGACTATTTCGTCGCGCCGGCGACGACGACAGGCAAGAACATCGCTCCGCGCGTCGCCGCTTTGCTCGACGTGATGCAGATCAGCGACATCATTTCGGTGGAAGCTCCGGACACCTTCGCCCGGCCCATTTATGCCGGCAACGCGATTGCCACCGTGAAATCGTCCGACGCCAAGAAGGTGATCACGGTACGCACCACCGCCTTCTCCGGCGAGGGAAGCTCGGTGGGCAATGGCGTGGTCGAGCCCGTGCAGGGCGGCGGCGATTCAGGTCTGTCCAGTTTCGTCGGCGCCGAGCTCTCGAAGTCCGAGCGGCCCGAGCTGACCAGCGCCAAGATCATCGTCTCGGGCGGCCGCGCCTTCGGCTCCTCGGAGCAGTTCCACAGCCTGCTGGATCCGCTCGCCGATAAATTGAAGGCCGGCGTCGGCGCCTCGCGCGCCGCGGTCGACGCGGGCTATGCGCCGAACGACTATCAGGTCGGCCAGACCGGCAAGATCGTCGCGCCCGAAGTCTATATCGCGATCGGCATCTCCGGCGCGATCCAGCACCTCGCGGGGATGAAGGATTCCAAGACGATCGTCGCGATCAACAAGGACGAGGACGCGCCGATCTTCCAGGTCGCCGACGTCGGCCTGGTCGGCGATCTGTTCAAGATCGTGCCGGAGCTGACCGAGAAGCTCTAGAGGCCGGCGAGGAAGGAGGCGACGTTGGCGCCGAGCGCGTCCACCGCATAGCCGCCCTCCATCACGACCAGGATGGGAAGGCCCGACGCGGCCACGCGCGCGGCGATCGCGGCATAATCGGCCGTTTGAAGTGTGAAGAAAGAGATCGGGTCGCCCGCGAAGGTGTCGGCGCCGTAGGAGACGACCAGCAGCGCCGGCGCGAAGTCGGCGATCTTCGCCAGCGCCGCGTCGAGCGTCGGCAGGTAGGCGGCGAGGCCGGTGCCGCGCGGCAGCGGCAGGTTCAGGGTCGCGCCGGCGCCTTCGCCTTCGCCGCTCTCGTCGGCGTGGCCCCAGAAATAGGGATAGTCCATCCTGGGATCGGCGTGGATCGAGACGAACAGGACGTCGCCGCGCGCGCGGAAGATGTCCTGGGTGCCGTTGCCGTGATGATAGTCGACGTCGAGGATCGCGACCCGCTCCCGGCCCGCCGCGACGGCGGCCGCGGCGGCGATGGCGGCGTTGTTGAGGTAGCAATAGCCGCCGAGATAGTCGGCGCCGGCATGATGGCCGGGCGGCCGGCAGAGGGCGAAGGCGCCGCGCTCGCCGCCGAGCACCGCGTCGAGCGCGCTGAGCGCGGTCTGCGCCGACCAATAGGCGGCCTCCCAGGTCCCCTGGGAGATCGGGCTCGACGCGTCGAAGCTGTACGCCCCGAGCCGCGCGTCGATCCTCTCGAGGTCGAGCGGCCGCCGCCCGACCACGGGCCAGGCATAGCCCGAGGCATCGCCTTCGCGGCCCGCGGCCTGCCAGTCTTCGTGGGCCGAGCGCAGGAAGGCGAGATAGGGCTCGGTGTGGACCGCGCGGAGCGGGCTCTCGCCATGATCGGCGGCCGGTTCGACCGGTCCGACCGCCGCCCGGATCGCCTCGGCCCGGCTTGCGCTCTCCGCGAACGGCACGAAGCCGCCATTGTGCAGCTCCAGCGCGGGGGCGTGGGCAAGCTGCCGCGGATCGAAGAAGCAGCGCATCGCCGCAGCATGGCGAAATGCGGCCGCGGAGGCTAGCGCCGATAGGCCGGATCGAGCGCCAGGTTGATGAGATGGGCGAGGCGGACGCCGGCCTGGGTGATCCGGCGCTGGATGATCGGCATCGCCCAATCCATATAGGCGGCGTCGACGCGGACGCCGCGGCGCGGCGTCGTCATCGCCATGTCGGTCGCGGAATATTGGCACGCCGCCTGGACCATGACGCAATAGCCCACCTCCGGCCGGATCGTCACCGCGTAGGATTCCGCCGACCATTGCCAGGGCAGGGACGACAGCCACTGGGCGCGCTCGACGTCGGACACCCGGCCGCTCCAGTCCGCCGCCAGCGCGCGGATGTCCGCGATCGAGCGGCCGCCGGCCAAGGCGCGGCTCTGCAGGATGCAGGTGTCCCAGGTCGAATGGAGGTTGTTGGTGCACAGGCCGTTCGAATTGACTTCGTTGCCGCCCTGGTCGTCGCGGTAGGAGCTGTGCAGCGGCTGGTGGATGTCGCCGAGCCAATGGCCGAGATAGACCAGGGCCGCGGCCTTTTCCGGGTCGCTCGCGCTCGGCGAATGCAGCGTCGCGAAATCGGCGGCGACCGCCGAGACCACGCAGAGCGGCGCCCCGCCGCAGCCGGAGGCGCCGGTGACGGCCATCAGCGTGCGCGGATAGTTGACGAAATGCTCGGGGCTGCGGCGCGGCGGCCCGTCGCTGGCGGGATGATCCGGATAGGTGCAGGCCCAGCCATATTCGGCGTTGAGCGGATTGGCGCCGAGGATCGCCGGATGGGCGCGGAGCAGCCGGCCGACCTCGGCCCGCGCGACCGGCGTCAGGTTCCTGAGCGCGATCTCGCAAACGGTCCGATGTCCGGAATCCCCCCAGGCGAGCGCCGGCGCGCTCCAACCGGCGCCGGCGACGACGAGAAAAGCGGCCCAGAGCCCGCGCGCGACGATCCTCATGGCGAGTCCCTCCCGCCGCGAGGCTGCGCCTCGGCCGGGACCGGGTCGAAGGAAGGCGAATCCGAAATGGCGGGAAAGGGCGGCCGGGAATCGCCGATTTGCGCAGGCTCTTGCGTCCTCTTCGCTGGAATCAGATGATATTCAGGTCCGATTCGGAGGAAATATGGTTGCCGCCCTCGCCTTCGTGATGCGCGAGCTGGCGATGTTCGCCGCCGCCGGCTTCCTGGTCCTGGGCGCGAGCGACCTTGCCGTCGACCTTCTCTGGCTGGGGCGGATGGCGCGGCGCCGCGGGCGGCCCCGCCGCTCCGCCGCCGGGTTGCGGGCGGCGAGGCCGGGCCGGCTCGCCGTCTTCGTGCCCGCCTGGGACGAGGCGGCGGTGATCGGAGCGATGCTCCGCCATGCCCAGCGCGCGTTCGGCGCGGCCGACTATCGGCTCTATGTCGGCTGCTACCCCAACGATCCGCCGACGATCGCGGCGGCGCTGGCGGCGGCCGGCCCGCGCGTCCGCCTCGTCGTCGGCCCGGCGCCGGGGCCGACCTGCAAGGCCGATTGCCTCAACCGGCTCTGGGAGCGGATGGTCGAGGACGAGGCCGCCGACGGCGTCCGGTTCAAGGCCGTCATCCTCCACGATGCCGAGGACGTCGTCCATTCCGCCGAGCTCGGCCTGTTCGACGCCCTGATCGAGCGGTTCGACCTCGTGCAATTGCCGGTCGTGCCGCTGATCGACCCCAGCTCGCGGTTCGTCGGCGGCCATTATTGCGACGAGTTCCTCGAGGCGCACGGCAAGGAGCTGGTCGTGCGCGCGGCGATCGGCGCCGCGCTGCCGTGCGCCGGCGTCGGCTGCGCGATCGGACGCGACGCCCTCGCCGCCCTCGCCGCATCGCGCGGCGCCCCGTTCGATCCCGACAGCCTCACCGAGGATTATGAGCTGGGGCTGCGGCTCAAGATGATGGGCCGCCGCGCCACCTTCGCCCGGCTCGCGGCGGGCCCGGGCCGGCCCGTCATCGCCACCCGCGCCTATTTTCCGGCGACGCTCGAGGCCGCGGTCGCGCAGAAATCCCGCTGGGTGACCGGGATCGCGCTCGCCGGCTGGGACCGGCTCGGCTGGAGCGGCGGCCTCGCCGAGCGCTGGATGCGCCTGCGCGACCGCCAGGCCTTGCTCGCCGCGCTGATCCTCGGCGCCGCCTATGCGAGCCTGCTGCTGTGGGCGGCGCTGCTGGTCGCCGCCCCGGCGATGCCGCCTTTCTCCCCGGCTTTCCGCCTGCTCGCGGCGCTCGCCTCGCTGCTGCTGCTCTGGCGGCTGGCGATGCGCTTCGGCTTCGTCGCCCATGCTCTTGGCTGGCGCGAAGGGCTGAGATCGCTGCCGCGCGCGGTGACCGCCAACCTCATCGCGATCCTGGCCGCCCGGCGCGCGCTCGGCCGCTATCTGGGCCTGCGTCGCACCGGCGCGTCGGCCTGGGGCAAGACCGTCCACGCCTTTCCCCGCCGGCCCCCGGCCGAATGACCAGCCGCCCGCTCCGCTTCCTCGCGCTGGCGCTCGGCGGCTGGATCTGCGTCCGTGCCGCGCTGCTGCTCCCCGACGCATGGCGGGGCGCGGCGGCGGATCCCCCGGCCGCGATCACCCCGCCGCGAGCAGCGCCGACGGCCACCCCGGCGACGGTCTTCGCAAGGCCGCCGGCCGACGCAGGGCCGCGCCACGACATCCCGGGAAGGAGGGCTTGCTGTCTTATAAGAGACGAGTCCTATAAGCCACGCCTCGGCTTGGCGGGTCGTGAACCGGGCTCGATGGCGGCGCCGGTCGCGGCGGCGCAGCCGTCTCTCCCCCTCGCTGCGGAGCGACCATCGTTCGCCATCGCGACCGCGGGTCCAAGGACGGTCTTGTCACTTCCCGACCGAGGCGCCCGCTCCCCCGAGCCCGCGGCGCTGCCGCTGCCGCTTCCGCGCCGTGCCCGCAGGCCCTGGATGGCGTCGGCGTGGCTGCTCGTCCGGCGCGACGGCGGCGGGACCGGGCTGGCGCCGGGCGGGACGCTGGGGGGAAGCCAGGCCGGGGCACGGCTGAGCCACCGCCTCGGCGGCGGCGTTTCGCTGAGCGCGCGCGCTTATCTCCCGCTGCGGCGGCCGGGGGAAGTCGAGGTCGCGGCGGGCCTCGCGTGGCGGCCGGCGGCGGCGGTCGCGGTCGATTTGCTCGTCGAGCGGCGCCAGGCGCTCCGGCGCCATGGACGCTCGGCCTTTGCGCTCTCGGCCCAGGGCGGGCGGAGCCTGGCGCTGGCGGCCGGCCTTCGTCTCGACGCCTATGCCCAGGCCGGCATCGTCGGCCTCCGCTCGCGCGAGCCCTTCGTCGACGGCGCGGCGCGGCTGGCGGCGCCGGTCGGTGCGGTCGAGCTCGGCGCCGCTTTCTGGGGCGCGGCCCAGCCCGGCGCATCCCGGCTCGATGCCGGCCCGAGCCTGTCCTGGCGGCTGCCGGTCCGGGGCGCGAACCTCAGGGTCGCGGCGGACTGGCGCTTTCGCATCGCCGGGGATGCGGCGCCGGGATCGGGCCTGGCGGTCACCCTCGCCGCCGATTTTTGAAGCGCCCGCGCCTTCCGCGCGCCCGCTTTCGCGACTAGGGTCGCGCTCCAATGGACATCTACCTGCCGATCGCGGGCCTGTCGGTGAACGCGCTGGTGATCGTCGGCCTGGGCGGGCTGGTCGGCCTGTTGACCGGCATGGTCGGCGTCGGCGGCGGCTTCCTGACGACGCCGATCCTGATCTTCTACGGCATCCCGCCTGCGGTCGCCGTCGCCTCGGCGACGACCCAGATCACCGGCACCAGCATTTCGGGCGTGCTCGCCCACCGCCGCCGCCGCGGAGTCGACGTGCAGATGGGGGCGGTGATCATCGCCGGCGGCGTGGTCGGATCGATCCTCGGCGGCTTCCTGTTCCGCCTGCTCCAGGAAATGGGCCAGATCGATACCGTCATTTCGATCCTCTACGTGCTGCTCCTGACCAGCATCGGCCTGATCATGGCCAAGGAAGCGGCGACCGCGCTCGACATCCTCAAGCCATCCGAGCGCGAGAAGAGACGGCCCGCCCGCCGCCACAATCCGCTGATCGCCGCCTTGCCGATGCGCTGGCGCTTCTACCGGTCGGGGCTCTACATATCGCCGCTGGCGCCGCTCGGCCTCGGCTTCCTTTCGGGGATGCTGACCGTGCTGCTCGGCATCGGCGGCGGCTTCATCATGGTGCCGGCGATGATCTACCTGCTCGGCATGTCGGCGCAGGTGGTGGTCGGCACCTCGCTCCTGCAGATCCTGTTCGTCACCGCCGCCACCACTCTGGTCCACGCCACCACCACCCGCTCGGTCGATATCGTGCTGGCCGGCCTGCTGCTGCTCGGCTCGGTGGTCGGCGCCCAATATGGCGCCCGCTTCGCGCAGAAGATGAAGCCCGAGCTCCTGCGCATGATCCTCGCCATCGTCGTCCTCGGCGTCGCCTTCCGAATGGCGCTGCAGCTCGGCTGGCGGCCCGAGGAAATCTACACGGTGCAGATGCTGTGAGGCGGCTGCGGGCCCTCGTCCTCGCCATGCTCGCGCCGCTCGCGCTCGGCCAGGCGGAGCCGCGGCTCGTTCCCGACGTCTCGCAGCGCGACATCGAGATACGCTACAGCTTTTCGGGCGCGGAGCTGCTGCTGTTCGGCGCGATCCTCTATCCCGGCGGGCGGACGCCGGAGGCCACGCCCGACATCGCCGTCGTCCTCAAGGGCCCGCTCGAGAGGATCGTGCTGCGCGAGAAGCAGAAGGTCGCCGGCATCTGGATGAACGTCGAACGGGTGCGCTTCCGCTCGGCGCCGAGCTTCTACGCGGTGGCCTCGTCGCGGCCCTTGTCGCGGCTGGTCGACGAGCGCACCGCGGCGATCTACGAGCTCGGCCTCAACAACCTCCAGCTCTCGCCCGGCGGCGGCGCCTCGGCCGACACGCTCCGGCGCTTCGAGCAGGGCCTGATCGACCTTCGCCGCCGCAACCAGCTCTACGCCGAATATCCGCACGGCGTGGAGATCAGCGAAGGCGTGCTCTACCGCGCCCGGATCAGCATTCCGGCGCGGGTCCCGGTCGGCACCTACACCGCCGAGACCTTCCTGATCCGCGACGGCCGGGTGATCGCCGGCGCCGCCCGCGAGATCCGGATCGAGAAGCTGGGGTTCGAAGGCTTCGTCGCCCTGGCAGCGGAGCGCTGGTCGCTCAGCTACGGGATTGTCGCGGTCGCGCTCTCGCTGCTGCTGGGTTGGACGGCCAGCGCCCTCTTCCAGCGCCGGTACGGCTAGAACCGCCTCTTTCTTCTCAAGCACTTGTTTACCCTCTTACTCTAGGACGGGGCTCGGAAATTCCCAGGGGCGGCCCGTTGCCATGACCGACGCGATGAACCTCCACAGCTTCCCGCAGCCTGAAGACGGCGCGGACGTCCCCGCCGTGCCGCCCGCGCCGGCGCCGAAACGGGCGCTGGTGCCGAGCCATGAGGCGATCGGCCAGGTCGTCGAAATCGGCGGCAGCGGCGCCCGCGTCGAGATGGTCGGCCGCCGCCTCGGCGAGCTTGCCTCCGACCCCGATCCCAGCATCGCCATGTCGGGCCAGGTCGGCAGCCAGATCAAGATCGCCTCGCACCGGCGCTGGCTGCTCGCCAACATCCGCGCCCTCAAGGTGATCGACGCCGAAGCCGGCACGGTCAGCGCCGAGATCGATTTCCTCGGCGAAGGCGACGAGGACCCGTCCACCGGCAAGCTGATCAACTTCAAGCGCGGCATCACCTCCTATCCGATCCCCGGCAGCAAGGCCTATCCGGTCGCCGGCAACGATCTGAAGCAGATGTTCGCGGCCGACGAGCGCGCCCATATCGAGATCGGCACCGTCTATCCGACCAAGGACGTGCGCGGCGCGCTCTATGTCGATGCCCTGCTCGGCAAGCATTTCGCCCTGCTCGGCTCGACCGGCACCGGCAAGTCGACCGCGGCGGCGCTGATCATGCACCGCATTTGCGACCAGAGCCCCGAGGGGCACATCGTCATGGTCGACCCGCACGGCGAATATTCGGCCGCGTTCAAGGGCCATGGCGAGCTGTTCAACGTCGACAATCTCGCCATGCCCTATTGGCTGATGAACTTCGAGGAGCATACCGAGGTGTTCGTCACCTCGCAGGGCGCGGACCGCCAGCAGGACATGGACATCCTCGCCAAGTGCCTGTTGCAGGCGCGCGCCAAGAACCGGGCCGCCGAAGGGCTCTCCAAGCTCACCGTCGATTCGCCGATCCCCTACGCGCTCTCCGATCTCACCAGCGCGATCACCCACGAAATGGGCCTCCTCAACAAGGCGACCGACACCGCCCCGTTCATGCGCCTCAAGGGCAAGATCGACGAATTGAAGTCGGACCCGCGCTACCAGTTCATGTTTTCCGGCATGCTCGTCGCCGATTCGATGGGCGCGTTCATCTCCAAGATCTTCCGGCTCCCGGCGCGCGGCAAGCCGATCTCGATCATCGACGTCTCGGGCGTTCCCAGCGACATCGTCTCGGTCGTCGTCGCGGTGCTGTCGCGCCTCGTGTTCGACTATGCGATCTGGTCGCGCAGCGAAGTGCAGCGGCCGGTGCTGCTGATCTGCGAGGAAGCGCACCGCTACATCCCGTCCGACAAGACTTCGACCGGACAGGCGGTCAGGAAGATCCTCGAGCGGATCGCCAAGGAAGGCCGCAAATATGGCGTTTCGCTGGGCCTGATCACGCAGCGCCCGTCCGATCTCGCCGAGGGTGTGCTCTCGCAATGCGGCACGATCCTGGCGATGCGGCTCAACAACGACCGCGACCAGGCGTTCGTCAAGTCGGCCATGCCGGAAGGCTCGCGCGGCTTCCTCGACGTCATCCCGGCGCTCAGGAACCGCGAGTGCATCGTGTGCGGCGAGGGCGTCTCGATCCCGATCCGAGTCGCGTTCGACGATCTCGAGCGCGATCGCTGCCCGGCCTCGTCCGACCCGCTCTTCTCCGCGCTCTGGAAGCAGACCGGCGAAGAGGATGCGATGGTCGCCCGCGTCGTCAAACGCTGGCGGGCGCAGGGGCGCTAGGCGCCCCAACCCTCGTCCTTCTCTTCCTCGTCATCCCGGACTTGATCCGGGATCCATGAACACGGAGCGGGCGAACTTGCCGGATCCGTGTTCATGGGTCCTGACTTTCGTCAGGATGACGGTGGGAAGCGCGTGACGGTCAGCGCGCCGCGCGGCTGGCGCCGGCGCCCGAGCTCCGGTTGGCGCCGACCGGGGTGCCGAGCAGGCTGCGCAGGCGGCTCCTGAAGCTGGCGAGGCTGGCGCCCGACAGCTGGGCGCGGCCGACGAAATGGACCGAGCGCGGGTTCACCGCGCCGCCGTTGCGATAGGTTTCGAAATGAAGGTGCGGCCCGGTCGAAAGGCCGGTCGTGCCGATATAGCCGATCACCTGGCCCTGGCGGACGTGCGTGCCCGGCCGGACCGCGATCCGGCTCATGTGCGAATAGGAAGTGCCGACGCCGTTGGCGTGGCTGAGGCGGACCTGGTTGCCGTAGCCGCCGGCCCAGCCCGCGCGGGCGACGGTGCCGTCGGCGACGGCGAGGATCGGCGAGCCGAAGGCGGCGCGGAAATCGATGCCGCGGTGCATCCGCGCATAGCCGAGGATCGGGTGCATCCTGAGTCCGTAATTGGAGGTGATCGGCCCCGGCACCGGCTGCGTCATGCCGCCGCTCCGGCGGCCGACGCCCGAGGCCTCGAACCACTGGCTGCGGCCGTCGCTCTGCCATTGCATCAGCTGGAGGTCGCGCCGGCCGGATCGGTTGAGGCCCGCATAGAGGAGGTCGCCGGTCTCGGTCTCGCCGGTGGCGGCGCGGCGATGCTCGATGATGATGTCGAAGCGGTCGTCGGAATTGATCCCGGCGGGGACGCTCAATTGGGTGTTGAGCGCGCGGATATAGGCCTCGACCGCGCGCGCCGGCGCGCCCGCGGCGCGGGCCGAGCGGTAGAGGCTGGCGCCGACCAGGCCCTGGATGCGCAGCGGCGTCTCGTCGACCGCGATCGGAATGCGGTTGAGGGTCAGCGCGCCGGCGACGCGGGCGAGCTCGACGCGCAGGTCGAATCGGGCGCGGAAGGTCAATTTGTCCAGCGGCCGGGCGACGGTGCGGTTCGGGCGGCGGCCGAGGGTGAGGTCCATCACCGTACCGGGCCTGATGTCGCCGAGCGGAACGATCGCGCCGATCATCGCCGCGACCCGGCCGGCTTCGGCGGCGGCGACGCCGGCCCGCTCCAGCATCGAGGCGAAGCCGTCGCCGCGGCCCAATGTCGCGCGAAGATCGATGATCGGCCGTTCCGGACTCTCGGCAAGCGCCTCGACCGCATCGGTCGGCGCCATGCGGCGGCCGGTATCGCCGCCATAAGCCAGCGGGGCGATGGCAAGCGTGCGCGATTCCTCGAACTGGACGTCGGGGAGCGGCGCCGGCGCCGCGCCCGCGAGCGGATGGAAGCTCGGCGCCAGCGACCAGGCGGCGTAGCACAGGCCGAAGCAGGTGACGAAGCCGCGCAGCCATTCCCGCGACCCGATCCGCTGGCCGAGATCGACGACGAGATCGAACTCGCCGGCGCGGGCGCGCAGGCCCTCGACCTTGTGGCCGAACGCGGGCCGGAGAGGGGCCGCGCGATAGCGGCCGCCGTCGAGCACGAGCGCGGCCGCGCCGCTGCCCGATGCCACGCCGATATCGCTGACCTGATACAAGCCTGCCCAGCCCCTCGCGCCACTGATTCCCCCGCCGCGCTTCCCCGCTCGGCAGGTGGCGAGGGTTGTGAAGAAAAGAGGTTAAAGTCAAATTACGGATTCCCTCTGCGGGGCTTGCTTGCGGTGAAGCGAAAGGGGCGCCGGACGAGCGGAAAGCGAGGGCCCGGACGCCGGAAAATCTTGCGCTTTGAAGGAGGCGGACCGATCTTGGGGCGATGAACGCCGACCTGAGGGCCGTCCTCGGCCCGACCAATACCGGCAAGACCTATCTCGCGGTCGAGCGGATGTGCGCCCATTCCTCCGGGATGATCGGCTTCCCGCTGCGCCTGCTCGCGCGCGAGGTCTACGACCGCGTCGTCAGGCTGAAGGGCGCGAACCAGGTCGCGCTGATCACCGGCGAGGAGAAGATCGTCCCGAAGGATGCGCGCTGGTTCCTCTGCACCGCCGAATCCATGCCCATGGAACGGGACGTCGCCTTCGTCGCGGTCGATGAGGGCCAGCTCGGCGCGGATCCCGAGCGCGGCCATGTCTTCACCGACCGGATGCTGCACGCCCGCGGCCGCGAGGAGACGATGATCCTCGGCTCGGAAAGCCTGAGGCCGATGGTGCGCGCCTTGCTGCCCAGGGCCGAGATCGTGACTCGTCCGCGCTTCTCGACGCTCTCCTATGTCGGGGCGGCCAAGCTGTCGCGCCTGCCGCCGCGCGCCGCGATCGTCGCCTTCTCCGCCGAGCAGGTCTATGCGGTCGCCGAGGTGCTGCGGCGGATGCGCGGCGGCGCGGCGGTGGTGATGGGAGCGCTTTCGCCGCGCACCCGCAACGCCCAGGTGGCGATGTACCAGGCGGGCGAGGTCGACTATCTGGTCGCCACCGACGCGATCGGCATGGGCCTCAATCTGGACGTCGACCATGTCGCCTTCGCCGGCCTCTCCAAGTTCGACGGCCACCGGCGCCGCCGCCTGACCCCCGCCGAAATGGCGCAGATCGCCGGCCGCGCCGGCCGCCACCAGCGCGACGGCTCGTTCGGCAGCCTGACCCTGGAGGGCGACGCGCTCGCCGAGTTCCGGCCCGACGAGATCGAGCGGATCGAGGAGCATCGCTTCGAGCCGCTGGATTTCCTCTACTGGCGCGAGAGCGAGCTCGACTTCGGCAGCGTCGAGGCCTTGATCCGCTCGCTCGAGCGCAGGCCCGTGCGCCGCGAGGTGCGGGCGGCGCCCGAGGCGATCGACCTTGCCGTGCTGAAGATCCTGGCGGGGGATCCGGAGGCCCGCGCGCGCGCCGCCTCGCCCGAGCTGGTCCGGCGGCTGTGGGCCGCCTGCGGCCTGCCCGATTTCCGCAAGACCGGTCCCGAGCATCATGCCCGGCTGGTGGTGCGGCTGTTCACCCATTTGAGCGAAGGCGAGGGCCGCATCCCGCAGGGCTGGTATGCGGAGCAGGTGGCGCGGCTGGACAATGTCCAGGGCGACATCGATACGCTCGCCGACCGGATCGCCGGGGTCAGGACCTGGGCCTATATCGCGCACCGGTCCGACTGGCTGGCCGACCCGGCGACGATGGCGGCGCGGACGATGGCGGTCGAGGAAAAGCTCTCCGATGCGCTCCACGAGCGGCTCACCCAGCGCTTCGTCGACCGGCGCACCGCGGTCCTGATGCGCGACGTCGGCAAGAAGGGCGCGGGCGAATTCCAGGTGCTGATCGATGCCGAGGGGGAGGTCAGCGTCGGCTCCTATGCGATCGGCCGTCTGAACGGCTTCGCGTTCGAGGTCGATCCCGCCGCCCGCCACGCCGACCGCAAGATGCTGCTCGCCACCGCCGAGCGGCGGCTGGGCGGCGAATATGAGAAACGCGCCGCGGCGCTCGTCGCCGACACCGACGACCATTTCTCGCTGCGCACCGAGGCGGCGCAGCCGGTCGCGATCCTCTGGCGCGGCCATGAGGTGGCGCGGCTCGGCCCGGGCAAGAATCTGCTGAGCCCGCGCATCCTGCTCGACCGGCGGATCGACGGCGTGTCGGAGAAGGGCCGCGAGTCGGTCATCCTGCGCCTCAAGGACTGGCTCCGGGCCGGAGCGGAGGCGACGCTGGGGCCGCTCCGTGCCGCCGGCCGGGCCGCCCGGGACCCGGCCGCGCCGGCGGCGGTGCGGGCCCTGCTCGCGATGCTGGTCGACGAGGGCGGGATCGTGACGCGCGAGGCCGTCGGCGGAGCGCTGGCCGCGCTCGACCGCGCGCAACGGCGCGCGGTGACCGGGCTCGGCGTCCGGATCGGCGCGCTCGACCTCTACATGCCGGCGGTGCTGAAGCCCGAGGCGATGCGCTGGCGCGCCGCCTTGCGCGCCGCCGCGGCGGGCATGGCGATGCCCGCGCTGCCGCCCGAATCGAGCGCGGTGCTGCCGACGCCGGCCGATCGCGCCCTGTTGACCAGGCTCGGCTTCCGCGCGGCGGGGCCGCAGATGATCCGGGTCGACATCGCCGAACGGATCGCGGCCCAGGCCCACGAAGCGCGCGCCGCCGGCACCAGCGCCGCGATCGACCCGGCGCTTGTCACCTCGCTCGGGCTCAAGCCGGCGGCGCTGGCGAGGCTGATGCGCGAAATCGGCTTCCGCCCCGACGAGGCGACGCCCGGCTGGGTCTGGCGCGGCCGCGAGCGCCGCCGGCGGCCGCGCGCGCCCGACACCGAATCGCACGCCTTCGCCGCGCTCGCCGCGCTGAAGCGCTGACATGTTCCGGGCGCTGAGCGACACGGTGCTGGTCGCGGATCGCCAGCTTCGCCCCGAGGACATGGAAGCCGTCGCGGCGGCAGGCGTCGCGCTGATCGTCAACAATCGGCCGGATGGCGAGGAGCCCGGCCAGCCGGCGGGCGCCGAGATCGAAGCCGCCGCCCGGGCCGCCGGCCTCGATTATCGTCACATCCCCGTTTCGGGCGGGATCAGGCCGGACCAGGTCGCGGCGATGGCGGCCGCGATGGGCGAAGGCAAGCTGCTGGCCTTCTGCCGCTCGGGCGCGCGCTCGACCCTGCTCTGGGCGATGGCCGCGCGCTAGTTGATGTCCTGCCGGCGGAAGCGCCAGAAAGTGAGACCGACGAGCAGCGCGACCCAGAAGGCGACGGTCGCGAGCGAGAGCGCGAAGGGCGCCGAATAGGGGCCCGCGGCCAAGGGCGTCTGGAGAAGCTCGCCGGTCGTGATCCAGCCGCCGACATTGGCCACATGATAGCCCGGCAGCGCCCGATAGAGCGCGCCGATCAGCGCCGGCGCGTAGGGCTCGAGCAGCGGCGCGAAGGTGCGGAAGAGCTGCTCCGCGGTGGTGATGGCGAGGCCGATCATCAGGGCGGCGACGGTCGAGCGGGTGAGGATCGCCGCCAGGCTGACATAGGCCGTGGTGAGCAGCAGCGGCGCGATCGCCGCGAGCGCGCCGAGGACGTGCGCCTTCGCCAGCGCGCCGAGCGCGATACCGGCAGGAATGGCATCGCCGGTGAGGACGTCTTCGGCCCAGCCGACCAGGTTGAACAGGATCGCGCCGAGCGCGAAGCCGCAGGCGAGCAAGGCCAGCGCCACGATATATTTGGCGGCGATCAGCGTGCTCCGCGCCCGGTGCGGCACGATCAGCTTCCAGGTGTTCCAGCCATATTCGCCGGCGAACACGACCGCGACGAAGGCGCCGATCACGTAGCGGCCCAGTCCCTGGCCCGGCACTCGCCAGAAGGCGACCGCGTCCGCGATCCAGCCGGCGGCATTTGCCTGGCCGCTATCGGCGACCGAGGGATTGAGGAGCCCGACGGCGATCGCGATCAGGCCGATGACGCAAAGGCCGATCGGCCAGATCCAGACCAGCCCCCAGGTCGCCCGGTGGCGGACGAACTTGATCGCTTCGGCGGCGATGGCGTCAAGCATCGCCCGGCTCCTCCGCGGTGATGGCGAGGAACACCTCCTCGAGACTGGAGTGGACCGGCGCCAGGCCGAACAGGTCGACGCCGGCGCCGACCAGCTGCCTGGCCACTTCCGGCGTCTCCGCGCGGGAGGCAGCGACCAGCAGGGCGTCGCCGCTCCGCTCCACCGCCCAGCGGCCGGCCAGCGCCGCCTCGGCGGCGTCGAGCGGCGCCGCCTCGATCCTGAGGCCGCGCGCCTCCTGATGGAGCAGGCCCGCGACGGTCGATTCGCGCACCACCTCGCCCTTGTGGATAATGGCGACTCGGTCGCAGACCTGCTGCACCTCGTTGAGCAGGTGGCTGGAGAGGAAGACGGTCTTGCCGCGGTCGGCGGCGAGGCCGCGGATCAGGGACCGCATCTCCTGGATGCCGGCGGCGTCGAGGCCGTTCACCGGCTCGTCGAGGATGACGATGTCGGGATCGGTCAGGAGCGCGCCGGCGACCCCGAGCCGCTGCCGCATCCCGGTCGAATAGCCCTTCACCTTGCGCCTGGCGTCTTTGGCGAGGCCGACCTGATCGAGCAGGGCGTCGATCCGTTCGCCGCCGCCGCCGTGGGTCCTGGCCAGCACCTCCAGGTTGCGGCGGCCGGAGAGGAAGGGATAGAAATTGCCGCCGTCGACCAGCGAGCCCACCCGGCGCAGCACCGACGGGTCGGTGCGCAGGTCCCGGCCGAACAGCCGCACGACGCCCGCGCTCGGCGCGATCAGGCCGAGCAGCATGCGGATCGTCGTGCTCTTGCCGGCGCCATTGGGCCCCAGGAAGCCGTACACCTCGCCCGCGCCGACCGAGAGCGAGACGCCGCGCACCGCCTGCACGGCGCCGCCGCGGCGCCCGTAGGTCTTGCCGATGTCCGCCAGCTCGAGCACCGGCGCGTCAAGATCACTCATGTCCGGTCCCATCCGCCCGCGCCGGTGTATTATTGATATAGTACAGTTCGCCTGTCAACCTTGCCGCGCAAGGATCGCCCGCGCCTGCTCGAGATCCTCGTCGTCGACCATCAGCCGCACCGGCACGACGCCGAGATCCATGCCGCCCCAATTCATCTCGGTGTCGAACAGGATCGCGGGAATGCCCTCGGCCTCGAGCCGGCCATGGGCCATGCTGGCTTCGATGCCGGTGTAGAAGCGGGCGGCCTCGACCAGCGCCATCACCAGGGCACCACGTCGCCGGCCGCCGCCTCGACCGCGGTCGGCTTGCGGCCCAGCATCGCGTTGCGGTGCGGGAACCTGCCGAAACGCTGGATCACGTCATGATGCAGCCGCGCATATTTGAGATGCTCGGCATTGCCGAGCGCGGTGAACAGCAGCAGCGACTGGCGCTGGTCGCGCAAATCCTCGCTATGCTCGAACGGCATGTAGAGGAAGCCGCGCCGCTCCGGCGTCATGCCGTCATCATAGCCGCGCTCGATCGCGCCTTTGGCGACCGCGAGTGCGAGCGGATCGGTCGAGAACTGGTCGGCATGGCCGCGATACATGTTGCGGGCGAACTGGTCGAACAGCAGGACGGCGGCGAGCGCCTCGTCGGCCGAGCCGAGGAAATGCTCGGGCACATTCTCGCGCTGCTCCTGCCAGAGCGCCTCGAACCTCTTCCTGATCTCGGCGTCCAACTCGGCATCCGCCTCCCACCACTCGTCCCAGCCGCGCGCGAACCAGAAGGAGAGGATCGACTGGACCTGGTTCTGGTTCACGCCGCGGTGCCGCCGACCGTGATCCCCTCGATCAGCAGGGTCGGCTGACCGACCCCGGCGGGCACCGACTGACCGCCTTTGCCGCAGACGCCGATCCCCTCGTCGAGCGCCATGTCGTCGCCGATCGCCGCCACCCTGGTGAGCACGGTCGGGCCGTCGCCGATCAGGGTCGCGCCCTTGATCGGCGCGCCGAGCCTGCCGTTCTCGATCTTGTAGGCCTCGGTGCAGGAGAAGACGAATTTTCCGCTTGTGATGTCGACCTGGCCGCCGCCGAAGCTCTTGGCGTAGATGCCGTTCTTCGCCCGCGCGAGGATCTCGCGCGGATCGTCGCCGCCGCCGAGCATGAAAGTGTTGGTCATCCGCGGCATCGGCGCGTGGCTGAAATTCTCGCGGCGCCCGTTCCCGGTGGGGGCGACGCCCATCAGCCGGGCGTTGAGGCGGTCCTGGAGGTAGGATTTCAGGATTCCGTCCTCGATCAGCACGTTGCGCTGGGTCGGCGTCCCCTCGTCGTCGATCGTCAGCGAGCCGCGGCGGTCGCCGATCGAGCCGTCGTCGATCACGGTGACGCCGGGCGCGGCGACGCGCTCGCCGATCCTCCCCGAAAAGGCCGAGGTGCCCTTGCGGTTGAAATCGCCCTCGAGGCCGTGGCCGACTGCCTCGTGGAGCAGCACGCCGGGCCAGCCGGGGCCGAGCACGACCGTCATCTCGCCGGCGGGCGCCGCGACCGATTCGAGATTCACCAGGGCCTGGGCGAGCGCCATGTCGACCGCCCGCCGCCAGACGGCGTCGTCGAACAGATTGTCGTAGAGATAGCGTCCGCCGAGGCCGTGATAGCCGGTCTCGCGCCGGCCGTTCTGCTCGACGACGAGCTGGACGTTGAGCCGGACCAGCGGGCGCACGTCGTGGGCGACGAAGCCGTCGGCGCGGACGATGTCGATCACGCTCCACGAGCCGGCGAGCATCACCGACACCTGCGACACGCGCGGATCGCGGGCGCGGGCGGCGGCGTCGATCTGCTGGCAGAGCGCGACCTTCCTCGCGAACGGGACCAGGCTCAACGGATCGGCGTCGGTATAGAGCCTGGCGTTGGTCCCCCGGGGCGGCCCGGGGGGCGCGCCCCTGGCGGGATCGAGCACGGCCATCGTCTCGGCGGCGCGCCGGATCGCGGCTTCGCTCAATTCATTGGCCTGGGCGAAGGCGGTGGTCTCGCCCGAAACGCCCCTGAGGCCGAACCCGGCCTGGGTGTTGAAATCGGCGGTCTTCAGCCGGCCGTCGTCGAAGCCGAAGCTCTCCGAGGCGGTATATTGGAGATAGAGCTCGCCGTCGTCGCAGCCCTTGAGCGCATCGGCGGTGAGCCTCAATGCGGCGTCGGGATCGAGGCCGTCGGGGCGGTAGAGGAAGCGGCGGGGATCGGTGCTCATCGGCCCGATATAGGGTGAAATCGGCCGATGTCTAAGGAGGCTTAGTCGGCGGCTTCCTCGTCAGTCCCCGGATCCTCCCCCTCGGCGCGGCTGCTATCGGCGCTGAGCTTGACCAGATAGCGGACCGAGGCCTCCTGCGGGTCCTCGACGAGGCTCAGCTCGAGCTCGGTCTGCCAGCGCGCCAGGGTGAACTCGGCCGCGTTGGCGCGCAGGTCGCGCCGCCCTGCCGGAACCGGCTCGGTGTCAGACGCCTCCGCCTCGGCCACGGCCTGACCAAGGCAGACGCGCAGCCGGTCGAGCAGGCCGTCGTAAAAGCCCGCGGCCGCGACATAATCGGCGAACGGCCACTCGCACTCGATGTCGCTGCTGTCCTCGCCGATATCTGACTCGCAGGTCTGGGCATTGGCGACGACGGCGCGCCCCCGGCCCACCCGCAGCGGCAGCCGCGCGCGCGGCCGCGCCTCGAAATTGAGATCGACGAAATTGCGGCCGTCGCCGTTGGTCAGCGCCCGGACCGCGCGACATTCGCGCTCGAGCGGCGCGGCGGCGGTCGTCAGCAGCAAGGCGGCGGCGAGGAGCGCCCTCATCTCTCGTCGGCGGGCCCGCCCCTCAGGATGAAGCGCTTGTCGCAATAGCCGCAATCGACGAAGCCCCTCTCGTCGATCTGCAGCCAGACGCGCGGATGGCCGAGCGCGGCCGAAGTTTCGGTGGCGCCGTCGCAGCAGACGCGCGCGCTCTCGGCATAGGCGATTTCAGGGGTGAACGGATCGGTCGCGGCCATGGCCCCGCCTTAGCAACGGACAATCCGCTTCGCTAGGCGGGAAAGTCCCGCTATTCCGGCGCGCATGTCCGAAGCCGCGATTTCGATCCTCGATCTCCAGAAGACCTATGCCGGCGGCAAGCGGGCGCTCGACGGGATCACGCTGGATGTGCCGCGCGGCGGCATTTTCGGCCTGCTCGGGCCCAACGGCGCCGGCAAATCGACGCTGATCAACATCCTCGCCGGCCTCGTCACCAAATCGGGCGGCCGCGCGACGATCTGGGGCTTCGATATCGACGAGCATCCGCGCAACGCCAAGCGCTCGATCGGGGTGGTGCCGCAGGAGATATTGTTCGATCCCTTCTTCACGCCCCGCGAGGCGCTCGAGATCCAGGCGGGGCTCTACGGCATCCCCAAAGCGGATCGGCGGACGATGGAGCTGCTCCGCGCGATGCGGCTCGAGGACAAGGCGGACGCTTATGCCCGCACCCTTTCGGGCGGCATGAAGCGCCGGCTGCTGGTCGCCAAGGCGATGGTCCATTCGCCGCCGATCCTCGTCCTCGACGAGCCGACCGCCGGCGTCGACGTCGAGCTTCGCCAGCAGCTCTGGACCTTCATCCGCGGCCTCCACGCCCAGGGCGTCACCATCGTCCTGACCACCCATTATCTCGAAGAGGCCGAGCAGCTCTGCGACCGGATCGCGATCATCAACCACGGCAAGCTGATCGCCAACGAGGCGACCAGGGCGCTGGTCGGGATGGCGCAGGAGAAGGTGGTCGAGGTGGTCGTCGACCGCGACCTCGCGCGGGCGCCCGACGCGCCCTGCTTCGACAAGATCGAGTTGAAGGCCGAGCGGACGCTGGCGATCACCTACCGGAAGGACCGGGTCAATGCGGGCGAGGTGCTCGCGGCGCTGCAGAAGGAGGGGCTCGGCATCGTCGACGTCTCGACCCGCGAGGCGGACCTGGAGGACGTCTTCCTCAACCTGACGCGGGCCACCGGGACGGATGGCTAGCCGCGACTTCGACATCGTCGTCATCGGCTCGGGCGCGGCCGGGCTGACGGCGGCCTTGAACCTTGCCCAGCGCTTCAAGGTGGCGGTGCTGGCCAAGGGCGAGGGCGCGACCGGCTGGGCGCAGGGCGGGATCGCCGCCGTCCTCGAGCCGGGCGACACGTTCGAGGCCCATATCGAGGACACGATGATCGCCGGCGCCGGGCTCAACAACCGCGCCACCGTCGAGTTCGTCGTCGAGAACGCGCCGGCCGCGATCGCCCGGCTGGCCGAGCTCGGCGTGCCGTTCAACCTCGCCGCCGACCGCAACAGCTGGCACCTCACCCGCGAGGGCGGCCACAGCCACCGCCGCATCGTCCATGTCGACGACGCGACCGGCTGGGCCGTCCAACAGGCGCTGGAGCGCGCCGCCGCGGCCAATCCCAACATCACCTTCGTCCCCGACATGGTCGCGATCGACCTCGTCACCAGCCGCCACGGCGAGCGCTATTCGGGCGACGGCCATGTCTGGGGCGCCTATGCGCTCAACCGCCGCAGCGGCAAGGTCGAGACGTTCACCGGGCGCGCGACGATCCTGGCCACGGGCGGCGCCGGCCGCGTCTATCTGTTCTCGACCGCGCCGAGGGGGGCGACCGGTGACGGCATCGCGATGGCGTGGCGGGCGGGGTGCCGCGTCTCCAACATGGAGTTCATGCAATTCCACCCGACCTGCCTCTACAACTTCGAGGTCAAGAACTTCCTGATCACCGAGGCGGTGCGCGGCGAGGGCGGCCGCCTCGAGATCCCCGAGACGGGCCACCGCTTCATGCCCGATTTCGACGAACGCGCCGAATTGGCGCCGCGCGACGTGGTGGCGCGCGCGATCGACCATGAGATCAAGCGGCTCGGCCTCGATTACGTCCATCTCGACATCAGCCACCAGCCGCCGGACTTCGTGAAGGGGCATTTCCCCAACATCCACGCGCGGCTGCTCGAGCTCGGCATCGACATCACCACCGATCCGATCCCGGTCGTGCCCGCGCAGCATTATACGTGCGGCGGCGTGGTGATCGATCTCGACGGCCGCGCCGATCTGCCCGGCCTCTACGCTGTCGGGGAGGTCAGCCAGTCGGGCCTGCACGGCGCCAACCGGCTCGCCTCCAACTCGCTGCTCGAATGTTTCGTGTTCGGCGACGTCGCCGCGATCCACATCGCCGCCCATTGGGACGAGCTCCCGCCGCCGCCGCCGATCCGCGCCTGGGACGAGAGCCGGGTCACCGATTCCGACGAGGAGGTGGTGATCAAGCAGAACTGGACCGAGATTCGCCGCTTCATGTGGAATTATGTCGGCATCGTCCGCACCACCAAGCGCCTCGAGCGCGCCAAGCACCGGATCGAGCTGCTGACCGAGGAGGTCGAGGATTATTACGGCCACTTCCGGGTGACTCCGGACCTGATCGAACTGCGCAACCTGCTCCAGACCGCCGCCCTCATCGTCCGCTCCGCCCTCCACCGCAAGGAAAGCCGCGGCCTCCACTACACGCTCGATTATCCCAGGACCCTGGCCAGGGCGGTCGATACGGTCCTAGCGCCGTAGGAAGTCGCGCAGCGCGGCGCGAAACCGCGCCGGCCGGTCGAGCATGACCATGTGGCCGCTGCCGTCGATGCGGACCAGCCGCACGTTGCGCGCCCACGCGTAGGCCCGCTCGAAGCTGTCGTCGACGGCAGCGCTCGCCACACGGTCGGGCGAAGCATAGACGACGGTGAACGGGGCGCGGATCCGGGCCAGCCGGCCGCTGAGATCGGTCGTGGCGAGGTCCCTCGTGGCGCGGGCGACGACGCCGGGGTCGCTGCCGCGGGCCACTTCGGTCGGGCTGAACACCGCCATCAGCGAGGCGAACAGGCGGCTGCCGCCGGGCGTCGCCATGAAGTCGGCGAGCGGCGCGGCGTCGCGCGCGTTGCCGCCGAACAGGCCCGCGGGCTGCGGCAGCATGTCGACGACCATGATCCTGCCCGCCAGCTCGGGCCGGCGCGCGGCGATCATCATCGCGATCGTGCCGCCCATCGAATGGCCGACGATCGCCGGCCGCTCGAGCCCCCGGTCGGCGATGTAGCGGGCGATCTCCTCGGCCAGCGGCGCGACCACCGGCCCGGCGCGGTTGCCGCGCGCCGGTTCGCCCGCGAATCCAGCGACCTGGACGAGGTGGTAGCGATAGCCCGGCACCGCGGCGGCGGTCGCGCGCCACACCCCGCGGCCCGCCGTCAGCCCGGGGATCAGGATCACGTCCGGCCCGCGCCCGACCACCTCCACCGAAAAGCGCGACGGCTCGAAGCGCTGCGCGGCGGCGGGCGCGGCGGCGAAGAGGAGCGCGAACAGAAGAAGCAGGATCCGGTTCATCTCCTCCCCTCTAGGTGGACAAGTTTGAACGCCGCCTTACCTTCGTCTAGACCTTGCGCCCATGCCTTCCCCCCATCTCTATCTCGTCGACGGCTCGTCCTACATTTTCCGCGCCTTCCACCGGCTGCCGCCGCTGACCAACAAGCACGGCCTCAACGTCGGCGCGGTCTATGGCTACACCACCATGCTCTGGAAGCTCGCCGAGAGCCTGAACAAGGCGGACGGCCCGACCCATCTCGCCGTCATCCTCGACGCCTCGGAGAGCACCCACCGCAACCTCATGTACGACCAGTACAAGGCGAACCGGCCGCCGCCGCCGCCCGAGCTCGTCCCCCAATTCCCGCTGATCCGCGACGCCACCAGGGCCTTCTCCATCCCCTGCCTCGAGCAGGACGGACTCGAGGCCGACGACATCATCGCCTGCTATGCCAAGGCCGCGCTCGAGGCGGGCTGGCAGGTGACGATCGTCTCCTCGGACAAGGATCTGATGCAGCTGATCGAGCCCCCAGCGGGAGGCCATGGTGGCCTCGACATGCTCGACACGATGAACGACCGGCGGATCGGCCGCGACGAGGTGATCGAGAAGTTCGGCGTCCCGCCCGAGCAATTGGGCGAGGTTCTGGCGCTGATGGGCGACAGCGTCGACAACGTCCCGGGCGTGCCCGGCATCGGCCCCAAGACGGCGAGCCAGCTGATCCAGCAATATGGCGATGTCGAAACCGTGCTCGCCCATGTCGAGGAGATCGCCAAGCCCAAGCTGAAGCAGAATCTGATCGAGCATGCCGACAAAGCGCGGCTCTCGCGCGAGCTGGTTCGGCTGGTCTGCGACGCCCCTTTGCCGGAGCCGCTCGACGCGCTGGCGATGAAGGGCATTCCCGAAGAGCCGCTGCGCGAGTTCCTCGACCATCATGGCTTCCGCTCGCTGCTGGCGCGTCTCGGCGCCCAGTCCCAGGCCGCCGCCCCCGCGGAATCCGCGACCCAGGCCGAGGTGCGGCCGGAGCCGAAGATCGACCGCTCGCTCTACGAGACCGTCACCGACGAAGCCGCGCTCGACCGCTGGATCGACGGCGCCTTCGCCAAAGGCCGGGTCGCGTTCGATACCGAGACCGACGGGCGCGATTGCGTCAGCGCCAAATTGGTCGGGATCAGCCTCGCCCTCGACTGCAACCGGGCCTGCTACATTCCGCTGGAGCATGGCGGCGACGACATGTTCGCCGAACGGCCAGAACAGCTTCCCGCCGAGCTGGTGCTGGCGAAGCTAAAGCCGCTGCTCGAGGATCCGGCGGTGCTCAAGATCGGCCACAACCTCAAGTTCGACTGGGTCGTGCTGGAGAAGCGCGGGATCCGGGTCGCGCCCTATGACGACACCTTGGTGATGAGCTTCAACCTCGACGCCGGCGGGCTCAACAGCCATGCGCTCGACGACCTCGCGAAAAAGCATCTCGATCACGAGTGCATCGCCTTCAAGGACCTGTGCGGCACCGGCCAGAAGCAGATCAGCTTCGACAAGGTGCCGGTCGACAGGGCCACCGAATATGCCGCCGAGGATGCCGACGTCGCGCTCCGGCTGTGGCTGCGGTTCCGGACCCGGCTGCCGTTCGAGAAGGCGACCCGGGTCTACGAGCTGGTCGACCGGCCGATGGTCGCGGTGGTCGGCGCGATGGAGCGCGACGGCGTCAAGGTGGACCGCGCGGTGCTGAAGAGCCTGTCGGCCGAGTTCAACGCCCAGATCGCCGAGCTGGAGGAGCGGATCTGCGGCGAGGCCGGCTGCCGATTCACGATCGGCTCGCCCCAGCAGCTCGGCGACATCTTGTTCAACCAGATGGGCCTGTCGGGCGGACGCAAGGGCAAGTCGGGGACCTGGTCGACCGACGTCACCGAGCTCGAGCGGCTGAGCCGGGAGGGCGTGCCGATCGCGCAGCTGGTGCTCGACTGGCGCCAGCTCACCAAGCTCAAGTCCACCTATACCGACGCGCTCCAGGAGCAGATCAACCGCGACACCGGCCGGGTGCATACCAGCTACTCGCTCTCCGGCGCGCAGACCGGCCGGCTCGCCTCGACCGACCCCAATCTCATGAACATTCCGATCCGCACCGAGATCGGCCGGCGCATCCGCGACGCCTTCATCGCCGAGCCCGGCTTCGTGATGCTCTCGGCCGATTACAGCCAGATCGAGTTGCGCCTCGCCGCCCACATCTGCGACGTGCCCCAGCTCCGGGAGGCGTTCGCGCGCGGCGACGACATCCACAACATGACCGCGATCGAATTGTTCGGCGCCGCCAACCGCGACACCCGCGCCTCGGCCAAGACGATCAACTTCGCCATCCTCTACGGCATCTCGCGCTGGGGGCTGGCGGCCCGGCTCGGCGTCACCGCCGAGGAGGCGCAGGCGACCATCGACCGCTATTTCGAGCGCTTCCCGGGCATTTCCCGCTATATCGCCGACACCCTCGACGAGGTGCGGGAGACCGGCTTCTCCACCACCCTGTTCGGCCGCAAGACGCACTTTCCGCGGATCAGGTCCAAAATCCAGCACGAGCGGCAGGGCGCCGAGCGCGCCGCGATCAACGCCCCGATCCAGGGCGCCGCCGCCGACATCATCAAGCGGGCGATGGCGCGGATGACGCCGGCGCTCGCGGCCGCAGGGCTCGGGCGGACCCGGATGCTGATGCAGGTCCACGACGAGCTGGTGTTCGAAGTGCCCGAGGAAGATGTGGAGGGCGCGTCCGCCGTCATCCGCCACGTCATGGAGCGCGCCGCCGAGCCGGCGACGGTGCTGAGCGTGCCCCTGGGCGTCGAGATCGGCACCGGCCCGAACTGGGGCGCGGCGCATTGACGGCGCCGAGCGCCTATCCCGATCATGACATCGCCGCGCTCGCCAGGGGCGGCCGGACGAATTTCTTCGGCTTCGTCCTGCGGCTCGCGGCGCGGATCCCCTTCCTGTTCATCGCCGGGCGGCTCTACGGACCGGAATTGCTCGGGCGCTTCGCTTATGCGGTGATCGTCATCGAGCTCGCCGCCCAGCTCGCCACGATGGGCCTGAAGCGCGGGCTCGCGCAGCAGCTTTCGACGACCGATCAACCGCATGTCTGCGTGGTGATGGACGGCCTGGTCGCGGCCTTCATCGCCTCCGCGATCGCCAGCGCGATCCTGATGGTCTTCCCGCAGGCGATGTTCCCGAGCGGCGACATCAGGGGCGCGGAATGGCTGCTGCCGCTGGTGATCTTCGGCATCGCCGGCGCCGACGTCGCGCTGGCGGCGCTCGCCTATCGCCATGACGTCGGCTCGACCGTCCACGTCCGCGCGATCGTCGAGCCCTGGGTGATCAGCATCGCCGCCGGCCTGCTCTATTATACGATGTTCCGGCGCGACGGGCTGATCCTCGCCTATGTCGTCTCGGTCGTGGCCGGGCTGGGGGCGGCGCTGTGGCGGCTGTTCGCGAGCTATGGCGCGCCCCAGGGCTGGAAGCCGCATCCGGCCGTGCTGATGGCGGTGGCGCGGCGCAACGTCCCGCTCGCCGCGGCCGACGCGATCGAATGGGGCTCCCGCCGGCTCGACATCGCGATCCTGGGCCTGTTCGTCGCGCCTTATTATGTCGGCCTCTATTATGTGGCGCAGCAGGTCGCCTCGATGCCGCAGAAGCTCAAGACCAGCTTCGATCCGATCCTCGCGCCGGTGATCACCCAGAAGCTCGCCGAAGGGGACAGGGCGGCGGTGGCGCGCCAGGTGCGCCAGGTCGGCTTCTGGATCATCGCCGCCCAGGCCGCGATCGCGCTCGCGCTCGGCATACCCGGCGAGGCGGTGATGGGCCTGGTCGGCCCGCAATTCGTCGGCGGCACCGCGGCCCTGGCCTTCCTGCTCGCCGCCGAGGTGATCGCCGCCACCGCCGCGGTCTCCGAGGCGGCCCTGGTCTATGTCGCGCGGCACCGCAACCTGATGATCTCGACGCTGATGATCGTCGTCCAGGCGCTGCTCACGGTCGCGCTGATCGTGGCGATGCGCGAGCTCGGCTGGCCGCAGGCGTTCCAGGCGGCCGGCGCCGCGCTGGCGCTGGCGCTGGCGCTGGGCCTCGCCTCGATCCTCAAGGCGGGGCTGCTCTCACGGCTGCTCGACGCGCCGGTCCAGGGCTGGCGCTGGTCGCTGGTCTGGGCGGGCGGGGCGGCGACGCTCGCCGGCTTCCTGTTCACCACGCTGCCGAAGCGCTTCGAATGGGTCGAGCTCGCGCTCGGCGTGCCGACGATCCTGCTGAGCTTCGGCCTGGTCGTCTGGTACCGCGGCTTCACCCACGAGGACCGAGTCCTGTTTCGCAAGCACGGCCTCGAGGAGCCGAGCCTGCCGACGACCGAGATCACCACGCCCTGAATTCCGGAAAGTCCTTATTTCCTAACGCCTTAAAACATAGGGACTGTCCCTGATTTCAGTGGCGGAAGTGGCGCATGCCGGTGAGGACCATGGCGATGCCCGCTTCGTCGGCGGCGGCGATCACCTCCGCGTCGCGGATCGAGCCGCCCGGCTGGATCACGGCGGTCGCGCCCGCCTCGATCGCGGCCATGAGGCCATCCGCGAACGGGAAGAAGGCGTCGGAGGCGACCGCGGAGCCAATCGTCCTGGGCTCGGCCCAGCCCGCTTTCGCCGCCGCATCCTGCGCCTTCCACGCGGCGATGCGGGCCGATTCGAGCCGGTTCATCTGGCCGGCGCCGATGCCGGCGGTCGCCCCGTCCTTCGCATAGACGATCGCGTTCGACTTGACGTGGCGGGCGACGGTCCAGGCGAACAGGCAATCGGCCAGCTCGCGCGCGCTCGGCGCCCGCTTCGTCACCAGCTTGAGGTCGGCCTCGGCGATACGGCCATTGTCACGCGACTGGACCAGCCAGCCGCCGGTGATCGACCGGGCGTCCAGGCCCGGCCGGGCCGGATCCGGCAATGTCCCGGTCAGCAGCAGCCGCAGATTCTTCTTCGCCGCGAACAGGCTTATGGCCGCCTCGTCGGCGTCGGGAGCGACCACCACTTCGGTGAAGATCGCGGCGATGGCTTGGGCGGTGGGTCCGTCGAGCGGGCGGTTGAGCGCGACGATGCCGCCGAACGCCGAGACGGAATCGCAGGCGAAGGCGGCTTCATAGGCCTCGCGCGGCGTCGCGGCGGTGGCGACGCCGCAGGGATTGGCATGCTTGACGATGACGCACGTGGGAGCAGCCTCGCGGAACTCCGCGATCAGCTCGAGCGCGGCGTCGGCGTCGCCCAGATTGTTGTAGCTGAGCGCCTTGCCCTGGACCTGCCTTGCCTGGCCGATGCCGCGCGCATGCGGCCCGGCGGGCGCGTAGAAGGCGGCCTGCTGGTGCGGGTTCTCGCCGTAGCGCAGCACCGCCTCCCGGTTCAGGATCAGCGGCAGGGTCTCGGGGAACATCTGCCCCTGGTCGGCGAAGGCGAACCAGGAGGCGATCATCGCATCATAGGCGGCGGTCGCGGCAAAAGCCTTGGCCGCCAGCCGCTTGCGGAATTCCAGTGACGTCATGCCGCCGCCCGCGTCGAGCGCCCCGATCAGCTCGGCATAGTCGCCGGGATCGGTGACGATCGACACATAGAGGTGGTTCTTGGCCGCCGAGCGAACCATCGACGGGCCGCCGATGTCGATATTCTCGACGATCTCGTCGCGGCCCGCACCTTTGGCCACGGTCTCGGCGAAGGGATAGAGGTTGACCACGACGAGATCGATCGCGCCGATGCCGTGCGCCGCCATCGCCGCCTGGTGGGCGGGGTCGTCGCGCACCGCCAGCAGGCCGCCATGGACGTTGGGATGGAGCGTCTTCACCCGCCCGTCCATCATTTCCGGAAAGCCGGTGAGGTCCGAGACGTCGCGCACGTCGAGCCCGGCGTCGCGCAACGCCCGCGCGGTGCCGCCGGTCGAAACCAGCTCGACATCGTGCCGCGCCAGCGCCCGCCCCAGCTCCACGAGCCCCGTCTTGTCCGAAACGGAGAGGAGGGCGCGGGCGATCTTCACGTCCGACATAGAATTCCTTCGAAAGCCAAGTTCAGGAGGCCCGCTTGAGCTCCCAGGATATCGTCATGCCCTCGGGCGGCGACTCGCCGGTGACGACGAGCTGGAGCGTGGCATGCGGCCGCGCCTCGCCGTCGATCCAGAGGCTGTCCTCGGCCGAGAGCTGGCCGCCGCGGCAGCGGAATTGCCAGACCGCGCCGCCGCGCAGCCGAAGCAGCGCGCCCTGCCCGTCCGCGGTCGAGGTCACCTCGATCGCCGGGGCGAGGTGGAAGCGGATGGCGAACGGGATCGCTTCGGCCTTGCGCCGGCGGCCGGCCGAGAACAGCCGGTCCTCGCCGGCCAGATCGCGGCCGTCGCTGGACAGGTTGAGCCGGCGCTCGTGGATGAGCCCGTAGCGCCGCGCATAGCCGTCGTGGCTCGCCTCGACGCGGCTGCCGGCGGTATCGTCGCGGACCAGCTCGACCTCGCCGACTCCGCGCCCCAATGAGCCGTCCTCATGGATCGCGGTCGAATTGCGGTCGCCCAGCGTCAGGGTCGAATGGGCGGCGGTGGTGCGCAAGGCGTGGACGAGCCCGGCGGGCAGGGCGCCGCGCGACTCGCCGACGCCGCCGCAATTGACGATCAGCCGGCTGGGGCCGTCGCTGAGCTCGAACGCCAGGGTCGAGGCGCAGGCGCCGCTCAGCGCCCGGGGAGGCGGCGGCGGCGCGGCGTCGAAGACGAGCACGGTCGCCTTGGCCTGGACGCGCTGATAGCCCCAGCCGCGCGCCTGGCGAAGCGGGCCGACCTCCATCCCGGCGCCCTCCGCGGCGGCGGCGACGCGGCGGCGGCTCGCCATGTGGCCGCCCTGCCAGCTCGACAGGGCCTCGTCGCCGAGCGTCACCGAGAGCAGGGCGCCGACCGCGGCGGCCAGTGCTTCGGTGAGCCAGTCCGGTACGTCGCGGCGGCCGGCCGCGTAGACGGCGCGCAGCTGGCCGAGAATCTCGACGACAATGACCTGCTCGGTCGGCGAGCGGCTGACGAGGCCGCCATCGTCGTGCAGCGACAGGCCGAGCGCGCGCGACAGGCCCGCCTCGCCCGTTTTCAGTCGCGCCGGCCCGCCCTGAACGACCAACGCGGCGGCGATCACCCCGCTCCAGGCGGTGATCCGCGGCAGGCCCGGCAGGGCCTTGTCGGCGATCCGCTCGAGATGGCGGGCGCCGCGCGCGAGCGCGTAGAGCAGGCTCGACCGGTAGACGGGGTCGGTGCTGGAGAGGATGTAGGGCGCATAAGCGGTCCAGAACAGGATTCGGCGGCCCCAGAGGTCGGCCCGCCAGGCCGGTTCGGCGACATGCTCGGCGAAGGCCCCCAGCCATTTCCGCGTAATCCCCTCGGCGAGTTTGGCGCCGCGCTCGCGGGTCGCCGCGGCGGAGAGGTCCCGCAGCCAGGCGAAGCTCTGGAGATAGACCGTGAAATCCTCGGGCATGCCGAGGGTCGCGAAATCGAGCCCGGCGACGGGAATTTCGGTGCCGTTATGGAGGAAGCTTCCGGCGAGCAGGGCTTCGCCCGCCGCCTTGTCGCCGGCGATCGGGTCCTTGGGCACGGCGCTCAGCTTCAGCGGGACCCGTCCGCGCAGCCGCAAGGCATGGAGCGGCGTCCGCCAGGCGAAGCGGTGGAGCCGGTAGTTGAGCCGCTCGAACAGCGACAGGCCGCGGTCGTCGCCGACCCGGATCAGCCTTTTGCCGGGCTCGATCTCGCCCTCGCCCGTGTCGCTCTCCACTCTTTCCAGGAGGCTCACCCCCTGAGGTCCCTGATATTGTCCGCATAGGCGCCGGCGCCGCCGCGGAAGGTGGCGGTGCCGGCGACGAGCACATCGGCGCCCGCCTCGATGACCCGCCGGCAATTCTCCCGGTCGATGCCGCCGTCCACTTCGAGGTCGATCGCCCTGCCGGTCGCGTCGATCCGCTTCCTGATCGCCTCGATCTTCCTGAGCTGGCCGGCGATGAAGCGCTGGCCGCCGAAGCCGGGATTGACGCTCATCACCAGCACGAGGTCGATCTCCTCGATCACATAATCGAGCGCCTTGGCCGGGGTCGCCGGATTGAGCGAGACGCCGGCGCGCTTACCCAGCGACTTGATCGTCTGGACGGTGCGATGGAGGTGCGGGCCCGCCTCGGGATGGACGGTGATGATGTCGGCGCCGGCCTCGGCGAACGCCTCGATGAAGGGATCGGCCGGCGAAATCATCAGATGGACGTCGAGCGGCTTGTCGGTATGCGGCCTCAGCGCTTTCACCACCACCGGGCCGATGGTGAGGTTGGGCACGAAATGGCCGTCCATCACGTCGACGTGGATCCAGTCGGCGCCGGCCGCGTCGAGCGCCCGCACCTCCTCGCCCAGCCGGGCGAAGTCCGCCGAGAGGATCGAGGGGGAAATGCGGACCGGCTGCTGCACGGACGCGACCCTAACATCGCGCCGAGTCGCTGGGCAAGAAAGAGGCCGGACTTATCCCCCTTTATTTCGGACGAAACGGGCGATGTAGAAACTGTCCGCGCCGCCTTCGGCTTCATAGGCGCCGGGCAGGATGCGCCGTTCCTCCGCGCGCACGTAATCGCCGTGGCGCGACAGGAAGTCCGCGGCGACCTGCTCGCCCTCCTCCGGCTCCAGCGAGCAAACCGAATAAACCAGGGTCCCGACCGGCTTGAGCCAGCCGGCGGCGCGGGCCAGCATCGCCTTCTGGATGCCGGCCAGTTCCGCGATCGCGCGCGGGCGGACGCGGTGGAGGACGTCGGGGTGGCGGCGATAGATGCCGGTCGCCGAGCAGGGCGCGTCGAGCAGGATCGCGTCGACCGGGCCGGTCGGCGCCCAGCGCATCACGTCGGCCGGCACCAGCTGGGCCGCGAGGCCGGTGCGCGCGAGATTCGCGGAAAGTCGCGCCAGACGACTTTCCGAAATGTCCACCGCGGTGACCGTCCAGCCGGCGGCGGCGAGCTGCATCGTCTTGCCGCCAGGCGCGGCGCAGAGGTCGAGCACGGTCCGGCCCGCGCCCTCGCCGAGCAGCCGCGCCGGCATCGAAGCCGAGATGTCCTGGGCCCAATAGCGGCCCTCATGATAGTCGACGGCACTCGCGCGGCCGACGCGAAGATGGCCGGGCATCAGGCCGATGCCCGCCAGGCCGGGCGGCGGCTCGCCCTGAAGGTCGAGCGGCGGCGGCGACGCGATCAACCTCGATGCCGCGGCCACGATTTCCTCGCCCCACGCCCGGCGCCAGCGCTCCGCGACCGCCTCGGGAAGCGTCGGCACGTCGGGCAGCGCCCATTTTTCCCGCATCACCGTGCTGAACACGCCGTGGACGAGCTTGCGCGGCCCGCCGTCGACGAGCGGCAGCACGGTCGAGATCGCGGCATGATGCGGCGTATCGAGCGCCAGCGCCTGGACCAGGGCGATCCGCAGCGCGGACCGCGCCTTGGCGTCGCCGGGCAGCCGCCTGGCCGTCGCCCGGTCGATCAGCGCGTCGAGATCGGCGAGGCGGCGCAGCGCCTCGGCGGCGATGGCATGGGCGAAGGCGCGGTCGTCGGCGCGATCGAGGTCGCGGGCGGCGACGTCCAGCGCCGATTCGAGCGGCAGCCCCTTGCGCAGCACCGCATCGAGCAGCCGCAAGGCGGCGCGGCGCGTGCCCGTGCCCGGCGGATCGGCCTTGCTCAGCGGCGGCGCCCGAGCGGATCGAGCGCGCTGGCCGGCGCCGGGCGGCTCGGGATCGCCCCGGCCATCGCCTCCAGCGCGGCGATCCGGTTCTCGGTGGCGGGATGGGTCGAGAACCAGCTGTCGCCGCCGCCGAGGCCCGGCACGATGTAGAGCGAAGCCGCGGCCGGATTGCGCGCCGCGACCGGATTGGGGATCGCGGCGGCGCCGCGAGCGAGCTTGGCGAGCGCCGAGGCGAGCGCGCGCGGGTTGCCGCATATCTCGGCGCTGCCCTTGTCGGCGCCATATTCGCGGGTGCGGCTGATCGCGAGCTGGACGAGCATCGCCGCGAACGGCGCGACCAGCACGGCCAGCAGCATCGCCAGCGCGTTGCCGCCGCGCTCGCGCCCGCCGAAGAACAGGCCGAAATTGGCCAGCATCGAGATCGCGCCGGCGATGGTCGCGGTCATCGTCATGACGAGCGTGTCGCGGTTGCGGACATGGGCGAGCTCGTGCGCCATCACCGCCGCGACCTCGTCGCGGGTGAGCATGGACAGCAGGCCGGTGGTCACCGCGACCGCGGCATGCTCGGGATTGCGGCCGGTCGCGAAGGCGTTGGGATGGTCCTCGTCGATCAGATAGACCTTGGGCATCGGCAGGCCGCCGCGCGCGGCAAGGCCGGCGACGATGCCGACGAGCTCGGGCGCGGTCCGCGCGTCGACCTCGCGCGCATGATGCATCCTCAGCACGATCTTGTCGGCGTTCCAGTAGGTGAACAGGTTCATCCCGGCGGCGAACAACAGCGCGATCAGGGCGCCGCCCGAACCGCCGATCGTATAGCCCAGCGCCATGAACAAGGCGGTCAGCGCCGCCAGCAGCATCGTCGTCCTGAGGGTGTTCATCTTGCCTTTCGTTCCTCCACGGGGGATGTGGGCCGGACAGGAGCCGAATTCAACGAATGGCCGAACGCCCGCCCCACGTGAAGCCGCCCGCCTATCTTACCCCCAGCCCGCCTGTGCCCGAACCCGCGCCGGCGAAGGAGGAAGAAGAGAGCGGCGGCCCCAAGGGTAAGGAGCCGACCCGCTACGGCGACTGGGAAAGCAACGGGATCTGTCGGGATTTCTAGACCCCCTCCGCGCGCAACGGCCGCGCCAGCAGCCGTCCGACCGCTTCGTCCACCGACGCTTCCTCGCCGAGCAGCGCATTGACCGCGGCGACGATCGGCATGTCGACGCCGAGCGCCTCGGCGGCGCGCTGGAGCACCGGGGCGGTGAACGCGCCCTCGGCGACGGTCCTGCGGTCGGCGAGCAGATCGGCCGGCCGGGCGCCCTCGCCGATGCCCTTGCCCAAACTGAAATTGCGCGACGAGGTCGACGAGCAGGTGAGGACGAGGTCGCCCAGGCCGGCGAGGCCGGCCAGGGTTTCGGCGCGCGCGCCCTTGGCGAGGCCGAAGCGGGTCATTTCGGCGAAGCCGCGCGAGATCAGGGCGGCGCGGGCGTTGAGCCCGAGCCCGCGTCCGTCGACGACGCCGCAGCCGATGGCGAGGACGTTCTTGACCGCGCCGCCGACCTCGGCGCCGGCGATGTCGTCGGAAAGATAGGGCCGGAAAGCGGGCCGGGCGATCCGCTCGACCAGCCGCTCGCCCAGCGCCGGATCCTCGACCGCCAGGGTCACCGCCGTCGGCAGGCCGGCGGCGACCTCGTGCGCGAAGGTGGGGCCGGACAGAACCGCGATCGCCGATTCGGGCTGAACCTGGTGCGCCACTTCGTGCATCAGCAGCCCGGTCGAATCCTCGATCCCCTTCGCGCAGAGGATGAGCGGCCGGCCCCGGGCGTCGAGGGCGGCCAGCACCGCGCGCACATGTTGCGCCGGGGCCACGACGAGAAAGGCTTCGCAATCGCCCAGGTCGGCGAGATCGGCGGTGGCCCGGATCGTTTCGCGCAGCCGCACGCCTTTCAGAAAAATCGCGTTTTCGTGCGTTCCGTTGACGGCTTCGACCACCTCGGCCTCGCGCGCCCAGAGCAGCACTTCGTCACCGTCGCCGGCGGCGACCTGGGCCAGCGCCGTGCCCCAGGCGCCGCCTCCGATCACGCCGAGCTTCACGCCTTCACTCCGGCGCCGCGCGCTCTCTCGGCGTTCGGGTCGAGCGGCCAGCGGGCGCGGGCGGGCGCGTCGAGGCCGTCGACGAGCCCTGCTTCGAAGCGCAGCGCGCCGGCCCAGGCGATCATCGCCGCATTGTCGGTGCACAGCCATGAGGGCGGCGCGACGAAGGGGAGATCGTTCGCGGCGGCCAGGCCGGTGAGCGCCGCGCGAATCGCCTGGTTGGCGGCGACGCCGCCGGCGACGACGAGCGCGGTGGCGCCCGGCGCCTTCGCGATCGCCCGGGCGGTGCGGTCGACGAGGCAGTCGGCGACCGCCTGCTGGAACGAGGCCGCGATGTCGGCCGGGCGATGTTCGCCGCTTTCCCGGGCGCGCAGCACGGCGCTCTTCAAGCCGGCGAAGGAGAAATGGGGCTCGTCGGAGCCCGCCAGCGGGCGCGGCAGCGGCACCGCCCAGGGGTCGCCTTCGGCCGCCGCCCGCTCGACGGCCGGGCCACCCGGGAAGCCGAGGCCGAGCAGCTTCGCGCTCTTGTCGAATGCCTCGCCGGCGGCGTCGTCGATCGTGGTGGCAAGGCGACGATAGGCGCCGACTCCCTCGACGAACAGCAATTGGCAATGGCCGCCCGAGACGAGCAGCAACAGATAGGGAAAGGCGAGATCGGGGTCGCTCAGCATCGGCGACAGCGCATGGCCTTCGAGATGGTTGACCGCGATCAGCGGCTTGCCCGAGGCAAATGCCAGCCCCTTGGCGGTGACCAGGCCGACCATGACACCGCCGATCAGGCCCGGGCCCGCGGTCGCGGCGACGGCGTCGACCTCGCCGAGCGCGATCCCCGCTTCGGCCAGCGTCTCCTCGATCAGGCGCGGGAGGATCTCGACATGGGCGCGGGCCGCGATCTCCGGGACGACGCCGCCATAGGGGCGGTGCGCCGCCTCCTGGCCCGCCAGCCGGTGCGCGAGGATGCGGCGATCCGAGGCGACCAATGCCGCCGCGGTCTCGTCGCAGCTCGATTCGATGCCGAGGATCAGGCTCATCGCGGCCTTCCCTGCCACCTTGAACGCGGCTAGCACAAGCGCCGCATGGACCACCCCGTTCGCATCGGCACCCGCGGGTCGCCTCTGGCGCTCGCTCAGGCGCGCCTCGTCGCGGAGGCCTTGCGGGCCGCGCGCGGCTGCGCGGTCGAGCTGGTGCCGATCACCACCTCGGGCGACGTCATCCAGGACCGGCCCCTCGCCGAGGTCGGCGGCAAGGCGCTGTGGACGCGCGAGCTCGACGCCGCCCTCGCCGAAGGCCGCACCGATCTCTCGGTCCATTCGATGAAGGACGTGGAGACGGTTCGGCCGGCTTTGTTCGCAATTCCCGCGATGCTGGAGCGGGCCGACCCGCGCGACCGGCTGATCGGCGCCGACAGCATCGCGGCGCTGCCCGCCGGGGCGCGGATCGGCACCTCCTCGCCGCGGCGCGCCGCCCAGCTGCTGGCGCGGCGACGCGACCTCGTCACCGTTCCGATCCGCGGCAATGTCGAGACCCGGCTGGCCAAGGTCGCCCGCGGCGAGGTCGACGCGACCCTGCTCGCCGCCGCCGGTCTCGCCAGGCTCGGCATCGAAGCCGGCGTTCCGCTCGACCTGCTGCCGGCGCCGGCGCAGGGCGCGATCGGCACCGAAATCCTCGCCGAACGCGACGACCTTCGCGCGCTGCTGGGCGCGATCGACCACGCGCCGACCCACGAATCCGTCGCCGCCGAGCGCGCCTTCCTCGCCGCGCTGGGCGGCACTTGCCATTCCGCCGTCGCGGCGCTTTCCGAAGGCGGGCGCCTCCGGGCGGAGATCCTCAGCGCGGACGGCCGCGAAGTCCATGCCGGCGAAGGCGAGCCGGAAGCGCTCGCGCGGCAACTGCTCAATCAGGCGAGCCCGGCCCTGCGCGCGCTGTTCGCGCCATGAAGGTGCTGGTCCTCCGCCCCCAGCCGGGCGCCGACGAGACGGCCGCGCGCGCGCGCGCGATCGGTCTGGAGCCGGTCGTCGCGCCTTTGTTCGCGATCCGCGCGCTCGCCTGGTCGCCGCCCGATGCTTCGGAATTCGACGCCGTCCTGCTCACCAGCGCCAATGCCGCCCGCCACGGCGGCGACGGCATGACGCCATTCATGAGGCTGCCCTGCTACGCGGTCGGCGAGCGCACCGCCGACGCCGCCCGCGCCGCGGGCTTCGCCGACGTGCGCACCGGCCCCTCGGACGGCGCCGCCCTCGTCGCCATGGCGCGGCAGGAGGGGGCCGAGGCGCTGCTTCATCTCGGCGGCCGGGATCATGTCGCGCTCGACGGCGTCGCCCGGATCCCGGTCTACGCGGCGGAGGCCGCGGGCGCGCTGCCGACCGATGCCGAACGGGCGGTCGTGCTGATCCATTCCGCGCGCGCGGCCGCGCGCTTCGCCGACTTGGCCGGAGATCGCCGCGGCGCCTTCCGGATCGCGGCGATCAGCGCCGAGGCGGCCGCGGCCGCGGGTCCGGGGTGGCGGACGATGGCGATCGCCGCCGCGCCGCGCGACCAAGCCTTGCTGGAGCTTGCCGCCAAGCTGTGCCAGACTGCGGGCGCATGAACGGCGATTACGACCCGGTCGAAACCTACCCCCCGCGGCGCACCTGGCTGCGGCCGCTGATCCTGCCGGGGGTCGCGTTTCTGCTCGGCCTCGGCGCGATGGGCTATATCCTCGGCCATTGGGATGCGGGCGCGCGGGCGCTGGGAATCGCGCCGCCCCCCACGCCGGCGCCGGTCGTCCTGCCGGCGCTGGCGCCCGCCCTTGCCGCCCAGCCGCAAGCCGCCGCTCCGCCGGCGCCGGCCGGCGAGGAGCCCGAGCGAATCCTGATCGATCCGGAGGTCGGCCGGCGCGTCGCCGCGCTCGAGCAGCGGATCGCCCAGCTCGACAGCCAGTCGCGCACCGCCGTCGGCAATGCCGACCGCGCCGAGGGCCTGCTCGTCGCCTTCGCCGCGCGGCGGGCGCTCGATCGCGGCGTCCAGCTCGGCTTTCTCGAGGCGTTGCTGCGCGAGCGTTTCGGCGCCAGCCAGCCGCGCGCGGTCGGCAACATCCTGAGCGCCGCGCGGGAGCCGGTGACGCTGCAGGAGCTTCAGCTCGGCCTTCAGGCGGCCGGGCCGCGGCTGATCGGCACCCCGCCCGACGCCGGCTGGTGGTCCGCGTTCAAGGCCGAAATGGGCTCGCTGATCACGGTCAGGCGGCGCGACACCCCCTCGCCGGAACCGACCGAGCGGCTGCGCCGCGCGACCCAGCGGCTCGAGGCCGGCCAGGTCGACGTCGCGCTCGCCGAGGTGATGCGGATTCCCGGGCGCGACACGGCCGCCGACTGGATCCGCAAGGCGCGTCGCTACGTCATCGCGCGCGAGGCGCTCGACACGATCGAAACCGCCGCCCTGCTCGAACCGCGCGCGGCCCCGCCCGCGCCGGCCCCGGTACCGGCGCGGCCGGCGGCGGCGCGGCCGCAACCGCCGCGGCCGGCACCGGCGCAGCCACCGTCGCGGCCCGCCAGGCGCCGCTGATCAGGGAGCCGCGGCGCGGCCGACGCGCAACAGGGTCACGGTGAAGACCAGCTCGGCATTGGGCGGCACCGCGCCGGGCGAGCCGCGCGCGCCATAGGCCAAGGCCGGCGGCACCCGGAACCTATATTCGCCGCCCTGGCTCATCAGCAGCAGCGCCTCGGTGAACCCCGGAATCGCATCGGCGACGCGCAGCCCGACCGGCCGCGGCGCCGAATCGACCAAAGTCCCGTCGGCGAGCCGTACCTCGTAGGTCAGCTGCACCGCATCGGCCACGGTCGGCCGCCGCCCGGCTCCCGGCCGCAGCACCTCGAAGCGCAGCCCCGACGCGGTGGTGACGATCGCCGGCGGATCGGCCGGCGGCGGAGCCGGAACCGGCTGGGCGATCAGGAGGGCGAGCGTCATCATGAGGCGCGATAGGCCTGCCAGCCTTTTTGGCGCAGCGCGCAGGCCGGGCAGGCGCCGCAGCCGCGGCCCCAGTCGTGCAGCGTTGCGCAGTCTCCCTCGTAGCAGCTCAGCGTCCCGGTCCGCACCAGCTCGACGAACGCCGCGCCGCCCAGCTCGCGCGCCAGCGCCCACGTGCCGGCCTTGTCGGTCCACATCAGGGGCGTGTGGATGACGAAGCGGGCCTCCATGCCGAGATTGAGGGCGAGCTGCATCGCCTTGATCGTGTCGTCCCGGCAGTCCGGATAGCCCGAATAGTCGGTTTCGCAGACGCCGGCGACGAGGTGCCTGATGCCCCGCCGAAAGGCGAGCGCCGCCGCCAAGGTGAGGAAGACGAGGTTGCGGCCCGGCACGAAGCTGTTGGGCAGGCCGCCCTCGCTCATTGCGATCTCGACGTCGCGGGTGAGCGAGGTTTCGCTCAATCGGCCCAGCTCCGCCAGGTCGATCAGATGGTCTTCGCCGAGCCGGCCGGCCCAGGCGGGAAACTCGCGGCGGATCGCCTCGAGGAGGGCGGGCCGGGCGTCCATCTCGGCGCGGTGGCGCTGGCCGTAATCGAAGCCGACGGTCTCGACCCGGGCGAACCGCTCCAGCGCCCAGCCGAGGCAGGTGGTCGAATCCTGACCGCCCGAGAAGAGGAGGAGCGCTGAGTCGGCTGCCGCCATCAGCGAATGCCGAGCTGCTTGTGGGTCTGGAGCGACAGCTTCCAGCGCGGATGGGCGAGGCAATATCGGACGGCGTGCGCGGTGTTCGCCGCGCGCGCGGGCCCGTCCATCGGCTGCAGCAGCAGATGATCGAAGGCGAGGTCCGCGAACCGCTCCGGCTCGGCGCCCGGCTGCGGGAAGACCAGCTTCAGCTCGTCGCCGGCGGTGACGGCGAGGTCCGCGCCCGCCTTCGGGCTGACGCACAGCCAGTCGACGCCCGGCGGCGGGACGATCGTCCCATTGGTCTCGACCGCGATCTCGAAGCCGGCGGCGTGGAGCGCGTCGATCAACTCGGCATCGACCTGCAGCAATGGCTCGCCGCCGGTCAGCACCGCCAGTCGCTTCGCCCCGGCTGCGCCGCCCCAGGCGCTGGCGATCGCCCCGACAAGCTCGCCGGCCGTGGCGAAGCGGCCGCCGCCGTCGCCGTCGGTGCCGACGAAATCGGTGTCGCAGAAGCCGCAGACCGCCGCCGCGCGGTCGCGCTCGCGGCCCGTCCACAGGTTGCAGCCGGCGAAGCGGCAGAACACCGCGGCGCGGCCGGCATTCCGGCCTTCGCCCTGGAGCGTGTAGAAGATTTCCTTGACCGCGTAGCTCATCGGAAGGCGACTAGACCCGGCAATGGGTCGGTTTCAATTCCCGAACCGGAAAATCTGGAGCGGGCGAAGGGATTCGAACCCTCGACCCCAACCTTGGCAAGGTTGTGCTCTACCCCTGAGCTACGCCCGCTCTGAGCGGAGCCGGCTGATCCGGCCCGGGTAAGGCGGCGGCTGCTAGCATGGGCCTTTCTGCCCGGCAACCCCCTCAAAGATGCGGGCTTGGCAGATGCGGCCATCATCCCACATAGGGCGTTGGACAGGCCGGATCCGGAGCATGTGAAGTGGCGACTTTGGGGTTGAGCGAAGCCGAACGCGAGGCGGTGGAGAAATTCCGGCGCGAGGTGGTCGAGCCGAGCATGACCAGCCTCGTCCTCCTCGACTTCTGGGCGGAGTGGTGCGGCCCGTGCAAGCAGCTCGCGCCGCTGCTCGAAAAGGTCGCCGCCCAATATGCCGATCGCGGCGTCAAGCTGATCAAGGTCAATGTCGACGAGGAGAAGCTGATCGCGGCCCAGTTCCGAATCCAGTCGATCCCGACCGTCTACGCCTTCTTCCAGGGCCAGCCGGTCGCCGATCTCTCCTCGGCGCGAACCGAGGGCCAGCTGACCGGCGCGCTCGACCAGATCCTCGCCCAGCTCCCGGTCGAGGGCGAGGCGCAGCAGCTCGAGGCCGAGATCGAGCCGCTGATCGCGATGGGCGAGCAGGTGCTGGGCGAAGGCGACGGCGAGCGGGCCGCCAACATATTCGCGCAGATCCTCGAGATGGCGCCCGAAAATCCCGACGTGATTTCGGGGCTCGCCCGCGCCCTGCTCGCCGCCGGCCGCGCCGACGAGGCGCGGGCCAGGCTGGAGGGCTTGCCCGAAAAGATCGAGAAGGACCCGGCGATCGCCCGCGCCCGCTCGGCGCTGGCGCTGGCCGATGCGGCGCCCGTCGTCGACAGTGCCGAGCTCGAGGCCCGGATCGCGCGCGATCCCGACGACCACGAGGCCCGGATCGACCTCGCCGGCGCGCTGATGGCGCGCGGCGACCGCGATGGCGCCGCCGGGCAGTTGTTCGAAAGCATCAGCCGCGACCGCGAGTGGAACGAGGGCGCGGCGCGCAAGCGGCTGCTGCAGATTCTGGAGGCGGTCGGGCTCGAAGATCCCTGGGCCGGCGCGCAGCGCCGCCGCCTCTCGGCGATTCTCTTTGGATAAGATGGAATCGGCGCTCCTTCGCGTGCCGGTCTTTCCGCTCGCCGGCGCGCTGCTGTTTCCGCGCGGCCAGCTGCCGCTGCACATATTCGAGCCGCGCTACCGGGCGATGGTCCGCGACGCGCTCGCCAGCGACCGGCTGATCGCGATGGTCCAACCCAAGGACGGAGACGAGCCGCCGGCCCTGTTCGAAGTCGGCTGCCTCGGCCGGATCGGCGCCTGCGACGAGCTCGACGACGGCCGCTTCAACCTTGTCCTCGAAGGCCTCAGCCGGTTTCGCATCGCCCGCGAAGCCGACGTCGACACCCCCTACCGCCAGGTCGACGCCGACCGCGGCGGCTTCCATGAAGAAGAGGATCAGGTGCTCGGCATCGCCCAGCGCGCCGATGTCGAGCGCGAGGCGAGGCGCTATGCCGATGCGCTCGGCTATATGGTCGAATGGGAATCGGTGTCGCGGCTCGACGACGAAATGCTGGTCAACGGCATCGCCCAGATCGCGCCCCTGGACGTCGGCTCGAAACAGGCGCTGCTGGAGGCGGCGGACCTGGCCGAACGCGCCGACCTGCTCGTTCAGTTCATGCAGTTCCAGCGGATGGCGCCGGGCGGAGCGGATGGACCGGAAACGCTGCAATAAGGCCCGGTTTCAGATCGGCAGTCCGCGCAGCAGCAGCGGCAGCTCCCCCGATTCGCCGCGCGCCTCGGCCATCAGCCTGTCCTTCAGCGGCCCGATTCGTTGCACCGCGCCCATGCCGAACCGGCGGATCGCCGCCGCCGCCCGGCCAGGCACGCCGTAGAGCCGGGTCAGCGAATCGGTCGCCATCGCCACCATGAACGTATCGAGGCCGCGCCAGCGCTCGTAGCGGTCGAGCAGCTGCGCGTCGCCGAGGTCGAGGCCGAGCCGCGCGCCCTCGACGACCACCTCGGCCAGCGCCGCCGCGTCGCGGAAGCCGAGGTTGAGGCCTTGCCCCGCGATCGGATGGACGCCGTGGGCGGCGTCGCCGGCCAGGGCCAGCCGCAGATCCGTGATCCGCGCCGCATGGTGAAAGCCGAGCGGGTAGGTCCAGCGCGGTCCGGCGAGCGCGACCGCCCCGAGGAACCCGCCCATCCGTTTCTCGATCTCGTGCGCCAGCGCGGGCTCGGGCAGGCCGAGGATCGCGGCCGCGTCGCGCTTCCTGACCGACCAGACGATCGCCGAGCGCGGCCGGCCGTCCTCGCCGGCCAGCATCGGCAGGATCGCGAAAGGCCCGCCCGCATAGAAAATCTCATAGGCGGTCTCGCGATGCGGCGCGACATGGGCAATAGTGGCAACAATCGCGACATGATCGTAGGACCACCGGGCGATCGGGATGTTGGCGGCCTCGCGGCTCGGGGAATTGCGCCCCTCGGCGGCGACCAGCAAAGGCGCCGCGAGCAGCCGCCCGTCGTCGAGCGCCACCCGGACGCCGTGGGCGTCGCGGACGACCTGCGCCGGGCGCGCCGGCATCAGCAATTCTATCCGCTCCGCCTCGCGCGCGCTCGCCTGCAGCGCCGCGCGCAGCAGCCGGTTCTCGATCATCGTGCCGAGCGGATCGGCCTCGTCCCCGGGATCGAACAGGATCCCGCCCGGCGCCAGCCCGTCGCTGACCCGGATCGCGCGGATCGGGCAGGTCATGCCCTCCAGCCGCGCGGCGACGCCGAGCGCCTCCAGCATCCGCCAGGAGGAGCTGGAAACGGCGGTGGCGCGGCCGTCATAGGCCGGCGCGACCTGCCTTGCCGGCTCGGCCGGGTCGACGACTAGCGCGGCAAGGCCGTGCCGATCGAGCGCGAGCGCGAGGCTGAGCCCGACCAGGCCTCCGCCGAGGATGATGACGTCCGCCTGCCGCATTTTGCCCCTCTAGCGATGCAAGTGTGCAACGCCAAGCGCTTGACCCGGGAGTCCCGGCAGGCGCATGAGGGCAGACGGGAACATTTGGGGCACATGGCGATGGCGGCAGCAACGGCGCAGAGAAACCGGCCCGGCCGGCTCGCGCAGTGGCGCGACGGGACGCGGCGCCTGGCCCGGCGCTCGCGCAGCCTCTTCGGCGGCGTCCTGCTCAGCGCCGCCGCCCTGTTCGCGCTCGTCGCGCTCGTCAGCTATCATCCGAGCGACCCCTCTCTGAACACCGACGCCGCGGGGCCGGTCCGCAACTGGATGGGCGGGGCGGGCGCCTGGACCTCGGATTTCCTGCTGGTCCTGCTCGGGCCGCCGGCCGGCCTGCTGCTTCCGGTAATCCTCGTGATCGGCCTGCGGCTCGCGCGCGGCGCCGAACCGGGGCGCTGGCTGCGGGCCCTGATCACGACCACGCTCGGCATCGCCCTGATCGGCGGCGCCGCGGGCCTGTTCGCCGGCGGCGCGGTGAACGGGCTGCCGGCCGGCTGGGGCGGCGCGATCGGTCTCGCGCTCGCCGGCCTGATCGACTGGGGCCTGTCGTTCCTCGGCGACAGCGGCATCGTCGCGCCGTTCCGGATCGCGCTCATCGCCGTCGCCGCCGCGATCGGCCTTGCCCTCTGCCTGACCGGCCTCGGCCTCACCGCCGAGGAGCGGCGCTGGCTTGCCGCGCGCCGGTCGCGGGGCGACGAGACGGACGCGGACGAAAGCGACCTCCCCCTGCCCGAGGACCGGCCGGCGCGCGCGCCGGTCGTCGCTCCTGCCCAGCCCCGCGGCCCGGTCATCGCCGATCGCACCCGCGACGCGGTCCGGCGCCCGTTGCGCGAGCGCCAGCCCTCGCTCGCGCTCGGCGACAGCTATTCGCTTCCCTCGGTCGACCTCCTCAACCCACCGCCGCCGCCGGCCAATGTCGTGCTCGACAAGGCCGCGCTCGAGCGCAATGCGCGGCTGCTCGAATCGGTGCTCGACGATTTTTCGGTCAAGGGCGAGATCGTCGAGGTTCGGCCGGGCCCGGTCGTCACCATGTACGAGCTCGAGCCCGCGAGCGGCATCAAGGCGAGCCGCGTCATCCAGCTCGCCGACGACATCGCCCGCAACATGTCGGCGCTCTCGGCGCGCGTCGCCACAATCCCCGGCCGCAGCGTGATCGGCATCGAGCTGCCCAACGCCAAGCGCGAGATGGTGATCCTTTCCGAGCTGATCTCGAGCCCCGCCTTCGAGGACCAGGTCGCCCAGCTGCCGATCATCCTCGGCAAGAATATCGCCGGCGATCCGGTCGTCGCCGATCTCGCGCCGATGCCGCATCTGCTCGTCGCCGGCACGACCGGCTCGGGCAAGTCGGTCGGCCTCAACTGCATGATCCTCTCGCTGCTCTACCGGCTGACCCCCGAGCAGTGCAAATTGATCCTGATCGATCCCAAGATGCTCGAATTGAGCGTCTATGACGACATTCCGCACCTGCTCTCGCCCGTCGTCACCGAGCCCGCCAAGGCGATCCGAGCGCTCAAATGGACGGTCGAGCAGATGGAGGAACGCTACCGGATGATGGCGTCCGTCGGCGTGCGCCAGCTCTCCAGCTTCAACGCCAAGGTCCGCGAAGCGAAGATGAAGGGCCAGCCGCTCGGGCGACGTGTTCAGACAGGCTACGACCCCGAAACCGGCCAGCCCCGCTACGAGATGGAAGAGCTCGACTACGAGGTGCTGCCGCAGGTCGTCGTCATCGTCGACGAGCTCGCCGACCTGATGATGACCGCCGGCAAGGAGGTCGAGTTCCTGATCCAGCGGCTCGCACAGAAGGCGCGCGCGGCGGGCATCCACCTGATCATGGCGACCCAGCGCCCGTCGGTCGACGTCATCACCGGCGTGATCAAGGCCAATCTGCCGACCCGCATCTCCTTCTCGGTCACCTCCAAGATCGATTCGCGCACGATCCTCGGCGAGCAGGGCGCCGAGCAGCTGCTCGGCAAGGGCGACATGCTCTACATGCCCGGCGGCAAGCAGATCGCCCGAGTCCACGGTCCCTTCGTCTCCGACGAGGAGGTCCGCGCCGTCGCCGACTTCTGGCGCGCGCAGGGCCGGCCCGAATATGTCCAGTCGGTCACCGAGGAGCCGGAGGATGGCGGCTACATGTTCGAAGGCCAGCCGATCGGCGAGGACGACGCCGAAACCCAATTGTTCCGCAAGGCGGTCCAGGTCGTCGCCGAGAGCCAGAAAGCCTCGACTTCCTACCTGCAGCGGCAACTCAGGGTCGGCTACAACAACGCCGCGAGGCTGATCGAGCGGATGGAGAAGGAAGGCGTGGTCAGCGCCCCCGATCATGTCGGCCGCCGCGAGGTGCTGGTCGACCCGGAGGGACGGCCGCTGATCTGACGGGGCGGAACCCCTCGGGTTCACTGGACATTCAAGGAGCAGGCGCGATATCCGCGCCCCAATTCTGACATCGGAAGGATTGCTCATGCTGCGCTTTTGCGCTCTCGCCCTCGCCGCGGCGCCGATCGCGCTTCACGCCCAGGCCGCGCCGGCGGGGCTCGCCCAGGTGCAGGCGCATCTGCGCGCGGTCGACACGATGACCGCGAACTTCAGCCAGAGCGACCGCCGCGGCCGCACCCTTTCCGGCACGCTCACCATTCGGCGCCCCGGCCGGGTCCGCTTCGATTATGGCGGCAGCGCCAACATGCTGATCGTCGGCGACGGCCGCGCTTTGACCTTCATCGACTACGACGTCGGCCAGCGCCAGCGCTGGCCGATCAACGATTCGCCGCTTTCGGTGCTGCTCAATCCGGACCAGGACCTGGCGCGCTACGCCCATGTCGTCCAGAACGACGCCCAGGTGCTGATGATCGAGGCGCGCGACAGCCGGCGACGCGAGTTCGGCACCATCACGATCGCCTTCGCCAAGGTAGCGGGCGCGCCCGCCGGCCTGGTCCTCCAGGGCTGGAACACCCGCGACGCGCAGAACAACCTCACCACGGTGCGCCTCTCGGGCCAGCGCTTCAACGTGCCGGTCGCCGACGCCGCCTTCCGCTATCGCGAGCCGACCCGCCGGCGCGGGCCGCGCGGCTGAAAAAGGCCACAATTCGTTCATCGGCCCGACAGGTCGGCGAGCCTAGTCTCGAAGCTGCAATTGCCGGACCCGGCCTGGGTTTTCCCCCTGTTGCCCAGGTCGGACCGCGCAATTGACCTCGCGTAGCAACGCTTGGTGGGCCTCCGCTCCACGCCCCCGGAGCGGGGGCCCTTCCATGTCAGGCCGCGCCCAGACCGACATCGACACGCCGCCATCGCCTCGCTAAGTCCGCCGCCATGTCCTCCGCTTTGAAAATCGCTTCCTGGAACATCAATTCGATCCGCGCCCGCATCGAGATCGTCGAGAAATTCCTCGTCGAGGAAAGTCCCGACATCCTCTGCCTGCAGGAGACCAAGGTCCGCGACGCCGAATTCCCCGAAGGATTGTTCCGGCGGCTGGGCTACAACCACATCATCATCTGCGGCCAGCCGATGCATCACGGCGTCGCGATCGCCTCGCGGGTGCCGATCCGCGAGGACGACCGGATCGACTGGCAGGCGAATGGCGAGGCGCGCCACGTGGGCGTGCGGCTCGATTGCGGCATCCGCCTCGAGAATGTCTACGTGCCGGCCGGCGGCGACCTGCCGGACCGCGACCTCAATCCCAAGTTCGGCCAGAAGCTCGACTTCCTCGAACGGATGACGCGCTGGTCCGAACGCTGCGCCTGCCCGACGATCATGGTCGGCGACTTCAACGTCGCGCCATTGGAGTGCGACGTCTGGAGCCACAAGCAGCTGCTCAATGTCGTCAGCCATACGCCGATCGAGGTCGAGGCATTGACGCGATTGCAGGCGAGCAACGACTGGGTTGACCTCGGCCGCCATTTCTATCCGGCGCCGCAGCGGCTCCACACTTGGTGGAGCTACCGCTCGCCCGACTGGACGAAGAACGACCGCGGCCGGCGGCTCGACCATATGTGGGCGACCGGCGACGTCGCGAACCTGGCGAGGGCGCACAAGGTCTACGAGCCCTGCCGCAACTGGACGCGGCCTTCCGACCATGTCCCGCTGATGACGGAATTCGCGCTCTGATGGGCGCGCGGGACGTCGCCCGCGCGATCGACGCCCTCCGGCGCGGATGGCCGGTGGCGGTCGACGACATCGCTTTTCTCGCCATCGAAACCGCCGACGACGAGGGCCTGGCGGCCTTCGACGGCGCAAACGCGCCCGCGGGCCTGCTGATCTCCGGCAACCGCGCGGCGACGCTCAAGCTCACCAACCAGCGCGAGGCGCTGCCGACGGAACCGGTGCTGATCGTCCGCAGCCCCTGGATCGACCTCGACGCCGCCACCGCCATCGCCGATCCGGCGCTGGATCTCGCCACGCCCCTCAAGGGCCCGTTCCGGACCGCGCCGCTCTGCTCCCCGCCGACCGCGGCGGCGGCGCTCCGGCTGACGCGGCTGGCGGGGCTGTTGCCGGCCCTGTTCACGCGCCGCGACGGGCCGGCGGAGGCGCGCGTCTCCGCCGACGACGTCATGACGTTCGGGACCGGCGCCGACCTCCGGATCGTCTCGCGCGCGCACTTGCCCAACCGCTTCGCCGAGCAGGCGGAGATCGTCGCGTTCCGGTCGGACGGGGACACGGCGGAGCATGTCGCGCTGATCCTCGGCAATCCGACCGCCGAGCCGCCGCTGGTGCGGGTCCACAGCGAGTGCCTGACCGGCGATGCGCTGGGCTCGCTGAAGTGCGATTGCGGGCCGCAGCTCGAGGCCGCGCTGACCCAGATCGCCGCGGCCGGATGGGGGATATTGCTCTATCTGAGGCAGGAGGGGCGCAGCATCGGCCTCGTCAACAAGCTCCGCGCCTATGCGCTGCAGGACCAGGGATTCGACACGGTCGACGCCAATTTGCGGCTCGGCTTCGGCGACGACGAGCGCGACTTCGCGGTGGCGGCGCGGATGTTGGCGAAAGTGTCGCGGAGCGTCGTCAAATTGCTCACCAACAATCCCAGGAAGGTGGCCGCGCTGAGGGCGGAAGGGGTCGAGGTGGTCGAGCAGGTGCCGCTGAAGGTTGGCGCGAACGTCCACAATATCGGCTATCTTGCGACGAAACGCGACCGGAGCGGGCATCAACTCTAGCCGAGGATCGCCGCGACCTCCTCGAAATCGCGGGCGACGTGGCGAACGCCGAGCGCGCGCAGCTGGCCGGCATGGCCGGGGCCGCAGTGGCGCCCGGCGACGAGGCCGATCACCGTCGCGCCCGAGGCGAGCGCGCCCTGGACGCCGACCGGCGAATCCTCGATGATCGCGATCCGCGCGATCGGTACGCCGAGCGCGGCGGCGGCGTGGAGATAGAGGTCGGGCGCCGGCTTGCCGCGCGCGACATGTTCGCGGCCCGAGAAGACCATGTCGCCGAACACGCCCTCGAGGCCGAGATTGGCGAGGTGGCTTCGCACCCAGTGCGTGGAGCTGGACGAGGCGACCGCCTTGGGCAGGCCGGGCGGCAGCGCGCGGATGAACTGGACCGCGCCGGCGACCTCCTCGACACCCTCGGCGATCGCACGCGCATCCTCTTCGGCGCGCGCATCGTGGAAGTCGTCGGGCACGGGCCGGCCGATCCAGCGCTCGATCGCGGCGATGAAGTCGCGGCCGGCGAGGCCCATGAACTTGTCCATCGCCTGCTCGACGCTGGTCGGATGGCCGATTCCCGTCAGCCAGTCCGCGATCTGCTTGTTGCCCGCCCATTCGCTCTCGAGCAGGACGCCGTCGAAATCGAAGATCAGGCCTTCGAACCTCACCGGCGCGGCCCGAACAGGGCGGTGCCGACGCGCACATGCGTGGCCCCGATCATCACCGCGCTCTCATAATCGGCCGACATCCCCATCGACAGGCCGGCGACGCCATGACGCCGCGCCAGCTTGGCGAGCAGGGCGAAATAGGGCGCCGGCTCGACCCCCTCGGGGGGCAGGCACATCAGGCCGGCGAGCGGCAGCGCCCGCGCCCGATCGAGCAAGGCGGGCAGGTCGGCGACCGCGCAGCCGCCCTTTTGCGCCTCGTCGCCGAGATTGACCTGGACGAAGCAAGCGGGCCGCCGCCCCGTCTTCCCGATCGCCTTGGCGAGCGCGGCGACGAGCGAGGGCCGGTCGACCGAATGGATCGCGTCGAACAGGGCCACGGCGTCCTCCGCCTTGTTCGACTGGAGCTGGCCGACCAGATGGAGCCCGACATCGGGGTAAAGTGCCCGCAGCGCCGGCCATTTCGCCTGCGCCTCCTGCACCCGGTTCTCGCCGAAATCGCGCTGGCCGGCCCCGATCAGCCGCTCGATCGCCTCGGCCGGCTGGGTCTTGGAGACGGCGATCAGGGTCACGTCCCCGGGGCCGCGCCCGGCGAGCGCCGCCGCTTTGGCGATCCGCGCCTTGACATCGTCCAGTGCAGGATCCGGCATGGCGATGCTATAGGAAGGGCGATGGAGCGCCGCCAGCCTTTGCCGCGCCTGTGGCTGATGACCGACGAGCGGCAGGGGGACGGCCTGTTCGGCGCGATCGCGCGGCTGCCTGAGGGCGCCGGCATCGTCTTCCGCCACTATTCGCTGCCCAAAGTCGCGCGGCGCGACTTGTTCGATCGGGTGAAGGCGGCGGCGCCCGGTCCGGTCCTGCTTGCCGGTCCGGCCGGCGAGGCGCGTGCCTGGGGCGCCGACGGCAGCCACGGCCGCGGCCCCGGCCGCGGCCTGCGCAGCGCATCGGTCCACGGCCTCGTCGAGATCCGCATCGCCGAAAGCCATGGCGCCGCCTTGCTGTTCCTGTCGCCGGCCTTCGCCACGGCGAGCCACCCCGACGCCCGCCCGCTCGGCCTCGCCCGCTTCGCCTGGCTGGCGCGCCGCACGGACTTGCCGGTGATCGCGCTCGGCGGCATGAACGAAGCGCGGGGCCGCAGGCTCGCCTCCTTCGGCGCTTACGGCTGGGCGGGAATCGACGCCTGGGCCAATCAGGGCTGAAAGCGGCGTAGGATCGAAGCGTGGGTGATCCAGAGGGATTGCCGACGAGGCCGATTCCGCCCGTCGGATGGCGAACGAAGGCGGTTTTTAGAGTTCGTCGAATAGCTTCATGTATTTTCGATAGACGTAGACTCGGTTCCGCTTCTTGCCGGTGATCTCCTCGACGATACCGGCGGCCTCCAGCTGCTGTATGATCGTGTTTGCGGTTGGGTACGACACCCGGTGAGCGCTAGCCAAGCGCGAGGGGATCGCGACAGGGAGCATGTAGAGTTCGTCCAGCACCTTTAGCGGGGTCGCTGCCGCGCGCTCAAATCGCTCAATAATGGCCTGCCTATCGTCTTCTCTGAGTCTCAAGACCTTATGAGCTGTTTCGGCGGCCAGGTTTGCTACCGACGCCACGCCATCCAGAAAGAACTTTATCCATCCTTCCCAATCCCCTTGGTCGCGAAGGCCCTGGAGGCGATCATAGTACGCTGCTCGATGCTTCTTGAAATAATAGGAGAGGTATAACACCGGATGTCGAAGAATCGTCTTCTCTACCAGGAAGAGGGTGATCAGAAGGCGACCGACGCGTCCATTGCCGTCTAGGAATGGGTGAATTGTCTCGAACTGGCCGTGAGCCATCCCGATCCGCACCAGGGGCGGAAGCGGAGAATCGTCATGTATGAACTGTTCCAATTGCCCGAGAAGCCCATGCACCTCACCGGGAGGAGGTGGCACGAACAGGGCATTCGATAGAGTGCAACCTGCCGGACCTATCCAGTTCTGGGACTCGCGTATCTCCCCCGGTCGTTGGTGCATTCCACGAACGTCCGCCATTAAATTGGCGTGCAGTGTCGTGATAAGGCGTGTCGATATGGGCAGGTCGTTTAGGAGTGCCACTCCCTTATTGAGGGCCGCCATGTAATTCTGAACCTCGCGTACGTCGCTTGGACGTGCGCGGTCTATGACCGCGGCCTCGGCTTTGATGACGTCGCTAAGCGAAGCCTGCGTTCCCTCAATCTGGCTCGATAGAACCGCCTCCTTCCTGACAAACATGGAGAGAAAGAGATCGGGGTGGGGTAGTGTCTCGATTGAGCCGTCGAGACGACCGAGCGCGCGATCCGCGCGCGATAGCGCGGTACTCATACTGTCGTCGATTGCGATGGGTGGTACGGGCGGTAACGGTTCCGGTATGAATGCCTTATATCCGCTAGGTTGCAGAACGTAGGCACCGCTGTTGCGACGGATTTGCATATGCAAGCCTTTCTGCACACACTGCGTTATCGGCTTCCATATTAAAGCCTGTCTTTAATATAGAGCGTTATCGCTGGTATTATCAAGGCACGCTTGCATAGCGTTTAAACGCAGCATTCTCAGGAGGAAGATAATGTCGGCAATGTGCGGGCCAATATGGTTGGCGCCCACGCCGACGCGGTCAGGGGCTGTACCAAGATAGGGGACAAGCCTCAGCGATGCGCCACAGGCCTTATCGATTCCTAGAAGCGGAACGCGGTGCCGATATAGACGGCCTGGCTGTCGCGGCGGTTTTCGCGGGCCAGGGGCTCGAGGCGGTCGCGGGCGATGCGGTAGCGGGCGCCGGCGGTGAGGTCGATATTGCGGGCGATCGAGAAGGCGCCGCCGACGTCGAGCGAATAGGCCTGGTCCTCGGCGAGGATGCGCTGGGCGCCCTGGGCGCGCTCGGCGCCGACCGCGACGCTGCCGGTGATCCGGCGGGTGGCGCGGTAGCTCATCCCGACCTGGGCGGATTCGCGGGTGCCGGCGATCAGGCCGGCATCGGCCTGGGCGACGTCGCCGGAAATGGCGAAGCGCCGCCAGCCCAGCGAGACTCCGAGATTATAGGAGCTCGGCGTGATCGCGGTGACCGCCGAGGCCGAGGTCGGCCCGGCGGCGCGCTGCGCGTCGGCCATCGTGTTCGAGCGGGCGCGGATCGCGACCTCGAGGCCCCGGCGCTCGCCCGACGGCGTCGCCGGGGTGAAGCGGAACTCGCTGTTGGGGCTGGCGCCGCGACGGGCGAGGGCGGCCGCGAGTCGCGGATCGGACACCGCCGGCGTGAATGCCCCGACGGGCCGCGCATTGAGCGAGGCGGCGGGACGATTCGCCTTGAGCCGCTGGGTGGTCGTGGCCATGGCAGGCGTGAGCAGCAGCGCCATCGCGATCAGCGATGCGCTTCCTGCCGTGCCGATGGTCCCAAGCCTTCTCAAGACGCCTTTCTCCCCACCATCAGGGATTTAGTACGAGTCGAACGCGAATCCCAGCGAAGCGCTCCGCCGTCCCGGTGAATCTCCCCGTCATGTTGCAACTTTCACACAATCCGCCTTTCCCGCGGATGAAGCGTCTGCCACAGGACGCAGCGCGCAACAGCGCTTGCCGGGCGCGCCCCGATATCTATAACGGCGCTCGCCCCTTTCGTTTCCAAGGACCCACTATGGCTCGCGTACTGACTTTCGGCCTGGCGACCGCCTGCGCCCTCTCCCTGGCCGGCTGCCAGTTCATCCGGGAAGACATCAGCCGCACCTTCGGCCGCTCGCCCGAGGACCAGGTGCGGCGGAGCGACGTCGCCGCCAGCCAGGTGACGACGATCGGCGTCAACGCCTATCTCTGGCGCGCCGCGCTGGAGACGCTCTCCTTCGCGCCGCTCGCCCAGACCGATTCCAACGGCGGCGTGCTGGTCACCGAATGGTACGCCAATCCGCAAAACCCGGCCGAGCGCGCCAAGGTGACGGTCGCGATCCTCGACCGCGACCTGCGCGCCGACGCGCTCAGGGTGACCGCCGCGCGCCAGGTCCAGCAGAACGGCCAGTGGGTCGACGCTCCGGTGACCGCGGCGACGGTGCAGCGGCTGGAGGACATCATCCTCACCCGCGCCCGCGATTTGCGCCGCGCCGCCATCGCCGGATAAGGCCCACTCTAGCGAGGACGCTCCCCCGCGATGGCATCGCGCTTCAATCCGTTAAAAGCCGATGCGCATTGGCAGAAGGTCTGGGACGAGGCGGGCACGTTTCGCGCGTCCGACGCGAGCGGGCGGCCCAAGGCCTATATCCTCGAAATGTTTCCCTATCCCTCGGGGCGCATCCATGTCGGCCACGGCCGCAACTATGTGATGGGCGACGTTCTCGCCCGCTACAAGAGGATGAAGGGCTTCGAGGTCCTGCACCCGATGGGCTGGGACGCGTTCGGCATGCCGGCCGAAAATGCGGCGATCGAACGCAAGGTCCATCCCGGCGAATGGACCCGGGCGAACATCGCCGCGATGCGCGGCCAGCTCAAGCTGCTCGGCCTGGCGCTGGACTGGAGCCGGGAATTCGCGACCTGCGATCCCGCTTATTACGGCCACGAGCAGGCGCTGTTCGTCGACCTGTTCGAGGCGGGGCTCGTCTACCGCAGGGAAAGCGAGGTCAATTGGGACCCGGTCGACATGACCGTGCTCGCCAACGAGCAGGTGATCGACGGGCGCGGCTGGCGCTCCGGCGCGCCCGTGGAACGGCGCAAGCTCAGCCAGTGGTTCCTCAAGATCACCGATTTCGCCGAGGAGCTGCTCGACGGGCTCGAAACGCTCGACCAATGGCCCGACAAGGTCCGGCTGATGCAGCAGAACTGGATCGGCAAGAGCCGGGGGATGCGGTTTCGCTTCCGGATCGCCGATCCGACAGCGGGTTTCGACAGCTTCGAGGTCTTCACCACCCGGCCCGACACGATCTTCGGCTCGAGCTTCGCGGCGCTGTCGCCCGATCATCCGATCGCGCTCGCGCTCGCCGAGGGGCGGCCCGAGGTCGCCGCCTTCATCGCCGAATGCAAGAAGGGCGGGACGACCGCCGCCGAGCTGGAGACGGCGGAGAAGCTCGGCTTCGACACCGGGCTGAAGGCGGTCCATCCGCTCGATCCGGAATGGCTGCTGCCGGTCTACATCGCCAATTTCGTGCTGATGGACTACGGCACCGGCGCGATCTTCGGCGTGCCCGGGCACGACCAGCGCGACTTCGAATTCGCCCACAAATACGGCTTGCCGATCCTGCGGGTCGTCGCGGGCTCCGCGGCGGACGCGGACAGGCCGGTCGAGGGCGAGGCCGAGCCCGGCGAGGGCGTGCTGGTCAATTCGCGCTTCCTCGACGGGATGGACGTGGAGGCCGCCAAGGCGGCGGTGATCGCGCGGGCCGAGGGGGAGGGCTGGGGCGAAGGCACGATCGTCTGGCGCCTGCGCGACTGGGGCGTCTCGCGCCAGCGCTACTGGGGAACGCCGATCCCGATCATCCACTGTCCGACCTGCGGCGCCGTTCCAGTGCCCAGGGACCAGCTGCCGGTGGTGCTGCCCGAGGACGTGGACTTCGAAACGCCCGGCAACCCGCTCGATCGGCATGGCGCATGGAAGAACGTCGCCTGCCCCAGATGCGGCGGCGCGGCGGCGCGCGAGACCGACACGCTCGACACTTTCGTCGATTCCTCCTGGTATTTCATCCGTTTCGCAAGCCAGCCCGCGGACCGGCCGTTCGACAAGGCGGCGGCCGAGCGCTGGCTGCCGGTGGATCAATATATCGGCGGCGTCGAGCACGCGATCCTGCACCTGCTCTACTCCCGCTTCTGGACCAGGGCGCTGCGGCGGCTCGGCATGCTGGGCATCGCCGAGCCGTTCCAGGGGCTGTTCACGCAGGGGATGGTGACCCACCTCACCTATCGCGACGCCGACGGCAACTGGCTGCTGCCGGAAGAAGCGGAAGCGGCGATGGACGCGGGTCTTCCGGTCACGCACGGCCGCATCGAGAAGATGTCGAAGTCGAAGAAGAACGTCATTCCGCCCGAACCGATCGTCGCGCAATATGGCGCGGACGCGCTGCGCTGGTTCCTGCTTTCCGACTCGCCGCCCGAGCGGGATCTGCAATGGACCGACGCCGGGATCGAGGGCGCCTGGCGCTTCGTCCAGCGGCTCTGGCGGCTCGCCTCGGCGGAGGCCGGTGGCGCGGGGGAGGACGCGTCGCTCGAGCGCAAGCTCCACCGGACGATCGCCGCGGTCGGCGCCAATATCGAGGCATTGGCGTTCAACAAGGCGGTGGCCAATATTTACGAGCTCGCCAACGCGATCGAGAAGGCGCCGCCTTCGGCGTCGCGCGCGGCGGCGGTCGAGACGATGATCCTGCTGGTCGCGCCGATGGTGCCGCACGTCGCCGAGGAAGCCTGGGCGGCGGCCGGGCGCGAAAGGCTGATCGCCGACGCTCCTTGGCCCGAGGCCGACCCGGCCCTGCTGGTCGAGGAGGAGGTGACGATCGCGGTCCAGGTCAACGGCAAGCTGCGCGACACGCTGACCGCGCCCAAGGGGGCGCCGCGCCAGGCGCTCGAGGAAATGGCGCTCGCCTCGGACAAGGTGGCGCGGATCCTCGAGGGCCGCGCGCCGCGGAAGGTGATCGTCGTCCCCGACCGGCTGGTGAACCTCGTCGCATGAGGCGCGCGGCGCTCCTGGCCGTCTTGATCGCGCTCTCCGGCTGCACGCTGAGGCCGCTTTACGCGGGCGGCGCGTCGGGGCCGGTGGCGCAGGCGCTGCGCGGCGTCCAGGTCGCGCCGATCCAGGGCCGCGCCGGCTGGCTGGTGCGGACGGCGCTCGAGGACCGGCTCGGCAACGGCCACTTCGAGCCCCAATATCGGCTCGAAGTGGAATTGAACGACGACATTACCGGCTTCGGCATCCGCTCCGACAATGCGGTGACGCGCGAGCGGCGGACTTTGAGGGCGCGCTACCGGCTGGTCGACGCCCGCGCCGGCACGGTGCTGCTCGACGCGACCGCCGGCTCCGACGCCGGCATCGACGTCGTCTCCTCCGAATATGCGACCGTCGCCGCCGAGCAGACCGCGCTCGAGCGGCTCGCGGTCGAGATCGCCGATCAGATCGTGAGCCGGATCGCGCTCTATGCGCTGCGCCGCGGCGGCGGCGCGCCCGCGCCGTGAAGGCCAATCGCGGCCAGATCGAAAAGGCGCTGCGGGCGCCCGGCGAGACGCGCTTCTTCCTGCTCCACGGCCCGGACGAGGCGGGCAGCGGCGCCCTGGTCAGGACGCTGGCGGCGGCGCTCGGAGCCGAAGCGGAGCGGATCGACCTTGGCGGCGCCGAGCTCAGGGCGGATCCGGCCCGGCTCGCCGACGAGGCGGCTTCAATCTCGATGTTCGGCGGCGCGCGCTGGATCCTCGTCGAGCCGGCCGGCGACGAGATCGTGCCGGCGCTCGAGGCGCTGCTCGAAGCGCCGGCGGCGGGCAATCCGGTCGTGCTGGTGGCGGGAGCGCTGCGGCCCGCCTCGAAATTGCTCAAGCTGGCGCTCGCCGCGCCCGGCGCGCTGGCCTTCGCCAGCTATGTCCCCGACGCGCGCGACGCCGAGCGGCTGACGCTCGAGCTCGCCGGCGGCCACGGCCTCCTCCTGCGGGGCGACGTCGCCCGGCGCGTCGCCGAGAGCTGCGGCGGCAACCGCGCGCTGATCGCGCAGGAGCTCGCCAAGTTCGCGCTCCACGCCGACGCCAGCCCGGACGCCCCCAGGCCGGTCGATCACGACCTCGTCGACGCGCTCGGCGCCGCGGCCGACGAGGGCGATCTCTCGCGGCTGGTCGACGCCGCCGCCGGCGGCGACGCGGCCGCGCTCGAGGCGGAGCTGACGCGGCTGCGCGGCGACGGCCAGGAAGGCATCACCCTGATTCGGGCGATGCTGCGGCGAATGGCCCTGCTGGCGCGCCTGAGGGCCGAGGTCGAGCAGGGATCCAGTCCCGCCGCCGTCATGGCGTCATCGGGCAAGTCGTTGTTTTTCAAAGAGAAAGACAGCATAGAAAGACAATTGCGTCGCTGGCCGGGCGACCTCATCGCCAAGGCGATGACCCGGCTCGCCGAAGCCGAGCGGCAGGTCAAGACTGCGGGCGGGGTCGGCCCGATCGCCGCCGACGCCGAATTGTTCGCGATCTGCCGCCAGGCGGCCCGGCTGCGCTAGAAGCCGTCGCCCGAAAGGCGCTGGCAGATCATGTCGAGCTGGTCGAGGGTCGAATAAGCGAGGCTGACCGTGCCGCCCTTGGGGCTGTGCCTGATCGTGACCTTGAGGCCGAGCAGATCGCCCAATTGGCGCTCGAGCGCGGCGATGTCGGCGTGGCTGCCTTTATGTTCGAGCGGCGGCGGCCTTTCCTTGCGCGACCGGCCCGATTTGGCGAGCTTCTCGGTCTCGCGCACCGACAGGCCGCGGCGGATCACCTCCTCGGCGAGCGCTTCCGGATCCCTGGCCGTGACCAGCGCCCGGGCATGGCCCATGGTCAGTTGCCCGGTCCCGACCAGCACCTGGACCTTGGGCGGAAGATCGAGCAATCGCAATATGTTGGCCACATGGCTGCGCGACTTGTGGACGATCCGGGCGAGCTCTTCCTGGGTGTGGCCGTACTCGTCGACGAGGCGCCGATAGGCCTGCGCCTCCTCGATCGCGTTGAGGTCCTGGCGTTGGAGATTCTCGACCAGGGCGACCTCGAGCGTCTCCTCGTCGCTGAACGCGCGGACGATGGCGGGGATTTCGTGCAGGCGCGCGCGCTGCGCCGCCCGCCAGCGCCGCTCGCCGGCGACGATCTGGAAGCGGTGGCCGTGCGGGCGCACGACGATCGGCTGGATGACGCCGCGCGCCTGGATCGAGGCGGCGAGCTCGACCAGAGTCTCCTCCTGGAAGATTCGGCGCGGCTGGCCCGGATGCGGCTCGATGCTGGCGACCGGAATCATCTGCAGCGCGCCGGCCTGGGCCTCGCCGGCGCGAACCGAGGCTTCCGCCGCGACCTCGCCGAGCAGCGAGGAGAGGCCGCGGCCGAGGCCCGAGGGGCGCTTCTTGGCCGGGAAGGGATCGCTCATGCCGCCTCCTTCTTGGCGCGGGGCAGCCGCGCGATGAGCTCGCGCGCCAGCGCCATATAGGCCTCCGAGCCGGGGCAGCGATGGTCGTAGATCAGGGCCGGCATGCCGTGGCTCGGCGCCTCGGAGAGGCGGACGTTGCGCGGGATGACGGTCTCGAACACCAATTTGCCGAGGCAGGCGCGGACGTCGGCGGCGACCTGCGAGGAGAGATTGTTGCGCCGGTCGAACATGGTCAGGGCGACGCCGAGGATCGACAGCTCCGGGTTGAAGCGGGCGCGGATCCGCTCGACCGTCTGGAGCAGCTGGCTCAGCCCTTCGAGCGCGAAGAATTCGGTCTGGAGCGGCACCAGGATCGCGTTGGCGGCGATCAGGGCGTTGACCGTGAGCAGGCCCAAAGAGGGCGGGCAATCGATCAGGCAGACGTCCCACCGGGCATCGGCCGCGCCCTCGAGCGCCTTGTCGAGCCGGTGAGTTCTTCCTTGTAATTCAATGAGTTCGATCTCGGCGCCGGACAGATCCACGGTCGCCGGGATGAGGTCGAGCCGCGGCACCCGGCTGGCGACGACCGCCTGTTCGAGCGTGCACTGGCCGGTCAGCAATTCGTAGCTCGAAAAGTCGCGCTCGGCCTGGCCGACGCCCATTCCGGTCGAGGCGTTGCCCTGCGGGTCGAGGTCGATCAGGAGGACTCGGCTGCCGGTCGCGGCCAAGGCGGTGGCGAGGTTGATCGCCGTCGTCGTCTTGCCGACCCCGCCTTTCTGGTTGGCGACCGCGATCCGAATCATTGGCGCTCCCTCTTTCGGCGCCGACGCACTCCCCGCGCGACGATGATGCGCGCGGCGGGATCGGTGACGCTCGGTTCGAGCCGGAAGCTACCCTGCCACGAAGGAGCGACCGCTTCCAGTTCCGTCTCCGCATTTCGGCCCTTGGGAAGCAGCCAGACGCTGTTAGCTGTGGAAAATCCTGTGCCCAATCGCAGCAGCCGGTCGAGAGGGGCGAACGCGCGGGCGCTGATCACGTCGAACGGCCGCGCCGCGACGCGCTCGGCTTTGGCGGCGAGGATCTCGACCTCGAGCCCGAGCGATTCGGCGGCGCGCCGCAGGAAATCGGCGCGCAGCCGGCGCTGCTCGACCAGAGTGACGGGCCCGGCATGGAGCAAGGCCACGACCAGCCCGGGAAAGCCGGCGCCGGTGCCGAGATCCACCCAGGACGCCTCGGGAGCGGGGGCGAAACGAAGCAATTGCGCCGAATCGGCGATATGGCGCAGCCATAATTGGCCGAGGCTTGCCCGCGAAACGAGATTCTGGCGTTCGTTCTCGGCCCGCAACAAGTCAGCGAACCTGTCCAGCAACCCCATTGTTTCACGTGGAACATCATATTCGCGCTGCACCCAGGCGCGCGCCTCCGCCTCGTCCATCAGGCGGCCTTGCGGCGGGAATGGACGAGGATCGCCGCCAGCGCCGCCGGTGTGACGCCGCGCACGCGCGCCGCCGCCCCCAGCGTCGCGGGCCGGGCGGCGCTGAGCCGCTCGACCATCTCGTTCGAGAGGCCGGGCAGGGCCGCATAATCCAGCCCGGCCGGCAGGCGCACCGCCTCGTCGGCGCGCAACCGCTCGATCTCCGCCGCCTGGCGCGCGACATAGGGCGCGTAGCGATGGTCCTGGATCGCTTCCTCGACGATCGCCGCCGCAAGGGTGCCGAGCTCCGGCGCAAGGCCGATCAGCGCTGCCGCGTCCGTTTCCGGGAAGCACAACCGCGCGGCCGCGCCGGAGCGCTGGAAGATCTCCTCGACCCGGGCGCGCTCGACTTGCGCGGCCTCGAAGTGACGGCGGCGCTCCGGCGATACACAGCCGGCTGCGATCGCTCGCGGGGTGAGCCTGGCCGCGGCATTGTCCGCGCGCAGGCGCAGCCGGAATTCGGCGCGGGCCGTCAGCATCCGATAGGGTTCGGTGACGCCCTGCAAGACGAGGTCGTCGACCATCACGCCGATATAGGAATCGGCGCGGTCGAACAGGATCGGCGCCTTTCCCCGCGCCCAGGCCGCCGCGTTGAGGCCAGCCACCAGCCCCTGCGCCGCCGCCTCCTCATAGCCGGTGGTGCCGTTGATCTGGCCGGCAAGATAAAGGCCCGCGACGTCGCGCACCGCCAGCGTGGGCTCGAGGATGCGCGGGTCGACATGGTCATATTCGACCGCATAACCGGGCTGGACGATGTCGGCGCGCTCCAGGCCGGCCATCGAGCGCACCATCGCCAGCTGCACGTCGGCGGGCAGCGAGGTGGAAATGCCGTTGGGATAGACGATCGGATCGTCCAGGCCCTCGGGCTCGAGAAAGACTTGGTGGCCGTCGCGATCGGCGAAACGCTGCACCTTGTCCTCGATCGACGGGCAGTAGCGCGGCCCGATCCCGCTGATTTCGCCCGCGAAAAGCGGCGAACGGTCGAGGTTGGCGCGGATGATGGCGTGGGTGCGCGCGTTGGTCCGCGTGATCGCGCAGAACAGCTGCGGCAGCGCGCGGCCCCCGCTCATCGGCGACATCGTCCAGCCGCCGCGGTCGGAATCCTGGCGCTCCAGCCCCGCCCAGTCGATCGTGCGCCCGTCGAGCCGCGGCGGCGTCCCGGTCTTGAGGCGCTCAAGCGGCAGGCCGAGGTCGCGCAGCTGGCGCGCCAGCGCGGTCGCCGCCCGCTCGCCGACTCGGCCGCCCGGACTGCTGGCCATGCCGAAATGGAGCTTGCCGCCCAGGAAGGTGCCGGTGGCGAGGATCACGGCGCGGGCGGCGAGCGCGCGCCCGTCGGCGAGCAGCAGGCCGGTAACCGCCCGACCGGCCAGCCGCAGCGCCGCCGCTTCTCCTTCGACAAGGCTGAGGCCGGGCTGGCCGTCGATCAGCGCGTGGATGGCGGCCTTGTAGCGCTTGCGATCCGCCTGGATGCGGGGGCCGCGCACGGCCGCCCCCTTGCTGGCGTTGAGCATGCGGTAGTGGATCGCCGCCCTGTCCGAGGCGCGGGCGATCAGCCCGTCGAAGGCGTCGACCTCGCGGATCAGATGGCCCTTGCCGAGCCCGCCCATCGCCGGATTACAGGACATCGCGCCGATCTGGGCGCGGTCAAAGCTCACCAATGCCACGGCGGCGCCCATCCGCGCCGCGGCCGCCGCCGCCTCGGTCCCGGCATGGCCGCCGCCGACCACGATGATGTCGAAATCCTGCTTCACGCCGCGCCCTTAGCCCATTTGTTCCACGTGGAACATTCACTTTCCGATGCAGAAACGACCGAACAGCGCGTCCAGCATATCCTCGACGCCGGCTCGGCCGGTGACTCTATCCAGCGCCGCGCGAGCCTCGCGAAGCGCCTCGGCCAAGATCAGAAAATCGGGATGGGGATCGGCCAGGACCGCCCAGGCCTGCTGCAGCGCAGCACGATGGCGCCGGTTGAGGGCGACTTCGCCCGCCGGCGGGAGCAGCGAAGCTGAACGCTGAATCAGGAGTCGGGACAGCGCTTCCACGCCGAGACCGGTCTTGGCGGACACGGCGATGTCGGCGGCCTCGGGCGGCGGCGCCAGATCCGCCTTGGCGTGGACGCGGATGGCACGGGCAGGCGCGGTCGCGGCGTCGCCGAGCCAGAGGACCAGGTCCGCCGCCGCGATCGAGGCCGCGGCGCGGCCGATGCCGATCGCCTCGATCTCGTCCGCCGAGTCGCGCAGGCCGGCAGTATCGATCAGCAGGAACGGAGCGCCGGCAATCGCCACCGGCGCTTCGACGAGGTCGCGGGTCGTGCCCGGCGTGGCCGCGGTGATGGCCGCGTCGCGACCCGCCAAGGCATTGAGAAGGCTAGATTTACCCGCGTTGGGCGGACCCGCGATGACGATCCTGAGCCCGTCCTTGAGGCGCTCGACCGGCGGCCGCGCGAGCCAGGAGGCCAGCTCCTCGCGCATCGCCTCGAGCCGGGCCGGAAAGTCGCCGGCGAGCGGCGCGACGTCGTCCTCGTCCGAGAAATCGAGCGCCGCCTCGACCTCCGCGGCCAAGGCGAGGAGGCGCGCCTGCCAAGCCTCGATTTGCCGGCTCAGCGCGCCCCCGGCCAAAGCCAAAGCGGCGCGGCGCTGCGATTCGGTTTCCGCCTGGAGCAGGTCGGCAAGACCCTCGGCCTCGGCGAGATCGATTCGCCCGTTCTCGAAGGCGCGGCGGGTGAACTCGCCGGGGTCGGCCTCGCGCAGCTCCGCCATCCCGGCCAGCGCCGCGCGGACCGCCGCGACCACCGAGCGGCCGCCGTGGAGATGGAGCTCGGCGACGTCCTCGCCGGTCGCGCTGCGCGGCCCGGGAAAGCGGATTACCATCGCCTTATCAAGGACTTCGCCGTCCGACTGCAGGGTCGCGAGGGTCGCCCGCCGGGGCTTCGGCAATGGGCCCGCCAGCGCCTCGAGGGCGGCGTCGGCGCGCGGCCCGCTGATCCGCACCACCGCGATCGCCGCCGGCGGCGCGCCGGACGACAAGGCGTAGATGGTGTCGCTCAGCTCTTCTTCCCGCCCATCTGGCCGAGCATCTGCTGCCACATCGCCATGCCCGCCTCGTTCATCGGCCCCCAGGCTTTCATCATATCGCCGAACATCTCGGGCGTGGGCCCCTCGCTGACCGCGCTCTTCATCTTCTCGACATAGGCCTGGTGGACCGGCCCCAGGTCCGGCAGGCCGAGGAACCGCCGCGCCTCTTCGGGGGTGCAATCGACGTCGACACTGACCTTCATGGGCGCAGCCTCCTCATCGCCGCTTTTGGCAGGCCGCCTCTATGGCTATAGCCGCGGCGAGCGCAAGAGCAGGAGCGAAGGCGATGCCGATGACCGAGATCGAGACGCTGGACGGCGAGGGAAGCTTCAACGCCTATCTGGCCGAGCCGCAAGGGGCGCCGCGCGGCGCGATCGTCGTGATCCAGGAGATTTTCGGGGTCAACGAGGGCATCCGCCGCAAATGCGATCATTGGGCGTCCCTGGGCTATGTCGGCGTCGCCCCGGACCTGTTCTGGCGGCTCGAGCCGGGGGTCGAGCTCGATCCCGACGTGCCCGAGCAGTTCCAGCAGGCGCTCGGACTGATGCAGCGGCTGGACCAGGACAAGGCGATCGCCGACATCGAGGCGGTGATCCGCCATGCGCGCGCCCGGCTTCCGCAGGGCGGCAAGGTCGGCTGCGTCGGCTATTGCCTCGGCGGCCGGCTCGCCTTCATGACGTCGGCGCGGACCGACATCGACGCCTCGGTCGGCTATTACGGCGTCGGCCTCGAAGGGTTGATGGGCGAAAAGCACGCCATCGCCCGGCCGCTGATGCTGCACATCGCCGGCGCCGACCATTTCGTCACGCCCGATAAGCAGCAGCTGATTCACGAGGGTCTCGACGACCATCCGAGGGTGACAATCCACGATTATCCCGGCGAGGACCATGGTTTCGCAGCCGAAACGGGCAAGCGGCGAAGCGAAGCGGCGGCCCGGCTCGCCGACCGCCGCACCGAAGCGTTTTTCGCCGAACATGTCGGCTGAACCCTATCGCCTGATCTTTCGCGAAACCGGCGGGCCCGAGGTCATCGAGCGCGCGCCGCTCGGGGATCTCGTGCCGGGGCCGGGCGAGGTGCTGGTCCGGCACGAGGCGATCGGGCTCAACTATATCGACACCTATCACCGCTCGGGCCTCTATCCGCTCCCGCTTCCCTCCGGGTTGGGAAGCGAGGCGGCGGGGGTCGTCGAGGCGGCGGCCGAGGGCACGGGCTTCGCGGAGGGCGATCGGGTCGGCTATGCGCTGGCGCCGCCCGGCGCCTATGCGACGCACCGGCTGATCGCCGCCGACCGGCTGGTGCGGCTGCCCGCCGGCATCGGCGCCGAGACCGCGGCGGCGGTGCTACTGAAGGGCTGCACCGCCGAGATGCTGATCGAACGCTGCGCGAGGGTGCGGGCCGGCGACTGGGTCCTGGTCCACGCCGCGGCGGGCGGCGTCGGCTCGATCCTGGTGCCCTGGCTCAAGGCCATCGGAGCGAAGGTGATCGCCCATGCCGGCTCGGCCGACAAAGCGGCGCTCGCGACGGATCTGGGCGCCGATCACGCCTTGTCATGCCCATTGGACGAGCTGCCGGGGAAGGTGAAGGAGATCAGCGGCGGCGTGCGGGTGGTGCTCGACGGCGTCGGCGCGGCGAGCTGGGCGGCGTCGCTGGCCAGCCTCGGCAGGCGCGGCCTGATGGTGAGCTACGGCAACGCCTCCGGGCCGGTGCCGCCGTTCAGCCCGCTCGAGCTGGCGAAGCGCGGCTCTTTGTTCCTGACCCGGCCGACCCTGGCCGACTATGTCGCGAGCGCAGACGAGCTGCAGGCCTCGGCGGCGCGCCTGTTCGCGATGATCGGCGCGGGCGCGATCCCGGTCCGGATCGGCGCCCGCTTCCCGCTCGCCGACGCCGCCGACGCCCATCGCGCGCTCGAGGCGCGGGCGACCACCGGATCGACGCTGCTGATCCCCTAGGTCAGCGCCTCGTGCGCTTCCGGCCAGATGTAGCGCAGCACGCCGACCTGATGGTCGATGACGCCCTCGTAGATCATGTTGACGGCGACCCAGAGGATGACGGCGAGGCCGACCCAGCCGATCCAGCGGTAGCGGTCGATATAGCGGGCGATCAGATTTGCGGCGAGGCCCATCAGAGCGACCGACAGCACCAGCCCCATCACCATCACCCAGGGATGCTGGCGCGCCGCGCCGGCGACCGCGAGGACGTTGTCGAGGCTCATCGAGACGTCGGCGAGCGCCACCGCCCAGGCGGCCGCGGCGAAGCTCTTCGCCGGCCTCAGGCCCGAGCGCTCGTCGCCGGCGATCTCGTCGCTGCCCGCCGATTGGCCCGGGTGGCGCAGCTCGCGGTACATCTTCCAGGCGACCCAGAGCAGCAGCAGGCCGCCGGCGAGAATGAGGCCGATGACCTGCAGCAGCTGGGTCACCGCGAGCGCGAAGCCGATCCGCAGCACCAAAGCGGCAATGATGCCGATCAGGATCACCTTGCGGCGCTGGTCGGCGGGCAGGCCGGCGGCGAGCGCGCCGACCACGATCGCATTGTCGCCGGCCAGCACGAGGTCGATCAGGATCACCTCGGTGAAGGCGGCGAAGCCGCCGGCGGTAAAGAGGGTGGCGAGGTCCATCGCCCGCGCCTTAGGGTCCGCACTCGCTACCCGCAATGGTCGTGATCGCCCGGAGAAGGTCGCCGGCAAGGAGGGCGGCGCAGGCCGGGCTGGTTGCCCGGACCAGCCGTCCGACGCCGCCGGCGGCCTTCTCCGGGCGACCGCGAAGCGGCGGGCCGCTTTTGGGCCAGGGCCGCGTCGCAGCGTCGGTCACGATGCGTCAGCATCGCTCCCTCCTCGCTCCCTGCCCTGACCCAAAATCGGCTCCGTCACGGCCGTTGCGGGTAGCGAGTGCGGACCCTAAAGGATCAGGTGCAGGATGCCATAATGCTCGTCGACGACGCCGTCGTAGATCATCTTGCCGGCGACGTAGAGGATCATCAGGAGCCCGCCCCAGGCGATCCAGCGGTAGCGCTGGACCAGCCGGGCGACGAGGTTGGCGGCGAGGCCCATCAGGGTCACCGACAGCGCCAGGCCGATGAACAGGACGGCGGGATGGTCGCGCGCGGTCGCGGCCACCGCGAGCACGTTGTCGAGGCTCATCGACAGGTCGGCGAGGGTGACCTGGATCGCCGCCTGGAGGAAGGTCTTGCTGCGCGGCGGCCCCTCGACCCCCGGCGTTTCGGGATCGTCGGCGACGACCGGCGGCGGCGCGTGGCGGAGCTCGCGATACATGTTGTAGGCGACCCAGAGCAGCAGCAGCCCGCCGGCGAGGACGAGGCCGGTGAAGTGGAGCAGCTTGGTCGCGATCAGCGCGAAGCCGATCAGGAAGAGCAGCGCCATGCCGACGCCGAGCATGATCACCCGGCGGCGCTCCTTCTCGGGGAGGCCGGAGGTGAGCGTGCCCATGATGACGACATTGTCGCCCGCCATGGTGAGGTCGATCAGGATGATCTGGCCGAGCGTGACGAGCCCGGCGGCGGTGAAGATGTCGGCGAAGTCGAACATGCCGCCGCGCCGGACCTACTGGTTCATCGAAGCGAAGAAATCCTCGTTGGTCTTGGAATCCTTCATCTTGTCGAGGAGGAACTGCATCGCGTCGACCGTGCCCATCTGCATCAGGATGCGCCTCAGGACCCACATCTTGGAGAGCTTGCCGGCGTCGACCAGCAGCTCCTCCTTGCGGGTGCCCGACTTGCCGACGTCGAGCGCGGGGAAGATGCGCTTGTCGGCGACCTTGCGGTCGAGCACGATCTCGGAATTGCCGGTTCCCTTGAACTCCTCGAAGATCACCTCGTCCATCTTCGAGCCGGTGTCGATCAAGGCGGTGGCGATGATCGACAGCGAGCCGCCTTCCTCGATGTTGCGGGCGGCGCCGAAGAAGCGCTTGGGGCGCTGCAGCGCATTGGCGTCGACGCCGCCGGTCAGCACCTTGCCCGACGACGGCACCACCGTGTTGTAGGCGCGCCCCAGCCGGGTCACCGAATCGAGGAGGATGACGACGTCCTTCTTGTGCTCGACCAGGCGCTTGGCCTTCTCGATCACCATCTCGGCGACCTGGACGTGCCGCGACGCCGGCTCGTCGAAGGTCGAGGAAATCACCTCGCCCTTCACCGAGCGCTGCATGTCGGTCACTTCCTCGGGCCGCTCGTCGATCAGCAGGACGATCAGGAACACTTCGGGATGGTTGTCGGTGATCGCCCGGGCGATGTTCTGGAGGAGCACGGTCTTGCCGACGCGCGGCGGCGAGACGATCAAAGCGCGCTGGCCCTTGCCCTGCGGCGAGACGATGTCGATCACCCGCGCCGACTTGTCCTTGACGGTCGGGTCGGCGGAATCGAGGGTCAGCTTCTCGTCGGGATAGAGCGGGGTCAGATTGTCGAAATTGACGCGGTGGCGGACGGCGTCGGGATCGTCGAAATTGACCTGGGAGACGCGCACCAAGCTGAAATAGCGCTCGCCCTCCTTGGGGCCGCGGATCTCGCCCTCGACCGTGTCGCCGGTGCGGAGGCCGAACTTGCGGACCTGATTGGGCGAGACGTAGATGTCGTCGGGGCCGGCCAGATAGTTGGAATCGGCCGAGCGCAGGAAGCCGAAGCCGTCCTGCAGCACCTCGATCGTGCCCTGGCCCATGATCTCGTTGCCGCTGTCGGCGCGGACCTTGAGGATCGAGAACATCAGCTCCTGCTTGCGCAGGGTCGAGGCGCTCTCGATGCCCAGTTCCTCGGCCATCGCCACCAGTTCGGCGGGGGTTTTCTGCTTGAGGTCGTTCAGATGCATGTGGGAAACTCTTGGAAGATACGGATTCCGGGCGTGTCGCCGCGGAAAATCGTGGAATGTGGTGCTTGAACACCCGCGCGGACGGCAGGGCAACGACTGAGGCCGCCCTATGCTCCGCCCCGGAGCAAGTCAAGCGAGCGAAAAGTGAGGTCCGTCATCCCGGCGCAGGCCGGGATCTCGGGACAAGAAGTCGCGGGCGCGTCTCCTCGAGACCCCGGCCTTCGCCGGCGCGACGGCCTGTCGGGGCCGTCAGAACGGGCGCACGATCACCAGCACGACGATCAGCGCGACCGCGATCCCCGGAACCTCGTTCATGATCCTCAGCGCGCGGCCGCTGACCGGGCGAAGGCCTTTTTCGAGCTTCTTGCCATAGTCGATCATCCAGCCGTGATAGCCCGACAGGCCGACGACGATCGCGAACTTGGCGAGGAACCAATATTGGCCCCAGGCCGAGATCGTCCAGGCGAGCAGCAGGCCGAACGCCCAGACGAGGATCATCGCCGGGGTGATGATGATCCTGCGCAGCTTCTTCTCGCGCTCGATCCACCTTCGCTCTTCCTCGGAGCCCGGCGGCGATTCCTGGTGATAGACGTAGAAGCGCGGCAGCAGGAACAGGCCGGCGACCCAGAAGATCACGAAGATGACGTGGGCAGCCTTGATCCACAAATAGAGCACGGCGAGGACCGCTCCGATCTGATAGCTCACCGGCGCACCAAAGCGAGCAATTGCTCGACATGGGCGATCGGCGTCTCCTTGATGATACCGTGGCCGAGATTGAAGATGTGCGGCCTCCCCGCGAAGCTAGATAGGATGCGCCCCACCCCGCTTTCAAGCGCGGCGCCGCCGGCGAGCAAGGCGACCGGATCGAGATTTCCCTGCAGCGGCATGTCCGCGGGCAAGGCGCGCGCCGCCCAGCCGGGATCGACCGTCTCGTCGAGGCCGAGCGCGTCGACTCCCGTCTCGCGGGCATAGGCCGGAAGCCTGGTGCCGGCGCCCTTGGGAAAGCCGATGATCGGCGCGCCGGGGTGCCGCGCCCTCAGCCCGGCGACGATCCGCGCGGTCGGCTCGATCACCCAACGCTCGAACTGTTCCGGCGAGAGGCTGCCGGCCCAGGAATCGAACAATTGCACGGCCTCCGCGCCGGCCGCGATCTGCCCCGACAGATAATCGATCGTCATCGCCGCGATCGCGTCGACGATCGCCGCGAAGGCGGCCGGATCGGCATAAGCGAGCCGCCGCGCGTCGGCCTGGTCGCGGCTGCCCTGACCCGCCACCATATAGGTCGCGACCGTCCACGGACTGCCGGCGAAGCCCAGCAAAGTCGTTTCGGCGGGAAGCGCAGCCTTCACTTTCTCCACAGTGCGATAAATCGGCGCCAATCGGTCCGGCCGGCGCTCCAGCGCGGCCAGCGCGCCGTCGACCAGCGCCGGCGACAGACGCGGCCCGTCGCCCGCTGCGAACCGCAATTCCTGGCCGAGCGCATGCGGCACGATCAGGATGTCGGAAAACAGGATCGCGCCGTCGAAGCCGAAGCGCCGGATCGGCTGGAGCGTGATCTCGGCGGCCGCATCGGAATCGTAGACGAGCTCGAGAAAGCCGCCCTTCTCCGCCCTGAGCGCGCGATATTCGGGAAGATAGCGCCCGGCCTGGCGCATCAGCCAGACGGGAATTCTATCCGGAATTCCGCCTCTTAGGACGCTCAGCAAGGGCTTGGTCGGCGCGGGCGTCAAGGCGGGGAGACTCCGCTCTCTTATCTTTCATAGTAGAATCTAAGAGAGTCTGTTGATGATGGTAGAGAGGGAATGAGCGGGGTTTATTGCCTCGCACAAATTTTGCCAACAGCTTGACAGCGCCCGACTCGCGGCCGTCCGCGGAGTCGCGCGGGCCATCCCCGGAATCCACAGCCGGTGGGTGGATCTTTTCCGCTGTGCGCGCGGCTGTGGACGATTTTGGGCGGGCTGCGGACGAATCCCGTCCTTGAGTTTGCCCCGAGCCTTAAGCTAGCGATTTCCCCATATTTTTCCACAGGCGCAACGATCGGTGAAACAGCTCCATCTCCACCTCCTCTCGGACTCGACGGGCGAGACGCTGGACATGGTGGCGAGCGCCTGTCTGGCGCAGTTCGATACGGTCGAAGCGCTGCGCCATGTCTGGCCGATGGTCCGCTCGGAGGGCCATCTCGACCGCGTGCTGGACGATGTCGAGAAGCGGCCGGGGCTGGTTCTCTACACCTTGGTCAACCCGGCGATCCGGCGCGACCTCGAGCGCAAGTGCCGCCAGCGCAAGATCCATGCGGTGCCGGTGCTCGATCCGGTGATCGACGCGCTCGCCGCGGTCAGCGGCGAGGCGGCCCAGGGCCGCGCCGGCCGCCAGCACGCGCTCGACGCCGCCTATTTCGCCCGGGTCGACGCGATCCAGTTCACGATCGCCCATGACGACGGCATCGGCGCCGACAATTGGGAGGAGGCGGACATCGTCCTCGCCGGCGTCTCGCGCACCTCGAAGACGCCGACCAGCATCTACCTGGCCAATCGCGGCTACAAGGTCGCCAACATTCCGCTGGTCCCGGAATCGCCGCCGCCGCCGAGGCTGTTCGAGCTCAAGCATCCGCTGATCGTCGGCCTCACCACCAATCCGGAGCGGCTGATCCAGATCCGCCGCAACCGACTGCTCTCGCTCAACCAGGCGCCGGAGACCGACTATGTCGACAGCGAGGCGGTCAATGCGGAACTCGCATTCGCCCGCCGGCTGTTCGCCGACCGGGGCTGGCCGGTTATCGACGTCACGCGCCGCTCGATCGAGGAAACCGCGGTCGCGGTGATCAGGCTCTGCACCGAGCGGCTGGAAAAGGCGGCCGGATGAGGCTGCTGCTCGCCTCGCAAAGCGCGACGCGGCGGCGCATGCTCGAAGCGGCCGGGGTCCGGTTCGGGACGGTCGCGGCCGACCTCGACGAGGAACAGGCCAAGGCGGGCCTGACCGCGGCCGGCTTCGAACCCCGCGACATGGCCGAGATGCTCGCCGAGATGAAGGCGAGGAGCGTGCGCGGCGAAGCCGATGCGCTGGTGATCGGCGCCGACCAGATTCTGGAGCTCGACGACGGCACGATGCTGAGCAAGCCCGCCTCGCGCGCCGAGGCGCTGGCCCAGCTTCACCGCCTGAGCGGGCGCGCCCATTATCTCCATTCGGCGGCGGCGGTCGCCGAACGCGGCGAGCGGGTCTGGGGCGCGACCGAGAGCGTCGCGCTCGCCGTCCGCCCGCTCGGCGAGGATTTCCTCAACGCCTATCTCGACTCCGAATATGAGGCGGTCCGCTCCAACGTCGGCAGCTATCGCGTCGAAGGCCTCGGCGCGCAGCTGTTCGAGGCGATCGACGGCAGCCATTTCGCCGTGCTCGGCCTGCCGCTGCTGCCCCTGCTCGCCTATTTGCGCGAGCGCGGCATCCTGACGAGCTGATGGGCGTCCCTTATGCCGAGCTGGTCGGCGATCCGGTTGCCCACTCCAAATCGCCGGCGATACACGGATTCTGGCTGGAGAAGCTCGGCATCGAGGGCGATTATCGAGTCGCGCGAGTCACCGCGCGGGACATGCCCGGCTATTTCGCCGGGCGACGCGGCGACCCCGACTGGCGCGGCTGCAACGTCACCATGCCGCTCAAGCAGGCGGTCCTTCCGTTCATGGGCCGGCTGGACCAATCCGCCGAGAAATGCGGCGCGGTCAACACGGTGGTTCGCGAGCCCGACGGAAGCCGAAAAGGCCACAATACCGACATGCTGGCGGTGGCGAGGCTGCTCGAAGGGTTCGAGCGGCGCCCGTATCGAAACAAGGTCGCCACCTATGTCCAGATCATCGGCGCCGGCGGCGCGGCGCGGGCGGCGGCGCTGGCGGCGGTCAGGGCCGGCTATTGCGATTTCGATTTCTTCAACCGCAGCGTCGAACGAGCGGAGGTCATGGCCCTATGGTTCGGCCTCGATGCCAGGGCTTATGCCGCGCCGCTGGAGGGACTCGGCCCGATCCGCAACCCGGACGACGGGCCCGACGATCAGCGCTATAGTCACGTGGTCGTGAACGCGACCAGCCTCGGCATGGAGGGCAAGCCTGACCTGGCGATCGACCTTTCCCGTTATTATCCGGACACGATCGTGATCGACCTGCCCTATGGGCCGCGCGAGACGGCGTTGGTGCGGCAGGCGCGCGCGCTGGGCCTGAGGGTCGCGGACGGGCTGGACGTTCTGATCGAGCAGGCGGCCCTGGCCTTCGCTCTCTTTTTCGGTGCGGGCGCGCCGCGCGAGCATGACGGCGAGCTGCGGGATTTGCTGCGATGATCACCCTCGGCCTCACCGGCTCGATCGGCATGGGCAAGTCGACCGTGTCGCGGATGTTCGCGGACGAGGGCGTGCCGGTGTTCGACGCCGACGCCGTCGTGCACCGGCTGCAGGGGCCGGACGGGGCGCTGGTGGCGGCGATCGAGGCGGCCTTTCCGGGGACGACCGGGGGAGGGGGCGTCGACCGGGGCGCGCTGGCCGAGCGCGTGCTGGCCGCGCCCGAGGCGCTGCAGCGGCTCGAGGCGCTGGTCCATCCGGCGGTGGCGCGGGAGCGGCAGGCCTTTCTCGCCGAAAACGCCGATGCGCCCGTGGTCGTGCTCGACATCCCGCTGCTGTTCGAAAAGGGCGGGGCGGAGCAGGTCGACAGGATCGCCGTGGTCTCGGCCGATCCCGAGGTCCAGCGCGTCCGCACGCTCGCCCGCCCGGGCATGACTCCCGAAAAATTCCGCCAGATCCTCGGCCACCAGCTTCCCGACGCGGAGAAACGGGCCCGCGCCGACTTCGTCATCCCGACCGATTGCTCCATCGAGGAAACAAGGGCGTCGGTTCGCCGCATCCTCGCTTGCCTTGGCGAGTCGGGCGATTCATAGGGGACGGATGCGGGAAATCGTCTTCGACACCGAAACCACGGGGCTGAGCCCGGCCGGCGGCGATCGCATGGTCGAGATCGGCTGCGTCGAGATGTTCAACCGGGTCGAGACCGGGCGCACCTTCCATTCCTATTTCAACCCCGGCCGGCCGATGCCGAGCGACGCCGAGGCGGTGCACGGCCTGTCCGACCGCTTCCTTTCCGACAAGCCGAATTTCCACGAACGCTGCGAGGAGCTGCTCGACTTCATCGGCGATTCGCCGCTGGTCGCGCATAACGCCGCGTTCGATTTCGGCTTCGTCAATCACGAGCTCGGCCAGTGCGGCCGCGCTCCCGTCTGCCCGACGCGGATGGTCGACACGCTCGCCATCGCCCGGCAGAAATTCCCCGGCGCCAAGCACAGCCTCGACGCGCTCTGCACCCGCTTCGGCGTCGACCGCTCGCAGCGGATCAAGCACGGCGCCCTGCTCGATGCCCAGCTGCTCGCCCAGGTCTATGTCGAGCTGACCGGCGGCCGCCAGATCGGCCTCACCCTCGTCGCCGAGCTGATCGCCGAGGAAAGCATGCAGGCCGCAGCCGAATCAGCCGCGGCGCCGGTGACGATTCTTGTGCGCCCGCCGCGGCCGCACCAACCTTCCGAACAGGAGCTCGCCCGCCATGCCGCGTTCCTGGCGGGCATCGCGGACCCGATCTGGAATCGCCTCATTCCGCGCGGTTGACGCCGTGCCGGGCCCGGGCCTAAGGCCGCGCCCGAATCCTCATCGGAGAGCAAGATGGACATCCGGGTCTCCGGTCATCAGATCGCCACGGGCGAATCGCTGCGCGGCCAGGTCGACGAGCGGCTCCGGGCGATCGCCGACAAATATTTCTCGCGGACGATCTCCGCCCAGGTGACGTTCGGCCGGGGGCCCTACGATCACAGCTTCACCTGCGACATCGTCGCCCATGTGCCGCAAGGCGTGGTCCTGAAAGGATCGGCCGCGGCGGTCGTCGCGCCGGCCGCTTTCGAGCTCGCCGCCGACCGGATCGAAAAGCAGCTGCGCCGCTACAAGAGCCGGCTCAAGGACCGTCACGCCCAGGCTTCGCACGCCGAGGCCGACGCCGGCTACACGATCTTCGCGCCGCCGCCCGAGGAAGAGGAGCCGGTCGACAATCCGCCGATCGTCGCGGAAACCAAGGTCGACATCCCGATCGCAAGCGTGTCCGACGCGGTGATGCTGCTCGACCTCAGGAACACCAACGCGCTCATGTTCCGCAACCCCGGCACCGGCGCCTACAACATGGTCTACCGGCGCGGCGACGGCACGATCGGCTGGGTCGAGCCCGAGCGCGACCAGGGCGCGATTCCGGCCCCGAATTGTTCGAAATGAGCGATCTTTCCGAAATATTGTCCATCCAGGCGGTCGATGCCGACCTGGTCGCCGGCAACAAGAAGGCGCTGATCCAGCAGCTCGGCGCGGCGGCGGGCCGGCTGACCGGCGCCCCGGCCAAGCAGATCGTGGCCGCGCTCAACGCCCGCGAGAAGATCGGCTCGACCGGGTTCGGCGCGGGCACCGCGATCCCGCACGCCAAACTCGAAGGTCTCGGCCAGGTGTTCGGCTTTTTCGCCCGCCTGACCCAGCCGATCGACTTCCAGGCGGTCGACGGCCTGCCGGTCGACCTCGTTTTCCTGCTGCTTTCGCCCGTTGACGCCGGCGCCGACCATTTGAAGGCGCTGGCGACGGTCAGCCGCGTCTTCCGCGACCGCCAGATCCTCGCCAAGCTGCGCGGCGCCCGCTCGAAGGACGCTTTGTTCGCCCTGCTCGCCGGGGTGGAAGCGCGCGATGCCGCCTGACGCCGGCGCGGCGGCGCACTTCCGGGCGCTCGAGGCGCTCTACCGGCACGCCGCGATCAATCGCCTGTTCGATTCGGAGATCGAGATCGGCGAAGCCGGCGTCTGCCGGATCCGCTTCGAGGTCGGCCCGGAAACCGATCACGCCGCCGGCGCCGCCCACGGCACGCTCTATTTCAAGATGATGGACGACGCCGCCTTCTACGCCTGCAATTCGATGGTCAGCGACCGCTTCCTGCTCACCACCGCCTTCAACCTCGTCTTCACCCGGCCCCTGAAAGCCGGGCCGGTGGTCGCCGAGGGGCGCTGGGTCAGCGGCAAGCGGCGCGTATTCGTCGGCGAGGCGCGGCTGGTCCTCCCCGACGGCGAGGAAGCGGCGCGCGGCACGGGCACCTTCATGCGCTCGCACATCCCGCTCTCGAGCCTGGCCGGCTACAAGCCGGGATGACGGCGCGGCTCGCGAGCTCGGTGCTGGCGACGGCGCTGCTGCGCCGCGCCCAGGATCAGGGCGGGTTCGGCGCGGTCCTCGCCAAGGGCGACCCGATGGCCGGCGCGATCGCGGTGATCCTCGCGGAACGGGGCCGAAGGACCTGCTTTCTCGAGCGCCTGCTCCAGCCCGACGGCAGCTATGCCTGGCAGAGCGCCCGCGCGGAGGTGGAGGATGAGCCGGCGTTCGCGGCCTTTCTCGAGCGCCGGCGGCGATTCGATCCCGACCTTTGGATATTGGAACTGGACATCGCGTCCGCCGAACGGTTCGCCGCTGAAATGAACGAGTCAGGTTGACGCCCTTTCGGCACCGTCCCAAGCCGCCCGACAGCACTTCGAGCGCATAGCGGGCGCCGTCCGGTGAGAGGCGGCGACGCGAGTCGGGGAGCAATTGGGGGACGGCGGCCTTCCCGCCCTTTTCCGGTCCGCTCACCGCCGGGAACCGGGTTTCAATGCGATCTTTCCTCGGCGCCGCGTTCGCGGCCGCCCTCTTTATTGGCACCGCCGCGCCGGCGCTCGCGCAGGAGTCCCCGGCGCCGCCCCTGTCGGCCGAATCGCTCGGGCTCGACGCGCTCACCGATCCAGACCCCACCGTCATGCAGGAAGAGGAGCAGATCGCCCCCGCGCCGGAGCGCCGCAGCCTCGCCGATCTCGTCTATGAACATGCCAGCGCCACCACCGACGACGAGGAAACCGAATGCCTCGCCCGCGCGGTCTATTGGGAATCGAACGGCGAGCCGCTGGCCGGGCAGCTCAGCGTCGCCGAGGTGATCATCAACCGCGCCCGATCGGGCCGCTTCGCCGGCACCCTGTGCGGCGTCGTCCGCCAGCGCGGCCAATTCTCCTTCGTCCGCGGCGGCTACATCCCGGCGCCCCCGCCCGGCGCGCGCGGCTGGCGCAACGCCGTCGCGATCGCCCGCATCGCGCGCGAGGATCTCGCCGACGGCGCCGCGCCGAGCGCGCTCTTCTTCCACGCCCGCCGAGTCAATCCGGGCTGGCGGCTGACCCGAGTCGCGACGGTCGGCAATCACGTCTTCTACCGATAAGCCGGTTTCCAACGTTCCCGTTTCATTCTAGGCTTGCGCGATGGCCAGCCTGCCCGATTCGCCGGTCTGCTTCGCCGACGCTCCGCTCATCGCGCGGGACGTCGCGCGCGGGGTGACGCGGCTCTTCTTCCGCGGCGACATGTTCGCCCTGTGCGAGGTGCCGCTGCCCAACGGCCGGCGCGCCGACATGGTCGCGATCGACGCCAGGGGCCACCTCGCGATCGTCGAGATCAAGGTTTCGCGCGCAGACCTGCTCGGCGACGGCAAGTGGTGCGACTATCTCGACTATTGCGACTATTTCTACTGGGCGGTGCCGGCCGGGTTCGGGCTCGACCCGTTCGACGGCGACGGCCTCGGGCCCGATTGCGCGGGATTGATCATCGCCGACCGCTACGATGCCGAGATCGTCCGCGCCGCGCCCCATCGGCCGCTCGCGCCGGCGCGCCGCAAGGCCGAGACTTTGCGCTTCGCGCGCCGCGCCGCGCGCCGCCTCGCGGGCGATCTCGATCCGGGCCTGGCCGGCCTCGATCGATTCTAGGGGCGGGGGCTGGGGCGCGCGACCGACCGTTCCAGCTCGCGCAGGATCGCCGCCGCGCGCGGGTCCTGGCGCGCATAGTCGATCGCGGAATTGCCCGAACTGTGGTCGGTCTGGTTCGGATCGGCGCGGACGGAAAGCAGCAGCCGCACCATCGCGAGGTCGCGATTCTGGACCGCGGCCATCAGCGGCGTCTCGCCGCGCCGATTGCCGAGATTGGGGTTGGCGCCGCGGCCGAGCAGCTCGCCGGCACCCTCGGTCCAGCCGATCTGGGCGCTCAGGATCAGCGGCGTGGTGCCGTCATTGCTCTGGACGTCGGGGCGGGCGCCGCGACTCAGCAGGAAGGACAGCCAGGTGAAGTCGCGGCCGCGCACCAGGATGTGCAGCGCGCCTTCGCCGGTCGAGCTCTCGCGATAGTTGATCGCGGTCGAGCCGGGCGTGCTGACGATCCGCTGCACGGTCGCGCCGTCGCGGTCGCGCACGCCCTTGAGGAAAAGGTAGCCCTCCGAAAAGCCCTGCGCCGCGAGCGGCGTCGCCACCAGCGCCACGATCGCGGCGCCGAGGCCGATCCGCTTGGTTCTGTCCATCCGTCCCATCGTCCCTGTCGATATTCGCCTTGATCGGGGCGCCTTAGCAAAGCAAGGCTGAGGCTGTCATGAACGAATGCGTTCCGCCTCGTGCCAACATCCTCATCGCCCTGGTGGTCGCGATGATCCTCGCCGCCTGCTCGGGTCCTGCGGCGCCCCCGCTCGAGGGGGCGACCATGGGCGGCCCCTTCACCCTGACCGACCAGAACGGGCGTCGGGTCAGCGACCGCGATTTCGCCGGCAGGTACCGGCTGGTCTATTTCGGCTACACCTTCTGCCCCGACGTCTGCCCGGTCGACATGCAGATGCTCGGCGCCGGCCTGCGCCGGTTCGAGGCGGAGGAGCCGGCGCGCGCTGCGCGCGTCCAGCCGATCTTCATCAGCGTCGATCCCGCGCGCGACACCCCGCCGGTGCTGCGCCGGTTCGTCGCCGCCTTCCACCCGCGGCTGATCGGCCTCACCGGCAGCGAAGCCGAGATCGCCCGCGTCGCCCGCGAATATCGCATCTATTACGAGCGCGGCGAGCCCGGCGCGGGCGGCGCCTATATGGTCGATCATACCAGGATGGCGGTGCTGTACGGGCCTGAGGGCCAGCCGATCGCGCTGATCCCCCACGATTCCGGCGCGGCCGGGGTCGCCGCCGAACTCGAGCGGTGGGTGCGATGAGGGCGCGTTTCTGGGAGCGGCCGCTCAATTCCCTCAACCGCGAGGAATGGGAGGCCTTGTGCGACGGCTGCGGCAAATGCTGCCTCCACAAGATCGAGGACGAGACCAGCGGCAAGCTCTACCCCACCAACGTCGCCTGCCGGCTGCTCGACCGGACCAGCTGCCGCTGCTCCAACTACAAGCTGCGCCGGGTCTTCGTCCCCGATTGCGTGCGGCTCGATGCGGACCGCCTCGCCGGCATCGACTGGCTGCCTTCGACCTGCGCCTATCGCCTGCGCGCCGAAGGCAAGCCGCTCGAGCCCTGGCATTATCTGATCAGCGGCAGCCGCGAGACCGTGCACGAAGCCGGCATGTCGGTGCGCGGCTGGACGATCTCGGAAGATGAAGCGGGCGATCTCGAACATCATCTCGTCGACCGTGAGCTCTGAGCTTACGCTCGGCGCGACGGCCGTGACCCTGCGCGTCTCGCCGCGGGCGCGGCGGCTGCGGCTCCATGTCGATCCGCGCACCCGCGCGGTCACGCTGACGGTGCCGAAGCGGACGTCGCGGCGCAGCGCGCTCGCCTGGGCGGCGGGCCATCGCGCCTGGATCGAGGCGGCGCTGGCCGCGATCCCCGAGACCATAAGGTTCGCGCCGGACGCGCTCGTGCCGCTCCATGGCGTGGCCCACCGGATCGACTGGGATCCCGCTCGGCCGCGGCGGATCGAACGCGGCGAAGGGCGGCTGGTCGCCGGCGGCCCCGCGGAGGGCCTCGACCGGCGGCTGCTGCGCTGGCTCAAGGCCCATGCGCTCGACCTGCTCGGCCGCGAGACCCGCGAGCTCGCGCAGCGGGCGGGAGCGAGGGTGACGCGGATCGGCGTCGGCGACCCGGTGTCGCGCTGGGGGAGCTGCTCCGGCTCCGGCGCGATCCGCTACAGCTGGCGGCTGATCCTGGCGCCGGACTTCGTTCGGCGCGCGACCGTCGCGCACGAGGTCGCCCATCTCGTCCATCTCAATCACGGGCCCGCTTTCCACGCGCTGGTGGCCGATCTGCTCGGCGCCGATCCCAGGCCCGCCCGCGCCTGGCTGAAGCGCGAGGGAGCGGCGCTGCACCGCTTCGGGCCGCGCTAGGCCGCGAAGGTGTCGCCGCGGCGGTCCTCCTCCTCGCGCGGCCGCCGCCGCTCCTCGTCGCGGCGGCGCGGCGGCCGCCGGTCGATGGCGCGGTCGAGCCAGTCCTGATCGAGCCGCTCGGGCTGTTCCTCATCCTTCGGCGGGGTCGCTTCGTCCGGATCGACCGACTGGTCGTCGGCCGGCGGCGCGGCCGGTTCGATCGGATTGCCGTCGGCATCGACCAGCGGCTGGTCGTTGGGCGGCGCGTACCAGATCTCGTTGTCGCCCTCGCCCTGCCAGTCGGGCGCGGCGGCATCGGTGATGAACGCCTCGACGGGGCGGTTGGCGACGGCGCGGATCATGAAGTCGTGGAAGGCGCGGGCCGGGGCGCGGCCCCCGGCGAGGCCGGGCAAGGCCCGGTTGTCGTCGCGGCCGAACCAGATTCCGGTCGTCAGCCCGCTCGAAAAGCCGATGAACCAGCCGTCCTTGTTGGAGGTCGTCGTGCCGGTCTTGCCCGCGGTCGGGCGGCCGATGTCGGCGGCGCGGCCGGTGCCGTGCAGGACGACGCCCTGCAGCATCTGGGTCATCTGCGCGGCCACCCAGGGGGCGACGAGGACGCGCGAGCTGTCGTCCTGGTGCTGGTAGAGCAGGGTGCCGTCGGCGGTCGTCACGCGGCGGATGCCGTAGGGCGTGACGCTGACGCCGCCGCGGCCCACCGCGGCATAAGCGCGGGTCATGTCGATCAGGCGGACCGCGGACGTGCCCAGCGCCATGGACGGGTTGGTGTCGACGCGGGTGGTGATGCCGAAGCGCTGCGCCATGTCGGCGACGGCGCGGGTGCCCACCTCCTGGGCAAGCCGCACCGCCACGGTGTTGATCGAATAGGCGAAGGCGACGCGCATCGGCAGCTGGCCGACATTGCGGCCATTGTCGTTGCGCGGGCTCCAGCCGCCGACCGTGATCGGCGCATCCTCGACGATGCTGTCCGGCCGGTAGCCCGATTCGATCGCGGCCATGTAGACGAACAGTTTGAACGACGAGCCGGGCTGGCGGATCGCCTGGGTGGCGCGGTTGTAGCTCGAGTTCAGATAGTCGCGGCCGCCGACCATCGCCCGCACGGCGCCGTCGCGGTCGATCGAGACCAAGGCGCCCTGGGCGCCCTGCGGCGCGTTCGCGTTGATCGCCGCGACCGCGGTGCGCTGCATGTTGGGATCGATCGTGGTCCAGACGTCGAGCGGCTGGACGGTCTCGTCGATCAGGGTGTCGAGCTGCGGCAGCACCCAGTCGGTAAAGTAGCGGGTGGCGTTCTGCCGCTCCGGGTTGCGCGCCAGTTCGACCTCCTCGGGATGGGCGGCGGCGGCCTGGGCGGGGCTGATCGCGCCGCTGCGCACCATCAGCTCGAGCGCGACCACGGCGCGGCCGCGCGCCGCCTCGACGTCGGCGGTCGGCGAATAGTTGGACGGCGCCTTGACGAGGCCGGCGACGATCGCCGCCTCGGGGACCGAGAGCGTCGTCGCGCTGTGCCCGAAGAAGCGGCGCGAGGCGGCGTCGATGCCGTAGGCGCCGCCGCCGAAATAGACGCGGTTGAGGTAGAGTTCGAGGATCTGGTCCTTGGAGAAGCGCCATTCGAGCGCGAAGGCGAGAATCGCCTCCCTGAGCTTGCGGGCGAAGGTGCGCTCGTTGGTGAGGAAGATGTTGCGGGCGAGCTGCTGGGTGATGGTCGAAACGCCGCGCACCCGGTTGCCGCCGGTGAGGCCGAGCCAGACGCCGCGGGCGATGCCGATCGGATCGACGCCGAGGTGGCTGCGGAAGCGCCGGTCCTCGACCGAGATCATCGCGTCGCGCATCACCGGCGGGATGCGCTCGTAGGGCAGCCATTCGCCGAACACCGGCCCCATCGAATGGATGATCTCGCCATTGGCGGCGCGGACCCGGATCATCTGGCCGAGATTGTCGCGGCGGACGAGCTCGCCATAGGACGGGAGTTGGCTGACCGCGACGCTGACCGCGACGCCGAGCGCGACCAGCGCGACCACCAGCCCGTAAAGGAACAGCTTGAGGCCGGTGACGGTCCACCGTCTCAACCGGGAACGAGGGGGGCTGCTGGCCATCGGCGGCTAGGGATAGAGTCGGCGAGTCACGGCGGCAAGCAGAAGCGCGAGGCGCCTTAACGGCGGCTTACTTCGTCTCGCCTCTCTGCTCGAAATCGAGCGCGGCCGAGTTGATGCAATAGCGCAGCCCGTCCGGCCCCGGCCCGTCGGGGAAGACGTGGCCGAGATGGCCGCCGCAGGCAGCGCAGCGCACCTCGGTCCGGACCATGCCCTGGCTCCGGTCCTCGTGCAGCGTGACGTGATCCCGCGCCGCCGGGCTGGTGAAGCTCGGCCAGCCGCTGCCGCTGTCGAACTTGGTGCCGCTGTCGAACAGGTTCGCGCCGCAGGCCGCGCAGCGATAGGCGCCTTCGTCGTGATTGTCCCAATAGGCCCCGGTGAAGGCGCGTTCGGTGCCGCCCTCGCGCAGCACCTGGAATTGTTCGGGCGACAGGCGCTTGCGCCATTCCTCCTCGGGCAGGTCGATCTTTTCCATGCCGCGCATGTGGGACCGGCGGCGCCGCGGGTCAATCGATCCCTCGTCTGGCGCACCTTTCCTCCGTCATGCTAGGAGACGCCCATGTCCGAAGTCGCCCGCCTGCCGCGCCGAGACGCCGACGCGCTGGATGATTTCAGCCTGCCCGGCTGGGTCTATCACGATCCCGAATATTTCCGGGTCGAGATGGCGCGGCTGATCCGGCCGTCGTGGCAGATCGTCTGCCACGCGAGCGACATCCCCGGCGCGGGCGACTGGCGCACGCTCGATCTGCCCGGCGAGAGCGTGATCGTGATCCGCGGCGGCGACGGCGCCCTGCGCGCCTTCGCCAATGTCTGCCGCCACCGCGGCTCGCGGCTCGTCGACGGCGAGGCGGGCTGCGCGAAACGGCTGACCTGCCCCTACCACGCCTGGACCTATGCCGCCGACGGCCGGCTGGTCGGGGTGCCGAACCGCGAGGATTATCCCGGCCTCGACCAGCGCGCGCTCGGCCTGATCCCGGTCGAGATGGAAGTCTGGCGCGGCTTCGTCTTCATCCGGCTGGAGGCAGGCGGCGCGAGCGTCGCCGAGATGATGGCGCCCCATGAGGACGAGGTCGCGCCCCACCGCCTCGAGGAGCTGGCGGCGATCGGCCGGGTCACGCTCCGTCCGCGCGACGTCAACTGGAAGAATGTCGCCGACAATTACTCCGACGGGCTGCACATCAACGTCGCCCATCCCGGGCTGACGCGCTTGTTCGGCACGGGCTACGGCATCGCGGCGGCCGCACATGTCGACCGCATGTGGGGCGACCTGCTCGACCGGCCGTCGAGCAACCCCTCCGAGCGCGCCTATCAGCATTTCCTGCCCGAGGGGGCGGGCCGCCGGTGGCTCTATTTCAAGCTGTGGCCGAACGTCGCCATCGACATCTATCCCGACCAGGTGGATTTCATGCATTTCGTCCCGGTCGGCCCGACCGAGACGCTGATCCGCGAGATCAGCTATGCCGTTCCCGACGACCGCCGCGAGATGAAGGCGGCGCGCTACCTCAACTGGCGGATCAACCGCCGCGTCAATGCCGAGGACACCGCGCTGATCCGCCGGGTCCAGCAGGGCATGGCCTCGTCGCGCTACACGCCGGGGCCGCTGGGAAAGAGCGAGGTCTGCCTGCGGAGCTTCGCGCGCAAGCTCAGGCGGCTCATTCCGGAGACGCGGCTGGATTCGCCGCCGCCGCCGGGCTGGAGCGGTTTGCCCAGCGCATGAGCAGATAGACGGGGATCGCCGCCGCGGTCATGCCGAGGCTCCACAGGCTGGCCTCGATTCCGGCGCCGTAAAAGGCCCAGGCGGAATAGGCGAAGGCCGCCACCGCGACTGCGGTGAAGCCGGCGGACGGCGCGATCCTGCCCGCGCGGGCCAGCCTGAAGCTCGCCAGCACGCAGGCAAGGTAGAAGATGATCGACACCGACGTCGTCACCAGCACCATGAACTGGAACAGATTGGCGAGCCCGCGCGAGTAATTTGCGAGCACCACCAGGCTCGCCAGCCCGGTCGAGATGATGTGGATCCGGTAGGGAATCTCGTGGCGGTTGAATCGGGCGATCCAGGGCGGCAGCAGCCCCTCCCGCGCGAGCGCCAGCGGCATCTCCGCCTGCACCAGCACGAATCCGTTGATCGCGCCGAGCGCGGCGATCGTGACGAAAACGGCTGCGGCGGGCCCCAGCGCCGGATCGACCAGGAGAGCGAAGAACGTCGCGAAGGGCGAGTTCGACGTCGCCAGCTCGGCTGCGGGCAACATCAAGGTCACCGCCGAGCATGCCAGCAGGTAGATGATCCCGGTGATGAGCACGCCCACCAGGGTGGCGCGCGGCACATTGCGCTCCGCATTCTCGGCCCGGTCGCCCGCCGCCATCGCGCATTCGAAGCCGAGCATGGCGAACAAGGTCAGCGTCGCCGCCGCGCCGATGCCCGCGCCGCTGATCGGCACCGAATCGTGCGGGGCGAGTGTTCCCGATCCGGTTCCGACCAGCCACAGCGCGATCACGGCGACTCCCGCCAGCGGGATCAGCTTGAGCAGGGTCGTGACCACCTGCACCCCGCCCGCCGTGCGCACGCCGAAGCAGTTCACCAGCGTGAGCAGCCAGAGCACGGCGATCGCCGCGGCGGCGGGCACGCCCGGCGCGGCGAGGCCCGGCCAGACGATCGAAAAATTGCTGACGGCGGCGATCGCGATCGTCGCATTGGAGACCCAGACCGAAATCCAGTAGCTCCAGGCGACGACGAAGCCCGTGCCCGGCCCGAACGCGGCGGCCGGATAGGAAAAGGGGGCGCAGCTGTCCGCCCGTCCGCGCGAGAGCTTGATCAGGACCGCGACCACGCAAAGCGAACCGGCGATCGTGACCAGCCAGCCATAGACCGAGTTCCAGCCGAGCGGCGCGAGACTGACCGGGAGCAGGAATACGCCGGAGCCGATCATGCTGCCGACGACGAGGGCGGTGCACATGACGAGGCCGAGCTTGCGCGTCGGCTGCAGCGATTTTTCGGTTGGCTCCCCCGCCATGGACGGGTGATGCGCGATATCGGCGCGATGATCAAATGGTGCGGTCGAGAAGACTCGAACTTCCACGGCCTTTCGGCCACAGCGACCTCAACGCTGCGCGTCTACCAGTTCCGCCACGACCGCACGTGCTGCGCCCGGAAAAGGCTCCGGGCCGGTAGGAGCGGCGCCTCTAGCAGCGCTGATCGTGCGCTTCAATAGAGGAACATCGGCATGTGCTCGACCCGCATCAGCCGGGCGCGGTAGCTCGCCTTGTCGTAGAGCGCGCTGACGTCGACCGATTTGCGGCCCTTGAGCATGGTGTCGATCGGGACGTGGCTGTAATTGCCGTCCGAGAGCGTCACCATCCGCGCTTTCTCGCCGCGCTCGAGCAATTGCACGGCCAGGCCGCCGAACGCGAAGCCGACCATCCGGTCCATCGCGTCGGGCTCGCCCGAGCGCATCAGATAGGCAAGCTCCTGGAGGACGATTCCGACCCCCAGCCGCGCCTTGACCGCCCGCCCGAGCCGGTGGCCGACGCCGCCCTCGTCGCGCTCCGCGGCGGGCTTGCCGATATCGCCGTTGCCGCCCTCGCCGGCGATGCGGGCGCCTTCCGAGATCACGCACATCGCATAATGGGCGGGATTGCTCGCCTTGTCCTCGGCGAGCAGCGGCAGCAGCACGTCGAGATCGGCGGGCACCTCGGCGATCACGGTGCGGTCGACCTGGGCGAGGAAGCCGGCGAGCAAAGCGGTCTCGCCGCTCCTGCGGCCGAACAATTCGACGATGCCGATCCGCTCGTGGCTTTCGACGGTGGTGCGGAGCGCGTTGATCGCCTCGACCGAGCGGCTGACCGCGGTCGAGAAGCCGATGCAATAATCGGTGCCGAACACGTCGTTGTCCATCGTCTTGGGGACCGAGACGACCGCGACGCCCAACCCGGCGAGATGGGCGGAGAAGCGCAGCGTGCCGTCGCCGCCCAGGGTGATCATCGCGTCGACGCCGAGCTTTTCGAGCACGTTCAGGACGTCGCGCGTGCGGTCGCCGCCGGCTTCGGTGCGCGGGTCGCGGCGCGAGGTGTGGAGGATGGTGCCGCCGGCGCGGTCGATGCCGCGAACCCCCTCGCGGGTCAGGGCGAGCGAATGGGCGGCGATGCTGGCCGGGTCGGCGGGGTCGATCTCCATCACCCCTTCCCAGCCGCGGCGGAAGCCGATCACTTGCCAGCCGAGATCGTCGGCCGAGAGCACGACCGAACGGATGCAGGCGTTGAGGCCCGGCACGTCGCCGCCGCCGGTGAGTATTCCGATCCGCATGAGGACCGTCTATCGGCGGCGGCGATGCGCTACAACCGGGCAGCGGCGATTGGTGAGGCGAGGCGGATCCTGGGACTCGCCTGGCCGGTCATGCTGACCAGCCTCAACTGGACGCTGATGCACATGATCGACGTCGCCGTCGTCGGCCATTACGGCACCGCGGAGCTCGCCGCGCTCGCGGCCAGCCGCATCCTCACCTTCCTCGCCGTCGTCATCGGCTTTTCCGGGATGACCGGGGTGCTGGTATATACGGCGCGCGCCGACGGCGGCGGCCGCCTCGCCGAGACCGGCGACATCCTGCGCTCAGGGCTCGCCCTCGGCCTGCTGGTCGGGTCGCTGGCGATGGTGCTGCTCGGCCTGACCGCCTTCGAGCTCCTCGCGCTGGCCGGGGTCGAGCCGGAGCTGCGCGGGCCGGGCGCGGCGGTAGTGCGGGCCATGGTGCTTGCCTTTCCGGCGCAGTTCGTCCTCGCCGCTTCCTCCTATTTCCTCGAGGGGATCAGCCGTCCGCGCCGGGTGATGGCGGTCAACCTGACGATGTTGCCGCTCAACGCCTTGCTGTGCTGGGCGTGGGTCGGCGGACATTTCGGCCTGCCGGCGCTCGGCGCGGTCGGCGCCGCCTATGCGACGGCAAGCGTCTCCACGGCGGGCGCGGCGATGATGTTGGTGCTGATCTGGACGCTGCCGCGCGCGGCCGAGCGCCGGGTGCGCGACTGGTCGGCGGCGGCGCTGCGCCGGGCGCTGGCGGGCGTGCCGCGGCTCGCCGGGTTCGGGCTGATGCCGGCGCTCGGGGCCTGCCTCGAGCTTGCCGGCTTCGCCTGGCTGATGGTCCTCTCGACCCGGCTCGGCATGGCAGCCGCCGGCGCCTTCCAGGCGATGCTCTCGATCCACAATATCGCTTTCGCCATGTCGATGGGCTTCGCCTCGGCGGCGGGAGTGCGCGTCGGCAATGCGGTCGGCGCCGGCGAGCGCGAGGCCGCCTGGCCGCGCGCGCTGATCGCGGCCGGCCTCGCCGTCCTCCTGCTCAGCGCGCTGTCGCTGCCGCTGGTGTTCGGGTCGCGGGCGCTGGTCTGGCCCTTCTCGGACGATCCCTCGGTGCTGGCGCTCGCCGCATCGATGCTCTCCGTGATGGGCGCCTTCCTGGTCTTCGACGGCCTCCAATATGTGTTCGGCGCCGCCTTGCGCTCGCTCGGCGAGCAGGTCTGGGCGGGCATCAACGGCATTATCGGCTTCTTCCTCGTCACCGGCGGCCTCGGCTGGCTGCTCGTCCGCCAGGGCTGGGGGCCCGACGGCCTCGCTTACGCGGCCGGCATCGGCATGCTCGCCTGCGCCTTGCTCCAGTTCGCCCGCTTCGCCTGGGTGCTCAGGAGATCGGGCCGAAGCTGAGGCTCAGCGTCCGGCCGCCGCGCGGCACGTCCATCTCGGCGGCGTCGAACGTGACCCGGCCGCGCGCCTGCAATTCGCGCACCGGCGGCGCGATCGACCAGGCGTAGACGACGCGCCCCTGCGCGTCCTTCAGTTCGGCGCGGATCTGCGGCACGCGCTGGACCTCGTCGGTCTGGTTGCTGATCTCGCCGCGGACGGCAAGCAGCTCGTTGCCGCTCTCGAGCCGGCGGCGGTCGGCCTGGCCCCTGATGTCGAGCGCGCTCACCGTGCGGACCGGGATGCCGATGCTCTGGCCGAGATCGGGCAGGCCGAAGACCTGGAGGGCCACCACGGCGGCGATCATCAGCGCGGCGGCGACGATGGCGACGATCGTCCACAGCCGCGCCGGATTGCGGCGCGGCCGGGTCGGCTCCTCCCAATGCTGGGCTTCGGCTTCCGGCTCGGCGGCGGGCTCGCGCCAATGGGGCGGCGGCTCGTCGCGATGCAGCGGGGCGGCGGCCGCCGGCGCCGCCGAGGCGGGCGGGGCCGCGGTCTTGAGGTCGAGCGGCGCCGGGTCCTGCACCCAGGAGAAGCGGCAGCTGGCGCAGCGCACCTTGCGCCCGGTCGGCCCGATCGCGCTGTCCGGCACGACGTAGCGGGTCTTGCAGGACGGGCAGGACAGGATCATCGGCGACGCGCCCTTTCAAAGCTGGGCTTTCTCATGGACTCTAAGCACGGCGGACTCGTCTGTTGCAAGCATGCGAGCCGCCATGCCATTGCACAACGATTGGCTGGGGAGGCGGTTCTGGGCGCGGGCGGATCGATCGTTCAGTTCGAAAATGTCGGGCTGCGCTACGGCACCGGCGCCGAGACCCTGTCCGATCTCGCTTTCTCGCTGCGCGAGGGCGGCTTCTATTTCCTGACCGGCCCGTCGGGCGCGGGCAAGACCTCGCTGCTGAAGCTCCTCTATCTTGCGCTCAGGCCGAGCCGCGGCCTCATCCGGCTGTTCGGCGAGGATATCGTCACCATGCCGCGCGGGCGCCTCCCCGGCTTTCGCCGCCGGATCGGCGTCGTCTTCCAGGATTTCCGGCTGGTGCCGCATCTTTCGACGTTCGACAATGTCGCGCTGCCGCTCCGGGTCGCCGGGGTCGAGGACAAGGATCTGGAGACGCCGGTCCGCGAGATGCTCGCCTGGGTCGGCCTCGCCGATCGCGCCAGCGCCCGACCGGCGACGCTGTCGGGCGGCGAGCAGCAGCGCGTCGCCATCGCCCGCGCCGTGATCGGCCGGCCGGAGCTGCTCGTCGCCGACGAGCCGACCGGCAACGTCGATCCGGAAATGGCGCGGCGGCTGCTCTATTTGTTCGATTCGCTGAACAAGCTCGGCACGACCGTGATCGTCGCCACCCACGACCTGCATCTGCTGACCGAGGTGCCCCGCTCCGAGATGCTGCGGCTCGACCGCGGCCAGATCGCCGACCCGACCGGGGCGCTCCGCCATCCGCCCAGGCGGCCCGACGCGTGAGGGGCGGCGTGCGCAAGTTCGGCGCCGCCGAGCGCGGCCTGCTGCCGGAGGGGCGGATCGCCGGGCCGATGCCCTGGGTGATCGCGATCATGATGTTTCTGACCGTGCTCGCCGCCGCGGCCGGGCTCGGGCTTGCCGGCGCCGCGTCGCGGCTCGACGAGCAGATCGGGACTCGGATCACGATCCAGGTGGTCGAGGCCAATCCCGATCTGCGCCGCGCCCAGGCGGCGGCGGCGGCGGCCGCGATCCGCGCCCTGCCCGGCGTGATCAACGTCCGGCCGGTGCCCGATGCCGAGGTCCAGGCCCTGCTCGAGCCCTGGCTCGGCGCCGGCAGCCTAGAGAGCGACATCCCGGTTCCCGCCCTGATCGACGTCGACCTCACGCCCGAGGCGCACCGCGCGCTCGACGGCCTGCGCCGGGCGGTCGCCGCCGCCGCGCCGACCGCCCGGGTCGACGACAACGGCCAGTGGCTGGCGCCGCTCGCCTCGCTGATCGGCGCCCTGAAGTGGCTCGCCGCCGGGCTCGTCCTCCTGATGGTCGGCGCGACCGCCGCGACCGTCGTGCTCGCCGCGCGCGCCGCCCTCGACACCCATCGCGGCACGATCGAGATCCTCCATCTGATGGGCGCGACCGACGTTCAGGTCGCGCGGCTGTTCCAGCGGCGGATCGCGCTCGATGCCCTGTTCGGCGGCCTGGTCGGCTTCATCCTCGCCGCCTTCGTGCTGATCGGCATCGGCAACCGCGTCTCGGCATTGGGCTCGGAGCTGCTCGGCTCGGCGACGGTGCCGGCGCCCGCCTGGGGGATATTGGTCGCTTTGCCGGCGTTCGGCGTTCTTCTCGCCATGCTGGTCGCCCGCCTGACCATTTTGCGCGCCCTGGGGCGGATGCTGTGATCCGCTTCCTGTTTCGCCTCGTCCTGCTCGTCCTGCTCGCCTACGCAATCGGCTATGGCGTGTTCGCGATGCTGCTGCCCAGGACGGCCGGAGAGGATCAGACCGATGGCATCGTCGTCCTTACCGGCGGCACCGGGCGGCTTGATCGCGGCTTCGAGCTGATGCGGCGCGGGCGCGCCCGGCGGATGCTGATCTCGGGGGTGGCGCGGACGGTGCGTCCTGAGGAGCTGGTCGCCCATTATCATGTCGATCCGCGGCTGTTCGACTGCTGCATCACTCTCGGCCGCGAGGCGTTCGACACCCGCTCCAACGCCGACGAGGTCGCGCACTGGCTGGAGCGGCAGCATGTTCGCTCGATCCGGCTCGTCACCAACGATCTGCACATGCCGCGCGCCCGCTACGAGATCCGCAAGCGGATCGGCGGCGATGTCAGGATCGTCAGCGATGCGGTTCCCACCAATCCCGACGTCCGCCAGATCTTCATCGAATATAACAAATATCTGCTCGGCCGGGCCGCCGACCTGATCGGAATCTAGGGTTCGGATGGCGGCGTTGCGCTCGATCCTTTTCGCGCTGGTCTTCTATGGCTGGACGGTGCCGGCGGCGATCCTCGCGCTGCCGGTCGGGCTGCTCGGCACCAGGGCGATCCGCGGCTGGTGCCACGCCTGGCTGCGGTATCACCGCTGGTGCGCCCGTCATATCCTCGGCATCAGCAGCCGCATCGAAGGCGTTCCGCCCAAGGGCGCGGTGCTGGTCGCGGTCAAGCATCAGTCGATGTACGAGACGATCGAGATCGCGCTGATGCTCGACGTGCCGGCGGTGGTCCTGAAGCACGAGCTCGCCGATCTTCCGTTCTGGGGCTGGGCGGTGCGGCGTTACGGCGTGATTCCGGTCGATCGGTCGGCGGGCGCCGGGGCGCTGCGGCGGATGATGCGCGCCGGCGAGGAGGCGATCGCGGAAGGCCGGCCGATCGTCATCTTCCCGGAAGGAACGCGGGTGGCGCCGGGGACTCGGCCGCCGCTCCAGCCGGGCTTCGCCGGCCTCTACCGCGCGCTCAAGCTGCCGGTGGTGCCGGTCGCGGTCGACAGCGGCCGGCTGGCGCCGCGCAACAGCTTCGTCAAGCGGCCGGGAATCGTCACCTTCCGCTTCGGCGAGACGATCCCCCCGGGCCTCGGCCGCGACTCGGTGGAGGCCGCGGTCCATGCGGCGATCAACGCGCTGGAGCCGGTAGCGTGACTCCCGAGCTCGGCCTGATCGAGGGCTTTTTCGGCCGCCCCTGGAGCTGGGCCCAGCGCGCCGACGCGGCGCGCTTCCTCGGCGACCAGGGCTATCATTTCTATCTCTACGCCCCGAAGGCCGATGCCCGGCTGCGCCGCCGCTGGCAGGAGCCCTATCCGGAAGCCGAACTGGCGGAGCTGGCCGCGTTCCGCGAGGTTTGCCGCGCCGGGAAAATGCGCTTCGGCATCGGCCTCAGCCCGTTCGAGCTCCACCTTCATCCCGAGCGCGGCTGGCAGGACCTGCTCGCCGCCAAGCTGGCCGAGCTGGCGCAGCTGAAGCCCGACGACCTCGCCATCCTGTTCGACGACATGCGCGGCGACGTGCCCGACCTCGCCGAGCGCCAGGCGGGAATCGTCCATTTCGCGGCCGAGCGCGGCATCGCCGACCGCATCCTCTGCTGCCCCTCTTATTATTCCGATGACCCGATCCTCGACGTCGCCTTCGGGCCGCGGCCGCCTTTCTATCTCGAACGCCTGGGGCGGATGCTCGACCCGGCGATCCGCATCTTCTGGACCGGCGCCGAGGTCTGCGCGCGCGAGTTCAGCCCCGGCCACCTCGCCCGCGTCGCCGAGCAGCTTAGGCGCAAGCCGGTCCTGTGGGACAATTATCCGGTCAATGATGGCGCCCGCATGTCGCAGCACCTGCACCTGCGCGCCTTCACCGGCCGGCCCGCGGCGATCGCCGGGCGCATCGCCGCGCACGGCGTCAACCCGGCCTCGCAGCCGCTGCTGAGCCGGGTGCCGCTGCTGACGCTGGCCGAAAGCTACCGGCAGGGCGACGCCTACGATTATCGCGCCGCTTTCGCACGCGCGGCGCGGGCGGTCCTCGGCGACGAGCTCGCCGAGCGGGTCGGACGCGACCTGATCGCGCTCCAGGATCGCGGCCTCGACCGGCTCGGCGAGCGCCGCGCGGCGCTGCGCGTCCGCTACGCCGCGTTCGACCATCCGGCCGCCCGCGAGATCGTCGCCTGGCTCGACGGGGACTGGAACGTCACCGACGAGCTGGTGCAGACGCAATAATTACGATGTCGTAATAATTAGCTTTGCTCATCCATCAGCCAGCGGATGCTGCTGGCATGCGGGTGGGCCCAGGCGAGCAGCTTTTCCCCGCCATCGGGCCAGCTGCCGAGGCGCAGGCTGTAGCGCGCCTCGTCCGGCAGCTTCTCGAAGCGCAGCCAGGCGAGCGGCGACGCCGCCGACGCCGCCGCGCCGGCGCGCGCGATGGCGCCGGCGACCCGCGCCTGCGCCGGGCGCGGGAAATATTGAAAGGCGACGCTGTGGATCACCAGCCGGGTCACGCCGGCCGGCGCGTCGGGGCGAAGCCGCGCCTCGATCCAGTCGGCGGCATCCCCGGCATCGACCGGCGGCGGATCGGCGGCGGCGATGTCCAGCGCCGCTTCGGCAAGCGCGAGCCGTTCCTTCTGGTCGGGCCAGATGTAGGCGAGCAGCCGGTCGCGGTCGCGGCGGACGTCCAGCGGGTTGAGATCGACGCCGGAGCGGTCCGCGATCCGCACCGCGGCGGCCGGCGGCGGCGGTCCGGTCCAGTCGGGGCTGAGCCGCACCGGCGAGCCGGCTTCGCCGGCGGTCCGGCCGCCGAGCTCGTAGCGATACTTGTCGAGCTGGAGGTTGAGCCCGGCGCTGGCGCCCAGCTCGTGGAGCGCGATCGGCTGCGGGAAGCGGGCCGCGACGACCATCAGGCCGGCCATCAATATCGCCGAGCGGCCGACCTCGTTGGTCTGCGGCGCGCGCTCGAGCCAGGGGAGCAGCGCCTGCCGCGCGAGGACCGGCGCCAGCGCGCGCCGCAGCGCATCGGCTTCGGGCAGGGGCGCGGGGGGATAGAGAAGCGCCAGCTCCGGCGCCTCGCCGTTGCGGACGAGCGCGTGCAGCCCGCCGCACAGGCGCAGCGCCAGCGCATCGCCGCCGGGCGCCGGGTCGCCGGGCCAGGCGAGCGCCCGCGCGCCGACGGCGGAGCGGCGATCGAGCCCGTCGGCGAGCGCCTCGCACAGCCGTGCCGTGAAGGGCGAGCCCAGGCGGGCGCACCAATAGGCCTGCTCCGCGAACGAAGCCCTGACCTTCGCTTCCCGGTCCATCAGGACCTGAGCGTCGCGCCCAGCTTCGCCGCGGCGGCGACCACCCGGTCCGAGATCGCCTTCAGCTCCTCGTCGGTGAAGCTCCTGTCGGCGGGCTGGACGGTCACTTCGACGGCCAGCGACTTCAGGCCCTCGCCGATGCTCTCCCCGGTGAAGACGTCGAACAGATTGGCGGCGACGATCGCCGCCTTGTCGGCGCCCGTGACCGCGCGGAGCAGCCGGTCGGCGGGCAGGTCGGCGGGAACGAGGAAGGCGAAGTCGCGCTTCACCGGCTGCAGCGCGGCCGGCGCGTAGGCGGCGCGCATATGGCCCGTGGCTTCGCGCTTCGCCGGAATGGCGTCGAGGAAGATCTCGGCCGCGACGACCGGGCCGTCGAGGTCGAAGGCCCTGGCGATCCGCGGATGAAGCGTGCCGAACTCGGCGAGCACGGTCTTCGGGCCGAGGCAGAGGCGCCCCGACTGGCCGGGATGGTAGCTTCCGGAAGCATCGCCCAGCACCTGGAGGCTGCCGGGGGGCGCGCCGGCCGCGGCGAGGATCGCCAGCGCCTCGGCCTTGGCGTCATAGGCATCGACGGCGCCATGCCCGCCGCCCCAATGCCGGGGCCCGCGCGGCCCGGCGAGGACCAGCCCCAGGGTCGGCCGCTCGCATTCGTCGAGATAGCGCCGGCCGATCTCGAACAGCCGGATCGAATCCGCGCCCCGCGCCGCGTTGCGGGCCGCCGCCGCCAGCAGGCCGGGGAGGAGGGAAGGCCGCATCGCCTTCATCTCCTCGCTCATCGGGTTGGCGAGGCGCCAGGCCGCGCCGCCGAACGGCGCCGCCTCCGCGTCCGAAATAAAGCTCCAGGTGACCGCTTCGTTGAGGCCCCGCGCCGCCGCCGTGCGCCGGGCGCTGCGCTCGAGCATCTGCTCGGGAGTCGCGGTCGGCCGCGCCACCCCGGGCGCGCGCGGCAGCGGCGTCGACGGGACCTTGTCATAGCCCTCGATCCGGGCGATTTCCTCGACCAGGTCGGCGCTGCCGTCGATGTCGCGCCGCCAGGTCGGGACCGCCACCCGCCAGACCTCGCCGCGCGTGACGGTGAAGCCGAGCCGCTGGAGGATGTCCTGCTGCCGGTCCTCGGGCACCGCGATTCCGGCGAGGCCTTCGCAGCGCGCCGGATCGTAGTCGACGTGCCGCTGCGCCAGCGGCGGAGTCCCGGCGCGGACGACCTGCGAGGGTTCGCCGCCGGCAAGCTCGATCGCCATCGCGGTGGCGAGCTCGAGGCCCGGCTCGACGAAGGCGGGATCGACGCCGCGCTCGAACCGGCTGCGCGCGTCGGAGACGAGCGCGAGCTTCTGCCCGGTCAGCGCGATATGCTCGGGATCGAAATAGGCGCATTCGATGACGATGTCGGTGGTCGCCTCGGTGACTCCCGAATGTTCGCCGCCCATGATTCCGCCGATGTCGTGCACTTCCCGGCCGTCGGCGATCACCGTCATCGAGGGATCGAGCGTGTAGGTCTTGCCGTTCAGCGCCTGCACCTGTTCGCCGTCGCGCGCCCGGCGGGCGACGATCGCGCCGTGGAGCCGGGCGAGGTCGTAGACGTGCAGCGGGCGGCCATAGCTCATGGTGATGAAATTGGTCATGTCGACGAGCGCGCTGATCGGGCGCTGGCCGATCGCCTTCAGCCGCCGCTGCAGCCAGGCCGGCGACGGGCCGTTGCTGGCGCCGCGGATGACGCGGCCGTAAAAGGCCGGGCAGCCCTCGGGATCGTCGGTGCGGATTTCGATCGGGCAGGGATAGGTGCCGGCGATTGGCGGCGCCTCGACCGGCCTCAGCGTGCCGAGCCCGGCGGCGGCGAGGTCGCGGGCGATGCCGTGCACGCCCATCGCGTCCTGCCGGTTGGGGGTCACGGCGACGTCGATCACCGGATCGTCGAGCCCGGCCCAGGCCGCGTAGCCGGCGCCGACCGGAGCGTCGGCATCGAGCTCGATGATCCCCTCATGCTCCTCGCCGAGCTCGAGCTCCCGGACCGAGCACATCATGCCGCGGCTCTCGACGCCGCGGATCGCCGCCACCTTCAGGGTCAGATCGGAGCCCGGCACATAGGCGCCCGGCGCGCCGAACACGCCCTTCAACCCGGCGCGCGCGTTGGGCGCGCCGCAGACGACCTGGATCGCCTCGCCGGTGCCGGCATCGACGGTCAGCACCTGGAGCTTGTCCGCCTGCGGATGCGGAGCGGCGGTGAGGACCTCGGCGACGACGAACGGGGCGAGCTTGTCGGCCGCGTTCTCGACGCCTTCGACCTCGAGCCCGATCGCGGTCAAAGTCGCGACGATCTCGTCGAGCGTCGCCCCGGTATCGAGATGCTCCTTCAGCCACGAGAGCGTGAACTTCATGCGCCGACGCCTCCGGAAAGGGTCGGCACGTCGAGCGCGCGGAAGCCGTAATGTTTGAGCCAGCGCAGGTCGCCGTCGAAGAAGGCGCGCAGATCGTCCATTCCGTATTTCAGCATCGCCAGCCGGTCGATGCCGACGCCGAAGGCGAAGCCCTGCCACTCCTCGGGATCGAGGCCGCAATTGGCGAGGACGCGCGGATGGACCATTCCCGAGCCGAGCAGCTCCATCCAATGATCGCTGCCGCCGAGCACGCGGCGGCCCTTCTCCATGTGGAAGCCGACGTCGACCTCGGCCGAAGGCTCGGTGAACGGGAAATAGGAGGGCCGGAGCCTGAGCACGATGTCGTCGCGCTCGAAGAAGGCGTTGAGGAAGGTCTCCAGCGTCCATTTGAGATGGCCGAGCGTGATTCCCCGGTCGATCACCAGCCCCTCGACCTGGTGGAACATCGGCGTGTGGGTGGCGTCGCTGTCCGAGCGATAGGTGCGGCCGGGGGCAATCACGTAGATCGGCGGCTTCTGCGCCTGCATCGTCCGGATCTGGACCGGCGAGGTGTGCGTCCTGAGCAGCATCGGATGGCCGTCCGCCCCGGCCCGGTCGAAATAGAAGGTGTCGTGCTCGGCCCGCGCGGGGTGGTTCTCGGGGAAATTGAGCGCCCCGAAATTGTGCCAGTCGTCCTCGATCTCGGGGCCGGTCGCGACCGAGAAGCCGAGGTCGGCGAAGATTTCCGCGAGCTCGTCCATCACCTGGCTGACCGGATGGACGCTGCCTTCGGGGGCCGGCGCGACCGGCAGGGTCATGTCGAGCCCCTCGGTCGCCAGCCGCTGCTCCAGCGCCGCTTCCTCCAGCGCCGCCTTGCGGGCGGCGATCGCCTCGGCGACCGCCTCGCGCAGGCCGTGGATGCGCGGCCCTTCGACCTGGCGCTGTTCGGGGGGCATCGCGCCCAGCGTCTTGAGCAAGCCGGTGACCGCGCCCTGCTTGCCGAGCGCGGCCACCCGCGCCGCCTCGAGCGCCGGCAAATCCGCCGCCGCGCCGATCCGGCCGAGCCAGTCGCTCTTCAGTCGTTCGAGGTCGCTGCCCATGTGAGGGCACCTAGCGGGGAGGCGGGAAGCCGTCTAGCAGGCGAGGGTGATGCGCAGCGCCTGGCCCGAGCTCAGCGCCGAACGCGACCGGCCGACGATCGTCGCGCTCCACCTCTTCTCGCAGGTCGCGGGCAAGGTGCCGACCGCGTTGCTGCCGTGGCGCAACCATGGCTGGCACCTGACCCTCCACGTCGGGCCGCGCGGGCTTCGCACCGAGCCGATCCATGCCGACACGGGGACGTTCGCGCTCGCCTTCGACCTGGTCGACCATTTTTTCGTGCTGGAAGATGCGGGCGGGCGCCGGACGCTGCCGCTCGGCCCGATGGCGGTCGCGGACTTCCACGCCGCGGCGATGGCGATGCTGCGCGAGGCGGGGCACGAGGTCCGAATCCATCCCGCGCCGAACGAGGTCGATCCCGCCATTCCGTTCGCCGACGACCGCGAAATCCGCGCCTACGATCCCGGCAGCGCCCGGCGGCTGCACGGCGCCCTCGCCGCCGCCGACCGCGTCTTCCGCCTGTTCCGTTCGGGCTTCCTCGGCAAGCACAGTCCGGTTCATTTCTTCTGGGGCAGCTTCGATCTCGCCCTCACCCGTTTCTCCGGCCGGCCGGCGCCGCTTCACCCCGGCGGCATTCCCAACCTTCCCGACGCGGTGACCCGCGAAGCCTACAGCCACGAAGTCTCCAGCGCCGGCTTCTGGCCCGGCGGCGCCGGCGGCCCGGGAGGGCCGTTCTTCTATTCCTACGCCTACCCGCCGCCGAACGGCTTTGCCGACGCGAAGGTGGCGCCGGAAGCCGCCCGCTACGACGCGGCGCTCGGCGAGTTCCTACTCGACTATGACGCGGTCCGCGCGGCCGCGGATCCGGACGCGGCGCTGCTCGCCTTCCTCGATTCGACCTATGCGGCCGCTGCCGACCTCGGCGGCTGGGACCGTGCCGCGCTCGAATGCGCGCACGGCGTGCCGGGGGTGCCGCGGGAGGTCTAGACGGTGAAGCTTTCGCCGCAGCCGCAGGCGCCCTTGGCATTGGGATTTTCGAACGTGAAGCCGGCGGCGAAATCGTCCTCGCGCCAGTCCATCACCGAGCCGACCAGATAGAGGACCGAGGCGCCGTCGATATAGAAGGCGCCGCCCGGCGTCGCGATCTTCTCGTCGAACTTCTCCTCCTTGATGACGTAGTCGACCGAATAAGCGAGGCCCGAGCAGCCGCGCCGCGGCGTCGACAGCCTGACTCCGATCGCGCCGGCGGGCGCGCGCGCCATCAATTCGGCGACCCGCGCCTCGGCGGCCTCGGTGAGGGTGACAGCGGCAGGGCGGGTACGGGTGGTCGTCATAGCATCCCCAGTTCGAGCCGGGCCTCGTCGGACATCTTCTGCGGGTCCCAGGGCGGGTCCCAGACCAGCTCGACCTCGGCGTCGCCGATCCCCGGCACCGCGCCGACCCGGAGCTCGACCTCGCCCGGCATCGATTCGGCGACCGGGCAGTGCGGCGTGGTCAGCGTCATCTTGACCCTGGCGTGATGCTCGGGGGTGATCTCGACGTCGTAGATCAGGCCGAGATCGTAGATGTTGACCGGGATTTCGGGGTCGTAAATGTCCTTGAGCGCCTCGATCACCGCCTCATAAAGGTCGCCGCCCGGTTCGACGCCCGAAGCTTCGGCGGGCTTCTGCGACAGGAATCCTTCGAGATAGTCGCGCTTGCGCTCGAGCGTCTCGCGGGCGTCGGAGACGCGCGCCTTGGGCGGGGGCGTCGCCGCCTCCACTTCCTCGGTCGCGATCCTGCGTTCCTCGTTCACCCGAAAATCCTCTTCACCCGGTCGATGCCGGCCAGCAGGGCCGCGATGTCGGCGGGGCCGTTATAGACGCCGAAGCTCGCCCGCGCGGTCGCGTCGACCCCGAGCGCCGCCATCAGCGGCTGGGCGCAATGGTGCCCCGCCCGAATCGCCACATGCTCCTCGTCCAATATGGTGCCGACGTCGTGGGGATGCACCCCCTCGACCGCGAAGCTGACGATCCCGGCGCCATCGTCGGGTCCGAACAGGCGGACCGAATTGTGGCTGGACAGCGTCTCGCGGGTCTCGCGAACCAGGGCTGCTTCGTGCGTCGCGATCGCCTCGAGGCCGATCTCCTCGACATAATCGATCGCGGCATGGAGGCCGATCACGCCGACGACGTGCGGTGTTCCCGCCTCGAACCGCGCCGGCGGCGGCGCGAAGGTGGTCCGCTCGAACGTGACCTTGTCGATCATCGCGCCGCCCCCCTGCCAGGGAGGCATCGCCTCGAGCAGCTCGGCGCGCGCCCAGAGCACGCCGATCCCGGTCGGGCCGTAGAGCTTGTGGCCGGAGAAGACGTAGAAGTCGCAATCGAGCGCGGCGACGTCGACCGGCATGCGCGGCACCGCCTGGCAGCCGTCGAGCAGCAGCTTCGCGCCGGCGCCATGGGCGATGTTGGCGGCGCGCTTCGCGTCGAGCACCGAGCCGAGCACGTTCGAGACATGGGCGAGCGCGACCATTTTGTGCTCGGGCCGGATCATCGCGGCCATCGCGTCGAGGTCGATGCGATGATCCTCGGTCAGCGGGACGACGTCGATCTCCGCGCCGGCGAGCTGCCAGGGGACGATGTTGCTGTGGTGCTCGAGCGTCGAGAGCAGGACGCGGTCGCCGGGCTTCAGATTGTCGCGGCCCCAGCTTTGCGCGACCAGGTTGATCCCTTCGGTGGCGCCGCGGACGAAGACGATCTCTTCCGCCGCCGCGGCGCCGATGAAGCGGGCGACGCGCCGGCGCGACGCCTCGAACGCCACCGTCATCTCGGCCGAGCGCTGGTAGACGCCGCGGTGGACGGTGGCATAGGTCTCGGCATAGCCGCGCGCGATCGCGTCGATCACCTTTTTGGGCTTCTGCGCGGTCGCGGCGCTGTCGAGATAGGCCCAGCCTTCGGGGATCGCCGGGAAGTCGGCGCGCCAGTCGAGCGGGCGGGTGGATGCGGCCATGTCCATCAGCCGAACCAGCCTTCCGCATCGGCGTAGAAGGCCGCGCGCACCTCCTCCTCGCCGATCCGGTCGAGCGCGTCGGCGACGAAGGCGCGGGTAAGCAGGTGCCGCGCCTCGTCCGGGGGGACGCCGCGGCTCTCGAGATAGAAGAGCGCGCTCCGATCGAGCTCGCCGACGGTGGCGCCATGGGCGCATTTGACGTCGTCGGCGAAGATTTCGAGCTCGGGCTTGGCGTTGATCACCGCCGAGCGGGCGAGCAGCAGGCCCTTGAGGCTCTGCTCGCCGTCGCTCTTCTGGGCGTCGCGCGCGACCTCGACCCGGGCCGCGACCGAGCAGGTGCCGCGCTCGTCGGCGACCGAGCGCCAGAGCTGGCGACTGGTGCCGCCGGCGACCCTGTGGCGGATCACGAGATTGGCGTCATGGCGCTGGCGGCTCCGCGCCAGCAGCGCGCCTGCGGCCTCGGCATAAGCGCCCTCGCCGATCAGGTCGATTTCGCCGTCGAGCCTCGTGTCCCGGCCGCCGCCGGCGAACGTCGCGGCGACCAGGCTGGCACCCTCGCCGACCTCCACGCGGTCGGTCAGGCTGACGAAGCCGGCCGACCCCATCACCCGGCGGCTCAGCATCAGCCGCGCGCCGGTGCCGAGCGTCACCCTGGCGAGCCGGTTCGCCCACCCTTCGCCGACAAAAGTCTCCACGACCGAGGCCTGTGCGCCAACATCGAGCACCATTTCGCCGACCAGGTGGTCGGCCGCGCCGGTCGAGACGTGGATGATCTGGACCAGCCCGGCCGGCGCCGAGTCGCGGCCCAGCTGCAGCCGCCAGCGATACCGCCCCGCCAGCGCCGCCAGCGGATGCGACTCACGCTGCGCGACACCTTCGCCAACATCCACCGGCCCCGCGCGGCTCCGGCTCGCGTCGAACCGGCCGTCGAGGAACAGCAGGCGCGGCCCTTCGCCGCCGCAATCGATCCAGGGCAGTGCGTCCGGCACCAGCCCGGTCGGCCGCGCTTCGGCCAGCTCGGGCAGCGCCGAAAGGTCGCTCCAGCGCCAGGCCTCCTCGCGGGCCGAGGGAAGCGCGAGCAAGGTCACGCCGCCATCTCCCCATAGCCTTCGCGCTCGAGCTGGAGCGCGAGCTCGGGACCGCCCGAGCGGACGATCCGGCCGCCGGCCAGCACGTGGACGAAATCGGGTTCGACGAGCTCGAGCAGGCGCTGATAATGGGTGATCAGGAGCACCGCCTTGTCGGGCTTGCGCAGGATCCGGTTGATGCCGGCGCCGATCACCCTGAGCGCGTCGATGTCGAGGCCCGAATCGGTCTCGTCGAGGATGGCGAGGCGGGGATCGATGATCCCCATCTGGACCATCTCGTTGCGCTTCTTCTCGCCGCCCGAAAAGCCGACGTTCACTGCCCGCTTCATCATCTCCATGTCGAGGCCGAGCGCATCGGCCTGCTCACGCGCCAGCTTGAGGAACTCGCCCGCCGAAAGCTCCTTGTCGCCCCGCGCCCGGCGCTGCGCGTTCAGGGCCGTGCGCAGGAACTGGACGTTGGATACGCCGGGAATCTCGACCGGATATTGGAAGCCGAGGAACATGCCGTGCGCGGCCCGCTCGTGCGGCTCCATGTCGAGCAGGTTCTCGCCGTCGAGGGTCGCCGACCCTTCGGTCACCTCATAGCCCGGCCGCCCGGCGAGGACGTAGGCGAGCGTCGACTTGCCCGACCCGTTCGGCCCCATGATCGCGTGGATCTCGCCCGGATTCAGCGTCAGGTCGATCCCGTTGAGGATCGCCTTGCCGTCGACATCGGCGTGAAGGTTTTCGATCTTCAGCATCAGGATCCAAGCACCCGGTCAATTTGAAATCTGAAATCTTCAAGAAGATCGGCGGGAACCGTCACCGCGACATCGTCCACCGATGTGTTCGCTCCTATCAGCCTGATCGTCAGGTTGTGCTGGGCGTCCAGCTGGACCTGGACCTCGGAAAAGTCGTTCATCCCACGCTCCCTTCGAGGCTGATCCCCAGCAGCTTCTGCGCCTCCACCGCGAACTCCATCGGCAGCTGCTTCAGCACCTCGCGGGCGAAGCCGTTGACGATCAGGGCGACGGCATCCTCCTGCGAAAGGCCGCGGCTCATCGCGTAGAAGAGCTGGTCGTCGCTGATCTTCGAGGTGGTCGCCTCGTGCTCGATCTGGGCGGTCGGGTTGCGGACCTCGATATAGGGCACGGTGTGGGCGCCGCATTGGTCGCCGAGCAGCAGCGAATCGCACTGGGTGAAGTTGCGGACGTTCTCGGCGCCGCCATTGACGCGCACCAGGCCGCGATAGGTATTGTTGGACCGGCCGGCGCTGATCCCCTTGGAGACGATGGTCGAGCGGGTGTCGCTGCCGATATGGACCATCTTGGTGCCGGTGTCGGCCTGCTGGCGGTTGTTGGTGAGCGCGACCGAATAGAATTCGCCGACGCTGCCGTCGCCCTTGAGGATGCAGGACGGATATTTCCAGGTGATCGCCGAGCCGGTCTCGACCTGGGTCCACGACACCTTGGAGCGCGCGCCGGCGCACATCGCCCGCTTGGTGACGAAATTGTAGATGCCGCCCTTGCCCTCGGCGTCGCCGGGATACCAGTTCTGGACGGTCGAATATTTGATCTCCGCATCCTCGTGCGCGTAGAGCTCGACCACCGCCGCGTGGAGCTGGTTCTCGTCGCGCATCGGCGCGGTGCAGCCCTCGAGATAGGAAACGTAGGACCCCTTTTCGGCGACGATCAGGGTGCGCTCGAACTGGCCGGTATTCTCGGCGTTGATCCGGAAATAGGTGGAAAGCTCCATCGGGCAGCGCACCCCCTCGGGCACGTAGACGAAGGTGCCGTCGGAGAAGACCGCGCTGTTGAGGCACGCGAAATAATTGTCGCGCTGGGGCACGACGCTGCCGAGATATTCGCGGACCAGCTCGGGATATTCGCGGATCGCCTCGGAGATGGAGAGGAAGAGGACGCCGGCCCTCTTCAGCTCCGCGCGGAAGGTGGTGGCGACGGAGACGCTGTCGAACACCGCGTCGACCGCGACCTTGCGCGCGCCCTCGACGCCGGCCAGCACCTTCTGCTCCTCGATCGGGATGCCGAGCTTCTCGTAGACGCGCAGGATCTCGGGATCGACCTCGTCCAGCGAGCCCAGTTTCTCCTTCGCCTTGGGCTCGGCGTAATAATAGGCGTCCTGGAAATCGATCGCCGGGATGTCGAGCTTGGCCCAGGTGACCTCCTTCATCGTCAGCCAGGCGCGATAGGCCTTGAGCCGCCATTCGAGCATCCATTCCGGCTCGCCTTTCTTGGCCGAGATGAAGCGGATCGTGTCCTCGTTGAGGCCCTTGGGGGCGAATTCCTGCTCGATGTCCGAGGTGAAGCCCCATTCGTACTTGGCCGCGCGCGCGGCGGCCTCGATCGCCTCCTTGTTGCGGACCTCGCTCATGCCTTGACCTCGGCGAGGGTCGACAGGCTCACGCCCTGGAGCGCGCCGCGCACGGCATGATTGACCACGCCCATGTGCGGGCGCACCTGGCAGGCGCTTTCGAGCGCGCACAGGTGGCGCTCGGCATCGATGCAGGAGGTCATGACGATCGGCCCCTCGACCGCCTCGACGATGTCGGCGAGGCTGATCTCGCCCGCCATCCTGGCGAGCCGGAAGCCGCCGCCGGTGCCGCGCGCCGTCTCGAGCAGGCCCGCCGCGGCGAGCCGCCCGGTCAGCTTCTGCGCCGTCGGCAGCGGCACGCCCGTCTCCCCGGCGAGAAGGGTCGCGCTGAGCCGCGTCCCGGGCGGATGGCGGGCGGCGGCGGCCATCATCACGACCGCATAATCGGCAAGGGAGGTCAGGCGCATAATCGGACCGAATCGTTCCGATTGGCGATGTGGTCGCTTTGGCGGGCGGAATCAAGCGGCTTTTGACCCGTCGCGGGACGCCTGCCATAGCCGCCGGCGATGGCGCTCTACCCTCTCGTGCGGCCGCTCGCCTTCGCGCTCGACGCGGAGCGCGCGCATCGGGCGACGATCGCGGCGCTGAAGCTGCTGCCGGCCGGGAAGCCGGCCGCGCCCGATCCGATGCTGTCGGTCGCGGCGGCCGGGCTCGATTTCCCCAATCCGGTCGGCCTCGCCGCCGGCTTCGACAAGGACGCCGAGGTGTTCCGCCAGATGCTCGGCTTCGGCTTCGGCTTCGTCGAGGTGGGAACTCTGACGCCGCGCCCACAGTCCGGCAATCCGAAACCGCGACTGTTCCGGCTGGCCGAGGATAAGGCGGTGATCAACCGGCTCGGCTTCAACAATCGGGGACAGGCGGCGGCGGCGGCGCGACTGGCGCAACACCGGGGACTCGTCGGCGCCAATATCGGGGTGAACAAGGATAGCGCAGATCGAGTCGCCGACTATTCGGCGGGGGCGGCGGCGATGGCCGGGGTCGCCGACTATGTGACCGTCAACGTCTCCTCGCCGAACACGCTTGGCCTCAGGGACCTGCAGGAGGAAGGGCCGCTCGGGGACTTGCTGACCGCAATCGTCGAAGCGCGCGGGGTGGGGCCGCCGATATTCCTCAAGGTGGCGCCCGACCTCGAGCCGGCCCAGATCGACGCCATCGCCCGGGTCGCGATCGACCGCAAGCTCGATGCCCTGATCGTCGGCAACACCACCGTCAGTCGGCCCGCCATTCGCTCGCAGCATCGGGGCGAGGCGGGCGGCCTTTCCGGCGCGCCCTTGAAGGCGCTGGCGCTGGCCCGGCTGCGCGACTTTCGCGGCGCGACCGGCGGCGCGCTGCCGCTGATCGCGGCCGGCGGGATCGAGACCGGCGCCGACGCTTTCGAGCGGATCCGCGCCGGGGCGAGCCTCGTCCAGCTCTACACCGCCCTGGTCTATCGGGGACCGGGGCTGGCGCGCGAGATCAACCGGGAATTGAAGCGCCTGCTGGCGCTGCACGGCTTCGCGCGCTTGACGGACGCGGTTGGGACTGAAAAGCCGCGCTGATGCTCAAGCGCTTCCTGCTCGCCCTCGCCCTCCTCGCCGCCCCCGTCGCCGCATCGGCGCAGGGCGTTTCCGCCGCCGATCCGCGCGCGGCGCAGGCCGGGGTCGAGATATTGCGCGCCGGCGGGACCGCCGCCGACGCCGCCTTCGCCACCATGGTCGCGCTGACCGTGGTCGAGCCGCAAAGCTCGGGAATCGGCGGCGGCGGGTTCCTCGTCTATCACGACCAGCGCCGCCACCGGCTGACCAGCTTCGACGGCCGCGAGACCGCGCCGCATGCCGCGACCCCCGCTTATTTTCTCGGCGCCGACGGGCGGCCGCGCGCCCATGACGAGGCGATCCCGGGGGGCTTGAGCGTTGGCGTCCCCGGCAATATCCGGCTGATCGAGCTCGCGCATCGGCGCCACGGCCGGCTCGCCTGGGCGCGCCTGTTTCAGCCCGCGATCCGACTCGCCCAGGGCGGCTTCGCGATCACCCCGCGCCTCTACCGCGCCCTGTCGCAGCCCGGCTCGCTCGCCGCCTTCTCGCCGTGGGGCAGGGGTCGCTTCTACGGCGCGGACGGCCAGCCGCGGCCGGTGGGGACAATCGTCCGCAACCCCGAGCTGGCGGCGTTCCTCGAACGGCTCGCGGCCCGCGGCCCGGAGCATTTCTACACCGGCGCCGCCGCCGGCGAGCTGGTCCGGACGGTGCGGTCGTCCGAGCGCAACCCCTCGCCGATGACGGCCGCCGACCTCGCCACTTATCAGGCGCGGGAGCGGGCGCCGGTCTGCGGCCGCTATCGCGGCTACCGGATCTGCGGGATGGGCCCGCCCTCGTCGGGCGCGACCACGGTGTTCGCGATCCTGAAGCAGCTCGAGCGGTTCGACCTGCGCGCGCTCGGCCCCGACAATCCGACCGCCTGGCATCTGATCGCCGAGAGCATGCGGCTCGCTTATGCGGACCGCGAGGCCTATCTCGGCGACGGCGACTTCGTCCGCGTGCCGGTCGCCGGGCTCACCGACCCCGCCTATCTGGCGGCGCGCTCTCGGCTGATCTCGCCCGACCGGGCGATCGGCCATGTCGAGGCGGGGACGCCGCCGGGGGCCGAGCGCCGCGCCGCCGCGCCGGCCGCGGCCGAGGCCGGCACCTCGCACTTCGTCGCCGTCGACCGCCGCGGCAACGTCGCCTCCTACACCTCGACGATCGAGAGCGCGTTCGGCTCCGGCCTCACCGTCAACGGCATGTTCCTCAACAACGAGCTCACCGACTTCAACTTCACGCCCGCGATCGACGGCGCGCCGATCGCCAACCGGGTCGAGGGCGGCAAGAGGCCGCGCAGCTCGATGTCGCCGACCATCGTCTACGATTCGCAGGGGCGGGTGCGGATCGCGATCGGCGCCGCCGGCGGTACGACGATCATCGCCCAGGTCGCCAAGGCGCTGATCGGCGTGATCGACTGGGACTTGAGCGCGCAGCAGGCGATCGCGCTGCCTCAGATCATGGGCCTCGGCGACCGCGTCACGATCGAGCGCGGCACGCGCCTCGAGGCGATGGTCCCGGCGCTGCAGGCGCTCGGCCAGCGCACTATGATCGTCGAACCCGGCTACAAGGCCAATGCCATCGAGCGCGTCGCCGGCCGCTGGGTCGGCGCCGCCGATCCGCGCAGCGAAGGGACGTGGGTGGCGCAGTAGGGGGACAGTTGCTAGCAATCGTCCCCACAGGAGAGGCCATGCGTCAGCTCGAACATTTCCCCAATCTCGTCGCCATGTTCTTCGCGCGCGCCCGGGAAAAGGGCGACGCGCCCTTCCTCTGGGCCAAGCAGGGCGGGGAATGGCGCTCGACCGGCTGGGCGGGGGCGGCGGACAAGGTCGCCCGGCTCGCCGCCGCTCTGAAGGGGCTCGGGCTCGAGCGCGGCGACCGGGTGATGCTGGTTTCCGAGAACCGGCCGGAATGGCTGATTTCGGACCTCGCGATCATGGCCGCCGGCTGCATCACGGTGCCGACCTACACCACCAATACTGAGCGCGACCACCAGCACATTCTCGACGACAGCGGCGCCCGGGCGGTGATCGTCTCGAGCCAGAAGCTCGCCAAGACCCTGCTGCCGGCGGCGATCCGCACCACCGGCTGCGAGCATGTCGTGACGATCGAATCGGTGCGGACGGGCCAGGAGAGCCTGATCCGGATGCACGATTGGGGCGCGCTGATCGCGGCCGAAAGCGCGACGGCCGAGGCCTGCGCGGCGGCGGCGACCTTCGCCCGGGGCGACCTCGCCTGCATCATCTATACCTCCGGCACCGGCGGCGCGCCGCGCGGCGTGATGCAGCATCATGGCGCGATCCTCCACAACATCGAAGGCTGCGCCGCCCTGATCTCCGAGGATTTCGGCTGGGGCGACGAGGTGTTCCTCTCCTTCCTGCCCGCCTCCCACGCCTATGAGCATAGCGGCGGCCAGCTCTTCCCGATCGGCCTCGGCGCCGAGATCTATTATTCGGAAGGGCTGGAGAAGCTCGCCTCCAACATCGAGGAGGTGCGCCCCACGATCATGGTGGTGGTGCCGCGGCTGTTCGAGGTGCTGAGGCAGCGGATCCTCAACCAGGTCGAAAAGCAGGGCCGGCTCACCAATTATCTGATGAGCCGCGCGCTCGATATCGGCGCCAAGGACTATGCGGGCTCGGTGCCGCTCTGGGACAAGCCGATGGACTTCCTGCTGGCCAAGACCCTTCGGCCGAAAATCTCGGCGAGGTTCGGCGGCCGGATCAAGGCGATGGTGTCGGGCGGGGCGCCCTTGAATCCCGAGGTCGGCATCTTCTTCCATTCGCTCGGCCTCACCCTGCTGCAGGGCTACGGCCAGACCGAATCGGGGCCGGTCCTGAGCTGCAACCGCCCCAAGGTCGGGCTCAAGATGGACACCGTCGGTCCGCCCCTGCTCAACACCGAGGTGAAGATCGCTGAGGACGGCGAGATCCTCTGCCGGGGCGAGCTCGTCATGCAGGGCTATTGGCGCAACGAGGCGCAGACCGCGCGCACCCTGATCGACGGCTGGCTGCACACCGGCGACGTCGGCCATATCGACGAGAAGGGCCGGATCGTCATCACCGACCGCAAGAAGGACCTGATCGTCAACGACAAGGGCGACAATGTCGCGCCGGCCAAGGTCGAGGGGATGCTGACCCTGCAGGCCGAGATCGTCCAGGCGATGGTGGTGGGCGACAAGCGGCCCTATATCGTCGGCCTGATCGTCCCCGATCCCGAATGGACCGCCGACTGGTGCGCGGCCAACCACCGCAAGTGCGAGTTTCACGAGCTCGCCCACGATCCCGATTATGTGAAGGCGCTCGGCGCCGCGGTCGACCGGGTCAACGCCGAATTGTCGGTGATCGAGAAGGTGCGGCGCTTCATCGTCGCCGACGAGCCGTTCACGGTCGAGAACGAGCAGCTGACCCCGTCGATCAAGATCCGCCGCCATGTGATCAGGGAGATATACGGGCCCCGGCTCGACGCGCTCTACAAGCGCTGACTCCCCCACCCCGTCATTGCGAGGAGCGGAGCGACGCGGCAATCCAGCTCTGGATTGCTTCGCTCCGCTCGCAATGACGGGATCGGCTAGAATGCGTCCTTCGCCGCCCGCCGCTGCGCCAGCTCCTCGACCGACCCTGCCCGCATGAACGGGTTGGTCTCCCGCTCCAGCGCGATCGACGTCGGCAGCGTGACCTCGCCCCGCTCGCGCATCTCCGCGACCTCGGCCACCCGCCGGACCAGCGCCGCATTGTCGGGCTCGACGGTCAGCGCGAAGCGGCCGTTGGCGAGCGTATATTCGTGGCCGCAATAGACGCGGGTCTCGGGGGGCAGAGCGGCGAGGCGCTGGAGGCTGCCGTGCATCTGCGCCGCGTCGCCTTCGAACAGCCGGCCGCAGCCCATCGCGAACAAAGTGTCGCCGACGAACGCGACCCGCTCTGTAGGCAGGTGGAAGGCGATATGGCCGGCGGTATGGGCGGGGATGTCGATCAGCTCGGCCGAAATCGTCCCGATCTTCGCGCGGTCGCCGCCCTTGACGATCCGGTCCATCCTCGAAACCCGCTCCGCCTCGGCCGGCCCGGTGATGACGCAGCCGGTCGCGGCCCGGATCGCGTCGTTGCCGCCGGTATGGTCGGGATGCCAGTGGGTGTTCCAGACCTGGCTGATCCGCCAGCCGCGCGCGGCGGCCGCGTCCAGCACCGGCTCGGCGACGGAAGGATCGACCGCGACCGTCTCGTTCGACGCGGGGTCGTGGACCAGCCAGACATAATTGTCCCGGAGGACGGCGACAGGGACGATCTCGAGCATCACCAGTGCCCCGTGTTCGGCATCGACGCCCAGGGCTCGGCGACGGGGAGGTTGCCGCCCTTCTGCAGCAATTCGATCGAGATGCCGTCGGGGGTGCGGACGAACGCCATCCTGCCCTCGCGCGGCGGCCGGTTGATGGTGACGCCCGCGTCCATCAGCCGGGCGCAGGTTTCGTAGACGTCGTCCACCTCATAGGCGACATGGCCGAAATTGCGGCCTTCGCCATAGCCGGCCTCGTCCCAATTGTGGGTGAGCTCGATCTGCGCCGATTCGTCGCCGGGCGCGGCGAGGAAGATCAGGGTGTAGCGGCCCTGCTCATTGTCTATCCGCCGCGCCTCGCTGAGCCCGAGCAGCGAGAAAAAGCGCAGCGTTTCCTCGGGGTTGGAGATGCGGATCATGGTGTGCAGATATTTCATTGCACTTCCCTCAACTCATCTACATAAATGCACGGTTCATCGACGCCGTGTCAGATGGGCCGTGCCGGTGACCAGGGAGCCATAGCATGTCCGAACCATCGTCGGGTAATCGCAACACCATCCTCATCGCCGCCCTGATCTTCGCGGTCGCGATCGTCGTCGGCGGCTACCTGCTCGGCGACGGGCTCAGGCGGGCGCGGATGGCCGACCGCGCGGTCACCATGCGCGGCCTCGCCGAGCGCAACGTCACCGCCGACCTCGCCACCTGGTCGCTCGGCTTCACCGCGTCGGGGACCGATCTCGGCGAGGTCCAGGCCAAGATCGACCGCGACCAGCGCGTCATCCAGGATTTCTTCCGCACCGCCGGCTTTCCCGCCTCGGCGCTGAGCGATGGCGGCGGCACGATCAACAGCGTCTACGACAACGACCGGCAGGCGACCATCGTCACCATCAACCGCAACCTCAACTTCCGCACCAACGACGTGATGCGCGCGCAGCGGGCCTATCTGCGCCAGTTCAACCTGATCCGCAGCGGCGTCCAGCTCGACGGGTCGGGCATGAACTACAGCTTCACCCGCCTCAACGACGTCAAGCCGGCGATGATCGGCGAATCGATCCAGGACGCGCGCCGTGCCGCCGAGCAGTTCGCCCGCGATTCCGGCGCCAGCGTCGGCGCGATCCGCTCGGCGACCCAGGGCTATTTCTCGATCGGCGCGCGCGACGGCAACGCCGACACCGACGGCGGCTCGAGCGGCAGCGCCACCCCGCTGCAGAAGGTGCGCGTCGTCACGACGATCGAGTTCTACCTCAATTAGGCCGGGGCGGCGGCGCGGGCGGCGCCGGCACCTCGACCTCCCGCAGCGTCGCCAGGCTCTCGCGGGCCTGGCGGCCGGCGTCGCTGTCGGGCGCCGCCTGGGCGACCTGACGATAGAGGCGCTCGGCCTCCGTCATATTGCCGGAGAGGCCGGCGAGCGTGCCGGCGAGCAGCAGGATGTCGGGGCTGTCGGGAGCGAGGCTGCGCGCCCGCGCGATGTCGGTTCCGGCGCGGGCGAGATCGTTTTCGCGCCGCGCCAGCGCCGCCGACATATACCAGGCGAAGGGATCGCTCGGCACGAGCTGGAGCGCCCGGTCGACCTCGCCGCGCGCGGCGGCGGCATTGCCGAGCGCGACCCGGGCGCGGGCGCGGTCGAGATGGACCTCGCCGCGCAGTTCGTCGGTGAGGTTCGGAGTCAGCAGGGCGGCGTCGAGCGCGGTCAGCGCCCGCGCCCCGTCGCCCGCCGCGAGCCAGGCATTGCCGGCCTGAACCCAAAGGTCGGCCCGACGCGCGTCATTGGCGGCTTCGGCTTCGCGCGCCGCCTGCTCGAAGGCGGTCGCAGCCGGCGCCCAGCGCTCGAGCGCGGCGAGCGCCAGGCCGAGGCACTGGCGGGCGGCGACCCCGCCGCCTTCGCCGCGCCAGGCGTTGGCGGCGGCGGCCGCGGCCTCGGCATCGGTCCGGATCCGGGCGGTGCAGTCCCGGTAGCGGGCCTCGGCCGGGTCGGCGGCGGGCGGGGCGGGAGGCCGGGCGGCCGGAGCCGGCCGGCGCGGCGGCATCGGATCGGGCGAGGACGGCAGCGATTGCGCGGCGGCCAGCGCCAGGAGGAACGGGATCACGGCGACTCCATCAGCATCGAGACGGTGGCGATCAGCTGCGCGAGATCGGCCTCGCGCGACAGGCGATGGTCGCCGTCCTTGACGAGCAGCGTCTGCACGTCGGCTGAACGGAGGCGAGCCGCGATGTCGAGCGCCACGGTCCAGGGCACGTCGGCGTCGGCCTGACCGTGGAGCAGCCGCACCGGGCAGTCGATCGCGATCTCCGTGTCGAGCAGCCGCAGCGCCTCGCCGCTCTCCCAGAAAGCGCGGCTGGTGACATAGGGCGCCTCGCCATAGGGATTGGGCTGCTCGAGCCGGCCCTCGTTTCGGATCGTGATCTTTTGCTCTTCGGTGAACCCCCAGTCGGTGAAATCGGGCGCGGCGGCGACGCCGACCAGCGCCGCCACCCGCTCCGGCCGGGCGAGCGCGGCGAGCAGCATCAGCCAGCCGCCCATCGACGACCCGACCAGCACGACCGTACCCAGCGCCGCGACCGCGTCGATCATCGCCAGCACGTCGTCGCGCCAGCCGTCCAGTCTCTGCGCCGCGAAGTCGCCGCCGCTCATCCCGCAGCCGGCATAATCGAAGCGCAGCATCGCCCGTCCCTCGGCGGCGGCCCAGGCATCGAGCGCGCTCGCCTTGCCGCCGTCCATGTCGGAGGCGTAGCCCGGGAGGAAGATCAGGGTCGGCCCGCGTCCCGCGCGATGGCGGTAGGCGAGGCGGGCGCCGGGACGGGCGTCAAGATAGTCGACAATGTCCATCGCCGCCGCCTACCAGCGCGGGCGCGCCGAGGCGAGGGCGCTCAGTTCGGCATCGCCTCGTCGTCGCCGTCGAAGCAGTCGAGCACCAGGCAGGCGGCGACCGCGCCGGCGACGGCGCCGATGATGATCCAGGTCGTGCTGCCGCCGCCGGTCAGGTTCATCCGCCGGTCGCGGTCGAGATGGGCGAGATCGAAGCTGGCGACGCGCGCATGGCGCAGCTCGCCGCCCGAAAAGCGGATGTCGGCGACATTGACGCCGCGGCTGATGGTGCGGCCGTCCATCGCCGGCGAGCCCACCGTCTGGCCGTAGCCGAAGCTGAGGCCGTAGCTCGGCCGCGCCGGCGCGCGCCGGGCGCCGAGCGGCACGCGCAGGTTCACAGTCGCGGTGGCGCCGCGCGGCGCGTCGGTGCTGAACCGATAATCCTGGGCCATGGCCGGGGCGAGGCTCGAACCGCACAGGGCGGCCGAGACGGTCGCGCAAAGCAACTTCCTCATCGCATTTCCCCCTTTTTCCGCCGCGTCTCCCCACCGCGGGGAGGCGGCCCGGCAATCCATAGCGGGATCAGTCCTTCGAGAAAATGGCTTCGATCGGCAGCGCGAACAGCTCGGCGATGCGGAAGGCGAGCGGCAGGCTCGGATCATATTTGCCGGTCTCGATCGCGTTGACGCTCTGGCGCGACACGTCGAGCCGCTCGGCGAGGTCGCCCTGGCTCCAGTCGCGCTCGGCGCGCAGCACCTTGAGGCGGTTCTTCATCAGCCCTCGCTCCGCCCGCGCAGCGTCAGCCAGTTGTAGCAGCTGCCGAGCCCGAGCCCGAGGAAGAAGAGGACGGCGATGTAGAAGGCGTCGACATGGCCGACGAGCCGCAGATTCTCGAAAAAGCCCCAGATCGTCGCGACCGTCAGGGTGAAGCCGGACGCGACCAGCACCTGACGCACCAGCAGCATGCGCAGATATTCGTCCCGCTCCTCGACCAGCAGCCGGCCCACCGCCCAGAATATGCCGGCGACCGACAGGCCCGGCAGCAGCGCGAGCAGGTAGGCAGGCGGCCCGGTTACGGCGCCGCCGCCGACGAAGCGCAAAGCCGCGGCCAAAGTCACGATATAGGCGGCCATCGCCACCGCGACGCGCAGCACGTAACGGCGCTGGGCCGGATTGCGCGGATATCCCATGTCAAGCTTCCTCCTCAATAAGACAAGGACGCTTTACATACCGAGTCGCGGCCTGTCAAGGGTCCTTTACAAAAGGCCTTTCTTGAACGGCCGGCGGGCCCCATCTATGGGCGACCTTCATCACGTTTCAGGAACCGCGCCGCTCATGTCCGAACTGCTCTCGATCAGGCTGCCCGACGGATCGGTCCGCGAGGTCGAGCGCGGGACCACGCCGGCCGACGTCGCCGCGGCGATCGGGCCCGGGCTGGCCAAGGCGGCGCTGGCGGCGCGGGTCAACGGCGAGCTGCGCGATCTTGGCCGGCCGTTCGAGGAGGATAGCGAGCTCGCCTTGATCACCGCGCGCGACGAGGCCGACGCGCTCGAACTGGCGCGGCACGATTACGCCCATGTCCTCGCCGAGGCGGTCCAGAACCTGTTTCCCGGCACCCAGATCACCTTCGGGCCGGCGACCGACGACGGCTTCTATTACGATTTCGCGCCGACGCCCGAGCGCGGGCCGTTCACCGACGACGATTTGCCCGCGATCGAGGAGGAGATGCGCCGCATCATCCGCGCCGACACGCCGCTGGTCCGCGAGGTCTGGAGCCGCGACGAGGTCCGCCGATTCTTCGAGAAACAGGGCGAGACGTTCAAGGCAGAATGGGTGATGGAGCTGCCGGCGGACGAGGTCATCTCCATGTACCGCACCGGGCAATGGCTCGACCTCTGCCGCGGCCCCCATCTCGCCTCGACGGGGAAGCTCGATCCCGACGCGTTCAAGCTGACCCGCGTGTCCGGCGCCTATTGGCGCGGCGACCAGAACAACCCGCAACTCTCGCGCATCTACGGCACCGGCTGGCTGAGCAGGAAGCAGCTCGAGGCGCACCTCGTCCGGCTCGAGGAAGCGGCCAAGCGCGACCATCGCAAGATCGGCCAGGAGATGGACCTGTTCCACCTCCAGGCCGAGGCGCACGGATCGGTCTTCTGGCACCCCAAGGGCTATCTGCTCTGGCGGAGCCTCGAAGCCTATTTGCGGCGGCGGCTCGACGCGGCCGGCTATGAGGAGGTCAAGACGCCGCAGATCATGGACGCGCGCCAGTGGGAGCAGTCCGGCCACTGGGGCAAGTATCGCGAGAACATGTTCGTCATCCCCGACGAGATCCCGGGCACCGAGGAGGGCGAGCCGATCCTCTCGGGCGAGGCGGAGCTGATGGCGTTGAAGCCGATGAACTGCCCCGCCCACATCCTGATCTTCCGCCAGGGCATCAAATCCTATCGCGACCTGCCGATCCGGATGGCCGAGTTCGGCTGCTGCCACCGCAACGAACCGCACGGCGCGCTGCACGGCATCTTGCGCGTGCGCCAGTTCACCCAGGACGACGCCCATATCTTTTGCCGCGAGGACCAGATCGTCGAGGAGGTCCGCCTGTTCTGCAACCTGCTCGATTCGATGTACCGGGACCTCGGCTTCGCCGACTATGCGATCAAGCTCGCGCTGCGGCCCGAGAAACGGCACGGCAGCGACGAGGTCTGGGACAAGGCCGAGGCCGACCTGCGCGAGGCGGTGCGGCTGACCGGCCGCGCCACCGCGGACTATGGCTGGGAGGAGCTGCCGGGCGAGGGCGCCTTCTATTCGCCCAAGCTCGAATTCCACCTGACCGACGCGATCGGCCGCACCTGGCAGGTGGGGACGCTGCAGCTCGATTATGTGATGCCGGCCCTGCTCGGCGCCTTCTACGTCGGCGAGGACGGCGAGAAGCACACGCCGGTGATGCTGCACCGCGCGATCATCGGCTCGTTCGAGCGCTTCCTCGGCATCCTGATCGAGCACCATGCCGGCCGCTTCCCGCTCTGGCTGGCGCCGGTCCAGGCGGTGGTGGCGACGATCGTCTCCGAAGCGGACGATTATGCCCGCGAGGTCGCAGCGGCGCTCGCGGCGGCGGGCCTCAGGGTCGAAACCGATCTGCGCAACGAGAAGATCAACTACAAGGTGCGCGAGCACAGCCTCGCCCACGTCCCCTATCTGCTCGTCGTCGGCAAGCGCGAGGCCGAGGAGCGGACGGTGGCGCTCAGGCCGCTGGGCGAGGGCGCGGCGCAGGAGGTGGTGCCCCTCGACGGCCTCGCCGCCAGGCTCGCCGCCGAGGCGTTGCCGCCCGATCTTCGCGGCTGAATCGACGCAGGCGCCCACGTCCATCTTTCATTCAGGCGCTTTATTGACTAGGTGGGGCGCTGCTTCACAATTCAGGAGAAACGAAGATACGTCCCCCTCTCACCCGGCGTCCCGCCGCGCCGCCGCTCAACGGCCCCCGCTTCAACGAATTCATCTCCGCGCCCAAGGTGCGCGTGATCGATGAGAATGGCGAGAATCTGGGAGTCATGCTCACCGCCGAAGCGATCGAACAGGCCGCCGATATCGGCCTCGACCTGGTCGAGGTCTCGCCCAACGCCGATCCGCCGGTCTGCAAGTTCCTCGACGTCGGCAAATACAAATATGAGGCCCAGAAAAAGGCCAATCTCGCCCGCAAGTCGCAAAAGACGCAGGAGATCAAGGAGATCAAGATGCGTCCGAACATCGACGACCACGATTATGACGTGAAGATGCGCAAGGTCTTCTCGTTCATCGGTGAGGGCGACAAGGTGAAGATCACTCTGCGCTTCCGGGGGCGCGAGCTCGCCCATGGCGAGCTCGGCATGCAATTGCTCCAGCGCGTCCAGGCCGACGTCGCCGAGACCGCCAAGATCGAGCAGCACCCGCGCATGGAAGGCCGCCAGATGCTGATGGTGCTGGCGCCCAAATAACCCCCTCGCGTCACCCCAGCGAAAGCTGGGGTCCATGCGGAGTCAGAATGGATGCCAGCTTCCGCTGGCATGACGGCAGGACGTTGAGGGCGTTTTAACTCCACGTGAGGCATAACGCGGCTCCAATCGAGGAGCCCGATTTGCCGCGCCAGACCGTCCACCTGATCGCCGCCGCGCGCCCCAATTTCATGAAGGTGGCGCCGCTCTGGCACGCGCTGCGGGCGAGCCCGGACTTCGCGCCGGTGCTGGTCCATACCGGCCAGCATTACGACGCCAACATGTCGGACGAGATCCTGAAGGATCTCGGCCTGCCCGACCCCGATTTCCACCTCGGCATCGGCTCGGGCAGCCACGCCGAGCAGACCGGCCGGGCGATGGTCGAATATGGCAAGGTCGCCGCGGCGCACCGGCCCGACTGGCTCGTCGTCGTCGGCGACGTCAATTCGACGGTGGCGGCGGCGCTGGTCGGCACCAAGCTCGGCATCCGCACCGTCCATCTCGAGGCGGGGCTGCGCTCGCGCGACCGGACCATGCCCGAGGAGATCAACCGGATCGCGACCGACGCGATCAGCGACGTGCTTTGGACGCCCTCGCCCGACGCCGACGCGAACCTGATCGCCGAGGGCGTGCCGGAGGCGCGGATCACGCGGGTCGGCAACATCATGCTCGACAGCTTCGAACAGGCGCGGCCCGCCATTGCCGCGGCGGCCATGCCGGAGGCGCTCGGCCTCGCCGGCCTGCCCTATGCGGTGGTGACCCTGCACCGGCCCTCGAACGTCGACGAAGCGGCCCCGCTGCGCCGTCTCGCCGCCAGCCTGATCGAGATCCGGCAGCGGCTCCAAGTCGTCTTCCCGGTGCATCCACGCACCGCCGCGCGGCTCGCCGAGTTCGGCCTCGCCGAGGCGCTGGAAGCGGCCGGAATCCGCCTGATCGAGCCGCTCCCCTACGTCCGCTTCATGAGCCTGGTGGCCGGCGCCGCGGCGGTGATCACCGATTCCGGCGGCCTGCAGGAGGAGACCACCTATCTCGGCATCGCCTGCCTCACGCTGCGCGACACGACCGAGCGGCCGATCACCGTCGAACAGGGCACGAATCGCCTGGCGACGCCGGCGACCCTCGCCGGCCTGCTCGCCGAAGCGCTCGCCCGGGATCCGGCGCGGCGGCCGCGCCCCGACCTGTGGGACGGCAAGACCGCGGGCCGCTGCCTCGTCGACCTCAGGCGCCGCTCGGGCCCCGCGGAGCGGGCGAGTCGGCGCGCCGCCGCCTGAGCGGAAATCCAGCATTCCGTAACGGCAGCGCAAGGGTTGCGTTTCAGTCTGCAACCAATCTGTTGCGGTTTTGCAATGAATCGTCCCAAACCAACGGGAAACCGCGGGTTTTTGGCTGGCGAAAAGGCCACATTGGGAGTAGCTCTGCCCCAAATAAGAATGCCTTTTGGGGAGGGAATTCATATGTCGAAGAGCTTTTGGCTGCTGTCCGCGGGCCTCACTGCCTTTGCCACGCCCGCTTATGCGCAGGACGATCAGACCACCGGCACCGCCAGCGGCACCGAGAATGCCGCCGTCCAGACCGAGCCCGACATCGTCATCACCGCCCAGGGCCGCCGCCAGATTCTCCAGGACGTTCCGCTCGCGGTGACCGCCGTCGGCGGCGATGCCATGCAGAATTCGGGCGCCAGCGACATCCGCCAGCTGAACCAGCTCGCTCCCTCGCTGCTCGTCTCCTCGACCGGCACCGAGGCGAACGGCTCGGCCCGGATCCGCGGCATCGGCACGGTCGGCGACAATCCCGGCCTCGAAAGCTCGGTCGCGGTGTTCATCGACGGCGTCTATCGCTCGCGCAGCGGCATCGGCCTCAACGAGCTCGGCGAGGTCGAGCGGGTCGAAGTGCTGCGCGGTCCGCAGGGCACCCTGTTCGGCCGCAACGCGTCGGCGGGCCTCATCCACATCATCACCCGTCGGCCGGAATTCGACGACTTCAGCGGCTATGCCGAGCTGACCTACGGCAATTACGACCAGCTCCGCGCCGCCGGCGCGATCAACGTCCCGTTCGGCCAGACCTTCGCCGGGCGGATCGACGCGGTCTATTCCCAGCGCGACGGCTTCTATCGCGTCGTCAACCCGTCCGGCGCGACCGAGAGCCGGGTCAACGATCGCGACCGCATGTTCGTGCGCGGGCAATTGCTGTTCGAACCGAACGACGCGCTCTCGTTCCGGCTGATCGCCGATTATACCAATCGCGAGGAATCGTGCTGCGGCGCCGTCTATCTCGACCGCGAGACCGTCTCGCGCATCGGCAATCTCAACAACCCCGCCACCCCCCTCAACAGTCCCGACGGCAACAACATCATCAACGTGCTGCGCGACCTCGGCCAGCCGCTCGCGGGCTTCAGCAACCCCTTCAGCCGCAACATCTACGTCAGCGCGGGCCGCTCCTACGTGGGCGACACCGAGGACATGGGCATTTCGCTCGAGGTCAACTGGGATCTCGGCGGCGCGAACCTGACCTCGATCACCGCCTATCGCGACTATGAATCGGGCCAGCCCGGCGACATCGACTACGGCACCGTCGACATCCTCTATCGCGCCGCGCCCGGCGTCGTCCGCGAATTCCAGACCTTCACCCAGGAATTGCGGCTGAACGGCACCGCCTTCAACGGCCATTTCGACTGGCTCGTCGGCGCCTATTTCGCCGACGAGGATCTGACCGTCAGCGACAATCTGCGCTTCGGCACCCAATATGGCCGCTTCGCGACCTGCCGGATCATCTCGGGCGGCGGCCTGGCCGGCCTCTATTCGCCGACCAGCCCCAGCTGCGTGGTGCCGGTCGTCGGCCCGGCCACGATCGCGGGCGCGTCGGGAGCGAGCGGCCCGGACATCGTCGCCGGCTTCACCCGGCTCGACAGCCTCAACAATCTCGGCTCGACGCTCGACGTCTACGGCCAGAACAGCCGCAATTATGCGTTCTTCACGCACAACATCGTCCACATCACCGACCAGTTGGATTTCACCTTCGGCCTGCGCTACACGAACGAGCGCAAGCGGTTCGATACGACCTTCGGCAACGACAACACGGTCTGCCCCGCCCTTCAGGCGTCGCTGGTCGACGATTTGTCGAGCCCCAATGCGACCGCCCGCGCCCTCGCGGGGGCGCTGATCGGCCTCGGCTGCCAGGGCAATTCGACCTCCGAGCTGAACGGCGTTCACATCACCGACCGCCGCAGCGAGGACGAGTTCACCGGCACCGCGGTGCTCTCCTACCGGCCGAACAACGACGTGCTGCTCTACGCCAGCTATTCGCGCGGCTACAAAGCGGGCGGCTTCAACCTCGACCGCTCGGCGCTCAAATCGCCGATCCTGCCGTTCGCGCTCACCCCGGGCGGCGCCCAGGCGCTGACCGGCAATCTGCAATTCGATCCCGAGATCAACAACGCCTATGAGCTCGGCGTCAAATATTCGCACGGGCCGATCACGCTCAACCTGGTCGCGTTCCGGCAGGATTTCAGGAACTTCCAGCTGAACACGTTCAACGGGACCGTGTTCCTGGTCCAGACGATCAACGGCTGCGACAACCTGATCGGCGGCAGCCTGGCGGACCAGGATCAGAATGCATCCGCCGCCGGGAACAACTTCAACGCCGCCGCCGCGACCACCGGCGCCTGCGCGCCCGACGACGTCACCTATGGCGTGCGGTCGCAGGGTGTCGAGCTCGAAGCCCAGATCCGGGCGCGTCGCGACATGATCCTCAATCTCGGCCTCACCATCGCCGACACCAAGTATCGCGACGATCTGGTCGGCAACGAGAATGGCGCGCCGCTCGATCCGGCGCTGCGCGTGCTGCCGGGCCGCCACCTCTCCAACGCCCCGCGCGTGGTCGGGACGGCGGCGTTCACCTGGACGCCGCGGATCGGCAATTCGGGCCTGACCGGCCTCATCTATGCCGATGCCCGCGTCACCGACAATTACAATACCGGCTCCGACCTGTTCCCGCAAAAGGAGCAGGACGCCTATGCGGTGGTCAACGCCCGCCTCGGCGTGCGCGGGGCGCAGCAGCGCTGGTCGCTCGAAATCTGGGCGCAGAACCTGTTCAACACCGATTATGCGCAGGTCGCGTTCAACTCGCCGTTCCAGGCCGGCGCGACCTCGGCGCCGTTCGTCGATCCGGGCTTCCCGGGCGGCCGCCAGATCTTCTCGGCCTTCCTCGCCGAGCCCAGGACCTACGGCATCACCGGCCGCTTCCGCTTCTGAGCGGGCGAGCCGCCGGAATCGGGGCCCCCGCCGGCGACGGCGGGGGCCTTTTTCTATGCCGCCTTGCGGCCGCCGGCGTCGGCGGCGGGGCCGGCCGCCTTCAGCAGCCGCGCCTGCAGCGCCTTCAGCCGCGCCGGCGCCTCGATCTTGCCGCCGCTCAGATCGGTGAGATAGAAAACGTCGACCGCGCGCTCGCCATAAGTGGCGACGTGGGCGCTGTGGATGACGATCCGCGAGACGTAGATCGCCCGGGCGAGCTCGAACAGCAAAGCCGCCCGGTCGGCGGCGTTGACCTCGATCACGGTGTAGCGGTTCGACGCCTTGTTGTCGACGAAGACGGCGGGCTGGATCCGGAACGCCTCGGCGCGCCTGAGCGGCAAGGCGCGCGCGGCGAGCCGGTCGGCGCTGGGCTCGTGGCCGGCGAGCGCCCATTCGACCTGCTCCTCGAGCCGCTTCAGCTGGTGCGCCTCCGCGAACGGCGCGCGCGCCATGTCCTGGACGAGGAAATTGTCGAGCGCCATGCCGTCATTGGTGGTGTGGATGCGGGCGTCGATGATGTTGCCGCCGGCGAGGCTGATCGCGCCGGCGATGCGGTAGAAGAGGCCGGGCTGGTCCTTGGCATAGACCGACACGAGGGTGGCGCCGCGCTCGGCCTGGACTCCGGTCTCGACATGGCCGGCTTTGGCGGGATGGCGGTCGGCGGCGTCGAGGAAGGCCGCGTTGCGGGCGATCACCTCGGGCGGCTCGGCGAGCCAGTAGCTGTCGGGCAGCCGCCAGGTGAAGCGCGCGAAGCGGCTTTCCTCCCAGCCCAGAGCGGCGGCGAGCTCCTGCTGGGTCGCCGCGATCCGCTCCTTGCGCCCCTTCTGCTTGTGGCCGAGCCTCAGCATCTCCTCGGCGGCGTCGAACAAGGCGCGCAGCAGCTGGTTCTTCCAGCTGTTCCAGGTGCCGGGCCCGACCGCCCGGATGTCGACCACGGTCAACAGGAACAGGAGGCGCAGCCGTTCGAGGCTGGTGACCCGCTCGACGAAATCCTGGATCGTCTTGGGATCGGAAAGGTCGCGCTTGAACGCGGTCGCCGACATCAGCAGGTGCCGGCGCACGAGCCAGGCCACCGTCTCGGTCTCGGCGTCGGTGAGGCCGAGCCGCGGGCAGAGCGCGAGCGCGACCTCGGCGCCCAATTCGCTATGGTCGCCGCCGCGGCCCTTGGCGATGTCGTGGAGCAGCACCGCGACGTAGAGCGCCCGCCGCGACGCGATCTGGCCGGCGAGCGCGGTCGCGAACGGATGGTCGGCGCGGAGCAGCCCGCGCTCGATCCGCGAGAGCAGGCCGATCGCCCGGATCGAATGCTCGTCGACCGTATAATGATGGTACATGTCGAACTGCATCTGGGCGACGACCCGCCCGAAATCGGGAATGAAGCGGCCGAACACGCCGGCTTCGTTCATCCAGCGCAGCACCGTCTCGGGATCGCGCCTGCTGGTCAGCACGTCGAGGAACAGGCGGTTGGCCTCGGGATCGGCGCGCACGGCGCCGTCGATCAGCTTGGCGTTGCGGGCGGCGGCGCGCATCGCCAGCGGGTGGATTTCGAGGCCGTGCCGGTCGGCCAGCGCGAACATGCGGACGAGACGCACCGGGTCCCGGACCAGGAAATCGTCGGCGGGCACCGCGAGCCGGCCGCGGTCGAGCATGAAGCCTTCGAGGCGTCCCGGCCGCCGCCGGAAGGCCGGCAGGCCGATCCGCCGTCCGCGCCGGGCGAATTTGTCGTCGAGATGCGCAAGGAACACGCCGGTCAAATCGCCGACCATCTTCGCCTGCAGGAAATAGTGGCGCATGAAGCGCTCGACCGAGGATTTGCCGGGCCGATCGGCGTAATTCATCCGCGCCGCGATCTCGCGCTGATAGTCGAAGGTCAGGCGCTCCTCGGCGCGGCCGGCGACGAGATGGAGGTGGCAGCGCACCGCCCACAGGAAGCGCTCGGCGCGGTGGAACTGGCGCAGCTCCTCGGCCGAAAGCAGGCCGACCTCGACCAGCTCGTCGACCTCGCGCAGCCGATGGGCATATTTGCCGATCCAGAACAAGGCGTGGAGGTCTCTGAGGCCGCCTTTGCCTTCCTTGACGTTGGGCTCGACGACGTAGCGGCTGTCGCCCATCCGCGCGTGCCGCTCCTCGCGCTCGTCGAGCTTCTCCTTGACGTAGGCGGGGACCGAGCCGGCGGCGAACGTCTTCCAGAAGCGCGCGGCGACTTCGTCGTAGAGCGCTTCGTCGCCCCAGACGTAGCGTGATTCCAGTATCGCGGTGCGGATCGTATGGTCGGCGCCGGCGGCATGGATCACCTCGTCGACGCTGCGCGTCGAAGGACCGACCTTGAGCCCGAGGTCCCAGAGCAGATAGAGGATCGCCTCGATCGCGCTCTCGGTCCAGCCGGTCGGCTTCCACGGCGTCACGAAGGCGATGTCGACGTCCGAATGGAGCGCCATCTCGCCCCGGCCGTAGCCGCCGACCGCCATCACCAGCAGCCGCTCGGAGGTGGTGGCGTTGCCGCGCGGATGGAGGCGCTGGGTGACGAAGTCGTAGGCGAGGCGAACGATCTGGTCGGTCAGGAAGGCATAGGCCGACGCCGCCTCGGTGCCGGCATAGGGGCGCTCCTCGAGACGGCGGGCGATCTCGCCGCGACCCGCGGCCAGCGCCTGCTTGAGGATCTCGGCCGCCGCCGCGCGGTCCGCGCCGCCCAGTTGCTCGGCGATGCTGCGCCGGTCGATGATCTCGCGCCGGTGCGGGACGCCCGCCTTCATCGGTCGCTTTCGGCCTGCAGCCGCTTCAGCGCGTAGAGCAGCTCCAGCGCCTCGCGCGGCGCCAGGCTGTCGGGTTCGATCCCGGCCAGCGCCTCGTGGACCGGATCGGGCGCCGCTTCCTCCGGCTGGACGGCGGCGAACAAAGGCAGGTCGTCGAGGCCCGCGGCGATGCCGCCGGTGGCGGCGCGGCCTTCCTCCAATTTGGCTAGCACCGATTTGGCCCGCGCCAGCACCGGCGGCGGCAGCCCGGCCAGCTTGGCCACCGCGATGCCGTAGCTGCGGTCGGCGGGGCCGTCGGCGACCTCGTGGAGCAACAGGAGCTCGCCTTTCCATTCGCGCGCCCGGACGTGGTGGAGCGAGAGGCCGTCGAGCCGCTCCGCCAGCCTCGTCAGCTCGTGATAATGGGTCGCGAACAGGCAGCGGCAACGGCTGCGGTCGTGGATCGCCTCGACCACCGCCCAGGCGATGGCGAGGCCGTCATAGGTCGAGGTGCCGCGGCCGACCTCGTCGAGGATGACGAAGCTACGCGCGCTCGCCTGGGACAGGATCGCCGCGGTCTCGACCATCTCGACCATGAAGGTCGAACGGCCGCGGGCGAGATTGTCCGAAGCCCCGACCCGGCTGAACAGGCGATCGACCAGGCCCAGCTTCGCGCTCGCGGCGGGGACGTAGGCGCCGGCCTGGGCGAGCAGGATGATCAAGGCGTTCTGCCGGAGGAAGGTCGATTTGCCGCCCATGTTCGGGCCGGTGACCAGCCACAGCCGCGAGTCTTCGGACAGGGCGCAGTCGTTGGCGACGAAGCGGCTGCCGCCGGCCCTGAGCGCCTCTTCGACCACCGGATGGCGGCCGGCCTCGACCGCGAAGCAGGCGGCATCGTCGAACCGGGGCCGGCACCAGCCGCCCTCGACGGCGCGCTCGGCGAGCGCGGCGGCGACGTCGAGCCGGGCGAGGGCGTCGGCGGCGGCGGCGATCGCTTCGGCCTGCCGCAGCGCGGCTTCGACCAGCTCCTCGAAATGGGCGGCCTCGGCGGCGAGCGCATGGGCGCCGGCCTGGCCGACGCGCAGCGCCTGCTCGTGCAGATCGGGCGCGTTGAAGCGGACGACGCCGGCCAGCGTCTGGCGGTGGGTGAAGCCCGAATCGGCCGCCATCAACCTGTCGGCATTGCGGGCGGGCACCTCGATATGGAAGCCGAGGACGTTGTTGTGGCGGATCTTGAGCGTGGCGATGCCGGTTTGGCTCCGGTAGCGCGCCTCGAGGCCGGCGATCGCGCGTCGCCCCTCGCCGCCGGTCGCGCGCAGCGCGTCGAGCGCCTCGTCATAGCCTTCGGCGATATAGCCGCCCTGGGCGGTGTCGATCGGCGGCGACGGCACCAGGGCGCGCGACAGGAGATCGACCAAAAAGCCGTGGCCGGTCAGGGCCGGCAACAAGGCGGCGAGCAGCGCCGGCGGCTCGGGGGTGGCGGCGAGCCGGTCGTGCAGCCGCCGCGCCTCGTCGAGCCCGTCGCGCAGCTGGCCGAGGTCGCGCGGGGAGCCGCGCCGCGCCGCCAGCCGCCCGAGCGCGCGGCCGATGTCGGGCAGGGCGCGCAGCTGTCGCCGGAGCCAGTCGCGGCCGCCGGCATCGCCTTCGAACAAGGCGACGAGGTCGAGCCGCGCCTCGATCGGGCCGCGGTCGAGCAAGGGCGCGCCGAGATCGGCGGCGAGCAGGCGGGCGCCGGCGCCGGTCACCGTCCGGTCGACCGACGCGAGCAGGCTGCCGGCGCGCGTGCCGGAGGCGGAAAGCGTCAGCTCCAGGCTCTCGCGGGTCGCCGCGTCGATCATCATGTGATCGCCCGAGGTCCGCGCCACCGGCGGCCTCAGGAAGGGCAGCGACTCGCGCGCGACCTCGTCGAGATAGGCGAGCAACCCGCCCGCGGCGCACAGAGCGGCGCGGTCGAACTGGCCGAATCCTTCGAGCGTCGCGACCCCGAACCTTTCCTTCAGGCGGCGCTCGGCGGCGAGGCTGTCGAAGCCGGAGCCCCGGTCGATCAGCTCCGCCGGTTCGAGCCGCGCCAGCTCGGCGTCGAGCGCGCCGGGCGCGACCGAGCCGAGCTCGAACCGCCCGGTCGAAATATCGGCGGCGGCGAGGCCGCAGCGCTCGCCCACTCTGGCGACCGCCACCAGCCAGTTGGCGCTGCGCGCATCGAGCAGGGCCTCCTCGGTCAGCGTGCCGGCGGTGACGACGCGGACGATCGCGCGGTTGACCACGGCCTTGTGGCCGCGCTTCTTCGCCTCGGCCGGGCTTTCGACCTGCTCGGCGATGGCGACGCGGTGGCCGGCCCTGATCAGCCGCGCCAGATAGGCTTCGGCGGCGTGGATCGGCACCCCGCACATCGGAATCGGCGCGCCCTCATGCTCGCCGCGCGACGTCAGCGCGATATCGAGGCACGCCGCCGCCGCCTTCGCGTCGTCGAAGAACAGCTCGAAGAAGTCGCCCATCCGGTAGAACAGCAGCGACCCTTCGGCCTCCGCCTTCAGCGCGAGATATTGCGCCATCATCGGGGTTGCCGGGCTGTCTGGTTTGCTGCTGGTCGCCACGCGAAGAGGTTAGAGAGTTGGACGCCGAGGTGGAACGGCCTTTCTCTATTTCCTCCCCAGCTTTTGCCGGGGAGGGGGACCATGCGCAGCATGGTGGAGGGGTAGCTTCCGAGGCCGCGCCAACTACCCCTCCACCACCCTGCGGGCGGTCCCCCTCCCCACGCAAGCGCGGGGAGGAAAACTTGCCTCCGTCACGACTTGAGTCCTAAGCGTGGGCGCGAAACAGGGAGAGCGCCAGGTGAGCGAAGGCAGCAACGTCAAATTCTCGGAGGCCGAGGCGCTCGAATTCCACGCCAGGGGGCGGCCGGGCAAGATCGAGATCATCGCTTCCAAGCCGATGGCGACGCAGCGCGACCTTTCCCTCGCTTATTCGCCCGGAGTCGCGGTGCCGGTCCGCGCGATCGCCGAAAATCCCGCCCTCGCCTACGATTATACCGCCAAGGGGAATCTCGTCGCGGTCATCTCCAACGGCACCGCCATCCTCGGCCTCGGCAATCTCGGCGCGCTCGCGGCGAAGCCGGTGATGGAGGGCAAGGCGGTGCTGTTCAAGCGCTTCGCCGACGTCGATTCGATCGACATCGAGCTCGCCACCGAGGATCCCGACAAGTTCATCGAGGCGGTGGCCCTGATGGAGCCGAGCTTCGGCGGCATCAACCTCGAGGACATCGCCGCGCCGGAATGCTTCATCATCGAGCAGACGCTTCGGGAACGGATGAACATCCCGATCATGCACGACGACCAGCACGGCACCGCGATCATCAGCGCCGCCGGCCTGATCAACGCCTGCCACCTCACCGGGCGCAAATTGAAGGACATCAGGCTGGTGGTGAACGGCGCCGGCGCCGCCGCGATCGCCTGCACCGAATTGATCAAGGCGATGGGGGTGCCGCACGACCATGTCATCATGTGCGACCGCAAGGGCGTGATCTATCAGGGCCGCGAAGGGCTCGACCAGTGGAAATCGGCCCATGCGGTGAAGACCGAGGCGCGCACGCTGGAAGAGGCGCTGCGCGGCGCCGACGCCTTTTTCGGCCTGTCGGCGGCGGGCGCGCTGAAGCCGGAAATGGTCGAGCATATGGCGAAGCGGCCGATCATCTTCGCGATGGCCAATCCCGACCCCGAAATCACCCCGCCCGACGCCAAGGCGGCGCGGCCCGACGCGATCGTCGCGACCGGCCGCTCCGACTATCCCAACCAGGTCAACAACGTGCTCGGCTTCCCGTTCATCTTCCGGGGCGCGCTCGACGTCCGCGCGACGACGATCAACGACGCGATGAAGATCGCCGCCGCCAACGCGCTCGCCGAGCTCGCCCGCCAGCAGGTGCCCGAGGAGGTCGCCGCGGCCTATGGCGGCAAGGCGCAGAGCTTCGGCCCCGATTACATCATCCCCGCCCCGTTCGACCCGCGGCTGATGGAGGTCGTCCCGGCCGCGGTCGCCCAGGCGGCGATGGATTCGGGCGTCGCCCGCAAGCCGATCGCGGACATGGACGCCTATCGCACCGCGCTGCGCTCGCGGCTCAACCCGACCACTTCGGTGCTGACGCTCGCTTATGACGCCGCCCGCGCGAATCCGCGCCGGGTCCTGTTCGCGGAAGGGGAGGAGGATGTCGTGCTGCGCGCCGCGATCGCCTTCCGCGACGGCGGCTACGGCATTCCGCTGCTGGTCGGCCGCGACAATGTCTACGAGCGGCTGCGCGCCCTGGGCGTCGAGGACCCGCAGAGCTTCCAGGTGTTCAACAGCCGCAATTATCCGAAGGTCCCGGAGCTCGCCGACTATCTCTACCAGCGGCTGCAGCGGCGCGGCTACATGCATCGCGAGCTCGAGCGGATCGTCAACCAGGACCGCAACATCTTCGCCGCCCTGCTGCTGGCGATGGGCGAGGCCGACGTGATGATCACCGGCGTCACCCGCCCCTATGCCCAGGCCTTCCGCCAGATCCGGCGGGTGCTCGACCCGCAGCCGGGCGTGACCCCGTTCGGAATCCACGTCATGGTCGGCCAGTCGCACACCGTGTTCGTCGCCGACACCACCGTCACCGAGCGGCCCAATGGCGAGCAGCTCGCCGAGATCGCGATCCAGACCGCGCAGGTGGCGCGGCGGATGGGGCACGAGCCGCGCGTCGCCTTCCTGTCCTACTCCAATTTCGGCAATCCGGAGGGCAGCTTCCTCGACCGGATCCGCGACGCGGTGAAGATCATGGACGGCCGCGCCGACGTCGATTTCGAATATGAAGGGGAGATGTCGCCGGACACCGCGCTCGATCCCGAGCTGCAGAAGCTCTACCCGTTCATGCGGCTGACCGGCCCGGCCAACGTGCTCGTCATGCCCGGCCTGCAGACCGCCAACATCTCGGCGAAGCTCTTGAGGGAGCTCGGCGGCGACGCGGTGATCGGGCCGATGCTGGTCGGCATGGAAAAGCAGGTCCAGATCGCGCCGATGTCCGCGACCGCGTCGGACCTCGTCACGCTCGCCGTGCTCGCCGCGGGAAGGGTGGCCCGCTAGCGCGCCCCATCGTCATCCCGGACTTGATCGGGGATCCATCAACACGGACTGCGCGAACGCGGCGCCGCCGTGTCATGGGTCCTGGCTTTCGTCAGGATGACGTGGTCCTGATGATGAGCGCCGCTCAATTCGGGTTGTCGGTAGTCGGCGCGCTGCGGCCGCCCTGGCCGACGGCGCCGATATTGCCGAACAGCTCCTGCAGCAGGCTGCGATGGCTGCCCAGCGTCGGCGTCTTGTCGCTGCTCGGGTCGATATTGGCGACCAGCTCGAGCCCGGTGCGGCTGACGCTCTCGACATTGCCGTTGGCGTCGAAGCGGACGTGGAGCACGATCTGCTCCGACGGGCGCGGCATGTTGAAGGCGAGCTGGCGGGTGGTCCGCGAGACGTAATACCAATCGCGCTGGTCGAACTGGCCGACGAAGGTCGGGCGGCCGAGCGTGCCGCTCACCGAATCGCGATTGTCGACGCCGGGCTGGATCGCGGCGATCAGCGGCTCGTCGGCGAGGTAGCCCTGATGGTCGACGATCCGGGTGCAGCCGGCGCTCAGCACCGCGCCGAGCGCGATCGCCAGCAGGCCGCGCGATCCATTGAGGAAGGTCATCGCAATCATTCTCCTGAGCGTCCTCGCCGCCCGCCAGGGAAGCGGCCGCCGGACTTGACTAGGCATTCCAATATGAACATCGCCCAACCGGCGCAAGCCGCGCGATCATCCGAGGCGCCTTTGTCCTTCCTCCAGAATATCTTCGGCGAGAAGAAGGCGCGCGCCGCCTGGGCGCCGCTCTACCGCGCGATCGTCGAGCGCGCGCGCGATCCCTTCTGGTATCGCGACGGCGGCGTGCCCGACACGCTCGACGGGCGCTTCGACATGGTCGCGGCGGTCACCGCGCTCGTCCTGATCCGTCTCGAGGCGCTCGGCGAGGCGGGGCGGCGGCCGGGGGTGCTGCTCACCGAGCTGTTCGTCGAGGACATGGACGCGACGATGCGCCAGATCGGCGTCGGCGACTACGTGGTCGGCAAGCATGTCGGCCGGATGGTGAGCGCGCTCGGCGGCCGCCTCGCCGCCTTCCGGGAAGGCGATTTCGCGGCGACCGTGCGCCGCAACGTCTTCCACGATGCGCCGCCGTGGGACGCGGCGGCCGCGCTGGTCGCCGGCCGGCTCGGGCGCTTCGCCGCCGGTCTCGACGCGCTCGGCCTCGACGCGCTGGCCGAAGGGGCGCTGCCGTGACCGCCCCCGAGTTCAGCCGCGCCTTGCGCATCGATGCGCTGCCGCGGCAGCTGCGCGTCGAGGCGGACGCGGCGGAGCGGGCCGCGCTCGCCCGGCGATTCGGCCTGGTCGCCGTCGACCGGCTGGCCGCCGAGCTTTCGCTCAGCCGCAAGGGCGCGGAGGTCGAGCTCGAAGGAACCCTGTCCGCCGCCGTCACCCAGGCCTGCGTCGCCACCGGCGCGCCGCTCGCGGCCGCGGTCGAAGCGCCATTCGCCTTGCGGTTCCGGCCGCAACCCGAAGCCGCGGCCCCCGACGAGGAGGTCGAGCTCGGCGAGGCCGATCTGGACGTCGTCTTCTACGATGGGGCCGCGATCGATGTCGGCGAGGCGGTCGCCGAGACCTTGCTCCTGAACCTCGATCCCTATCCGCGCGCGCCCGGCGCCGAGGAGGCGCTGAAGGCGGCCGGGGTGAAAAGCGAGGAGGAAGCCGGCCCGTTCGCGGCGCTGGCCGGACTCAGGGACAAGCTGAAGCCCTGACCGTCATTCCGGCGAAAGCTGGAATCCATGCTGACTCGGAATGGACCCCGGCTTTCGCCGGGGTGACGGCCTGTGGGGGCCGTCAGAACGGAACGTCGTCGTCGAGGTCGGTGTCGAACGCCGGCTGCGGCCGCGCCTGCGGCCGCGGCGCGCCGCCGCCGAAGTCGCCGCCGGCGGCATCGCCATAATCGTCGCCGCCATAGCTGCCGCCGCCCTCGCGCCGGTCGAGCAGGACGAGCTCGCCGCGGAAGCGCTGCAGCACCACTTCGGTCGAATAGCGGTCCTGGCCCGACTGGTCCTGCCATTTGCGGGTCTGGATCTGGCCCTCGAGATACACTTTCGAGCCCTTCTTCAGATAGGATTTGGCGACCCGGCCGAGATTCTCGTTGAAGATGACGACGCGGTGCCATTCGGTCCGCTCCTGGCGGTTGCCGTCGCGGTCCTTCCAGCTCTCGGAGGTGGCGACCCGCATGTTCACCACCTCGCCGCCATTGTTCAGCGAGCGCACCTCGGGATCGTCGCCGAGATTGCCGACCAGAATCACCTTGTTGACGCCCGCCATCTAGAATCTCCCGAAAATGCTTGCCCGTCGCATAACCTTAGGCGGGGGCGCGGGCAACCGGGCGGCGATGGACGACGAGGAAGCCCAGAGCGAGCAGCACGATCGTCGCCGCCTGCGCCAGCATCGTCTCCAGCGTCGGGAAGATGCCGAGGATCAGACTGCGCGGGAAGCCGTTCAGCGGGGTGAGCCCGATCAGCCCGGATTCCTGGAGCGCGGCGAAGCCCTTGCCGGCCAGCACCACCGCCAGCACCGCGATCAGGGCGGCGCTGTAGGCGAAGAATTTGGCGATCGGCAGCCGCGCGGAAAAGCGCAGCATCGCCCAGGCGGTGAGCGCGAGCAGCGCGCCGCCCGCGCCGATCCCGGCGGCCAAAGCGATCCCGTTCCCCTCCGAGCCCATCGCCGCGAAGAAAAGGATCGTCTCGAACACCTCGCGATAGACCGCGACGAAGGCGAGGCCGAACAGGAACCAGGCCGAGCCGCGCGCCAGCGCCTTGTCGAGCTTGTCCCTGACATAGGCCTGCCAGGCGCCCGCCTGGGCCTTGCCGTGCATCCAGATGCCGACGAACAGCAGCACCGCGGCGGCAAGCAGCGAGCCGAAGCCCTCGGTGAGCTCGCGCCCCGCGCCCGAGATGGTGAGCAAATGGCTCGCCGCCCACCAGGTCGCGACGCCCGCGAGAAGCGCCCCCGCCCAGCCGGCATGGACCCAGCGCAGCAGCTCGCGGCGCTCGGCCCGCCTGAGGAAGGTGATCATCGCCACCACGATCAGCAGCGCCTCCAGCCCCTCGCGCAGCAGGATGGCGAAGGCGCCGAGGAAGGTGGAGGTGCCGCCGCCCGCCTCCGGCGCCAGCGCCCGCTCGGCCTCGCCGAACAGGCGCTCGAGCGCGGCGGCGCGGCGCTCGACCTCGGCGGCCGGCGCGCCGTCGTCGATCGCGGCGCGGAATTCGCCGCTGGCGCGCTCGACCCGGGCGACGATCGCGCCGTCGCGGGCGTTCAGCATCGCCTCGACCGGCTCGAAGCCGTCGAGATAGGCGGCGAGCGCGAGCTCCCCCGCCTGCCCGCGGTCGCCGCCGCGATAGGCGGCGACGGCCCGGCCAACGAGCGCGCGCGCAGTCGCTAGCGACTGTCCGCCCGGCCGCTGCATCACCGCGGCGGGAGTCGCGCGCAGGTAGGCGGTCACGGCGGCGGCCCGTTCTTCGCCGATCGTCCGGGCGAGCGCATCGGGTGACAGCCCGGCCAGCGTTTCCACATTGGGGATGCGGGCTCGCAAGCCGGAGTCGTTCCGCCAGAGTTCGGCTCCCCTCATCGAGTCAGGGTAAGCGAAGCGGCCGACATGGAAAGCGAGCGCCCAGCGGTCCGCCTCGGGCAGATTGGCGAAGCTCTGCATCGCCGTCCCCTCGAGGCCCTGGCCGATCACCTGGTAGAGGCCGAACAGGCTGCGGTGGCGGGCGCGATCCCGGTCCGCGAAGGCGACCGGCGCCGGATCGAGCGCGCGCGCCGCCGGCGTATCGGCGCGGCCGGTCGCGCCGTGGCACGAGGCGCAATGCTCGGCATAGAGACGGGCGCCGCGGGCGAGGTCGGGCACGGCCTGGGGCGCGAGCGGCACCGGGTAGGCGGCGAGCAGCCGCCCGGCGAGGCCGTGGGCGAGGCGCTCGACCTCGGCCGGCGCCGCCTTGCGCGCGATCGCGGCCTCGAGCGCGCGCGCCTCGGCGACCAAAGCGGCGCGCTGCGGCCTGGCCGGCAAAGCGGCGAGGCGGCGGCTGACCGAAGCGGAGAATTCGCGCATCTCGTCATATTCGGCCTGGCTGACGATCCGCCCGCCGGCGACCGCGCCCGGATAGTCGACCGCGACATAGTCGAGCAGCCGCCAGGCCGTCTGCACCGGAGCGTCGGCGGCATGGGCGGCCGCCGGCAGCGGCACGGCCGCGAGCAGGACGAAGAGGAGGAACAGCCGCTTCAGGCGGAACAGCGAATTGAACATGGTCCTCCGCGGCGCGGTGCGTGCCGAAGAGGACTAGTCGTACTGCGACTGATTATCAATAGCGTGTTCCGGGGCGATGGCACCCTCCTCGCCCGCCTCCGGCGACCACCAGAAGTGGAAGCCGTGATCGAGGAGGAACGGCCGGTCTAGAGACACCGTCAGGCTGTTCGCTCCTTTCCTTTCCTCGGTGGCAGCGGAATCGGGATGGACCGCCCGGGCGGCGAACTCCAGTGCGAGACCCGGCCATTTTAGCTGAAGCTCGACTCCCGTACAGGGGATCGAAGAGTGCCAAACGACACTGTCATGGTCGTGCTTCACGAGGAAATGCGTGACTTCGACAGTCACCGACTCGTCATAGGCGAGATCAATGGGCTTGGCCTCGTAGGACTGGCAGCGCCTTGCCCTGTCGTCGACGATCTTGAGAGTCCTGCGCGGGACTTCGTCGCCCCGGACCTTGATCGTGGCAACACCGAGGGCCTGGTCCCACTGCGTCGGGCCGGTGTGGAGCGGCTTGGTGTTCACCTCCCCGGTTAAGACGAACTCTTCTGTGTCATTCTTGCGGCTCACGTTCGTCACGACATAGCTGATGCGAAGTTCGACCAGGATATGCTCGCCGACCTGCTCTTTGAATTCGTACCGGACGATGGTCTTGCCACGGTAGAATTTCTGCTTGAGGACATAGTCCTCCAGCTTGTCAAAAAACGTCCCCGAGGGGTGGACGCCGTAGAGATAGCCAAGCACGGTCTTGCTGTGCTCGCGCGCGGCCCATTCCTCCAGCACGACGAAAATGATCGCAGCGATAAGGAACGCAAATCCGAGCTCGCTCGCGAAAAGCCCGGCGAGTTTGTATTCGATAATGTGTGTCGTGTCGTAATGGTCGAGAAGAAAGATGCCAGCGCCGATGAGCAGAACGCCGGTGATAATCGCGCCCGGTAGCTTCATCAGCGCCCGAACGAGCCTCTTGAGCGCTCTCCCTCGTCTTTGAACTCCTTTCCAGAATCGCCCGAACATCGCTCCGCTCCGCGTCGCGGACTCTCTTACGACTTTTTGGCGGGCGCGTCATGTGAGCCTAGGTCCATTTAGGCCTCCTGTGCGGAGGAAGGCTCGATGGCGCCGGTCTCAGACCGCGGGGTAGCGGAGCCGTCCGAGGAAGCGACTCAGCGAGGGCAGGCGGGCGCCGGTGCCGCGCCAGCTCGCCTTGACCTTTTCGAAGCGCATCACGTCGGCGAGGCGGCGGTCGAGGAAGGCGCGGGTGGCGGCGAGGCCGCCGCTGTCGTCGTCGAGGAAGACGAACGTGGTCGAAGCGTAGACGGCGATCAGGGTGGCGCGCTTGGTGTAATGGCTGAAATCCGTCGCGCTATCGCCCGCGGTGCGCCAGATCCGGTCGGCGCTGCGCCAGGCGAGAGTGGCGGCGGTCGGCGCGTTTTGCGGCATGGCGAGGATGGAGAGCGCCCGCCTCAGCGCCTCGCGCCGCGGCGCCAGCGCCTCGAAGCGGAACAGGATCAGCGCGCGGATCCGCTCGCGCACCTTCATCCCGGCGATCGTTTCCGGCGGGAAGGCGGCGAGCATCTCCTTGTCGATCACATCGAACCATGCCTCGATCATATCGAGCGCCCCATCGAACGCGATCCGCGCGCGGTCGGCGGGCACGCCCAGCTCCGCCGCGGCCATCGCGATCGCTTTCTCGGTCCAGCCGTCGAACGCGGCATGGGCGGGAATGCGCGGCGCCAGCGCGGCGCGCAGCTCGTCGAGGTTCATGTCATTGGGCGCGGTCACGACGGGATCAATGAGCCGGGCCGCCATTCGTTGCAAGGGGCCGCGGCGGCAGCCGGATCAGCACCAGGGCGACGCAGATCAACAGCGCGCCGACGCCGTCGCCGGGCGAGAGCCCCTCGTCGAAGGCGAGCCGGCCGATCGCGGCGCTGGCGATCGGCTGGGTAAGGAAGCACAGGCCGACGACGACCGGCGACAAATGGCCCATCGCGTAGACCAGCAGGCCCTGGCCGACGAGCTGGCTGCTGATCGACAGCAGCACCACCGGCGTCCAGTCCCGCGGCACGATCTGCTCGCCGAGCGCGAGCGCGAACAGGAGCAGCGGCAGGGTGCCGCCGGCGGTGGCGATCGCCAGCACGGGCCAGGGCTTCATGCTCTGGCGCGCCCGGTCCACCGCGATCAGGTAGAAGGTGTAGAAGAGCCCGGCGAGGAGCGCGAGCAGATCGCCGGCGAAGCGCGCCCGCGACAGCTCGTAGCTGCCGCCGAGCAGGAGCAAAGTGCCGGCGCCGGCGAGGAGCAAGGCGATGAGCTGGGCCGGCCGCGGCAGCGTCCGCACCAGGATGAAACCGTAGATTGCGAACAGGAAGCTCGCGAAATTGCCGAACAATGTCGCATTGGCGAGCGTGGTGCGCAGGATCCCGGCATGCCAGGCGGCAAGGTCGGCGGCGAAGAAGACGCCGCCGAGCGCGACGACGGCGACCAGCCGCCAGGCGGGCAGCGGCCGTCCGATTTGCTGCCGCCAGGCGATGGCGGCGAGGAACGGCAAGGCCAGCGCGAGCCGCCAGAAGCCGGCCGCCACCGGCCCGACGTCGGCGAGCCGCACCATCCAGGGCCCCGCCGCCAGGAACAGATTGGCGAGGATCAAAGCGGGGAAGGCGAAGCGCTGCGCGGGGGTCAGGCGAATCGCTCCCGCAGAGCGAGCATCGCCAGCGCCGCCCTGGCCGCCTCGCCGCCCTTGTCCTTGTCCGCGGGATCGGCGCGGGCAAGGGCCTGGGCTTCGTTCTCGACGGTGAGGATGCCGTTGCCGATGGCGAGGCCGTCGAGGGTCAGCGCCATCAGGGCGCGCGCGCTCTCGCCGGCGACGATCTCGAAATGGAAGGTCTCGCCGCGGATCACCACGCCCAAGGCGACAAAGGCGTCGTAGCGTTCGGCGGCCAGCGCGATCGCGCCGGGCACCTCGAGCGCCCCGGGGACCGTGATCGTCTCATGGGCGTGGCCCGCCGCCTCGAGGACGGCGCGGGCGCCGGCGAGCAGCAGCTCGTTCAAATGCGCGTAGAAGCGCGCCTCGACGATCAGGATCCGCGCCACGCTCAGGCGTCCACCGCGATCGGCCGCTCGCCGACGATGGCGAGGCCGTAGCCGCCGAGCGCGACCGGGGTGTGGTGGCTGTTGGTCAGCAGGATCATGTCGTGGACGCCGAGCTCCGCCAGAATCTGGGCGCCGACGCCATAGTCGCGGAGCTGCTCGCCGTCGGCGGGGGAGGCGGCGCCGGCGCGGACCCTGAGCGACTGGGCGAGCGCGTCGGGCATCGGCCGGTTGATGACGACGATCACGCCCGCGCCTTCGGCGGCGATCGCCTTCATCGCCCCCTCCAGCAGGCCGCCGCGGGCCCCCTCCTCGGCGAACACGTCGGAGACGATGCTGAGCGCGTGCATCCGGACCAGGGTGGGCTTGCCGGGATCGACATGGCCCTTGACGAGCGCGATCTGCTCGACCCCCGAGGCCTTGTTGAGAAAGGTCCTCGCCGTCCAGCTGCCGCCCCAGCGGCTCTCGAACCGCGCCTCGGCGGTCTGCTCGACCAGCCGATCCTTCCTGAGGCGGTAGGCGATCAGGTCGCGGATCGTGCCGATCCTGAGCCCGTGCAGCCGGGCGAAGCCGAACAGATCGTCCATCCGCGCCATCGACCCGTCCTCGTTCATGATCTCGCAGATCACGCCCGACGGATTGAGTCCGGCGAGGCGGGCGACGTCGACCGCCGCCTCGGTATGGCCGGCGCGGACCAGCACGCCGCCGTCGCGCGCGACCAGGGGAAAGACGTGGCCCGGCGAGACGATATGCTCGGGCCCCTTGGCGGCGTCGATCGCGACCGAGATGGTGCGCGCGCGGTCGGCGGCGGAGATGCCGGTGGTGACGCCCTCGCGCGCCTCGATCGAGGTGGTGAAGGCGGTTTCGAGCCTGGTGCCGTTGCTGCGGCTCATCGGCGACAAAGCGAGCTGGTCGACCCGCTCCCTGGTCAGCGCCAGGCAGATCAGGCCGCGGCCGTGCTTGGCCATGAAGTTGATCGCGTCGGGGGTCGCCATCTGGGCCGGGATGATGAGGTCGCCTTCATTCTCGCGGTCCTCGTCGTCGACGAGGATGAACATCCGGCCGTTGCGCGCCTCGTCGATGATCTGCTCGGCGCTCGCCATCACCCCCGAGCTGCCGCTGGCGAGGAATTTTTCGAGCTTGCCGAGCGTGTCGGCGGTCGGGTTCCAGTCGGCGTCGCCCAGCTTGCGCAGGCTGTTGGGATGAAGTCCGGCGGCGCGGGCGAGGCCGGCGCGGCTCATCTCCCCGGCCGAGACGAGGTCGCGGAGGCGGTCGATCAGAACGGTGCTCATGAAGGAGGCGTATCACATCGAAATGTGATACAGCAAGCGGCAATCACATCAGGCCGGATATATGCCCTTTGCATACGTAACAGCCGGACTCGGAAATCGGGCGGCTGGTCGCAAAGCCGCCTCGACTCGTCGTACCGTTCGGCTTACGTTCGTTTTGGGACCGGGTGGGGCTGGAGCGGCGATGTGATCTTGACGGACACAGACATCAAAGCCGCGATCGCATCCGGCGACATCGTCATTGATCCGTTTGACGATCGACAGATTCAGCCCGCCAGCATCGATCTTAGGGTGGGCGACGAGGGCGCCACCACCAAGCATAAGCAGAGGGTCAGCATCAAGGACAGGGGGCTGATAATCCTGGAGCCCGGCGACTTCGGAGTTATCTGCATATTGGAGAGGGTGAAGTTCGGCCCGCAATATGTCGGGCGATTAGGGCTCCGGTCCAAATATGCACGGAAGGGATTGATCGCGACAACCGGGCCGCAGGTCGATCCGGGTTTCGAGGGCAGCATCACGCTCGGCTTGGCGAATCTGACTCCGAAGGCGGTTTCGCTGGCTCACCGCGACGATCTCCTGACACTGGAAATTCACAAGCTCGATAAGCCCGTGGCGAACCCCTATTCCGGCCCCTACCAAGGGAGATACGGGCTTTCGACCGAGGATTTGGACTCCATTGCGGAAGGGGATGGCATGGCCTTTTCGGAAGTCTTGACGACGCTGCGGTCTCTCAGCGCCAACGTGGCCGATCTGACGTCTCAGATGAAAACGGTGCAGTGGATGATGCCCACGATTACGGCGATTGGGTTCGCGGTAATCGCCGTCCTAGTCACTCTCAACTGAGATGGCTCAGGCGCGCTGTTGACCTTGGAGATATCGAATGACCTCGCTTCGTGAGGCCCGCGACAAGGGCAAGCTGGACCAGTTCATCAAGGAGCGGGAGGGCGAGCAAGGCGACGCCGTCGCCCTCGACCGCACCGTTAGTTCAATGGCCGGAAAGAAGCACAAGCCGGTGGAGAAGCCGGACTAATAATCCCGATAGTCGCCCGGGGTGTATGGACCTCGAATGAGGTCGAGGTATCTGGTCTGCCGCTCATTCTCTCGCTGGATCGCCTTTAGGCTGTTGCTGATCTCCGTCAGCAACGTGATCGCCATGTCCTCAAACTCGGCTTCCGGGCGTTGCAGTCCCATGGTTTCCTCCTTCGATGGGGCCTTTAACTTAGAGGCCGAAAAGTCGTCAGAAGCTCCCCCAGCATCGTCTCGCCGCACTCGCGGCGGTTGAAACGGTACTCGGCTTCCTTCGCATATTTCCAGAGGTGCTTGCCGCTGACGTGAATGTGCGTCCCGTTGATCGCCCGCTTTAGCTGCGCCCAGAAATTCTCGATCCCTTGGACGTGCGCGCCGGTAACGCTGACGTAGCGGTGCGTATGGTTCACGGTGTCGTGCCGGAAGCCGAGCTTGGAAATGCCCTTGTAGCTCCGTAGCTCGTCAGTGTGGCAGATCGAGCCGGGCGCGACGTGCGCGGTGATCTGCGGGAGCAAATTGTGCTTGCGGTTGTCGGGAACCACGGCCGTCAGCACCGCGCCGTCGCGCTCCAACATGCCCATGACCATCGTCTTCCCGGCGCGAGGCGCGCGCCAGCCCGAGCGCTTCGATCCGCCGACCAGAGTTTCGTCAATCTCGACAATCTTACCGAGACCGCCGACCGGCGCGTCACCGTCAACCTCTGCCATATGCTTACGGATTTCGTCGGCCATCCGCCAAGCTGTCTTGTACGTCACACCGAGTTGGCGCTCTAGCTCCTTGGCGGCCACGCCGTTGCGGGTCGTCGTGAACATGAAAATTGCATAGAACCAAAGCTGTAGGGGGGTGCGGGTCTTGGCAAACGGGGTGTTCACAGTCGGATGTAGATGGTGGCCGCACCACTGGCAGGAATAGGCCCGCTCAGCTTTGATCCGATACCAGTTTGAAGGGCGTTCGCAGGACGGACAGGGGAAGCCCTGCCCGAACCGGATTTCAAAGAGGTGCTGGAGGCAGGTTTCGTCGTCAGGAAACTGACGGAAAAACTGGCGGATTGTGAGGGGCTTCGTGCTCATGCCCCATTATTTACGCTCCCTTTTTACGTATGTCAAGGGGATAATCCGTCATCAGGCTGCGCGAATTTCCATCATGCGGCCGAGATAGCGGGCCAGAATGTCGATCTCGATGTTGACCTTGTCGCCCGCCGTGACGCCGCCGAAGCCGGTCTGGGCGGCGGTGTGGGGAATGATGTTGACGGTGAAGGCGAGCCCGCCGCCCGGCCGGGCGTCCACGCTGTTGACGGTCAGCGACACTCCGTCGAGAGCGATCGAGCCCTTGGCGGCGACATAAGGTGCGAGGCTCTCGCCGGCGGCGATGGCGAGCCGCAGCGAATCGCCGACGGGATCGGCCGCGACCACCTCGCCGATGCCGTCGACATGGCCGGTGACGATATGGCCGCCAAGCTCGTCGCCCACCTTCAGCGCGCGTTCGAGATTGAGCGGCCGGCCCGCGGCCCACATGCCGGGCGCGGTGCGGCTCTGCGTCTCCGCCGAGACGTCGACGGCGAACCAGCCTTCGCCCTTGTCGACGACCGTGAGGCAGACGCCCGAGCAGGCGATCGAGGCGCCGAGATCGACGCCCGCCATGTCGTAGCCGCAGGCGATCCTGACGCGCAGGTCGCCGCGCGCCTCGACCGCCTCGATCCGGCCGACCTCGGTGATGATCCCGGTAAACATCAGCGGATGCGCTCGTAGACTTGCAGCGTGTCGCTGCCAAGCTGGCGCGTGTCGCATAGCCGCCAGCGGCCATGCGCATCGGCCAGGCTGCCGAGGATCGTCGGTGAAAGTCCGGGCTTGCCGTCGCCGATCAGGATCGGCGCGCGGTAGATCAGCAGCCGGTCGACCAGATCGCCGGCGAGGAAGGAGGCGGCGGTTTCCGCCCCGCCCTCGACGAGCAGGTCGTTGACGTCGGCGAGGGTGCGGATCGCCTGCGGGCTCGAAAGCCGGGTCCAGCCCTCGACCGGCGCGCCGGTGGTGAGCAGCGCCCGGCGCGGCGAGCGGTCCTCGAGCCCGGGCAGGCGCACGTCGAGCCGCGGCGCGTCGGTCTCGAACGTGCCGCGGCCGACCAGGATCATGTCGGACCGCGCCCGCTCGAGATGGGCGTGGGCGCGCGCCTCCTCGCCCGTGATCCACCTGCTCTCGCCCGAGGCGGTCGCGATCATCGAATCGATCGACAGTGCGAGCTTCAGGGTGACGAACGGCCGGCCGTGGCGGATGCGGCAGAGGAAGCCCGCCATCGAGCGCTCCGCCGCTTCGGCTCCGGGGCCGAGCTCGACCGCGATCCCGGCTTCCTTCAGCCGCGCGATGCCGGCGCCGTCGGTCCGCGGATCGGGATCGCCGACGGCGACGACGACGCGCTTCGGGCGGGCCGCCGCCAGCAGCCCGGCGCAGTCGGGCCCGCGTTCGCTCGCATGGGCGCAGGGTTCGAGCGTCACGTAGACATGGCTGCCGGCCGCCGCCGCGCCGGCCTGTTGCAGCGCGACCGCCTCGGCATGGGGCCGCCCGCCGGGCTGGGTCCAGCCGCGGCCGACGATGGCGCCGTCGCGGACGATCACGCAGCCGACATTGGGATTGGGCGCGGTCCGGCCGCGGCCGCGCTCGCCGAGCGCGACCGCCGCCGCCATCCAGCCCGAGTCGCTCAAATACCGAGCCTGTTCAGGCTCTGGTCGAGCCGCTCCAGCTGGCGGCGATGAGCTTCGCGCGCCGCCTCCAGCTCAGCGCGGTCCGCCTTCTGCTTGGCCTTGATCTCGGCGTCGGTGCGGCTGGCGGGCCAGGAATCGACGAAGATGACCTGCTCGCGGCTATCCGCGAGCGAGCGCGAATCGAGGTAGAAGCCGAGCACGATCGCGCTGGTCGCGCTCACCGCCAGCGCGGCCGCGACCCACTGCCCGCGCGGCCGGCCGCGCCAGAATTCGACGAGATCCCGCCACAAAGCGCGCGGACCGGAAGGGCGGAGGAAAAAGGCCATGGCCGGGCAAGATAATGCGGCGCGGCCCGCCGCGCCAGTGCTTGACCGCCGCGCGTTTGCCGCCATGGTCGGCGGATGGCCCGCTTCGTGCTCCTCCTGCTCGCTTTGGCCGCGCCCGCCGCCGCCGAGGAACGGCGCTACGCGGTCGCCGATTTCGACCGGGTGATCGTCGAGGGGCCCTATGTCGTCCATCTCGTCACCGGCCGCGCCTCGGCGGCGAGCGCCCAAGGCCGGCGCGACGCGCTCGATCGGGTCACGATCGACGTCCAGGGCCAGATCCTGCGCATCCGCCGCAACCGCAGCGCCTGGGGCGGCGCGCCCGGCGCCGATCCCGGCATTGTCACGATCGAGCTCGCCACCCGGTCGCTGCGCTCCGCCCGGCTGATCGGTCCGGCCCGGCTCGACCTTCAGGGCGCGCGCGGCCTCAACCTCGAACTGAGCGTCGAAGGCAGCGGCAATCTGCGCGCGGCCGGCGTCGACGCGGACCGGCTCTCGCTCGCCCTGCTCGGTTCGGGCCGGCTCGACCTCGCCGGCGTCGCGCGCACGATCAGCGGCAATTTCCAGGGCACGGGCGATGTGGCGGCGGCCGACCTGCGCGCCGGCCAGGCGACGATCGCGACGACCACCAGCGGCGCGGTCGCGCTGACCGTCAACGGCCCGGCGACGGTCACCGCCAACGGGCTCGGCAACGTCCGCCTTTTCGGCCGGCCGGTCTGCACGATCAGCGGCACCGCCGCCGATCAGGTGCGCTGCGGCGGCTCAGATCAGGGCCAGAACCGCTAGCTTGCCCGCCAGATCGGGCGGCAGCGCATCGAGATCGCCGGCCTCGCCGGCGCCGAGATCGGGCGGCGCGTCGCTTGCGGCCAGATAGCGCCAGCCCTGGTGCGCCCGCTTGGGCGTCGCCCTGACCGTCACCAGCTCGGGGTCGAGCCGGATGATCGTCCGGCCGTCCGAGGCGCGCAAATCGAAGCCGAGGATGGTCTGGCGCGCGGCGAGGCGGTGCTTGACGATCCAGTAGATCGAGCCGCCGACCAGCTCGTCCGCGCGCTTCGGCATGAAGCGGGTGACGATCGGCACGACGCCGCCCTGGATGCGCGATTCGAGGCGCCGCCGCAGCGTCTCGATATGCGCGCAGCCGACCGCGACCTTGCTCAGGTGAACCATGATTCGGCTTTGCGCGGCGGCGCCGGTCCTTGTCAAAGCCAGCGGGCGCGCTTGAAGCGGAAATAGAGCCACGCGCAAATGAGGACGATCGCCCCCAGCACGACGAAATAGCCGTAGCGCGCGTCGAGCTCGGGCATGTGCCGGAAGTTCATTCCGTAAATACCGGCGATCGCGGTCGGCACGGCGAGGATCGCGGCCCAGGCGGCGAGCTGGCGCGTGATCGTGCCGGTCCGCTGCTGCTCGAGCAGGTTGCTGAACTCGAACACCGAATTCAGCACCTCGCGAAGGCCGTCGGCGAGCGCCTGGACGCGGCGGACATGATCGAGCACGTCGCTGAAATAGGGCCGCGTCTCGGCATCGATGCAGGGCAGCTCCTGGCGCACGAACTTGCCCGCCACCTCGCCCATCGGCCCGAGCACGCGCTGGAAGCGGATCAGCTCGCGGCGCAGCGTGAAGATGCGGTTGATCTCCTCGCGGCCGAGGAAATGGTCGATCGCGCGATGCTCCATCGCCAGCACTTCCTCCTCGATCGTCTCCATCATCGGCAGATAGCCGTCGACGACGAAATCGAGGATCGCGTGAAGGACATAGTCGACGCCGTGCATCAGCAGCGAAGGCGCGGCCTCGAGCTGGTCGCGCAGCGCGCGGTGGGTGCGGGCGGAGACGTGGCGGACGCTGATGATGTGGCTGTGGCCGACGAACATCGCGGTTTCGCCATAAGCGATCACCTCGCCGTCGAGATGGGCGGTGCGGGCGACGACGAACAACTGGTCGCCATAGACGTCGATCTTGGGCAGCTGGTCGGCCTTGAGCGCGTCCTCGACCGCGAGCGGATGCAGGTCGTATCGCTCCTGCAGGGTGCGCAGCTCCTCGATCGTCGGGTCGGCAATGCCGATCCAGACGAACTCCGATTTGTCGCCGGCGCAATCGATCTTTTCGTCGATCGAAATCTCGCGGACGCGCTTGCCGTGGCGGTAGAGATAGGCGGCGATGACGGTCATTCAGGACCCATCATGATCCGGTGCCGGCGCCCGGGCAATGACTAACCGACCAGGCCCGAGGCGACGGCGAGGCCGAGAAAGACGAGGAAGCCCATCGAATCGGTGGTCATCGTCACGAACACCGACGAAGCCACGGCCGGGTCGGCGCCGTAGCGTTCGAGCGCCAGCGGCACCAGCACCCCGGCGAGCCCGGCGATGACGATGTTGGTCATCATCGCCGCCGCGATCACGCCCCCGAGCAGGGGATTCGAGAAGGCGAGGGTGACGCCGATGCCGATCACCAGCGCGACGCTGGCGCCGTTCAGCAGGGCGACGCGGACCTCGCGCCAGACGGCGCGCCCGCGATTCGACTGGGTGAGCTGGTTGGTGGCGAGCGCGCGCACCGTCACCGCCAGCGTCTGGGTGCCGGCATTGCCGCCGACGCCGGCGACGATCGGCATCAGGATCGCGAGCGCCACCATCTGCACGAGCGCGGCTTCGAAGAAGCTGATGATGGTGGAAGCGACCAAAGCGGTGCCGAGATTGGCGATCAGCCACCTGACCCGCGCCTTGTAGCTGTCGCCGACGGGTTCGTTGATGTCGCCCTCGACGCCGGCGCCGGACAGGAGCAGGGCGTCCTCGCTCGCTTCCTCCTGGATGATGTGGACGACGTCGTCGGCGGTGATCATGCCGACCAGCCGGCCGGCCTGATCGACCACCGCCGCCGAGATCAGCGCATATTTCTGGAAGCGCAGCGCCGCTTCCTCCTGGTCCATATCGACCGGGATCAGGGTCTGCTCGCGCTTCATGACGTCGGCGATCGCGATCCGCCGCGGCGTGCGCAGGATCCAGGAGAGCAGGCAGGTGCCGACCGGGCGATGGGCGGGATCGACGACGAACACCTCCCAGAAATCGGTCGCCATGTCCTCGCCGGCGCGCAGGAAATCGATCACCTGGCCGACCGTCCAATGCTCGGGCACGGCGACCGCGTCGCGCCGCATCAGGCGGCCGGCGGTCTCCTCGGGATAAGAGAGCGCTTCCTCGATCGCGGCGCGGTCGTCGGGGTCGAGCGCGCGCAGCACGGCGCGCTGCTCCTCCTCCTCCATGTCCTCGATGATCGCGACCGCGTCGTCGGTCTCGAGCTCCCCGGCGATCTCGGCCACCTGGCTGACGGTGAGCACGTCGAGCAGTTCGTCGCGCACCCAGTCGTTCATCTCGGCGAGGACGTCGCCGTCGAGCAGATCGGCGAGCGAAGCCGCGAGCGCGCGCCGGTCGTCGCTGTCGACCAGCTCGAACAGATCGGCGACGTCGGCGGGGTGGAGCGGCTCGACCAGAGCGCGGGCGCCCTCCCTGTCGCCCGCCTCGACCCGGTCGATCACCTCGCGGACGAACTCGGGCTTCAGCCGGTCGTCGGCGTCGTGAAGGCTGTCGAGGGGAAGGGCCGTTTCCTCCGCGGCGGAGAGGTGGATGCCGCTTTCGCTCATCGCGCTTCTCCTGCCGGGGGTCCGATTCCGAAGCGCTTCCTAGGCCGGTGCGCTTGCCCTGTCGATATGCGAGGCCTAAGCCGCGCCCGACCCGAACCGTCATTCCCACGAAAGCGGGAATCCATACTGAGTCCGTGCAAGTCGCTGAGTCGGTCTGGACTCCCGCTTTCGCGGGAGTGACGAGTAAAGACAGGAGATGGCCATGGCCGACGACGACAACAACAACCTGGTGCTCAGCCTCGACAGCGGCGGCGATGTCGTCATCCGCCTGCGCCCGGACCTCGCGCCGCAACATGTCGCCCGGATCAGGGAACTGGCGGAGGAAGGCTTTTACGACGACGTCGTCTTTCATCGCGTGATCGACGGCTTCATGGCCCAGGGCGGCGATCCGACCGGCAGCGGCACGGGCGGCTCCGACAGGCCCGACCTTCCCGCCGAGTTCAGCCGCGAGCCGCATGTCCGCGGCACCGCCTCGATGGCGCGCTCCTCCAGCCCGAACAGCGCCAACAGCCAGTTCTTCATCTGCTTCGACGATTGCCGCTTCCTCGACGGCCAGTACACGGTCTGGGGCGAGGTCGTCGAAGGGATGGAGCATGTCGACGCGCTGCCCAGGGGCGAGCCGCCCGGCGCGCCCGGACGGATCGTCAAGGCCTCGCTCCGGTGACCCGGCCGGTCACGCTGATCACCGGCGCGTCGGCGGGGCTCGGCGCCGAATTCGCGGGGCAATGCGTCGCGCGGGGCGAGGCGCTGGCGCTGGCCGCGCGCCGCCGCGACCGGATGCAGGCGCTGGCGGCGGAGATCGGCGGCGAGGTCCATATTTTCGAGGCGGACCTCTCCAAGGAGGGCGCGGCCGCCAGCCTGGTCGCCGAGCTCGAGGCCGAAGGGCTCGCCGTCGACACCCTGATCAACAATGCCGGCTTCGGCCTCGCCGGCAAGTTCGACGCGCAGCCGCTCGACCGCCTTGTGGAGATGATCGACCTCAATTGCCGGACCCTGACCGAGCTTTGCCATCTCGTCCTGCCGGGCATGCGCGCGCGGGGCAAAGGCGCGATCCTCAACATTGCCTCGACCGCCGCCTTCCAGCCGGGCCCGAACATGGCGGTCTATTATGCGAGCAAGGCCTATGTCCTCTCCTTCACCGAGGCGCTTCATCACGAGCTGGGGGGCAGCGGCATCCGCGTCTCCTGTCTCTGTCCGGGCCCGACCGAGAGCGAGTTCAGCGACGTAGCCGATTCGCACAGTCCGGTGCTGGAGCGGATGAAGGTGCCCGCCGCGCCGGTGGTCCGCGCCGGGCTGGCCGGCCTCGACGCGGGCAAGGCGGTGGTGATCCCGGGGTTCAGGAACAAGGTGGGCGCCCAGGCGAGCCGCGTCCTCACCCGCGCCGCGATGCGCAGGATCATCGGCCGGATCAAGGTCTGACCCCCTTTTTGTGCAGTGCACGCTCTCTGTGGCGGCGTTTCATTTCGCACTTGCACATTTTTTGTGCACGTGCGAAGAAGGCGCTGCCTTTTCAGGCATCCTCTCCTAACAACTTCAGGGTCGGCCCCCGGGCCGGCCCTTTTTTCTGAACCCGCGGTTGGACCGCTCGTTGTCCACCCCTATGTGGGGCCCTTGCCGGGAGAGCTGAGCGATGGCCGACGACGAACGCAAACCCAGGCGCCTGCAGGTCGCGACCATGCGCCCCGAGGACAGCGGCCGCGGCATCGCGAGGCTGCCGCGCGCGGTGATGGCCGAAATGGGCCTCGCCGAGGGCGACGTCATCGAGCTGATCGGCAAGCGCGCGACGCCGGCGCGCGCGGTCGGCCCCTATCCCGAGGACGAGGGGCTCGAGATCATCCGGCTCGACGGTCTCCAGCGCGCCAATGCCGAGATCGCCTCGGGCGAGCTGATCGAGGTCCGCAAGGCCGATTCGAAGCCAGCCCAGCGGGTCGTGTTCGCGCCCGCCCAGAAGAATCTGCGTCTCCACGGCTCCGCCCATGCGCTGAAGCGCAGCTTCGGGATGAAGCCGGTCACCGCCGGCGACGTCGTCGCCACCCACGGCCAGCAGCAGGTGCCGCACGGCGACATCCCGCCCGAATTGCGCCAGATGCTGACCGCGCCGGCCTTCGCGCTCCAGGAGATCAGGCTGGTCGTCGTCTCGACCGCGCCCAAGGGCATCGTCCATATCGACGCCAATACCGAGATCGAATTGAGGCCCGAATATACCGAGGCCCGGGAAACCCGCCGCGCCGACGTCACCTATGACGATCTCGGCGGCATCGGCTCGACCATCGACCAGCTGCGCGAGCTGGTCGAGCTGCCGCTGCGCTATCCCGAGATTTTCGAGCGGCTAGGCGTCGATCCGCCGCGCGGCGTTCTTCTCCACGGGCCGCCCGGGACCGGCAAGACCCGGCTGGCCCGCGCCGTCGCCAACGAGAGCGACGCCAATTTCTTCCACATCGCCGGGCCGGAGATCATGGGCTCGGCCTATGGCGAGAGCGAGAAGAGGCTGCGCGAGCTGTTCGAGGAGGCGGCCCAGGGCGCGCCCTCGATCATCTTCATCGACGAGATCGATTCGATCGCGCCCAAGCGCGGCCAGGTGACCGGCGAAACCGAGAAACGGCTCGTCGCCCAGTTGCTGACGCTGATGGACGGGCTCGAGCCGAGGCAGAATCTGATCGTCATCGCCGCTTCCAACCGGCCCGAGGCGATCGACGAGGCGCTCAGGCGGCCGGGCCGCTTCGACCGCGAGATCGTCATCGGCGTTCCGGACGAAGGCGGCCGGCGCGAGATTCTCGGCATCCACACCCGCGGCATGCCGCTCGCCGAGGATGTCGACCTGGCCGGGCTCGCCCGCCAGACCTACGGCTTCGTCGGCGCCGACCTCGCCGCTTTGGTCCGCGAGGCGGCGATCGAGGCGGTGCGGCGGATCATGCCCAAGCTCGACCTCGCCGACGGCGCCGGCACGATCCCGCCCGAGGTGCTCGACACGCTGTCGGTCACGCGCAAGGACTTCGAGGAGGCGGTGAAGCGGGTCCAGCCCTCGGCGATGCGCGAGGTGATGGTCCAGGCGCCGACCGTCGGCTGGGACGATGTCGGCGGCGTGGATGAGGCGCGCGAACGGCTGCGCGAGGGCGTCGAGCTGCCCCTCAAGCATCCCGAAAGCTTCCGCCGGCTCGGCATCCGCCCGGCCAAGGGCTTCCTGCTCTACGGCCCGCCCGGCACCGGCAAGACCCTGCTCGCCAAGGCCACGGCGCGCGAGGCCGAGGCGAACTTCATCGCCGCCAAGTCGTCCGACCTGCTTTCGAAATGGTATGGCGAAAGCGAGCAGCAGATCGCCCGCCTGTTCGCGCGCGCCCGCCAGGTCGCGCCGACCGTGATCTTCATCGACGAGCTCGACAGCCTCGTCCCGGCGCGCGGCGGCGGCCTCGGCGAGCCGCAGGTGACCGAACGGGTCGTCAACACCATCCTCGCCGAGATGGACGGGCTCGAGGAATTGCAGTCGGTGGTGGTGATCGGCGCCACCAACCGGCCGAACCTGATCGATCCGGCGCTGCTTCGGCCGGGCCGGTTCGACGAGCTCGTCTACGTCCCGGTTCCCGACCCGGCGGGGCGGCGCCATATCCTCGGCATCCATACCAAGGGGATGCCGCTGGCGGGCGACGTCGATCTCGACTCGCTCGCCGCGCGCAGCGACCGCTTCACCGGCGCCGACCTCGAGGATCTCGTCCGCCGCGCGGGCCTCAATGCGCTGCGCGGCTCGATCGATGCGGGCGAGGTGACGATGGCCGAGTTCGAGCGCGCACTGGCCGAAACCCGCGCTTCCGTCACGCCCGAAATGGAGCGCGAATATGAGAAGATTCAGGACAGCCTGAAGCAGGACGCGCACAGCGCGACCGGCATCGGCTTCATCGCGCCGGGGATGCTTACGCCGCGCGGTTCGAAGGCCTGAGCCGCCGGGCCGTCCAGGCGGCGAGCGCGAGCATCAAAGCGGCGGTCGCCAGAAAGGGCAGCGGCAGGCCGAGGCCGTAGAGCGCGACGCCGAGCGCCGGTCCGGCGACGAAGGCGACCCCGTTCACCGAGGTGACCTGGCCGGCGACCTCGTTCTGCTCGTCGAGCCCGACCGCCAGCGATGCGCCGGCTGTGAAACCGGGCCGGAACAGGCCGAAGCCGAGCGACGCCAACGCGAACCCCATCGTGAGCAGATAGACGCTTTGGCCGAGCCCCGTCAGAGCCGAACCGGCCGCGGCGATCAGCGAGCCCGACAGTACGAGCTGGCGCGGCGAAAGCGCCAGCTGCGGGATCAGCCACCATTGCGCGAACAGCGAGGCGGCGGCGCCGGCGATGAGCACGATCGCGATCCATTGCTGGGCATGATCGAGACTCAGATTCAGTCGGTCGATCACCAGGAAGCCGATCACGCCGAGCAGCACCGCATGGCCGTGGCCGCCGACGATGCCGATCAAATGCCAGGGCAGGACGCGCGGATCGCGCCACGACAGGGCGACCGGCACGTCCTCGGCCGGCGCGACCTCGGCGCCGCCCCCGCCGATCGCGGGATAGGCGACGATCGCGCCGCGCGCCGGGTTCCGGGGCGTGTCGTCGGGGAGCCGCGTGACGATCAGGACCAGCACGATGCCCGCGATCAGCGCGAAGGCGAAGAGCGGCGCCGACAGGCCGAGCGGCGCGACGATGAACAGGGGCGCGATCGCGGGCCCGATGATCGTGCCGAGGCCGAAAGAGGAGGCGATCGCGGCCAGCGCGCTGGTCCTCTCGGCGCCCTCGGTCCGCGCCGCGACATAGGCCTGGACCGCGGGCGGCGAGGCCGAGCCGAGCGCGCCGTAGACGGTGCGCCCGAGCATGAAGACGGTGAAGACCAGCATCGGCCCGGCGAGCCCGGCGAGCCCGGCCGCCAGCGCCAGGCCGCAGATCAGGCTGGAGACGATGAAGCCGGCGAGGCCGAGCCGCATCAGCGCGCGCCGGCCGCGGCGGTCGGCGCGGCGCGCCCAGATCGGCGCCATCGCCACCCAGACCACCGCCGACAGCGAGAAGGCGACCGCCACCCAGATGTCGGCGACGCCGAGCACCCGGCCGATCGCCGGCAGCAGCGACTGCATCGCCGTATTGCCCGCCGCGGCGACCAGCATCACCGAGAACAGCAAGGCGAATCGCTCGCGCGAAAGGCCGAAGCCGTTCATCCGATCGGGCTTTTTCGGACGACCCGGCTCTGTCCCGCAGAGGGACGGCGCCGCTTGCGGCTTGCCAAGCGCGTCCCGATTTGCCAACGCGTCATCTTTCCCGAAAGAGTTGGAAACATCATGTCGGCATCCTGGAACGAAGCACGGAGTGACAGCCGGTTCGCGCGCGGCGCCGGCGGCGGCCCGCTCTGGCACTTCCTCAAGGGGTTCATCAAGCACCCGGTGATGGTGGGCTCGATCATCCCCTCGTCGAAGGCGGTGATCGACAGGATGCTCGCCCCGGTCGACTGGGCGAACTGCAAGTTGTTCGTCGAATATGGCCCGGGGGTCGGCACCTTCACCGAGCACGTCCTCCAGCGCATGGCGCCGGACGCGCGGCTGATCGCGATCGACACCAACCCGGATTTCGTCCGCTATCTCACCGCCAAATTCCGCGACAGCCGGCTGATCGCGGTCAACGGCTCGGCGGCGGACGTGCGGCAGATCATCGCCGATTGCGGCTTCGATCATGCCGACTACATCCTTTCCGGCCTGCCCTTCTCGACCCTTCCGGCGGGCGTCGGCCCGGCGATCGCCGCCGAAACCCATGCGGCGCTGCGCCCGGGCGGCGCCTTCCTGGTCTACCAGTTCAAGGCCAAGGCGCGCGACTTCATGACCCCCCATTTCGACCGCATCGACCGCGGCTTCGAATGGGTCAACATCCCGCCCTGCCACCTGTTCTGGGGCTGGAAGCAGTAAACAGGGACAGTCCCTATTTTCCGCCGCGGCGGCCGAAGCTCAGCGCCTTGACGTTCAATCGCCGCGACAGATTGTAGTCGGCGGTCGCGACCAGGAAATAGCCGAACGCCCATTGCAGGCGGTTCCACCAGGTCATGCTCGCCCGGTGCGCCTCGGGCGTGATCCGGCGGCTGTCGGCGATCTCGCCGTCGACGAACCGGCGCATCATCGCCGCGAAGCCGGGATCGTCGACGCGCAGCATCATCTCGAGGTTCAGGTAGAGGCTCCTCAGGTCGAAATTGGCCGAGCCGATATGGACGACGTCGTCGATCACGATCAGCTTGGAATGGAGCTTGGTCGCCTGATATTCGTAAATCTCGGCGCCGCGCTTCAACAGGCGCCAGTAGAAGAAGCGCGCCGCCCCCACCGCCCATTGATGGTCGAGCCGCGAGGGCGTCACGATCCGCACCCGGCCGCGCTGGGCGACGCTGAACAGCCGCCGCATCATCGACAGGCTCGGCGCGAAATAGGCCGAGATGAGATCGACCCGGACCGCCCGCATCAGGTCGTTCTTCACCGAGCGCGCCCACGGGCTCAGGCGCCGGGTCGGGCCGCCGAACAGCCAGTGGACCGGGCCGTCGCGGACGCTGCTCCGGAACAAAGCGCGGCGCAGCCGCCGGATCGAGGCGTCGGGCTGCTCCGCCCAGGCGAACAGGGATTCGAAATAGTCGACCAGGCGGGCGACGCTCGGCCCCTCCACCATCAGGCCGAGGTCGCGCCAGGCGCCCGCCGCGATCGTGCCGAAATAGTCGTTCGAGATGTTGAAGCCGCCGACGATCGCACGTTGCCCGTCGGCGAGGGTCAGCTTCTGGTGGTTGCGCAGCAAATAGCGCCGCCCCCAGCGCGGCACGAACCGGCAGAAGCGCGCCTGCGCGTCGACCAGCGGCGTGAAGAAGCCCCCCGCGACGGCGCCGAAGCCGTCCACCAGGAGCGACACCTGCACGCCGCGCCGCGCCGCCCGGACCAGCGCGTCGCGGACGCGGCGGCCGGCCTCGTCATTCTCCCAGATATAATAGAGGACGCGGAGCGACTGCTCGGCGCCGTCGATCAGCGCGATCAGAGCCTCGAGCCGCTCCGGCCCGTCGGCGAGCAGGGTCAGCCGGTTGCCCGCCACAATCATCGGCGCGATCGCTGCTTGCCGCTCGCTCATCCCGCTCCCGCCTAGCGGGATGCCCGGTCGCTGGAAAGGCAGTCCGGATCGGGAGCGGTTTAAGGAAGCCGCACAATGTCCTAATGATGACGCCGCGACTCGCTTTGCCCTCCTTTTGCGGGATCGGGCCGCCAAGCCTCGTATTGCTTATCCACATATTATCGGAAGGGGCGATCATGGCCAAGCAGGGAACAAGGGGCGCGGCCGCGCAGACGTCGGAACCGCAAGACAAGGTAACCGCCTTCCTCGTCGGCCTGGCGACCGATCCGGCCAAGCTCGGCCGCTTCATCCAGTCGCCCGATTCCGAGCTCGAGGCGGCCGGAATCGACCAGGCCGACCGCGCCATCCTCAAGAGCGGCAACCCCGCCGCGATCCACGCCCGCATCGGCGGCCAGCCCGCGCCGCCGCGGCCCGATCCGATGTTCATGCTCGTCTCGATGAGCGACGACGGGCAGGGCGGAAGCCGGCCGAGCGTCGCCCAGAACATCCTGCCGATGATCTTCGCCGCGCAGCAGCCCGTCTGGCCGCCGATGATCTTCGCGGCGCAGTCGGCGCCGATGATGTTGCCATTCTCGTCGCCATCCGCGTGGCCGATGCCGATGATGCCGCCATTCCCGTGGCCGATGATGTCGCCATTCCCGTCGCCGATGCCGATGATGCCGCCGGGGCAGCCGATGTTTCCTAACGCGACGATGTTCCCGCCGATGATGACGATGAACCATCCGCACTCGACGCCGTCGATGGTCCATCCGATGATGGCGCACGCGGCGCTGGCGGCGTCGCCGCCGATGATGTCGCCATTCCCGTCGCCGACCATGAGCCCGATAATGTCTCCGGCGATGCCGCACATGATGCCGATGATGATGTCGCCGGTGATGCAGTCACCCTTCCCGATGATGATGCCGTCACCCTTCCCGACGATGCCGTCGATGATGATGCCGTCGATGATGATGCCGTCGATGTTGATGCCGCCATCGCCCTTCCCGCAGATGCCCTCGCCTTTCCCGATGGACGCACCGATGAGGATGGCGCCGCAGGCGACGCCGGGCGCGTCCGGCTAGGCGCGGCCGGCTTCCCGATCATTGCGAAGCGATCGATGCGCACCGGCTCGCTGATCGTCGTCGGCACCGGCATCCGCACCGTCGGCCAGCTGACGATGGAGGCGGTCGCCTGGATCCGCCAGGCCGACAAGGTCTTCCACGTCGTCGGCGATCCGGTCGCGCTGGCGATGATCGGGGAGCTCGCCGGCGAGCGCGCCGAATCGCTTTCCGGCCTCTACGCGGAAGGTCAGCCGCGGATTAACACCTATCTGGCGATGGTCGAGCGAGTCCTCGCCAGCGTCCGTTCCGGCGCCTGCACCTGCTTCGCCGCCTACGGCCATCCCGGCGTGTTCGCCTTCCCGACCCACGAATCGGTCCGCCGCGCCCGCGCCGAGGGCTATCCGGCGCGGATGCTTCCCGGAGTCTCGGCCGAGGATTGCCTGTTCGCCGATCTCGGCGTCGATCCCGGCACGATCGGCTGCCAGTCCTACGAAGCGACCGACTTCCTGATGAACTCGCGGATCGTCGATCCTTCGAGCAACCTCGTCCTCTGGCAGATCGGCGTGCTCGGCGACGCGACCTTTCGCGCCGGCGGCTACGACCGCTCGACGCTGCCGCTGCTGGTCGAGCGCCTGCTCCAGCTCTACCCGCCCGCCCATCCGGTCTATCTCTACGAGGCGGCGGTGCTGCCCGGCTGCGAGCCGGTGATCCTGCCGGTGCCCGTTGCCGCCCTGGCGGCGGCGCCGATGAGCCCGGGCTTCACCGCCTACATCCCGCCGGCGCGCGCCACCCAGACCGATTTCGCGCTGGCGCAACGCCTGCCCGGGCTTCGCGGCGGCTGATTTCCTTGACCGGCGGGATCGCCTAACGGGAGGCGTGCACGTCGACCGCCTCAGCCTGACCGATTTCCGCTCCTATGCGGACGCTCTGATCGCGCCGGGGCCGGGCTTCGTCATCCTCACCGGCGAGAATGGCGCGGGCAAGACCAACCTGCTGGAGGCGGCATCCTTGCTCTCGCCCGGGCGCGGCCTCAGGGGCGCGAGCCTCGCCGACATGGCGCGCCGCGGCGGGCCCGGAGGGTTCGCGGTCTCGGCCAGGCTCGGCGAGCTCGAGATCGGCACCGGCACGCTGGCCGCGGCCCCGGAGCGTCGCCAGGTGCGGATCAACGGCGCCCCGGCCGCGGCCAATTCGCTGGCGGACTGGCTCTCGGTTCTCTGGCTGACGCCGGCCATGGACCGGCTGTTCGCCGATGCCGCAGGCGGCCGGCGGCGCTTCCTCGACCGGCTCGTGCTGGCGCTCAGGCCCGACCATGCGATGCATGCGGCGCGCTACGAGGCGGCGATGCGGGCGCGCAACAAATTGCTCGCCGAGCCGGGGGGTTGGGACGAGGCCTGGCTGGCCGCGCTCGAGGCGCGGATGGCCGAGCATGGCGCCGCGATCGCCGAAGCCCGCGCGGCGACGGTGGCGGCGCTCGGGACGCGCCTCGCCGCCGCGCCGGACGGCCCGTTCGCGCGCGCGGCGCTGAGGCTCGAAGGCGGCGAGGCGAGCGATCTCGCCGCATCCCGCGCCCGCGATTCCGCAGCTGGGCGGACGCTGGCCGGGCCCCACCGCGCCGACCTCGCCGTCACCCACGAAGGCAAGGGCCAGCCCGCCGCCCTGGCTTCGACCGGCGAGCAGAAGGCGCTGCTGATCGGCCTCATCCTCGCCCATGCCGAGCTCGTCGCCGAGCGCACCGGCCGCCGCCCGATCCTGCTGCTCGACGAGATCGCCGCCCATCTCGACCCGCTGCGGCGCGCGGCCCTGTTCGAGCGGCTGGCGTCCGTCGGAGGCCAGGTCTGGATGACGGGGACGGAGCCCGATCTGTTCGCCGGAATCGGCGCCGAAGCGCGCTGGTTCGAGGTCGCGGGCGGCGGCGTCCATCCTTCCTAGCGTCACCCCGGCGAAGGCTGGGGTCCAAGCAGATTTGGGGAGGTCGCCCAGCTGGCGAATCCCGATGGATTCCAGCTTTCGCCGGAATGACGAAAAAGGGGGTTTTTCCTTGGGTTTCGGCCCCCGATTCCCTATATCCTGAACATGGCAGATCCCCCCAACGACAACAGCTACGGCGCCGATTCCATCAAGGTGCTGAAAGGCCTCGACGCGGTCCGCAAGCGGCCGGGAATGTATATCGGCGACACCGACGACGGATCGGGCCTCCACCACATGGTGTTCGAGGTTTCCGACAATGCGATCGACGAGGCGCTGGCCGGCCATTGCGACCGGATCCTGATCACCCTCAACGCCGACGGCTCGGTCAGCGTCGAGGACAATGGCCGCGGCATTCCGACCGGAATCCACGAGGAAGAAGGCGTGTCGGCGGCCGAGGTGATCATGACCCAGCTCCACGCCGGCGGGAAGTTCGAGAACACTTCGGACGACAATGCCTACAAGGTCTCGGGCGGCCTCCACGGCGTCGGCGTTTCCGTCGTCAACGCGCTTTCGGAGACGCTCGACCTCACCATCTGGCGCGACGGCGAGGAGCATTTCATGCGCTTCCGCCACGGCGACGCCGAAGCGCCGCTCAAGATGGTCGGCCCGGCGCCGGCCGGCAAGAAGGGCACCAAGGTCACCTTCCTGCCCTCGTCCGAGACGTTCAAGGTCACCGAATTCGACTTCGACACGCTCGAGCACCGCTTCCGCGAACTCGCCTTCCTGAATTCGGGCGTCCGCCTGATCCTGGCCGACGCCCGCCACGAGGAGCGGCGCCAGGTCGAGCTTTACTATGAAGGCGGAATCTCGGCCTTCGTGCGCTGGCTCGACCGCGCCAAGACGCCGCTCATCCCCGATCCCATTTCGGTGACCGGCCAGCGCGACGAGATCGGCATCGAGGTCGCGCTCGAATGGAACGACAGCTATTACGAGCAGGTCCTCTGCTTCACCAACAACATCCCGCAGCGCGACGGCGGCACGCATCTGGCGGCGTTCCGCGCGGCACTGACCCGCACCCTCAACAATTATGCCGACAAGTCCGGGATGATGAAGCGCGAGAAGGTGAGCCTCACCGGCGACGACATGCGCGAGGGGCTGACCGCGATCGTCTCGGTCAAATTGCCCGATCCCAAGTTCAGCTCGCAGACCAAGGACAAACTGGTTTCCTCGGAGGTCCGCCAGCCGCTCGAAAGCCTGATGGCCGACAAGATGGCGGAATGGCTCGAGGAGAATCCCGGCCACGCCCGCACCATCATCCAGAAGATCATCGACGCCGCCGCGGCCCGCGAAGCCGCCCGCAAGGCGCGCGAGGCGAGCCGCAAGTCGGTGCTCGGCATCGCCTCGCTGCCCGGCAAGCTCGCCGACTGCCAGGAGAAGGATCCGGCCAAATCCGAGCTGTTCCTGGTCGAGGGCGACAGCGCCGGCGGCTCGGCCAAGCAGGGCCGCAACCGCGAGGTCCAGGCGATCCTGCCCCTCAAGGGCAAGATCCTCAACGTCGAGCGCGCCCGCTTCGACCGGATGCTGTCGTCGAAGGAGGTCGGCACCCTGATCCAGGCGATCGGCACCGGCATCGGCCGCGACGATTTCAACATCGAGAAACTGCGCTACCACAAGATCATCATCATGACCGACGCCGACGTCGACGGCGCCCATATCCGCACGCTGCTCCTGACCTTCTTCTACCGGCAGATGCCGGAGATCATCGAGCGCGGCCACCTCTTCATCGCCCAGCCGCCGCTCTACAAGGTCGCCAAGGGGCGCTCGGAAGTCTATCTCAAGGACGACAACAAGCTCGACGATTATCTGATCGAGGCGGGCGCCGCCCTGACCGCGCTCGAAACGCCGGCCGGGCCGCGCTCGGGCGGCGACCTGCGGGCGTTGGCCGAGCATGGCCGGCGGGTGCGCTCGCTGATGGCCTATGTGCCGCGCCGCTACGATCCCGCGATCATCGAGGGGCTGGCGCTGACCGGCGCGCTCGATCCCCGGCTCGGGCCCGGCGACCGGCAGGAGGCGCTGTCGCTCACCCAGGAATGGCTGAACGTGGTCGACGAGGAAGGGGAATGGAGCGTCGAGATGGGCGAGGACGGCGATTATGTGCTGCGCCGGCTCTGGCGCGGAGTCACCGACCATCACGTCATCGACCACAAGTTCCTGGTCTCGGCCGAGGCGCGCAAGCTGCACGGGCTCGCGGTGCCCGAGGCGGCGACCTATGCCGGCGTCTCCCGGCTGGTGCCGCTGCGCGGCTCGTCGGTGGCGACCGAGGCCGCCGAGGAAGCCGAGGAGAATGAGGGCGGCGCGCCCAAGAACCAGGCGCCCGATCCGCGCGGCGCCCTCGTCACCCGGCCGACGCAATTGCTCGAGGCGGTGCTCGCCGCCGGGCGCAAGGGCCTCTCCGTCCAGCGCTACAAGGGCCTCGGCGAGATGAACGCCGACCAGCTCTGGGAAACCACGCTCGACCCGGCCAACCGCGCCCTCCTCCAGGTCGAGATCGCCCAGGCCGACGTCGCCGACGAGATCTTCACCCGGCTGATGGGCGACGTCGTCGAGCCCCGCCGCGAGTTCATCCAGGAAAATGCGCTCAACGTGGCGAATCTGGACGTCTAGCTAAGGACGCGCGTTTTCATGCAGCTCGAACGTCGTCATCGGCCAAGCTAACCCATAAGGGCCCGCAGCTTCGCCCTGATCTCCTCCAGCTCGTCCTCGGACACGCGCCCCTTGATCCTGGCCCGGCGAGCTCGCCCGTCGATCGATCGGACATGGTCGACCAATGCGACGCTGGCTCGGGCGCCTTTTACGGGCACCTCGAAAGGATAGCCCTTCACCCGAGTGGTCAGCGGGACGCAGATCAGCAGCCCCGATCTTGAGTTATAAGCAGCCGGAGTGAGAACCACCGCTGGTCGATGGCCAGCCTGTTCGCGGCCGGCTTGCGGGTCGAAATCGAGCCAGACGATCTCGCCCGCGTCCGGTGCCCGGCTGGAGCCTACCAAAACTCCTTGCCCCTCGCCGGACCCCAATCGATTTCTTCGTGCCTGTTCTCCGGCGTAATGCCGTCGATCAGCGAGTGCAGATCATAGGCTTTGCTCCGCGCCGGCTCGATGACGATTCGTCCCTCTTCCCCGCGCACGGTCACTTCGTCGTCGGCCTTTAGGCCCGCGGCTGCCAATGCCGAGGCGGGGAGCCTGACAGCCGCGCTATTGCCCCATTTGCGAACGTAGACGTTCATAGCCAAACTCCGTGTCTACATCGTAGATACGCCATGTCTTCCGCGGTTTCAACCGACCGACGACGTCCCTATGAGTGCGGGATGAAGAACGGACGGCATCTGCTCGGCCCACTCGTCGCGGCGCTGCTCTTTCTGCCGGCGCCCGCCGCCGCCGAGTTCGTCTTCGCCACCGCCGAGGAGGGCGCCCGGATCCTCGGTGCCCAAGACGGCTTCTTCGAGGCGATGGCGCCCTTGGAGATGCAGCTGCGCTGGGTCGGGTGGGGCCGGGCGAGCCGCGAGGGCCTGCGCGCGCAATATCGCGCCGGCGCGCGCGACTGGAACGGCGCCGAACGGCGCGCGTGGCAGGCGTCGCTCGACCGCCTCGCGCCCCGGCTCGGCGCCTGGTCGGCGCTGCTGCCGGAACGGGTGCTGCTGGTGCGGGTGCGGGCGAGCGTCGAGGACGGCATTCCCCATACCCGGGCCAATGCGATCCTGCTCCCCGCCGGCACCGGCCATCTGCGCGCGGCGCGGCGCGACGCCATCCTGGCGCACGAAATCTTCCACATCCTGTCGCGCGCTTTGGCGGCGCGGCACGACAGCCTCTATGCGCTGATCGGCTTCCGGCCGTGCCGGCTCGCGCTCCCCGCCGAGCTCCGGGCCCGGCGGATCGCCAATCCGGACGCGCCCGAGGAGCGGCATTACCTCCGGCTCGCCGGCGCGGGCGGCGCCTGGGTCCCGCTCCAGCTGGCGCGGCCGGTCGCGGCGCCGCCGCCGGCGCTCGCCGAGAGCCTCGATTTCCGGCTGCTGAGGGTCGATGTCGCCGCCGGCGCCTGCACCGCGCGCCGCGGCCGCGGCGGCTGGGCGCTGGCGGCGCCCGCCGCGCTGCCGGGCCTGGCCGCCGCGGTCGGCCCCAATTCCGATTATTTCGCCCATCCGGAGGAGCTGATGGCCGACAATTTCGCGCTGCTGCTGACGCGGCGCGACCGGGTGCCCGACCCGGCGCTGCTCGATCGCCTGGCGCGCTGGCTCGATGCCGAGGCGGCGAACTGATGCGCCACCAGGGCGGCTGCCATTGCGGCGCGATCCGCTTCGCGTTCGAAAGCGATCGGCCGCTAGCGCCGCGCGCCTGCCAGTGCGGCTTCTGCCGCCGGCACAATGCGCGCACCGTCACCGATCCGGCGGGCATGGCGACGCTGGCGCTGGCTGCGGAGACGAATCGCTACCGGTTCGGGACCGGGACCAGCGACTATCTTATCTGCGGCCGCTGCGGCGTCTATGTTGGCGCGACCGCCGCGCTGGAAGGGACGCTCTATGCGACCCTCAACCTCAATGCGTTCGACGATCCGCGGCTCGACCTCGTCGCCGCGCCCGTCTCCTACGACGGCGAGGATGCGGCGGCGAAGGCGGAGCGCCGCCGGGCGAACTGGACACCGGCCAAACTGGACTAGAAGCTTCTGGACGCCGGCTTCCCGCCCGCCTTATTCGGGATGAATCGAGGGAGGCGGCCATGCGGGTTCACGAAGCGATCGTGCAGACGCTGAAGGATGTCGGCGTCGAGGTCATGTTCGGCGGCGCCGGCGAGAATGCGGCGGGGATGCTGATCGCGGTCGACAAGGCCGAAGGCGTGCGCGGCATCATCCCCAAGCACGAGCAGAACGCCGCCTTCATGGCCTGCGGCTACGCGATGTTTTCGGGCAAGCTCGGCGTCTGCTTCTCGACTGCCGGGCCCGGCGCGTTCAACCTGATGTCCGGCCTGTGCGTCGCGCTGACCGATTCCTATCCGCTGATCGCGATCACCGGCTATTCGACGATCGAATATGACGGGCGCGGCCAGGCCAACGAGACGTCCGGGATCAAGCGCACCCCCAATTCGAAGATGATCTGGGACGCGGTCGTCAAGCGGGACCCGGCGACCGGCGAGCCGGCCAATTATCTCGTCACCAGGGTTGAGGACGTGGTCCCGGTCATGCACAAGGCGATCGAGATCGCCCTGACCGGGCGGCCGGGCCCGGTCCATGTCGCGATCGAGGAATCGATCACCTATCCCAACAACAAGGTCGAGAATTACAGCCCGCCCGATTTCGACCGGCGGCCACTGGCGCCCGATCCGGCCGAGATCGAAGGCGCCGCCGCCCTGATCGCCGAGGCGATCGAGGCCGGCAAGCAGCTGGTCGTGTGGTCAGGCTACGGCGCGATCCGGGCCGAGGCCGGGCCCGAGGTGCGCAGCTTCATGGAGCGCTACCAGGCGCCGCTGGTGACGACGATGGACGGCAAGGGCATCGTCGCCGAGGATCATCCGCTCGCGATCGGCCTGTTCTGCGATTCCGGGCACAAGGCGGCCTGGGAGGTGTTCCTCGATTCCGACGTCGTGATCGCGCTCGGCAATGCCTTCTCGCAGCACGGCACGTTCGACTTCCGCGCCGACCTGTTCGAGAATCGCCAGCTCGTCACGATCAACGTCGACCCGGACGATATCGACCGCTTCTACAAATCCGACCGGAGCATCGTCGGCGACGCCAAGCTCGCCATGGCCGCCTTGCTGGAGGCGCTCGACAAGCGGGTCGGGACGGTCACGCCGAAGTCGTTCAGGGCGCCCGATTACGACCGCCGCAAGATCGTCGACCTCACCCCTAAGATCCATCCGGGCCGGATGATGCAGGCGATCTCGCGGATGCTGCCGGAGCGCGGCATCGTCATCGCCGACGCCGGCGCCCACATGGCCTGGTCGGCTTATTGGCTCGAGCTCCGGCAGGGACAGAATTTCCGCAAGCCGGGCAGCTACGGGCCGATGGCGCTCGGCACCAACGGCGCGATGGGCGTCAAATGCGCGCATCCGGACCGGACCGTGATCGCGACCGTCGGCGACGGCTGCTATCTGATGGCGGGGCTCGAGCTCACCACCGCGGTCGAATATGACATTCCGGTCATCTGGGTGATCTTCAACGACGGCGAGTACAAGCTGATCAAGCTCTACCAGCTCGCCACCTTCCACGAGAGCGCTTTGATCTCGTTCGACAATCCCGATTATGTCGCGCTCGCCCGCGCCTGCGGCGCCGAGGGCTACAAGGCGGACACCCAGAACGAGTTCGAGGAGGCGCTCGCCGCGGCGCTGGAATCCGGGCGGCCGACCCTGATCGACGCCCGCATCAGCCGCCTCGAACTGCCCCATTTCAGCGACAATCCCGAAGGCGTCCTCGCCGGCATCTTCGACCGGGTGAAGGCGCGCCTGCGCGGCGAGCCGCCCAAGGGCTAGCCGCGTCGCCGGTGCTTACTTGCCGTCGCCGGCGCTGGCGAAGCGGTGGCGCGCGGCCAGCTCGGTGAGGCGCACGAACTCGCGCCGCCAGTAATTGTCGCCGGCGGTGCGGGCGGCGAGCGCGCGCGCGTCGGCGAAGCCGAACCGGCCGAGATTGGTGTCGCCCCTTAGCAGCTGGCCGTAAGCGGCTACCGCGGCGATGAAGGCGACGTCGCCGGTCGGCGGGCGCGCGCTCGCGATCAGGCCGGCATGGAGCGGCTGTTCGATCAGCCGCGACTCCTGCTGGCCCGGCAGCTTGTAGCGCAGCCGGAGGAAGGCGAGCTCGTTATTGTCGGGCCCGGCGCCGGCCGGACGCTGGTTGGTCTCGTAGCGCCGCGCGGGCAGCCAGCCCCTGCTCCCCGCGGGCACGATCTCGTAGAGAGCGGTGACCTGGTGGCCGGCGCCGATCTCGCCCGCGTCGACCGCGTCATTGTCGAAATCCTGCTCGCGCAGCGCCCGGTTCTCATAGCCGATCAGCCGATATTCGCTGACATAGGCCGGATTGAACTCGACCTGGATCTTGACGTCGTGGGCGATGGTGAACAGCGTCGAGGCGAGCTCCTCGTCGAGCACCTTCGAGGCCTCGCGCGGGGAATCGATATAGGCGTAATTGCCGTTCCCGTGGTCGGCGATCTGCTCCATCATCGCTTCGTTGTAATTGCCGGTGCCGAAGCCCAGGGTGGTCAGGGTGATCCCCGCCTCGCGCTCGCGCTCGACGAGGTTGACCAGGGCCTCGTTGTTGGTGACGCCGACGTTGAAGTCGCCGTCGGTGGCGAGGATGACGCGGTTGATGCCATTCTCGATCATCGACCGGCGGGCGACGTTATAGGCGAGCTGGATGCCCTGCGCGCCCGCGGTCGAGCCGCCGGCGTGGAGGTTCTTCAGCGATTCGACGATCGCGTCGCGGCTCGAGGTCGGCTCGAGCACGATCCCGGCGGCGCCGGCATAGACGACGATCGCGACCCGGTCGCGCGGGGACAGCCGGTCGGCGAGCAAGGCGAGCGAGCATTGCACCAGCGGCAATTTGTCCATGCTCGACATCGAGCCCGAGACGTCGACCAGGAAGACGAGGTTGGCAGCAGGCCGTCCCTCGCGCGGCAGATCGTAGCCGCGCAGGCCGACGCGGAGGAGACGCGTTTCGCGGTTCCACGGCGTCGTCGTCATGTCGGCGGTGATGCTGAACGGGCGCGAGCGGTCGCGGGGCAGCGGATAATCGTAGCGGAAATAGTTGAGCATCTCCTCGGTGCGGACCGCGCCCTCGGGCGGCATCGTGCCGGCGTTCAGCATCCGCCGGACGTTGGCGTAGGAGCCGGTGTCGACGTCGATCGAGAAGGTCGAGACCGGCGCCTCGACGACCGCCTGCACGGCCGCGACCTCGCGGCCGGCATAACGTTCGCGATTCTCCGCGGGGGCGACATAGCCCATGTTCGGCGAGGGAATGCGGGTGCCGGTGACGGCGACCGACATCTCCTGGCTCGATATCGGCGGTGGCGGCGGCGGTGACGGTGGGGGCGGCGATGGTGGCGGCGGCGACGGCGGCGCGTAGACCGGCATCGGCTGGGACGGGGTGTTGCGATAGAGGCGGCTGTTGCCCCGGCCGCGGCCGTAGCCGACGCCGTCCTCCTCGGCGAAGCTGCGGAAGAAGGGCGCGCAGCGGGCATCGGGATCCTCGCCCCGGACGCTGCGCTCGCCGCGCTGGACGGCCGCCGAAACCGGAGCGATCGGGGCGGGGGGCAGACCGGCCAGAATGAGGGCGGTCAGGGAAAGCATGCCGAGCGCGCGCATCGTTCATCCTCCTCGCAACAGAGACGATGTAATATTATCACATGCGCGCGGCTGAATGGCACGTGAATGAACGCTCAGGCTGCGGCCCTGCGCCAGATTCGGGTCTTGCGGGAGGGGAAGGGCACCAGTTTCGCGGCCGCCAGGTTGTGCGCTTCCTCGACGAGCAGGGGCGGCGCCAGCGCATAGCCCTGGCCGTCGCGGCATTTCAGCGCGCGCAGCATCGCGATCTGCTCCGGATGCTCGATATGCTCGGCGACGCAGGGCACCTGGAGCGACGCGCACAGGCCGAGCACGCCTCTCAGCAGTCGTTCGCCGGCGTCGGATTCGGCGGCCCCGGTGACGAGCGCGCCGTCCAGCTTGATCGTGTCGAAGATGATCTCTCGCAGATAGGAGATCGAGGCGAAGCCGGCGCCGAAATCGTCGAGCGCGATCCGCGCTCCCGCCGCCCGCAGCCGCTCGAGATTGAGGCGCGCTGCGCCGAAGTCCACCAGCATCGCCGTCTCGGTCACCTCGAACTGAAGCCGACTTGCCTCGATCCCCGCTGCGGCGGCGATTGCGAGCAGGCGCGCGGCGCTATTCGCCGAGCAGAGTTGTATAGCGGAAAGGTTGAACGAGAGCCGCACCGCCGCCGGCCAGCATGCCGCCTCTGCGCAGGCGCGCGCGAGAAGCGAGTCACTTATCTGCTCGATGACGTTGATCTGCTCGGTGATCGGAATGAACTCGGCCGGCGTGATCGGGCCGAGGGCCGGCTGGTGCCAGCGCGCGAGCGCCTCGAACGCGCGCAGCGCGCCGGTCGACAGGTCGAATATCGGCTGGAAGGCTAAGCCGATCTCCTCGGTTACGCCCGGTTCGCGCAGCGCTCGCTCGATTGCGATCCGTCGCCGGTTCGCCTCGGCGATCGCCGGCGTGAACAAGGCGACGCAGCCGCGCCCGCGCTGCTTGCCGGCATAGAGTGCGGCGTCGCCCTGAGAGAGGACGGTGGTCAGATCGCACCCGCGCTGGACCATGTTGACCCCGCAACAGGCGGAGATGCGGAACTCGCGGCCATCGACAAGATAGGGCCGTTCGAGTGCGGCGGAGATCCGTTCGCCGATTCGCATCGCCGTCGCCTCGTTGCCGCAGGGCAAGATCAGGGCGAATTCGTCGCCGCCGATCCGCGCCGTCAGCGCCTCGGCGCCGGCTTCGCGCCTCAGCCGCGCCGCGACCTCGATCAGCAGCGCGTCGCCGGCGGCGTGGCCGAACGTGTCATTGACTGGTTTGAAACCGTCGAGGTCGAGCAAGGCGAGTGCGAAGGCGGTGAGCGAAGCGGGCGCGGCGAGCCGCTGCTCAAGCTCGGCGAGAAAGGCGCGGCGGTTGGCGAGGCCGGTCAGCGGGTCGGTGTCGGCGACGAGGCGCACTCGCGCCTTCTCAGCCAGCGCGGCCTGTTCGGCGCGCTGCGCGCGCTCGCGCTCGGTCTCGACCTCGGAGCGCGACCGGACCAGCTGGACGAAGCCCTCATTGTGGAGGTCGACCAGCCGCAGGATCATCAGCGTGATCAATGCGAGGCTGATGCCGACGCCGGCATGGGCGGGCACCCCCGAGGCGGCGAGCCGGACCGCGAGCGGCAGGGCAAACAACAGCAAAGGCAGCCGCGCCGCCGCCGGAAAGCTGGTCAGGCCGTAGGCGCAGCCGATCGCGGCGAGCGAGGCGAACAGGATGACGAGTTCCTGTTCGCGCGGGTCCGACTGGCCGTAAATGCTGATCGCCGAATAGCCGAAAGCGATGCTGAGCAGGCCGGCGAGGATCAAGGTGCGTCTCAATTCCTTGAGGATCTCGGCCGGCGGCAGCACCCGCCGGCGCGTCCGCAGCCAGTACACCAGCCGCACCACGACGAAGCCGATCAAGAAGGTGGCGGGATGGACCAGCGAGGTCGGCTCGGCGCCGCCGGCGACGTAGAGCCCGACAAAGTTGGCCAGCGCGATCGCGTAGAGCAACGGGATCTGCCGCTGCAGCGCCCGGTAGCGCTCGTCGAGCAGCGCTCGCCCGAAAGCGGTCCTGGCCTCGCCGGTATCGAACAGGCGGCTCATCCAGAGCCTGGCGTGCGTCCCCATGACAAGGGGCCTAGCGCAAAGAGATTAAATCATGCTTTCCCCTGACCCTGCGATCGCAACGCCTTGCGGATCCGGACCCGGTCGAGCAGGCCGAGCCGGTCGGCCTGGAGCCGCTGAATGAGGCCTGGATCGAGCCCGTAGAGCCGCTCAACGAGGCCGCGCCGCTGCCCGGGCGCGGTCGCGGCGATCGCGGCGGTGACCGAGCGCGGGAATTCGCGCTTCTTCCAGAGCTGCTTGGCTTCGGCCTCGAACAGATCGTGGAGGAGGTTGCCGGAGAAATCGCGCTGCCGGCTCAGCAGCAGCGCCGTCCGCGCCGCGTCGGCGACCGCGCGCCCGGTCAGCGGGTGGACGAAGCCGCCGCGCAGGCCGAGCTTGGCCGCCCGCGCGCCGCCGAGCCGCCAGAAGGCCGCGAAATCACCGCCGATCGGCAGCGGCCGCGCCGCCGCCCGCTCGGCCCCCGCCCGCGGCCGCGCCCAGCCGCGCGCCGTCACATAGGCGTCGATCCGGCTCCCCGCCTGATCGTCCGGCGCAGAGCTGCCGGAGACGCAGACGTCGGCGACGAGCAGCCGTACTTCCGACAGGGGCACGCATTCGAAGAAACGCAGGCCCGTGCCCTGGTCCACGGTGGCGTCGATCAGCACCGGCCGGTCGACCCGGTGCGGCGCCTTGAAGCGATAGTCGCGCTCGAGCCGCGCCTCGTAGAGCAGCTCGAGCGTCGAGCTGCCGGCGGGCCCGCGCGCGTCGATCGCGCCCTCGGCCTTGATCGTCTCGCCGCCGTCGAGCACCAGCGCGTCCTCGCGCACCGCCACCACCCGGGTGCCGAGCCGATATTGCTTGGGCTGGAGCGCGGCGACCATCGCCCGGTGGACGTCCCCGGCGCCGAAGCCGGCCCAATCGGATCTGAGCTTGCGGCTGAAGCCGGGAAAGGCGACGTAGAAGCCCGGCCAGCGGTCGATCGCCAGCGGCGCGATCAGCTCGGCGCCGTCCTCGCCGAGCTCGGCCTCGGCGAAGCTTCGATAGCCCTCGCCGCCGAACGTCTCGCGCTCCTCGACGATCAGGAGCGGCACCTCGGGCCGATAGCGCGCCATGGCGAGCGCGGCGAGGCTGCCGGCGAGCCCGCCACCCGCGATCAGGATTCCGTTCCGCCTGCCCCGCGCCATAGCGGGCCGCCTTAGCGCAAGACGCCGGGGCGGCGCCACGCCCGCCCGGCGACAGCCTCATTTTGGGACTGTCGCGGACGCCCCGGTCGATGATAAGCACAAAGAGTGAACGATGCGCCCCCGCCCCAGCGCAAGATCATCCATATCGACATGGACGCTTTCTACGCGTCGGTCGAGCAGCGCGACGATCCGGCGCTCCGGGGCAAGCCGGTGGCGGTCGGCGGCCAGGTCCGCGGCGTGGTCGCGGCGGCGAGCTACGAGGCGCGCCGCTACGGCATCCGCTCGGCCATGCCCTCCGTCACCGCCAAGCGGCGCTGCCCCGAGCTGATCTTCGTCCGCCCGCGCTTCGACGCCTATCGCGCCGTCTCGCTCCAGATCCGCGCGATCTTCGCCGATTATGCGCCGCTGATCGAGCCGCTCAGCCTCGACGAAGCCTATCTCGACGTCACCGAGGACCTCAGGGGGATCGGCATCGCCACAAGGATCGCCGAGGAGATCCGCGCCCGGATCCGGGCCGAGACCGGCCTCACCGCATCGGCCGGAGTCTCCTACAACAAGTTCCTCGCCAAGCTCGCCTCGGACCAGAACAAACCCGACGGCCTGTGCGTCGTCGCGCCGGGCAAAGGCGAGACGTTCGTCGCCCCGCTGCCGGTCAAGCGCTTCCACGGCATCGGCCCGAAGACGGCCGAGAAGATGGCCCGGCTCGGGATCGTCACCGGCGCCGACCTGCGCGCGCAGAGCCTCGCCTTCCTCGCCCACAATTTCGGCTCGAGCGGCGAATATTATTACAACCTCGCGCGCGGCATCTGCCACCGCGAGGTCAAGCCCGACCGCCCCTACAAGTCGATCGGCGCCGAGGACACGTTCGTCGAGGATCTGATCGAGGAGGCGGACCTCGTCGCCGAGCTCGACCGGATCAGCCGGACCGTCTGGCGCCGGATCGAGGAGAAGGAGATCAGCGGCCGCACCGTGACCCTCAAGGTCAAGTTCCGCGACTTCCAGATCCTGACCCGCGCCAGGAGCCTCGACCGCGCCGTCGCCGGCCGCGAGGAATTTCTCGAGATCGGCTGCGCGCTGCTCCGCACGCTGGTGCCGCTCGCCAAGAGCGTCCGCCTGCTCGGCCTCACCTTGTCGAACCTGAGCGAGGGCGAACCGCGGGCCGAGCCGCTCGAGCTCGAATTGCCGCTTTAGGCGCGGGCGACCTCGAGCGTCCCGGCCGGGCTCGGCCTCAGCAGCGCGCCCGCGGGCGCGCTCGCGTCGAGCCAGCGCCGCCAGTCGGCCGGGTCGATCAGCGCGACCTGGCGGCTATGGTAGGGGGCGACGTCCGGGCCGGGCGCGACGGTCAGCATCGTGCAGGCCTCGCCGACTTGTCGGTCGGTCCGCCACAGGCCGGCGATGCCGAAGAAATCCTCGCCCGGGCGGGTGAACAGCCAGCGCGCCTTGCGCTTCCCGCCGTCCTCGGGCGCGGTATATTCGTAGAAGCCGTCGGCGACGATCAGGCAGCGGCCGCTCGTCGCCGTGTTGCCGAACTCGCGGCCCTCGCCGCGATAGTTGAACACCGGCTTGCCGCCCGGCCCCGGCCAGCTCCAGCGCCGCTGCACCAGCTCGAAGCCGTCGCCGCGCGCCCGAACGATCGCGGTCGGATCGGTGATCCGGATGCTGTCGAGCGGGGCGAGGTTGGGGGCGCCTTCGGGGAAATGAAGCGGGATGCGAAGCTGGGCGAAGGCGTCGGAGATGCGCCCGAGCTCGACCGTCCGGCGATGCTCGTTGCACATCAGCGGTCCGCGGGCCGCCCGGCCATCCGCGCCTGGTGGTGGCGGCTGCGGTGGACGATGACGGCGATGAAGATCGCCCAGCCCGCCGCGATCGCGGTCCAGCCCGCCGCCGCCAGCCACGGCTGGCCGCCGCCCTGCCCGCGCAGGTAGAACTGGCCGGCGACGCCGCCGAGGATCAGCGCGAAGCCGGTGAGCCGCCAGCCGCGCGCGAGCCCCTTCAGCTCGGCCCGGTAGGCGGCCCGCGCCGCGGGATCGGAAAGGTCCGGTCGCATCGCCCCGGGCCTAGCGCATTGGCGCTTTCCAGCAAAGCATGGCGGGTCTAAGGAGGGCCATTCCCCGGGGGACCGCGCCCGAGCGGTTGAGATTTGGCTGAGGCCATGACCCGTCGAACCTGATCCGGCTCAAACCGGCGTAGGGAGGGAGAGCAGGCCGCTCTTCCCCCGCGATGAGGAGGAGGATGGGCATGCACACGGCGACCCCCCTGACCCTTCACCTGCTCGGCGCGATCGGCCTCTACATGGTCGCCACCGGCGCCTGCGCCCTCCTCGCTCCCGACCGCTGGCGGACGCTGGCCGAGGAGATGGAGCGCAGCCCGGGCCTGACGATCGCGATCGGCCTCGTCACCTACGCGATCGGAGTCGCCCTGCTCGGAGTCCATCACGGCCTCGCCGATCCGCCGCAGATCCTCGTCACCGCGATCGCCGCGATCGCCGCGCTCGAGGGGCTGCTGATCCTGGCCGTGCCGCGGGCGATGATCGCCTTCGGCGCGCCCTTCCTCGCGCGGCCGCGCGCCTGGGCGATCGTCACGCTGGCGCTCGGCCTCGCCTTCATCCTCGCCGGCGTCTTCGTCCCCGCCGGCCCCACCCTCTAGCGAAAGTCCCCCCTCATGGCCGACTCCCCCGCCCGCACCGAACTGCCAGGCCCCGCAGGGACCCTGAACGTCACCACCGGCCCGATCCGCGGCAGCCGCAAGATCCATGTCGGGGAGCGCAAGGTGGCAATGCGCGAGATCGACCTCGAACCGTCGAGCGGCGAGCCTCCCTTGCGCGTCTACGACTGCTCGGGACCCTATACCGACCCGGCGGCGACGATCGACATCATGGCCGGCCTCGCCGAGCTCAGGCGCGACTGGATCCGCGGCCGCGGCGACGTCGAGGAGGTCGTCCAGCGCGAGGTCCGGCCCGAGGATAACGGGATGAGCGGCCCCGACCGCTCGGGCGGCGTCGCCCCCTTCCCCAACGTCCGCCGCAAGGTGCTGCGCGCGAAGCCGGGCGCCAACGTCACCCAGATGCACTACGCGCGCCGCGGCATCATCACGCCGGAGATGGAATATGTCGCCGAGCGGGAGAATCTGGGCCGGGTTCTTATAAGAAGCGCGGTTCTTATAAGAGACGGGCAGGATTTCGGCGCCGCGATCCCCGATCATGTGACTCCGGAATTCGTGCGGGACGAGGTCGCGCGCGGGCGGGCGATCATCCCTTCCAACATCAACCATCCCGAGAGCGAGCCGATGGCGATCGGCCGCAACTTCCTCGTGAAGATCAACGCCAATATCGGCAATTCGGCGGTCGCCTCCGACGTCGCCGCCGAGGTCGACAAGATGGTCTGGGCGATCCGCTGGGGCGCCGACACGGTGATGGACCTCTCCACCGGCCGCAACATCCACGACACCCGCGAATGGATCGTCCGCAACTCACCCGTGCCGATCGGGACGGTCCCTATTTACCAGGCCCTTGAAAAGGTTGGGGGCGTGGCCGAGGATCTGACCTGGGAGATCTACCGCGACACATTGATCGAGCAGGCCGAGCAGGGGGTCGACTATTTCACCATCCATGCCGGCGTCCGGCTGCCCTACATCCCGCTGACCGCGAACCGCGTCACCGGCATCGTTTCCCGGGGCGGCTCGATCATGGCCAAATGGTGCCTCGCCCACCACCAGGAGAGCTTCCTCTACACGCGGTTCGAGGAGATTTGCGAGGTGATGAAGGCCTATGACATCGCCTTTTCCCTCGGCGACGGCCTCCGCCCCGGCAGCATCGCGGATGCCAATGACGAGGCCCAGTTCGCCGAGCTGGCGACATTGGGCGAGCTGACGCAGATCGCCTGGAAGCACGACGTCCAGGTGATGATCGAAGGCCCCGGCCATGTGCCGATGCACAAGATCAAGGCGAACATGGACAAGCAGCTCGAGGCCTGCGGCGAGGCGCCCTTCTACACATTGGGCCCGCTCGCCACCGACATCGCCCCCGGCTACGACCATATCACCTCGGCGATCGGCGCCGCGATGATCGGCTGGTTCGGCACGGCGATGCTCTGCTACGTGACGCCCAAGGAGCATCTCGGCCTCCCCGACCGCGACGACGTCAAGGTCGGCGTCGTCACCTACAAGCTCGCCGCCCACGCCGCCGACCTCGCCAAGGGCCATCCCGCCGCGAAGCTTCGCGACGACGCTTTGAGCCGCGCTCGCTTCGAATTCCGCTGGCGCGACCAGTTCAACCTCAGCCTCGACCCCGACACCGCCGAGCAATATCACGACCAGACCCTCCCCGCGGAAGGCGCCAAGACCGCCCATTTCTGCTCGATGTGCGGGCCGAAATTCTGCAGCATGAAAATTACCCAGGAGGTGCGGGAGTTCGCGGCGAAGCAAAATCAGAGCGCCGACGCCTTCATCGCTGCGGACTCGTCCGCCGAAGCCTCAGCGAACGTGGAGGCCGGCATGGCCGAGATGAGTGAGAAGTTCCGCGAGAAAGGCGGGGAAATTTATCTGCCGGCGGAGTGAAGGCCGCTGAGTCGCGAGACTCCCATTTAGAGGGATGTTTGTCCGAATAAGCTTGCTTCGATAACTTTCGGCTTGCGTCCCGACTCGTGCGACCCTATAGGGCTCGAATGGTTAACGTGCGTTCGTTGCTCGATGACCACGAGGCCTCGATCGAAGAGCGCATCGCGGTTCTTCGAGCTGAATTGGTGCCGTTAGAGCGAGAGCTTTTTGAAGTGCGGCTCGCTAAGGCCGCGCTTGAACGAGGGTTTCCCAGCCGCGAACAGCCACAACTGGCCTTCTTAAAGGGCGCACGTCCAAGCGGTCCTGCCAGCCACGTCGATGTATGGCGGCAGCGGATTGTTTCGTCGGCGGCCATCGCGCCGAGATCGCCGTATGCGCGGCTGACAATAAAGGAACTCGTCCGAAAGGCATTGTCGGAACACTTCACCCACGGCGCAACGGCCAATCAGTTGCTCGAGCTCTTTGCCAATGCGTGGGGACGGACCGATGTTGTGCGAACCAGCTTGAGCCCTCAGCTGTCCCGTCTCCGCCAGGAGCGTGTCCTATTCCGCGAAGGCCAAGTGTGGCGGCTTCGAACGACCGACAATGTCAATCACTCCGAAAAAACGGCGGCCGATCAATGACCGGCCGCCGTCCTTGCTCCCAGCGGCGCGCACGCACCCGTGGAAAGGTTTGCGCGCCACCTTTCCCGAAGGAAGGAGGTGCGCCATGTGGAACGTGGCCCGGACAGCAGCGGTAAGCTAGCGCCAGGGCCCAGCCTCACGGTCGCGGCCCTTCCATATCGGATCAACTACGATTTCGAAAGGGCCTCCTCATGGCCAAAGTCTCTGCTTATCACTCGGCCAAGCCGGGCACCCGGGTGCACCACAACGACAACACGTGCACCGAGGGCAACAACATCGAGAGCTACAACCGTCGTAGCGGCACGGGCGGCCACCCGCTCTGTGACCACTGCAAGCGACTGTAGTGGTCTCGATCGGGGTGCGGCGCCGGCCGCACCCCGACAATTTGCAGAGCGGATCAAGCTGCTTCGCACTTCCATTGTATATATGCCCGAGATAGGAACAATAGCGTATGAAACGGGAACTAGCCAAGAACGCGGCCGACCGGGCCACCCGCCACATCAATCGCGTCCCGGCAGTCAACATCCATCACGCCACACGGTATGCCCAACGCCAGGGTCTGCCGCTAAATAAGATGGTGACGGTGAATTTCACCGAGTTAGACGCCGCAGGGCAGGCTAGCAGGCTATTTCGGCGAATGCTCGCTCAACGCTTTGCGCCATGGCTTCGTCGATCTGTGACAACCCGAGCCAAATCAGCACCCACGTACGTCTGGGTAGTGGAGAGCACTGCGAACACTACCGCTGCGCATTGGCTGGTCCACATTCCAAAGGGAGCGGCGGGGGCCTTTGCAGCAAAGCTCTCAGCTTGGTTTGAAAGCTTGACGGGCAGCAGGCCCCGGGCCCGAACGATTCAGATCGAGCGTGTCTATAATTTGATCGGCGCTCGCCGCTATGTCTTGAAGGGCGTCAACCCGGCTTGGGCCAACCATTTAGGCGTTCGGCCATCTGATCAAGGGATCGTCAATGGGAAGCGGTCGGGCTTCAGTCGGAACCTCGGTCCGACCGCCCGAAAGGCGGGTGGCTATGTGCCGCGCCGCCACGGATACCGTCCATTCTAGGATTACGGTGACAGCGCATTCTATTCGCGAAGGGCCGAGGGAACGCCACCCCGATCACCCTCCCGCAAAATCTTCTCCATCCGCTTCCCCCGCGCCAGTTCGTCGACCAGCTTGTCGAGATAGCGGATTTCCCGCATCAGCGGCTCCTCGATCGTCTCGACGCGGGCGCCGCAGACCACGCCCGTGATCGCGCCGCGCGCCGGGTTCATTCTCGGGGCCCTGGCGAAAAAGCTTTCGAAGCCGGTGCGCGCTTCCGCTTCGCTCTGACGAGCGTCCGCGATACAATCCTTTAGGGGTAAACACCGGCTTTGCGGACCCTTAGCGTTGAGCGCGCGCAGCCATTGGGTAATGGATCGATGAAGCAGGGTTACGAGGCGCTGACCGAGAAAGAGAAGCAGACGCTTCGCCTGCTGCTGGCGGGTCATGATGCCAAATCGATGGCGCGGCACCTCTCGCTTTCGGTTCACACCATCAACGAGCGCCTGCGCGATGCCCGCCGCAAATTGTCGGCCGGCAGCAGCAAGGAGGCCGCGCGGTTGCTGCTCGACGCCGAAGCCGCGCCCCCCGATTCTCTGGCGGACAAGAGATTGGGGGATGCGGCGAGCGCTCCGGGCCGCCAACCGATAGACCGGCCAGACGCGGGATCTTATGCGAAGCGCCGCGCGCTCTGGGCCAGCGGAGGACTCGCCATGATTTCCCTCGTCGTTGCGCTGCTCGCTTTTTCGGCTTCACCCCAGCCGGCGTCCGGCCCCGCCGCGCCGCCGGACGCGCAGACCGCGGCGCCGCCTGCCATTCCGTCGGCCGCGACGCAGGCGGCGCGCCAATGGCTGGAACTGGTGGATGCGGGGAAATGGGAGGAGAGCTGGGCGGCCACGGCACGGTCGTTCCGGACCATGAACACCGTCGAGGTGTGGCAATCCGCGTCGGAGACAGCGCGCGTCCCTCTGGGCCGCGTGTTGTCGCGCCGCTTCACGAGCGAGGAAAGCATTCCGGCCCCGCCGAGCGGCTACCAGCTTGTCCGGTTCCAGACGAGCTTCGCCAACAAGGCCGGTGCGACCGAAACGCTTTCTCTTGCCCGCGAAGGCGAGAGCTGGAGGGTTGCCGGCTACTTCATCGAGTGACGAAGGAGCCAGCGCCATCATTCCCCCCGTAAGATCTTCTCCATCCGCTTGCCCCGCGCCAGTTCGTCGATCAGCTTGTCGAGATAGCGGATCTCCCGCATCAGCGGCTCTTCGATCGTCTCGACGCGGACGCCGCAGACCAGGCCCGTGATCGCGCCGCGCGCGGCGTTCATCCGCGGCGCCCTGGCGAAGAAGCTCTCGAAGTCGGTGCGTGCCTCCAGCTCGGCCGCCAGCTCCGCCGGGCCGTAGCCGGTCAGCCATCCGATGATCTCGTCGACCTCCGCCTTCGTCCGCCCCTTTCTCTCCGCCTTGGCGACATAATGCGGATACACGCTCGCGAAGCTTGTCGTGTAGATGCGGTGCCTGGCCACGTCCGCCCTTCCGTGAATCGGGAGCGGCGAGCCTAAGCGAAGCCGGGAGCAACCGCCACAGGATGACCTACGCCAAGGATGCCACCGGCCCCTTCTACCACGGCACCCGCGCCGACCTGCGCGTGGGCGACCTGCTCGCGCCCGGCTTCGATTCCAACTATCGCGAGGAGAAGCTCTCCTGGATCTACTTCTCCGCCACGCTCGACGCGGCGATCTGGGGCTGCGAGCTGGCCAGGGGCGAGGGGAGGGAGCGCATCTACATCGTCGAGCCGACCGGCCGGTACGAGGACGACCCCAACCTCACCGACAAGAAATTCCCCGGCAACCCGACTCAATCCTACCGCTCGCGTGCGCCGCTCCGCATCGTCGGCGAGGTCGCGCAGTGGGAAGGCCATTCGCCCGAGCGCCTCAAGGAGATGAAGGACTTCCTCGCCAGGCTGGAGGCGGAAGGCGACATGCGGATCATCGACTGAACGCCGAAAGCCGGGCCGCGCTTTCCTCGGCGCGGCCCGCTCCCGTTCAGCAGCCGCAATTGCGGCAGGTGCAGGGATTGCAGCGGCAGCCGCCGGCCTTGCAGGTGCAGGCGGGCTGGGCCTTTTCGATCTTCGTCATGGTCATTCTCCTTTCATTTGCCTGGTGGCGAATCGGCTATTAGCCTCCGTACCATGGTACGGAGTCAAGCGATGAAAAATTCGATGACCATCGCCCGCCTCGGCGCCGCCGCCGGGGTCGGGGTCGAGACGGTGCGCTACTATCAGCGGCGCGGCCTGCTCGCGGTGCCGCCGAGCCTCGGCGCGGTGCGGCGCTACGGCGCGGAGGACGTCGCGCGGCTGCGCTTCATCCGCCGCGCCCAGGCGGCCGGCTTCACGCTCGACGAGATCGGCGAGTTGCTCGCGCTCGACCGCAGCGAAGACCGCGCCCGGGTGCGCGCGCTGGCCAGCGAGCGCCTCGCCGCGCTCGACGCGCGCATCGCCGAGCTCGAAGCCTCCCGCGCGGCGCTCGAACGGCTGCGTTCGAGCTGCGCCGCCGGCCGCAAGGGCCCGTGCCCGATCCTGGAGGCGTTCGACGGCGCCTGAGGACGCCGGTCGGCTGCCTCCCTTTATTTCTTCTTGTTCTTGTCCGCCTTGGGTTTGCGGGGCTCCTTGGTCGAGCGCTTCTGGCCCTTCGCCATCGTTCCTCTCCTGCCGGACGGTGAAACAGGCCGGCGATCCTAGCGGCTTTCGAGCGCCGGCGCTCGCGCAAAGTGCGCCCGTCTTATTCGACCCGGCTCGCCCGCACGATCCGCACCGGCGCGGCGAGCATCTGGCCGCGCATCGCGCCGCTGCCCGCGCGCGGATCGGTCGGCGCGGCGAGGATATGGCGGACGACGTCCATCCCCTCGACGACCCGGCCGAAGGCGGCATAGCCCTGCTCGCGGCCGCGCGCGTCCATCGCCGGCATCGACGCGGTGGTGATGAAGAAATTGCCCATCGCCCCGGTCTCGCCGCGCGCCATCGAGATCGTCCCGGCGCGGTGCCGGAGGCCGGTGGCGCTGGTCGGCTCGTGGGCGATCGGCGCCAGCATCCGCCGATAGTCGCGGCGGATGCCGCCCTGGACGAAGCCGCGCGTCGGCGCGCCCTCGGTGCGCGACGCCCGGTAGAAGCTGGTGCCGTCGAACCGGTGCTGGTCGACATAAGCGAGGAAATTGGCGGTGGTGACGGGCGCATGCCGGCCGTCCAGCTCGACGACGATCGCGCCCGCCTCGGTCTCGAGCCGCACCCGGGCGACGTCGGGCACCGGCCGCGGCGCCGGCATGCTCGCCTTCGTCTCGGCGGCCGGCGCTCTGGCGGGCGGCGCCTCGCCGCAGCCGGCGAGCAGGGCGAGAGCGGCGAGCAGGGCGAGCGGGCGATTCATGGGCTTCCATCCGTTGACCGGGCCGGCGGAAGCAATAGGCTCGCGGCATTGATGGGGGAAGGCCGATGCGCAACGGATCCATTCACGCCGCGATGCTGCTGCTCCTCGCCGCCGCGCCCTATCCGGACCGGCACCGAACCGTCGCCGGCTGGCGGGTCGAGGATGTCGCCGAGCAGGACGGCGGGCGGCTGGTCAGCATGCGCCGCGACGCTTTGGGCTACCATATCCAGTTCCACGCCGCCTTCTGGCGCGGCAATGACGGCCGCATCCAGACGACCCTCGTCGAGCATTCGGACTGCACCAACGGCGACGAGCTCGCCCGCCGTCCGGCGGCGGCCGCCGAGGTCCGCGCCCTGCTCGCCCGCCATCTCGCCGATTGCGCCGCCGCGCCGGGCCGGATCGCGCTCTTGCTGCGGGGCTTCGAGCCGGCCTGGCGGCTCGCCTCGGCCTGGGCCGCCGAGGCCGAGGCCGCCACCGCCGCCGAGGCCGCGGCGATCGCCGAGCACGGCCGCGACTGATGGCGCAATCCCTCGCCCACGTCGCCCTCATCGTGCGCGACTATGACGAGGCGATCGCCTGGTTCACGGAAAAGCTCGGCTTCGTGCTGGTGGCGGACGAATATCAAGCGGAGCAGGACAAGCGCTGGGTGCTGGTCGGCCCGCCGGGCGGCACCGGGACCTCGCTGCTGCTCGCCCGCGCCGCCACGCCCGAGCAGGCGCGCTTCGTCGGCGACCAGGCGGGCGGGCGCGTCTTCCTGTTCCTCGCCACCGAGGATTTCGCGCGCGACCATGAAAAGATGGCGGCCAGCGGCGTCCGCTTCGTGCGGCCGCCGAAAACGGCGCCCTACGGCAGGGTCGCGGTGTTCGAGGACCTTTACGGCAATCTGTGGGATCTGGTTCAGTTCGCGCCGCGCTGACGAAGCGAGGGCGCCGCCGAAGCGGCGCCCTCGGCGGTTCGTGTCAGTCGGCCGGATAGGCGTTCAGCACGAGGTTGGTGCGTGCGTCGATCTCGTAGATCATGCGGCCGTCCGAGCGATAATAGACGTCGGAGCGGTCGCGATAGCGCATCCGGTACTTGTCCGGGACGATGACGAGGTTGCCGGTCGCGCGCTCGCCGATGCGCAGGCCGATCCAGTCGCTCTCGGGCCCGCCGCGCCCGCCATAATAAGCGCTGTCGTCCCAGGCATAGCGGTCGTAGCGGTCCCAGCCGCCATTGTCGGCGATGCGCAGGTCCTGGCGCGCCGCCCGCAGCCGGCGCTGGAGGTCCATCCGCTCGGCGCGGCTGAAGCCGTTATAGCTGTACTGGCGCTCGAGCCGGTCGAGCATGGCGATGTCGCGCCGCAGCCGCCACGCCTCGCGGCGGTCGATCGTTCCGGCGCGGATGCCGGCATCGAGCCGCACCTGGAGCTGGTCGATCCGGGCATTGAAGCTCGTATCGAGTCCGTACTGACTGCGGTACTGGGCCGCCGCGGGGGCCGCCGCGCAGAGCGCGGACACCGCGGTGAGCAGGAAGAAGGTGCGTTTCATGGCTTCGACTCCTTACAACGCCCGCCACGCTCACCCGCCTTAAACGCTTGGCCCGATACGGGGTTTCCCCGGGGTTCCGGCGACTCGGTGCGCCCGCCCGGCGAACCGCCGCGCGCCGTCGCTCAGCGCGGCGCCAAAGCGAAATCGACTCGGATGCCGACCTCGCTCGTGTTGACGCCGGTCTGAACCGGCGGCGGCGCCATCGAGGTCTGGCCGGCAGCCCGCTCCAGATCCATCCCCGCGGCCGCCATCGTCAATGGCATTGCCTCCCCCTGGGCGTCGCGGATCGCGAGCACCCGCACGACCCTGAGCTCCGCCGCCTGCGCATAGGCTTCGGCTCGCGCCCGCGCGGCGCGATAGGCCTCGGCATAAGCCGACCGACTCGCCATTTCGGGGTCGCCGACCTGCAGGTTCGGCCCGGAGAGGACGTTGGCGCCCGCCTCGGTCGCCGCGGCGATCGCCTGGCCCGCTTTGGCGAGGTCGCGGACGCGCACCTCGATGACGTTGTTCGCCTCGAACCGGCCGCGATTCGGGCCATAGTCGAGCCGATTGAGGGTGATCGTGCGGGTCTGGACGTCGTCGGGCCGGATGCCGAGGCCGCGGAGCGCCGCGACCACCCGGTTCATCGCCTGGTTGTTCGCGGCGCTCGCGGCGGCGGCGCTGGCCTGGATGGTCGAGACGCCGGCGGCGAAGCGCGCTTCGTCCGGCCGGGTGTCGGCGCGGCCCGAGGCGGTCACCTGGACCAGCACCTCGTCGCGGGCGACCCCGCGCGGGTCGGGCGCGGGCGGGCCGCCGCAGGCGGCGAGGCTGAGGGACAAGAGCGGAGCGAAGGCGGAAGCGCGCATCAACATTCTCCTCGGATCACGGCATGTCGGCCGGTCTTCGCATGATATAGTATAACCTTCAAGACGTGGCTTAGCCGCCTTTTAACCCTTCGCCGCTATCGCCGCCGCCAGATCGCAGGGGCATGGGGCAATGAGCTTCTCCTATTCCGACTTCGCGGCCGCGCTGAAGGGCGGGGCGCCGATTTCCGCCGAGGACGTGCTGGCGGTCCGCCGCTGGGTGTGGCCGGACGGGTCGGTCTCCGCCGCCGAGGCCGAGGCGCTGTTCGAGCTGAACCGGTCGGCGAAGGACGCCGCGCCCGAATGGGGGGCGTTCTTCATCGAGGCGATGACCGACTATGTCGTCAACCAGACGCCGCCGCGCGGCTATGTCGAGGAGAGCCACGCCGCCTGGCTGATCGGCCAGATCGAGCAGGACGGCGCGCCGATCACGCCGACCGAGCTCGCTTTGGCGGTGAAGGTGCTCGAAACCGCGCTCAACGCGCCCGCGTCGCTCAAGGCCTGGGCGCTCGCCCAGATCGAGCGATCGGTGCTGGCGGACGGCCGGGTCGGCGAAGGGGAAGCCGCCTCGCTGCGCCGGATCGTGTTCGCCGCCGCCGGCGGCGGCGCGCTGACGGTGAGCGCGGACGAGGCCGAGACGCTGTGGCGGATCAAGGACGCCTGCCTCCACGCCGACAACGCGCCGGGCTGGAAGACGCTGTTCGTCCAGGCGGTCGGCAACCATCTGATGGCCTATTCCTCCTACACCCCGCTCGAACGCGCCGAAGCCGCCCGGCTCGACGCCTTCGTCGCCGATCATCACCGCAGCGTGCTCGGCTTCTTCGCCCGGATGGGGCGGACCGACACCTCCGAGGTCCGCGCCGCGCTGAGGCGCGGTCCCGAGACCGATCGCGACTCGGCCGTCGCCGCCGCCAATGCGATCACCCCGGCCGAGGACCAGTGGCTCAAGGCGCATGTCGACGCCGACGGCGCCCGCGATCCCTATGAGGAGGCGCTGCTCGCCTTCATCGCCGAGGAGCGTTAGGCCGCGCACTCCGGCAGCGCCCAGTCGATCGGGGCGAAGCCGCGGCTGACGAGGAAATCGTTGGCCTTCGAGAAATGCCTGCAGCCGAAAAAGCCGCTATGGGCCGAGAGCGGGCTCGGGTGCGGCGCCTTCAGCACCAGGTGCCGCCCGCCCTTGTCGATGCTGTCGACCAGGGCCGCCTTCTTCTGCGCGTAGCTGCCCCAGAGTAGGAAGACGACCGGATCCTCCTGCTGGTTGACCGCCGCGATCGCGGCGTCGGTGAAGCGCTCCCAGCCGCGCTCGCGGTGCGAGGCCGCCTGGCCCATGCGGACGGTGAGCACGCTGTTCAGGAGCAGCACGCCCTGCTTCGCCCAATGTTCGAGGAAGCCGTGGCGCGCGGGCTTGATGCCGAGATCGGCCTCCATCTCCTTGTAGATGTTGACGAGGCTGGGCGGGATCTGGACGCCGGGCCGGACCGAGAAGCACAGGCCGTGCGCCTGCCCCGGCCCGTGATACGGGTCCTGGCCGAGGATGACGACTCGGACCTTGCCGAGCGGGGTCAGGTCGAGCGCCCGGAACCACTCGCTGCCGGCCGGGAAGATCCGCCGCCCCGCCGCCTTCTCGGCGACCAGCCAGGACTTGAGCGCGCGCATATAGGGGCTGTCGAACTCGCCCCGCAGCCGCTCCAGCCAGCTCGGATGGAGCCGGACCTCGCTCATCCGCTGCCGTCGATGCCGCCGCCCTCGCGCTTCTTGTTCTCCTGGACGGCGCGCTGATAGGGGATCGCGCCGAGCGCGGCGCCGACGCCGATGATCGCGCCGCCGATCGCGCCGCCGAGGCCGGTGAGGATGGTGACTCCGGCGGCGGCGCCCGCGCCGGCGATGATGTAGAGCCATTGCGTGCCCGTCGGCATTGGTGTCCTGGCCATGCGAATCCCTCCCTTTTCGCGCATTCTGGCGAAAAGCGGGGGCCAAGACAAATGGGTTCAGGCCCAGTGCGGACCCTAGTCCCAGGCCGCGATGATCTCGACGAAGGCGGCGCCGTAGCGGTCCAGCTTGGCGGCGCCGACCCCGGAGACCCGTGAGAGAGCGTGGAGCGTCGCCGGCTTGAGCTCGGCCATCTCCCGCAGCGTGCTGTCGTGGAAGATGACGTAGGGCGGCACGCCGGTTTCGGCGGCGAGCTCCCGCCGCCGCGCGCGCAGCGCCTCGAACAAGGGATCGTGCGGATATTCCGACGCCGGACGCCGCTTGCGGCGGGTCCGCCTGGGCGGCAGCACGACCTCGAGCTTCGCTTCGCCCCTGAGGATCGGCCTGGCGCCGGGGCCGAAGGAGAGGCCGCCATAATCGTCCGCGCGCAGCGCGTCGCGGGCGAGCAGGGCGCGGGCGACGGGCTTGACCAGGGCCAGCTCCTCCTCATCGGCGATGCCGAACACGCTGAGGCGGTGGTGGCCGAAATTATGGACCTTGTCGGTCTCGCGGCCGGCGAGCACGTCGGTCAAATGGCCGAGGCCGAAGCGCATCTCGGTGCGGAAGGCGGCGGAAAGCAATTTCTGCGCGGTGGTGGTCGCATCGATCGCCTGCGGCGCCTCCAGGCAATTGTCGCAATTGCCGCAGCGCTCCGGCGGATCCTCGCCGAAATGGCGGAGCAGGATGGCGCGGCGGCAGCCGGCGCTCTCGACGAGGGTGGCGAGCGCGTTCAATCGCTCGCGCTCGCCCGGCTGGCGCGCCGGCTCGACCTCGGTCGTGATCCGCCGCCGCGCCCGCGAGAAATCCTCGGCGCCCCAGAACAGCCAGGCCTCGGCCGGCTCGCCGTCGCGGCCGGCGCGCCCGGTCTCCTGATAATAGGCCTCGATCGACTTGGGCAGGCCGGCATGGGCGACGAAGCGCACGTCGGGCTTGTCGATCCCCATCCCGAAGGCGATGGTCGCGACCATCACCATGTCCTCCGAGGCGACGAACGCCTTCTGGTTGCGCGCCCGGACCGGCGGCTCGAGCCCGGCATGGTAGGGCAAGGCCGGCCGCCCCGTCGCCGCGAGCTGCTCGGCGATTTGCTCGGCCTTGTCGCGGCTCGGCACGTAGACGATGCCCGGCCCCGGCTGCTCGGCGAGCAGCGCCTTCAGCTGGTTCGCGACGCCGTCGCGGGGGCGGACCGCGTAGCGGATGTTGGGGCGGTCGAAGCCGGCGAGGATCAGCCCGTCCTTGGGGATGCCGAGCTGGACGAGGACGTCCTCGCGCGTGCGCCGGTCCGCGGTCGCGGTGAGCGCGAGGCGCGGCACGTCCGGGAAGGCGTCGAGCAGGGGCAGCAGCAGCCGGTAGTCGGGCCGGAAATCATGGCCCCATTCGGATACGCAATGCGCCTCGTCGATCGCGATCAGCGCCAGCGGGACCTGCGCGATCAGCGCTCGAAAGCCCTCGGTGGTGGCGCGCTCGGGCGCGACGTAGAGCAATTCCAGCTCGCCGCGCTTCAGCCGCTCGATCGTCTCCTCGCGATTGGCGTCGGCCGAGGTCAGCGACGCGGCGCGGAGCCCGAACGCCTCGGCGGCGCGGATCTGGTCGTGCATCAGCGCGATCAGCGGCGAGACGACCAGGGCGGTGCCCTCGAGCGCCAGCGCCGGCACCTGGTAGCAGAGCGACTTGCCCGCCCCGGTCGGCATCACCGCGAGCGTGCGCTCTCGCGCCATGACGCGGCCTATCACCTGCTCCTGGACTCCGCGGAAGTCCTGGAAGCCGAACGTGTTGCGGAGGATATCGAGCGGCGTGGTCATCGCTCCCCCAACGCCGCCGGCAAGGGAAAGTCGAGTCGCATCGCCGCGTCATAATCGGAACGTAACAGGAACTCCAGCGCTCATTCGCAGGTCGGCGTCCGGCCCGGCGGCCACGGGATGAAGCGGAAGTCGGTAAGCTCCAGCCGCTCGATCGGGTGCGGCCAATGCTCGTAGCTGGGCAGGCGGGGAAGCACGACGCAGACGTCGGTGGGGCGGGCCCGCCCCCGCACGGTCATGCGCGCGCGATAGGCGAGCGCCTGCCCCTGGCCGTTCTCCACGACCAGCAGCGCATGGCGGTCGGCGATCGACAGGAAGCGCACGCGCACCTCGTTCGGCGGAATGGGGTCCGGCCTCGTCCCGTCGACGTCGCCGACGGGGAACGCCTCGGGCACCGGCGCGTCCGGCGGCGTCATCCCGGCCAGTTGCCGGGCGGCGACGATGTCGAAGCGGCTCCAGGCGGCGCGGCCGCGCTCGGGCGCCCCGCTCCGGCCGCCGTCGTCGAAGCGCACGGTCACCGCCTCGCCGGGCGCCAGGCCGATCGCGGGAATGCCCTGGGCAAAGGCGGCGACGGGCAAGGCGATCAGGCCAAGGCCGATCAGACAGGCGCACAGCTTCATGTCGCTCTCCTCACTCGGCGGCGGCCTGCGCCTCCTCTTCCTCGCGCTCGCTCTGCTGGCGCGCCCACATGTCGGCGTAGAGGCCGTTCCGGCGCAGCAACTGGGCGTGGGTGCCGCGCTCGGCGACCCGGCCCTCGCTCAAGACGATGATCTGGTCGGCGTCGACCACTGTCGACAGGCGGTGGGCGATGACGATGCAGGTGCGGCGCCGGGCGACGTCGCGCAGCGTTTCCTGGATCGCCGCCTCGGTGCGGCTGTCGAGCGCGCTGGTCGCCTCGTCGAGGATCAGGATCGGCGGGTCCTTGAGGAGCGTCCGGGCGATCGCGACGCGCTGCTTCTCGCCGCCCGAGAGCTTCAGCCCGCGCTCGCCGACCATCGCCTGGTAGCCCTGCGGCAGCTGCGCCACGAAATCGTGGATCGCCGCGCCGCGGGCGGCCGCCTCGATCTCGGCCTCGCTCGCGCCCTCGCGGCCATAGCCGATATTGTAGCCGATCGTGTCGTTGAACAGGACGGTGTCCTGCGGGACGATGCCGAGCGCCGCGCGCAGGCTCGCCTGGGTCACCCCCGAAATGTCCTGGCCGTCGATCGTGATCCGGCCCGCCTGCGGCTCGTAGAAGCGGAACAGCAGCCGCGACAGCGTCGATTTGCCCGCGCCCGACGGGCCGACCACCGCCGTCGTCGTCCCCGGCCGCACCTCGAGGTCGACGCCCTTCAATATCTCCCGCCCGGGCTCGTAGCCGAAATGGACGTCCTCGAAGCGGACGTGGCCGGCGCCGGGCGCGAGCGCGGGCGCATCGGGCGCGTCGACCACCTCGGCCGGGGTGTCGATCAGACCGAACATCGCGTCCATGTCGATCAGGCCCTGGCGGATCGTCCGGTAGACCATGCCGAGCATGTCGAGCGGCCGGAACAGCTGGGCGAGCAGGGTATTCACCACGACCACGTCGCCGACGCTGAAGCGGCCCCTGCTCCAGCCCCAGATCGTGAAGCCCATCGCGCCCGCCATCATCACGTTGGTGATCAGCGACTGGCCGATGTTGAGCCAGGCCAGCGAGGTCTCGTTCTTGACCGCGGCGTCGGCGTAGCGGCCGACCGCGCGGCCGTAGCGTGCCGCCTCGCGATCCTCGGCGCCGAAATATTTGACGGTCTCGTAGTTGAGCAGGCTGTCGACCGCGCGGGCGACGGCGCCGGTATCGAGATCGTTCATCCGGACCCGAAGCTTGGTCCGCCAGTCGGTGACCAGCCGCGTGTAGCGGATGTAGGCGGCGACCATGACCATCGTCGCGACCACCAGGCCGAACCCGAACTTCACCCAGAACATGATCAGCACGATCGCCAGCTGCAGCACCGTCGGGGCGATGTTGAACAGCAGGAAATAGAGCATCATGTCGATGCTCTTGGTGCCGCGCTCGACGATCTTGGTGACCGCGCCCGTGCGCCGCTCGAGGTGGAAGCGCAGCGACAGATCGTGGAGGTGGCGGAAGGTGGTCTCGGCGAGCCGCCGGGTCGCGTCCTGGCCGACCCGCTCGAAAATGCCGTTGCGCATATTGTCGAACAGCACGCCGCCGAAGCGGGCGCCGGCATAAGCGGCGATCAGCGCGATCGCGATCCCCGCGGCCGGCTCCATGCCGGCGGTCATCCGGTTGACCGCGGCGCCGTAGGCGAGCGGCATCACCAGGGTCGTCACCAGGATCGAGACGACGACCAGCAGCAGCGCGACGACGACCCGCGCCTTCAGCCCCGGCGCGCCCGCCGGCCACAAATAGGGCAGGAAGCGCCTCAGCGCCGCGAAGCCGGGCTCGGCGCGCCTTTCCCTCTCGGTCGCATCATCGGTCATGTTCGTCGCTAGATAGGCGGAAGCGCCGCCGATCCCAAGTAACGGCTGCGGAACGGAAGGAACATGCGCGCCGGGCGCGCATTGGACCGGGCGAAGGAGCGGGCATGCAATCCCTGTTGTACGTCATCGCGATCATGGGCTGCGGCGAGAGCGACGCGCCGTGCCGCGAGGTCCAGGTCGCCGCCCCGCGCTTCGCCAGCGAGGCCGCCTGCACCGCCGCGACCGGCTCGGTGCTGATGCGCTACACCGACCTTGAATACCCTTCGGTCGTCGCCCAGTGTCGCCCCGCCAATGCCGGCGCCGTGCGGCTGCGCGGCCGCGACGTGATGCTGCCCGAGGCGCGCCCGACCGCGCGGCCCCGCTTCGCCGCCGCAGCCCCGGTCAGATCGTCCCGCTGATCGTCAGGGTGAAGATCGGGCCGTAGAAGCGGTCGCGATTCTCGATGAACAGGATCGGGCTCGGCCGGTTGGCGGTGTAGAAGGTGCGGCCGAAGCTCTCGTTGGTGCCGAGCAGGTTGTCGACGCTGGCGCGCACCGTCAGCCCGAGCACGTTCTTATGCTCGACGAAGACGCCGAGGCTGCCCGGCGTGTCGACGAAATGGGTGCGCTGGTCGAGCCGGAAGCCGGGATATTGGCGGAAGCGGAAATAGCCCGCGCCATAGGCCCATTGCGTGCGCGGGACGTCGTGGCGGAAGCTGATGTCGATCGTGCTTTCCAGATTCTCGCTGATCGGCCGGTGCCGCCCGGTCAACGGATCGGTCAGCCGCGTGCTCTGCGCCTGGACGTTGGCGTCGATCTTGGCGCCGGGAAGGCCGAGCGGGTCGAGGTTGAACGTGCTCGTCCATTGCACCCCGTAGACGATCGCGTTGCCGTCCAGATTGCCCGGCGACTGGCCGCCGCCCGCGATCGGGATGACGTCGACGATGTCGCTGATCAGGCGGCCGTAGAGGCGCGCGGTGACCGTTCCCCAGCGGCCGAGATTGCGGGTCGCCTGGATCTGCGCGTTCCAGCTCTGCGGCGGCACGAGGTTGACGTTGCCGGCATTGGTGGTGCCGCCCGAGACGTTGGCCGAGGCGACGAAATCGAAGAAGTTCAGCTGGCCGACGACGCGCTCTATCCGGGCGCTGAGGTCGAAGCCCGGGCGCGGAGTCCAGGCGAGGTTCAAAAAGCCCTTGGGCCGGTAGAAGGTGCGGGTGAGGCCGCCCGCGCCTTCCTGGCTGAGCTCGGAATATTCGCCGCCCGCGGAGGCCTGCAGGGTCAGGTTGGGGGCGAGCTGGCGGCCGTAGGTGAGGATCGCCTCGGCCCTCTTCTCCTGCACCGTCGCGGCGCTGTTGGGGAAGGGGATGGGAACGAAATCGCCGGCCGGGTTGAGTTCGAACAGGCCGTTCTCGACGTCGAGCCGGTTCAACGCGCCTTCGAGGCTCACCTGCCAGTCGGCGCCGCCGCCGCGCCAGCGATATTCGCCGCGCGCGATCGACTCGGTCTCGTCGCCGGACTGGGTGAAGCGCTGGCCGATGGTGGGGGTCGCGTCGGCGAAGGTCTGGACGAGGGTCTGGCGGAACGGCGTGTGGGTGAAGCGGTGCAGGCCGATCAGCTTCAGGCGGCCGCCGGCGAGGCCGAACTCGTAATCGCCGCCGAGCTCGTAATTGTGGCGCCGGGTCCGCTCCTGGAGGTTGCGCACCCGGTCGGGCTGGCCCGGGCCCGAGCGCAGCGAAACCTCCTCGACGTCCTGGATGAGGAAGCCGCCCGAGGCGTTGAGGTTGAGGATCGAGCCGTCCCCGAAATTGCGCCGCAGCGAGCCGGTCAGCCGCGGCTCGTCGCCATAGACGCTGAGCACCTCGTCGCGGCGGTCGAGGATCGTGCCGGCGGGGGTGATCACCACTTCCGGGCCGGCATTGCCGTTGCGGAAGCTGTTGTTGCGGAAGCCCAGGGTGAACTGGGTGCCGCCGATCGTGCCGTTGACCGAAACCTCGCCGTTGGACCAGCGGAACGGGGTGCGATGGGCGCGGATCTGCGGACGCCAGACATAATTGCCGGACAGGCCGCGATTGACCGTGATGATGTTGGCGACCTGGCCGGCGAGGCCGGAAATGTTGAGCGTGGCGGCGTCGACGATCTCGATCCGGGCGACGTTGGAGGCGCTGATCCGCCTCAGCTCGGTGAAGATGTCGGTCGACTTGCCGGAGAAGCGCTCGCCGTTGATCAGCACGTTGCCGGTCGCCTGGCCGAGGCCGCGCCGCTCGGTGTCGCTTTCGACGATCGCGAAGCCGGGGACGTTGTTCAGCATGTCGAGCGCGTTGCGCGGCGCGAAGCGGGCGAAGTCGGCCGGCGTGTAGGTGCGGCCGCCGGTGGCCGCCGGAGTCGCGGCGGGCGGCGGCGCGTCGCTGGCGGGCGGCGGATCGGTGGCCTGGGCGAGCGCCGGCGCCGCGGTGGAGCCCAACAGGACGAGCAAAAGCGCACGACCATGCGCCGCATCGAACCGCCTCATCGGTCGATTCCCCTTCTTCGGGCCGTCGTCCCCTACGGCGGTTTTACGCTTTACGCGCTACATCTGTAACAGGTGATTGCCAAGCGAAGATGAACGCCAGCCGAACGAGAGTCCGGCGACGTCCCGAGCGGAACGGCTTTTCGACGAAGAGGTTGTTCGCTTCGACCGAAGACAGCGACAGGAGGGGGACAGTCCCCGTGCCGGGGACAGTCCCCGGGGTCCCCCAGGAAGGAGCGCGTGATGGCCGAGACCGAAACCGTCGAGATGATCCACGAGGACAATTTACCCGGCCACGAGAGCGCGCTCGAGCCGAAGCCCGAATGGCAGCCTTTCTATCCGGGCTCGGGCCGCCTGCGGAACAAGGTCGCCCTGATCACCGGCGCCGACAGCGGCATCGGCCGCGCCGTCGCCGCCTTGTTCGCGCGCGAGGGCGCCGACATCGCCATCCTCTACCTGTGCGAGCATGACGACGCGGCGCTGACCAGGAAGATCGTCGAGAGCGAGGGCCGCAAGGCGATCGCCATCGCCGGCGATCTCGGCGACCGCGACTTCTGCGCCGAGGCGGTCGAGCGGGTGGTGAAGGAGCTCGGCGGGCTCGACATCCTCGTCAACAATGCCGGCGAGCAGCATGCCGACAAGGAGATCACCGACATCAGCGAGGAGCAGCTGAAGCGCACCTTCCAGACCAACATCTTCTCGATGTTCTTCCTGACCCAGGCGGCGCGGCCGCACCTCAAGCAGGGGGCGGCGATCGTCAACTGCACCTCGGTCACCTCCTTCCAGGGCTCGAAGGAGCTGCTCGATTACAGCGCGACCAAGGGGGCGATCACCGCCTTCACCCGCGCCCTTTCGGAAAATCTGGTCGGCGAGGGGATTCGGGTCAACGCGGTCGCTCCCGGCCCGATCTGGACCCCGCTCAATCCCTGCGGCGGCTCGACGCCGGAGAAGATGAAGCATTTCGGCGAGCAGACGCCGATGGGCCGCCCCGGCCAGCCCAACGAGGTCGCGCCCTCGTTCCTGTTCCTCGCCTGCGAGGATTCGCGCTACATGTCGGGCCAGGTGCTCCACCCCAATGGCGGCACCATCGTCGGCAGCTGATTTAACCCCCTCTCCCCGGCGGGGAGAGGGTTGGGGAGAGGGGGTTCGGCCTCCGAGAATAATCGCCGAGTCAGAACACCCTCTCCCTAACCCTCCCCCTCCAGGGGGAGGGGATGAAGGGGTTATGGGCAGCTAGACCGCTCCCGCGGCACGCAATATAGCGGGTCGCGAGCGACATTCGGGGGAGGCGGCTATGCGCGCAGTGGCGGGAATCATCGTGGGCGTCATCGCCGGCTTCGTCGCGACGATCCTGTTCGCGATCCTCGCCATTTCGCTGACCGCGCCGAGCGTCGGCCGGGTCGATGTCGCCGATCCGCGGCAGGTGGTGGAAGCGTTCGCGGCGATGCCGCAGAGCGCCAAGATCGCGCTGATGGCGGCGTGGCTGGTCGGGGCGCTGGTCGGCGCCGCGATCGGCAAGCTGATCGCCCGCCGCGGCTGGGTGGCCTGGACCATCGCCGCCCTGATCGCCCTCTATGTCGTGCTCAACGTCCTGATCCTGCCGCTGCCGGGCTGGATGCAGGCGCTGTCGATCGCCGCCCCCCTGATCGGCGGCCTGCTCGCCAACCATCTGGTCAAGGACGCGGCGCCGGCCGTGGCCGAGACCGCCGGGACGCCGCCCGCCGACGCCTGAACGGGCAAAGCCGAATCCGTTCGGATTCGGACGCCAAGTGTTGGTGAAATTTCCCGCAACTTGGGGCCGGTAAATCCGGCGTTCATCCGTGCGGATGGCAGAAATGGCAGTTTTCCGCCATTTTTCGCATTTGGCACGGCGGATGCAGAACCCTTGGCATGGCCGCGGGATGGTCCCGGGGCCGGCAAAGGAGATTAGAAATGTCGCTTTCCATCAACAGCCTGCAGTCGCTGGCCATCTCGCTCGTCGGCGCGCTCGTCGCCTCCAGCCTGTTCCTTTCCGCCGCGGTCGGCCCGGTTCCGGTCATCTGACCCCTGCCCAGCGCAGGGGCCAGGGCCGGACCGGCCCACCCCTACCAACCCTTCACCCAGTTTCGGATTTGAAGACGATGAACACCAGCTACGCCCTCGACAAGAGCAACGCGAAAATGCTCGGCGTCTGCGCCGGGCTCGCCCGCACCATCGGCTGGGACCCGCTCGCGGTCCGAGTCGGCGCCGTCGCCGCGACCCTGCTGCTGCTCGGTCCGGTCGCGATCGTCCTCTACCTCGTCACCGCGCTGCTGGCCGAGAGCCGCTAGCCCCGGCTCAGCCGACCGGCAGGAACAGGCCGAGGATCGACAGCGCGAGCGCGATCGCCGCGACGATCAGCGCCACCCGCGCCAGCTTGTCGCTCTCGTTCATCGCCCCGCTAGACGCGCGCGGCGCGCAAAAGTCCACCTGACAGCGGCCCTCCCCCGCTTTATCACCCTCGGCCAGGCGCCCGGCAGGGAGCGCCGGAGGGGTTGATGGCCAAAGCCAAGCCGCCATTCTGGCGCTCGCTCTATTTCCAGGTGCTGGTCGGGATCGCGCTCGGCGTCCTGGTCGGCGCGCTCTGGCCGGCCTTCGGCCAGAAGCTCGAGCCGCTCGGGCTCGGCTTCGTCAGGCTGGTCAAGATGATCATCCCGCCGGTCATCTTCCTCACCGTCGTCACCGGCATCGCCGGAATGGCCGATCTGAAGGCGTTCGGCCGGGTCGGGCTCAAGGCGCTCGCTTATTTCCTCGCCGTCTCGACGCTCGCGCTCGCGGTCGGCCTCGTCGTCGCCAACCTGGTCCGGCCCGGCGCCGGCCTCGACGTCGATCCGGCGACGCTCGACACGAGCGGCATTTCGGGCTTCGTCACCCAGGCGGAGGAGCAGGATCCGGTCCGCTTCCTCCTCGCCATCATTCCCGACACTCTGGTCAGCGCCTTCACCTCGGGCGCGATCCTCCAGATCGTGCTGGTCTCGATCCTGTTCGGAGTCGCGCTGGCGACGATCGGCGAGCGCGGCGAGCGGCTGCAGGCGAGCCTCAGGACGCTGACCGAGATCGTCTTCAGGATCGTCCACATCCTCATGTACCTGGCGCCGCTGGGCGCGTTCGGGGCGATGGCGTTCACGATCGGCAGATACGGGATCGGCTCGCTCGCCAATCTCGCCGCTCTGGTCGCGACCTTCTACGCGACCGCCTTGCTGTTCGTGGTCGTCGTGCTCGGCCTGATCGCCCGGGCGGCCGGCTTCTCGCTGCTCGGCCTCGTCCGCTATCTCAAGGACGAGCTGCTGCTGGTGCTCGGCACCTCGTCCTCGGAGAGCGCGCTGCCGCTGCTGATGGAGAAGCTCGAGCGCGCCGGCTGCCCCAAGCCGGTCGTCGGCCTCGTCGTTCCGACCGGCTATTCATTCAACCTCGACGGCACCTGCATCTACATGTCGCTCGCCGCCTTGTTCATCGCCCAGGCCTGCAACATCGAGCTGTCGCTCGGCGACCAGCTGCTGCTGATGGCGGTGGCGATGGTCTCGTCCAAGGGCGCCGCAGGGGTGACGGGATCGGGCTTCATCGTGCTCGCCGCGACCCTGTCGGTGGTGCCGGCCATTCCGGTCGCCGGCATGGCGCTGATCCTCGGCATCGACCGGTTCATGAGCGAATGCCGCTCGCTCACCAACTTCATCGGCAATGCGGTCGCGACGATCGTCGTCGCCCGCTGGGAAGGCGGCGTCGATCCGAAAACTCTCGCGGCGGCGTTCGGCGGCGGCGGCGCGGAATCGGCGCCCACCGCCGCGCCCGATCGGCCGCGCCGGGGCCTTTCGAAGCGGCGCCCGAAGCGCTAGGAAGTCGAAAGACAGGAGGATGAGATGATTGTCGACATGCTCGTGCCGTTCGCTCTGTTCGCGATGATCACGATTTCGGTGGCCCTGCTCTGCCGCCTGATCGCCACCGCGAGCCTCAACAAGACGATCCGCGAAGCGCTGCGCAGCGATCCCGGCAGCGTGCCGGTACTCGCCGGCAAGCTCGAGGCCCGGCAGCCCTGGGCGGACGAGCTGCTCGGCTGGATTTTCCTCGCCTTCGCGGTCGGCCTCGTCGCGCTCGGCCTGTTCGAGGACCACGATGAGCAGCGCCGCATCTTCCAGGCCGCGGTGGTGCCGGTGGTGATCGGAGTCACCGTTTTGATCTACTGCCGGCTCGCGCGCCCCAAGGCGCCGTGAGGGCGCTCGGGCTCGGCATCGCGACGGCGCTGCTGCTCGCCGCCGCCGTGGCGGCGCAGCCCCCGCCGAGCGTCGAGGGCATTTGGGACCTGACCTGGCAGACCCGGCGCGGGCCGCGGCAGAGCGGCTCCATCGTGCTCATCCGCCGCGGCGCCGTGCTCGAAGGGGAGCTTCGCGGCAAGGGCAGCGTTCACGCCCGGGGCAGCGTCAGCGGCTCGGGCTTCGTCCTGCGCGGCCGCCGGATGCTGGTCCCCTACACGATCGAGGGGAATGTCCGCGGCGACCGGATGGAAGGGTCGATCAGCATGCTCAGCGTCAACCGCCGCTTCACCGGGATTCGGCGCCCCTAGGGACCGACATCCTCCTCCGAGCAGCCGGCGGCATTGGGGTTGCGCCAGCAGCGCAGCGCCGCCTCGACCGCACCCTGGGCCGGCGCCGGACCGTCGGCGAAGGCATATTCGATGATCAGCGCGCCCGGCTGCTCCTCGGCATCGTCGTAGATATTGGGATTGTCGGCGCCCTCGGCGTTGCGGACCAGCAGCCGCCGGTAGCGCGCGAAATGGGCGGCGCGCAGCGCGCCCGAGGCGCACAGGCGCGAGGCGGCGGCGGCGAAGACCGTGCCGGTCTGCTGCGCGAGCGCGCCGGCGCGGGCGCCGTTGCGGCCGGCGGCGGAGAAGCTCTGCGCGTCGGGCGCCGCCGGCAGGGCGATCCGGCAGGCGGCGCGCGGCGCCGGCGCGGCGGCGAGGGACGCGGCGGCGAGCGGCGCCGCGACGAGCAGGGCACAGAACAATAGACGCATGGCGAATCTCCCGGCGGCCTGCGCCGCAGACTAGCAGCGTCCCACCTTTGCGCCTATCCTCCGGCGCACAGCCAAGGGAGTCCCCCGATCATGCGCCTCCTCGCCCCCGCCGCCGCGCTCGCGCTCGCGCTGATGCCCACCGCCGCCGTGCCGGCGCTGCCGGTCGGGGCGCAGGCGCCCGATTTCACCACCGGCGGCGCGCTCGCCGGCCGGCCGTTCCGACTGCGGCTGCGCGAGCAGCTCCGCCACGGCCCGGTCGTCCTCTATTTCTACCCGCGCGCCTTCACCCAGGGCTGCACTTTGGAGGCGCATGCTTTCTCCGAGGCCGCGCGCGATTTCCGCCGCGCCGGCGCCCGCGTGATCGGCATGTCGGCCGACGATTACGAGCTGCTGCGGCGCTTCTCGGTCGAGGCCTGCCGCAACGCCTTCCCGGTCGCCACCGCCAGCCCGGACACGATCCGCGCCTATGACGTGCGGCTGCGCGAAGGCCAGCCGATGACCAACCGCACCTCCTACGTGATCGCTCCGGACGGCCGCATCATCTACGCTTATTCCGACCTCGACTATCGCAACCATGTCGCCAACACCCTGGCGGCGGTGCGCGACTGGCAGGCGCGCCGCCGGCGCCGCTGAGTGTCGCGGTTCGAAGGCAAGACGGTCTGGATCACCGGCGCCTCGTCGGGCATCGGCGCGGCGCTGGCGGCGGCGTTCGCCGCGGACGGCGCGCGGCTGATCCTGTCCGGCCGTCGGCGCGACGCGCTCGAGGCGATCGCCGGCGAAAACCTGGTGCTTCCGTTCGAGGCGACCGACTGGGCGGCCTTGGCCGCGACGGTCGAGACCGCCTGGGCCTGGCGCGGCGGCGTCGACATCCTGGTCAACAATGCCGGGGTGAGCCAGCGCAGCCTCGCCCTCGATACCGCGCCGGAGGTCTACCGGACGCTGATCGACACCGACCTCATCGCGCCCATCTTCCTCACCCAGGCAGTGCTGCCGCTGATGGCGGCGCGCCGGTCCGGCCATATCGTCGCGATCAGCTCGGTCGCCGGGCGGCTCGGGCCGGTGCTCAGGACCGGCTATGCCGCCGCCAAGCACGGCCTGATCGGCTATTGCGACTCGCTCCGGGCGGAGGTCGAGAGCGCCTACGGGATCAGGGTGACGACGATCCTGCCCGGCTCGGTGCGCACCCGGGTGGCGGCGAACGCGCTGCAGGGCGACGGCACGGCGCGCGGAGTTTCCGACGCCAATATCGACGCCGGCATGGACCCGGCCGAATGCGCGCGGGCGATCCTCGACGCGGTCGCGGCGGGGACGCGCGAGCTGGTGATCGCGGAGGGCGCGGAAGCCTTCGCGGCTTCGTTGCGCTGGCAGGATCCGGAGCGGCTGTTCGATCTGCTCGCCGCCGAGGGCAGGCGGCTCGCCGAAGCGCGCGAGGAAGGCCGGCGGCCCGATCCGGCCCCGGTCGATCGAACCCTGTCCTGATGCTGGAGCGGTTCGTGACGGCGCAGGAGGGCGTCTATCCGCGGGCGCTCGCCGAGCTTAGGCAGGGCCGCAAGCAGAGCCACTGGATGTGGTTCGTCTTCCCCCAGCTCGCCGGCCTCGGCCGCAGCGAGACGGCGCGCTTCTACGCGATTCAGTCGGCCGCCGAGGCGCGCGCCTATCTCGCCCATCGCCTGCTCGGGCCGAGGCTGGTCGAATGCGCCGAGGCCCTGCTCGCCCAGGAGGAGCGGCGCCCCGAGGCGATCCTCGGCCCGGTCGACGCGATCAAGCTCAGATCCTCGATGACCCTGTTCGAGGCGGTCGCCGACGATCCGGCGCCGTTCGCGGCGGTGCTCGATGCTTTCTTCGCGGCCGGGCGTGATCCCGCGACGCTGCGTCTGCTCGATGGCTGACAGCCTCAGGCTCGACAAGTTCCTCTGGTTCGCGCGGATCGTGAAGACCCGCGCCCTCGCCCAGGCGCTCGCGGAAGGCGGACGCCTGCGCCTCAACGGCCGAGTCATCGACCGCGCCCACGCCCCGGTCCGGATCGGCGACGTGCTGAGCTTCGCCCAGCGCGGGGAGGTGCGGGTCTTGGCGGTCGAGGCGCTGCCGGCCCGGCGCGGCCCGCCCGCCCAGGCGCGCGCCAGCTACAGCGAAAGGACGGAACGCCCGCCCCCCTAGAGCTTCCAGCGTCCGCGCGGGAATGGCGGAGCAGGTTTGTCGTAGGCCGTCTCGGCCGCGACCTTCCAGCCCGCCAGCCGGCGGCCGAGCTCTTCGGCCCCTTCCGGCGACGCCTCCACCAGCAGGGCGCGCTCGTGGGTGCGGTCGATCAGCCGCACGTCGGGCATGTCCTCGAGCACGGCGAGGGCGGCGTCCGCATCCTGGCCAGTCTCGTTCAGCAATATGTATCGGCTCATCACACCATGTCCGGATCCGGCAGCCCGAAGCCCTCGAAAATCTGGCCGAAGCGACGGCGCACGCCATTTTGCACGACCATATTGAAGATCGCATCGGAGCGCATCCGGTTCCTTGGCATGCCCATCACCGTCGCGTCCTGCGACAACAGGCTGGCGGCCGCGCCGGCGACGACGGGCGCCGCCATCGAGGTGCCGCTGAGCGGTCCATAATCGCCGCCCGGCAGCGTCGAGAGCGTACCGACGCCGGGCGCGGTGACGCAGATTTGCGGTCCGACATTGGAGAAGGAGGCGATGAACTCCGCCGGATCGAGCTGGCTGTGCGGCGGCCTCAGGATGTCCGCCTCTTCCACTGACCCCGCCGGGAAAGTGCCTTCGCGACCCATCGCCGACACCGCGAGTGCGCCCGGATAGGCGGCCGGATAGCTGACCGCCGCTCGATCGTCATTGCCGGCGGCCACGACGACCAGCATGCCCTGGTTGCGCGCGTCCTGGATCGCTTCGGCGACGACCTCGTCATAAGGGCCGCCGCCGAGGCTCAGATTGACGATGTCGCATCGATCGCCCGCGGCCAGGATGAGCGCCTTCAGGATCGAGTAATTGGTCGCCCCGCCATCTGCCGGGAACACGCGGTACGGATAGATCGGCACGCCGGGCGCGACCCCGCGCAAGCCGCCATTGGCGCCGATCAGGCCGGCGACATGGGTGCCGTGAATGTCGACGTCCGCCGCTTCGTCGGGCTCGCCGGTCACGGTCGCGTGGCCGGGCTGAAGGTTGAGGTCGGGATGCGGGCCGCAGCCCGAGTCGAGCACGCCGACCCGCACCTGACCGGCCGGATCGAACCGGCTGGCGCCATAATAATGGCGGACCGAATCGACATAGGTAAGATCGACCGGCGCAAGTCCGATCTGAGTCGCGGCGGCGGGGATCTGGCGGCGGAAGGCGCCCCAATAATTGGCTGGGCCATAGACGTAGAGACGCTCGATCTCGGCGCCCGCGAGCGACAGTCGAACCCGGCCCTGCGCATCCGAAGTGCCCTGATCGCCGATGCGATTTGCGAAATCGGTGAAGGCGACGACCATCGCATTCGGCACGGGCTGATCGGTTACGGCGTCGACGCAAGTGATCGTGATCGCGGCGCTCGCCGCCGCGGCGTCCGCCAGCACCCTGTTCAGGAAGGGGAATATCCGGGGCTTCGGATATTCGATCACGGGGACGGCGCGGAGCGGGATGGGGCCGGTGTTGATCGCATCGGCCGTGGCCCTGTCCGTCTCGACCAGCTTCGCCCCATTTTCCTGGACGACATCGATCACCCGCAGGTCCTGTCCGTCCGGCAAGGAGGAGGCGCCCTGGTTGGAAAAAAAGTCGTTGGTGAAGCCCATCAGCAGCGAATGGGCCTCGCCGGTCGCGGACCGAAGCCCGCTGCTCGGAAGCAGGATATATTGCTGGTCGCGCTCCATCTTTTCCTCCTCGACAGCGACGGTCTCTTGCGATCGGACGATCCCCGCCTAGCCCCCCGGATCGTCGCGGGCGCGTGATCGGCGTCACGGCTGTCGGAGAATGCCGCTCCGGCGCCTTGCGGCGAGCGGCCCGCCGCGGCCATTATTGCGAATTGACGCACGCGCCGGGCGGGGACTAGGGAACGGCCTCCGGGAGAGTGTGAAGCAATGACCTACGTCGTCACCGATGCCTGCATCCGCTGCAAATATATGGATTGCGTCGAGGTCTGCCCGGTCGACTGCTTCTACGAGGGCGAGAACATGCTCGTCATCAACCCGTCCGAATGCATCGATTGCGGCGTCTGCGAGCCCGAATGCCCGGCCGAGGCGATCCTTCCCGACACCGAGAGCGGGCTCGAGCAATGGCTCGAGGTGAACGCCACCTATTCGGCCGAATGGCCCAACATCACCCGCAAGAAGGACAGCCCCGCCGACGCCGACGAGCACAAGGGCGAGGAAGGCAAGTTCGACAAGTATTTTACGGCGGAACCCGGCGAAGGAGATTGAGCCGCGCCGGGGTCCGCCAAAGGGGAGGACCGACCATGAGCGCACGTCTTTCGGCCCACGCGCCGACCTTTCTCGCCCTGCTGCGGATCGTCACCGCCCTGCTCTTCATCGAACATGGCACGCAGAAGCTGCTCGGCTTCCCGCCCGGTCCGTCGATGCCGAGTCCCCAAGCTCTGTCGATGATCTGGTGGGCCGGGATGATCGAGCTGGTCCCGGGCGCGCTCGTCCTCGTCGGCCTGTTCACCCGGCCCGCCGCCTTCCTCGCCGCCGGCGAGATGGCCCTCGCCTACTGGATCGGCCACTTTCCCCGGCTCCCGCTGCCGGACGGATTTTTCCCGGTCAACAATGACGGCGATGCGGCGATCCTCTTTTGCTTCATCTTCCTCTATCTGGTCTTCGCCGGGCCGGGGCGTTGGAGCATCGAGGCGATGCGTCCGGCGCGGCCGGGCGCGAACGAGGAGTCCTGATCCGGCGTCCTTTGCTGCGCTGCGGCATGGGCCAAGAGACCCTAGATTTTTGCGGGATTTCCTGCTATAGGGCCCGCCATCGAAGCGGATGTCCTCTGCATCCGCACCCGGTGATCAAAAGAAGAATTGCCGCAAAGCCGAATTTCAAGCTGCGTCTTTTGGGGCAGATGCGGGTGAATCCGGCACCGGCGGCCTTTTCCATAGGAAGGTTTCATTGATGGCAACGAAGGCGTTGAGCTTCGACGTTGGCGATTATGTCGTTTACCCCAAGCACGGCGTCGGCCGCGTGATCGAGCTGCAGAGCACGGACATCGCGGGCATGGCGCTCGAACTCTATGTGCTGCGCTTCGAGAAGGAGAAGATGACGCTGCGCGTTCCGACCAACAAGGCGGAAAGCGTCGGGATGCGCAAATTGTCCTCGGACAAGACCATGCAGGAGGCGCTCACCACCCTGAAGGGCAAGCCCAAGATCAAGCGCACCATGTGGTCGCGCCGGGCCCAGGAATATGAGGCGAAGATCAATTCGGGCGACCTCGTGTCGATCGCCGAGGTGGTCCGCGACCTGTTCCGTCCCGACGACGCGCCCGAGCAGAGCTATTCCGAGCGGCAGATTTTCGAGGCCGCCTCCACCCGCCTGGCCCGCGAGCTCGGCGCGATGGAGGAGATCGACGAGAAGGCGGCGCTCGAGAAGCTGCTCGACATCCTCAACAAGGCTGCCGTCCTCCACCAGAAGGTGAAGGTCGACGCTTAAGGGACGGTTGCGCGCAACTGTCCCCACGGGGCGGTCCGGAGACGGGCCGCCCTTTTTTGTTGTCCCCGCGCCGGCCGCCCCTCACCCGTCATTCCGGCGAAAGCCGGAATCTCGCTTCCTTTCTCCGGCCGCCGCAAAGGCAAAGAGATTCCAGCTTTCGCTGGAATGACGAACGCCTGGAATTCAGGTTGCACCCCGCTCTCGCCATGTGTATTATAAGGATAACACAGCCAGGAGAGACACCATGCGCCTCGCGGCCGCCCTGCTCAGCACCGCCCTGATCGCCACCGCCTGCCATGCCGGCGGCAATGCAGAGGAGACCCGTCCCATGGCCCAGCGCAACATCGCCGTCCCCGGTCCGTTCGACCGGATCGCGCTCGCCGGCTCGACCGACGTCATCGTCGCCGTCGGCGGCGCACCCTCGATCCGCGCCGAGGGCGACGCCGAGACGCTCGACCGGCTCGAAATCACGGCCGAGGGCGGCCAGCTGCGGATCGGCCTGCGCGAGGGCTCGCGCGGCTGGTTCCGCTGGGGCAGCCATCGCGGCGTCACCGTCCACGTCACGGTGCCGGCGCTCGCCGCCGCCTCGATCGCCGGCTCGGGCGACATGCGGATCGACCGGGTCGAGGGCGCGCGCTTCGCGGGCTCGGTCACCGGCTCCGGCGACCTCGACGTCGGCGCGCTCGCGGTCGGCGAGGCGAGCTTTTCGGTGACCGGCTCGGGCGACATCAGGGCCGCCGGCCGCTCGCAGCGGGCGAGCGCGGCCGTGGTCGGCTCGGGCGATTTGCGCCTCGGCGGGCTCGAAACCGCCCATGCGACGCTCTCGGTCGCCGGCTCGGGCGACATCGGCATCCGCGCCACCGAGACCGCCGCGGTCGAGCTGCGCGGCTCGGGCGACATCACCGTCGCCGGCCCGGCCCGCTGCACGATCGACAAATCGGGCTCCGGCGACGTCCACTGCGGCGGCTGAGCCGCTGCCGCATCCAGCTCGCTGCGTCATCCTGACGAAGGTCAGGATCCATGAACACGGACGGCGAGAACCCGCCCACTCCGTGTTCATGGGTCCCGGATCAAGTCCGGGATGACGCCCGGGCTTTGCGGCGGCGGGGCGGGCTCACGATAGCCCCGCCGCCGCCCGGCCGTCAGAGATCGACGAGCCGGAACTGGAGCGTCATCACCTTGCTGTCGGCGACCGGGCGGCCGTCCACCGTCGCCGGCCGGAACCGCCAATGCTCGCGCGCCTGCTGCTCGGTGACGCGCCAGAAGGCCTCGCTGGTCGCCATCAGCCTGACGATCGCGCTGACCCGGCCGTTCGGGGCGATGGTGACCCGGACCTGGACCCGGCCCTCGCGCTGCGCGCGAATCTCCTCGGCCGGATAAGGCGGCTGCAGCTGGCCGGCGAAGCGCGGGTCGAGCTCGGCGGCGCGCCTGACCGGTGCCGCCGGCGGATCGGGATGGATCACGGGCGGCGCCGGCAGCTGGGGCACGGGAATGACAGGCGGAACCGGGGGCAAGGTGACGACCGGCGGCCCGAGCGGCGGCAGCGGGATCACCGGCGCAACCCGGTCGATCTGCGTCGGCGGCTGCACATGCGGCTGCCGCGGCGGCGGCGGCACCGGATCCGGATCGGGATCGATGGGAATGGTGCGGACGACAAACGGGCCGTCATCCACGCGGATGAATTGCGGCCCCTTGATCATGATCACGGCCGCGAGCACGGCCGCATGGAGCAGGATCACCAGAGCCAGGGATGTGGGGCTGCTCTGCTTCTGCGCGAAGAAGCCGGCCTCGGTCATGACGATTCTCCTCGTCTTCGCCGGCGCTGCCGAATCAGGCCGGCGAGAACGATGATACATTATATCGTCATGTTATACTATACCCCAAATGCCGGCCGCCGCTTTCAGCCGCGCCACCGCTTCCTCGCGGCCGATCAGCGGCAGCAGCACCGCCATTTCCGGGCCGCTGTCGCGCCCGGTCAGCGCCCGCCGGAGCGGCTGGAACAGGGCCTTGCCGCTGCGCACGGCCTTGAGCCGGGCGACCAGCTGGGGCCAGGGGTCCTCGCCCCAGTCGATCGCGGCCGCGGCCGCGGCCGCGCCGCAAAGGAAGGCCCGATCCTCCTCGGGGGCGGCCAGCGCGACATGGCCGTGGAGGATCTCCCACCAGTCCGCCGCCTCGGCGACCTTCCTGAGATTGGGCCGGATCGCCGTCCAGTCGGCCTCGTCCATCCCCGCCGGCAGCCGCCCGGCGACCGCCGCGAACGGCAGCTGGTGGACGATGCGCGCATTGAGGGCCGCCAATTCCTCCATGTCGAACCGCGCCGGCGCCCGCCCGAAGCTGGCGAAATCGAAGCCGTCGACCAGCGGCGCGATCTCCGCCACCGGCTCGACCGCGAGCGAAGTGCCGATCCGCGCCAGCTTCGCCACCAAGGCGAGCGGCTCGATGCCGGCCTCGCGCATCGCCTCGACGCCGAGCGAACCGAGCCGCTTGGAGAGCTTGCCTTCCGAGCCGACCAGCAGCGCCTCGTGGGCGAAGGCGGGCGGCGCCGCGCCCAGCGCCTCGAACATCTGGATCTGGAGGCCGGTATTGGTGACATGGTCCTCGCCGCGCACGACGTGGGTCACGCCCATCTCGATATCGTCGACGACGCTCGGCAGCATGTAGAGCCAGGACCCGTCCTCGCGCCGGATCACCGGATCGCTGAGCAAGGCGGGGTCGAGATGCTGATGCCCGCGGATCAGATCGTCCCATTCGATCCGGGCGGCATGGTCGAGCCTGAAGCGCCAGTGCGGCCGCCGCCCCTCCGCCTCGAGCCTCGCCCGGTCGGCGTCGCCGAGCGCGAGCGCGGCGCGGTCGTAGACCGGCGGCCTGCCGCGGCCGAGCAGCACCTTGCGCTTGAGCTCGAGCTCCTGCGCGGTTTCATAAGCGGGATAGGCGCGTCCGGCCCCGGCGAGCCGCGCCAGCGCGGCTTCGTAGCGGGCGAACCGCGCCGACTGGCGATGCTCCTCGTCGGCGGCGAGGCCGAGCCAGGCGAGATCGTCGCGGATCGCCTCGGCATAGGCCTCGTCGCTGCGCTCCCGGTCGGTGTCGTCGAGCCGGAGGAGGAAGCGGCCGCCATTCTTGCGCGCCCACAGCCAGTTGTGCAGCGCGGCGCGGATGTTGCCGACATGGAGCCGGCCGGTCGGCGAGGGAGCGAAACGGGTGACGACCTGCATGAGCGAGGGCTCTATCGCCCTTGCCTTCGCTTCTCCACCCCGTAAGAGAGGGCGCCATGAAGCTGATGACGGGCAATTCGAACCTGCCGCTGGCGCAGGCGATCGCCCACTATCTCGAGATCCCGATCACCAGCGCGAGCGTGCGCCGCTTCGCCGACGAGGAGATTTTCGTCGAGATCCTCGAGAACGTCCGCGGCGAGGACGTCTTCGTGGTCCAGTCGACCTCCTATCCCGCCAACGACAATCTGATGGAATTGCTGATCTGCATCGACGCGCTGAGGCGCGCCTCGGCGAAGCGGATCACCGCCGTCCTCCCCTATTTCGGCTATGCCCGCCAGGACCGGAAGCCGGGCCCGCGCACCCCGATCTCGGCCAAACTGGTCGCCAATCTGATCACCGTCGCCGGCGCCAATCGGGTGCTTTCGGTCGACCTCCACGCCGGCCAGATCCAGGGCTTCTTCGACATCCCGACCGACAATCTCTACGCGGCGCCGGTGATGTCGGCCGACATCCAGGCGCGGTTCAAGGGGCGCAGCATCACCGTCGTCTCGCCCGACGTCGGCGGCGTGGTGCGCGCCCGCGCGCTCGCCAAGCGGCTCGCCAACGCCCCGCTCGCGATCGTCGACAAGCGCCGCGAGAAGCCCGGCGAATCGGAGGTGATGAACATCATCGGCGACGTCGCCGGCCGCTTCTGCATCCTGATCGACGACATCGTCGATTCGGCCGGCACCCTGTGCAACGCCGCCGCGGCGCTGAAGGAAGGCGGCGCCGAGGACGTGGTCGCCTATTGCACCCACGGCGTCCTTTCCGGCGCGGCCGCGGCGCGGGTCGACCAGTCGGCGCTCTCCGAGCTCGTCATCACCGACACGATCGCCGCCCAGGAGGCGGCCGAGGCGAGCGCCAAGATCCGCCTCCTGACGATCGCGCCTTTGCTCGCCGAGGCGATCAAGCGGATCGCCGAGGAGGCTTCGGTGTCGAGCCTGTTCGACTGAAGCCGACCCGTCCGCCCTCGTCATCCCCGCGAAAGCGGGGATCCAGCTTCCTTTTGAAGGCAGCGAAGCAGGAGCTGGATTCCCGCTTTCGCGGGAATGACGGGATATGCTGCTGCTTGCTTTTCACGCCTCCTCCCCCTATAGGGCCCGCTCTTTCCAGCTTTGGAAGAATCGAACCGCCCGGCCATCAAGGGCTGCCGTGGCTGTTCCCAACCGTCCGCCCCCATGGGTGGCAAGGAGACGAAAATGCCCAAATTGAAGACCAAGAGCGGGGTCAAGAAGCGCTTCAAGCTGACCGCCACCGGCAAGGTCAAGCACGGCGTCGCCGGCAAGCGCCATCGCCTGATCAGCCACAATGCCAAGTACATCCGCCAGAACCGCGGCACCGAAGTGCTCGCCGACGCCGATACGGCGCGGGTGAAGCTCTGGGCGCCCTACGGCCTGAAATAGGAGGTATTTGACATGGCTCGCGTCAAACGGGGTGTCACCACCCGCGCCAAGCACAAGCGCCTGCTCGATCAGGCGAAGGGCTATTACGGCCGCCGCAAGAACACGATCCGGATCGCCCGCCAGGCGGTCGAGAAGGCCGGCCAATATGCCTATCGCGACCGCAAGGTGAAGAAGCGCTCGTTCCGAGCGCTCTGGATCCAGCGGATCAATGCCGCCGTCCGCGCCGAGGGGCTGACCTACGGCCGCTTCATGCACGGCCTCAAGCTCGCCGGCGTCGAGCTGGACCGCAAGGTCCTCGCCGACATCGCGATGCACGAGGGCGAGGCGTTCAAGGCGATCATCGCCCAGGCCAAGGGCGCGCTTCCAGCGGAAGGCTGACAATAGGGGGACAGTCCCCGGGACTGTCCCCTTCCCCCTTTTCATTCCGGGTCCGGCACGGCAGGGTCGCGCGATGAGTCGCGCCTGGCTTCCGCTTGCCGCCCTGCTCGGCCTCGCCGCGGCGGCGCTCGCCAATGACAGCGTCGCCGAAACGGCGGCGGGCGGGCTCGTGCTTCGGCAGAGCCGCGACATCGACATGGTGTCGGAGGACCTCTACCTCTCCCGGCTCGAGGTCCGCGTCCGCTACGTCTTCCGCAACCGCTCGGCCCGGCCGGTCCGTACCATCGTCGCCTTCCCGATGCCCGACCGCGACCTTTCCGCCGAGGAGGAAGGCGACATCGCCTGGCCGGCCGACTTCCGCACCCGGGTCGACGGCCGCGCGGTGACGATGCGCGTCGAGCGCAAGGCGATGCTCGGCGCGGTCGATCACAGCGCTTTGCTGCGGAGCCTGGGCGTGCCGATCGCCGGCCGCGACCGCGATCCGGCGCTGTACCAGGCGCTCGCCGCGCTGCCGCGCGCCGCCCAGGCCCGGCTCGAGCGGCTCGGCCTGATCCAGGGCGGCCGCCCGCAATGGACGGTGAAGGAGACCTGGTATTGGGAGCAGGCCTTTCCGGCGGGGCGCGACCTCGCCGTCGAGCATCGCTACCGCCCCGGCCTCGGCGGCACGGTGATGACCGCGCTCGGCAGCCGTGAGGTGCGCGAGAGCGACTATGGCCGCGAGGCGATCGCGCGCTACTGCGTCGACGCCGATCTCGTCGCCACGCTCGAGCGCGCCGCGCGGCGCGGCGGCAGCGACTATCCCGCTTATGCCGAGAGCTGGCTGAGCTACGTCCTCACCACCGGCGCCAACTGGCGCTCGCCGATCGCCGACTTCCGCCTCGTCGTCGACAAGGGCGATCCGCGCACCCTGGTCAGCTTCTGTGGGCAGGGCGTGCGCCGAATCTCGCCGACCCAATTCGAGATGCGCCGCCGCAACTGGCGCCCGACGCGGGACCTCCACGTCCTCTTTCTTCATCCGATCGGCGGCTGACGGCGCCGGTTTCATCGGCTAGGGGCAGGACCATGGCCCCGGACCTCGCCCATGTCGAAAGCTGGATCTTCGACCTCGACAACAGCCTCTATCCGCACGGCTCGAACCTGTTCGAGCTGATCGACGCGCGGATGGGCGAATATATCCAGCGCTTGCTCGGGCTCGATCCGGTCGAGGCGCACCGGGTGCAGAAGAGCTTCTTCCACGCCCACGGCACCACTTTGGCCGGGCTGATGGCCGAGCATGGCGTCGACCCGCACGACTTCCTCGACTTCGTCCACGACATCGACCTTGCCCGGATCGCCGCCGATCCGGCCCTGGTGGCGGCGCTGGACGCGCTGCCCGGGCGCAAGTTCGTCTTCACCAACGCGAGCGAGAATTATGCGCGCCGCGTGCTCGACCGGATCGGCCTCGCCAACGCCTTCGACGGGCTCCACGACATCCACGCCATGGCCTATGTGCCCAAGCCCGACCCTTCCGCCTATGCGGCACTGTGCGACCGCCACGGCATCGATCCGGCGCGCGCCTTGTTCGCGGACGACATGGTCCGCAACCTCGCGCCGGCCAAGGCGCTCGGCATGGTCACCTTGTGGGTCGACAACGGCTCGGAGCAGGGCCCGGACCGGATCGAGCCCGATTTCGTCGACCATCGCACGGCGGACATCGCCGGCTGGCTGGAGCAGGTCCGGCGGGAGGAAGTGGCATGAGCCTCAGGGAGGTGATCGACGCCGCCTGGGAGGATCGCGACGGGCTCGGCTTCGCGACGACGGGCGAGGTGCGCGACGCGGTCGCCGAGGCGATCCGAATGCTCGACGAGGGCGAAGCCCGCGTCGCCGAGAAAGGCGCGGACGGCTGGATCGTCAACCAGTGGCTCAAGAAGGCGGTGCTGCTGTCCTTCCGCCTCAACGACAATGCGCTGATCCCGGGCCCGGGCGGCACGACCTGGTTCGACAAGGTCCCGTCGAAATTCGAAGGCTGGGGCGCCGAGCGTTTCCGCGCCGCCGGCTTCCGCGCCGTTCCCGGCGCGATCGTCCGCCGCGGCGCCTTCATCGGCAGGAACGCCGTGCTCATGCCGAGCTTCGTCAATATCGGCGCCTATGTCGGCGAGGGGACGATGGTCGACACCTGGGCGACGGTGGGGAGCTGCGCCCAGATCGGCCGCAACGTCCATATCTCCGGAGGCACCGGCATCGGCGGCGTGCTTGAGCCCATTCAGGCGGGGCCGGTGATCATCGAGGACGATTGCTTCATCGGCGCCCGCTCGGAAGTCGCCGAGGGGGTGGTGGTCGAGCAGGGCGCGGTGATCTCGATGGGCGTCTTCATCGGCGCCTCGACGAAGATCGTCGACCGCGCCACCGGCGAGGTGAGCTACGGCCGCGTGCCGGCCTATTCCGTCGTCGTACCGGGGACGCTGCCCGGCAAGGACGGCGGCCCGGGCCTCGCCTGCGCGGTGATCGTCAAGCGCGTCGACGCGCGGACGCGGTCGAAGACCGGCATCAACGAATTGCTGCGGGACTAGGATGTAATTCCCCCTCTCCCCGGCGGGGAGAGGGTAGGGAGAGGGGGTCCGGCGTCAGTGGTTATTCTCCGCGGCCGAGCCCCCTCACCCCAACCCTCTCCCCGCCGGGGAGAGGGAGGTTTAGGGCGAAGGCGGGAGATAGTGGAACTCGATCAGATAGATGTTCGTGCCGCTGCCGTGCCTGGCGACCTTGAGCAGGTCGACCACGCCCAGGAAGCCCGAGCGCCGCGCCAGCTCGCCGGTGATGTCCTGGAGCGCGATCGGCTGGATCGATTCGACGACGATATGGCCGTCTTCCATCGGATAGATGCCGCCTACCTTGACGTGCGGCTTCTGCCAGATGCGGACGCTGCAGGTGATCCGGCCCTCGCGGACGCCCGCGCGCAGGCGCTTGGTGAACATCATGGCTCAGCCGGCTTCCCTGAGCAGGCGGGTGGTGCGTGCGTCGCCCCACTCGGCCATGCCGGTCATCCGCCAGACCTCGCGGCCTTGCGCGTCGTAGAGGATGGTGGTCGGCAGCGTGTCGATGCCGAGCGCGGGCATCAGCTGCATCTCGGGGTCGAGATAGGCTTCGAGCCGCCGGAAGCGGTGGGCGGCGAAGAAGTCGCTGACCTTCTGCCGGCCGCCGAGATCCTGGCTGATCGCGACGATCTCGAGCTGCTGGCCGGCGCGCGCCGCGAGCGCGTCGAGCGAGGGCATTTCGACCACGCAGGGCCCGCACCAGGTCGCCCACAAATTGACCAATACGGGCCGGCCGCGGAACGCCGACAGGCGCACCGGCCGGCCTTCGCCGTCCTCGAACAGGAGGTCGGGGGCCGCATTTCCCTGGTGCGAGCGGTCGAGCCGCCCGGTCGGATAAGCGGGTACCGGGGCCGCCGCGGCCCGCTCGGCTTGCGGCTCCACCGCCTTTTGCCTATCGCATCCCGCAGAAGCGAGGGCGAGCAGCAGGCCGGGGAGACGGAAGATCGCGGGCCGCAAGGATCAGGACTCCAACGCCATGTGGGGCGGGCGGTTCGCCGAGGGCCCCTCGGCGCTCATGCGCGAGATAAATGCCTCGATCGCCTTCGACAAGCGGCTCTGGCGCCAGGACATCAACGCCAGCCGGGTCCATATCGCGATGCTCGCCGCCCAGGGCATCGTCGCCCAGGAGGATGCCGACGCGATCGAGGAAGGGCTCGACCGGATCGAGGACGAATATGAAAGCGGCGGCGTCCCCGAGGACGCGGCGCTCGAGGACATCCACATGCATGTCGAGCACCGCCTCACCGAGCTGATCGGGCCGGCGGCGGGGCGGCTGCACACCGCGCGCTCGCGCAACGACCAAGTCGCGACCGACTTCAAGCTCTGGGTGCGCGACGCGATCGACGAGGCCGACGCGGCGCTGGAGGCGCTGCAGCGCGCCCTGGTGGCGCGCGCCGGCGAGCATGTCCAAAGCGTGATGCCCGGCCTCACCCATCTCCAGGCGGCGCAGCCGGTGACGCTCGGCCACCATCTGATGGCCTATTACGAGATGCTCCGCCGCGACCGCTCGCGCTTCGCCGACGCCCGCGCGCGCCTCAACGAATGCCCGCTGGGCGCCGCGGCGCTGGCCGGGACCGGCTTTCCGATCGACCGCGAGGCGACCGCGCTCGCGCTCGGCTTCGACCGCCCGACCGCCAACTCGCTCGATTCGGTGTCCGACCGCGATTTCGCGCTCGACTATCTGATGGCCGCCGCCCAGTGCGCGCTCCATCTCTCGCGCCTCGCCGAGGAGTTCGTGCTCTGGGCGAGCCCGATGTTCGGCTTCGTCGCCCTGTCCGACGCCTTCTCGACCGGCTCGTCGATCATGCCGCAGAAGCGCAATCCCGACGCGGCCGAGCTGGTGCGCGGCCATGCCGGCCGTATCGCCGGGGCGATGGTCGCGCTGGTCGCGGTGATGAAGGGGCTGCCGCTCGCTTATTCGAAGGACATGCAGGACGACAAGGAACCGGTGTTCGAGGCGCACGACCTGCTCGGCCTGTCGATCGCGGCGATGGCCGGGATGGTCGAAACCTCCACCTTCGACACGGAGCGGATGCGGGCCGCCGCCGAGGCCGGCCACGCGACCGCGACCGACCTCGCCGACTGGCTGGTGCGCGAGGCGGGGATGCCGTTTCGCGAGGCCCATCAGGTCACCGGCCGCGCCGTCCGGCTCGCCGACGAGGCCGGGGTGCCGCTCTGGGCGCTCCCCTATGACGCGCTGAGGAGCGTCGACGAGCGGATCAAGCCCGGCGTTTTCGATGTGCTTTCGCTGGACGCCTCGGTTAAGAGCCGGACGAGCCTCGGCGGCACCGCGCCCGCTCTGGTGAGGAAACGGGTCGAGGCGGCGAAGAAGATTCTGGGAATGAGGGAATGAAGCGGATCCTCCCGATCGCGGCGCTGGCGCTGGCCGGCTGCGGCCTGCGCGAGCCGCTGGCGCCGGCGCAGGGCCAGCAGATGCCGCCGGCGCCCGCCATGGCGAGCCGGGCGATGACCACCGACGAGCTGCTGGAGCCGCCGCCGGTCGCCCGCCCGGGCCGCGTCGACGAGCTGCTGCGCCGCTCCGAGGTGCGCGAGGACGACCGCTTCGACCTGCCGCCGGGCGACGTGCCGGACGACATCAACGCCAGCGCCGACGAGCCGGAATAGATGAAGCCCGTCCGCAAGGCCGTCTTCCCGGTCGCCGGCCTCGGCACCCGTTTCCTTCCCGCGACCAAGGCGATCCCCAAGGAGATGCTGACGATTCTCGACCGGCCCCTGATCCAATATGCGGTCGAGGAAGCGATCGAGGCGGGGATCGAGCAGATGATCTTCGTCACCGGGCGCGGCAAGAGCGCGCTCGAGGATCATTTCGACGTCGCCCACGAGCTCGAAGCGACCATGACGGCGCGGGCCAAGCCGCTCGATGCGCTCGCCTCGACCCGCATGCCGCCCGGCGCGATCGTCTCGGTCCGCCAGCAGCAGCCGCTGGGATTGGGCCACGCCGTGTGGTGCGCGCGCGAGCTGGTCGGCGACGAGCCGTTCGCGGTGCTGCTCCCCGACGATCTGATGGTCGGCCGGCCCGGCTGCCTCGCCCAGCTGGTCGCGGCCTATGAAAAGACCGGCGGCAACATCGTCTGCGCCCAGGAGGTGCCGCGCGACCGGACGGCGAGCTACGGCATCATCACCCCGGGCGTGCGGGACGGGCGGCTGACCGAAATCAGGGGCCTGGTCGAGAAGCCCGGCCCCGAAGACGCGCCCTCGACGCTCGCCGTGGTCGGCCGCTACATCCTCCAGCCCGAGCTCATGGCCGTGCTCGGCGGCCTCGGCGAGGGCGCCGGCGGCGAGATCCAGCTGACCGACGGTCTCGCCGCCCTGATCGGCCGCCAGCCCTTCCACGCTTTCACCTTCGAGGGCGACCGCCACGATTGCGGCGACAAGACCGGCTTCGTCCTCGCCAACCTCGCGCTCGCGCTCGCCGACGAGAGCGTCGCGCCGGCGGTCCGCGCCTGGCTCGACGCGCGGAGCTAGGCCTCCAGTTCGATGTCCCAGTAGAGATAGTCGCGCCAGCTCTCGTGGAGATAGTTGGGCGGGAAGCTCCGGCCGTGCTCCTGGAGCTGCCAGCTGGTCGGCCGGAACGGGCGGCGGCGGATCTGCATGCGCGCCTGCTGCGGGGTGCGGCCGCCTTTCTTGAGGTTGCAGGGCGCGCAGGCGGTCGCGACATTCTCCCAGGTGGTACGGCCCCCCTGGGCGCGGGGCAGCACATGGTCGAAGGTCAGCTCCCTCGGGTCGCCGCAATATTGGCAGGAGAAGCGGTCGCGCAGGAACAGGTTGAACCGGGTGAAGGCGGGGAATTGCGACGGCCGGACATATTGCCTGAGCGCGATCACGCTCGGCAGCTTCATCGCCAGGCTCGGGCTGTGCACCTCGCGCTCATAGGCGGCGACGATGTCGACCCGCTCCAGAAAGATCGCCTTGACGGCGGTCTGCCACGGCCACAGGCTCAGCGGGTAATAGCTGAGCGGCGTATAGTCCGCGTTGAGCACGAGGGCGGGACAGCCTTCGGGATGCCGGAGAAGGTCGGGATGGTACAAGGCCGAAAAGCTCCCGTTTCTCGGAAGATCGTCCGAAAAACGCCGCCCCACGAAGCCTGTCGCACCCAGAACGCGGGAGACTGGGCTTCGGCCGTCCTCTCCTGGTCCGCCACGCCGTCGCCAGATTGCGTGACGGCCTCATGACACCATAAGCACTGAGTCCGGGTCAAGTTTCTTATGCATCCCGTCACCCGCTTCGCGCCAAGTCCGACCGGACGGTTGCATCTCGGCCACGCTTATTCGGCGCTGCTCGCCCACGATCATGCGCGCGAGCGCGACGGCACGTTCCTCCTGAGGATCGAGGACATCGATGCCGGCCGGTCGCGGCCCGAATATGTCGACGGCATCTTCGCGGACCTGCTCTGGCTCGGGCTCGAATGGGACGGCGAGCTTATCTACCAGTCCGAGCGCCTGCCGCTCTACGCCGAAGCGCTCGACCGGCTGAAGCAAGCGGGCCTCGTCTATCCCTGCTTCTGCACCCGCGCCGACATCGCCGCCAGCGCCGCCGCTCCGCAGGGGCCGGACGGCGCGCCAGCCTATCCGGGTACCTGCCGGGGGCTGGCCGGGCCCGATCTGTCGCGGCCCCATGCCTGGCGTCTCGACGTCGAGAGGGCGGCCGAGCGGGCCGGCGCGCTCTACTGGCATGACGGCGACACCGAGGTGCAGGCCGAGCCGGGACGGTTCGGCGACGTCGTCCTCGCGCGCAAGGATGCGCCGGCCAGCTACCATCTCGCCGTCACCCTCGACGACGCCGCCCAGGGCGTGACCGATGTCGTGCGCGGCCGCGACCTGTTCGCCGCGACCGATATCCACCGCCTGCTCCAGGCGCTGCTCGACCTGCCGACACCGCATTACCGGCACCACGACCTGCTGACCGACGCCGAAGGCAACCGCCTGGCCAAGCGCCACCGGGCACCGACCCTCGCCGACCTGCGCGAGGCGGGGACCGACCCGGCCGCCCTGATCGAGGGCCTGCGTCGCGGCGATTTGCCCGCTGGATATTCGCTGAGGCAGGCGTAAGAGGCCCGCGATGCAACCGATTCTCATCGTCCTATTGGTTCTCGCCGCGGGGGCGACGCTGTTCGTCCTCGTCAAGGGCGTGATCGGCATGGCGCAGCAAAAGGACATTACCGGCCAGCGCTCGCAGGAGCTGATGCGCAAGCGCATTCTCTTCCAGGCGGTCGCGATCTTCATCGCCGTGCTGCTGCTGCTGACCGTCAGCAGCGGCTGAGGGCGCCTTCTTGGTCCGCCTCAACAAGATCTACACCCGCACCGGCGATGCCGGCGAAACCGGCCTCGTTGACGGCTCGCGGGTCGCCAAGGCCGATCCCCGCATCGCCGCGATCGGCGATGTCGACGAGGCAAACAGCGCGATCGGCGTGGCCCTGCTCCACGCCGGCGGCGAAGTGAAGGCGATGCTCGGCCGCGTCCAGAACGAATTGTTCGATCTCGGCGCCGACCTCGCCACGCCCGGCGAAGACTTCGCGCCGGGCGACAGCGCGCTGCGCATTACCGCCGAACAAATCGCGCGGCTCGAGCGCGAGATCGACGGGATGAACGCGGAGCTGGAGCCGCTCAGGAGCTTCATCCTGCCCGGCGGCAACGCGGCGGCAGCCTATCTTCATCTCGCGCGTTCGATCATCCGTCGCGCGGAACGCTCGACGGTGGCGGCATCGAGGTCGGTTTCGTTGAACCCCCTGGCGCTCGCCTATATCAACCGGCTGTCCGATCATCTGTTCGTGATGGCGCGCTGGACGGCGAGGAAGGAAGGCGGCGATGTTCTCTGGCAGCCGGGAGCGACTCGCGGCGGCTGACGCGGACCGCGGGTCGGCGCGCTACGCGGCGGTGCGCCGCCTCAGCCTCGACCTCGCCGCGCCGCTGTCCGACGCCGACGCGACCGTCCAGCCGATGCCGGACGCCTCGCCGGCGAAATGGCATCTCGCCCACACCACCTGGTTCTTCGAGACCTTCCTGCTGCGCGACCACGTCCCCGGCTACCGCCTCCACGACGAGCGCTGGGCCTATCTCTTCAACTCCTATTACGAAGGCGAGGGGGAGCGCCACGCGCGCGCGCGCCGGGGCATGCTGAGCCGGCCCTCGCTGGACGAAGTGCGCGCCTATCGCGCGGCGGTCGACGCGGCCCTGCTCGACGCGATCGGCGAGCTGCCGGCGGAGCTCGTCGAGCTCGGCCTCCATCATGAGCAGCAGCATCAGGAGCTGATGCTGATGGATCTGCTCGCCACCTTCGCCGAGAATCCGCTGCGCCCCGCTGCCTGGGAGGGGCCGGCGCCGTCTCCCGCCGCGCTGGCCGCGCCTCTTGCCTGGGTCGAGGGCGCTCGCGGCCTCGCCGAGATCGGGCATGGGGATGATGCCTTCGCCTTCGACAACGAACGGCCGCGCCACAAGGTCTTCCTGCATCCGCACCGGCTCGCCGACCGGCCCGTCTCGAATGCCGAATGGCTCGGCTTCATGGCCGACGGCGGCTATTCCAACCCACTGCTCTGGCTCGCCGACGGCTGGGCCTGGGTCCAGGCGGAGCGGATCGCGGCGCCGCTCTACTGGGTCGGCGCCGAGGCGCGTTTCGGCCTCGACGGCCTCAAGCCGCTCGATCTTGCCGAGCCGGTTTGCCACATCTCCTATTACGAGGCCGACGCTTATGCGCGCTGGGCCGGCGCGCGGCTGCCGACCGAGGCCGAATGGGAGGTCGCCGCCGCGTCTCACGATCCGCTCGCCGGCAACCAGCTCGACGCCGCCGGTCCGGCGCGGCCGTCGCCCGGCGACGGCGGGCTGTTCGGCAACGTCTGGGAATGGACCGGCAGCGCCTATCTTCCCTATCCGGGCTTCGCCCCCGCGGCCGGCGCCGTCGGCGAGTATAACGGCAAGTTCATGTGCGGGCAGATGGTGCTGCGCGGCGGCTGCTGCGCGACTCCGCGCGGCCATGTCCGCGCTTCCTACCGCAACTTCTACTATCCGCATCAGCGCTGGATGTTCTCCGGGCTTCGGCTGGCGCGTGACAGCTGATCCCGCGTTTCGCGCCGACGTGCTCGCCGGCCTGGCGGCGCCGATTCCGGCGGTGCCGGCGCGCTGGCTCTACGACCGGCGCGGCTCCGAGCTGTTCGAGGAGATCACCCGGCTTCCCGAATATTATCCGACCCGGACCGAGACGGCGATGCTCGAGCGGCACAGCGGCGACTTCGCGGCGATGTTCGCGCCGGGCGCGGCGGTCGTCGAGTTCGGTTCGGGCTCGTCGACCAAGACGCCGATCCTGCTGCGCGCGGTCGAGCCCGCCGCCTACGTGCCGATCGACATCAGCGGCGATTTCCTGCGCGATTCCGCCGACGCGCTGCGGGCGGAGTTTCCCGGCCTTCCGATCCATCCGGTCGAGGCGGACTTCATGCGCCGGCTCGAACTGCCGGACGAGATCGCCGCGGCCCCGAAGCTCGGTTTCTTCCCCGGCTCGACGATCGGCAATTTCGTTCCGCGCAGCGCCGTCGATCTGCTCAGGGCGATGAAGGACACGCTCGGCGACGGCGCGCGCCTGCTGATCGGCATGGACCGGATCAAGGACGTCGACGTGCTGCTCGCCGCCTATGACGACGAAGCGGGCGTCACCGCTTCGTTCAACCTCAACCTGCTCCACCGCATCAATGCCGAGCTCGAAGGGACGATCCCGATCGAGGCGTTCCGCCACCGCGCGATCTGGGACGACGCGAAGAGCCGGATCGAAATGCATCTCGAGGCGCGGCGCGACGTCGCCTTCACGATCGCCGGCCGGAGCTTCGCGTTCAAGGCGGGGGAAAGCATCCACACCGAGAACAGCCACAAATATGGCCATCGCGACAGCCGGCTGCTGCTCCGCGCCGCCGGCTGGGGCGTGGTCCGCGAGTGGATCGACGAGCGGCAATGGTTCTCGATCATCCTCGCCGAAGCCGAGCCGCCGCGATTCGCGCCCTGAGGCGTTGCGGGGATCGGGCACGGACCCTAAGCTGGCGCGATGAACAAGTTCATGCTCGCCACCCTGGCGCTCGCCGCCGCCGCCCCCGCCCCCGCCCCCGCCGCGGCGGCGCAAGTCACCGCCGGCGATCCGGCGGCGGTCCGGGCGCTGGTCGAGCGCTGGGGCTACCGGCCCGGGCCGCTGGAGACCAGCTCGGGCGGCGTGCCGAACTTCGTCGCGACGATCGACGAGATCGCGACGGCGGTCGCCTTCGGCGGCTGCACCGGCGGCCGCAACTGCACCTATGTCGTGTTCGTCAGCACCTATGACGACGTCGTCAACCCGCCCTGGGAGTGGCTGAACGCCCGCAACAACGATTACGATCTGGTCGCGGTCAGCCGGGCCGAGACGGGCCATCTCAGCATCCGGGGCGGGGCCATGCTCGGCACCCAGGGCATCGCCGAGGCCTTGTTCCACGATTTGCTACGCGACTGGGCGTCGACCAACCACAGCATCGCGCAGGAGGCGCTCGACGCGCATCTGGCGACGCCGGAAACGGCGACGGCCGGGCGCTCCATTGCCCCCTCGGCCGCGCGCCGCTAGGGAGCGCCCCATGCTGCTTGCCCTCATCAACGTCGCCTACCTGCTGCTGTGGGCGCTCAGCATCCTCATCATCGCCCAGGCCATCCTGAGCTGGCTGGTCGTCTTCAACGTCATCAACACCCACAACGAGTTCGTGCGGCGGTTCCTCGACGCGCTCAACCGGATCACGGCGCCGCTCTACCGGCCGGTACGCCGGATCCTGCCCGACTTCGGCGGCCTCGATTTTTCGCCGATCGTGATCCTGCTGATCATCTGGGTGTTGCAGGAGCTGCTGCTGGGCGTCGCCCGCGACCTCGTCCTATCCGGCTACTGATGGGCCCCGCGCTGATCGACGGTAAGGGCTTCGCCGAAAGGGTGCGCGCGCGGATCGCCGGGGAGGTTGCCGCGTTCGCCGCCGAGCAGGGCCGCGCGCCCGGCCTCGCCGTCGTCCTGGTCGGCGAGGATCCGGCGAGCCAGATCTATGTCCGCGCCAAGGGCAAGGCGGTGCTGGCGGCGGGGATGGCGAGCTTCGAGCACCGGCTTGCCGCGGCGACCTCCGAGGCCGAGCTGCTCGCTCTGGTCGCGCGGCTGAACGGCGACGAGCGCGTCGACGGCATCCTCGTCCAGCTGCCGCTGCCGCCGCAGATCGACGCGGGCAAGGTGGTCGCGGCGATCGACCCGGCCCGGGACGTGGACGGCTTCACGCCGCTCAATGCCGGCCGGCTCGCGCTTGGCGAGGAGGGCCTCGTCCCGTGCACGCCCTTGGGCTGCCTGCTGCTCCTGAAGGACCGGCTCGGCGATCTCTCGGGCCTCGAGGCGGTGGTCGTCGGCCGCTCCAACATCGTCGGCAAGCCGATGGCGCAGCTCCTGCTGCGGGAGAATTGCACCGTCACCGTCGCGCACAGCCGCACCCGCGACCTCGCCGCCGTGGTCGGTCGCGGCGACATCGTCGTCGCCGCCGCCGGCCAGGCGGGGCTGATCAGGGGCGGCTGGCTGAAGCCCGGCGCGACCGTGATCGACGTCGGCATGAACCGGGAGGACGGCAAGTTGCGCGGCGACGTCGATTTCGCCAGCGCCAGCGAAGTCGCCGCGGCGATCACTCCGGTCCCCGGCGGGGTCGGCCCGATGACGATCGCCATGCTGCTCGCCAACACGCTCGCGGCCGCGCGGGCCCGGATCGCGCGATGATCGAATTGTTCGTCTCCGCCTTCGTCACCTTCCTGGTGGTGATCGACCCGCCGGGCTGCGCGCCGATCTTCGCCAGCCTGACCAGCCGCACGACGCCGGAGCACCGCCGCGCCATGGCGCTGCGCTCGGTCGGCATCGCGGCGGGCATCCTGTTGTTCTTCGGGCTGCTCGGGCAGGATTTGCTGGCCGCGCTCGGCGTCTCGCTGAGCGCATTCCGGATCGCCGGCGGCATCCTCCTCTTCCTGATCGCGATCGACATGGTGTTCGAGAAGAGGACCGAGCGCCGCGAGCACCGCGCCGAGGAGGTCAGCGCCCGCGAGGCCGACGACATCTCGGTCTTCCCGATGGCGATCCCGATGATCGCCGGCCCGGGCTCGATCGCCTCGATCATGCTCCTGATGGCGCGCAGCGAGGGCCTGGTCGCCTCGCTGGTCGTGCTCGGCGCGCTGGCCGCGACCCTGGTCCTGACCTTGCTCTGCCTGCTGCTGGCCGGCCCGCTGATGCGGCTCCTTGGTCATCGGATGGAGGCGATGCTGACCCGCCTGCTCGGGGTCATCCTCGCCGCGCTCGCCGCTCAGTTCGTGATCGACGGATTGAAGCGCACCTTCACTTGACCACCCGCCACATCCGGTAGGGCGAGCCCGCGGGAAGCCGGATCGGCCGCAGCCAGCCGGGCGTCTTGCCGCGCATCAGCTGGCCGTAGAAGCCGTTCGGCGCCTCCGCCATGTAGAGCGTCGATTCCGACAGGTTCGGGCAGATCAGCAGATAGTCGACATGGTAGCGCGCCACGGTCGCGCGCATATTGGCCTCGTCGCCGCGCCAGGCGCGCATCACGTCGATGATCTGCCTGGCGTTGCGATGATAGGGGCCGGTGATCGCGTCGTGATGGGTGACGGTGATCAGCCGCGGACCCAGATCGACGTGGGTCAGCACCGTGCCGGCCGGCTGGCGGTTGACCGGGCCGAGCGCGCGCAGCGTCGGGCAGCTGTTGTTGGCGCGGCTGATCGCCCGGCGCCCCTGGCTCACCGGCGCGTCGAACCAGCGGGTCAGCTGGAAGCTGGCGGTGCCCGAGATGATGAGGAAGGCGGCGACCACGCCGAACACGCGCACGAGCATCGAGCTCCGGTCCATCAGCCAGGCGATCACCGTCCAGGCGAGCGCGGTCGCGCCGGGGATCGACAGCAGCTGGGCGGCGGGGCCGGCCCGCGTCTGCCAGCACAACAAAGCGGCGGCGAGCGCGGCGAGCAGCCCCGCCGCGCCCCAGGGAATCAGCCGGCCGGGATCGCGCCGGTTCAGCCAGAGCATCAGCGCATAGCCGATCAGGCCGGCGATCGGCAGCGTCACCGTCTGGACCGTGACGTCGAAGCCGTGCCGCCAGATCGGCATCGCCTCGCGCACCCTCGAGAGCCAGAGGCGCTCGAGCTCGGGCGAGCTCTGCTCGAGCCGGCCGAGGCATTGCGGCGCTCCCGAGGCGAAGGCGGCGGCAAGGATCGCGCCGGCGAGGGCGGCGAGGCCGAGCCGCGCCAGCGGCCTTGCCGGAGTCGCATAGGCCAGCGCGACCGCCGCGGCGCCGGCGCCCAGCATCGCCGACAGCCAGACCGGGGTCAGCGCGTCGCAGAGCGGCGCCATGTTCGCCTGCGAGGTGAAGACGAGAAAGGCAAAGGCGCAGCCGCCGCCGAGGCTGGCGCCATAGGCCGCGAGCCGCCGCGCCTCGCCAGCGTCCCGCACCCACATCAGCACGGTGAGCGCCCCCGCGACCGCCAGATAGGGAAGCATTTCGAGGCCGATCGCGAACGACAAGGCGGTGGCGAGGCCGAGGGTGATGCCGCCGCGCGCGCGCCTGGGGTCGGTCAGCGAGGCCATCGTCCAGGCGAGCAGGGCGAGCTGCCAGCCATGATGGTCGATCCTGAGCGGCTGCCACATGCCGTCGGCCGAGCCGGCGCAGGCGAGCAGGGCGATGGCGAGCGGATAGGCAAATCCCGAAACCAGCCGCCGCACCGTCACCGTGATCGCCGCGATCGCCGCCAGCATCGGGATGAGCGGCGCCGCCGCGACCGCGATCTGCTCGGCGGTGCGGCCGCCGAACAGGGGCGTGAAGAGGAGCTTCAACGCGGCGATCGGCAGGTCGACGAGCCGCGACCAGTGGATGTTCGAGCCGGCGAGGCGGTGTTGCGAGAGATCGTACCAGTTCTGGCCGGCGAGCAGCGCGCGGACCTGCATGATCCGCATATTGTCGTCGGTGTCGCTGAGCGCGAAGATGCGGATCAGGGGCCAGCGCTGCCAGAGCATGAAGCCGGCGACGACCAGCCAGGCGAGCAGCAGGAACCAGCGCCAGCGCCGGTCCAGAAATGCAAAAGGCTCCCCCGCGCCGGGCGGCATAAGCGTTTCTTTTCTTTCCAAGTCTGGCCTCGCGCATTAGTCGCTCCTTGCCAAAGGGCAAGCGGGGCGCATCGTGAGGGCAATGAGGCTGGTCGGCGAGCATCAGGAGATAGCAGGTCAGCTCGTCCGCTATGCGCTGACCGGCGGGCTCGCCAGCATCGTCAATATCGGCGTCTATTGGGTGCTGGCGGCGGGCGGCATGGCCCCCAATCTCGCCTGGACGGTCGGTTTCGCCGCGGCGGTGCTGGTCGGCTATGTCGTCCACAGCCGCTGGAGCTTTCGCGGCCACGGCCGGCGCGACAATCTCGCCCGCACCGGGAGCCGCTTCGTCGCGGTGTCGCTGGTCAGCTTCGCGCTCAACCAGCTCTGGGTGTGGCTGCTCGTCGTCCGTTTCGCCCTGCCGCTCTGGGCGCCTTATCCTTTGGTGCTGGCGGTGACGCCCCTGATCATCTTCGCGCTCAACCGCCGCTGGGTGTTCGCATGAGCATGAGGCGGCCGGTCCTGACCCTGATCGCCCCGGTCAAGGACGAGGAGGAGGCGATTCAGCCCTTCATCGCCCGGGTCGCGCCGATCCTCGACGGCCTGTTCGCCGACGGCGCCTGGGAGATATTGTTCGTCGACGACGGCAGCGAGGACGGGACGATGGCGGCGATCCTCGCCGCGCACGACGCCGACCCCCGAGTCCGGGCGGTTTCGCTGTCGCGCAATTTCGGCAAGGAGGCGGCGCTGACCGCCGGCCTCGATTTTGCCGGCGGCGAGGCCGTGATCCCGATCGACGTCGACCTGCAGGACCCGCCCGAGCTGATCGGCGCGATGCTCGCCAAATGGCGCGACGGCTATGAGGTCGTCTACGGCGTGCGCACCAACCGGCAGAGCGATTCCCTGCCCAAGAGGCTGACCGCGGACCTCTATTACCGCGCCCACAATTACCTCTCGTCGGACAAGATCCCCGAACATGCCGGCGATTTCCGGCTGCTCGACCGCTCCGTCGTCGAGATCATCAAGACGATGCCCGAGCGCAACCGCTTCATGAAGGGCCTGTTCGCCTGGTCGGGCTTCCGCCAGGCCGCGGTCGAATATGAGCGCGCCCCGCGCGCGGTCGGCCGCACCAAGTTCCGCTACTGGAAATTGTGGACGCTGGCGCTCGACGGGATCACCTCGGCCTCGACCATGCCCTTGAGGATCTGGTCCTATATCGGCGTCGTCATCGCCTTCTTCACCCTGCTCTATGCGGTCTATGTCATCGCCAAGACGATCCTGTGGGGGAGCGACGTCGCCGGCTATCCCTCGCTGATCGTCGCGATCCTCTTCTTCGGCTCGGTCCAGCTCATCTCGTTGGGCGTGCTCGGCGAATATGTCGGCCGAATCCTGATCGAGACCAAGCGCCGGCCGCTCTACGTGGTCCGCCGCAAGATCGGCTTCGACGAGGAAGGGGAAGCGTCCTGATGGACCGCGCCGTATTCGACCGCATGGCCGAGCACGACCAGGTCCATTGGTGGTATGTCGCCCGCAGGAGAATCCTCGCCGACCTCATCCGCCGCGAGGCGGACCTGCCCGAAGATGCCCGGATTCTCGAGATCGGCTGCGGCACCGGCCATAATTTCGAGATGCTGGGCGCCTTCGGCCGGCTCGACGCGCTCGAGGTCGACGCCGAGGCCCGCGCGCTGGCCGGCGCCCGGCTCGGCCGCGAGATCGGCGACGCGCCGCTGCCCGGGCTGCCCGGCGTGCCGGACAAGACCTACCATCTGATCGCGCTGCTCGACGTGCTCGAACATGTCGACGCCCGCCCCGAATCCCTTAGGAGCATCGCCGCCAAGCTTGCCCCCGGCGGCAAGATCCTGGTCACCGTGCCCGCCTATCGGTGGATGTGGAGCGCCCACGACCGCGCGCACCATCACAAGCTGCGCTATTCGAAGCGGGGGCTAAGGCGCGATGCCGAGGCGGCCGGCCTCAGGGTCGACAAGATCGGCTTCTTCAACAGCCTGCTCTTCCCGATCGCCGCCGCGGTCCGAATCCTCGGCAAGGCGCTCGGCAAGTCGTCGAGCGACGACAAGCTGCCGCCGCGGCCGTTGAACGCGGTCTTCGAGAAGATCTTCGGGCTCGAGCGTCACCTGGTCGGCAGGGTGCCGATGCCGGCCGGCGTCTCGATCTTCGCATTGCTCTCGACCCGGTAGAGCACGCTCGTCCCGCTGCGCCAGACCGGGCTTAGGCCCCGGGTGAGCTTGGCGTCGTGGGCCGGCGGATCGATCAGCCAGACATAGTCGAACGCCTCGCGCGGCAGGATCGCCAGCGCGAGGTCGAGGCTGCGCCAATATTCGTGCGGGCAGCGCCGCTGGGTGACGATCTGGGTGGCGTCGCGCACGAACGGCCAGCCGGGCCGGTAGCGGACCTGGAGCAGCTGCGCGCCGGCCATCGTCCACTGGTCGTTCGAAAAAGCATGGTTGCGGACGATCGCCATGCCGGGGAGATGCAGGAGCCGGGTCATCGCCCAATGCTCGATGCACGGCCGCCCGACGAAGCTCACCATCCGCGCGCCGTGCGGGACGTGGGCCAAGGCGGCGAGCTCGCGATCATAGGCCCGGTCGTAGAGCCACGCGCTGGCCGTCGTCGCGCCGGTCCGCACCAGGGTGAAGGCGATGCCGGCGAGCGCCAGCATGCGCGCGAAGGCGAGCCCGCTGCTCTCCGGATAGCGAATCGCGATCGCCGCGATGACGAAGAGATAGGGGGCGAGGCGCATGTCGGCATAAGCCGAGCCGAACACGATCCGCGGCAGCAGCACGAAGACGAGCGTCAGGAACAGGGCCGAGGCGGCGAGGTTGCGCGAGAAGGTCAGCTTGCGGCTGACCAGGGTCCAGCCGATCAGCGCGGTGACGAGGCCGAGCGAGAGCAGGTCGAACAGGGCCCAGCGGTCGCGCAGCGCCATGCGCAGCCATTCGCCCTTGGCGCCCCAGTTGAACCAGTCGGTGGTGATCCCGGCCGCCTCGCTGCGCCAGAGCAGGATCAGCGCGACCGGCGGCGCCAGCGACAGGCAGTGGACGCCCGCGCGCATGGCCGCGAGCAGGATATTTTGACCCTTGTCGTGCTGGCGGACGAGCTCGGCCGAGAAAGCGAGCACGCCGAGCACGCCCCAGCCGAAGGCGTGGACCACCCAGAGAATGACGGAGATCGGCACGAAGATCGCGGCGCGCAGCCGCAACCTGCCGAGCCGCGCCAGCCGCAGCCACAAGGCGAAGGCCATGAAGGCGAGCGCCATCGACAAGGCGAAGTTGACGAAGCCGAACAGGAACGGGAAATTGTAGGCGAACGGGACCGCGAACAGGGCGGTCGGCGGGATCCGGCCGTGCACCTCGCGCGCGACCCAGAGCATGCCGCCGACGGTCAGCGCCGGGATCGCGCAGACGATCAGCTTCACCGCCGGCTCGAGCCCGATCAAAGGCGCGAGCAGCTGGACGAGCAGGTCGACGCCGAGATTGCCGATCAGCTGCCAGCGGAAGCCGTAATATTGCTGGAGGTCGGGCGAGGTCGCGAGATCGAGCTGGACCCGGTAGCGCCCCATATGGCCGGGCAGGTCGAGCAGGGGCGGCACGTCGGGCCACAGCAATGGCACCACCGACAGCGCCATCAATGCGGCGACGGTCCAGCGCTTCTCCCACCATTGCAGCGGGTGAAGGGGCGCGTCGGCCGGTCCGGATGCCAGGCTCATGGCCGAGCCATAGCGTGCCCGCGCCCCCGCTCCAATCCGGCCGGTCTCAAGCCGGGACTAGCCTTTCCCTCTCCCCATTGGGGAGAGGGTAGGGAGAGGGGTCCGGCGTTCGGGAATATTCTCAGAGACCGTGCCCCTCTCCCCCAACCCTCTCCCCAATGGGGAGAGGGGGCTAAGCTCCTATTCGGCCGCCCGGCTGAGGTGCCATTCGGGCGGCTCTTCGAGCGCCCGCAGCCTCTGCTCCTCCTCGAACATATAGTCCCAGGTCATCGGGATCGCGTCGCGCCGCTTCACATATTGGAGCTGCCAGTTGACCAGCCCGCCGTGGCGGAAGGCGGCCTCGGCGCCGGCCAGATAGAATTGCCACATCCGGAAGAAACGCTCGTCGTAGAGCGCGGTGATCTCCTCCTGGTGGATCATCGTCCTATTGTACCATTCCTCGAGCGTGAGGGCGTAATGGTAGCGCATCGCCTCGACGTCGGTGACGATCAGCCGGTTCTTCTCCGCCTCGCTGACCAGCTCGCTGAGGGCCGGGATATAGCCGCCCGGGAAGATATATTTGCGGGTCCACTTGTCGGTGACGCCGGGCTCGCCCATCCGGCCGCAGCAATGCGAGAACATCACCCCGTCGTCCTTGAGCAGGCGGTGGGTGTGGGCGAAGAAGCCCGGATAGTGCGGCGTGCCGAGATGCTCGATCAGGCCGACGCTGGTGATCCGGTCGAACTGGCCCTCGACGTCGCGATAATCCTTCAGCTCGAACTTCACCCGGTCGGACACGCCCAGCTCGGCGGCGCGCTCGTTGGAGAATTCGATCTGGTCCGGCGCCAGCGCCACGCCGAGCACGTCGACGTCGTGATGGCGGTGCAGGTACAAGGCGAGCCCGCCCCAGCCGCAGCCGATGTCGAGCACCTTCATCCCCGGCTTCAGGTAGAGCTTGGCGGCGATGTGCGCCTTCTTGTCGAGCTGGGCCTGTTCCAGGCTGTTCGCCGGATCGCGATAATAGGCCATCGTATATTGCCGGTCCTCGTCGAGGAACAGCTCGTAGAGGCGCCGGGTGAGGTTGTAGGTATGTTCGGCGTTGCGCCGCGAGCGGCTGCGCCAGTTGATCTGGTCGACCTTGCCGGCGGCGAAGTCGATCACCTTGCGGACTAGGCCATTGGGCTTGAGCGCGCCGCGATCTTCGGCCGGCGCGTTGAGCCGGATGAACAGGACGAGATCGCGGACGTCGTGGGGCGGATCGATCGCCAGCCAGCCGTTCATATAGGCCTCGCCGGCGCCGACTCTCGGATCCTTGGCGATATGGAAGGCGGCGCGCCGGTCGGTCAGCCTGGCGGCGATCGACGGATATCGCGGGTCGGGCGACCCGTAGCGATATTCCTTGCCGTCATGGTTGGTGACCTTGAGCTCGCCCTTCCTGACGAGCGCGCGCAGCATTTTGTTGAGCAGCCACATTGATAACGATTCCCTTTGTCTCCACTCAACCCCCGCGCCGCCGCGAGGTCAAGCGTCAAGCAAGCGCCGCCTGCTTCTCGGCCGCGATGCGGTCGAGCTCGGCGCGGCTCTTCCTTTCGGCGGCGGACTTCAACTGGCCGCAGGCGGCCATGATGTCGCGGCCGCGCGGCCGGCGGATCGGCGCGCTGATCCCGGCCTCGAACACGATCTCGGAAAAGCGCCGCACCCGCTCGGCATCGGAACATTCATAGGTAGCGCCCGGCCACGGGTTGAACGGGATCAGATTGACCTTGGCGGGAAGCTTGTACTTGCGGATCATGCGGACCAGCTCGCGGGCATCCTCGTCGCTGTCGTTCTTGTCCTTGAGCATGACATACTCGAAGGTGATCCGGCGGGCGTTGTTCGCGCCGGGATAGGCGGCGCAGGCGGCGAGCAGCTCGTCGATCCCATATTTGCGGTTCAGGGGGACGATCTCGTCGCGCACCTCCTTGGTCACCGCGTGCAGCGAGACGGCGAGGTTGACGCCGATCTCCGCGCCGGCGCGCGCCATCATCGGCACCACCCCCGAGGTGGAAAGGGTGATCCGCCGCCGCGACAGGCCGAGGCCGTCGCCGTCCATGACGATCTTCAGCGCGTCGCGGACATTGTCGAAATTGTAGAGCGGCTCGCCCATCCCCATCATGACGATGTTGGAAAGCATCCGGCCCTCGGGCAAAGACGGCCATTCGCCGAGCGCGTCGCGGGCGAGCATCACCTGGCCGACGATCTCGCCGGCCTCGAGATTGCGGACCAGCCGCATCGTCCCGGTGTGGCAGAAGCGGCAATTGAGCGTGCAGCCGACCTGGCTCGAGACGCAGAGCGTGCCGCGATCGGCGTCGGGGATGAACACCATCTCGAAATCGTGGCCGTCATGGGTCCTGAGCAGCCATTTGCGGGTGCCGTCGGTCGAGACCTGCTCGACCACCACCTCCGGACGGGCGACGACGAAACGCTCGGCGAGCCAGGCGCGCTGCGGCTTGGCGATGTCGCTCATCGCCCCGAAGTCCGTGGCGCCGCGATTGTAGATCTGGTGCCAGAGCTGCTTCGCGCGCAATTTGGCCTGGCCCTCGTCGAGGCCGGCCGCGGCCAGCGCGTCGCGGAGCCCGGCCTTCGACAGGCCGATCAGGTTGATGCGCGCGCCCGCGGCCGCCGCCGTCGGGCGCGGCACGGGGACCGGATCGATCAGACCGGGAATCGGCATGGGCGCTGTCATGAGCGGGCGATGTAGGGTTTGCCGCCCGGTTTTGCTAGCGGCGGCGGATGCAGGCGATGGCGGCGGCGTCCATCGCCGTCGCCGCGCCGCGCAGCGGATATTGGTCGCGGACCGGCAGCCCCTCGGTCGAACGGGTCTCGACGACCATGTCGATGCCGGTGCGCATCGCCGCCTGGATCTCCTGGTCGGCGCGCGCGTCCGCGGCCCAGGCGTCGCGGCCGCCGCCGAGCAGCTGGAAGCTGCGTCCGTCGACCCGCAGCAGCACCGCCGATCCCGGCCGCTTCGCGCGGCTGAGGCGGAGGTGGAGCTGGCCGCCCGAATGCCGCGCCGGCCAGTAGCCGACCGAGGCGAAGGGCTGCGCTGCCTCGGCCGACGCGGCCGGCTGCGCGATCGCATAGCAGCGGCCATCGCCCGCGAACGCGCCCCAGCTGCCGAAAATGCCCAGCGGCTGCGGCTGCCCCAGCGCCGCGGTCGCCGCGCCGAGGCCGAAAACGAGCAGGATCGCCATTCGCGCCATGACCGCACATCGCCTCCCTCGCCCGGCGATGGCAACCACAATCAATGTCGACCACTGTGGTAGTAATGTAACACTGCGCGGCAATTGCGGCCCTCCCATGTTGCGCCGCAGCAAAGGCCGTCCTAGGTTGGCCACACGCTCTGTTCTGAGCGAAGATTCAAGGAGATACCTAATGCGTATGAGTTATGCGGCGGCCTTCATCGCCGCCGTTTCGGCCGCGCCCGCGTTCGCGCAGGATGCCCGGCCCGCCTTCCAGGGCGGCCATATCGAGGCGATTGGCGGCTTCGATTCGATCAGCGGCGGCGGCGACAGCGAGTCCGGCGTCGCCTTCGGCGTTGCCGGCGGCTACGACTTCCGCAGCGGCGGCGCCGTGTTCGGCATCGAGCTCGAGGCGACCGAATCGACGATCGAGGATGCCGGCGTCGAGGCCGGCCGCGACCTTTATGCGGGCGGCCGCGTCGGCGGCGTCGTCAACGACAACGTGCTGCTCTACGTGAAGGCCGGCTACACCAACGCCCGCGCCAGCTTCGGCGGCACCGGCGTCAATTTCCACGGCATCCGCGTCGGCGCCGGCGCCGAATTCCTGGTGGGTCGGAACTTCTCGATCCGCGCCGAATATCGCTATTCGAACTACGAATCCGATCTTTCGCGCAACCAGGGCCTGCTCGGCCTCGGCTTCCGCTTCTGAGCGGCGCCTGATCGATGTGGGAAAGGGCCGGGGGCGGCAATGCTCCCGGCCCTTTTTCTTCGCTTAGCCTCTGGCGGCCCGCTGAGCGGCCGCTATAACCCTTCATCCAACCAGAAAATGCGGTGCAGCAGGGGTTATCGATGAAGGCGACGATCGAACGGGCCACGCTCCTCAAGGGTCTCGGCCACGTCCACTCGGTGGTGGAGCGCAGGAACACGATTCCGATCCTATCGAACGTGCTCATCGAGGGCGAGGAAGAGGGCGGCATCAGGCTGATGGCCACCGATCTCGACCTGCAGATCAACGAGACGGTCGAGGCCGACGTCACCGAGCCCGGCGCCACCACCGTCCCCGCCCACACCCTGTTCGACATCGTCCGCAAGCTCCCCGAAGGCAGCCAGGTCGAGCTGATCGCCGCCGAGGGGCGGATGCAGGTCAATGCCGGCCGCGCCCGCTTCACGCTCTCGACGCTGCCGCGCGACGATTTTCCGGTCATCGCGGAAGGCGAATTGCCGACCCGGTTCGAGCTGCCCGCGGCGACGCTGCGGCAGATCATCGACAAGACCCGCTTCGCGATCTCGACCGAAGAGACGCGCTATTATCTCAACGGCATCTACCTCCACGTCTCCGACGAGGCGCAGCCGGTCCTGAAGGCGGCCGCCACCGACGGCCACCGTCTCGCCCGGGTGACGGTGCCGCGCCCCGACGGCGCCCAGGGCATGCCCGGCGTCATCATCCCGCGCAAATGCGTCGCCGAATTGCGCAAGCTGCTCGACGAGCTCGACGGCACCGTCCAGCTGTCGCTGTCCGAATCGAAGATCCGCTTCGGGCTCGGCAATGCGGTGCTGACCTCGAAGCTGATCGACGGCACCTTCCCCGATTACAGCCGGGTGATCCCGACCGCCAACGACAAGCTCCTGAAGCTCGATCCGCGCAGCCTCGAGGAAGGCGTCGACCGCGTCTCGACGATCGCCAGCGAGCGCACCCGCGCGGTCAAGCTGGCGCTCGACCGCGACCGCGTCACGCTCTCGGTGACCTCGCCCGAGAACGGCACCGCGTCGGAGGAGGTCTCCGCCGAATATGGCGCCGACGGGCTCGAGATCGGCTTCAACGCCCGCTATCTGCTCGACATATTGGGCCAGATCGAAGGCGACATAATGGAGGTTCATCTCGCCGACGCCGCCGCTCCGACCCTGCTCCGCGAGAACGACAAGGCGCCGGCGCTCTACGTGCTGATGCCGATGCGGGTCTAGGCGCCCGCCTGCCGCGAATCGTTGACTTTTCGCGGGGATGAACCTACGTCCCCGCCCTTTCCCGGACCCGTCTATTCAAGTGGAGCTGCCGCATGGCGCGCGTAACCGTCGAAGACTGCGTCGACAAAGTCCCCAACCGATTCGACCTCGTGCTGCTGTCCGCGCAGCGGGCCCGGCAGATTTCGGGCGGGGCCGAACTCACCATCGACCGCGACCGCGACAAGAATCCGGTCGTCGCGCTGCGCGAGGTCGCGGAAACGACGGTCAAGCCGCGCGAGCTCGAGGAATCCCTGATCTCCAGCCTGCAGCGGGTCCAGGTCGACGAGGACGACGTCGCCGACGAGGTCGGCTCGCTGAGCGCCTCGGCCGAGGCGCTGCGCCTGACCGCCGCCGCTCCGCAGCGCAACAACAATGCCGGGGCCGACTACGAAGGCTGACCTTTTGGCCACACCGGCTTTATTTCACCTTCGTCGCGACAAGAGCCCGCTTGACTGAGATCGGCTTTTGCGTGTTAGGAGGTCCAGCGGCGCGATGGCGCTTGCCTGCAAGGGAGGCAGATGTGAAGGGTAGAAGAGCAACAATGATGCTGGCGGCGGCGAGCCTGGCGATTGCGCCGGTGGCGGCCAATGCGGCGGCGGCACTGAGCGTCGCGCGCGCCGCGGCGCCTGCGGCCGGCGTCAGCTATCTGCAGGATGAAGAGGGCAATCATGGCGGCGGCTCGACCGCGGTCATTCTCGGCGTGGTCCTGATCGTCCTGATCGGCATTGCGGCGATTTCCGGCGGCGGCGACGACCTTCCGGCGAGCTCCTGAGCCTTTTCCCTTTGGCGGCCGGCTTGCCGGCCGCCACCTCACCTTATTCCTAGCCGTCGTGCGAGGGTAATTCCGCGCGGTCGATCCATTCGAGCTCGTTGAGCGCGAGCGGGCGGCCGTCCGCGGCGCGCACCGCCATCGTCGCGACCGGCCGGCGGCTGTGACGATCGACCAGCACCGGGTTGCTGGGCACCCCCGATATCCACCGCTCGCCCCATTGCCGGAGCGCGATCAGCACGGGCAGCAGCGCCCGTCCCTTCTCGGTCAGCCGATAGGCGATCTTGCGGCGGTCGGCGGGATCGGGCTCGCGCGCGAGGATGTCGTGCTCGACCAGGCGCGCGAGCCGGTTCGACAGGATGTTGCGGGCTATTCCCAGCGTCGACTGGAATTCCTCGAAATGGGCGAGGCCGTTGAACGCGCCGCGCAGGATCAGGAACGACCAGCGCTCGCCGACCGCAGCGAGCGCGCCGGGCAGCGCGCATTCCACCAGGATCGCCTTGCGATGATCGGGCCGGATCATGGCCGCTCAGACTAATCCAATTTCAAAGGTTGTCATCTGCAATCGGTTTTTCGACCGGCGCCCGCAGGTTCGCTGCGTCATCCTGACGAAAGTCAGGACCCATGAACGCAGGCGGCGCCAGGTTGGCGCAATCCGTGTTCATGGATCCCGGATCAAGTCCGGGATGACGACCGCTGCGTGCCGACTCTTCGGCACACTCGGCGATGCCGTCGCACTTTTCCGTTGCCCCCGAGGTCCCCCCGCCCCATTTTGGCCCGGTGCTCAGGCAATATGAACTGGTCGAGAAGGTCCGGGGCTACGATCCCGACGCCGACGAGGCGCTGCTCAACCGCGCCTACGTCTTCTCGATGAAGGCGCACGGCTCGCAGACGCGGGCCTCGGGCGACCCCTATTACAGCCATCCGATCGAGGTCGCCGGCATCCTCACCGACCTGCGCCTGGACGACGAGACGATCGTCACCGCCATCCTCCACGACACGATCGAGGACACGCTCGCGACGCCCGCCGAGATCAAGAAGCTGTTCGGCAAGAACGTCGCCCGGCTCGTCGACGGCGTCACCAAGCTCTCCAAGATCGAGGCGCAAAGCGAGAATCAGCGCGCCGCCGAGAATCTCAGGAAGTTCCTGCTGGCCATGTCGGACGACATCCGCGTCCTGCTGGTCAAGCTCGCCGACCGGCTCCACAACATGCGCACGCTCCATCATCTCAAGGATGCGGAGAAGCGCCGCCGGATCGCCCGCGAGACGATGGATATCTACGCGCCGCTCGCCGAGCGGATCGGCATGTACGAATTCATGACCGAGATGCAGACGCTGGCTTTCGCCGAGCTCGAGCCCGATGCCTATGAATCGATCACCAAGCGGCTCGAGCGGCTGCACAAGGGCGGCGGCGGCGACCTCATCCAGCGGATCGGCCGCGGCATCAAAGCCCATCTCGAGGCGCACGGCGTCGAGGCGGAGGTCCAGGGCCGGGAAAAGCATCCTTACTCGATCTGGCGCAAGATGGCGGAGCGCCATGTCAGCTTCGAGCAGCTATCCGACGTCATGGCCTTTCGCGCCGTCGTCGGCTCGGTCGAGGAATGCTATCGCACCCTCGGCCTGATCCATCAGCGCTGGCCGGTCGTGCCGGGCCGCTTCAAGGACTTCATCTCCACCCCCAAGCGCAACGGCTACCGCTCGATCCACACCACGATCATCCACGACGAGCAGATGCGGATCGAGATCCAGATCCGCACCGCCGAGATGCACGCCCAGGCCGAGCACGGCCTCGCCGCCCACTGGGCCTATAAGGAAGGCGAGGTCGCCGCGACCTCGGACCATCCCTGGATCAACGACCTCGTCGAGATCCTCGACCATGCGGCGAGCGCCGAGGAGCTGCTCGAGCACACCCGCATGGCGATGTACCAGGACCGGATCTTCGCCTTCACCCCCAAGGGCGAGCTGATCCAGCTGCCCAAGGGCGCGACTCCGGTCGATTTCGCTTATGCGGTCCATACCGATCTCGGCGACCAGACCGTCGGCGCGAAGATCAACGGCCGGGTGATGCCCTTGAGGACCCCGCTCAACAATGGCGATCAGGTCGAGATCCTCGTCTCCAAGGCGCAGCACCCGCAGCCCGCCTGGCTCTCCTACGTCGTCACCGGCAAGGCGCGCGCGAAGATCCGCCGCTGGGTGAAGTCGAAGGAGCGCGAGGAGACGGTCGCGCTGGGCCGCAAGATTTTCGACGAGATCGTCCAGCGCCTGCCGGCGCCCCTGGGCTGGGAGGCGATCGCCGAGGCGCTGAGGCGCCTGCATTTGCCCAATGACGAGGCGCTGATGGAGGCGATCGCGCTGAAGCGGATCGACGACGTCGCCGTGATGGAAGCGCTGATGCCGGGCTCGGCGATCAAGGACGGCGTCAAGCCGCCGCCGCAGCGCACCGCCATTTCGATCAAGGGGCTGACCCCGGGCGTCGCCTTCCAGCTCGCCGAATGCTGCCATCCGATCCCGGGCGACCGCATCGTCGGCCTGCGGCGCGAGGGCGAGGGGATCGAGGTCCACATGATCGGCTGCGCCAATCTCGCCGACGGCGTCGACGCCGACTGGGTCGACCTCGCCTGGGGCGACCAGGCGGACGGCGGCGCCACCCGCCTGTGCATCGTCATCAAGAACGAGCCGGGCTCGCTCGCGGTGGTCGCCGGCATCCTCGGCAGCCATGGCGCCAACATCGTCTCGATGGACCAGACCTCGCGCGACGGCTCGTTCCATACCTTCCACCTCGACATCGAGGTGCACGACGTCCAGCATCTGATGCGGATCCTGGCCGCGCTGCGGGCGACCGACGTGGTCTCCACCGCCGAGCGATTGTAGGTTCGCTGCGTCATCCGCCTCCATCGTCATCCCGGACTTGATCCGGGATCCATGAACACGGATTGGGCGAACCTGGCGCCTCGGTGTTCATGGGTCCTGACTTTCGTCAGGATGACGTGGAATTTTGCGGGAAAGGCTAGGCGGGCTCCACCCGGAAGATCTCGCCGTCATAGTCGACGATGTAGAGATTGCCCGCCTGGTCGAGGCCGAAGCTGCTGACGTTGTTGATCGCGCCTGCATTCGGGGTGAATTCGGCGCGGCGCAGGGCGAACTGGCTGCTCGGAATGGTCGTACCGAGGCTGAGCCGGGCGATCGGGATGGACCAGATGTTGCCGGTGATGAAGTCCGCGAAAAAGTAGTTGCCGCGCAGCGCCTCGACCGGGCCGCGATAGACGTAGCCGCCGGTGATCGAATTGCCTTCGCGAGGGCCGGTGCCGTGGAGATATTCGGCGACCGGTGCGGTCAGCCCGGGAATGGCGGTGCCGCTGAACAGGGCCGTCCCCTCCATGATCCGCCAGCCGAAATTGGCGCCGCCGTCGGCCGGGCGCATCAGATCGACCTCCTCGCGCGCATTCTGGCCGACATCGCCGATCCACAGATTCTGGGTGAGCGGATCGAAGCCGTTGCGGAACGGATTCCTGAGGCCATAGGCCCAGATTTCCGGCCGCCCGCTCGCGCCCGAAGCGAACGGATTGCCGGCGGGGATCGCATAGTCGCGCAGCGTATCGGTCGGGAAGGCGTCGCTGCGCGGGTCGATCCGGAGCAGCTTGCCGAGCAGCAGGTTGACGTTCTGGGCGTTGTTGGACGGGTCGCCGCCGCCGCCGCCGTCGCCCACCGCGGCGTAGAGGAAGCCGTCGGGACCGAAGTCGAGCCAGCCGCCATTATGGTTGTTGAGCGGATGGTCGATGGCGAGGATCGTGTCGCCGCTCGCCGGATCGGCCTGATTGGGATTGCCGGCAAGGGTCGTGTAGCGGCGGATCTGGATCTGGCCGCCGGGCGCCGTCAGATAGACGTAGAAGACCCGGGAAGCGGCGAAATCGGGGGCCAATGCGAAGCCGAGCAGGCCGCGCTCGCCGTCGGTCGAGAGTTGCCCGGTAAGGTCGAGGAAGGGCGTCGCCGCGACCGCGCCGGTCGCGGGGTTGAGGATCCGGATCAGGCCGAATTGCTGGACCACGAACACGCGTCCGGAGCCGTCCGGCACCGCGGTCAGATAGAGCGGCTGGGCGAAGCCGGTGCCGACCCGGGTGACCCGGAAGGAGTCGGGCCCGGCATTGGTGACCGTAACGGCGAGGTCGAGCACCGCGCTGGTGAAGCCGTCGCTGACCGCGATCTGGACCAGATAGACGTTGTTGGAATCGGCATCGGCCGGCGCCTCGAAATCGGGCGGCTGGACGAAGGAGAGGGCGCCGGCGGCGGTGATCGCGAAGGCGGCGCGGTCGGCGCCGCCGGAGAGCGAGAAGGCGAGGGGATTGCCGTCGGGGTCGGTGGCGGTGGCGGTGTAGAAGGCGCCGGCGCTGTTCTCGGCGACGGCCGCGGTGGCGGGCGAGGTGATGGCGGGCGGATTGTTGCCCGCGGGCGGCGGGTTCATGCCGCCGCCGCCGTCGCCGCCGCCGCAGCCGGCGAGCAAGGCGGCGAGGACGAGGATGAAAGCCCTGGCGCGCATCGTGACCCCACCTCCGCACGAAACCCCTTACCGAATCGTTTAACGCGCGAAACCTTCATTTGCTGCGCTCGGCCGCCATGATAGACGCGTGCCCCATGACCAAGTCCGACGGCATGACCTATGGCGGCTATCTCACGCTCGAGCCCCTGCTCTCCGCCCAGCACCCGATCTCCGACCATCATGACGAATTGCTGTTCATCATCCTCCACCAGACCAAGGAGCTCTGGCTCAAGCAGATCGTCCACGAGCTCGACGTCGCGCTCGGCCTCATTCGCGCCGACCGGCTGATCGAGGTCCACAAGAACCTCTCGCGGGTGTCGCGCATCCAGGCGGTGATGACCCTCTCCTGGGACGTGCTCACCACTTTGACCCCGACCGACTACATGCAGTTCCGCGACGTGCTCGGTTCGTCGAGCGGCTTCCAGTCGGTCCAGTTCCGCCAGTTCGAATTCCTCCTCGGGCTCAAGGACCCCGCCCATCTGCGCCACCAGCCCGAAGGCTCGGCCGGCCAGGCCGCGCTCGCCGCCGCCCTCGATCGGCCGAGCCTGTGGGACGAGGCCAATGCCGCGCTCGCCCGCGGCGGCTTCGCTTTGCCCGCCGAGGCGCTCGAGCGCGACTGGCGCCAGCCCTATGTCCCGAGCGAGGCGGTCGAGGCGGCCTGGGCCGAGGTCTATCGCGACACCGACCGCTGGTGGCGCTTCTACCAGTTCGCCGAAAAGCTCGTCGACATCGACGACGCGATGGCCGCCTGGCGCCACAAGCATGCCGTCACCGTCGAGCGGGTGATCGGCCTCAAGCGCGGCACCGGCGGCACCGCCGGCGTGCCCTATCTCCAGTCCACGATCGGCAAGCGCGCCTTCCCCGAATTGTGGACCTTAAGGACCCGGCTCTAGCATCGGAGGAGACAATCGGATGCCGATTCCCGATCAGGACAAAGCGAGGCCCGCCAGGCCCGGCGACGAGGAAGAGGAGCTGCGCTACCGACATCCCGAGGCGCCGGCCGATCACAGCGTCACCATCGACCCACGCGACGGGACCTTCACCTACCGGCCCTCGCCGGGCCCGAAGGGTGTCGACAAGGCCTGAGTGCCCGGATAGGCGGCGAGGAGGTCGACCGGGCCGTCTAGCTCCACTTCCCCGTCCGCCGCCCAGACCGCGCCGGCATCCGCGCCGGCGAGCGGGACCAGCACGGTGCCCTCGGGGACGTTCGCGGCGAGACCGCCCGCCTGCGTCCAGCGTTCGAGCACGAAGGCGCCGCCGGCGGCGAGGATATTGCGGCCGGGCCCGGCCTCGGCCGGCGCGAAGGGCGGCGTCCAGGGGCGCGGATCGGCGACCGCGACCGCTTCGTCGAGATGCAGCTCGCGCGGCCGCCCGTAATCGTAGAGGCGGTAGGTGAGGTCGAGATTCTGCTGGATCTCGACCAGCGACAGGCCGGCGCCGATCGCGTGGATCGTGCCCGCCGGCGAATAGAAATACTCGCCCGCCGAAACCGGCCGCCAGTCGAGCAGCCCCTCGATGCTGCCGTCACGCGCGGCGGCCTCCAGCTCGGCCCGCGACACTTCGCGCGTCAACCCGAGGCCGATCACCGCGCCGGGCTCGGCGTCCAGCACGTACCAGGCTTCGTCCTTGCCGCGCGGAAAGCCGCGCGCCCGGGCGGCCGCGTCGTCCGGATGGACCTGGATCGAGAGCCGCTCGGCGGTGAACAGATATTTGACGAGCAGAGCGGCGTCGGCCGCATCCTCGAACCAGATCTCGCCCACCGGCTCGCTCATCCCGGGCGGCGGCGTGAACGCCCCGGCGAGGTCGCGGCGGCCCCAGACGCGTTCGACATGTCGCCTCGGCAGGCGGCGCAGGCCCAAGCTTCTTCTCCTTCGCGGGCGGCCATAACCCCGGGCCGGGGCGCGCGCAAATGCGCTCGCGGGCCCAATCCCAGGCTCCGCCATTATGGTGAATTCGTTTGACCGATTTTACGAAAAGCACCTAATTTCGCCCCGGGCCGGGCTGCGGGACCGAGTCGCGGGCGCGGATATTGGCCGGGAGGGCGGGGCATGGCCGACTTTCCATCCGTCATCGATTTGTCCGCGCCGGGCGCGGGCGTGGACGTGCTTTCTGGCGGCGAGCCCGGCGATCATGCGGGCTGGAGCCTGGCCGGCGCCGGCGACTTCAATGGCGACGGCATCGGCGACCTCTTGGTCGGCGCGCCCTCGGACGGCAGCGGCGCCGGCCGGGTCTGGCTGGTCTTCGGCAAGGCGGGCGGGGTCGGCGCGCTCGATTTCGGCGCGCTGACGCCGGACCAGGGCTTCCTCATCGCCGGCGCCGCGCCGGGCGATGTCGCCGGCTGGAGCGTCGCCGCGGCTGGCGACCTCAACCATGACGGGCTCGCCGACATCGTCATCGGCGCGCGGCTCGCCGATGCCGGCGGCGCGGAGGATGCCGGCCGGGCCTATGTGATCTTCGGCCGGCCCGCGCTGGCCGGCCCGATCGATCTCGCCGCGCTCGATCCCGGCCAGGGGTTCGCGATCGATTCCGGCGCCGCCTTCGATCATGCCGGCTGGAGCGTCGCCTCGGCGGGCGATTTCAACCATGACGGCATCGACGACCTGCTGATCGGCGTCCCCGGCGCCGACGGCGCCGGCCTCGACCGCGGCGCCGCCTGGGTCCTGTTCGGCCATGACGGGGCGTTCGGCGATATCGACCTTCGCGCGCTCGGCGGCGACGGCTTCGCGATCGCCGGGGCGGCAGACTATGACGAGGCCGGCCGCAGCCTCGCTTCGGCCGGAGACGTCAACGGCGACGGCTTCGACGACATCATCGTCGGCGCGGCCCATGCCGGCGCCTATGCCGGCGCCGCCTGGGTCGTGTTCGGCGGCGCCGGCGGCGCCGGCGCGATCGACCTCGGCGCGCTGGCCCCGGGCCAGGGCTTCGCGATCCTCGGCGCCGGCGCCGAGCAGGCGGGCTTCAGCGTCGCTTCGGCGGGCGACGTCAACGGCGACGGCTTCGGCGACCTCATCCTCGGCGCGCCTTATGCCGATTACGGCGCCGGCCGCGCTTATCTGATCTTCGGCCATGGCGGCACGTTCGGAACGATCGATCTCGCCGCCCTGACCGAGGCCGAGGGCTTCGTCATCTCGGGCGCCGCGGCGGGCGACCATGCCGGATGGAGCGTCGCCGGCGGCGGCGACCTCAACGGCGACGGCTTCGACGACCTCGCGATCGGCGCGCCTTATGCGGACGGCGACGGCGGCGTCGACCGCGGCGCCGCTTATGTCCTGTTCGGCCACAATGGGATTTTCGGCCCGATCAACCTCGATGAAATTCCGACAAATCAAGGGCTTGCGATTCATGGCGCCGCCGACTACGACCAGACCGGGCGGAGCGTCGTTTTTTCCGGCGATATCAACAACGATGGACTTGACGATCTCCTCGTGGGGGCGCCCTATTCCGGCGCCGGCGACTCCGGTGGGGCCTATATCATTTACGGGGATCTCCAGATGACGACGACGCGCCATGTTCTGTCGACGGGCACCTTCAGCCAGAATTGGTCCAATGCCGGGCTCATCACCACCGACGACAATTGGTCGGGTGTGCCGAGTATAGTCGGCTATCGCGGCGACGGTCTCACTGGATCGACCGGAACCAATCCCACGACGATAACCGCCGACGGATCGGCAACGCCGGTTGACGTCAACGCCAACAGAAGCGATCCGAACACGTTCGGAACGGGCGGGATCGCCGAATTTGACGGCATCGCCAATCCCACCGTCGCGCTGCAAGGATCTGGTACCGCACGAGCCCCTCAGATCGTCATCTATCTCGATGCAACGGGGCGTCAGAACATTCAATTCCAGTGCAATCTCCGCGACATCGATGGTTCGGCCGACAACGTCGCACAGCAGGTTGCCATACAATACCGCACCAACGGGGGCACCTGGACCAACATTACAGGCGGCTATTTCTCGGACGTCACGACGGGAGGAAGCGCGACCCAGGTCACCGCGGTCAACGTGACCCTTCCTGCTGACGCGAACAATTCGTCGACGCTCGAAATCCGCATCATGACTACCGACGCTGTAGGCACTGATGAGTGGGTTGGAATCGACGACATCCAAGTCTCCAGCAGCGCGCTTGCCGTCCTGGCCGTCGACCTCGACGGCACCGCCGGCGGGATCAATTATTCGGGCGCGTTCACCGAAGGCGCCAATGCGGCGATCGGCAATTCGATCGCGGTGACCGAGGCAGCGCTGCCGATCGTCCAGGCCACCGTCACCCTCACCGACGGGATTGCCGGCGACGCGCTTTCGGTCTCGGGGCTGCCGGGGACGATCACCGTCGATCCGTCGAGCACCGCCACCAACCTGATTCTGGTCGGCACCGGCACCACCGCCGAATGGGCGGCCGCGCTCGGCCAGGTCCGCTACGCCAACAGCACCGACAATCCGGACGTCTACGGCACCGACACGGCGCGGACGATCAACGTCACGGTCAGCGACGGGACCGCGACCAGCACAGCGGCGGTCGCGACGATCGCGATCACCGCCGTCAACGACGCGCCCGCGCTCGGCGGCCTGAACGGCGACTCGGTGACCTTTACCGAGGGCGATCCCTACGTCTTCCTCGACAACACCGCTCCGGTGGCTTCGGTCACGGATCCGGACAACCAGAATTTCTCCGGCGGCTTCATCCAGGTCGGAGTCCAGATCAATCCGCTGGCCGAGGACGAGTTCTTCGTGGTCGACGGCTTCCCGGGCGTCGATGTCGACGGCGCCAACGTTTCCGTGGACGGCTTCCTGATCGGCGTGATCGCCACTTCCGGTCCGGGCCAGATCCTGAGGATCGACCTCAACGCCGACGCGACGGCCGAGCGGGTCGCGACGCTGCTCGATTACATCGCCTACCGGAACGTCGCCGGAGACAATCCGACCGGGGGCGCCCGCTCGGTCACCTGGCTGCTCAACGACGGCCAGGGCGACGCGGGAGTGGCGGTCTCCACCGTGAACGTGACCGCGGTCAACGACCCGCCGACGGTCAACGCCGGAATCGCCGATTATCATAGCAACGAAGATGCCGCGCTCAGCTACCAATTCCCCGCCAACGCCTTCGCCGACCCGGACAGCACGCTCACCTACACGGCGACCCTCGACAATGGCGATCCGCTGCCGGGCTGGCTGAGCTTCAACTCGAGCACGCGCACCTTCTCCGGCACGCCGCCGACGGACTTCAACGGCACCATTCCGGTCAAGGTCACCGCCTCGGACGGGACGTCGACCGCCTCCGACACGTTCGACCTGATCATCGATCCCGTGCCGGAATCGGGCACGCTCGCGATCGGCGACGTGACGATGAGCGAAGGCGATGCCGGGGCGACCAATTTCAGCTTCACCGTCAACCGGACCAGCGGCAGCGAGGGCGCCGTCGGCGCTACCTGGACCCTCACCCTTTCGGGCGCGGCGACCGCCGGCGACTTCACCACCTTCCCGCAGGTCGGAACGGTGAGCTTCGCCGACGGCGAGACTGTGCAGACGGTCACGATCACCGTCCAGGGCGACATGGATGTCGAGCCCAACGAGACCTTCACGGTGGTGCTCTCGGCGCCGACCGGCGGCGCCACGATCGGCGACGACACCGGGCTCGGCACGATCACCAACGACGATATTCCGCCGGTCGGCAGCGTCAGCATCGCCGACGTCAGCATCGTCGAGGGCAATGCCGGCACCAGCCTGCTCGTCTTCACCGTCACCCGGACCGGCGGCACCCGCGAGTTCGACGTCAATTTCGCGACCTCGAACGGCGGCGATCCGAACGATGCGTCGGCGACGGCGGGCAGCGACTATGTCGCGCAGAGCGGAACGCTTCATTTCGCCGACGGCCAGGACACGGCGACCATCTCGATCGTCATCAACGGCGACACGACCGGCGAGCTCGACGAGGAGTTCAGCGTCACGCTGTCGGGCGTCACCAACGGCGGCAGCCTCAGCGACGCGGTCGCGATCGGGACGATCGAGAATGACGATGCGCCGCCGACGAGCGTTCGGCTGCTGGACGAGTCCTTCACCACCTTCACCGCCGGCGGCTTCGCGCCCAACCCGACCGCAAGCCAGGTCGATTCCGACATCTGGCGCGTGGTCGGGCTCAGCGACATCCCCAATCCGTCCTACGGGTTCACCGGGGCGGCCGGCACCGACTTCGGCCGCGGCGTCATCTCGGGCGATCCGGCGACCGCCGGTGTCTATTCGGTGTCCGGCAACGGCGCGATGATCCTGCAGCCGACCGCCGCCGAGCTCGAGGTCAACGGCTTCATCGAAGCCAGGATCCAGAACACGACCGGCACTACCGTCGGCAGCTTCGACGTCGCGTTCGACTGGGATTATCGCAACAACGCCAATCGCGGCGAGAGCATGCAGCTCTCTTATTCCACCGACGGCGTCAATTTCACCGCCGTTCCGGCCGCCGCTTTCACCACCCCGGTCGCGCTCGCCGCCGGCGCGGTCTTCACCTATCAGCACGAGGCCGTCAGCCTGACCGGCCTTTCGGTCGCCAGCGGCGGCTTCCTCTACCTGCGCTGGACCCATCTCTCCTCGTCGGGCAGCGGCAATCGCGACGAGGTCGGCATCGACAACGTCACCGTCGACGCGGTCGTCGATGCCTCGCTTCCCATGGTCAGCGTCAGCGACGTCTCGGCGAACGAGGCGACCGGCCAGATCACCTTCACGATAACCCGCTCGAACGTCACCAACGGCGCCTTCACCGTCAACTACGCCACCGCCAACGGCACCGCGATCGCCGGCCAGGATTACGACGCCGCCAGCGGCACGCTCTCGTTCGGCGAGAACCAGGTCCAGGCGACGGTCACCGTCCAGGTCACCAACGAGGCCTTCGCCGAGTTCGACGAGACGGTCTTCCTCAACCTCTCGGACGCCGTCGGCGCGAACATCGCCGATGCCCAGGGCGTCGGCACGATCGTCAACGACGACGGCCCGCCGATCACCGTCTCGATCGGCGACGTCACCGTCACCGAAGGCGATGCCGGCACCAGCCTGATGACCTTCACCGTCACGCGCAGCGGCGGCACCGGCGAGTTCGACGTCTCCTGGCAGACCGCCAACGGCACCGCCACCGAGCCCAGCGACTATGTCGCCGCCAGCGGCACCCTCCATTTCGGCGTCGGCCAGACGACCGACACGATCAGCATCACGATCAACGGCGACACTGCGGCCGAGTATAACGAGGCCTTCCAGGTGCTGCTGTCGGGCCCGACCAACGGCGCCCTGATCACCGACGGCACCGGCATCGGCACGATCGTCAACGACGACATCCTCTACATCCACATGATCCAGGGCACGTCCTATTTCAGCCCGATCCTCGCCTTCGAGGGAATCACCAGCTTCAACACCGCCTCGACCGGCCTCTACACCGTCAAGGCGATCGTCACCGCGGTCGACAATGACGGCAATCGCCAGGGCTTCTACATCCAGGAGGAAATCACCGACTGGGACGGCAACGCCTTCACCTCGGAGGGCATCTTCGTGATGACCCGCAACGATGCGGGCGTCGGCACCGCGGTCTCGGGCGTCGCGGTCGGCGACCTCGTCACCGTCACCGCCCACGTGATGGAATATCGGGGCTTTTCCAGCAGCATGCCGATCACGGCGCTGACCAGCCCGACCTCGATCACGGTCCAGAGCAGCGGCAACACGCTGCCGACTTTGCTGCTCGATTCCAGCGTGGCGATGCCGACCGCGATCATGACCCTGGTCCAGCCCGATTACACCGATTCGGCGGACGATGTCGGCGACACGTTCGATGCCTCGCTCTACGCGCTCTCCTTCTGGGAGACGGTCGAGGGGATGCACGTCACCATTCCCGACATGGTCGTCGCCGACGGCTTCGTCGACACGTCGGGCGGCCAGCCCTTCTTCCAGGCCTATTCGCAGCAGCATGCCGACGCCGACCAGATCAACAGCCGCGGCGGCTACACCATCGCCGGCGACCCGCCGGTCGGCCCGCCCGACACCGGCACCACCGAGGACGACACGATCACCGGCGGCCGCCACCTCTCCGACGGCGACGTCAATCCCGACATCATCGAGGTCGATTTCACCGGCTTCGCGATCGACGCGCCCGGCGGCCTCACCGCCAATGCCTCGATGGGCGACGAACTTGGCGACGTCACCGGAATCATCGATTTCGAATTCACCGACCGCAAGCTGTTCGTCACCGACATCGACGCCGGCTCGTTCGTCGATCACACCACGACCCAGGAAATCACAATCCTCGGCGACGACAGCCGCAGCCTGACGGTCGCGACCTTCAACGTCGAGAATCTCGATCCGACCGACGGCGCCCCGCGCTTCGCCGCTTTGGCCGCGGCGATCGCCAACAATCTCAACATGCCCGACATCATCTCGATCGAGGAGATGCAGGACAATAACGGCGCCGCCACCGGCGACGGCATCGACGACGATCCGATCACGCCCGGCATGCAGGACGCGGGCGGGACCGACGCCTCCCAGACCTGGCAGATGCTGGTCGACGCGCTCAACGCGCTCACCGGCGCCCACTACCAGTGGGTCGACGAAGCGCCGGTGTATAATGCCGAGGGCGGCGAGCAGAGCGGCAACATCCGGGTGGGCTTCCTCTACAATACCGACCGCGTCCAATTGGGCGACCTCGACGCCGACGCGACGCTCGCCGAGCGCCGCATGTATACCGACCGGATCGGCGACGGCGTCCGCGACGCCGGCGATCTGATCGCCTTCTCCGACAACATGCTCGGCGGCGAGATCCAGACCTCCGACTGGTCGGGGACCCGCCGCTCGCTGCTCGGCGAGTTCACCTTCAACGGCAACAAGGTCTACGTCACCGCCAACCATTTCCCGGCCAAGGGCGGCTCGGATCAATTCTGGGCGTTCGACCAGAATCCCGCCAACGGCGAGCCGACCAATTCCGGCTGGTCGTCGCGCAACAATGTCGCGCAGGACGTCTACGCGATGCTGAACCTGATCGAGACGAACGCGCCGGCCGCCGGCATCGTCTCGGGCGGCGACTATAACGATTTCTATTTCTACCGGCCGCTGACGACGGTGACCGGCTACACCATGGCGGACGGCACCGCGCGGATCGGCGGCGCGCGCTTCGACAATCTCACCCTGACCTTGCCGATGAACGAGCGCTACACCTACAATTTCGACGGGCGCAGCCAGGCGATCGACCATATCATCGTCGATTCGACGCTGAGCGCGGTCGCGACCTACGACGTCGTCCACCTCAACACCGGCTTCAACGCGTCCGACCCGACGCCGCTCTCGGACCACGATCCGGGCCTCTCCTCCTTCAACTTCCGCAACTTCTCCGAAACCCTCACCGGCACCGCGGGCGCCGACAGCATCGAGGGCTTCGGCGGCAACGACACTATCAACGGTCTCGGCGGGACGGACACGGCCGTCTATGCGGGCAACCGCGCCGATTACAGCTTCACCTACGCGACCAACGCCAATGGCGTGGCCACCGGCTTCACCTCGGTGACCGACAATGCCCCGGGCAATGGCGACGAGGGCGCCGACACGCTCACGAGCGTCGAGCGGCTTCAGTTCGCCGACATGACCTTCGACCTCAGCCAGCGGGTGCAGCTGTTCGACGGCAGCGGCAACCTGGTCGGCACGTTCAACGACATCCAGGCGGCGATCAACGCCGCCTCGGACGGCTACCGGATCGAGGCCCAGGCGGGCATCTACAACGAGTCGCTGACGGTCGACCGGGACGTCACCATCGAAGGCGCCAATGCCGGCACCCCCGGCACCGGCGCGCGCGTTCTCGAGACCCTGATCACCGGCCAGGTCACCGTCTCGGCGGCCGGAGTGACCATCGACGGCGTCCTGATCACCGGCGCCGAGGCGGACGCGCTCGGCACGACCGGCGTGGTCGTCGAGGGCGGCGCGAACGACTTCAGCCTGGTCAACTCGGTTTTGAGCGGGAGCGGCGATCTCGGCATGATCGTCGGCCTGGTGACCGGCATCGACGTCGGCCACAATTTGATCGAGGGGTATTCGACCGGCATGTACGTCGCCGGCGGCGGAACCACCGGCTCAGTCCATGACAACCGCTTCCAGGGCGACGGCCAGTCGAACGGCACCGGCCTCATCAACGGCCTCCAGAGCGAGACGAGCCACGTCACGATCAGCGGCAATGCGTTCGACGCCCTCGACGGCGGCTCGCTGTTCCTGTTCCCGTTCGGCCCCGACACGGTCGATCTCGACAGCTACATCTCCGGCAACACGATCAGCAACAGCGGCGCCGACCGTCCGATCCAGATCCTGCCGACCAATTTGACCCACAACGTCATCGGCACCGACTATAACGAGGCGTTCGACGGCGAGACCGCGGCGCTTGCCGGAGTCACCGGCGCGTTCAGCTACGACGGCCAGGGCGGCGACGACCGCGCCTGGGGCGGCGGCGAGGGCGACACCTTCACCGGCGGCGCGGACGACGACTGGCTGTTCGGCAATGCCGGCGACGACAACGCGATCTACAGCGGCAACCGCAGCGACTACACGATCATCCTGCTGAGCCCCGGCGTCTTCCAGATCACCGACGACCGCCCCGGCTCGCCGGACGGCACCGACCGGCTGGAGGGGGTTGAATATCTCCAATTCGCCGACGCCACGCTCGATGCGAGCCAGCGCGTGCAATTATACGACGGCAGCAACAATCTGGTCGCCACCTTCAACGACATCCAGGCCGCGATCGACGCGGCTTCGGACGGCTACCGGATTATAGCCCAGGCCGGCGACTACGACGAGTCGCTGACCGTCGACAAGGATGTCACCATCGAGGGCGCCAATGCGGGCCTTGCGGGCACGGACAATGCGCGCGGGCCCGAAACGGTCATCACCGGTCAGGTCACGATCTCGGCGGCCGGAGTCACGATCGACGGCGTCGAGATCACCGGCGCCGAGGCGGACGCGCTGGGCACGACCGGCGTCGTGGTCGAGGGCGGGGCGAACAATTTCAGCCTGGTCAACTCGATCCTGGCCAGCGTCACCGGCGACCTCGGCATGATCGTCGGCCTGGTCACCGGCCTCGACGTCGGCCACAATCTGATCCAGCTCTATGCGACCGCGATGTACGTGGCGGGTGGGAACACCACCGGCTCGATTCATGACAACATCTTCCAGCACCTCGATAACGGGCTGCTGAGCGAGACGACGCACGTCACGATCAGCGGCAACACGTTCGACGGCATCACGGGCGGGTCGCTGTTCCTGTTCCCGTTCGGCCCGGACAGCGTCGATCTCGACAGCTACATCTTCGGCAACACGATCACCGACAGCGGCATCCCCCGCCCGGTCCAGATCCTGCCCACAAACCTCACCCACAACATCATCGGTACCGACTTCAACGAAGCCTTCGACGGCGAGACGGCTGCGCTCAACGGCGTCACCGGCTCGTTCAGCTATGACGGCCAGGGCGGCGACGACCATGCCTGGGGCGGCCAGTCGGGCGACACGCTCACCGGCGGCTCGGGCGCCGACGTCCTCTACGGCGAGGGCGGCGACGACACGCTGAGCGGCGGGGTCGGCAATGACAGCCTCAACGGCAATCTCGGCGGTACCGGCGATCCGGGGACCGACACGGCCGTCTTCGCCGGCAACCGCGCCGGCTATTCGATCGTCACCGTCACCGACGCCAACGGCGTCGTCACCGGCTTCACCTCGGTCACCGACACCGACGCCGGCAATGGCGATGAAGGCACGGACACGCTGACCAGCATCGAGCGGCTCCAGTTCGCCGACGTGACTCTCGACCTCGCCCACCGCGTGCAATTGTTCGACGGCAGCGGCAATCTGGTCGGCACGTTCAACGACATCCAGGCGGCGATCGATGCCGCTGCGGACGGCTACCGGATCGAGGCGCAGGCGGGCACCTATACCGAGAACCTCAATGTCGACGTCGACGTCACGATCGAGGGCGCCAATGCCGGCACCGCAGGCACCTCCGGGTCGCGCGGCGCCGAGACCGTCATCAACGGCCAGATCACGGTATCGGACACCGGCGTCACCATCGACGGCGTCAGAATCATCGGTTCCGGCCCTGGCGCGCTGGGCACGACCGGTGTCGTCGTCGAGAGCGGCGCCAACAATTTCAGCCTCGTCAACTCGATCCTCGACGGCACCGCCAACCTCGGCATGATCGTCGGCCCGGTGACCGGCCTCAACGTCGGCGCCAATTTGATCGAGGGTTACGCGATCGGGATATACGTCTCGGGCGGCGAAACCACCGGCTCGGTCCACGACAACAGGTTCCAGGGCGACGGCGCGGGGAGCGGCACGGGGCTCCAGGACGGCCTCAACAGCGAGACCACCCACGTCACGATCAGCGCCAACACGTTCGACGGCATCGACGGGGGATCGCTCTTCCTGTTCCCGTCGGGTCCCGACAGCGTCGACCTCGACAGCTACGTCATCGGCAACACGTTCAGCAACAGCGGCGCCGACCGCCCGATCCAGATTCTGCCCACCAACCTCACCCACAACGTCATCGGCACCGATTTCAACGAGGCGTTCGACGGCGAGACGGCGGCGCTGTACGGCGTCACCGGTTCGTTCAGCTTCGACGGCCAGGGCGGCGACGACCGCGCCTGGGGCGCCGGTGAAATCGACACGTTCACCGGCGGCGCCGGCAACGACTGGCTGTTCGGCAATGCCGGCGACGACAACGCCATCTACAGCGGCAACCGCAGCGACTACACCGTCACCCTGCTGAGCCCCGGCGTCATCCAGATCACCGACGATCGTCCGGGCTCGCCGGACGGCACCGACCGGCTCGAGGGGGTCGAGCGCGTCGTCTTCGCCAACAACGATTATTGGGTCGAGGCGAACGGCACGCTCTCGGTCATCAACGACGCCCCGCTGGGCGTCGATCACACGCTCACCGTCGACGAGGACGTGCCCCACGTCTTCACCGTCGCCGATTTCAGCTTCACCGAGATCGATCCCAGCGAAGCCAACCAGCTGCTCGAGGTGACGATCGTCGACCTGCCGGCGCAGGGAACGATCTATTACGACGCCGACGGCGCCGGCCCGGGCTCCGCCGTGGCGATCTCGGCGGGGGCGACCTTCACCGCCGCCGACCTCAACGCCGGCCGGCTGACCTATGTCGCCGACCTCAATGAAAATGGCTCCAATTACGCCAGCTTCACCTATCAGGTGCGCGACGACGGCGGCACCGCCCATGGCGGCCAGGACACCGATCCGGTGCCGAACACGATCACCATCGACGTCAATCCGGTCAACGACGCGCCGGCGGGCACCAACAACACGATCACATTCTACGAGGATTTCCCCCACGCTTTCTCCACGACTGACTTCGGCTTCAGCGATACGGTCGAAGGCGACGATTTCGCGGGCGTGGTGATCGCGAGCCTGCCGCTCGACGGCATGCTGCTCTACGACGGCGATCCGGTGACCGTCGGCCAGTTCGTCAGCGCCGACGACATCGATGCCGGCCTGCTCACCTACGTCAACGCGCTCAACGAGAATGGCGACGGCTACGCCAGCTTCGACTTCAAGGTCCGCGACGACGGCGGCACCGACCACAATGGCGTCGACACCGATCCGAGCGCCAACACGATCACCTTCAACGTCACCCCGGTCGACGACGAGCCGACCCTGACCGCGACGCCGACCAATCCGCTGTTCCTCGAGGGCGGCGCCAGGGTCGATCTGTTCGACGGCGTCGCCGCCTCGACCATCGAGGCCGGCCAGACCATCGCCGCAATGACGCTCACCGTCACCAACGTCACGCAGGGCGTTCTCGAAGTGCTCCGCTTCGACGATACGAACATCGCCCTGGTCAACGGCAACAGCGTCACCACCGCCACCAACGGCCTCGGCGTCACCGTCACGCTGTCGGGCTCGACCGCGACCGTAAGCTTCTCGGGCGCGTCGCTGAGCACGGCGCAGCTCGAGGCGCTGGTCGACGGGCTTGCCTACCGCAATTCGAGCCAGAACCCGACCGACGCCGACCGCGTCGTCACCATCACCCAATTGATCGATTCGGGCGCCAACATCGCGCCGGACGACAATGACGCGGCGCCCAACCTCGTCTCGACCGTCAACGTCGAGCCGGTCAACGACGCGCCGAGCTCGGCGCTGATCGACGGCGACACCCGCACCTATCTCGAAGGCGGCACTCCGGTCACGCTCGACGTGCTCGGCAACGGCACCATCTCCGACGTCGACAGCGCCGATTTCGGCGGCGGCTCGCTGACGCTCAGCATCGCTTCCGCGCTCGCCGAGGACAATCTGCTGATCATCGCCAATGCGAGCGTGACGACCTCGGCCGGTACGGTTTCGGTCAACGGCACCCCGATCGGCACGTTCAGCGGCGGAAGCGCCGGCACGGCGCTGGTGATCAGCTTCAACACCGACGCCACCCCGGCGGCGGTGCAGCTGCTCGCCCGGGCGCTTGGCTATGCCAATAGCGGCGGCGACACCCCGGTCGGCGGGCTGCGCACCGTCACCTGGACGCTCGACGACGGCGACGGCACCGCCAATGGCGGCGTCTCGACGCTGACCATCACCAGCAAGGTCAGCGTCATTCCGGTCAACGACGCCCCCAGCGGCGCCGACGTCACCGTGCCGATCGACGAGGACCAAACCTATCATCTGCAAACGTCGGACTTCGCCTTCAGCGATCCGGAGAACGACCAGCCGGGCTCGCTGCGCATCGAATCGCTGCCCAGCCAGGGCATTCTCTATTTCGATCCGGACGGGGCCGGCCCGAACGCCGCCTTCGCGGTCAGCCCGGGGCTTTCGGTCAGCTGGAGCAGCGTGCCCAACCTGTTCTACGTTCCCGATCCCGACAGCAACGGCACCGACAGCTTCACCTTCGCGGTCGTCGACACCGGCGGCGCCGCCGACACGACCCCCAACACCTTCACCTTCAACGTCGCCGCGGTGAACGACGCGGCGGTGATCACCGGCGACGCATCGGGCGACGTCACCGAGGCGGGCGGAATCAATAACGGCACGGCCGGCACGCCGACCGACACCGGCGATCTCGACAACAGCGACGTCGACAACACCAATGACGGCTGGCAGGCGGTCGCGGCGGGCGCTGCCACGGCCAACGGCTACGGCACCTACGGGCTCAGCGCCGCAGGCGTCTGGACCTACACGCTCGACGACAGCGACGCGGCGGTGCAGGCGTTGAACGGCACCGACACGTTGACCGACACGTTCGAGGCGCTGACCGAGGACGGCACGTCGCAGACGGTCACGATCACCATCCATGCACAGAACGACGTCGCGATCATCACCGGCGATGCCAGCGGCGACGTGACCGAGGCGGGCGGCGTCAACAACGGCGCACCGGGAACGCCGACCGACAGCGGCGACCTCGATGCCGCCGACCCCGACAATACCAATGACGGCTGGCAGGCGGTGGCGGCCGGAGCGGCGACGACGGGCGGCTACGGCACCTATTCACTCTCCGCGGCCGGCGTCTGGACCTACACGCTCGACAACGGCAACGCCGCCGTGCAGGCGCTGAACGGCGCGGCTACGCTGACCGATAGCTTCACGGCGCTGACGGAAGAGGGCACGGCGCAGCTCGTCACGATCACCATCCACGCCCAGGACGACACGCCGGTCGCGCGGCCGGACGCAGTGGCGACCAACGAGGCGACGATCGTCAACGGCAACGTGCTTGCGAACAACGGTTCGGGCGCCGACAGCGACGTCGACGGGCCCGCGCTGACGGTGACCGCGGTGAACGGCTCCGGCGCTGTGGGCACCCAGATCACGCTCGCCTCGGGCGCGAAGCTGACCGTCAACGCGGACGGCACCTTCTCCTACGATCCCAACCATGCGTTCGATAATACGCCGGCGCCGAATTCGGGCGCCTCGAACCAGCCGGCTGCCGACAGCTTCACCTACACGCTGGCCGGCGGCGCCACGGCGACGGTCTCGGTGTCGATCACCGGCATCGACACCAACGACCTGCTGCTCGGGACGGCCGGCGCGGATTCGCTGTTCGGCGGCGTCGGCAACGACCAGCTCCAGGGGCTTGGCGGCGACGATTATCTCGAGGGCGGCAGCGGGACGGACAGCCTGGCGGGCGGCGCGGGCAACGACACGCTTGTCGTCGAGGATGAAACCGACGCGGTGATCGAGGCGGTCGGCGGCGGCGTCGACACGGTCTTCGCGCGGGCGGGCTTCACCTTGGGAGCGGGCCAGGAGATCGAATATCTCTCCGCGATCAGCCAGGCGGACACGGCCGCGATCCTTCTGGTCGGCAACGAGTTCAGCCAGTTCCTCTACGGCAATGCGGGCGCCAATTATCTCGACGGCGGCTCGGGCAACGACACCCTGGTCGGGTTCGGCGGCGACGATTCCTACGTGGTCGACGACGCCAGTGATTTTGTCGCCGAGTTCGCCGGCGGCGGCA
>DASZDS010000005.1:0-2628 GCA_035941735.1 Allosphingosinicella sp.
CGAGGTGCCAAACCCTGCCGTCGATGTGAACTCTTGGGCAGGATCAGCCTGTTATCCCCGGCGTACCTTTTATCCGTTGAGCGACGGCCCTTCCATACAGAACCGCCGGATCACTAACTCCTACTTTCGTACCTGTTCGACGTGTGTGTCTCACAGTCAAGCTGGCTTTTGCGTTTACACTCTACGGCTGATTTCCAAACAGCCTGAGCCAACCTTCGAGCGCCTCCGTTACTCTTTGGGAGGCGACCGCCCCAGTCAAACTACCCGCCTGATAGTGTCCCTCCGCCGGATAACGGCGGTAGGTTAGAACGCAGACAAACGAAGGGTGGTATCTCACCGTTGGCTCCACGAAGCCCAAGAGCCTCGCTTCAAAGCCTCCCACCTATCCTGCGCATCGTTTGCCCGCACTCACTATCAAGTTGTAGTAAAGGTGCACGGGGTCTTTCCGTCTAGACGCGGGAAACCGGCATCTTCACCGGTACTACAAGTTCGCTGTGCCACTCGTTAAGACAGCTCCCAGATCGTTACGCCATTCGTGCAGGTCGGAACTTACCCGACAAGGAATTTCGCTACCTTAGGACCGTTATAGTTACGGCCGCCATTCACTGGGGCTTCAATTCGGAGCTTCGCCTTGCGGCTAACCCCTCCTTTTAACCTTCCAGCATTGGGCAGGCGTCAGCCCCCATACGTCGTCTTCACGACTTTGCGGAGACCTGTGTTTTTAGTAAACAGTCGCCTGGCGCTGTTCGCTGCGACCACCTCGGGCGAGTCCGAAGACTAACCCTAGCGTGGCACCCCTTCTCCCGAAGTTACGGGGCTAATTTGCCGAGTTCCTGAACGAGCATTCTCACATGGGCCTTAGGATTCTCACCCCACCTACCTGTGTCGGTTTGCGGTACGGTCGCTTTGCAATCTCGTGCCCGAAGTTTTTCTTGGCATCTGGGGTCACCGACTTTAGCGGCTATTGCCTTCGTCCCGCGTCTTACCCTTGTGTCAGACGGATTTGCCTATCTGACGGGCTATACACGCGTTCAACCGGACATCCGTCACCGGTCTCGGCTACCCTGATGCGTCCCTCCACACTCAAACGATTGTAAGCGGTTCGGGAATTTTAACCCGATTGCCATCGACTACGCCTCTCGGCCTCGCCTTAGGGACCGACTTACCCTGCGCAGACGAACTTAACGCAGGAAACCTTAGGTTTACGGCCCGACTGATTCCCACAGTCGTTATCGCTACTTATGCCGACAAAGTCTTTTCTGCGCGCTCCAGCCTTTCGGCAGTCATCTGCCACTCACCCTTGCGGATGAGTCGCATCAGACCCCGCCCTTTCGGTGCGTCTTCGCTGCCCGCAGAATGCTCCCCTACCATCGAAGAGAGACTCTAAAGAGATTGCTCTCCTGAGAGTTCTTCTCCAATCCCAAGCTTCGGTACTGTGCTTTAGCCCCGTTGAATTGTCGGTGCAGGGCTGCTTGACCAGTGAGCTATTACGCTTTCTTTAAAGGATGGCTGCTTCTAAGCCAACCTCCTGGCTGTCAGTGCTTCCCCACTTCCTTTTCCACTTAACTACGATTTTGGGACCTTAGCTGTCGGTCTGGGCTGTTTCCCTCTCGACCACGAATCTTAGCACCCGTAGTCTGACTCCCGGATATACATTCAACGGCATTCGGAGTTTGATTGGGTTCGGTAACCTTGTGAGGCCCCTAGCCCATTCAGTGCTCTACCACCGCGACGATTCATCCGAGGCTAGCCCTAAAGCTATTTCGGCGAGAACGAGCTATCACGAAATTTGATTAGCCTTTCACCCCTATGCACAGCTCATCCAAATGGTTTTCAACCCAAACTGGTTCGGCCCTCCACGTGGTGTTACCCACGCTTCAGCCTGGCCATGCATAGATCATCTCGCTTCACGTCCGAATACCACAGACTAAACGCCCTATTAGGACTCGCTTTCGCTTCGGCTCACTTATCGTTTAACCTTGCCTGTGACATTCACTAGCCGGCTCATTATGCAAAAGGCACGCGGTCAGTCAGGACGAACCTTGACCTCCCACTGCTTGTAAGCACACGGTTTCAGGTACTATTTCACTCCCTTTTGAAGGGTTCTTTTCACCTTTCCCTCACGGTACTGGTTCACTATCGGTCGCGTGTTAGTATTTAGCCTTAGGAGATGGTCCTCCCAAATTCAGACAGGGCTCCTCGTACCCCGCCTTACTCGGGTGCTCGCTCGAAGGAAGGCCAAGTCGGTTTCGCGTACGCAGCTATTATGCTCTATGGCGAAACTTTCCAGAATTCTTCCGCTACCGATTGGCTTTGTAACTTCCCGGGACGGCTGCCGCCATCCCAAAGCGAGTCCCACGACCCCCTGAAAGCAACGCCGGCAGGCTTGACACTTTCAGGGTTTAGGCTCTTCCGCGTTCGCTCGCCGCTACTAGCGGAATCACTGTTGTTGTCTTTTCCTCCGGGTACTGAGATGGTTCACTTCCCCGGGTTTGCTCTTACGCCCCTATGTGTTCAGGGCGCAGTGACTGGTTATTAGCCAGCCGGGTTCCCCCATTCGGAGATCTCGGGGTCATAGGTTGTTTGCACCTAACCCGAGCTTATCGCAGCTTACCACGTCCTTCATCG
>DASZDS010000006.1:0-70704 GCA_035941735.1 Allosphingosinicella sp.
CACCTGCGCGCCGGCGCCATTGCCGTCGGCGTCGAAGAAGAGCTGGCCGGTGGCGCCGTCGTAGACGATGCGGTCGTCGGCATCCTGGGCGGCCGTGCCGGCCACGAACGCATTGGCGCTGAATGCGCCGAAAATGGCGTCGTCGAGCGCGATCCTGTCGGACCCGGAGACGAAATCGATGAGCGTATCGACATTTCCGCCGCCGAGCGCGGTGGTGAACGCGAAGCTGTCGGCGCCGCCGAAGCCCTGCAGATAGTCCGCCCCGGCGCCGCCGTTCAGAACGTTGGCGCCGGCATTGCCGTAGATCTGGTTGGCGAACTCGTTGCCGGCGAGGTCGATCGCCGTCGTCGCCGTCAGCGAGATGGCGGAGAGCAGCTCGATCTCCTGGCCGGAAACGAGCGTGTAGCTCGATCGCGCGTAGACGATGTCGGTGCCCTCGCCGGCGCCCTCGACGACATAGTCGCTCAAGCCGTCGACGACATAGGTGTCGTTGCCCGAAAAGCCCTGGAGCACGTCGGTGCCGCCGCCGCCGTCGAGATAATTGTCGCCATTGTTGCCATAGAGGCGCTGGTCGATGCCGTTGCCGACGATGGTGATCGCCGCGGTCCCCGCCTGGCTCAATGCCGCCAGAGTCTCGACCTCCTGGCCCGAACCCAGCGAGAAGCTGCCGCGCACATAGACGATGTCGTTGCCGCCGCCGGCGAACTCGGCGACAAAATCACTGACGTCGTCGACCACGTAGGAATCGTCGCCGCCGAACCCGACCAGGGTGTCGTTGCCCGAGCCGCCGTCGAGATAATTGGCGCCGGCATTGCCGTAGAGGGTCTGGCTGAACTCGTTGCCGACGATGACGATCGGCGCCGTCCCGGCCTGGCTCAATGCCGCCAGAGTCTCGACCTCCTGGCCCGAACCCAGCGAGAAGGAGCCGCGCACATAGACGATGTCGTTGCCGCCGCCGGCGGACTCGGCGACATAGTCGCTGGCGTCGTCGACCACGTAGGAATCGTCGCCGCCGAACCCGACCAGGGTGTCGTTGCCCGAGCCGCCGTCGAGATAATTGGCGCCGGCATTGCCGTAGAGGGTCTGGTTGAACTCGTTGCCGACGATCACGATCGGCGCGGTTCCCGCCTGGCTCAATGCCGCCAGCGTCTCGACCTCCTGGCCCGAACCCAGCGTGAAGTTGCCCCGCACGTAGACGATGTCGTTGCCGCCGCCGGCGGACTCGGCGACATAGTCGCTGGCGTCGTCGACCACGTAGGAATCGTCGCCGCCGAACCCGACCAGGGTGTCGTTGCCGGAGCCCCCGTCGAGATAATTGGCGCCGGCATTGCCGTAAATCTCCTGGCCGAACTCGTTGCCGATCAGCTGGAGGGGGGTAGTGGCGGCTTGGGAGACGGCCGAGAGAATTTCCAGGCGGCTGCCGGCGGTCATCACCCAATTGACGCTGGCATAGACGACGTCCCGGTCGACGCTGCTGGAATCCAGCACGACCTCGCTCGAGTCGTTGACGAAAAAGACGTCATTTCCGGGTCCGCCGACCTGAAGGTCCTGCGCCGACGGAGTGGCGGCCCGGTTGCGCTGCAGAGGAGGGTTGGACACGCGAGTTTCCCACATCAGGCCGCCGAAAGGGCGGCCGCGGTCGCCACTCGCTTAGTTGGGAAATTGGGAATTTGCCAGTAAAAACGTATACTTCGCCGAACTCGAGCGCGCGACCGGAGTCGCGCGCTCGAGAAGGTAGCGGCCTCAAATCACAGTGAAATCGCTCGCCGCGAGGCTGAGGCCGGTGCTCAAAGTAGCGAACTGCACCGCGGCGCCGGCGCCATTGCCGTCGGCGTCGAAGAACAGCTGGCCGGTGGCGCTGTTGTAGATGATGCGGTCGTCGGCATCGCCGGCCTGGGTGCCGGTCACGAAGGCGCCGGCCGAGAGCGCGCCCGGCGCCAGGCCGGTGAACACCGCGTCGTCGAGCGCGATCTTGTCGGTGCCGGTCGCGAAATCGAGGATCGCATCGATATTGCCGCCGCCGAGCGCGGTGGTGAACTGGAACGTATCCGCGCCGGCGAAGCCCATCAGATAATCGGCGCCGGCGCCGCCATTGATGGTGTTGACGCCGGCATTGCCGTAAATCTCGTTCGACAGGCCGTTGCCGGTGAGGTTGATCGCCGTCGTCCCGGACGTCGATATGGTGGAAAGCACCTCGATTTCCTCGCCCGCGCCGAGCGCATAGGTCGCCGAGGTGTAGACCACGTCGCGGCCGCCGCCGGCGCTCTCGCCGACATAGTCGCTCGCCCCGTCGACCACATAGACGTCGTTGCCGCCGAGGCCGATCAGCACGTCGGCGCCGCCGCCGCCATCGAGATAATTGGCGCCGGCATTGCCGTAGATCGTCTGTGCAAGGCCGTTGCCGACCAGGGTCATCGCCGTCGTCGCGCTCTGGCTGACGGCCGACAGGACCTCGACCTCGGCGCCGGCGCTCAGCGTGTAGCTGCCCCGCGCATAGACGATGTCGGTGCCCCCGCCGACGCCCTCGGCGACGACTTCGGTGACATCGTCGACGACATATTTGTCGTCGCCGCCGAAGCCCGTCATAGAGTCGATGCCGCCGCCGCCATCGAGAAAGTTGGCGCCGTTATTGCCGTAGACCGCGTTGGCGAACTCATTGCCGATCAGCTGCATGGCGCCGGTCGCGGCCTGCGAGATCGCCGCGAGGAACTCGACATGGGAGCCGGCCGTCAGCGTGTAGTCGCTGCGGGCGTAGACCACGTCGGTCCCTTCGTTCGCCAGCTCGGTGACGACGTCGCCGACATTATCGACGACGTAGGAGTCGTTGCCGGCGCCGCCGGAGGCCTGGTCGACGCCGGCGCCGCCGTCGATATAATTGGCGACCGCATTGCCGATCAGCGTGTCGTTGCCGGCGCCGCTCAGGGCGTTCTCGATGACGACGGCGTTGGCGATCGTGAAGCCGCCGAAGATGCCGAAGGCGTAGGAAACCCAGCCGCCGCCGCCGAATTCATATTGCAGGCTGGCGGCGCGCAGGTCGATATTGGCGTTGCGGGTGCCGCCATAGACGATGCTGTCGTTGCCGCCGACGTCCCAGATCGCGGTGAAATAGGTCCCCGCCGCATTGACGTCCTTCAGCACGTAGGTGTTGTCGCCGGCGGCGGTATTCTCGTTGACGCCGTATTTGTCCTGGATCGCGGCGATGTCGAAGGCGCTGAGGCCGCCGAGATAGCCGTAGCCGACATTGGTCGGAGCATTGCCGTAGGGCGAGCTCTGCCAGCCGTCCTCATAGGACATCATCGTGAACACGCCCTGATTGAGCTCGTAATCGCCGGTCGTGTAGTTGAACGGGCTCTCTTCCTCGACGCCGTGCATGATGCCCGAATGGCCGCCATTGTCGTGCGGGTGGGCGAGGCCGTGGCCGTGGCCGAATTCGTGGATCAGGGTGACGAACGAGAAGCCGCCCTGCTCGAGATCCCGCTCGTTCCAGCGCTCGTCGCCCGAATTGAACTGGGCGAGGCCCTCGTCGCTCTCGTCCGGAGGGCTCATCGAGCCGAGCAGGGAGACGCCCGGCCCCGGAGTGCCCTGATAGCTGGTGTAGATGAAGTCGGCGTCGTCGCGATTGTCGACCTCGAGATAGATGATGTCGGCGACCTTCTCGAACTCGCCGAGCGCGTCGAACACCGCCTCGAACTCGAAGTCCTGAATCGCCACGGCGGTGATGGTCGCCGGCGGCAGGCCGGGATTGGTCGGGTCGTTCGAGACGAAGATGTCGCCCTCTTTGGCGAAGTAGATGGTGATGACGTTCTTGCCGGTGATGTCCTTGCCCTGCGCGGCGGCGAGAGCGGCCGCGGTGGCATAGACCTCGTTGGTGCCGTCGCCGTTGGCATCATATTCGAAATTGGTGCCATAGGTCGGCGTGCCCTGCGCGTTGCCGGTGCTGCGGATGCCCTCGTCGCCGTCCGGGTTGCGGGCCGACTGGTTGACCTTGTTGACCTGCGTGCCCCAGTCGATCGCGTAGAGCGGCTCGTCGGGGGTGTAATAGGGGTGATAGACCGTGGGGTCGTTCGGATCCTGGACGCGCACGGCGAGCTGATAATCGCCCACCGAATCGCCATTGTCGGTCGCCGGCGAGTTCGAGAAGGCGCGGGCGTTGATGTAGAAGGTGCCCGACTCGGTCGGCGTGTAGACGAGCAGGACGTCGAAACCGGAATTGGCCTCGTTGTAGACGGTGTCGGCGCCGCCGTCGGCGCTGACCAGCATGGTGGTCCCGTCAGGAGCATAGAGTTCGAGATAGGGGTCGGTGAGACCGCTGCCACTCGGGCCGACGTCGCTCGTTGCCGGCGGACCGTAGGAATAGAGGTGAAACTCGTAGGCGGTGCCGGCGGTCAGCGTGACCTTGAAAAAATCCTCGTCGCCGATCGTGTCGATGGTGGAAATGATGTCGTTGTCCGTGATCGCGCCGCCGACCGGCGTCACCGTGACGGTCTGCGTCGTCGTGGCGTCGCCGGGAATAGTGTCGGTCGTGATCAGCACATTCGGAACGATCGGCGGCTTGAGATCGCCGACGCCGTCGACCGCGAAGCCGGTCGCGAACCTGCCCAGCGCGCGCGAGAATTGAATGTCGGTGGATTCATCGCCCATGAGGGTAAAGAAATCGGTGCGGGACGTGCGATCGCGAAAACCGGGCATGGCTTGAGCTCCCTGCTAGTGACTGTTGTTGGAAACGGCGGTGGCGCGCGATTTAATCCGGCGGGCGGCTCCCGTGCGCGAACGAGCCCGTGGCCAACCCCCCGGCAGGGCGGACGCGCTCGCGCCGGCCGCCGAGCGGAATCCTCCGCAGGGCGGCCTCGAACCGCGCTGCGACTGAACTCGTTCGTCGGCCATCAATCTGTGGGGAAACCTGCAAGATCACGGCGTCATGCCGCCAGAGCGATCCCTAACCGCCGATAAATCAAAAGGTTCCGCAGGCGTGATGTTCAGCCTGCCGTAGCGGAAACACGGTTCGTCGCCGCCCCCGGGCGCCCCGACGAGACATCACCTTCCCGGATCGGGCGGCGCCCGCTGGTTGCTGCCCTTCGAAAGAGAATCTGGTCATCCCGACTTTGGATCGAATTCGGGGCGAGTTCGGCTTGCGGATTCCTCGGGTTGGGCATAGGATCGGACGCGAAACGGGACATGCCCTCCGAGCGCCTCTTGCGAGAGGCTGAACGGCGTAGCGATTTTCGGCAAAACGACAGAGGGAGACGACCATGAAGATGCGTATCTTGTTCGGCGCGATAGCAGCCTGCTTCGCGCTCGCGCTGACGGCTTCGCCGGCCAGCGCCCAAGCCACCCGGACCTGGGTTTCGGGCGTCGGCGACGATGCCAATCCGTGCAGCCGCACGGCGCCGTGCAAGACCTTCGCCGGCGCGATCTCCAAGACCGCCCCGGGCGGCGAGATCAACTGCCTCGATCCGGGCGGCTTCGGCGGCGTCACCATCACCAAGCCGCTGTCGATCGTCTGCCAATATACCGAAGGCGGCGTTCTGTCGGCGGGCGCGGGCGTCAACGGCATCGTCATCAACGCCGGCGTCAACGACAATGTCTACCTGCGCGGCATCGACCTGCATGGCGCGGGCAACGCGCAGAACGGCATCCGCTTCATCGCCGGCAAGTCGCTGACGATCGAGGATTGCACGGTCCGCGCCTATAATGCCTCGAACGGCCAGGGCATTTCGTTCCAGCCGAGCGGGACCTCCACGCTCGTCGTGCGCAACACGACGGTTTCGAACAACGGCAGTGCCGCGACCGGTGGCGGGGTTCTCATTCAGCCGACCGGTGTCGGGGTCGCCTCGGCGACCATCGAATATTCGGCGATCACCAACAATGCCGGCGCCGGCCTGCTCGTCAACGGCGCGTCGACCGTCATGGTCACCGATTCGAATGTTTCCTACAATACCAATTTCGGAATCCGCACCGCGAGCGGCAATCCGACCGTCCGCGTCGGCAACACCACGATCACGGGCAACGGCACCGGCGTGTCGCTCGCGGCCGGCCTGATCCAGAGCTACGGCAACAACCGGCTGATCGCGAATGGCGGCGACGGCGCCTTCTTCAGCACCATTCCGGAGCAATAAGGGCTGCCAGGCCTTTCATCGGACACTGTGCCGGCGCGATGCGCCGGCATTTTTTTTGCGCTTCTTCCGCGGCGCGATTTCGGCCGACCGCCGAAGCCGTGGCTTGCGGCGGCGCAAACCGGGACGAGCTTGCGCACGCGCCGGGCCGGGCATAATGTCCAGGCCGAGAAAAGACTCACTCGCCGACTGTCTCCCGAGAGACGCTGTAACGGCGTTGAGCGCGTATCCGTTTCGCATGCAGCAAAAGGAACGATCATGAGGATTCGTACTTTATTCGCTATCATAGCGTCGGGCTTCGCGCTCGTGCTGGCGGCGTCGACCGCCAACGCCCAGGCCACGCGCACCTGGGTTTCGGGAGTCGGCGACGACCTCAATCCGTGCAGCCGGACGGCGCCGTGCAAGACCTTCGCCGGGGCGATCTCGAAGACCGCGACCAATGGCGAGATCAACTGCCTCGATCCCGGCGCGTTCGGCGCGGTGACGATCACCAAGGCGATCTCGATCATCTGCCAATATACCGAGGCCGGCGCGCTCGCCACGCTGGGCAGCAACGACATCGTCGTCAACGCCCCGTCGGATGCGGCGGTCTATCTCAGCGGCCTCGACCTCCAGGGCGCCAATACCGGCCTCAACGGGGTCCGCTTCATCGCCGGCAAGTCGCTGACGATCGAGAATTCGATCATCCGCAATTTCGGCGCGTCCAACGGCCAGGGCGTTTCGTTCCAGCCGAGCGGAACCTCGTCCCTGCTGATCAGCAACACCTCGATCGTCAGCAACGGCAGCGCCGCGACCGGCGGCGGGGTGCTCATCGCGCCGACCGGCGCCGGGGTCGCGACCGCGACTCTGGACCATGTGCGGGTCGCCCACAATGCCGGCGCCGGGATCCTGATCAACGGCGCATCGACGGTGATGATCGCCAATTCGACCATTGCCTATAACGCCAATTTCGGCATCCGCACCGCCAGCGGCTCGCCCACCGTCCGGGTCGGCACTTCGGTCATCACCGGCAACGGCACCGGCGTCTCGGTCGCCGCCGGCACGATCGAAAGCTATTGCACCAACCAGTTCAACGGAAATTCCGGCGACGGCGCCTTCTTTGGGGCGTGCCTGCCGATGAAATAGCCGCGTTCCGGCAATTTCATCCGACCACTCTGCCGGCGCATCGCGCCGGCAGCTTCTTTTCGGGCGCGGTCGGCCGGCCGGGCGAGCCGGCGCCGGCCGCGTTCCCGGCATCGAATTGCCGGCTCGTCAGTTTCGGTTCAGGGGCCGGCGACTAGGGCGCGTCCGGCATGAAGAGGTGGCAATGACGCTGATACGGAAATTCTGGTCGCTGCTGTTCACGGTGCTGCTCGCCGGCTCCGTCTCCACCGCGGCGCAGGCGCAATCCTGCTCGCGGCCCGCTCCCCGTCCGTTCCGCATTTTCGATGCCACCGCCTATGTCGGCAGGCCCGATTGGTCGCGCTACGGCATCGAGCCCATCCACATCGTCGACCGCGGCCTCTGGCCCGAAGGCGCGGGCCGGTCCGGCCCGCCCGACCCGGCGCTGGTCCGCCGCTATGTCGAAAGCCTGCCGCGGGACAATGCCCCGATCGTGCTCGACATCGAGCATTACGACCTGACCGGGAGCGATGAGGCGGCCCGTGTCGCGCTGACCGATCTGCGGCGGCTCGCCGCCACCTTCCGCGCGATCGCGCCGGACCGGCAGATCGGATTTTACGGGATCATCCCGATTCCGGCTTTCGCCCCAGCCGTCGCCGGCCCCGGATCGCCGCCGCACCGGGCCTGGCAACGGCAGAACGACCGGCTCCGGTCGCTCCAGGGCAGCGTCACCATGCTGTTCCCCTCGGCTTATACCGATCATCCCGATCCGGCCTCCTGGGCGGCCGCTGCCGCCGGCCAGATCTGCGAGGCGCGGCGGCTTTCCTCCAAGCCCGTCTACGTCTTCATCTGGCCCGAATTCCACGAGGCCTCGCCCCTGCGGGGACAATATCTCGACGCCGAATTCTGGCGGCTTCAGCTCGAAACCGCCTATCGGCTGGCGGACGGCGTGGTCATTTTCGGCGGCTACGACCTCCAGGCCGGCCGACCGCGCAACTGGAATCCGCGGGCGCCCTGGTACGCGCCGACGCTCGCCTTCATCCGCGAACGCCTGCGGCGACCCTAGCGCGAGCCGAAGCCGGTCAGCACCGTCCGGGCGGTCCTGATCAGGATCAGGATGTCCAGCCAGGGCGAGAAATTCTTGATATAATAGAAGTCGTAGTGGAGCTTGTGGTTGACCTGTTCGAGCTCCGCGACATGGCCCTGGTTGACCTGCGCCCAACCGGTGATGCCGGGCGGCACGATGTGCCGGTAGCGATAGAAGGGCAATTCATTCTCATACCAGCGCGAGAGGACCGCCACTTCGGGCCTGGGCCCGATCCAGCTCATCTCGCCCTTCAGGACGTTCAGGATCTGCGGCAGCTCGTCGAACCGCGTGCGCCGCAGGAAGCGGCCGAGCCCGGTGATCCGCGGATCGTTTTCCTTGGTTATCGCCTCGTCGCGGTCGGCGCCGCCGGGCCGATGGCTCATCGTCCGGAACTTGGCGACCCGGAAGGGCCGGCCGCGATAGCCGATCCGCTCCTGGCGAAACAGCGCCGGCCCCGGGGAATCGAGGCGGATCAGCAGCGCGATGACGAGCAGGAACGGCAGCAGCAGCGCGCCGACGACGGCCGCCGCGAGGAAATCCACCATGCGCCGGATCCTGAGATAGGCGACGAAGGGAATCAGGGACCCCAGGCTGTTCTCGGAAAGGTGCTCGATTTCGACCCGGCCGGTGATCGCCTCGCACAATTGCTTCACGTGGAAGACCGCCACGCCCCTGATCGCGCTCTCGGCCAGGAACGCCTCCCATTTGGCCGGGATCTCGGCGCGCAGATCGGCAACCAGGGCATCGTAGGGCGGATCCAGCTCGGGACTGTTCATCCACTCCCATGAGACGCCGCGCGCCTCGGGCAGCGAGGCGACGCTGCCGAACGGGACGACGCCGATGCGCACCGCCCCGTGGCGCTGCGCCACGATATGGACGGCCCAGAACCAGGTGACGCAGAGGAAAAAGCTGCCGAGGAACGCGCTGCGGCTGTAATCGAGGCGGAAAAAGAAGAAAAAGGCGAGCGTGATTCCATAGCTTACCAGGAATGACGGAACGACATAGAAATTGGTCCTCATCCCCGGGAAAATAGTTATATTTTTCAAGAAGTAATAACCGAGGATGATCGCAAAGACGACGCCGGCCGCGCTCTGGTTGAGGAGCGGGATCGGTATTTCCACCGTGGTAAGCCGCAGGAAGGCGATGGGCAGCAGCGCCGCGACCAGCAGGCCGCCGCCGAGCTGGACCCTGATCCGGCTCCAGAGCCCGCGCTTTGGGCTCATTTTTTCCCGGGCGACCAACAACATCTTCGAACGATTCTCTCTTCACTTCACTCGGGACCGGTCCCGCCCGCCGCGACGTTGCGGCGGAGAAAGGCGCGCGCTTGCGGGGCACGCGCGCCGCGGACGGAGGTTTCGCCCGGCCCCGCGAGGAACGGGTGGCCGGCCACTTCCCGTCGCCCGCCGCGCGGCGTCCGGCAAGGTCGCGGCGCGTTCCGATCGGGCCGACAAGTCGGTTTTTCCCCATATTGCCGCGCCGTTACGGCACGATTTCGGCGCCGTGCGACTAGCTTCTATTCGGCGGATTTGCCAGCCGGAATCGCATGCTGGGGGCGGGGGCGGGGAGGGAGGAGGGATAATGGTATTGACTGTGACCCTCATCCACAGTGTAGCTCAGCGACGTGACCCCCAGACACACGTCCTCCCGCATCATTCTCGATTCCCCGGCCAAGGTCGCGCTCGCGGTGCTCGCCGGCGCCTGGGTCGCCGCCGCCGTGGGCGGCGGCTCGGCCCGCGCCGACATCCCGTTGCTGGTGGCGGTGCGGCTCGCCGCCGTGACCGGGCTGGCGCTGCTGCTGCTGCTGGTGCCGCGCGACCGGCTGCGCCCGCAGCGCCCGCTGCTGCTGTTCGCCGCGGCGGCGGCGATCCTCCTCGCGCTCCAGCTGATCCCGCTGCCGCCGTCGCTCTGGGCGGCGCTTCCGGGACGCGATTTCTATCAGGCCCTGGCCGGCGTCGACGGCGTCGGCGGCGTCTGGCGGCCGATCAGCTTCGCGCCCGACCTCACCTGGAACAGCCTGCTCTCGCTGCTCCCCCCGCTCCTGTTCCTGCTCGCCGTGCCGGTGCTCGGCACCCGGGTCAGCCGCTGGCTGCTGATCGGCCTGTGGATCACGATCCTGGTGAGCGGCCTCGTCGGCCTGCTGCAGATGGCGGGAGGGCCGGACAGCCCGCTGCGCTTCTACCGGATCAACAACCAGGATTCGGCGATCGGATTCTTCGCCAACCGCAACCATCAGGCGGCGTTCCTGACGATGGGGATCCCGCTCGCCGCATGGTGGGCGGGCCGGGGCAATCCGGCGCCGCGGCACCGGCGCGCGCGCTGGCTGATCGCCGGCTCCGCGGTGCTGTTCCTGCTGACGGCGGCGGTGATGACGCAATCGCGGATGGGCGGGGCGCTGGTCCTCCTCTCGTTCCTGCTGACCGCGGCGCTGATCGTCCGCGGCACAGGGCTGCGCAAGGGCACGCTGGCGGCGCTCGCCGCGGCCGGCCTGGCCGCGGCCGCGCTCGCCTGGGTCGGCCTGACGACCTGGTCGGAATCGCGCCTCAGCCTTTCCTGGGTCGAGCAGGATCTGCGGTTCAAGGTCCTGCCCGAGACGCTCGAGGCGGCCAAGACCTTCTTCCCGGTCGGCGCGGGCTGGGGGAGCTTCGCCCAGATCTATCCGCGGTTCGAGAGCGTCGAGGATCTCGCCCCGGAATACCTCAACCACAGCCATAGCGAGCTGACCCAGATCGTGATCGAGGGCGGCGTCGCCGCGATCGTGCTGCTGCTCGTCTTCCTCCTCTGGTACGGGCGTGCCGCCTGGCGCGCCTGGTCGGCCCCGAGCGGCCATGGCACGCCCGAGGCGAGGCTTTGCACGATCCTGATCGCGCTTCCCCTGGTCGGCAGCGTCACCGATTATCCCTTGCGGACTCCGCTCATGGCCTGCGCCTTCGCGGGCGCCGCGGCCATTCTCGCGGTCGCGCTGCGCGAAGGCGCCGCGCGAAGATAGAAGATCGGCCGCAGGCCTTTTCGGGGGCTCGGCCCTTGAAGGCCCGGCCATAGCTGCTTTACGGGGCGCGGCGCGCCGGTTAAGGATTCGGCCGCAATCAGGAGAATTCGGTTCGTGCGTTTCAAAGCATTGATGCTGCTGCTTGTTTCGGCCGGTCTGCTGGGTTGTTCGCATACCCGGCCGCTGAGCGGCGGAAACCTCGCGGTATTGCCGGTGACGGAATTGCCGCCGCCGACGCCGGCGCTGGCGCAGGGCCCCGACCGGCCCTATCTGATCGGACCGTTCGACAAGGTCGAGGTCGATGTGTTCGGCGTGCCGGAACTGTCGCGGCGCGAGATCCAGACCGATGCGGGCGGACGCATTTCCTTTCCGCTGGCGGGCACGATCGAGGCCAACGGCCTCACCGCGGAGCGGCTTGCCGCCGAGATCGGCAACAGGCTTCGCGGCCGCTATGTCCGCAACCCGCAGGTGACGGTCAACATCACGGAATCGGTAAGCCGCGTCGTCACCGTCGACGGCGAGGTGCGCGAGCCCGGCCGCTATCCGGTGGTCGGCCGAATGACGCTGATGCGCGCGATCGCCTCGGCGCGCGGCCTCTCGGAATTCGCGCGGCAGAACGAGGTGGTGGTGTTCCGCGAGGTCGGCGACCAGCAAATGGCGGCGCTCTACAATCTCGCGGCGATCCGCAACGGCCAGTATCGCGATCCCGAAATCTTCGCCGGCGACATCGTGATGGTGGGCGATTCGCCCGGCCGTCGCCTGTTCCGGGACATTCTCCAGGCGGCGCCCCTGATCACGACGCCGATCATCGCGCTCATCCAAAGCACCGCGCCCTAGAATCGGCGGACTTCAAAGCTCATGAACGATTTGGCCTCCACCGCCCCCAACAACATCGCCCCCCCGGTCAACGGGAACGGCGACAAGTCGCTGCTGATCATTCGCGATCTGCAGGAGAATTCGACGCTGGTTCGGTACGCCCGCATCGCCCGCCGCTGGAAATGGGTGATCATCGGATCGATCGCCGCCGGTGTCGCCGCCGCGCTCATCATCACCTTCCTGATGACCCGGGAATATTCCGCCACCGCCCGGATCGAGATCGCGCGCGAGGAAGCGAGGATCTTCAACATCCAGGGCGTCCAGCCGGAAGCGGGCTCGATCGACCAGGAATTCTATCAGACCCAATATGGGCTGCTGAGGTCGCGGGCGCTCGCGGGGCGGGTGGCGCAGGAGCTGGCGCTGGCCGACAACCGGCCCTTCCTCGACTCGCACGGCATCACCGACGCGCCCGGCACCCTCGTCAACGAACGCCCGCTCGACAACAGCCCGGCCGCCCGCCAGCAGCGGCTGGCGCGGATCACCGCGCTCCTGCTCGAACATGTCACGATCTCGCCGATGCGGGCCTCGCGCCTGGTCGACATCACCTATACCGACCCGAGCCCCGACACCGCCGCCCGCATCGCCAATGCCTGGGCCCAGCTGTTCATCCGCTCGAACATCGACCGGCGCTTCGAGGCGACCCATTATGCGCGCGATTTCCTCGAGCGCCGCCTGCAGGAGCAGCGGCGGCTGCTCAACGATTCGGAGCGCGCTTTGGTCGGCTATGCCGCCAACCAGCGCATCATCAACATCAACACGCCGACCGGCGAGGGCGTGACCGGCGAGCGGCCGATCACGGCCGACGATCTGGTCGCCTACAACACCGCCCTGGCCGAGGCCCGCAACCAGCGCATCCTGGCCGAGAGCCTGTTGCGCGGCGGCGGCGGCGCGGTCACCGCCGGCGCCAACAATCCGACGCTCGGCGCGGTGCGGCAGCGGCGCGCGGAGGTGGCGGCCGAGCGGGCCCGGCTGCTCACCCAGTTCGAGCCCGAATATCCGGCGGTGCAGGCGCTTTCCGCCCAGCTGCAGCAGCTCGACCGCACGATCGCGGCCGAGGAGGGCCGGATCATGACCGGGCTGCGCAGCCAGGTGTCGCAGGCCGCGGCGCGCGAGCGGGAGCTGGCGGGGCGGGTCGAGAACCTCAAGGACAGCCTGATCGACCTGCGCCGGCGCAGCATCCAGTACAACATCCTCCAGCGCGAGGTGGATACCAACCGCACGCTCTATGACGGCCTGCTGCAGCGCTACAAGGAGATCGGCATCTCCGGCGCGGTCGGCACCAACAACATCTCGATCGTCGACCAGGCGCGGGTTCCGAACAAGCCGTCCAGCCCCAGGCCGCTGCTCAACCTGCTGCTCGGCCTCGTGCTCGGCGCGAGCCTCGGCGCCGCCTTGGCCTTCGCGCTCGAGCAGATCGACGAGGCCATCACCGATCCGGGCGAGATGGAGGCGATGCTCGACGTGCCGAGCCTGGGCGTGGTGCCGAAGGTCGACGTCGGCGACCCGCTGGAGGCGCTCCAGGACCGCCGGTCCGCGCTGACCGAGGCCTATCTGACGATCAAGACGAACCTGCAATTCGCCACCCCGCACGGCGTGCCGCGCTCGCTGATGATCACCTCCACCCACGCCTCGGAGGGCAAATCGACGACCGCCCTGGCGCTTGCGCTGGTGCTGGCGCGGCAGGGGCTGAAGGTGCTGGTCATCGATTCGGACATGCGCTCGCCCTCGCTTCACCAGCGCCTCGCCGTCGCCAACGACAAGGGGCTCAGCAACATCCTGAGCGGCAACGAGCGCTGGGATCAGGTCGTGCAGGAAACCAGCCTGGCCGGAGTGAAGGCGATCACCGCCGGGCCGCATCCGCCCAATTCCGGCGATCTCCTCTCGGGGCCGCGGCTCGGCGCCCTGCTCGCGGAGCTGACCGGCAAGTTCGACCACGTGATCGTCGATGCGCCGCCGATGCTGGGCCTCGCCGACGCGCCGCTGGTGGCGAGCAAGGTCGGCGGCGTCGTCTATGTCGTCGAATCCTTCGGCGTGCAGTCGCGCTCGGCCAAGGTCGCCGTCAACCGGCTGCGCAATTCGGGCGCGCACCTGCTGGGCGCCATCCTCACCAAGTTCGAGAGCAAGAAGGCCAGCTACGGCTATGGCTACGATTATGGCTACGGGTACGGATATGGCCCAGAAAAGCCCGCCTAGAAGCGCCGGGCGGTCCGCGCGTTGACCCGATCCCTGGCTCGGGTGGGGGTCGTGCTCGGCGCCCTGCTGCTCGCCTGGCTTTCGATCGCAGTCACCGCCGCCAACGTCTTCGCGGCGAGCGCGCCGAACCTGGCCTTGCGCCTGTGGCCGAACCACGCGGTCGCCCACGCCCGGCTGGCGGATATCCTGCTCGCCTCGGGCGCCCAGGCCGTGCCGAGCGCGCAGCCGGAGCAGGTCGCGCAGGCGGCGCGGGAGGCGAGAGCGGCGCTGCGGGCGAACCCCACCTTGCCGGGCCCGGCCCGCATTCTCGCGATGCAGGCCGCGATCGGGCGGGATGCGCGCCAGTCGGAGCGGCTGCTCGACTATTCGGCCCGATTGTCCCGGCGCGACATTCCGACCCAGTTCTGGCTGCTCGAGAAGCGGGTGGCGGCGAACGACGTCAACGGCGCGCTCGCCCATTTCGGAATCGCGCTCCAGGTCGCGCCGAGCACCCGCGACGTGCTCTTTCCGGTGCTGAGCTCGGCGCTGTCGCAGCCGCATCTTCGCCGGCCGATCGCGGAGCTGGTGCATCGCGGCGATGCGTGGCGCTCGGAGTTCCTCTATCATGCCGGGTCCCATGCCGATCCCGCCAGCGCCGCGATCCTGTTCCTGACCCTCGCCCGAATGGGCACCCCGCCCTACGCGCCGCACCTGCAGGGCCTGATCGAGCGGCTGGTCAATGCCGGCGACTTCGCCAGCGCGGCGCGGCTCTACGCCCTGGTCGACCGCGGCTGGCGGCTCGGCGATGCCGGGGCGGAGCTCGACGGCGGCTTCGCGCGCGCCGGCGACCTGCCCCCGTTCGGCTGGGAGCTGAACCAGAATGTCGCCTGGCGCGGGCCGCGGCCGGACCAGGGCGGCAACAACGCCTTGCAGGTCAACCTGCCCCAGTCGGGCGAGGATTGGGCGGCGCGCAAGCTCCTCCTCCTCGCGCCCGGCCATTATCGGCTGGCCGGCGCCTACGGCATGATGGACGGCGGTTCGGGCCGGGTGCGCTTCGAGATCAGCTGCTCGCGCGGCGGCAGCGTCGCCTCGGCCCTGACCGGGGCGGTGAATCGTCCCGCCGGGGCGCTGGGCGGCACGCTCGACATTCCGGCCGGGTGCACCCAGCAATGGCTGACCATCCAGACCGCCGGCGAGGGCGACGGCTCGGGCCGGCTGTGGCTCGACGACCTGCGGCTCGCCCCGGCCGGCGGCTGATCAGGCGCCCGGGCGCCGCTCTTCGAACCAGACGAGGTCGAAGGCCCGTCCGCGCCGGCGGTCCACGCCGGTCAGCCGCCGCCAGATCCGCAACGGGAAGCGCAGCGTCGCGCGGGCCGGCGCCGCGCGGTAGCCCAGCGACCGCAGCACCTTGCGCTTGCCCGCCGATATCCGCCGCGTCGAGCCCAGGCCGCGGGTCGAAAGGCCGCCCTGGCGAAAGCAGGTCAGGATCCGCCCGGGGACCGTCCAGCTCGCGCCGTGGCTCAGGATCAGCCGGGCGATCAGGTCGAAATCGGCGGCGATTCCGAAGCGCGTGTCGAAGCCGCCGGCGGCGAGCAGCAGGTCGCGGCGGACGTAGAAGGACGGGTGGGGCGGCATCCCGCCGATCGTCAGCCACCAGGGCCGGAAGCCGCGGGCGGAATAGATGTAGCGCGTCGGCCGCCCCGCCGGATCGAGCAGCAGGGTATCGCCCATGACGCAATCCGCGGGCGCGGATTCGGCGACCACCCGCAGCGCGTCCGGAGCCGCCAGGAAGTCGTCGGCGTTGAGGAAGCCGACATAATCGCCTTCCGCCAGGCGCAGGCCCTTGTTCATCGCGTCGTAGACGCCGTCGTCGCGCCCGCTGACGAACCGCAAGCGATCGTGGCGGAGCTCTTCCACGATCCTGCCGGTGCCGTCGCTCGACCCGCCGTCGACGATCAAATGCTCGAAATCCGGCCAGTCCTGCGCCGCCACCGACCTGATCGTGTCCGCGATCGTCCGCTCCGCGTCGAGGCAGACGGTGACCACGCTGATCTTCATGCGTCGGCGCGCGGCAGGCCGGCCAGATAGGCCCCATAGTGGCTGTTGCGCATCGTCGCGGCGGCCCGGTCCAGCGCCTCCGCGTCGATCCAGCCGGCGCGATAGGCGATCTCTTCCGGGCAGGCGATCATCAGGCCCTGGCGCGTCTGGACGGTGGCGATGAACTGGCCGGCCTCGAGCAGGCTCGCCGGGGTGCCGGTGTCGAGCCAGGCATAGCCGCGGCCGAGCACCTCGACATGGGCCTCGCCGGCGTCGAGATAGACCCGGTTGAGATCGGTGATCTCGAGCTCCCCGCGCGGCGACGGGGCGAGGGTGGCGGCGATGTCGCAGGCCTTGCCGTCGTAGAAATAGAGGCCGGTGACCGCGTAATTGGACGTCGGCCGGGCCGGCTTCTCGACCAGCGCCACCGGCTTGAAATCGTCATCCAGCTCGACCACTCCGTACCGTTCCGGATCCTGGACGTGATAGGCGAACAGCGAGCAGCCCGTCTCCCGCTCGCCGACCCTTCCCAGCAGCCTGCCGAACTGGTGCCCGTAAAAGAGGTTGTCGCCGAGGATCAGCGCCGAGGGCGCCCCGCCGACGAAGTCCCGGCCGATGACGAACGCCTGGGCGAGCCCGTCGGGCGCGGGCTGCGCGGCATAGTCGAAGGCCAGGCCCCATTGCCCGCCGTCGCCGAGCAGCTCGCGGTAGAGCGGCAGATCGTGCGGCGTCGAGATGATCAGGATCTCGCGAATGCCCGCCAGCATCAGCGTCGTCAGCGGATAATAGATCATCGGCTTGTCGTAGATCGGCAGCATCTGCTTCGAGACGACACGAGTCATCGGATGGAGCCGGCTGCCGCTCCCTCCCGCGAGAATGATGCCCCTGCGCGCGCTCACGCCTGGTCTCCATAATGATCGACGAGCCATTGCTGATAGGCGCCGCTTTGCACCGCTTCCACCCAATCCTTGTTGTCGAGATACCAGCGCACCGTCCGCTCGAGGCCGCTCTCGAAGCTCTCCGCGGGCCGCCAGCCCAGCTCCCGCTCGATCTTGCCGCCGTCGATCGCATAGCGGCGGTCATGGCCGGGCCGATCGGCGACGAACCGGATCTGGCCGCGATAGGAGCCGCCGGACGGCGCCGGCGACAGATCGTCGAGGAGGTCGCAGATCGCCTCCACCACGGCCAGGTTCGGCCGCTCGCTGTTGCCGCCGATATTGTAGATCTCTCCCGGCCGCCCCTGTTCGAGCACCCGGCGGAGCGCGCGGCAATGGTCGTCGACGAACAGCCAGTCGCGCACCTGCCGGCCGTCGCCGTAGACCGGGATCGGCTTTCCGGCGAGCGCGTTGAGGATCGCCAGCGGGATCAGCTTCTCGGGGAATTGGCGGGGGCCGTAATTGTTGCTGCAATTGGTGGTCACCACGGGCAGGCCGTAGGTACGGTGCCAGGCCCGGGCGAGATGGTCGCCCGCCGCCTTGCTCGCGGAATAAGGCGAGTTGGGCCGGTAGCGGTTGGTCTCCGCGAACGGCGGGTCGTCGCTTGCGAGCGAGCCGTAGACCTCGTCGGTGCTGATGTGGAGGAACCGGAACGAGTCGCGGCCGGGGGCGTCGCCGGACGATCGTTCCGGCAGTTCGAGCCAATAGGCGCGGCACGATTCGAGCAGGTTGAACAGGCCGACGACGTTGGTCTCGATGAAGGTCCCCGCCGCCGCGATCGACCGGTCGACATGGCTTTCCGCGGCGAAGTTCACGACCGCCTTCGGCCGGTGGCGGCGCAGCAGCGCGCCGACCAGCTCCCGGTCGCCGATGTCGCCGCGCTCGAACCAATGGCCCTCGCCGGCGCCGAGCCCGGCGAGGTTGTGCATGTTGCCGGCATAGGTGAGCAGGTCGAGGTTGACGATGCCGTCGCTGCCGGCCGCGGTCCCGAGCCAGGCGCGCACGAACGCGGAGCCGATGAAGCCGGCGCCTCCGGTCACCAGGATCATGGCCGCCCCATCCCGAGCCGCGCGCCCGTCATCGGAAGAATTCGACGATTCGGTCGCACACCTCGTCCACCTCGTCCGCGGAGAGGTCGGCGTAGAAAGGCAGCCGGACCAGCGTGTCGGAATAGCGCTCGGCGTTGGGCAGCGGCCGATTCCCGTGCGTCGCGGCGAAATAGGGGCTCGCGTGGAGCGCCTGATAATGGAAGACGGCCATGATCCCGTGCGCCCGCAGATGGGCGATCAGCCCGGTCCGGGTCGCCAGATCCGCGCAGACCAGATAGAACATATGGCCGTTGTTGGTCGCGAAGTTGGGCAGCATCGGCAGGCTGACGCGCCCGTCCGCCCCGATCCGGCCCAGCCGGTCCCGATATTGCGCCCAGATCGCCAGCCGCTTGCGCTGGATGGAATCGAGCGCCTCGAGCTGCGCGAGCAGGAAGGCGGCGATCATCTCCGAGGGCAAATAGGAGGATCCCAGCGACACCCAGCCATATTTGTCGACGTCGCCGCGGAAGAAGGCGGTGCGGTTGGTCCCCTTTTCGCGGACGATCTCCGCCGCCTGGAAAAAGCTTTCGTCGTTGACGTGGAGCGCGCCGCCCTCGCCGGAGATCACGTTCTTCGTCTCGTGGAAGGAGAAGGCCGCGAACCGCCCGAAGGTGCCGAGCGGGCGGCCCTTGTAGGAGGAGGCGATCGCCTGCGCGGCGTCTTCGACGAGGATGAGGTCGTGGGCGGCCGCGAGCGTGGCCAGCGCGTCCATGTCGCACGCGACCCCGGCATAATGGACCGGCACGACCACCTTCGTGGCGGGCGTGATCAGCGCCTCGACCGCCGCCGGATCCACATTGGGATGGTCGGCAAGGCTGTCGGCGAACCGGATCGTCGCGCCCCGCAGGGCGAAGGCGTTGGCGGTGGACACGAAGGTGAAGCTGGGGACGATCACTTCGTCGCCGGGCCGAAGATCGCACAACAGGGCCGCCGCCTCGAGCGCGTCGGTGCACGAGGTGGTGAGGAACGACCGGCCGGAGCCGAGCAGCTGCTCCAGCCTGGCCTGGGCGCGCCTGGTGAACGGCCCGTCTCCGGAAAGCCTGCCGGAAGCCAGCGCCTCGCCGATATAGAGCAATTCCTTGCCCGTGAGATGGGGCTTGTTGAAGGGGGTCGACATAATGGGGACGGGACTGCTCCGGTGCGGAGGTCAGGCCTAACGTCACACACCTTCCCTATCAAGCGCTCGCATGGGTCTCGCCCTCAGCGGCCAGATAGGCCCGTTCGAGCTCGAGCAGGTCGCGGCGGCGGGCCTTGAGCCTGCGCGCCGGATTGCCGACGTAGATCGACCATTCTTCCGTGCTCCTGGTGACGACCGCGGTGGCGCCCACCGACGTCCCCTCGGCCAGCGTGACCCCGGGAAAGACGATCGCCCCGGTGCCGAGGATGCAGTGCCGGCCGACATGGATCTTCTTCTTCGTCTCTCTCTTGAACCTTGCCGGAACCGTCGGGTTGGTGAGGCTCCGGCCGCTATAATCGTCGCTTTGCGAGAAGAGTTGGCAGCCATAGGCGCAGCCCGCGAAATCCTCGATCACGATGCCTTCGCTGCCGCCGGCGAGATTGCAGAAGACCGCAATGTGCACGTTGCGCCCCAATGTGACCTTGCCGGACACGACGCAGAAATCGTCGATCCGGCTCTCGTCTCCGATCTCGACCAGCTCGGGGTTGTAGACGGCGGCCTTGTCGCCGATCCGGACGTTGCGTCCGAGATGCTTGAAGCCCATTCGCTCCAGCTGGTCTCTCTCAAGAAAAGCCATGATCTCCTCCCAGGCCGGAATTACGGGCAAGTCTTCCGCCCAAATCATCGGCCAATCCAACGATTCTTTCGGCCTGGGCCGCCGGCGAGAACGTCCTGACCGCAAAGGCGCGCGCCGAACCGGTGGCGGCATCCCGCTTTTCCGGCGGCCATGCCAAGACCCGGGTGAGGGCCGCGGCGAGGGATTCGCTGTCGCCCGATCGCGCGAATTCCCCGGTCTCGCCCGGCTTGACCAGATCGAGCGCGACCCCGATCGGAAACGACACGACCGGGGTCCCGGACATCACCGCTTCGTTGACCATCATCGGCCCCGAATCCTCGATCGACGGGCTCACGAACAGGTCCGCCGCCGCATAGGCCTCGGCGAGGTCGCCCGGGCCGACCAGGCCCAGCGTCCGGACCGGATAGCCGAGCCGCTTCAGCCGTTCGACCGCGGGCGCGTCGCCGGCGATCAACAGGCCCGGCAGCGAGTCGCGGGCGCTGGTCGCCGCGATGCGGCCGAGCGCTTCGACGAGCAGGGCCATTCCCTTGCGCGGGTCGGATGCGTCGCGGGCGCCCAGGAAGATGAGGGGCCGGGCCGGATCCAGCCCGAGCCTGAGTCGCAGCTCGGCCCGATCCCGCGGCCGGAACAGCTCGGGCGAAACCCCGAGCGGGATCACCTCGATGCGCCGGTCGCGGAACAGCGCGGACGCGCGCGCCTGCCCGGCGAGCCAGGACGATCCCGAGACGACCACCGATTCGATGCGGTCGAGATAATGCGCCTTGGACCGACAGGTCCGGGCCGAATGGTCGTTGGGGCCGCGCCGGCCGATCAAGGCGGGGCAGCTTCCGCAACCCTGCTCGTACCCCCTGCATTCCCAGGAATAGTGGCACCCGCCGGTCAGCGTCGCCATGTCCATCAGGAACCAGATCACCGGGGCGCCCGCGGCCTGCTGGATGGCGTGAACGTCCTGAAACGAAAGGTAGGAGGTGATGAAGTAGCTGATGATGGCGTCGGGGCGGAGCTCCTTCACCAGGCGGCTGATCCGCCCGATTCCGGGATTGCTCAGCTGCTGGTTGCGGAAATGATATTTCGGGACGGACGTCGCCCGGAAATAGGCCTTCGATGCGGTGATCAGAAGGTCCGAGAGCGGGCTGTGGGTCTCGATGATCGACGGATCCCTGGCGGCGCCGCGGTGGATGACGAGATGGGATTCGTCCCCGGCATCCCTGAGCGCCTCGTGCAGCCGCTCCGCCGCGATCCCCGCGCCGCCGAGGTTGGTGGCCGCCAGATGTACGAAGGATCGCCGCATCCCGCTTCCCTAGGGCTTGACGAAGAAGTAGCAGCCGCCGTCGACCCGGCACAGGAACGGCGCCAGCCCGCGCGCCGCCAGGAATTCGTCGACCGCTTTGCGGCAGCCCTCATAGGTGCCGTAATCGTCGATGATGACGAACCCGCGCGGCACGACCTGGTCGTAGAGATGCTCGAGGCAGACTTTGGTCGAGGCGTACCAGTCGCCATCGAGGCGCAGCAGCGCGATCTCGCCGATCGCCGCCGCCTGCTCGGGCAGCGTGTCCTGGAACCAGCCCTGATGGTAATGAACGCGCTCGGGCGGGTAGCCGATCCTGCCTTCGATCAGCGCCCGGCAGGCGGCGATCGTGCCGTGGCCGCCGAGACGGTCGTAGATCCCCGTCAGCGGAGTCGGGTTGGGGCCGGCCCGGACCTCCCGTCCCGAGACCTCCTGAAGCGCCCGCGCCCCGTCCATTTCCGGATCGGGCGCGCAGATGTCGGTGAAGCTGTCGAACAGGTGAAGGTGACGCTCATCCTCTCCTTCCTCGAGGAGCGCGGCGGCCATCAGCCCCACGCCGCCCCCCTTCCACACGCCGCACTCGACGAAGGCGCCGCGGATTCCCTGCCGGGCGCAAAAGACGGATTGGTCGAACAGGCTGACGAGCCGACCGCGGGGAAGCATGGTGTTCCCCGCCACCGCGGCGATCGCCCTCTCGGCCGCCGGTCGATCGGCATAGATCGGCTGCTCGTTGGCCGACAATTGGAAGCCGAACCGCTCGAATGCCTGCTTGACGGTGCGTGCCAGGGACAAAATTGCTTCTCCTCGGAATCAGATCAGGTCCTGGAATGCCTTCCATTGACGCTCTTTGCCATATTCCCGGACGATCATGGCGTGCCCCGCCTTCGCGACCCGAGCGGAGGCTTGCCAATTCTCCAGCGCGCGCCGGAGCAGGGCGACCGCCTCGCCCTGGTCGCGATAGTCCAGGAAATTGTGCCCCGCCCTGAACCCCTCGGGATAGCTCCCGCTGTCGGAAACCAGCAGGCAGCCCGCCCCCAGGGCCTCGAAGCAGCGCATGTTTCCCCGCTCCGACCCGGCCATGTCGATCGCCCCGTTCAGCACGATCTTCGCCGCGCCGAGCGCCTCGTGCAACGCCCGCCCGAACAACGGAGGGCGGGCCACGGCGCGGATCGAGCGCGGGCGCCTGACGCGGGCGAGCGGTCCGGCGAGGCCGAGCGGCGTTTCCGCCAGGCGGGTCAGCCGGGAGGAGTCGAGATGGAAGGCGACGGTGTAGCGGCCGGCGAGCGCCGCGACCGCGCTCAGCAGCGCCGCCCGCCTGACATGATGCTGGGTGTAGCCGCCGGCGAACAGGATGTCGGTCGGCCGGTCGGTCTTCGCCGCCTGGACGTCGAGCTCGGGATCATGGGCCGGCCAGAAATGCGCGGTCCGTGCCCCCCGCTCTTCGTAGAAGCGGCGAATCGCGGCGAAGTTGCTGACGACGAGGTCGTGGTCGAAGAAGTCGAGATGGCTCGAGGGCGCGGCGCGCCAGGCGATCGTGCGCCGGACGCAGCCCGGCAATCGCCTCAGGAAGGCGTTTCCGAAATCGAGCGGAGCGAGATTGTACAGCACTTCCGCCCGATGATGCTCGATCTGGGCGAGGACAATCTCTTCGGGCCCGAGGCCCGGCTTCATCCCCTGCTCGGCGGCCCAGGCGCGCTGGAGCGCGGCGGCGTTGCCGATCGTCAGAAAGGCCGTCGGATCGCGCTGGAGCACCGGCCGCAGCAGATGCGCGGCGCCGAACCGGTCGTCGAGAAAGGCGCCCAGCTTGGCGTCGAAGGTCGGGCAGGGCCGGGTCAGCGCATCCAGGCGCGGCGCGTAGCCGCGATAGACGGTGACGATCTGGAACAGGCGCACGGTCAGACGCGCTGTCTCGGCGCCGTCCCGATGGCGGCGTTCGCGGAGTCCCGACTCTTTTTGATCCTGCGCGCCGCCTCCGCGCTGAGGATAACCGGAATCCAGAATTCGAGCGAAGACCATAAGGAGGCCGAGAGATTTGCGTTGACGAAAGCGCAGCAGAGCAGGCCGGCCAGGAACTCGTGCTCGGCCTTGGCGAGGAGCCAGGCGCGCCTGGCGATCTGGAAGTAGATCACGACCATTATCGCCACGCCGAGCAGGCCGATGGCCAAGCCGGATTCGATGATGAGATTGTGAGGGGATTGGAACGTCACCGTCTCGACATAGGCATGACCGAAGAGGGGGTTGTCCAGGGCCTCGCGAATGGCGTTCTGCATGAAGAACAGGCGCTCCGCCGAGGATTCGTCGGTTCCGACGCCTTCGAACCGGCTGAGCAGCTTCAGGCTCGCGTCGTCCGCGAAGAAGACGAAGTAGGCGCCGGCGGCCAGCAAGACCGCGAACAGGAGGAAATTCCGTCTCGCCAGGGCCAGGACGGCGATCGCGAAGGCGCCCGCCGCCGCCGGTCCGCGCGACGCCGCCTCGACGATCGAATAAATGGCGAATGCGCCCCCGATCAGGAAAACGGGCATCAACCTCGGCCGTTGCCGCCACAGCGCGATAATGGCGAGCAAAGTGAACAGGCCGGTGAAGCCGACGGTGATCGGATTCAGCGCGTCGAAGGATAGACGCCCGGTGTCTTCGAGGTGGCCGGCCCCCCAGCCCGCCGCTTCGAGCAGGGCGATCGACACGCAGGCGACGAAGCCCACCCAGAAGGTGCTCAGCGCGAACCTGGTCTCGTCATAGCCGTCGGTCGCCACCGCCATCGCCAGGCAGGGCGTGAGGACCACGCTCACATAGAAGGTAAAGGCAAAATCCGCGCCCTGGAGCGGGTCGATGAACGCATCGTAGTAGAGTCGCACGAAGTACAGGGAGAAGAATATCAGCACCAGCACGGGCGGCAGGCGCGGGCGCCCCCGCAGAACGGCCTGCCCGAAGAGGATCGCGCCGAGCAGGAGCACCAGGATCCGGTAGGCGTAGCTGATCGTCGGCCCCTCCCACCCGAGGGCCGATGTCACGACGCCGGCCAGAGGATAGCCGGTGAGAGCAAGCGCCAGGAACAGCGCGTAAAGGGCAGGGTTGACGGAGTTGCCGGCCGCCTGGGGAGGCGCGGAATCGGGAGTCCTCGCTCCTCCCGATCGATCCGCCGCCAAAGGAATTGCCGCCTTCGTGCTCATTGGGCGAGACCGGGGTTGGAGGGCCCCGTCGCCAGCCTGCGAAGGTGCCATTTCAGGTTGACATAGGGCCAGAGCCTGCCGACCGAATCCCAGTTCCAGGCCCCGGTTCGGCTCAGCGTTTCGATGCGTCCGGCCAAACGCGGAACGTCGACCAGCCGCGCGAATTCGGGCTCGTCCCCGTTCCTTACCAGGTCGAGCGCCCACTGGCCGAGGGAGCCGTTCAACCAGGTCGGCATTTGCGAGTTGAAACCTATCTTCCGGGGGTTGGTTCGGATGGCTTCCGGCATGTGTCCGCGCATCGCGTGTCGGGCAATCCACTTGGTTTGTCCATTGGCGAACTTCATCTGCTCCGGCAGCGACATGACGAAGACGACCAGGCGCCAATCCATGAACGGCATCCGGACTTCCACGCCGTGCGCCATCGACAGGCGATCGAAGTTCCTGAGGATGGTCGGGAGGACGCCGCCATGGAACATCGCGTAAAGGCGGCGATTCAGGGGGCCCCAATGCGCGGGCAGGGGATCGTCGCCGGACGGAATCGGCAGCCGCGGAGGCGGCCGGAGGCGATGGCCGCGCAGGAAGCAGTCCCCGCCGAGGCGCGCCCTGAAATGCCGCGCCCAATCGGCGGTGAAGCCGCGCGTCCCCAGCAGGTTCCTGATCGCGAAGCCGGCGCGATTGCCAGGCTGGAAATAGGCCCCCATCAATTCGTCCGCGCCATGGCCGTCGAGCGTCACCTTGATGCCGCTTTGCCTGACGTGCCGGTAGGTCTTCCACGCCGCGGTCGGAAGCCCGAGATAGACGTCGTCCAGATCGAAAAGCACCGATTCGATGTCGGCCTCGGCCTCGTCCGACCCCAGATCCGCGACGTGCGCGACGACCCTGGCATGCGCGGCCGCGATCCCGGCCTGCTCGGCTTCGTCATGCGCGTGGCCGGGAAAGGTCGCGATGAAAGCATGGCGCCAATCGGCCGCTTCCCGTCGGTGGTCGCCGCCGGAAGCCTGGGCCAGCTCCGCCATGCCGGACACGATCGCGGTCGAATCGAAACCGCCGCTGAGGCAGGTTCCGATGCGAACGTCGCTGCGCATGCGCAAGCGGATCGAATCGAGGAAAAGCTCGCGAAAGCGATCGCTGGCATCCTCGAGCCGCGCCGGCGGCTCGACCAGATGGTCGCTCGTCCGCCACCACCTTCGAACCGTCAGCGCGCCGCCCTCGAGACGCGCGTGATGGCCGGCCGGCAGCCGCTCGATCGCCTTGTGCAATGTGCGCGGGCTCGCCTCCACCCCCATCGGGTCGAACAACAGGCGCGCGGCGACGTCGCTGTCGATGTCCTTCCGAACGAACGGCAGCGCCAGCAGCGCGCGCATTTCGGAGGCGAAGGCGAAATGGCGCTCGCCGAGCGCATAAAGCAGCGGCTTGATGCCGAACCGGTCGCGGGCGAAGTGGATCGTGCCGGTACGGTTGTCGCGAATGGCGAGCGCCCACATTCCGTTGAGGCGAAGCAGGCTGTCCGGCCCCCACCGCCGCCAGGCTTCGAGCAGGACTTCGGTGTCGCTCTCGGTCCGAAACGCGACTCCTTCCGCCACCAGCTCGTCGCGGAGCTCGAGGAAGTTGAAGATCTCGCCATTGTAGATGATCGAGAGCGCGCCGTCGGGGGTCGTCATCGGCTGGTTGGAGCGCGGGTCCGGGTCGATGATCGCGAGCCGCAGGTGAACCAGCCCGCAGCTTTCGTCCGGCGACTTCCAGATCGTGAAGCCGTCCGGGCCGCGGTGGGACAGGCTGTCGCGAAGGCCGCCGAGGTCCCGGTCGGCGACCGGACCGCCGTCGATCCGAATTATTCCGGCTATGCCGCACATGGGCTCCTCTATCCGCTCACGGGCCGGCGCCGCAACACGCGTTCGGCGAAGCGCTCGGGAACGGCGGCTCCCGGCTGAAGCTCGATCTCGGCATCTTCAAGGGCGAGCACCCTGGTCAGCTGCTGGCCGGGCGCGCTGAGGCGCGGGACGTCTCCCAAGAGGCTGCCCCAGATGCTGAACCCGGATCCGGAGCCGATCAGGGCGTCGGCGCGGGCGATCGACAGCAGATCGGTGACCGCGGACCGGGGGGGGGCGCGCACCACCGAGGGAAGCCGCAGCAGGGGCGACAATTCCTCCTCGCGGCCGTCGGAATAGACGATCGCCGGGATCGATTCGCCCAGCGACGCCCGCAACGCCTCGAGGGCGCCCGTGAACCAGTCGATTCCGGTCCGGACATTCTGCTGCCCGCTCCGCGCGCGATCGGGGTCCGAGACCGAAAAATCGCCCATGCGGACGTGAATCGCGACATGGGGATAGGCCGGGCCGCCCGGCAGGTGGCGCGGCAGCGTCATCGCCTCCAGCTGGTCGCGCAGCCAGGCCCCCTCGCCGCGCAGGGCGGCGAAGTCCCGCCTGACGTCGTTGTCGGGAATCGAACGAAACACGACGATCGCGGGCCGGGCCGGATCCAGGTTGGCGGCGTCGCCCTCCTCGACCTTGCGCGTGCGCGCCAGGATCCAGGCCTTGCGCAATCCGCCGATGGCGTTGCCGGACCGGAACAGAAGGAAGTAATTGCGCTTGTCGCGCTCGCGCCGAAGATAGGGGCCGAGGCGCAGGCGGAGCCAGCGCGGCGCGAGCGGTTGCGCGCTCCGGTCCCTGCACCACAATTGGCAGCGGCCCCAGGCAAGCAGGCTGTGGCCCAGTCCGTGGCGCCCGACGTCTGGATAGCCGTAGATCATGCGCGCCTTGCCGCCCGCCGCACGAAGATGGCGTCGCTCCAGCACAGCTCGCCGCGCTGGTTGTGATGCGGGTCGTAGATGTTGTGGAGGCGGTAGCCGTGGCCGCGGAGCTTGCCGATGATCTGATCGGCGAGGGCCGCCCCCTCGTACAGCTCGGCGAACTGCATCTCGGTGTAGATGATGTCGATCGCCCCCGTTTCGAGCATCCGCTCGGCGCCCTCCAGCACCAGCAGCTCGGCGCCCTGCGTATCCATCTTCAAGAGATCGATATGGGAAATGTCGCGGCCGCGGCAGAAATCGTCGATGGTCTCGGTGCGCACGTCGATGGCGCGGGATGAAGCCTGGTAGGCATCGAAGGTCGCGCCGGTATCGCGCGCCTTGAGCAGGGAGCTCGCGTCGAGCCAGTTGCCGAGATTGAAGCGCGCCTGCCCCTGGCTGTTGCTGAGCGCGCACTGGAAGCCGTGGAGACGCGGATGCTCTTCGGCGAACTTCATCAGGCTCTCGAAGCTCTCCGGGACCGGCTCGAAGGCGTAGACGTCGGCCTCCGGATACCAGGCCGCATATTGCGCCGCGTCGCGGCCGTCGGCGGCCCCGACCTCGAAGATCGTTCGAACCGCCGGCCCCAGCAGCCGCCGCTGCTCGGACAGGGCGTCGTTGAGATCGACGCCCCGATCGAGGCGCCGAATCTGATAGCCGGCGCGATTCGCGAGCGATTGAATGAACAGCTTGAGCGATCCGGCGACCATTGTTCATCCCTGTTCCGGAACGGCGACGGCGGCGGCCTCGCTTCGGCCGTGCCTCTGCAGCGTCAGATGGGCGATTGCAAGGAAGGCGAGGCAGAACGCGATGGTCGTGACGGTATGCAGGATCACCGCGGTCATTTCGGAAAGGGCGAAGAAGGGAATGGCGGTCCACAGCGCGACCATGGCGACGAGGCGGCCGATCTCCCACGCCATCTGCGATTTCTGCCGCCCGAGAAGCAGGAGCGTCATGTTCACGGCCCCGGCGACGAGCAGGAAGAGGTAGGAGGGAGCCATGATCCGCGCGAACTCGCCGGCGAGCGCCCAACGCGGGCCGAACACGGTGACAAAAAGGACGGGTCCGAAGGCCGTTATGACGAGCACCGGGAGCAGGCCGATCAACGCCATGTTGCGCACGACCTTGTGGAATTGAAGCAAGGCCGATTGGCCGGGCGTGCGGATCGCCTCGGCGAAACCCGCCATGTAAACCTGCGACACGGCCGTCACCACCAGTGCCATCGGGATCGTGAGGCTGCGCTCGACAAGCGCGAACTGGCCCGAGACGTAAGGCGAGAAAGTCGCGTAGATCATCATCGGCGTCAGCACGCTGCCCAGCGTGTTGACGAGGCCGCCCGGCACCGTGATCAGCGGAAACCCGCGATGCTTCCCGGCCGCCGCCAGGATCTGGCCCGCGCTTGCCGGCTCGAACAGGTCCCGGCGGCGCCGAAGGCACCAGGCGAGGAGAAAGCCCGCCAGCGCGATCCGGCCGAGGACGTCGGCCACGATCAGCCCGGAGGTGATCGGCGCGACCACGCCGATCAGCAGCGCGGCGACCGCATAGGCGCCGCTCTGCGCCATCTTGCTGTTGGCGGAGGCCGAAAAGGCGGATTCGCGGGTCACCACATAGGTCAGAAACTGGGCGATGCCTCCTGCCAGCAGCGCCAGCGGGAACAGCCAGAGCGAAAAGGGGAGCGCGGCCGCCGATGCGGGCCAACCGCTCGCGAGGATCGATGCCGCGACAATCGAGACCAGCACCGACGTGATCGCGGTGACGGCGAGGCAGAGCCAGAAGGTCGCGCGAAGCTCAAGATCGTTTTCGGCCCTCAGCAAGGCGATCTCGAAGCGCATCGATGCGAACACGAGAAAGATCGAGAATATCGACTGAAACAACAGATAATTGCCAAAAGCGTCGGGCGTAAACAGCCGCGAAAGAATCGGGAGGACGAGGAAACCGATCGCCTGAGCAACGATCGATCCGCGCAGGATAATGGCAATGTTCTTCAGCATGGCGGGCGATGACGGAGCGGCATCTCAGCCACCGCAATAGCGCCCGACCGATCGGGCGACGCGCTCGATCTGCGCCTCGCTGATCTCGGCGAACATCGGCAGCGACAGGATTCGGGACTGCATGGCGAAAGCGGCTGGGAAGTCTTCGGGCGCGTGGCCGAACCGCGCATAAGCGGGGAGGAAGGGCAAGGCGGTCGGATAGTTGATCACCGTCTGGATGCCGTCGTCCCTGAGGTGCCTGGCGAGGCCGTCGCGATCCTCATGCTCGATCACGTAGAGGTGATAGACATGCTCCCGTCCCGGCGCCACCGGCGGGATGCGCACCGCGTTGCTGGCGAGCAACGCGTCATAGCGCCGGGCGGCCGCCTGCCGGGCCCTGGTCCAGCCGGCGAGATAGGGCAGCTTGACGCCCAGGATGGCGGCCTGGAGCCCGTCGAGCCGGCTGTTGATCCCCTCGATCTCGTGGACGCCCTTGACGATGCCGCCGTGGCGGGCGAACCGCGCCATCCTGCGCGCGAGGTCCGCGTCGTCGGTGGTGATCGCGCCGGCATCTCCCATCGCGCCCAGATTCTTGCCCGGATAGAAGGACCAGGTGGCGACGTCGCCGAAGCGGCCGACCTTGGTGCCCTTGTAGGTGGCGAGATGGGCCTGCGCGCAATCCTCGATCACCCACAGGCCGTGGCGGCGGGCGATCGCCATGATCGGATCCATGTCCGCCGGCTGGCCGTAGATGTGGACCGGGATGATGCCGACGGTGCGGTCCGTGATCCGCTCTTCGATCCGGGCCGGATCGATCGTGTAGGTTTCCGGGTCGATGTCGACGAACACCGGCACCCCGCCATGCTGGCTGACCGTCTCCGAGGTCGAGATCCAGCTGTGGGCGGTGGTGATCACCTCGTCGCCGGGGCGGATGCCGAGCGCGTGCATCGCGACGTAGAGCGCCGCGGTCCCGTCCGCGCAGGAGACGCAGTGCCGCGCATCCATCGCCGCGGCATAATCCGCCTCGAACTTCTCGACGAAGGGGCCGCGGACGAAGGCGGATTGCGCGATCACCGCCGCGATCGCGGCATCGATCTCGGGCCGGATCGAAAGATATTGCGCGTGGAGATCGGCGAAGGGGACGGCGGTCATTCGTTCGGGATCCTGGTTTCAGGGAAGGGGGCGGACCCGGCGCGCCGGCACGCCGGCATAGATTCCGGGCGTTTCGATGCTGCGGGTGACGACGGCGCCGGCGCCGATCACCGCATTGTCGCAGATCGAAACCGGCATGATGGTCGCGTTCGAGCCGATCGAGACGTTGTTGCCGATCCGCGTCGCCTCCCACAGACTCCGGTCGCCGCGCGCGGGGCCGCCGTGGGCGAACCGGTCGTTCACGAACATCACGCCATGGCCGATGAAGCAATCCTCGCCGATCGTCACGAGCTCGCAGATGAAGGCGTGGCTCTGAACCCGCGTTCGCGCGCCGACGGTCACGCCGCGCTGGATCTCGACGAACGGGCCGACGAAGCATCCGTCGCCGATCGCGCAGCCGTAGAGATTGCAGGGCTCGACGACTCGAACGCCTTCGCCGAACGCGACGTCTACGATCCCGGCGCGGGCGACGTGGGGCGACGTCATTTCGGCCGGCTGCCCAGCCGGCTGTGGCGCGCGTGCAGCCGCAGCGGCACCTGCTCGCCGCTCTCGATCGATTCGTAGAGCGCGGTGATCAGCTCGAGGCTGCGCCGCCCCTCGAGGCCGTCGACCAGGGCCGCGGACCTCGTGCCGAGGCAGTGGACGACATGCTCGTAATAGGCCTGGTGGCCGTAGCCGTAGACGTTGGGCGGATTGACCGAGAAGCGCTGCAGCACCTCCTCGTCGTCGGGGCGGGCATCGGCGAACTGCCAGTGGAGCATCTGGTTCACCGCGAAGCCGCCGATCACGACGCTGCCCTTCTCGCCGAGCACGGAGAGCGATCCTTCGAGGTCCTTCGGGCGGGTGGCGTTGGTCGCCTCGATCACTCCGAGCGCGCCGTTGGCGAATTCGAGCGTCGCGACCGCGGTATCCTCCGCCTCGATGTCGACGAGCGCGGTCTTGGCGCGGGCGTGGACCGTGAGCACGGGCCCCATGAACCATTCGAGCAGGTCGATATGGTGGCTGGCCTGGTTGGAGAGGACGCCGCCGTCCTGGGCCCAGGTCCCGCGCCACGGATCCTGGTCGTAATAATTCTGGTCGCGGCACCAGCGCACCCGCACCGTGCCGAGCACCAGCTTGCCGAAGCGTCCCTGCTCGAGCGCCTCGCGCGCCTTGACCACCGGCACGTTGAACCGGTTCTGCTTGACCACGAACAGCTTGACCCGGGCTTCGTCGCAGGCGCGGATCATCGCGTCGGCATCGTCGAGCCGGAGCGCCATCGGCTTTTCGACCACCACGTGGAGGCCCGCCGCCGCCGCCGCCATCGCATGGCCGGGGTGCATGCCGCTCGGCGTCAGGATGCTGGCGACATCGGCCTCCAGCTTCCCGAACATCTCCGCCATGTCGGCGAACCAGGGCACGCCATATTCCTCGCCGAAGGCGCGGGCGCGTTCGGCGTCGATATCGCACACGCCCACCAGGCGGGCGCCCTCGATCTGGCTCCTGCCGAGCAGCTCGGCGTGCCGCCTGGCAATGCGCCCGCAACCGACCAGAACGAAACGAAGCATCTTTGAATCTGCCCCAGGCAAAGGTGAAACGGCCGCCGCGCGGCGCCGCGACTTCGCATGTTGGTCGCGCTGAAACAAGGCTTTACCGCGAAGCGGCGCCGCGCTCAGCCGAACCGTCGCTCGCCGTCGAGCTCCGCCCAGGTCCTGGCGATTCCTTCTTCCAGCGGGATCGAGGGCGACCAGCCGAGCGCCCTGAGCTTGCCGATGTCGAGCAGCTTGCGCGGGGTGCCGTCGGGCCTGGCGGGGTCGAATTCGATCCGCGGCTCGGCACCGACGATGCGGCAGATCAGGCGGGCGAGGTCGGCGATGCTGATCTCCTCGCCGGTGCCGACGTTGACATGCTCCTCGCCCTGATAGTGGCGCATCAGGAACAGGCAGGCATCGGCGCAATCGTCGACATGGAGGAATTCGCGCCGCGCCTCGCCGGTGCCCCAGACCGTCATCCTGTCCGTCTGCCCGCTCTTCAGCATCTGCGCCTTGCGGATCAAGGCGGGCAGGACATGGCTGCTCTGGAGGTCGTAATTGTCGCCCGGCCCGTAGAGGTTGGTCGGCATCGCGGCGATGAAATCACTGCCATATTGCCGCCGATAGGCCTGGACCAGCTTGATCCCGGCGATCTTGGCGACCGCATACCATTGGTTGGTGGGCTCGAGCGGGCCGGTCAGCAGCTGATCCTCGGTCATCGGCTGCGGGGCGAACTTGGGGTAGATGCAGCTCGAGCCGAGGAAGAGCAGCTTCTCCACGCGCGCCTCGTGGGCGGCATGGATCACGTTCGCCGCGATCATCAGATTGTCGTAGAGGAACTCGGCGGGATAGGAATCATTGGCGAGAATCCCGCCGACCCTGGCCGCCGCGAGGAACACCAGGTCCGGCCGCTCGCGCGCCATCCAGGCGGAAACGGCGGCGGGGTCGCGCAGGTCGACCGCGCCGCGGTCGGCGGTGAGGATGGTGCAGTCTTCGTCCGCGAGCCGGCGAACGAGGGCGCTGCCGACCATGCCGCGATGGCCGGCGACGTAAACCCGCTTCCCGGCAATGTCCGTCACCTCAGGCTTCCTTCATCACCGGAGCGGTCCGCATGACCTTGAGGTCGGCCTGGACCATCTCGCGGGCGAGCGCGCGGACGTCGGTTTCGTGCCGCCAGCCGAGCTTCTGGTGCGCCTTGCTGGCATCGCCGAGCAGCTGATCGACCTCGGTCGGCCGGAAATAGCGGGGGTCGACCTCGATCCGGCAGACGCCGCTGCGGCCGTCATAGCCCTTTTCCTCGACGCCCTCGCCGCGCCACTCGATCGGGATGCCGACATCGGCGAAGGCCCATTCGACGAAGCTGCGCACCGTCGTCGTCACGCCGGTGGCGAGGACATAGTCGTCGGGCTCGTCCTGCTGAAGCATCATCCACATGCCGCGGACATATTCGCGGGCATGGCCCCAGTCGCGCTGGGCGTCGAGATTGCCGAGGTAGAGCTTTTCCTGGCGCCCCAGGCTGATCGCGGCGGCGGCGCGGGTGATCTTGCGGGTGACGAACGTCTCGCCGCGCAGCGGGCTTTCATGGTTGAAGAGGATGCCGTTGGAGGCGTGGATGCCATAGGCTTCGCGGTAGTTGACGACGATCCAGTAGGCGTAGAGCTTCGCCGCGGCATAAGGCGAGCGCGGATAGAAGGGCGTGCTCTCGCGCTGCGGGACCTCCTGGACGAGCCCGTACAGCTCCGACGTCGAAGCCTGGTAGAAGCGGCAGCTCTTCTCCATTCCGAGGATGCGGATCGCCTCGAGCAGCCTGAGCGTGCCGAGCGCGTCCGAATTGGCGGTATATTCGGGCGTCTCGAAGCTGACCATGACATGGCTCTGGGCGGCGAGGTTGTAGACCTCGGCCGGCCGCACCTCCTGCATGATCCGGATCAGGTTGGTGGAATCGGTGAGGTCGCCATAATGGAGATGGAAGCGCGCATGCTCGACGTGCGGATCCTCGTAGAGATGCTCGATGCGGCCGGTGTTGAACGAGGAGGACCGGCGCTTGATGCCGTGGACGTCATAGCCCTTTTCGAGCAGGAGCTCGGCGAGATAGGCACCGTCCTGCCCCGTGACTCCGGTGATGAGCGCGGTCTTGGTGACAGAATCGGCCATGGAAATTCCGCAAAGCTCCGTTCGCCGCCGTGACGGCAGGAGCGGCGCTCTTACAAGCGGGCCCTCGGCGGTTCAACCGGGGCGCCGCGCCCGATAGTCCCGGTACCAGCGAACGAAGAGCGGAATCCCGGTCTCGAGGCCCGTGCGCGGCGAGAAGCCCAGCTCGTCGCGGGCGGCGCCGATGTCGGCATAGGTCTCGACCATGTCCCCCGGCTGGATCGGCGCCGGCCTGAGCTCGGCCTTGCGGCCGCAGGCCTGCTCGATCAGCGCGACGAGCCGGGTCAGCTCCTCGGACCGGCTGTTGCCGAGATTGTAGAGGCGGTGCGGGGCCACGCTTCCGCCCGCCTTGGGCGCGCCGTCGTCGGGGGGCGGCCGGTCGAGCGCGGCGAGGACGCCGTCGACGACATCGTCGATGAAGGTGAAGTCGCGGCGCATCCGGCCATGGTTGAACAGCTCGATCGGCGCGCCGTCGAGGATCTTTTGGGTGAAGATCCAGACCGCCATCTCCGGCCGGCCCCACGGCCCGTAGACGGTGAAGAAACGCAGGCCGGTGGCGGGCAGGCGATGGAGATGGGCGTAAGTTTCGCTCATCAGCTCGTCGGCGCGCTTGGTGGCGGCGTAGAGCGAGACCGGATGGTCGACGGGGTCCCCGACGCGGAACGGCAGGCTGGTATTGCCGCCATAGACCGAGGAGGAGGAGGCATAGACGAAATGCCGGACCTTCCGGGCGCGGGCCAGTTCGAGCAGGTTGAAGTGGCCGGTGACGTTGGCCGAGATGTAGGCGCGGGGATCCTCGATCGAATAGCGTATCCCGGCCTGGGCGCCGAGATGGACGATCCGGTCGAAATCGCTTCCGGCGAGGCCAGCCTCGAGCGCGGCCGCGTCGGCGAAATCGAGCCGCTCGAAGCGGAAGCCGTCCCGCCCCGCGAGCTCCGCCAGCCGGTCCTCCTTGAGGCGCGGATCGTAATAGGGGTTGAGGTTGTCGATCCCGGTGACTCGCTCGCCGCGCGCGAGCAGGGCGCGGGCGACATGATAGCCGATGAAGCCGGCGGCGCCGGTGACGAGGATGGTCATCGCGCCCTTCTGCGCTCTAGAGCGTCCAATTGTCGAGCGAGGCGGGCCACTCGGCGCCCCGCCAGATGCCGTGCAGGTCGGCGATCAGCGCCCCTTCGCGGCCGAGCGCGGCGATCGCGTCGGCGGCCATGGCGCGATAGGCACGATGCGGCACCGCCGCCACCACCACGTCGTAGCGCCGCTCGAGCGCGGCCGGATCGAGCATGATCCCATATTCGCGCTCGGCGTCGGCGCCGTCGGCGAGCGGGTCGTGGACCGTCACCCTGTTGCCGAGCCAGGTCAGCCGCCTGACCACATCGACGACCTTCGAGTTGCGCAGGTCCGAGACGTCGGGCTTGAAGGCGAGGCCGAGCACCAGCACCTCGCCGGTGCGGCTCCCGCGCCGGTCGTGAATCTGGTCGGCGATCCAGCCGCCCATGCCGTCGTTGATCGCCCGGCCGGCGAGGATCACCCGCGGCAGATGGCCGAGGCTCTGCGCGCAATGGCTGAGATAATAGGGGTCGACGCCGATGCAGTGGCCGCCGACCAGGCCGGGATTGAAGTTGAGGAAGTTCCACTTCGTCCCCGCCGCCTCGAGCACGTCGAGGCTCGACAGGCCCAGCTTGGCGAAGATCTGGGTGATCTCGTTCATGAAGGCGATGTTGATGTCGCGCTGGGCGTTCTCGATCACCTTGGCCGCCTCGGCGGTCTTGATCGACCTCGCCTGGAAGGTCCCGGCGCTGGTGACCCGGCCGTAGATCGCGGCGATGCGGGCGGTGACCTCGGGACTCTCGCCGGCGACGACCTTGACGATCCGGTCGATCGTATGCTCGCGGTCGCCGGGATTCACCCGCTCGGGCGAATAGCCGAGGAAGAAGTGGCGGCCCCGCTCGAGCCCCGACACCCGCTCGATCAGCGGCCCGCACAGATCCTCCGTCACGCCCGGATAGACGGTGCTCTCGTAGATGACGATCGTCTTGCGGCCGGGATCGATCAGCCGGGCGACCGACTCGGTGGCGGCGAGGAGCGGATCGAGGTTCGGCCGGTTCGCCTGGTCGACGGGGGTCGGCGCGGTGACGATGTAGACGTCCGCGCCCCTGGCGTCGTCGGGCCGGTCGGTGACGACGAGGCCGGAGGCGGCGAGCCGGTCGTCGCCGATCTCGCCGGTGCGGTCCTGGCCGCGCTTCAGCCCGGCGACGCGGCGCGCATCGATGTCGAGGCCGGTCGTCGCGAAATGCTCGGCGAGCGTGACCGCGAGCGGCAGGCCGACATAGCCGAGGCCGATGACCACGATCCGAGGTTCGTCCGGGAAATCCATGCCGCGCCTATAGAGCAGAGGCGTAAAGCGCCGGTTAGCGGTGGCGGCGACGACGCGCAAAAAAATAGCGGCCCGAAGGCCGCTATCTCATTTGCCCCTCGGAAATCCGATCAGGGGCTGTGCGGACGGTCGCCATGGCCGCCGGTGAGGGCGAGAATGCCGAGGATGATCGCAACGACCGCGATCGCCGGAATGATGAAGCCGCCGCGAATGTCGTTCGCGTTCTGGGTGGCGGCGCCGCTGCGCGCGGCGACGGAAAGAGGAGCTGCCGACGGAGCCGACTGCGCCAAGACCGGCGCGCCGGCCATGGAGACCGCGAGCACCGCAGCCACGGTTGCCTTCTTGAAACTCATCTTGAACTCCCTGTTGAGCTGTTCGGCCTTGGCAGTGCCACAGTGGTACATAGTTGACAACCCCAAATTTGGGGCGGTTCCCCGCCCCGCGGGCACTGTTGCCCTTTTGCACCGATCACCGATCCGACCGCAATGGCGGCGCCGAACAGCGGGTTTGAACTCCATGGCCATTGCCGGTTACCACCGGCTTACCGGCGGCGACTGGCGCTCCGCTAACCATGGAAGGTCTTGATGGGACGAGTCATTCTTCGCGGGCTGGTCCTCGCCCTGCTGGCCTTCGCCGGCGCCGAAGCCGGAGCGCAGGGCGATCGGGAGGCGTCGCTGACGGCGATGCGCGCGCTCGACCAGCGCGTCGCGACGATCGGCCATCGCCTCGCCGTCGCGGCCCGCGAGCTCTGCGCAAACCGGCAAAACCTGCCGGGCTTCGCCGTTCACGACCTCTCGCAATATGGCGCGGACTTCCGGCCCGCGGCGAGTCGCGCCTTCGGCCTCGGGGCCGGGCCGGGCGTGCTCGCTTTGGTGCCGGGCGGACCGGCCGAGCGGGCCGGGCTTCGGCTCGACGACATCCTCCTGGGCCTCGACGGCCGGCCGCTTCCGAACGGCGACCCGGGCCGCGGCCGCAGCTTCGACCGGATGGCGCAGATCCTCGACGCGATCGAGGCGGCGTTCGCCGACGGCGCCGCCGAGGTCGAGATCAGGCGCGCCGGCGCGCCGCTGATCCTGCACGTCGGCACCGAGCCGGGCTGCGCGAGCCGATTTCAGCTGGTTCCTTCCGGGCGCCTCAACGCCCAGGCCGACGGCCGCTACGTCCAGGCGACGACCGCGATCGCCGCCTTTGCCGTCGACGATGGCGAGCTCGCGGCGGTTCTCGGCCACGAATTCGCCCATAATGTCCTCGGCCACCGGGTGCGGCTCGACCAGGCCGGCGTGGCGCGCGGCTTTTTCGGCAATTTCGGCCGCAACGCGCGCAACATCCGCGAGACCGAAATCGAGGCGGACCGGATGAGCGTCTACCTGATGGAGCGGGCCGGCTACGATCCCGGGGCGGCGGTACGCTTCTGGTCGCGCTTCGGCCGCCGCGGCTTCAATTTCCTCGGCTCCCCGACCCATCCCAACTGGCGCAGCCGGATCGCCCTGCTGGAGACGGAAATCGCCGCGATCCGGACCGCACGGGCGGCCGGGCGCGTGCCGATGCCGCCGATCTCAGGTCGATAGGTACCAGCGCTCGCCGCCCTCGAGGCCGATCGCGGCGAGCCGGCCGGTCGCGTAGGCGCCGGTGTCGATGCCGATCCGGTTGGTCCGCTCGTCGATCTCCTCGGTGATGCTGTGGCCGTGGACGACCATCCTGCCGAAGCTCTCGCGGTGGCGGAGGAAGTCGTCGCGGATCCAGCAGAGGTCGCTCTGCGCCTGGTCCTCGAGGGCGACGCCCGGCCGCAGGCCGGCATGGACGAAGAGATAGTCGCCGACCTCGATCCATTGCTCGAACGCCGACAGGAAGGCGATATGGTCGGCCGGCACCTGCTCCCGGATCCGCGCCATCAGCGCGTCATATTCGAGCTCGCGATATTCTTCCGCCGAGATGCCGTAGCTGAACAGGGTTTCGCGCCCGCCGATCCGGATCAGGAAGCGCAGCGCCCTGGTATCGCCCGCCACCGCGCGCAGGAACACCTCCTCGTGATTGCCCATCAGGAAGCGCGCCGGCCGCTCGTCGCGCAGCGCCATCAGCCGCTCGACGACGCCGCGCGAATCGGGGCCGCGGTCGACGAGATCGCCGAGGAAGATCAGCTCCGTCCGCGCCGCCCCGCGGCGGCGGTCGTCGGCGTCGATCATCGCCAGCAATTGCTCGACCAGGTCGCGCCTGCCGTGAATGTCGCCGATCGCATAGATCCGCCGCCCCGCCGGCACGACGAAAGCCGGCGGCGCCGGGCGCGTGACGAAGTTGAGCAGGGACCGGACGGGCATCTCTTCCATCGCCGAGGATCGGGGCAGGGCGCTGCACATAGGTCGGAGACCGCCCAACTTCAATCATTTGCGCGCCGCGCGAGGGCCTTGATCGGCTTCCTCCGGCCAATTATCCCGCCTGGACTTTCACCTGATCGAGCGGGACGAAGCTTTGGATAGGAAACCGCGCCGCCGGGCGGCCTTGCGCTTGTTGCTGGCGGCGCTCCTGCTGTTCGGCCTTCCTGGGCCGGCCGCGGCCGCGGTCGAGATCGCCTTCTATTCGCGCGAGCTCGGCGGCAACAATTTCCCGCACGCCTTCGTCGCATTGCGCGGGACCGTCGACGCGACCGGGGAGCGGGTCGACACGACCTACGGCTTCACCGCCAAGGCGGTGACTCCGGCCCTCTTGTTCGGCTCGGTGGCGGGCGAGATCGTCGTCGAGGGCGAGCGGCAGATCGCGCGCAGCACCCGCCAGTTCGCCCTCGTCCTGTCCGACGAACGCTATCGGGCGGTGATGGCGGTGGTCGAGCGCTGGCGCAGCCGGCGGCAGCCCTCCTACAACCTCAACCGGGCCAATTGCGTCCACTTCGTCGCGGAGCTGGCCGAGGCGGTCGGCCTGCGCGTCGAACGCGACCAGCGGCTGATGAAGCGCCCGCGCTCCTTCCTCCAGCACGTCCGCACCCTCAACCCGCAGCTCGCCGCGCGCGCCGATCGATAAAGAAGCATTGGCGGCACGGGCCAGTCTGCTATGTTCCGGGCTCGCAACGTAAAAAGGGGTGGTCCGCGCCCATGGCCAGGGTATTGCCGCTCAAAGCCGCCCTTGCCGCAGCGTCCGCGCTCGTGCCGGCGACCGTCGCCTGGTCGCAGACCCCCCCGGCGCCCACCCGCGAGGAGGTGTCGCCGCCGGTGCCCGAGCGGACCGAGGCGCCGACCGCGCGGCTGATCGTGGAAGGCGGCGTGGAGCGGGCGCCCTGCGCGCTCGACCGGCCCGAATATCGGGACATCCGCTTCACCCTCACCGGCGTCGTCTTCGATCATTTGCGCGGGCTGACCGCCGACCAGCTGCGCGAAGCCTATGCCCCCTATGTCGGGCAGGAGGTGAACGTCGCGGTGATCTGCGAGATCCGCGACCGCGCCGCCACCATCCTGCGCGCGGCGGGCTATATCGCCGCAGTCGAGGTGCCGGAACAGCGGATCGCCGACGGCAACGTCCATTTCGAGGTGCTGATGGCGCGGCTGGTGGGCCTGCGCGTGCGCGGCAATGCGGGCCGCGCCGAGCGGACCATCGCCGGCTATCTCGAAAAGCTGACCGAGCAGGAGGTGTTCAACCGCTTCGAGGCCGAGCGCTACCTGCTGCTCGCCGGCGACCTGCCGGGCTATCATGTCCGGCTCGCCCTGCGCTCGGCCGGCGCGGCGCGGGGCGAGGTGATCGGCGAGGTCACGGTCGAGCACCAGCCGGCGCTGGTCGACGTCACCGTCCAGAATCTCGGCTCGCGCGAGCTCGGCCGCTGGGGCGCGCTGGCGCGGGCGCAGGTCTTCGGCCTGACCGGGCTCGGCGACCGCACCACCCTGGCCCTGTTCAGCACCGCCGACACCGACGAGCAGCAGACGATCCAGGTCGCCCACGATTTCCGGCTCGGCGGCGAGGGCCTGGCGATCGGCGGGCAGCTCACCTACGCCTGGGCCAGCCCCGACCTCCGCATCCCCCTCGTCAATGTCGAATCGCGCACGCTCTTCGCCACGATCGAGGCGAGCTATCCCTTCGTCCGCCGCCAGCTGAGGAGCCTGCGCGGCGCGATCGGCCTCGATTTCATCGAGCAGGAGATCGACTTCAACGACCTGCCGCTCAACGAGGACCGGCTCCGGGTCGCCTTCGCGCGGCTCGACTACGACTCGCTCGGCCTCGTCGCCGGCAATCCGCGCTTCACCATCGCCGAGCCGCGCTGGCGGTTCGGGGCGAGCGCCGAGCTGCGCCAGGGGCTCGCCATCCTCAATGCCAGCGACCCCTGCGGGCCGGGCTTCGTCAACTGCATCTCGCCGAGCGTCGTGCCGCCGACCCGGCTCGAGGGCGATCCGACGGCGACGGTGCTGCGCGGCAGCGCCCATGGCGAGTTCCGGCCGACGCCGCGCCTCACGCTCGCGCTCGGCCTGCGCGGCCAGTGGAGCAGCAACCCGCTGCTGAGCTTCGAGGAATTTTCCGCCGGCAACTACACGGTCGGGCGCGGCTACGATCCCGGCGCCCTGCTCGGCGACAGCGGCATCGGAGTCCAGGCCGAGCTGCGCTACGGCAGCACCGTCCCGACCGCGCCCACCCAGTTCCGGATCGAGCCCTATCTCTTCTTCGACCAGGCCTGGGTGTGGAACGAGGACCGGGTGTTCTCGCTGCCGCGCCAGGAGCTCTCGTCGGTCGGCGGCGGCGTCCGCGCCGCTTATGGCGACCGCTTCCGGCTCGACGTCCTGCTCGCCGTCCCGCTCGACCGCACCCCGTTCGCCGCCCGCCGCGGCGACCCGAGGCTGCTGATCTCGTTCACCACCCGGCTGTGGCCATGGAGGTCCAGATGATGCTGCGCCCCGCCTTGATGCTGAGCTGCGCCGTCGGCGCCCTGTCGCCGGCCGAACGCGCGGAGGCGCAGGCCTTCAACGCCAATCCGACCACGCTCGCCGGGTCGGTCAGCTACGACCGGGCGACGCCGGGGGTCGAGACGATCATTGTCGATTCGCCGAGCGCGATCATCCGCTGGGTCCCCAATGTGGGGGGCAGTCCGCTCATCTTCCTGCCCGCCGGCCGCACCGCGACCTTCACCAACGGCAGCGTCGTCAGCAATTTCGCGGTTCTGAACCGGATCCAGACCGACGTCCCGGTCCGCTTCGACGGAACCGTGCTCAGCATCCTGCAGGACTTCGGGACCGGCACCTCGGCGCCCGGCGGCACCATCGTCTTCGAGAGCCCGAACGGGATCATCGTCGGCCAGACCGCGATCTTCGACGTCGGCAATCTGATCCTCACCAGCCTCAGCGTCACCGACGACGGCGCCGGCAACTTCATCGACGCGACGGGCGCGATCCATTTCGTCGGAGGCGACAAGTTTCCCAAGGCCGGCGTGATCGTCCTGCCGGGCGGCCAGATCCTCGCCAACAACGAGGGCAGCTATGTCGGGCTGATCGCCCCGGTGGTCCAGCAGGGCGGCACCGTGCGGGTCAACGGCTCGGCGGCCTATGTCGCGGCCGAAGCGGTCGATCTCAGGGTCAATGCGGGCCTGTTCGACATCATCGTCGGCGCCGGCAGCCAGAATCCGGTCCCGCTCATCCACACCGGAACGACCGGCGGCCCGGCCAGCACCGGCCCCGGCGACACCCACCGCATCTACATGGTGGCGGTGCCCAAGAACACGGCGATCACCGCGATCCTGCAGGGCGACGTCGGCTTCGACGCGGCCTCCGTCGCCGGGGTCGAGAATGGCGCGATCGTGCTTTCCGCCGGCTACAGCGTGGTCGGCGGCGAGCCCGACCGGTTCGCCGACTTCACGCCCGGGCCGGTGCCCGACCTGGCGGCGAGCTTCGAGATTCGCGGCGGCACGATCCGCTCGGACCTGTTCGGCTATGCCGTCACCAACATGCTGGCGAGCGGCCAGGCGACCGGCAGCCTCTCCTTCCTCGGCGACGTCAGCCTGTTCGGCGGCGTCCAGGCGGCCCTGTTCGCGGGCCCGAACCAGAAGGTCACCGTCGCCGGCGACGCGCTCGTCTCGAGCGCGCGCTTCAGGACGATCAACCTCAACCCGATCGACCTCGTCGGCGGCACCGCCCTGATCTTCGCCCAGGGCGGCGGCTCGGTCGACATATTCGGCAACGCCACCATCGATTCCTCGGCGCAGGGCGTGGTCAACGTGGTGACCAGCACCGCCGGCCACGGCACCGGCGGCACCGCCGGCCTGTTCGCCGACACCGGCGGCAGCGTGCGCGTGCGCGGCGACACCAGCCTGCTCGCGACCGGCACCGGCGGAATGCTCGATCTCTCGCCCGATCGCGGCGGCAACGGCCAGGGCGGCGTCGCCCTCGTCGAAGGGCGCAACGGCGGCCAGGTGCGGCTTGACGGCGCGCTGGCGATGGACTCGAGCGGCACCGGCAGCCGCTCGAACGGCTCGGCCAATCCCGGCGCCACCGGCACCGGCGGCGACGCCCGGGTCGCCGCGCTCGGCGGCGGCTCGGTCCTCGTCGCCGGAGCGACCGCCCTGACCGCGAACGGCACCGGCGGCGAGGTCACCGGCGGCGCCATCCCCGGCGGCACCGGGCGCGGCGGCGCCGTGACCCTGGCCGCTGCCGGCACCGTCACCTTCGCCGGCGACCCCGTCCTCAACGCGAACGGCCTCGGCGGCGTCGGCCCCACCGGCGGCACCGCCCAGGGCGGCACGATCAACCTCCTCGCCTCGCCCGTCCCGGGCGGGACCAGCGCGCTCACCGCCGGCAACGTCACCGGCACCGCCTCGGCGACCGGCGCCGCGAGCGGCAACACGCCAGGGGAATGGCACGTCCGCGCCGGCGCGGGCAGCAGCATCAACCTCGTCAACCTGACGCTTGCCGCCGCGGCGAACGGCACGCTGTCGGTGCTGCCCTTCTCCAGCATCGAAGCCCTGCAAGGACAGATTCGGGTCACCCAGACGGCGGCGTTGACGACCCCGGCCGACGTGCGCGTGATCGGCGACGGCGGCGGCACGATCATCGGCGGCCTGCTCGACATCGACGCGGGCGGCGACGTCACCGTCAGCCATACCAGCCGCGGCGCCAATTTCACGATCGACGTGACCGACCTCGATATCGACGGCGCCAACGTCACCGTCGCCGCCGGCGGCGCGACCCGCGCGACCAACCGGACCGACGTCGCGGCGGCCGCCGCGATGACCGTCGGCGGAGTGATGGACGGGCGCGAGATCGTCATCACCGCGGGCAGCGCGAACGTCCTCGCCGGCGGCCTCGTCGGCGGCGCGGCGACCGAGCTCACCGATATCCGGGCGACCGGCAATGCCGCGGTCGCCGGCACCATCCTCGGGCGCAACATCCTCGTCGCCTCGAACAGCCTCAACGTCGCCGCGACCGGGATCGTCGGGGGGGCGGCGAGCGACCAGACCGAGCTGCGCACCACCGGCACTTCGGCGATCGCGGGCCGGGTCCTCGGGCGCTCGATCCTCGCCACGGCGGCGACCGTCGACGTGACGGCGACGGGCGCGGTCGGCGACGCGGCGACCCAGCAGACCGACATCCGCGCGACCGGCAATGCCGCCGTCGCCGGCACTGTCCTCGGCCGCGCGATCAACGTCCAGGGCGCGACCCTCGCGATCGCCGCGGGCGGCACGGTCGGCGGCGCGGGGACCGACCAGACCCGGCTGACCGCGCTCGGCAATGCCGGCATCGCCGGCCGCGCGCTCGGGCGGGACATCCAGCTCCGCTCGGCCGACATCGACCTCACCGGCGCGCTCGGCGACGCCGGCACCCAGCTCGTCACCCTGATCGTCAACCCGACCGCCCAGGCGGCGACGCTCGGCGGCGGCGCCCAGGGTCCCGGCTACACGCTGACCAACGCCGAGGCCGGCCGGATCCGGGCCGACACGCTCAGGATCAACGTGCCGGCGCTCGGCGGCAATCCGGCCCTGTTCGTCCGCGACCTCGCCTTCAACGGCGGCGGCGCGGCGGCCGGGATCGGCACGCTCGACATCGTCACCCCGGGCATCGCCCGGGTCGAGGGCAATCTGCTGATGACCGGCGCGCGCGCCGCCGACGGCATCGCCCTCACCGCCACCCAGCGGCTCGAAGTGGTGACTCCGGGCGGCGGCATCCGGGTCCGCGACGGCGCCGGCGCGCCGGGCGGGACCCTGGCGCTGAGCTCGAACAACATCTGGGCGGCCTCGGCCGCGATCATCGACCGGCTGCGGCTCGACCCCAATTATGCCTGGCGCGACGCCGACCTCCTCGACAATGGCGGCGCCGACGTGCCGCGCGGCCATGTCGAGGCGAACGCCGTCACCCTCAACACGGGCGGCACCCTGTTCGTCCAGAACAGCGGCTTCGGGCTCGGCACGTTCGCGACCGGGCTCGATTTCGCCGGCATCACGGCGGGCCCCGGCGGGCTCACCATCCGCTCGACCGGCCCCGGCCAGGCGACCGTCACCGCCTTCGGCCGGCGGATGAACGCCGACGGCAGCTTCACCACCGGCTACGACTTCTTCTTCGCCGTCAACTTCCAGACGCCGCCCAGCTTCACCGCCGGCTCGACCTTCAACACCTGCATCATCCCCACCGGCCAGTGCCCGGCGCGGCCGCCCGCCAACGCGATTCCGGGCCGCGACCCGACCACCGGCCCGACCGGCGGCTCGGACGTCGTCCAGCTGCTGCGCGGCGGCGAGGGAGACGACCTCGTCGACACCAGCTTCGCGACCGAGCCCCTGATCGAGGAGCCCGTCACCAGCGGCGGCGAATCGATCCTCTGGCAGGAAGATTGCGATCGTGACGACGATGGCGATTGCGACGAGGTCCAGCCATGATCGTGCTCGCGCTCGCGCTCGCCCTGCAGCCGGTCAGCGTGCGCGACAGCTTCCGGATCGGCACCGGCGATACCGTGCTCTGCACCGCCCAGTCGCAGACCGTCGACCCCGCTTATGCCGACATGTTCGACCGCGGCTACGCGCTCACCTGCCGCGACGCCGCGGTGCCGGTCGGCCGGCTCTACGTGCTGCGCGCGCGCGGCGAGGATCCGGCGGCGCGGCTGGCGGCGATCCGGGGCGAGCGGGTGACCTGCCGCGCCGGCGCGCCGGTGACGCTGGCGGGCGTCGGCCCGGTCGAGACGCTCGAATGCCGGCTCAACGCCGCCGACGTCGCCTATCGCGTCTATCTCAGGCGGACGCGCGGCGCGCTCTACGCCGCCGAGGGGCTGGGCGGCTATGACAGCGCCTTGCGGCTGGGGCTGCGCAGCCTCGTCGCCGACCGCGAGGTCGAGGGCCAGGTGTCGATCGCGACGACCGGCGCCGGCGACCCCGCCGCCTTCGCCCGGGTCCAGGCCGGAACGCTCGACCCGCAGCGCGCACTGGCCGAGGCCTATCGCCGCAACAATGCGGGCAATTATGCCGAATCCTACGAATTTTTCGACGTCCTCGCCCAGCGCGACTCGAGCGCCGTCAACCAGGCCGAAGTGCTGGTCAATGCGGGGCTTCAGAAGTCCAATCTCGGCCGCTATGCCGAAGCGGACGCTTTGTTCGCGCGCGCCGGGGAGATGGCGGGGGCCGATCCGGTGACCGCGCGCCGCCTGCGCAACTATCGGGCGATGCATCTCCTCAACCAGGGCCTGGCGGCGGCGGCGATCACCGAGCTCGACCGGCCGGTGCCGCCGATCGGCGCCAGCGGCGCGGTGCGCGGCCTCGTCATCGACCGGCCGACCGCGGGGCGGCTCAGCGCCGAATCGCCGGGCGCCAGCCGGCTGCGCGGCCAGGAGGGGCTGAGCCAGGAGGACAAGGCCCAGATCCTCGACGGCCAGGCGCTGCAATTGCGCGGCACGATCCTGCGCCTCCAGCAGCGCGACCCCGAAGCGGTCGCTCCCTTCGAGCAGGCGCTCGACCAGCTCGTCGCGATCCGCGGCGGCCGGATCGCCGCCACCATCTGGCTGATGGCGCAGATCCGCGGCGACCTTGCCGGCATCGCCGAGGCGCGCGGCGACCGGGCCGAAGCCGAGCGCCAGCACCGGCTCGCCATCACCCTGCTCGAAACCAACTATCCGGGCTCCGCGGCGCTGACCGCCGCCAGGGGGCGGCTCGCCGGCTATTATGCCCGCACCGGCCGCACCGAGGAAGCGCTCGCCCTCTACCGCGCGATCGTCGCCGACAATGAGGAGAAAGGCGACGCCTCGCCCGGGCTCAGGCGCCTGCTCGAACCCTATTTCGAATTGCTGGCCGCGCGCGGCGACGATCCGGCGGCGGCGGCCGCCCTGTTCGCGGCGAGCCAGATCCTCGTCCGCCCCGGCGTCGCCCAGACCCAGGCGGTGCTGGCGCGCGAGCTTTCGGGCGGCAGCGACGAGGCGTCCGGGCTGTTCCGCCAGTCGGTCAACCTCACCCGCGACCTCGAGCGCGCCCGAATCGAGCTCGCCCGCCTCCAGGCCGCGCCCGAGCCGACCGCGGCGGTCACCGCCCGGATCGCCGAGCTTCAGCCCCTGCTCGCCCAGCTCCAGCAGGACCAGGTCGCCACCCAGGCCCGGCTCGCCCAGTTCCCGCGCTATCGGGCGGTATCGGGCGGCGCGCTCGCGCTCGCCGATCTCCAGCGCCTGCTCCGGCCGGCCGAGGCCTATTACAAGATGGTCGTCGTCGGCGATCATGCCTATGCGGTCCTCGCCACGACCGGCGCCGCGCGCGCCTTCCGGATCGGCGCCACCCCCGCCGAGATCAATCGCCAGGTCGATGCGCTGAGGGCCACGATCTCGCTGGTCGAGAACAACCAGGTCGTCACCTATCCGTTCGACCTCGAGCGCTCATTCGCTCTCTACCGGAGCCTGTTCGGGCCGGTCGCCGGCGAGATCGGCGCGGTCAGCCACCTGATCTTCGAGCCGGACGGGGCGATGCTGCGGCTGCCGCCCAACCTCCTCGTCATGGACCGGGCCGCGATCGACGCCTATCGCGCCCGCGCCGGCCGGTCCGGCGACGACGGCTTCGACTTCCGCGGCGTGGCGTGGCTCGGCCGCGACCGCGACATCTCGACCGCCGTCTCCGCCCGCGCCTTCCGCGACGTCCGCCAGGCGCCGCCGAGCCGGGCGCGCGCCGAATATCTCGGCTTCGGCGAGAACGAGCCGGCGCGCGGCTATTATCTGCCCGCCGGCGGCAGCACCCGCGGCGGCGCGGCGGCCGGCGCCGGCACCGGCTGCACGTGGTCGCTCGCCGCCTGGAGCCGGCCGATCTCCAAGGAAGAGCTGCTGGTCGCCGGCCGCGCCGCCTCGGGCGGCCGTCCGGGCGAGGCCGAGATCGTCACCGGCGCCGCCTTCACCGACACCGCGATCACCGGCCGGCCCGATCTCGACAATTACCGGATCCTCCATTTCGCCACCCACGGCATGGTGACTCCGCCGCGGCCCGATTGCCCGGCGCGGCCGGCGCTGCTGACCAGCTTCGGCGGCGAGGGATCGGACGGCCTGCTGAGCTTTCCGGAGATTTTCGACCTCAGGCTCGATGCCGACCTCATCATCCTCTCCGCCTGCGACACGGCCGGGCGGGCGAGCGCGGCGGCGACCGAGGAAGCCGGCCTCACCGGCGGCGGCGAGTTCGCGCTCGACGGGCTGGTGCGCGCCTTCGTCGGCGCCGGCGGGCGGATGGTGGTCGCCAGCCACTGGCCGGTGCCCGACGATTTCAACGCCACCGAGCGGCTGATCGCCGGCCTGTTCACCGCGCCGCCGGGGACCGGAACGGCGGGCGCCCTGCGCCGCGCGCAGCGGGCGCTGATGGACGAGGCCGCGACCTCGCATCCTTATTACTGGTCGGGATTCGCCGTCGTCGGCGACGGCGCGGCGCCGGTGATCCGTGCCGGCCGTTGAACCTTCGCTGATCTTGTTCGTTCGAAACCGGCTATCGACTCCTTTGTGGGTGAGCGGGGTTTATTGAAGGAAGGGCGATTCCTCGCTGCGATCGTTGCCGGCGCCCTCGCGGCGCCCGCTTTCGCGCAGCCCGCGCCCGCGCCGCCGCCGCAGCCGCCGCAGAGCGACGAGCCGATCGTTCCCGACAGCCAGTTCGAGGAGGCGCTGCCGCCGCTCGACCCCGCGCTGAACCAGCCGCTCGAGCCGATCGATCCCACCGCGCCGCCGTTCCCGCCCGAGCCCGGCCCGGTCGAGGACACGCCGCTGGGCGATCCGGCGCTGACCGAGCCGCTGCCGCCCCTGTCCGGGTTCGACGTCCAGCCGGTCCAGGAAGGGCAGGCGGCGCGGGCCGATGACGAGGAGCCGCCGCCGGTCCACTACACTTTGGTCGTGGAGGGGATGGCCGAAACCGGCCTCGAGGGCCGTTTCCGCAACCTCTCCGCGCTCGAGGACGCGGAAGGGGAAGCCGTCAACGGCGCGATGATCGCCGCCCGCGCCGAGGAGGATGTCGCGCTCGCCATCCGGCTGCTTCGCTCGGAGGGCTATTACGACGCGGTCGCGACCTCGGCGATCGAGCAGCTCCCGGATCAGCCGGGGCGGCTCAGGGTCACGATCACCGTCGCCGCGGGCGGCCGCTACAATCTCGGAACGATCGCGATCAACGGCGCGGAGACGGTGCCGCCCGGCATGGCGCGCGACTTCCTGCTGCTCCGGAGCGGGCGGCCGATCCGCGCCGTCGACGTCGAGGCGGGCGAGGCCAACGTGCTGCTGCGGCTGCCGCAGGAAGGCTATCCGTTTCCCGAGCTCGGCCTTAGGGACATCGTCCTCGATCCCGCCACCCATGTCGGCGATTACACATTGCCGCTCGATCCCGGCCCGCGCGCGCGCTTCGCCGGCTTCACCACCGAAGGCGACCTCGCCTTCGACGCGCGCCATGTCGGAATCCTCGCCCGCTTCCGCCGCGGCGACCTCTACGACCGCCGCAAGGTCGACGACCTGAGGGAGGCGATGGTCTCGACGCGGCTGTTCAGCACCGTCTCCGCCGAGCCCGTGCTGACCGGCGAGACGGCCGAGGACGGCACCCAATATGTCAACGTCCTCGTCCGCCAGGATGCCGGCCCGGCGCGCACGCTCGACGCGACCGCCGGCTACAGCACCGGCGAGGGCTTCCGGATCGAAGCCGCCTGGGAGCACCGCAACCTGTTGCGGCCCGAAGGGGCGCTGCGAATCGCCGCGATCGCCGGCACCGCCGAGCAGAATCTCTCGGTCCGCTTCCGCCGCAACAATTGGGGCCAGCGCGACCGCGCCTTGCTGCTCCAGTTCGACATCGGCGCCCGCGATTTCGAGGCGTTCCAGGGCTACACCACCCGGCTCTACGGGCTGATCAGCCGCGAATCGACGCCGATCTGGCAGAAGCGCTGGACCTACGCCTATGGCGCCGAGATCCTCGCCACCAACGAGAACCGCAACGGCACCGCGAAAATCTCGCTTTCCGACGCCTATTTCATCGGCGGGCTGATCGGCCAGCTCGGCTACGACCGGTCGAACAGCCTGCTCGATCCGACCAGCGGCTTCCGCCTGCTCGCCCGGGTCAACCCGGAAGCCTCGCTGCGCGACGGCGCCGATTTCTACATCCGCAATTTGATCGAGGGCAGCGTCTATTATCCGGTCGGCGAGAGCCTGACGCTGGCCGGCCGGGTCCGGTTCGGCTCGATCTTCGGCATCCCGCGCGACCAGCTGGCGCCGTCGCGGCGGCTCTATGCCGGCGGCGGCGGCTCGGTGCGCGGCTACGGCTATCAGGAACTCGGGCCGCGCGACATCAACAACGTGCCGCTCGGCGGGCGTTCCCTGAGCGAGTTCGCGGTCGAGGGCCGCTACCGGTTCGGCAATTACGGCGTGGTCGCCTTCGTCGACGCGGGCAACGTGTCGGAGGCGCAATATCCGGATTTCTCCGACCTGCGCTTCGGGGTCGGCGTCGGCGGCCGGGTCTACACCAATTTCGGGCCGGTCCGGGTCGACGTCGCGACTCCGATCGGGCGCCGCCAGGGCGAGGCGCTGATCACGATCTACGTCTCGATCGGGCAGGCTTTCTGATGGCGCGCCGGATCGCCCAATGGATCGCGATCGCCCTCGCGGCGATCCTCGTGCTGCTCGCCGCCTTCCTGCTCTGGCTCAACACCGACGCCGGCCGGCGCTTCGTGGTCGGCCAGATCAACGCGTTCGAGACGGTGTCGGGCCTCAAGGTCCATGTCGGGCGGATCGAAGGCTCGGTGTTCAGCCGGGTACGGCTGGTCGACGTCGCGCTGATCGATCCGCACGGCGCCTTCCTGCGCGCGCCCGCGGCCGACCTCGACTATCGGCCGTTCGGCTATTTCCGCAACCATATCGACATCCGCAACCTGGAGATCGCCGAGGCGCGCCTGACCCGGCTGCCGCGGCTCCGGCCCGGCGATCCCGACGCGCCGCTGCTGCCCGATCTCGATATCGACGTCGGCCGCCTGCACATCGGCCGGCTGCTGATCGACCCGGCGGTGACCGGGCGCCGGCACCTGCTCGGGCTCGACAGCCGGATCAACATCGCCGACGGCCGCGCCCAGATCGCGCTCAACGCGCGCACCGTCACCGCCCCGGGGCTCGCCGGCGGCGACCGAGTCATCCTCAACCTCGACGCGGTGCCCGAGGCGAACCGGCTCGGCATCGCGCTGGCGCTGCGCGGGCCGGGCGACGGCTTCATCGCCGGCCTGATCGGCACCGACCGGCCGATCCGGGCGCGGGTCGACGGAAGCGGCGACTGGGCGCGCTGGCAGGGCCGCGCCCAGGCGATGCTCGGCGGCCGGGGCCTCGCCGACCTCGCCGTCACCGGCCGCGACGGCACCTTCACGCTGCAGGGCCCGCTGCGGCCAGGCCTCGTCCTCACCGGCCCGGCCCAGCGCCTCGCGGCGCCGCTCGCGCAGCTGAACCTCATCGCCGCGCTCGATCATCGCCGCGCCGACATCCGCCTCCGGATGAACAGCCGGGCGCTGGCGGTGGCGGCCGAGGGGCTCGTCGACCTCGGCGAGAATCGCTACCAGGACCTGCGCCTCGCCGCCCGCCTCACCGAGCCCGGCGCGATCGCCCCCGACCTCAGCGGCCGCGACGTCAGGGTGGCGATGGTCCTCAACGGCCCGTTCCGCACGCCCGGCGTCGCCTATGAGCTGAACGCCGCCAGCCTGACCTTCGCCGGGACGACGCTGGAGAACCTCCGCGCGGTCGGCGCCGCCCGGGTCCGTTCGGACGACATCATCGTCCCGGTTTCGGCGCGGGCGAGCCGGATCCTCGGCTTCGACCTGGTCGCCGGCGGCAGGCTCGAGAACGTCACCCTGAACGGCCAGATCGGGGTCGACGGCGCCCGCCTCGTCTCGGACAATATGATCCTGCGCTCGGACCGGGTGAACGCGCGGCTCGCGCTCGCCTTCGATCTCGCCGCCGGCCGCTACCTCGCCGCGCTGCAGGGGCGGGTGAACAACTACCTCGTCAACGGCGTCGGCCTGTTCGACGTCACCACCAATCTCGACATGACCTCGGGGCCCGCCGGCTTCGGGCTCACCGGCCGGGTCGCGGCGCGCAGCCGGCGGATCGACAACGACACGATCCGCAATCTGCTCGGCGGCGACGCGACGATCACCGCGCGGGTGGCGATGGAGCCGTCCGGCCTGGTCCGGGTCAGCAACGTCCTGCTCGCCTCGCCCGACCTCCACGTCGCCTCGGGCGGCGGCGTCTACCGGCGCGACGGCAGCCTCGACCTGCGCTTCAACGGCATCAGCGACGCCTACGGGCGGCTCGTCGTCCACGTCACCGGCACGGCGCGGGCGCCGCGGGTCGCGCTGGAGGCGGCCAATCCCGGCTTCGGCATCGGCCTTCGCAACGTCAGCGCGACGGTGCGCGCGCTCGCCGGCGGCTGGGCGATCCAGGCGCGGGGGGATTCCGCCTACGGGCCGTTCACGGCCGACGTGGTCGTCCTGTCCGGCCGCGGGCCGATGCGGATCGACGTCAACCGCCTCACCTTCGCCGGGATCGACTTCCGCGGCCGCATCGTCCGCACCGCCGCCGGGCCGTTCGCGGGGACGCTGACCATGACCGGCCAGGGGATCGAGGGCACGGCCCGGCTCGCCGCGGCCGGCCGCTACCAGCGGATCGACATCGCCGCGACCGCCAGCGGCGCGCGCACCCCCGGCGACGTGCCGATCATCGTCCAGCGGGCGATCGTGCGGGCGACGATCGTGCTGACGCCGCAGCCGACCGTCCAGGGCGACGCCCAGCTCGCCGGCCTCGCCAGCGGCGATCTGTTCATTCGCCGGGCGCGGATCCGGGCCGACCTCCAGGGCGGCAGCGGCAGCGTCCAGTTGTTCGCCGAGGGGAGGCGGGCGGTGCCGTTCCGCGTCGCCGCCAATGCGATCGTGTCGCCGCAACTCATCCGCGCCGCCGCCCAGGGCCAGGTCAACAATATCGGCTTCCGCTTCGCCCAGCCCGCCGAGATCCGGCGCGCGGCCGGCATCTGGCGGCTGGCGCCGGTGACGATCGCGCTCGAGCGCGGCCGAATCCGCCTCGCCGGGACCTGGGGCGACGGCCTCGTCATCCAGTCGCGGCTCGACAGCTTCGACCTGTCGATGCTCAACGCCTTCTCGCCCGGCCTCGGCCTCGGCGGCCAGGCGACCGGCAGCCTCGATTTCGCGCAGCCTTCGGACGCCAGCTTCCCGCGCGCCGAGGCGCGGCTCAACATCGCCGGCTTCACCCGCACCGGAATCGCGGTGCGCTCGGTGCCGGTCGACATCTTCCTGGCCGGCAGCCTGAGGCCCGAGGGCGGCCAGATGGGCGCGATCATCCGGCGCGGCGGCGGCGTCATCGGCCGCGTCCAGGCGCGGCTGCAGCCGCTCGGGCCGGGCGCGGGATCGTGGACGACGCGGCTGCTGGCGGCGCCGCTTTCCGGCGGCGTCCGCTATAACGGCCCCGCCGACGTGCCGATGTCGTTCGCCAACCTCGCCAGCCACCAGCTCACCGGCCCGATCGGCATCGCCGCCGATTTCTCGGGCCGGGTGCAGGCGCCGCAATTCACCGGCGTGGTCCGCGCCAACAACCTCACCTACCACAACGAGACCTATGGGACGCGGATCACCAACCTCGCCGTCGACGGCCGCTTCAGCTCGTCGACGCTCGAGATCGTCCGCCTGTCGGGGCGCGCCGGGCGCGGCACGGTCGAGGGCCATGGCACGATCGGGCTCGCCTCGGCCGCGGGCTTCCCGATCGACCTCCAGCTCCAGTTCCAGAATGCGCGCCTCGCCCGCAGCGACGATCTTTCCGGAACGGCGACGGGCACGCTCCACATCGTCAACAATCGCGAGGGCGCCTCGATCAGCGGCACGCTCGAGCTCGGCGAGGTCCGCTACCAGATCGTCCGCCAGGCCGCGGCCGAAGTGCCGCAGCTCGCCGGGGTGCGCCGCCGCGGCGAGCCGCTGCGCCCGCCCAATCAGCGGAATGCCGAAAAGGGCGTGCCCAGCATCTGGCGGCTCGACATCCGTTTGAACGCCGACAACCGGGTCTACGTCTCCGGCATGGGCATGGAATCCGAGTGGCGCGCCGATCTGCGCGTCCAGGGCACGACCGCGACGCCCGCGATCGCCGGCACCGTCGACCTGATCCGCGGCACGTTGGGCCTCGCCGGCCGCCGCTTCCGGCTGACCCAGGGCCATGTCGTCTTCCCCGGCGATCGGCCGCCCAACCCGCAGATCGATTTGAGCGCGACCAGCGACATCGAAGGCATCCAGGTCGGGATCCTCGTCTCGGGCCGGTCGAACAACCCGCAGATCGCCTTCACCTCCTCGCCCGGCCTGCCGCAGGACGAGATCGTCTCCCGCATCCTGTTCGGCAGCTCGGTGACGCAGATTTCGGCGCTGCAGGCGGTCCAGCTGGCGGCGTCGCTCAATGAGCTGCGCGGCAGCGGCGGCGGCCTCAATCCGCTCGGCCGGCTGCGCTCGGCGACCGGGATCGATCGGCTGCGCCTGGTCGAGGCCGACACCGCCACCGGCCGCGGCACCGCGGTCGCGGCCGGCATGTACCTTTCCGACGACATCTATGTGGAGATCATCACCGACGCGAAGGGCTTCACCGCCACCCAGCTCGAAATCTCGCTGTCGCGGACGCTCTCGCTGCTGTCGCAGTTCAGCTCGAACAGCTCCAACAACGTCTCGATCCGCTATCACCGCGACTATTGAGCGCGGATCAGCAGATCGTCGGTCACGGTCATGGTGAAGGCCGGCGCGTTGCCGGGCGGGGTCTCGGCGATCGCGTCGACGAAGGCGGCGCGAGTCTCCGGATCGTCATAGGCCATCCTGTTGTCGAACGCGCGCTGCCAGCTCGCCTCGTCCGGCCATTCGGCATAGCCGACGAAGCGGCCGTCGCGCTCGCGGTGGAGGCGCGAGCCGTAGCTGCCGTAGATGCGGGTGATATGCTCGGTGCCGCGCCGCCAGGCCGCGCGGAACTGGTCTTCCTTGCCGGGGTGGACCCGCCACCAATAGACGGCGACGAACATGGGCGCCTCCTCGCCTGAGCTGGGCTGCGCTGCGGGGGGATGGTGCCCAGGGGCGGAATCGAACCACCGACACCGTGATTTTCAGTCACGTGCTCTACCAACTGAGCTACCTGGGCATGTCCGCCGGCAGGCGGGAGCCGCGCCTATAGAGGCGCTTGGCCGTCGCTGTCCAGCCCGTCCTCGCGGTCCGAGGGAAGGTCCGGATCGGCGGGCGGGCCGGGCACGCGATAGCCGTCGCCGAGCCAGTTCAAGAGGTCGCGGTCGCGGCAGCCCTGGCTGCAGAATGGCTTGTGGGCGGCGTTGGTGGGCCTGCCGCATAACGGACAGGTATCAGCTTTGGACGGTCTGGACATGCCCGCTCCATGTGGGGCGGCGCGGATCGGCCTGCAAGCGGATCGGCGCGCCGGCCTGGCGGGCCAGCGCGTCGAGCCAGGCGGGATTGTCTTCGATCCGGGCGACGACGGCAGGGGCGGCCGTGAGGAGCCGCGCCCCCACGCCCGGGACGCGCGCGGCGCGGCGCAAAAGGGCGCGGGCCGCCGCGCCGGCCGGGTCGAATTGCAGTTGCTCGGGCAGCGATTGGCGCTCGCGCCGGCGGACCAGCTGGAGAAAGCCGAAACCGTTGACGGCCGTCCGCTCGAACGGTGGGGGAAGGACTGCATCCAGGGCGGCGGCGGCGCGCTTGCGATCTTCCCTCGAGGAAAGGGTCGGCAAGTCGACGCCGATCGAACCGCCGATGCCGAGGCGGCGGATCGCCCGGGCCGCCGCCGCCGCGCCGGCGACCGCGAGATCGGCCGGCGGCAACGCCCCGTCGACGTCGAGCAAGGTCATGGCGGGGGTGAGGCTCATTCTCAGATTGCCGCCGGGAAAGGCGATCTCGCCCGACACCGCGTCTTCCAGCAATTCGGACCAGCCCGCCTCCTCGAAGCGGTCGCGGTCGGTCGGCCGCAATCGCGTGCAATCGCCGATTCGGTCGATCAGCGCGGGCCCGCCGCGCTCGTCCTCGTCGGTGACGCGGCCCTTGGCGAACTTGGGATGGCCGGGCTCCGGGATCGGTTCGCGGCTGATCTCGACCCGCACCGCCTGGCCCTCGGTCAGATGCGGCGGGAGGGGCTCGACCATCACGTCTTCGGGCGCCGCCGACACGATCCCGCGCCGGCCCGGGATCAGGATGTCGACGAGGCGGCCGGCGACGACCGACCCGGCGCGCAGGCCCGGAAGCTCGATCGCCGCTTCGAGAATGGCGCCGTGCTCGACCAGGATCGCGCGATTCTCGCCGATCCCCTCCTCGTACAGCCACTCAGCCAAGGGGATAGCCGGCGGCGCGCAGCAGCGCGCGCGTTTCGTGGAGCGGCAGGCCGACCACCCCGGACCAGGAGCCGGAGATCCACCGGACCAGCGCCTCGGCGCGGCCCTGGATCGCATAGCCGCCGGCCTTGCCGCGCCATTCGCCGGCGGCGAGATAGGCGGCGAGCTCGTCATCGCTCAGCGGCTTGAAGGCGACGATCGAGGTCGACAGGCGGTGGCGCGCCCGGCCCACCGCGTCGATCAGGGTGACGGCGCTGTGGACCCGATGCCGCCGGCCCGAGAGGATCGAGAGGGCGGCCCGCGCTTCGGCCTCGGTCTCCGCCTTGGGCAGGATGCGCCGGCCGGCCGCGACCACGGTGTCGGCCGCGAGGACCAGCGCGCCGGCCTCGGCCACCGCCGCCGCCTTGGCCGCGGCGATGCGCCGCGCATAGGCGATCGGCGGCTCGCCCCGGAGCGGCGTCTCGTCGATCTCGGCGGGCAGGACGGCGTCCGGGACGACTCCGAGCCGCGCGAGCAGGTCGAGCCGGCGTGGCGAGGCGGAAGCGAGGATGAGCCGCATGCTTCTCACTAGCGTCATGCTGAACTTGATTCAGCATCCATGACCACCGCCTTCGGTTATTTCATATCGGGGCGGTCATGGATCCCGAACCGAGTTCGGGATGACGGCCTGTCGGGGCCGGTGAACCGCTTTCGGCGCGGTTCACTTGAATCGATAAGTGATCCGACCCTTGGTCAGATCATAGGGAGTCAGTTCGACCAGCACTTCGTCGCCGGTCAGCACGCGAATCCGGTTCTTGCGCATCTTGCCGGCGGTGTGGCCAAGGATTTCGTGGCCGTTTTCGAGCTTCACGCGGAACATGGCATTGGGCAGCAGCTCGACCACCTGCCCACGCATTTCGAGAAGTTCTTCCTTGGCCATTCAGGTCCTTGCGTCAAAAATTTCGGCAGGGCTTAGCGGCTCGCCGCCGAAATGGAAACCCCGCGGTGCAAGCGTGGCGGGGGCCGCTTTCGAGCGCGCGCGCGGGCGGTCTTCAGCCTCGGCCAAGAACATCGTCCACAGCCGCCAATAGCGTGCTAGTATCGAGTCCGAATTGGGGCGGAGGAGGTCGAAATGCGAGTCCTGGCGGAACCAAGCGCCAAAGGGCTGAGGGCCCGGGCGATTGCCGGAACCTATGTCGTCCTGATCGCCTTCGATTGCGACGTCGATTATTGCGAGGGACTGCTCGGCTTCGCGATCCGCCGCATCGACCACGAGAAGAACGAGGATCGGTGGCTGAGCGGCCTGAAGAAGTTCGATCTGCCGGAGGCGGGCGACGACGTCACCACGCACGCCCATCCCGTCCAGAAATTCCACTGGGGCGATTATACCGCGCGGGCGGGCTGCACCTACACCTACGAAGTCCATGCGATGCGCGGCAAGAAGGGCGCGCTGGTCGATGACGACAGCGTTTCGCTCACCGTCACCTGCGAAAGGCCCGAGGGCGTCGGCAAGAACGGCCATGCGGTCCATTTCAACCGCAGCGCCGCCTCGAGCCAGGCCTTCGCGCGGCGCTTTCCGGCGCTTCCGCCCGGCGAGGTCGACGACCCCGAAGCGCGGGCATGGCTGTCGCGCGGCCTTCAGGAATCCCTGATCGCCTTCATCGAGCAGGCGCAGGCGGGCGAGGGCCTGCACCTGTTCGTCTACGAGTTCGCGAAGCCGGATTATGCGGAGGCGCTCAAGGCGGCGCGGGAGCGCGGCGTGAACCTCCAAATCCTCCACGACGCGATCCTCAAGCAAGGCAAGGGCCCGATCCTGGAGAGTCGTCCGCTGCTCGAGGAATTCGGCCTCGCCGACGTCGCCAAGGACCGGGTCGCCAGCGGCCTCGCCATTTCGCACAACAAGTTCGTCGTGTGGACGGGCACGGACGGCGCCCCCAAGGCGGTGTGGACGGGATCGACCAACTTCACCGATGCCGGCGTCTACGCCCAGTCGAACGTCGGCCATGCGATCACCGGGCCGGAGCCGGCGGGCACCTATCTGAAATGGCACCAGACGGTCTGGAACGATCCGACCATGAGCTGCGCCGATTCGCGCGCCGAGGCCTGCAAGCTGACCACCCTGCCCGACATGGCGAAATCGCCGACCGGCACGACCGTCGTGCTCAGTCCGCGCGGGTCGATCGAGGCGGTCGAGCTGTGCGCGGCCCTGGTCAGGGACGCCGACAAGATGGTCTGCTTCACCGCCCCCTTCCCACTTCACGACGAGATCGAAGAGGCGCTGGCCGAGACGCCCGCGCAGACCTTTGGTCTGCTCAATCGGCGCGGCGTGGTCGGCCCGACCTTGTCCGGCGCGCCCAATACGAGCCTCGCCGCCGCCACCGCATTCAACCAGGAATCGGTGCTCGAAGCCTGGCAGGACAAGATGCTCGATCGGCTCCGGGCCGAATCGCTGCACCATAGCGGGGTGTTCATCCACACCAAGATCATCCTCGTCGATCCTCTCTCCGATCACCCCAGGATCGTCAGCGGATCCGCCAATTTCAGCGACAACTCGTCGCGCAAGAACGACGAGAACCAACTGTTCATCTTCGACGAACCGGAGGTCGCCGACGTCTATCTCGGCGAGTTCATGCGCATGTTCGATCACTATTACTACCGCGACCACCTCAAGATGATGAAGGCCGAGGAGCTCGCCGACCCGAAGGCCGCCTATCTCGACGAAACCGACGGCTGGACGGAGAAATTCTTCAACGGCGGCCTCCGCGAGCGCGAGCGGGTGGCGTTCTTCTGAGCCGCGCGGTCGCGCGCCCGGGGCGCCGCAGCCGGGAATCGTGATTGAAAATCAGCGGCCGGAAGCTCAAAACGGCCAGACGCCGAGGGAGGGGGCCATGCGCCGACCTATGCTTGCCTGTGCTTGCGTACTCGCCGGCTTCCTCGGCGCCGGATCGAACGCGGCGGCATCGATTCCGTCCGAGGATGTTGCCGCCGGACTCGTCGCGCCCGTCGCTGCCGCGGTTGCGGCGCAGGGCGCCTCGACGCTCGCGATCGAATGGCGGGTCGACCGGCGCTTCCGCCTCTGGAACGAGCTGGAGACGGCGCAGCCCGTCGAGGGGCTGCTCGACAGGATCGGCGCGACCGACGACCCCGCCGTCGTCCACGACGCCATCGTCACGCTCCTGACCGAACATGGAAGCCTGCATCGATCCGCCTTCTGGGACGAATCGGCCCGCGCCTACCCGCCGCGCTATTTCTATCCGTCCGAATACAAGGCGCGGCTGTGGCTTCGCGGCGCGGCGGAGATGGCCGGGCGGCAGTGCGTCTGGACCGCCACGGCGGGCCGGATCGGCGGGGCCGGCCGTCCGGTCGACTGCGCCGCCGAGGTGGAGCTGGTGCTGCCGAGCGCCGCCGACCATTCGGGATCGGTGCCGGCCACGGTCCGGGTGGCGGTGGCCGGGCTGGATGCGCCCGCGACCGCGCAGGTCGCGGTGCGCGACCGGCTGATCGTCTCGCTGGGCGATTCCTTCGCCTCGGGCGAAGGGAATCCGGATCGTCCCGCGGATCTCGGCCGGCTCCGCTCCGGGCCCGGCGCCGGCGCGGATCGCGACAGGTCGCAGAACTGGCTGGCGCGGAGCCCCCGCAACCTGATCGGGCCGGCGAGCTGGTTCGACACGACCTGCCACCGCTCCTTCTATAACCAGCATCTGGTCGCCGCGCTCGGCTATGCCGCGCGCCATCCGCGCGAAGCCGTCACCTTCGCGAGCTATGCCTGCACCGGCGCCGCCATCTTCGGAGGCCTGCTCACCGAGCAGCCGAAGCCGCCGGGCTATTACGACGATGCCGGCCTGCGGCCGCAGGAAGTGCCGCAGCTGGACGCGATGGTGCGCGACCTCTGCCCGGCGCTGCCGGGAGGCGGGGCGGGATCGCGAAGGCTGAGGCGGGTCTATCAGGGAACCGGCGCCGACGGCGCGCGCAAGCCGGTTTCCACCGAGAACGGCTATGCGTGCCTCGCCCCCGGATCGCGGCGCATCGATGCCGTGCTGCTCGCGATCGGCGGCAATGACGCGGACTTCGCGAGGCTGGTCGCGGAGCTGCTGCTGCCGCCCGCGAACCCGCTGAACCTGCCCTATGCGCTTGCCCGGAAGCGGCTGACGCTGCCCCTTGGCCAGTCGGCCCGCTACATCGAGAACGCGCTCGCGGCCAATCTCAGCCTGGTCCGGACCAGGCTGGGCGAGATCGATCCGCGCGCACGGGTCTTCCAGTCGGCCTATCCCTCGCCGGTCCGCGACCGGCAGGGCGGCCTTTGCGGGCCGGCCGACCAGCGCGCGGCCGATGCCGCGCGCCATCCGAGCGTGCCGCGGCTGCGGGTCATCGACGGGATCTGGTTCTTCGGCCTCGATCCCGGCGCCCGGCCGATCGTCGACCAGCAGGAGGGACGGGCCATCGAAGCGACCGTGATCGGCCCGTTGAACCGGACGATCGCCGGAATCGCCTCCCCGGGCTGGCGGTTCGTCGACTCCTATCTTTCCGCCCTCGACGGACACGGCTGGTGCGCGGGCGACGGCGTCGCCGAAACCGCCGATCTGCCGGTCTGGGACGCCGCCGGGCGGCGCTGGCTCGGCTGGAACCCGGCCGACTGGCGACCCTATGCCCGCCGCGGCCGCTATTTCCGGACCCCGACCGATTCGGCGCTGACCCTGGCGCCGGTCCGCCCGCGCTCGGAGCTGCTGGGCCTCAAGCTCGACATTCCGCGCGTCGGCCTGGTCGTCTCCCTCGCCGGCTCGATCCACCCGACCTTCGAGGCGCACGCGATCATGGGCCACGCCCTCGCCGCCGAGCTCGACGGCCTGGCGGCCGAACGCTGAGCGCCAGGCGCCGGCCGCATCGGGCCGGCGCCGCCGCCCGATCAGCCGGCGTGGCCGGCCAGCGCCGCCAGCAGCAGCAGGGCGACGATGTTGGTGATCTTGATCATCGGGTTGACCGCCGGGCCGGCGGTGTCCTTGTAGGGATCGCCGACCGTGTCGCCGGTCACCGCGGCCTTGTGCGCTTCCGAGCCCTTGCCGCCGTAATTGCCGTCCTCGATATATTTCTTGGCATTGTCCCAGGCGCCGCCGCCCGAGGTCATCGAGATGGCGACGAACAGGCCCGAGACGATCACGCCGAGGAGCAAGGCGCCCAGGGCGGCGAAGGCGCTCTCACGGCCCGCGACCAGCTGGATGCCGAAGAAGACGGCGATCGGCGCCAGCACGGGCAGCAGGGAGGGGACGATCATCTCCTTGATCGCGGCCTTGGTGACGAGATCGACGGTGCGGGCGTAATTGGGCCGCGAGGTGCCGTCCATGATCCCCGGATTGTCGCGGAACTGGTTGCGCACGTCGATCACCACGTTGCCCGCGGCGCGGCCGACCGCGGTCATCCCGAGCGAGCTGAACAGATAGGGGAGCAAGGCGCCGAGCAGCAGGCCGACGACCACATAGGGGTTGGAGAGGCTGAAATCGACGCCGTCGATGCCGATCCCGAGCTCGGACGAGAAGCGCTGGAGGTCGGTGGTATAGGCGCCGAACAGGACGAGCGCGGCAAGGCCGGCCGAGCCGATCGCATAGCCCTTGGTCACCGCCTTGGTGGTGTTGCCGACCGCGTCCAGGGCGTCGGTCTTCTCGCGGACGGAATCGTCGAGGCCCGACATTTCGGCGATGCCGCCGGCATTGTCGGTGACCGGGCCGTAGGCGTCCAGGGCGACGACCATGCCGGCCAGCGCCAGCATCGCGGTCGCCGCGAAGGCGATGCCGATCAGGCCGGCGAGCTGGTAGGAAAGGATGATGCCGATGCAGATCACGATCGTCGGCAGCGCGGTCGCCTCGAGGCTGATCGCGAGGCCCTGGATGATGTTGGTGCCGTGGCCGGTCTGCGAGGCGCGGGCGATCGACTGGACCGGGCGATAATGGGTGCCGGTATAATATTCGGTGATCCAGACGATGAGGCCGGTGACGCCGAGGCCGACCAAAGCGCACCAGAACAGGTCCATGCCGGTGAAGCCGGTGCCGGCCGCCTGGGTCGCGACCGACAGGTTGACGTCGAGCCCGGCCGCCTCGGCGGCGCCGCCGAGGGTCGCGTTCAGATCGCCGCCGAGCACGTACCACATCGCGCCGTAGATCGCCGGGACCGAGAGGATCGCGGTGACCAGGAAGCCCTTGTAGAGCGCGCCCATGATCGACTGCCTGCGGCCGAGGCGGACGAAATAGGTGCCGACGATCGAGGTCAGGATGCAGACGCCGCCGATCGCCAGCGGCAGGCTCATCAGCTGGAGCATCTGCGCCGGGGCGGCGGTGACGAGCAGGGCGATCAGCACCATGGTGGCGCCGACCGTGACCACATAGGTCTCGAACAGGTCGGCGGCCATGCCGGCGCAGTCGCCGACATTGTCGCCGACATTGTCGGCGATCACCGCCGGGTTGCGGGGATCGTCCTCGGGAATGCCGGCCTCGACCTTGCCGACGAGGTCGGCGCCGACGTCGGCGGCCTTGGTGAAGATGCCGCCGCCCAAACGGGCGAAGATCGAGATCAAAGAGGCGCCGAACGCCAAGGCGACGAGCGCGTCGACCACCTCGCGCGAATTGGGCTGGTGGCCCTGGACGCCGACGAGGACGTAGAAGAAGACCGAGATGGCGAGCAAAGCGAGGCCGGCGACGAGCATGCCGGTGATCGCGCCGGCGCGGAAGGCGACGGTGAGGCCGGCCTGGAGGCTGGTGCGGGCCGCCTCGGCGGTGCGGACGTTGGCGCGGACCGAGATGTTCATGCCGATATAGCCGGCCGCGCCCGACAGCAGCGAACCGAGCACGAAGCCGGTCGCGGCGAGCAGGCCGAGAAACCAGAAGACGAGCGCCGCGACCACGACGCCGACGATGGCGATGGTGGTGTACTGGCGGCCGAGATAGGCCTTGGCGCCTTCCTGGATCGCCTCGGCGACGGCGATCATCCGCTCGTTGCCGGAGGGCGCGCGCAGCACCTGAACGCTGGTGATGATGCCGTAGAGCACCGCGACGAGGCCGCAGGCGATGGCAATGAGCACGACGGTCATGAAAGGTCCTTCCCCTGAAATTGAACGGGCGCGCGGCGGCGCCCTCGGCAGCGCGAGGCTGCGGTGTGGCGCGCCACATACGGGGGAAGGGGCCCAAGTTCAACCATGCTCGAAGCCGAGCCTGGCGGGGAGCGCCACCGGCTCGCCGGCGTCGCTGAGGCTCAGCCCGGCGCCGGCCGCGCAGCGGCCGATTCGCGAGAAGGGCAGGCCGATCTCCTCGCCGAGCGCGAGGATCGCGGCGGCCCGGTCGGAGCGCGTCGCGAACAGCAGCTCATAATCGTCGCCGGCCGTCGCGGCCTCCAGCGGGATGCCCTGGGACAAGGGGATCGTATCGAGCTCGATCGCGATCGCGCAGCCGCTCGCGGCCGCCATCCGCGCGGCGTCGATCAGGAGGCCGTCGGAGACGTCCATCATCGCGCTCACCAGCGGCGCGAGGCGCCCGCCCGCCTCGAGCCGGGGCCGCGGATTGCGGTAGCGCTCGACGAGCGGCGATTCCGTATCTCCCGCGCGCAGCGCCGCCAGCCCCGCGCCGGCATCGCCGATCGTGCCGCTGACCCAGAGGAGGTCGCCCGGCCGGGCGCCGCCGCGCGACGGCACCGGCCCGTCCGCGCGGCCGATCGCGGTGAGCCCGAGCACGCGCGCCGGCGCCGTGACGGTGTCGCCGCCGAGCAGCGGGATGGCGAATGCCGTCAGCGCCTGCGCCAGCCCGGCGGCGAAAGCCTTGTCCCAGGCTTCCTCGCCGAGCGTGAAGCCGAGCAGCACCCCCAGCGGCCGGGCGCCCTTGGCGGCGAGGTCGGAGAGGTTGACCGCGACCAGCTTCCAGGCGACGTCCCCGGGCGGATCGCCGGGGAGGTAGTGGACGCCCTCGGCGATCATGTCGTGGGTCAGCACCAGGGTCTCGCCGCCCACCTCCAGCACCGCGGCATCGTCATCAAGGTTCCGCGCCGCGGGGTGGGTGGCCAGGGCGCGCAGCGATTCGATGAAGGCGGCCTCGCGGCTCAATCTAATCCTCCCCAGCTTTTGCTGGGGAGGGGAACCATGCGGAGCATGGTGGAGGGGTAATGGGCGAGGCCTCGTCAGTTACCCCACCACCACCCTGCGGGTGGTCCCCCTCCCCACGAAAACGTGGGGAGGACCTGGTCACTTCCGCACCTCCCTGGCGATGGCGTCGAGCAGGCCGTTGACGAAACCCGCCTCGCGGGGGGCGTAGAAGGCCTTGGCGACGTCGACATATTCGCTGATCACGCTCGCGGTGGGGACATCGGCGCGGGCGGCGAGCTCGTAGGCGCCGGCGCGCAATATCGCCTTCATCGGCTTGTCCAATCGGGCGAGCGACCAGCCCTGGGCGAGCCGGCCGGCGATCAGCGCGTCCAGCTCGGCGCGGCGGGCGTCGGCGCCGCTGACGAGGTCGTCGAAGAAGTCGACCTCGGCCTCGGCATATTCGACGCCGTCGATGGTCGCGCCGAGGCGGTGCTGGTGGAATTCGTGGAGCAGCCGGGCGAGCGGCACCTCCTCCATCTCCTGCTGGTAGAGCGCCTGGACCGCGGCGAGCCGGGCGGCGGAGCGGGGCAAAGAGCGCTTGGGGGTGGTCGCCATGGCCGCGGGCCATAGCGGCGCCTCAGCCCGCATACAACGTCCCCTCCGCGACGAAGCCGACCTCGAGGTTCAGGCGGAACAGGCGGGGCGTCTCGCCGGTCATTGCGGAGTCTCCTCGATGAAGTCGCGGATCGCCTCGCTCACCGGCCCCGGCTGCTCCCAGGGGACGAAATGGCCGGCCTCGGGGATGGTGACGATGCGCAGGTCCGCGACGAGATCGTGCAGGCCCTCGAGCTGGACCGGCAGCAGCGCCTTGTCCCTGAGCGCCCAGACGACGAGGGTCGGCACCGCGATGGGCGGGAAGGGGAGCCGGGTCCAGGCGGGCGCCTCGGCCGCCTCGCCGACCGCCGGCACGACGATCTCGCTCGCGCGGTACCAGTTCAGCATCGCGGTCAGCGCGCCCGGCGCGGACCAGTCGTCGAGATAGGCCTGGCGCTCGGCCGCGTCGAGGCGGGAGATGTCGGCGTGGCTCGCGAAGGTCTTGTCGAAGAAGGTGTCGAAGCCCATCGCCTCGATCCCGCGCTCCATCGCCGGATTCCTGAAGGCGCTGATATATTGCGAGGCGGCGCGCTGGGCGGGATCGTCGATCAGGCTCTTCTGGAAGACGAGCGGGTGCGGGGCGTTGACGATCCCCAGCCGGGCGACCCGGTCGGGATGCTTCAGCGCCGCGAGCCAGGCGATCGCGCCGCCCCAATCGTGGCCGACCAAAGTGAAGCGGCCGATGTCGAGCGCGTCGGCGAGCGCGACCAGATCCTCGACCGGGCGCTCGGCCCGATAATTCTCGACGCCTTCGGGCTTGTCCGAGGCGCCGAAGCCGCGCTGGTCGGGCGCGACCACGAAGAAATCCTCGGCGAGCGCCGGGGCGACGTCGCGCCAGGTCCGGTGCGATTCGGGAAAGCCGTGCAGGAAGACGATCGCCTCGCCGCCGCGCGCGCCGCCGGCGGCGACGTTGAGAGTGACGCCGGTGGCGAGAGGGATGCGGGTGGTGGTGAGCGGGGTCATGGATTTTCCTTTATCCTCCCTAAGAACGCCCCTCCACCATCCTGCGGATGGTCCCCCTCCCGGAAATCCGGGGGAGGATTTCTAGGGGTAGCTCACCGTCGTCGGCACGTCGGGCAGCGGGATGAATTCGTCATGGTCGTCGGGGGGCAAGGCGAAGCGGCCGGCGCGCCAGTCCTCTTTCGCCTGCTCGATGCGGTCGCGGCGCGAGGAGACGAAGTTCCAGAAGACGTGGCGCGGCCCGTCGAGCGGGGCGCCGCCGCAGAACATGACGCGCCCCCCGCCCGCCGAGCGCAAGGTGGCGCTGATGCCGGGGCGCAGCACGTAGAGGGTCGAACGTTCGAGCGGCACGCCGTCCAGCGCCGCCTCGCCCTCGGCGACGTAGAGGCCGCGCTCCTCCGCTTCGGCGTCGATCGGCATCGCGCCGCCGGCGTGGAGGTGGATGTCGGCATAGATGGTGTGGCTGTGGCAGGTGACCGGCGCGCTCTCGCCCCACAGGCTGCCCATCACCACGCGCGCCTTGGCGAGGACGCCCTCGACGACCGGGAGATCGTCCCGCCGGACATGCTCGAAGGCCGGCGCCGTCTCCTCCTTGGCCGTCGGCAAGGCGAGCCAGGTCTGGATGCCGGAAAGCTCGGGCCCCTCGGGCCGGACCGCGGCGGGCGAGCGCTCCGAGTGGGTGATGCCGCTGCCCGCGGTCATCAGATTGACCGCGCCCGGCTCGATCGTCGCGAACGTGCCCAGCGAATCGCGATGGTCGATCGCGCCGGCGAACAGATAGGTGACGGTGGCGAGGTTGATGTGCGGATGGGGCCGAACGTCGATGCCGCGCCCGCGCTCCAGCCGCGCCGGGCCCATCTGGTCGAAGAAGATGAACGGCCCGATCGTCGTCCGCTCGCGGTGCGGCAGCGTGCGATGAACCTTGAACCCGCCGAGATCGTGGGTGGCGGGGAGGAGAATCTGGAGGAAGGGATCGTCGGTCATGGCGCCTTCATAGCCGTCATTGCGAGCGTAGCGAAGCAATCCAGTGGCGGCGGATGGATTGCCGCGTCGCTTCGCTCCTCGCAATGACGGCTATTCCCCCGGCGCCCGCGCCCGGATCGCGAGGGCGTGGATGCGGTCCTTCATCAGATCGCCGAGCGCGGCGTTGACCGCGCGCTGGCGCTGGAGGCGGGTCATCCCCGCGAAGCTCGGCGCCTCGATCTCGACCGTGAAGTGGCTTTCGCCGCTGCCGTCGTCGCCGGCATGGCCGCGGTGCTTCGCGCTGTCGTTGGTGACGGCGAGCCGGCTCGGAGCGAGCGCGGCGCGCAGGCGCTCTTCGATCAGGTCGGCGACGGGGCCGGTTAAAGACGGGCTCATTTCCCTTATATAGAGGGGTCGGACGGGAAAGGGAGTTGGGTTTGGCGAGCGCGGGCAAGAGGCAGCGTTTCCACGGCCGGGTCGAGGGCCGGGCGCAGCGTTGCGCCCAGTCCGGCTGCGACGCGGCCGGCGAGTACCGCGCGCCCGGCGACTGCGGCGCCAGTTTCGACGGGCCCGGCGAGTGGCGCTGGTTCTGCCTCGACCATGTCCGCGCGTTCAACAGCGGCTACAATTATTTCGAGGGGATGAGCGCCGACGAGATCAGCGCCGCCCAGAATGCCTATGGCGGCTGGGACCGCGAGACCCGCGCCTTTGCGGCGAACGGCTCGCCCGGGCCGCGCTGGGCCGACTTCGTCGACCCGCTCGACGCGATCGGCGCCCGCTTCCAGCCGCAGCGCCTGCGGCGCGACGGCCGCCAGCTGAGCGAGGCCGACCGCCGCCATTTGCGGGTGCTCGGGCTCGACCTCGACGTCGACCGGCGCGGCCTTCGCACCCGCTATGCGGAGCTCGTCCGCCGCTACCATCCCGACCGGAATGGCGGCGACCGGAGCCACGAGAAAGCATTGAGCCAAGTGATCGAAGCTTATACGGCGCTGAAAGGGCGGCCGGTATTTGCCTGATGTGGGTCCTTCGATACGGGCCGTCGCCAGGCTCAGTCCCTACTCAGGATGAGCGGGTAGGACTTGAGAGAGGTCGAAAACCGCTCATCCTGAGTAGCCGTTGAGCCTGGCGAAACGGCGTATCGAAGGACTGAATCAGAGAAAGCGCATGGCAGACATACCCAATGTGAACCCCGACAGCCGCACCGCGACGGTGATGGACGCGCCCGACAAGATCGTGAAGGTGCGCGAGCTGTTCGGGATCGATTCCGACATGGAGGTGCCGGCCTTCTCCGAGGCCGACGAGCGCGTGCCCGACCATGATCCGGCCTATGTGTTCGATCCCGACACGACGCTGGCGATCTGCGCCGGCTTCGCCAAGAACCGGCGGACGATGATCCAGGGCTATCACGGCACCGGCAAGTCGACCCATATCGAGCAGGTCGCCGCCCGCCTCAACTGGCCGACGATCCGGATCAACCTCGATGCCCATATCAGCCGCATCGACCTGGTCGGCCGCGACGCGATCGTGCTCCGGGACGGCCAGCAGGTCACCGAATTCCGCGAGGGGCTGCTGCCCTGGGCGCTGCAGACCCCGACCGCTCTGGTGTTCGACGAATATGACGCGGGGCGCCCCGATGTGATGTTCGTCATCCAGCGGGTGCTCGAGACCGAGGGCAAGCTGACCCTGCTGGACCAGAACCGGGTGATCCGCCCCCATCCCTATTTCCGGCTGTTCGCGACCACCAACACGGTCGGGCTCGGCGACACGACCGGCCTCTACCACGGCACCCAGCAGATCAACCAGGGCCAGATGGACCGCTGGAACATCGTCGTCACCCTGAACTACCTCCCCGCCGAGACCGAGGCGCGGATCGTGCTCGCCAAATCTGGCGAGTACGACCATGAGGGCGGCCGCCAGGAAGTCGAGCGGATGATCAAGGTCGCCGAACTGTCGCGGCAGGGCTTCATCAACGGCGACATCTCGACGGTGATGAGCCCGCGCACGGTCATCTCCTGGGCGCAGAACGCGCTCATCTTCGGCGACGTCGGCTTCGCCTTCCGGCTCACCTTCCTGAACAAATGCGACGAGGCCGAGCGCGCGACGGTCGCCGAATATTACCAGCGCGTGTTCGGCAAGGATTTGCCGGAAAGCGTGGTCGGCGCGGCCTGACGTGGCCGAAGACACTCCCCTCGAAGCCTTCCGCCACGCGCTCGCCGGGGCGACGCGGGCGATGGCGCGGGACGCGGAGGTCGAGCTGTCGTTCACCAGCGACGTCCCCGCGGTCTCGGGCAAGAGCGTCAAGGCGCCGATGCCGGGGCGCGCGGTCGGGGCCAGGGAGGCGGCCGAGGCGCGCGGCTTCGCCGACGCTGCGGCGCTGCGGCTGCGCCACCACAACGCCCGGCTCCATGCCCGCCACGCGCCCGCCGACGAGATCGCCCGCGCGGTGTTCGACGCCGCCGAGCAGGCGCGGGTCGAGGCGTTGGGAGCGCGCGGGATGGCGGGGGTTCGCGCCAACCTCGCCCACCTCGCCGAGATGCGGCTCCGGACCGACCCCTTGGTTCGCGCGCGCAGCCGCGAGGAGGTGCCGCTCGCTTCGGCGGTCGGGCTGATCGTGCGCGAGCGGCTGACCGGCGCGGCGCCGCCCGAGGCGGCCCGGGCCGGGCTCGGCCTCGTCGCCGGCTGGATCGAGGAGAAAGCGGGCGCCGACCTCGACGCGCTCGGCCTCGCGATCGACGACCAGGCCGCGTTCGCGGCGCTGGCGACCAAATTGCTCCGCGACCTCGATCTGGTCGAGGGCGAGGGCGACGCGGAGTTCGATCCGGACTCGGCCGACGAAGGCGAGGGCGAGGACGAGGCGGACGGCGGCGAGGCGGGCGACCAGGACCAGGAGGACGAGGGCGGCGGCCGCGGCGACGCCGAGATTCGCGGCGAGCAGGACCAGAGCGGCGAGGACGAGAGCGCGGCCGAATGGAGCGACGAGATGGCCGATGCCGCCGACGCCGCCGGCGCCGAGGGCGAGGAGGGCATCCTCCCGATCCGTCCGAACCGGCCGCTGTCCGAGCTGACGCCGCGCTTCGACTACAAGGCCTTCACCGGCCAGTATGACGAGGAGGTCGCGGCGACGGCGCTCTGCGACGAGGAGGAACTGGGGCGGCTGCGCGCCTATCTCGACCAGCAGCTCATTCATCTGCAGAGCGCGGTCACCAAGCTCGCCAACCGGCTGCAGCGGCGGCTGATGGCGCAGCAGGCGCGCAGCTGGGAGTTCGACCAGGAGGAGGGGATGCTCGATGCCTCGCGGCTCGCCCGGGTGATCGTCAATCCCTATCATTCGCTCTCCTTCAAGGTCGAGCGCGACACCGAGTTCCGCGACACGATCGTCACCCTCCTGATCGACAATTCGGGCTCGATGCGCGGCCGGCCGATCTCGATCGCCGCGATCAGCGCCGACATCCTCGCCCGAACCCTCGAGCGCTGCGGCGTGAAGACGGAGATCCTCGGCTTCACCACCCGTGCCTGGAAGGGCGGCCAGGCGCGGGAGACCTGGCTGACCGAGGGCCGGCCGCCCCATCCGGGCCGCCTCAATGACCTTCGCCACATCATCTACAAGCAGGCCGACGAGCCGTGGCGCCGCGCCCGCAAGAGCCTCGGGCTGATGATGCGTGAAGGTCTTCTGAAGGAGAATATCGACGGCGAGGCCTTGCTGTGGGCGCACAGCCGCCTGATCGCGCGGCCTGAGGAGCGGCGCCTTTTGATGGTGATCAGTGACGGTGCGCCGGTCGACGATTC
>DASZDS010000007.1:0-35238 GCA_035941735.1 Allosphingosinicella sp.
GGGACTATACGGGGCGCCCTACCCCCCCCCCCCCGACCCTCTCCCCGCTGGGGAGAGGGAGTTCCAATCCTCGCCACTCTCATCATTCCGGCGTCTTCACGTAATCGAGTTGCTGGAGCCGCCGCATCATTTCCCCCCGCCAGCGTTCCGGCACGGCGGCATTTCCCAGCGCCCAGGCCATGATGTCGACGTCCTGCTCGTCGAGCAAAGCCTCGAACCAGGCCATGTCCGCCTCCGACCACGCCGCATGCCAGCGGTCGAAATAGCCCCCGACCAGCAGATCGGCTTCCCTGATGCCGCGATGATGGGCACGCCAGGCGAGGCGTTTCAGTTCTGGATCGACGGCCATGGGCGGCCATGTAGTGGTGAAAGCGCCGCGACGGAAGGTGAACGTGCTTCGGCCCTCAGCCGCCTTGCGGTCCAATCCCGCATTCTCTAGCCTCGCGTCCGAAATGACCCACGAGGCGCTGGCGAAACAGGCTGTGCGAGCGGCATATGGGTGGCACCGTCCGAAGAGTTGGGCGGACGCGCTCGGCCTGCTGGCGAAGGCCGCCGAAGCCGGCGAGGAGGGGGCCCGGCGGCAGCTCGAACTGGTGTCGCAGGCGCCGATCGACGATCTGCTAAAGCCCCCGCGCGTCGAGCGGCTGACCAGCGTCGCGGCCATCGCCGCCTGCCGCGGCTTTGCCCCTCCGGGATTTGCCGAATGGCTGATCGATCGCGCCCGGGATCGGCTGGTGGCCGCTTCGGTGAACGAGGCCGGCGACGCCCGGGCGGTGAGGTCGGCCCGTGACTTCGCATTCGGCCCCCGGCACCGCGACGTCGTCCTGGCGATCATCCAGGAACGCGCCGCGCGCCTCGTCAGCCTGCCCGTCGAATATCATGAGCCGCCGAACATCATCAGTTACGAGCCGGGGCAGGAATTCGGCATGCATGCGGATTATATCGATCCCCGAGTCCCGGAATTTCAGCCCGAGCTCCGGTCGATGGGACAGCGCACGGCAACGATCGTTACCTATCTGAACACGGATTTCGAGGGTGCGGAAACGCACTTCCCCGATGCCGACGTGAAGTTTCGGGGCGGGGTCGGAGACGCTATCGTCTTCGTCAACGTGCTGCCGGACGGAACGCCGGACTTCAACACCCGCCATTGCGGCCTGCCGCCGACGCGTGGCCGCAAATGGGTGCTCTCGCAATGGATCCGGTCGAAACCGTTTCCCTTTCGGCCTGAGGACCTCGCCTGAGCCGCGGCGATCTCGAGCACAATCCACCCGCGTCATGCCAGCGAAAGCTGGCATCCACGCTGCCTTCGCGCAAAGATGCGCCGCATGAAGGGCGGATGGGTCTACACGATGACGAACGCGCCCCATGGTACGCTCTATATCGGGGTGACCGCCAATCTCCCGGCGCGGATCGTCCAGCACCGCGACGGTGAGGGATCGGCATTCTGCCGCCGCTACGGCCTCACTCGCCTGGTCTATTGCGAGCCCTACGAACGCATCGAGGACGCCATCGCCCGCGAAAAGGCGATGAAGGCGTGGAAGCGGGCATGGAAGGTCCGGCTGATCGAGCAGGCCAATCCGGCCTGGGAGGATCTGTTCGATCACATCATCCAGGCGAGTTTTTGATCCCCCTTTTAGTCATGCCAGCGAAGGCTGGCATCCATTAGGGCGCAGTATGGACCCCAGCCTTCGCTGGGGTGACGGGAAGGAGGAGCGCCCGACTCCCCCCAGACCCGCCGACTTGCTACCACTCCCCCATGCGCCCCGACATTCTCAACCCTTTGTTCGCCGAAGTGGAGGTGCTGAAGGGCATCGGGCCGACGCTCGCCAAGCCGCTGCACCGGCTGAAGCTCGACCGGGTCGTCGACATTCTCTTTCATCTGCCGGTGAGCTGGATCGACCGGAAGCGCGTGGCGCGCCTCGACGAGGCCGATGTCGGGCGGACGATCACGATCGCGCTGACCGCGCGCGATTACCGGCAGAGCGGGGGCAGGGGACCCTTTCGCGTCTTCGCCGAGGATTCGGGCGGCGACTACGTCACCCTCACCTATTTCAACAATCCGGGCTGGGGGAAGAAGCAGCTGCCGCTCGGCGAGACCCGGATCGTCTCGGGCAAGCTCGACCGCTACGGCCAGGAGCTGCAGATCGTCCATCCCGATCATGTGCTGAAGCCGGCCGACGCCGGGCAGATTCCGGAGCGCGAGGCGGTCTACCCGCTCTCCGAGGGGCTGACCAACCATCGCCTCGCCGACCTCGCCGGCCAGGCGCTGGCGCGGGCCCCCGAGCTTCACGAATGGATCGAGCCCAGCCTCAAGGCGCAGCAGGGCTGGCCGGACTGGGCCGAGGCGCTGGAGACCGCCCATCGCGACCCGGCCGCGGCGGACGCGCGATCGCGGCTCGCTTATGACGAGGTGTTCGCCAACCAGCTCGCCCTGATGCTGGTCCGCGCCAGCTCGCGCCGGCGCAAGGGCGTGCCCCTGAAGGGCGACGGCAGCCTGCTCGGCAGGCTGAAGCTGCCTTATGCGCCGACCTCCGCCCAGCGCGGCGCGTTCGCCGAGATCGAGGGCGACCTCCAGCAGGAGGTGCCGATGCTGCGCCTGCTCCAGGGCGACGTCGGCTCGGGCAAGACTTTGGTGGCGCTGATGGCGATGCTCGTCGCGGTCGAGGCGGGCGCCCAGGCGGCCTTGCTGGCGCCGACCGAGATCCTCGCCCGCCAGCATTGCGAGACTCTGACGCGCCTCCTCGCCGGCCTGCCGGTCAATGTCGCGATCCTGACCGGCCGCGAGAAAGGCAAAGCCCGCGAATCCTGCCTGATGGGCCTCGCCGACGGCTCGATCCACATCCTCGTCGGCACCCATGCGATCTTCCAGCAGCACGTCGCCTACAGGAAGCTCGGCCTGGCCGTCGTCGACGAGCAGCACCGCTTCGGAGTCGCCCAAAGGATGATGCTGGCGAGCAAGGCCGAGCGGCCGCCGCACCTCCTCGTCATGACCGCGACCCCGATCCCGCGCACTTTGACGCTCACCCATTATGGCGAGATGGACGTCAGCCGCCTCGACGAGATGCCGCCCGGGCGGCTGCCGGTCGAAACCAGGGTGATCAGCGAGGAAAGGCTCGCCGAGGTGATCGACGGGCTCGGCCGCCATCTCGGCGCGGGCAGGCAGGCTTATTGGGTCTGTCCCCTGGTCGAGGAGAGCGAGGCGCTCGATCTCGCCGCGGCCGAGGAGCGGGCGCGGGTGCTGCGGCTGCGCTTCGGCGACCAGGTCGGCGTCGTCCACGGCCGGATGAAGGGGCCCGAGAAGGACGCGGTGATGCTCGCGTTCCAGCGCGGCGCGGTGAAGGTGCTGGTCGCGACCACGGTGATCGAGGTCGGCGTCGACGTGCCGAACGCCTCGCTGATGGTCGTCGAGCATGCCGACCGCTTCGGCCTCGCCCAGCTCCACCAGCTGCGCGGCCGTGTCGGCCGCGGCGCCGAGCACAGCATCTGCCTGCTGCTGCGCGGCAATGCGCTCGGCGAGACCGCCCGGGCGCGGCTCACCCTGATGCGCGAGACCAATGACGGCTTCCGCATCGCCGAGGAGGACCTGCGCCTGCGCGGCGCCGGCGAGATCCTCGGCACCCGCCAGTCCGGCGAGGCCCAGTTCCGCCTGGCCTCGCCCGAGCAGATCGCCGCTCTCGCCCCGATCGCGAACGACGACGCCCGCCTCCTCGTCGACCGCGACGGCGGCCTCGAAGGCGAGCGGGGCAGGGCGGCGCGGATATTGCTCTATCTGATGGAGCGGGATGCGGCGGTGGGGTTGCTCAGGGGCGGCTGATCCCGTCCACGTCACCCCAGCGGAGGCTGGGGTCCATGCGGATTCAGTATGGATGCCAGCCTTCGCTGGCATGACGGCTAGGGGGTGAGCAGTCCGTGCTTCTTCTTGCCGGCCGAGATGCGGACGTTGTCCGTCACGCTAATCGCCGCGTCCTCGCTCGCGACCTCGCCGTCCACCCGCGCCCCGCCCTGGGCGATCAGGCGCCTTGCCTCGTTCTTCGAGGCGGCCAGGCCGAGGCCGACCAGCGCGTCGACCAGGCCGATCGCGCCCGCGACCTTGAGCGTCGGCAGCGCCTCCCCCGAGGCACCTTCCTCGAAGGTCCGGCGCGCCGTCTCGGCCGCGCCCGAGGCCGCGTCGCCGCCGTGCAGCATCGCCGTCGCGGCGTCGGCCAGCGCCTTCTTCGCCGCGTTGATCTCGGCGCCCTCGAGCGCCTCCAGCCGCGCGATCTCGTCCAGCGGCAGGTCGGTGAACAGCCGCAGGAACCGGCCGACATCGCCGTCCTGCGTGTTGCGCCAGAATTGCCAGTAATCGTAGGGCCCCAGCTGATCGGCGTTGAGCCAGACCGCGCCGCGCTCGGTCTTGCCCATCTTGCCGCCGTCGGCGGTGGTGATGAGCGGGGTGGTGACCCCGAACGCCTCGGCGCCGTCCATCCGGCGGATCAGCTCGATGCCGTTGACGATATTGCCCCATTGGTCGGAACCGCCCATCTGCAGCCGGCAGCCCGCGCGCCGCGACAGTTCGAGGAAGTCGTAGGCCTGGAGGATCATATAGTTGAACTCGAGGAACGTCATCGGATCCTCGCGGTCGAGGCGCAGCCGGACGCTGTCGAAGGTCAGCATCCGGTTGATCGTGAAGCGCGTGCCGACCTCGCGCAGGAAGGGGATGTAATCGAGCGCGTCGAGCCAGTCGGCATTGTCGGCCATGATCGCGTCGGCCGGCCCGTCGCCGAAGACGAGGAAATGCTCGAACACGCGCTTGATCGAGGCGATGTTGGCCGCGATCTCCGCATCGGTCAGCAATTTGCGGCTCTCGTCCTTGCCGGAAGGGTCGCCGATCTTGGTGGTGCCGCCGCCCATCAGCACGATCGGCTTGTGGCCCGCCTGCTGGAGCCGCCGCAGCAGCATGATCTGCACCAGGCTGCCGACATGGAGCGACGGTGCGGTCGCGTCGAAGCCGATATAGCCGGGCACGATCTGCGCCCGCGCGAGCGCGTCGAGCCCGGCCGCGTCGGTCACCTGGTGGATATAGCCGCGCGCGTCGAGGGTGCGCAGGAGTTCGGATCTGTATTCGGTCATGGCGAACTCGCTTAGCCCGCGCACTTCCTCACGTCATCCCCGCGAACGCTGGATTCCCGCTGTCGCGGGAATGACGTAGGAGGGGGGCCATGCAGCGCCTGCTCAGGCCCCATCCGGCGTCGCCGCCCTCGCCGATCCGCAAGATACGGGTCGACGCCGCGCGGTTCGTCGACGGGCGCCTCGCGCTCACCTTCATGGCCGAGGGCAAGCTCACGCGGACCCGGATTCCCGCCGAGCGCGCCTCGGCCCGCGCCGACGAGCTCTGGCTGGGGACCTGCTTCGAGGCCTTTCTGCGCAGCCCCGACGCCGAGACCTATGTCGAGCTCAACTTCTCGCCGTCGACCGAGTGGGCCGCCTGGCGCTTCGAATTCTATCGCAGCGGCATGCGCCAGGCGGAGATCGATCCGCCCACGGTCAAGACGATGATCGCCGGCAAGTATCTGGCGGTGGTGGCGGCCGTCGCGCTCGGCCCGCTCACGGAGCTGGTTCCCTGGCAGACGTGGGAGGTCGGCCTTGCCGCGGTGATCGAGGCACAGGACGGTTCGGTCTCGCACTGGGCGCTCGTCCATCCGCCCGGATTGCCCGACTTTCATCACCGGGATTGCTTTGCGGCCGATCTCGCGCCAGCAGCCACTCTATGAAGTTCGGCATCGACCGCCTCCTCGCCGACCCCGCCCTGCGCGCGCCGCTCGAAGGCAAGCGCGTCGCCCTGCTCGCCCATCCCGCGTCGGTGACCGAGGACCTCGCCCACAGCCTCGACGCGCTCGCCGCGGCGGGCGTGAACCTCACCGCCGCCTTCGGCCCGCAGCACGGCCTCAGGGGCGACAAGCAGGACAATATGATCGAATCGCCGGACTACACCGATCCGGTGCACGGCATTCCGGTGTTCAGCCTCTACGGCGAGGTCCGGCGTCCGACCGGCCAGTCGATGGGGACGTTCGACGTCATCCTGGTCGATCTCCAGGACCTCGGCTGCCGCATCTACACCTTCATCACCACCCTCCTCTACGTGCTCGAGGCCGCCGCCGCGCACGGCAAGTCGGTCTGGGTGCTCGACCGGCCCAATCCGGCCGGCCGCCCGGTCGAGGGCCTGACCCTCCGGCCCGGCTGGGAGAGCTTCGTCGGCGCCGGCCCGCTGCCGATGCGGCACGGGCTGACATTGGGCGAGCTCGGCCTCTGGTTCGTCGCGACGCGGAAGCTCGACGTCGATTATCGCGTCGTCGAGATGGAGGACTACGCGCCCGACGCCGCGCCCGGCCATGGCTGGCCCTCGGGCGAGCGCGTCTGGATCAACCCCAGCCCCAACGCCGCCAACCTCAACATGGCGCGCTGCTATGCCGGCACGGTGATGCTCGAAGGCACGACCCTGTCGGAAGGGCGGGGGACGACCCGCCCGCTCGAGCTGTTCGGCGCCCCCGACCTCGACGCCCGCAAGGTGATCGCCGAAATGCGCGCCCTCGCGCCGCAATGGCTGCAAGGCTGCGCCCTGCGGGAAATCTCGTTCGAGCCGACCTTCCACAAGCATTCCGGCCGGCTCTGCCGCGGCGTCCACATCCACGCCGAGGGCCGCTTCTACGACCATGAAGCCTTCAAGCCCTGGCGCCTCCAGGCGCTCGCCTTCAAGGCGATCCGCCGCCTTCATCCCGACTACGACCTGTGGCGCGACTTCGCTTACGAATACGAGCTCGGCAAGCTCGCCATCGACGTCATCAACGGCGGACCCCACCTGCGCGAATGGGTCGACGATCCGGCCGCGACGCCGGCTGATCTCGACGCGCTGACCACGCCTGACGAGAGGGCCTGGATCGAGGCGCGCGGCCGGCACCTTTGTTATTGAAGACAGTCGGCGTCCTCGCCCGGACTGGCAATTGGCGCTATGGGCAGACAGCGAGCAATCACCCAGGTGCGCACGAATATTGTAATCGACGACGCGCTGATGAATGAGGCGCTGGAAGCAACTGGTCTCACCAGTAAAGTTGCGCCGGCTATTGCGCGTCGACTGCTTCGGTCCAGGCGCAGTCCTGATCCAGTCCGAAGGCTCCGACCATCAAGCCATCGAATTCGTGGCGCAGCGCGAGCCATGTCTGGCCGATCTCGTTCTGCTGCTGCTGGTCCGCATTCGCAAAACGCAGAGCGAGCTCGACCTCTTTCTGAAAGACGATCCGAAACCGGTCCGGAATCAGGTAGCGATTGCTGGCGATCAGGTCGCACACCTCGGTGAGCGGCACCACGTCGTTGTCGCGGATCAGCCCTTCGATCTTCGTGCCGCCATGCATGCGATTGAGATTGGTGAAGATGGTGGCGATCTTGTGGTTGATTTCCCGGAACAAGGTGTAGCGTTCGATCAAAATTCGCTCCTCGAAGTTGGAGCGTCTCTGAAGCTGGAGGTCCATCACCCTGGCATAGCGGTCAAACTGCTGCGCGATGGCCTTTTCGGTCATCATCTTGGCGAAATAAAGCAATGCGGCGCCCGCGATAATCAGCACGACGACCGGCAACGAATATTGACCCAGCCAGGTCAGAAGATCGTTCATCGCCACCTCCTCGCGGGACGCATCAAAACCCCTGTTTCCGGCTCAGCGTCCGCATCGCCTCGTCGAGCCCCTCCAGCGTCAGCGGGTACATGCGGTCCCGCATCAGGGTGCGGACGACCTGGATCGAGCTCGTATAGCCCCAATATTGCTCGGGCACGGGGTTGAGCCAGGCCGCGGCCGGATAGGTGGTCGTCAGCCGCTGCAGCCAAGTCGCGCCCGCTTCCTCGTTATAATGCTCGACCGAGCCGCCGGCATGGGTGATCTCATAGGGGCTCATCGAGGCGTCGCCGACCAGCACGAGCTTGTAGTCGTGGCCGTATTTGTGGAGCAGGTCCCAGGTCGGCGTGCGCTCGCTGGTCCGCCGGCGATTGTCCTTCCACACCGTCTCGTAGGGGCAGTTGTGGAAGTAGAAGAATTCGAGATTCTTGAACTCCGAGGTGGCCGCAGAGAACAATTCCTCGCAGAGCCTGATATGCGGGTCCATCGAGCCGCCGACGTCGAGGAACAGCAACAGTTTCACCGCATTGTGCCGCTCGGGGCGCATGCGGATGTCGAGCCAGCCCTTGCGCGCGGTGCCGTCGATCGTCTCGTCGAGGTCGAGCTCCTCGGCGGCGCCCTCGCGGGCGAAGCGCCGGAGCCGGCGCAGCGCGACCTTGATGTTGCGGGTGCCCAGCTCGACCTTGTTGTCGAGGTTCCTGAACGCGCGCTGGTCCCAGACCTTGAGCGCGCGCCCCTGCCGCCCCTCGCCGCCGATCCGCACGCCTTCGGGATTGTAGCCGGCATTGCCGAACGGCGAGGTGCCGCCGGTGCCGATCCATTTCGACCCGCCCTGATGGCGTCCCTGCTGCTCTTCGAGCCGCTGCTTCAGCGCCGCCATGATCTCGTCCCACGAGCCCAGCGACTTGATCTCGGCCATCTGCTCGGGGGTGAGATAGAGCTCGGCGACCTTCCGCAGCCACTCCGCGGGGACGGCGACGGCGTCGGTGCCGTAGCTCGTTTCCAGGCCCCTGAAGACCTTGCCGAACACCTGGTCGAAGCGGTCGAGCAGCCCCTCGTCCTTCACGAAGGTGGCGCGGGCGAGATAGTAGAATTCCTCCGGACTGGCGGCGATGATGTCGGCGTCGAGCGCCTCGAGCAGGGTCAGATGCTCCTTCATCGAGGCCGGAATCCCCGCGGCGCGCAATTCGTCGACGAAGGAGAAGAACATGACGTCGCGGGCTGTACTGCGTTCAGCCCGCGACGTCACCCCGGCGCAGGCCGGGGTCTCGGGGAGACGCGCCGTGACCTTTCGGCCTGAGATCCCGGCCTGCGCCGGGATGACGGTAGTCTTGGTTAACGTCCTTTCAACACTTTGCACCTAGTCCTTCCCCTGAGAACGAAAAACGGGGATATTCGGTGGCAACCAGCGCGCGCGAGACGACGGACGGCAATGCGATCAACCTGGTGGCCCGCAATTGCGGGTCGCTGGCGATCGAATGCAGCGACGTCGCCGGCTATGTCGCCGGCGTCAACGAGCGCATCTCCGCCAACCTCGCCATGCTCGACAGCCTCGAGGACGTGACCACAAGGCTGCTCGCCGACCAGGCCCAGGTCTCCGATTCCACCGACGAGGCGCGGGTGCTCGCCGAGCAGGCGCGCGGCAAGCTCGACCAGGGCCGCGCCGCGATCGAGGACACGATCAAGATCTTCTCGGTGCTGACCGACCTCGTCGTCCAATTGGGCGAGCGGATGGCGGGCTTCGCCGAGGCGATGGCGCAGGTCCAGAAGGTTTCCTCGTCGATCGAGACGATCGCCAGCAAGACCAACATGCTGGCCCTCAATGCCACCATCGAGGCGGCGCGCGCCGGCGAGGCTGGGCGCTCGTTCGCGGTGGTCGCGGCCGAGGTCAAGAAGCTCGCCCACGACACCCGCGCCGCGACCGGCGAGATCGCCGGCACGATCGCCTCGCTGACCCGCGAGGCCGAGGCGGTCACCTCCGAGATCCGGATCGGCGTCGAGCAGAGCCGGGTCGCGCAATCCTCGTTCAGCCGGATCAACGAGACCGTCCGCGACGTCGCCGACATCGTCCTCCTCGTCGACCGCCAGACCGACGGCATTGCCCAGTCGACCAGCCACATCCAGCAAAGCGTCGACAGCGTGAAGTGCGGCCTTTCCAGCTTCGCCGCCGACGCGCGCGCCAATGGCGGCCAGCTGAAGGCGACCCAGGAGCGTCTCGCCAGGCTCGAAATGCTCTCCAACGAGATGCTCGACCGGCTCGCCTCGTCGGGCGTCCGGATCGACGACACGCCGTTCATCGAATATGCCCAGGCCGCGTGCCGCGAGATCCACAACATCATCGAGGCCGGCATCGCCCGCGGCGAGGTCGCCATCGAGGACGTGTTCGACACCGATTACATCGTCATGCCGGGCACCAACCCGGTCCAGTACGAGGTCCGCTTCTGCGAGTTCGCCGACACCCATGTCCGGCCCGTGCTCGACCGGCTGATGCACGAGGAGCCGCGGCTGATCGCGACCGCGCTGACCGACATCAACGGCTATCTGCCGACCCACATTTCCGAACGCTCCAAGCCGCAAAGCGACGATCCCGAATGGAACGCCGCTTATTGCCGCAACCGCCGCAACTTCCTCGACGACATCACCCGCCGGGCGATCGCGTCGGAGAAGGACGCGATGCTCGCGACCTATTCGATGGAGTTCAGCCAGGGCCGCCACCTCGCGGTCAAGAACGTGTTCGTGCCCTTGTGGGTGCGCGGCCGCCGCTGGGGCAATTTCGAGCTCGCCTATCGCGACGAGGAAGTCCGCATCCCCGAAATCCGCGCGGCCGCGGGCTAGCCCTTCTTCCCCTCTTCGTCATTCTGACGGCCGAGTCGGGTCAGGGCGCGGGCGCCGGTGCGTCCGGCATCACGTGCAGCGTGACCGTGCTGTCGCCGTTCGCCCGATAGTCGATCGTCGCCCGCGCCTGCCCGCCGGCGGGGTCGGTTCCGCCGAGCACGGCATTGATCTGGGCCTCGCTCGGCAGCGCGTCGTAGGCGCCGAGGACTCGCGTCCGTCCCATGCTGTGATGCAGCAGCACGTAGCGCGTCCGGTTCCGGAAATGGGTCACGACGATTTCGAGCGCGCTGCCGGCGTCGTTGAGGACCGCCAGTGCCACGCTGCGCCCCGAATCTTGGCCGGGCGCGGCCGGCAGCGCGCGGAGCGTCGGCAGGGCATAGCGGCCCACCTGGCGGAACGAAGCCACGCACCAGCGCCGCGGGAAGCTCGACGGCTCATCCCGCAGTCCCACGGCGACGGCCGTGATCGCGTCTTCCATCGCTTCGGCGGCGTTCGGCGCGAGCAGGGCGGCGGCGGGTCCGGGCGCGGCCGGAGGGCAGTCGCCGAGCTCGATCGGCTCGGCCGGGCGCGGTACCCTGTCGCCCTCGAACCGGACCTCCTCGAGCAGGGTGGCCAGCGTCCGTTCGACGTCGGCGCGCCGGGATTCCGGGCCGAAGACGCGAAGCTTCACGATCCAGCGGCCGGCCCTGAGAAAGGCCGAGCTGCTCGCCTCGTTCCCGGCGCGGAAGCCGGCATAATCGGCCCGGATCGCCACGCCTTCCCGTCCCGCGGCTGCGGCGACGCGGCGCCCAAGCAGCCGGAAGCCGGCGCCGGACTGGAGGCGCTGGAAATGCTCGCTGACCACGTCGGCAAGGCCCTCATGCGCAAGGCCGGGGAGATAGACATAGGCGATCGCGGTCAACGCGCGGTCGTCGGAATCGTAGATCAGGCCGTTGTCGAGCCCCGCATTGCGCTGGCCGAAGGCGACCGGCCGGGTGAGGCGGACCGCGCCCGCGCGCCGCGGAAAGCTGATTCCGGCCGCGGCGAACGTCATCCGCTCGTCCGACGCGGTCCAATATTCGGCGCCGTCCGGTCCCTGCCGCGGGTCGGTCTGGGCCGAGGGGGGCGAAGGCGTTTGCGAGATCGCCGCCGAAGCGAGCGTCAAGGCCGCGCCCAAGGCGAAGAGAGAGCGGATCATGACCTAGGTCTGCGGCGTCGCCGCCGGCGCGCGGGGCGGCGGCACCTCCATCTCGGTATTGCCGTTCGGCCGCAGCCGGGCGCTGGCCCGGATCCGTTGTCCCTCGCGATCCGCGCCCGAGACGATGTCGGCGATCTGCTCGTCCGACGGCGGCGCGTCATAGGCGCCGAGCAGGCTGACTCCGCCGATCTCGTGATAGAGCATGATGAAGCGGCGCGGGGTGAGCGCTTCGACGATTTCGATCACGGTGCCTGAATCGGAGAGGATCGCGACGACGACGCTGCGTCCCTCGATCGCGGTTTCGGCCGGCCGGCCCGGGTCGACGCGCAGGATCGGCACCACCGAATCGCCGATCCGCGCCCGCGTCGACAGGCACCAGCGCGAGCCGAAGCGCGGCGGCAGCACCTCCGTGCGGCCCTCGGGTTCGCGGCGCGCCTCGTTGCCGGCGCCGTCCATGGTTCCGACCAGCAGCTCGGCGGGCGCGTCGTCCTCATTGTCGCGGCGCCGCCCGGCGCGAGCGGTGGAGGGCGCGGGACAGTCGGCGACCTCGAGCGGCGCCGGCGGCCGCGGCACGATCTCGCCCTCGAAGCGCAGCCCGTCGAGCAGCGCCGTCATCGCCCCCTCCACCTCGGCGCGGCGCGCCTCCGGGCCGGAGACGCGCAGCTTGACGATCCAGCGGCCGGCCTTGATGAAGGCCGCGCTGCTCGCCATGCCGTCGCGAAAGCCCGCATAATCGGCGCGGATCGCCATGCCCTCGCGGCCGCCGGCGGCGACCAGCCGCGAGCGCAATGTCCGCAGATTGCGTCCCGACTGGACCTGGATCGCATTGTCGGTCGCGAAGGCGGTGAGGCCGGCATGGGCGAGGCCCGGATAATAGACGTAGACGGTGGCGAAGACCTGGCGGTCGTCCGACCAATATTGGAGCGCGCTGTCGAGGCCCTCGCCCTGGTGGCTGAACTCCGCGGTGCGCCGGAACTCGACCGCGCCGGCGCGCAGGGCCAGGCTGATCCGCGCGGCCGTGAAGCCGATCCGGCCGTCGGCCCTTGTCCACAGGCCCGGCGCCGCCTCGGGCGGCTGGGCGAAAGCGGCCGGCGCGGCCAGCGCCAGCACCAGGGCGAACCACAGCCTGATCATCGATTGCTCCCCTTCTCGTCGGGAGCCTAGTCGCGCGGCGCGGCTCCGTCCATCGGCTCGGGCCGGTTGACGAGGCTGACCAGCACGAACGAGATGATCATCAGCAGATACCAGGCGACGAGCTTGGCGACCGGCACCAGCTGCCAGCCGGCGCGCTGGTTGGGATAGGCCCACGCCCGGGACAGGGTGCCGATATTCTCGGCGAACCAGATGAACAGGGCGACCAGCAGGAAGCCGACCAGGATCGGCATCGGCCGGTAGCGGCGGAACGGCCTGAACCAGAAGATCGTGCGGCCGAACACCAGCATCGTCGCCGCGAGCAGCAAATAGCGCGCGTCCCAGAGCCAGTGGTGGGCGAAGAAGTTGACGTAGATGGCGGCGGCGAGCAGCGGCGGCGCCCAGAGCGGCGGATAGTGGCTGACCCTGATCTCGAAGATCCGCCAGATGCGCGCGATATAGGAGCCGACCGAGGCGTACATGAAGCCCGAGAAGAGCGGCACCGCGCCGATATGGAGGTAGCTCGGCTCGGGATAGATCCACGAGCCGGCGCTCGTCTTGAACACCTCCATCGCGGTGCCGGCGGCGTGGAAGGCGAGGATCACCTTGGCCTCGTCCCAGGTCTCGAGCCGGAAGCGCAGCATCGCCGCCTGGATCAGCACCGCCGACAAGGTGAGGAAATCGTAGCGCGGCAGCCAGGCGCCGCGCGGATAGACGAGGTGCGTCGCCACCAGCAGCGCCAGCATCAGCGCCCCGAACAGGCAGGCCCAGCCCTGCTTGAAGCCGAACAGCAGGAATTCGTAGAGATGCGAGCGCCACCCGCCGGCGACGGTCCGCGCCTCGAGCGCGAGCCGGACCCGCTCGAAGCGGGTGTGCAGCGCCTTCCCCCTCTCCCCCCCGGGGAGAGGGTCGGGGAGAGGGGGAGTCAGAGTCCCCTCCCGAGCGCGCGGAGAATCGCCGTCGCCACCCCATCCGGATTGGCCATCACGTCGCCGTTGGAGAACCGGATTACCTGCCAGCCTTGCTCTTCAAGCCATCGGGTGCGGACGTCGTCATATCCTTCGCGACCGACATGCGTCTCGCCATCCAGCTCGATCGCGAGGCGCGGCAAGCGCGCGGCGAAATCTATGTAATAGGGCCCGGCTTCGACCTGCCGCGTGAACTTGACGTGCTGAAGGCGATGCGCGCGAAGGAGGCTCCAGAGCGCGCGTTCCGGCGGGGGCATGTCGCGTCTGAGTTGGCGCGCCCGTGCCAGTTTCTTCGGGTCTGGGCGCGGCATCCGACTCCCCCTCTCCCCGACCCTCTCCCCAGAGGGGAGAGGCAGAATTCTTACGCGCCCTGCCGCCGCGACATGAACGCGAGGCGCTCGAACAGCATCACGTCCTGCTCGTTCTTCAAAAGGGCGCCGTGGAGCGGGGGGATCGCCTTCGACGGGTCCTTCGACTGGAGCACGTCCAAGGGCATGTCCTCGTGGAGCAGCAGCTTGAGCCAGTCGAGCAATTCGCTGGTGCTCGGCTTCTTCTTGAGGCCCGGCACCTCGCGGACCTGGTAGAAGACGTCCATCGCCTTCGATACCAGGATCTTCTGGATGCCGGGGAAGTGGACGTCGACGATCGCCTGCATCGTCTCGCGGTCGGGGAATTTGATATAGTGGAAGAAGCAGCGGCGCAAAAAGGCGTCGGGCAGCTCCTTCTCGTTGTTCGAGGTGATGACGACGATCGGCCGCTCTTTCGCCGCGATCGTCTCCTTCGTCTCGTAGACGTGGAACTCCATCCGGTCCAATTCCTGGAGGAGGTCGTTGGGGAATTCGATGTCGGCCTTGTCGATCTCGTCGATCAACAGGACGGGCAAAGCGGGCGAGGTGAACGCCTCCCACAATTTGCCGCGGCGGATATAGTTGGAAATGTCGTGGACGCGTTCGTCGCCCAATTGGCCGTCGCGCAGCCGCGCCACCGCGTCATATTCGTAGAGGCCCTGATGGGCCTTGGTGGTCGACTTGACGTGCCATTCGATCAGCGGCGCGCCGATCGCCTGGGCGATCTCGTGGGCGAGGATGGTCTTGCCGGTGCCGGGCTCGCCCTTGACCAGCAGCGGCCGCCGGAGCGTGACCGCGGCGTTGACCGCGACCTTGAGGTCGTCGGTGGCGACATAGCTCGGCGTGCCTTCGAAGCGCATCGCGCGGGCTTAAGCGGGGGCGGGGAAGGGCGCAAGCGGCGCGATCGCGCGCGGGCGGGCGAGGGAATACACTCGATTATTGGGCGGACCGCGCCTCGCTGTCGCGTATCGATCCGGAAATGGGGGGAACGCGATGGGCGCGACATCGTCGAATCTGGCCGCCTGCGGCTACGACATGGTCTGCGCGGTCACGCAGAAAGCCATCAACAACACGCTGAAGCCCTATCTCGCCGCCCTCGATCCCGGCGAATTCTCGGCCTGCTACTGGAGCGGGTCGGGCGGCCCACCGGTGAAAAGGTCGCTCGCGGACGTGGAGGCGGCGATCGGCGGCGATCCGTTCGCCTTCAGCGGCTCACCCTACGACCTGGCCGGCCAGGGCTTCGAGTTCGCCTTCAGGGCCAGGCCCGGCCTTCCCGCGGGCATGTCTCGCCCGCACTATCCCGACATCGTGGTGCTCGATCAGGGACCCTCGAAAGTCCGGCATCAATTGTGCCTCGCCGAGTTCGAGTTCGTCGCGCCCGTGCTGCAGGTCGATGCGAACGGCAACTATAACGGCCAGATCGAGATGGTCCACTTCACCCAGGATCCCGCCAACCCGCTGCTTTTCTCCTCGGCACTCCCGCTGGCGCTTGGCGATATCGACCGGAGCGCGCTTCCGCCCGATCTGCAGGCGAGCCTCGCGGCGCTCCCGGCCGATGGCGCGGCCGGCGGCGGGACGGATGGCGTTCGCGGATCCCTCGTCCGAGACCAGCGTGTTCGACAGGATGCGCGTCCATGCGCCCGAACAGGCGACCAAGACGATCTACATGATCGGCCATATCCTCGCGGGCGTCGCGGCGATGGTCAATTGCGCGGTGATCGTCCCCGCGCTGGAGGACAATTCGGCCGACAGCGCGGCGTTCGGCAAGGTGGCCGCGGTGTGCGGGATCGTCGGCGGCGTCGGGATGTTGTTCGGGACCCTGTTCCGCCCCGTCGATCCGATCCGGGACACGGGCGTGTCGATCCTGTCGACCGGGACGACGTTGATCTCGACCGGCGCCAAGATCATGTGCTGGTGGAAGGCGACCGGCGCCGAGGCGAAGGCCTGGACCGAGACCGGGGCGATGATCGACGGCGCGCTGGGGATGATGGCGCTGGTCGTGAGCTGCTATCATTTCTACGAGCTCGCCCACGCGGCCGACGACAGCGCCCGCAAGGTCGCGATCTGCGACGAGACGGCGACCTTGTGCAACACGTTCGGGCGATTCACCCAGGCGGGCGCGATCCTCGACGAGGATCCCGAGACCAAGACGGCATTGGCGGTGGCGACGGCGGTGCTGTCGGGAATCTACGGCGGCCTCGCAATCGCCGCCGGCCTCGCCGAGTCCTGAGCGCGCGGCTTCGCTTAATATTCCGCCCGCGCCTGCTGCCGCGCCTCGAGCAGATCCCACAGCGCCCGGTGCTGCAAGGCGAGCTGCTGCGCGCCGAACAGCAAGGCGCGCTCGCTCGCGGCGGCGCCGTCGGCGACCTCGCGGAGCAGTTCGGGCTTGCCGAGCGTGAGCGGGCGCGGCTCGACGCTTAGCCGGGCGGCGGCGGCGTCGAGGATCGTGCGGATCGAGAGCCAGTCGGCGGCGAAGGCGAGGGCGGCGCCCAAGGCGCAGCCGCGCCGGTCGGACAAAGCGAGGGTGGCGAGCGCGGCGCGCTGGGCGAGGATCGCGGTCTCCGAGCCGGTGCCGCCCGGAGTGGAGGGGATCGGCCCGGCGGCGACCGACAGCCGGGTCAGATAGAGCCGCTCGTCGGCCATCGCCTCGCTCGCCTGCAGCAGCCAGGCGCGCCCGCCGGGCTCGACGGTGCGGGTCGCGGCATGGTCGACGATGCCCGGATGGCGGCCGTGCAGGGCCGAGAGGAAGTGGATGACGTCGGCGAGGTTGCGGGCGGCGTCGGGCCCGCGCTGGAGCGCTTCGCCGGCGAAATAAGCGTGGGTCTGGGTGCCGTGCTCGGCGACGCAGCCGAGCAGCAGGGCGCCCGTGCGGGTGCCGCGCGCCGTCTCGACCGATCGTGTTGCCATGCCGTCCTCCGGGCGCGCGCCCACGCGCCGTCCCGCTTTCACCTACACCCCACGACGTAAAGAGGAGGTTTACAAAGGCGAAGAAGGCAGCGGCCGATAATCGGCCGGGTCTAGCCCGCATTCGGGGGTGGCGTAAACGGCGATTCCGGCGGCGCGCGCCTCCAGCAGACGGCGCGGCTGGGCGGTGAGCGCCGCCGGGTGGAGGATCGCGCCGATCCCGTCGAGCCAGTCCGGGCCGAACGCGCGCCGCTCGATCGCGACTCCGTCCCAGAAGTCCGCGCCCTCGAGCATCGCCCCGAACACGATCAGCGGCCTCGCCAGCGAACCGGCGAGGGCGCGGACTCGGTCGGGCCGCTGGCGGGCGATGGTCGGGCCGAGAAAGGCGACCCGGTCGCCGGCGCGGCGCGGCAAAGCGGGGGGCCGGTGCCAGGCGAGAAGCAGCGCCTGTTCCGGAAACAGAGCGGCGAGGCCGTGATGCGGGGTGACGATCCGCCGGGCGCGGGCGAGCAGGCCGGCCTCGCGCGCGACCAGGTCCGGATCGGCGCGGAAGTCGGCGATCGTCGCCGACTCGCCGAGCTCGGCGGCGGCGGCGTCGAGCCGGCGGTGGATCTCGGCGAAGGGGTAGCGGCTCATCACCACGTCGAAGCTGCGCCCGCCGAGCGCGCCCGCTTCGTCGAGCCAGGGGAGGAAGGCCTGGGCGACGACGAGATGGCGGGCGCGCCAGTCGACCCGCCGCGCCAGCGCCCGCGCGACGGCGCGGTCGTGAACGAGATAGGCGCGCTGGCGCACTCCGCCCGGGGCGCTGGCGACCCGCCGCATGGCGAGGTGGCGGCGCGCGGTGGCGAGCGCGGCGCGATGCTCGGCCGGGCCGGGCCAGCGATAGCGGCCGGGCCGCGCGCCCCACAGGCCCGGCGCGAGCAGCTGGTCCCCGGGCCGCAGCGCCGCCGCGACCATGCTCGCATATTCGGGCCAGACCTCGTCGAGCACCCAGGCGGCGCGCTCGGGCGGCGCGAAATCGACCCGGTGGCGCGGATTGATCGCGCAGCCGGTCTCGTCGCAGCTCGCGCAGCTGCGCGGCGAGGGCCGGGTCACGGCAGCGCGTCCAGCCGGACGACCAGGGTGGTTTCGGTGAGGCTCGCCCCGATCCGCACCCGGCGCGGGCTGCGGAAGCGAAAGTCGATATAGTTCCAGAACACGGTCGCGTCGGTGGCGTCGTCGATGAAGAAGCCCTCGGGGTGGACGCTGTGCGAGTGCCGCTCGATTATCTCCATGCCCCCCTGGTGCGCGACCCGCGACAGCGCGTTGGTCAGCTGGCAGATGCCGCCGCCGATCGAGGGGATCATGCAGCCCAGCCTGAGCTCGCGCCCGGTCACATAGCCCTTGGCCCGGCTCGCCCGGCCGGCGGCGCGCCAGAAGCTGAACGTCTCGCCGGGCGCGAGCACGATCCCGTCGAGAGCGGCGGCGGCGATCCTGAGGTTCTGCACCTTGCCGAGTTCGAGCGCCCGCTCGCGCGGATCGGCGAGCGTGTAGAGCCGGTGCTCGTCGCGGGCGATCAGGGTCGCGCCGGCGGGGAGCGGCGCCCGGCTCAGCCTGGCGCGGCCGGCGAGCAGGTTCACGAGCGCGCGCCGGGCGATCAGCAGCCGCGACTTCGCCCAGAAGACGAAGCGCGCCGGCGCCCCATGCGCCTCGCCCGGCCGGATCGCGATCTCCCCTCCCCGCATGGCCGGGAGGGAACCAGAATCCGGTTCGGCTTGCAAGCGAAGGCGGCGTCTCCTCTAGCGATCGAGCCGGGTGCGGTCGGCCCGGAACGGGGTTCGCGTCCAGGCGATCGCCTCGGTGCCGGTCGCCGCGCGATAGGCGTTGCCGATCAGCGCCTGGGCGCGGCCGCTATTGGCGGGCCGCACGCCCTTGCCGACCATCAGCACGAACCGGCCGGTGATTCCGAACCTGAGGTCGTCGCCGACGCCGGCCATGGCGACCCGGGTGACGAGCACGAAGAAGCCCCCCTGCGGCTCGAACGAGCCGAACACGCGGCGGCCGTCGGACAGGCTGCCCTCGACCGCGCGGTGGCCGGCCTCGTCCGCCGGCTGCTCGTCGAGCCTGAGCACGCCTTCCAGCGCGTCGTTGGGCAGGAACTTCCAGCTGCCCTTCATCGACTCGATCGGGCGCAGCTTGCTCGGGTCCGCCATGCTCCGCTCCTTCCGGTTGAAAGGGAGAGGCTGGCCCCGTTCGCCGCGGCGGGCTGTGACGCCGGTCACGGCCTCGCCCCTTTTTTCAGCAAAATCTCACAAGTCGCTCATGCCATTCAGGGCGCGCCCCGGCAGACAAGCCGCGTTCGCGACGAGAGGGCTTGAAAGATGATCGGCAAAGCGGGGCGCAACTTCCATCGGATCGGGGCGGCGGTCGCGCTCGCCGCCGCCGTCCTCGAAATCTGGATCAACCTCGCGGTCGGCATCGTCGGCCGCGAGGACAATCCCGTCAACCAGGGCTTCTACCTCGTCGTCGCGACCGCCGCAGCCTGCGCCTTCACCGCCCGGCTCCGCGCCGGGGCCATGGGCCGCGCGATGCTGGCGGTCGCCGCCGTCCAGGCGCTGCTCGCCCTCGCCGTCGCCACCGCCCCCTCGACCGCTCGCGACGAGCCGATGGGCGCGGCGGGCGTGCTGGCGCTGAGCGGCGGCTTCGTCGCGCTCTGGCTGCTCTCGGCAGCCCTGTTCCACCGCAGCGCGCGAGCGTCTCCGCGCCTGACCTCGAAAGGGTAATTCCTATCTATTAGGATATTTCCTATTGACATTGGCATTCCCGCGAACATAGAAAGAACGCGCAAGGAAGGCGCGATTCGCGGTGGGGAAGAAGAAAAGCGGCGGTCGGACCGGGCCCAAAGGCAGCATCGCGCGCGCCTCCGGCAAGGACGGGCCGCAGATCGTCCACAGCGACGGCCATCGCTGGACCGACGAGGCCGAGGAGATCTTCCTCGATTCGCTCGCCGCCAGCAACAATGCGCGCTGGTCGGCCGACCAATGCGGCTTTTCGACCGCGGCGATCTACGCCCGCGCCCGCCGCGACCCGGGCTTCCACGAGCGGATGGCGGCGGCGCGCGCGATCGCGCGGGACCGGATCGACGAGGGGCTCTACCGGGCGGCGGAGGATTTCCTCGCCGGCAAGCCGGCCGATCCCGATGCGCCGCTGGTGGTGACCAGCGTCGACCAGGCGATCGCGATCCAGAAGCTCAACCGGCCGCCCGAGAGCATCGATCGCCGGCGCCCCGCTTGGCCGGCGCGCCCGCGCACGCTCGACGAAATGCGCGGCTCGATCCTGAAGAAGCTCTCCGCGATCGCGAGGAAGCGTGGCCTCATCTGACCGCCGTCGCCGCCGCCGCGCGGCGCTGCCCGAGCTGCCGCCGGACACCGATTTGCTCGACTTCCTGCTTTCCCTGCCGCCCGAGGCCTGGGCGGAGGCGGTGCGCATGCTCGGCCTCGCCGACGTCGAAGCGTTCGACTATGACTGGCGGAGTTGGGCTCATCAGGGGCAGCAGGTGCCGGCCACCGATTGGTCGACCTGCGTCGCCATGGGCGGCCGCGGCTTCGGCAAGACATGGGCTGGCGCACAATGGATCCTCTCCTTGGTGCGGGAAGGGGGACAGCCGAATAGGCTGTCCCCGGCACAACCGCCGCGCATCGCCCTGGTCGGCGCCACCCTCGCCGAAGCGCGCCGGGTGATGGTCGAGGGGCCGAGCGGCCTGCTCGAAGTGGCCGGGCCGTGGATCCGGGAATGGCGGCCGAGCCTCGGCACGCTCAAATTCCGCGACGGCGCGGTGGCGACCCTGTTCTCGGGCCATTCGCCCGAGCTGCTGCGCGGCCCCGAGCACGATTATGCATGGTGCGACGAGCTCGCCAAGTGGGAGGCGGCGCAGGAGAGCTGGGACATGCTGCAATTCGGCCTCCGCCGCGGCGACCGCCCCCGCGCCCTCGTCACCACCACCCCGCGCCCCGGCCCGGTGCTGCGGCGGATCATGGCGATGCCGGGCACGGTCGTCATCGGCGGCCCCAGCGACGCCAATCCGCACAACAGCGAGGCCTGGCTGCGCGAGAAGCGCGCCCGCTACGCCGGCACCCGCCTCGCCCGCCAGGAGCTCGACGGCGAATTGCTCCCCGACACCCCCGGCGCGCTGTGGACGGTCGAGCTGCTCGAGAAGTGCCGCAAATCCTCCCCCCATCGGGGGGAGGGTCGACTCGCCGAAGGCGAGCGGGGAGAGGGGGAACCCACGCCTCCGCACTCTTCCACCGCCGAACCCCCTCTCTCCAACTATCAACGAGTGAACATCGCCCCGCGATGTTCAGGTCATGCCGGGGGCATGACCGGCTCGATGATCCCCGCTGGGGAGAGAGGGCAATTCACGCGCATCGTCATCGGCGTCGACCCGCCCGCCGCCGACGGCACCTGCGGCATCGTCGCCTGCGCGAGGGACGAGGCGGGCTTCGCCCACGTCCTCGCCGACCACAGCGTCACCGCCCGGAGCCCCGAAGGCTGGTCCCGCGCCGTCGCCGACGCGGCGAGCGTCTGGGGGCGCCTGCACGAAGACATCCCCGTGCAAGTGGTCGCCGAGCAAAACCAGGGCGGCAAAATGGTCGAAGCCGTCCTCCGCATCGCCGACCCGGACCTCGACGTGAAGCCGGTCACCGCCACCGCCGGCAAGGCGCTGCGCGCCGAACCCGTCGCCCGCCTGTTCGAGGCCGGCAAGGTGGTGCTGCACGACCGTTTCCGCGAGCTCGAAGCGGAGCTCCTCGGCATGATCGCCGGCGGCGATTACGAGGGCCCCGGCACCAGCCCCGACCGCGCCGACGCCATGGTGTGGGCGTTGACCGAACTGATGCTCGGCAAGGAGAGGGCGGAGCCGCGCATTCGGAGGCTCTGACCAACGCGTCACCCCGGCGAAGGCCGGGATCTCGTGGAAACGCGCTGTGACTTTCCGGTCTGAGATCCCGGCCTGCGCCGGGATGACGGGAATTGGGGACACATACCTTTGTGTCCCCGCTGCTTCCTACGGCCGCTCGGGTCCTCAGTTTCACGGCCCCTCGCGCCTCCACCCGGTGTCGTAGCGGTGCTCGCGGCCGCTGCGGGGGGTGTAGTTCGGGTCGCGGCGGACGATCTCCACTTCGTCCGGCGCCAGCACCGTCCAGATGGTGGTCCGGTCGCAATAGTCGCCGAAGTCGGACCAGTCGTTCAGCTCGTAATGCAGCCGGCGGTAGAGCTGGCCGCAGGTGCGGCAGCGCACGACGTCGATCTCGGTGTTGCCGGCGCGGGTCCGCTCGACGTGCGCGAGATCGGCCGGGTGCTCCGCCCCGTCGCCCAGGCAGGTCCAGCTCGGCCCGTACATATTATTGCCCTTCCGCCCAGGGATCGACGATTTTCACGCCCATGCCCTCAAAATCCGCGACGTTGCGGGTCGCCAGCGTCAAGCCATGGACGAGCGCGGTGGCGGCGATCATGAGCTGGTGCGCAGTGCCCCACACCTTGGTGCCAGGCACGTGCCTGGCACCGACAGCCCCGGCGACGTGCGTCCCTGGCACCGGTGGTCCTCGAAGTTCAGCAACATCGGCAGATCACGAGAAGAGAGCACCAATCGCAAATACGGTTATGTTTGCCGGGTCCGGTTTTAAATGGTCGTGGGAGACCGCGTGCCACTCCTGCTCCGTTCTGGGATAGGAGCCGGTCAACAGATTCCCATAAGATCCGGTTGCCACCACCGCAGCTCCTCCGCCGATGAGCCGGCTTGGACTCGTGGCAGGCAAGTCTTCATCGGCCGCGCTTTGGGGAGTTAGAGAAGTCTGCGACGCCAAAAGTGTTTGTATGCTCATTGCGCCGGCCCTCGGGCGAATGCCTATCGCATATGCCGTTACAGTTCCGGGATCGCTATAGATGTGATCTTGGCTCCTGGCGGTCCAGCTCTTCATATCCGGAGTAGGGGCGCTGGCGACGAGAAATTGTCCGGCACTTCCGAAGTTTGCCTGTGCCCCGCCGCCCACGAGAACATAACCGGGCAGCAGGGTAGCAGTGGCGGTAGGCCAAAAAGTAGGGATGGTCGTGGTCGAGCTGACAATCTGCACGTCATAGTTATCGTCCGGATCGTGGAGAGCAAAAATGTAGACATTGATAGTCGCTGGCGATTCTATATCCTGATCCTTGGACAAAGCAGTCCACTGATTTTGAGCCATCGGATACGATGCCGTCAGCATATTGTTCTGACCTGACGGTTCGGACAAGACCACCTGTGCACCACCACAAAGCACCTTCCAGCCAGGTGCAAGCGTAGCGACGGTGCAGGCGCGAGATGTAGCTGAAGGGCCTGGAAAAAGGAATAGCTGAATTGTCGGCTCAGGCATCGCAGATACCTTACTATTCAACCAAGAGACCTTGGTTGGATAGACTGGCACAGTCATATCCGCAACGGAAATCTTAGTGTATTCAGAGAGACTAGCTAACCTTGCTCTGGCATGGCATTTGACTGATGCTCATCTCGATTGTTGAGCATGGAAGCACCAGCATAGGAGCCGTGTCTTGGCACGAGGGTAGGCAGGAAATTAATGACAGCATACATTTTGGCCGGTGGCTCCTTTGCGGCTTCGCGTGAACCAATCTCCCGCGCCGGTGCAAGCGCGAATGCATGAAGGCAATCTCACGCGAAGCCGCGAAGGCGCAAAGAAGAATGAGATCCCGGCTTTCGCCGGGATGACGTCACTGATCGAGGAACGACCGCATCTTCCGCGACCGCGACGGATGCTCCTGTGTCGTGCTCGCCAGTCCCCCGGACTGGCTGCGCGCGCCACATCCGCAACGCCTTCGCCTCGATAAGAAGGGAAGCCTGCTTATTGGTCGAGGAAGGAGCGCATCTTTCGGCTGCGCGAGGGGTGCTTGAGCTTCCGAAGCGCCTTCACCTGCGAATGCCTGCCGGATCCGCTCGCGGGTCACGCTGAACTGCTGCCCCACCTCCTCCAGCGTGTGATCCGTGTTCATCCCAATCCCGAACCGCATCCGCAGCACGCGCTCCTCGCCCCCTTTTCGTCACCCCGGATTTGATCCGGGGTCCACCTGTCTTGGCACGAGGGATGAGTTGGTGGATGCCGGATCATCCCGGACCTGATCCGGGACCGGGCATGACGAGGGGAGGAGTGCGGCCCCTTCGCGCCTTTGGTGCTTTGGGTGAACCAAATTGGCGACGTTGCCCGTCAAGCCCGGTCGAGCCGAGTGAGCCGATACCCCGCAAGGGCCGTCCAGACGAAATAGCCTCCGAACGCTATGCGCTGGCCCCAGCCCGGCAGGATCGATCCGGTGGCCTGCCAGACGACCTGCCAGGCGACGTTGGTCAACAGGAAGAGCAGGAACCACGGGGTGACCCTTCCCAGCGCCGCAAAATGGGGGTGACGCCGCATCGCCGATCCGAGCGGAAATACCGCGATCGCGAACGCGAGACCGGAGAGCTGCGCCATCGCCAGATGGGTCACCGACAAAGCGGAGCCCGTGGCGGTCATGTCGACGGGAAAGACGCCGGCGCCGAGGAAGAAAAGGCCCGAAAGCCCGAGCAGCAACGGCCCCGCCGAGGATTTCAGCGCTGCGCGGAGCCCTCCGGCCAGGGCGGCCACGAGCAGGCCTGGCAGCACGAAACCAAGCAGGTTGAACGCCAACGCGTTCGGTGCGCCCACCGCGCCCAGCTCGCTCACCGCCTTGGTGGCATGGGAATAGCCGTCGGTTCTGATCGCCGCGAAACCGAGGAGCGACGCGGCGAAGAGTGCCGCCGCCGCAGGTCCAGCCCAGCCCAGTCGTTCGGCACCTCGCATGGCCGCGTCCCTACTGGTCCAAAAAGCTCCGCATCTTCCCCGACCGCGAAGGATGCTCGGCTTCGATCCCGGACGACATCACGCCCCCCTTCGGCCCAAACTGGCAGCCGCGGGGAGCCTCTGCAATGGGGAAATGTGGCGTTGGTCGGTTCAAGGCCGGCAAGGTCCTCCTCCACGGCCGCTTCCCGGCGCTGGAGGCGGAGCTGCTGGGGATGATCGCGGGCGGCAATACGAAGGGCCGGGCACGAGCCCCGACCGGGCGGATGCGATGGTCTGGGCCTTGACGGAACTCATGTTGGGCAAGGAGTGCGGAACGCCGCGGATCGTCCAATTATGAGCCTTCCCTCCCCCCAATTGGGGGGAGGGCGACTCGCCGGAGGCGAGCGGGGAGAGGGGACGGCGTGCGCACGTACAGGGACAGTCACTGGGGACAGTCACTAGCGACTGTCCCCACCCCTTGGACATGCCGTTACGCCGGTGATACGAACGCCCTGTGCCGCGGCCCTTGGGGGGAGGCCGCGCCGCCGGTTCGCCGTGCCTGCCTTCCCCAGCGAAAGAGGAGCGCCGCAATGGCAAGGCCGGTCAAGTTCGCCCACGTCGTCTACATGACCCGCCGCTACGAGGCGATGATCGCCTGGTACAAGGACGTGTTCGAGGCCGAAGTGGTTAACATGGACCCGGCGCTCGCCTTCCTCACCTACGACGACGAGCACCACCGTTTCGCCTTCGCCAATCTCGACCTCCTCAAGCCCGACGGCGGCGACCCCGACGACCGCGGCCAGATCGGCGTCAACCACGTCGCCTACACCTACGCCAATGTCGCCGACCTGCTCGCCACCTACGAGCGCCTCAAGGCGGCCGGAATCCACCCCTATTGGCCGGTCCACCACGGCACCACCCTGTCGCTCTACTACGCCGACCCCGACGGCAACCGAATGGAGCTCCAGGTCGACGCCTGCAGCGCGGAGGAGGGCAGGGCGATGCTCGCGGCGACGGACAATCCGGTGGGGGTGCTGTTCGATCCCGACGCGCTGCTCGCCCGGCTGCGGGGCGGGGAGGCGGAGGAGTCGCTGCTGGTCCAGCCGGCGGGCGACCCCTCGCCGATCCCGGCGGCGCATGGGATGGGTTGAATCCCGCTTGTGCCAGGCACGTGCCCTGGCACCGGAAGCCCCGACCTTGGCCTTCAGCCGGCCCAGAGAGGCGTCCGCCTGCTCGACGGCGTCGAACTCCGATACCGGAGGCGACTGCGCGTTTGTGGCCCGAAAGGGTAAGCGCGAGCGGTCGAAATGCAAGGCAACCGTCAGTGATGGGTACGTACCTGTCACCGGCAGCCGTCCCCCTTGTTCCTCTAAGCTACCGACGTTGGTCGCCTACCTGGATGTCAGGAACCCTTTCAAATTGCTTGCGCGCCCAGCGATCTTGCAACTCCGATGCCTCGGCTGCGGTCGTCGGCACGTGCCGGATTTGGAAATGCAGGCGTTGGCAGTCGCCGCGCTGATCCGCGCGAGTTAGGATCAATCGGCCTGTTCGCCGCCGGCCTTCGAAGTCCAGAATTGTAGGTCGGTAGTGGGGATCATTTGCCTGGAGAATCGCGGCGGCAGTTCCTGGATCAATCATGAAGTCCAGCACGATGCCAAGAAAGCTGACCCGCAGACCGGCCACCCGCCGCTCCTCAAAGTGGGTCAAAGGTGCAAACCCGATCGTGTCGTGCAGGAGGTCGCTGTCATGGCCGATGTACAAGCCATAGCCGCGAGGTAGGCCACCGCCCGACAGCGCTTGGACCACCACTGCATCGTCAATCGAGTAGCCACGGGCGGTCGATTCACCCTCAGTGCGGGCGACATTTGCCTCTAGTAACCCCATTAGAGTCTTGAGGCCCCAAAGTTCCAGCGCATCGCCACTGGCGATCCGATAGAGGGTCTTGGTGGACAGGGAGCGCCTCGAAATGTGGTTCAGACACTCGCGAATACCGACGAGCGCGCGCCGACCTTCAGCATCAAGCGGAGCCAGCGCTGAGTTGTGTCGCGTGCAGAGGATATTCGACCGAAGCGAATTAATGCCGACAAGTGTCTCGCCCGGGCCAAACCATGGCAAGCCGCTGGTCCTGAGATTGCCGAATTCAGAGAGGATTGCCGCGGAAACGTAGTGCTCGCCGGAGATTGTCTGCGAACAGTCGGCGGTCGCTCGCAAATAGCATTTGGGGTGCGCGTAGCCGGTCGGGGGGGGAGTTGGCGTAATTGGGCCGAACCGCCGCAGTGGAAGCTGTTCGGGTATGTCACAGCACTGAGCAAAGGGCAGATTCCCGCCGCAAGGACACGGTCCCGATGATTTGGCAGGGGCTTGCCAGTGAGAAGATGACGGTCGCGGCATGTCGCCGATGTGGTTTGAGCAGGCTCTGTGGGCAAGTGAACCTAGCTGAAATCCTCTCGGGTCAGCCAGAGTTGAACGTTGCGCAGGCCGGTGCCGGTGATCTCGAACATTTCCCGCAATCTGTCCGGGTGCCATGCACGGACTACCGCGGTGTCGATCTCATTTCGGTGGGCACGGGCGTCGGCCACTGGGTCCGCGTTGATGCTTCGAACGGCGTCCTCCAGCACCTCGCGCGGGATGACAAGCAGATGCAGTCGAGGATCGTCGGCCATCAGATGGAGGAGTACATTCTCACCCTCCATGTGCAGCGTTTCCCAATCGATTGCGGGGGCAGCCCTCGGCGTCATGCTTCTTCTCTTAATATGGTGCCAAGTGCATACAGGTACGTAATTGTCCCCATTCGTCCCTCGTCAAGTCGCCACATCGGATACCGCCGCCTGCTGAGCCTCAGCCTCGCGTAGTTCCGCCAATTTCTTTCCAAGAGTCCACTGAACATTCTTGGTTATCCGTTCCCTGCCAATAGGGCCGAGACCGTGGGCCTTTTTTCGAAGGGACGACTCTAGGCTCTCCGCCCACAAGCGCTCACCCGCCAGCTGGCGCGCAAGCGTCCCCATGTCATACCGAGAGCTAAGGCCTAGCAATATTTCCCGAAATGCAAGTGGATCAAGCGCTATGAGTTGATCAGCGAATTCGTCGGGATCAAGGGCGGCCAGCACGGGAACGTATGCAAACGGCGCTTCTCCGTCTCGGCCATGAGCGATCTGTCGAACGAAGGCCGCAGGATCGTTGCTCATGCCCGCAGTCAGCGTCCTAGCCTGTTCCGGGTATCGATCGATGGCTGCTTCTGCTCGTTGCTCCTTCAAATAGGTCCATAGCTCTCCAAATTCCGGCGTCGAGTTTTCTGAAAAGCCCAGACCTCCGTAACTTCCGTGGCGAATGGTATCGGCAATTGCGTCAACGGGTCGTTCCAGCTGCGCGCTCGTCCGAAGGTCATCAATGTAAGCCTTGCACTCGGAGACAGTTCGGGCACGATCCCACCCCGAAAAACCAATGTCCGACAGGACCAGCATCTGTCCAAAGAGATGAAGTACTTCGCCGGTAATCGTATATCGCCTAGCTGCAAATTCCTCGAGCATCTTCTTGGCGGCGGCTTCAACATCCGCTTCCGGTCTCTCATAGGCATGCCAGACGGTACGCCAAGCAGGTTCGTCCGCCGAGATAAACCATGAGCTCTTATCGAGAGATGCTTTGAGGGCTTCGGCGTCAACGAAGCCACGAACTAGAAGATTTGACATGACCTCGTCCGAAAGGATCGAGTCGTAAAGGTAAAGGCCCGGGTATTTCGCACCAGCGCGCATTAGCGGGCGCGGATTCTCATCGTTCCCCATAGAATCAATGAGGGATCTTTGTGTGCGGTTTTCCAAATCATCGGTTTCGATAGTCCCTGCCTTCTGCTCAAATGACAGCGCGAAGAAGAGACGCATGAGGTGTGCCATCGCGGACTGATTAGCACGATGTTTTTCGTCGAGCGCCCGATATACTCGTTCAAAATCCCAAAGGGTCTGCTGCAGAATGCGGAGGTTTCGAAAGGTCGACTGGTCATAAACCGCCCGGATCTCCGGCTTTAGCTGCGCGTAGAGGTTGCGCGTACCGAGGTCAGTGATACCGATCAAAAACTCGGTAAATGCGGCGTCAAAGTCTGGTTCGACCACGAGTGTCTTACCAATCAGCTTCTCCTTTCCGCGTCGATACTCCTCTTGTCCCGCCAGCTCCGCTTCATTCGCGAGGACGACTACCTTGCACCCGTCTCGTTCCACCAACTGATTTATGTAGCCGAGCGCGTCCGTCACCGCCATTCGACAGCGCTCCAGGTCATCGAAAATGAAGACGTGAGCGCTCATGCGATTGATGAGGTCACCAGCCTTCAATTCAGGCAGGTCAATCTTGGCGTGCTTTAATACAGCTTTCCCGACGCTTGCGGCGATTCGTATGCCGTCGTCGGTGGTCCACGGATACAAGGCCGCGACCATGGCGTCATCAATCTCCTGAGGTGTCCTCAGGCCGTAAAGGCTGACGAGTACGTAGCGCTTTGCTTGCCTCGGCGTACTCCATCTGCGGAGCCAGGATGATTGCGATGGCGTGCTATTCGCCGTGAGCAAGTCGCTAACAATCTTCTGGGCTTGGTAGGTTTTGCCCGAGCCCCACGGCCCAGAAAGCAGAACCGCATATCTCGGCGATTGTTGGAAGCCGAGATAGTAGTTCAGATACTCTCGAATATGGCGGTTAGGATCCATGGTGATGCTTTGAAGCTGTCGCGCGCCGGCCGCAAGGCGGCAGGCGAATACCTATTGATCGAGGAACGACCGCATCTTCCGCGACCTCGACGGATGCTTCAGCTTCCGCAGCGCCTTCGCCTCGATCTGCCGGATGCGCTCGCGGGTCACCGAGAACTGCTGCCCGACCTCCTCGAGCGTATGATCCGTGTTCATCCCGATCCCGAACCGCATCCGCAGCACGCGCTCCTCGCGCGGGGTGAGGCTGGCCAGCACGCGGGTGACCGTTTCCTTGAGGTTGGACTGGATCGCCGCATCCACCGGGATCACCGCGTTCTTGTCCTCGATGAAGTCGCCGAGGTGGCTGTCCTCCTCGTCGCCGATCGGCGTCTCGAGGCTGATCGGCTCCTTGGCGATCTTCATCACCTTGCGCACCTTCTCGAGCGGCATGGAGAGGCGCTCGGCGAGCTCTTCCGGGGTCGGCTCGCGGCCGATCTCGTGGAGGATCTGGCGGCTGGTGCGGACCAATTTGTTGATCGTCTCGATCATGTGGACCGGGATGCGGATGGTGCGCGCCTGGTCGGCGATGCTCCGCGTGATCGCCTGCCGGATCCACCAGGTCGCGTAGGTCGAGAATTTGTAGCCGCGGCGGTACTCGAACTTATCGACCGCCTTCATCAGGCCGATATTGCCCTCCTGGATCAGGTCGAGGAACTGCAGGCCGCGGTTCGTGTATTTCTTGGCGATCGAGATGACCAGGCGCAGGTTCGCCTCGACCATCTCCTTCTTGGCGATCCGCGCCTCGCGCTCGCCCTTCTGGACCTGGTTGACGATCCGGCGGAACTCGCCGAGGCTCATCCCGGTCGCCTGGGCGATCTCGGCGATCTCGGCGCGGATGCGCTCGATCGCGCCCTGCTCGACCTCGCAGAATTGGGTCCATTTCTTGTCGATGCCGCAGACGCGCTCGGCCCAGCCCTCGTCGAGCTCGTGGCCCATATAGGCTTCGAGGAAGGCGCGGCGCGGCACCTTGTGGCGCTCGGCGAGGCGCAGCATCTGGCCGCCCAGGGTGGTGAGGCGGCGGTTGTAGCTGTAGAGCTGGTCGACCAGATATTCGATCTTGGCGCCGTGGAACTGGACGCTCTCGACCTCGGCGGTGAGGTGCTCCCTGAGGCGCTGGTACTTGCGCTCGTCGGCGGGGGCGAAATCCTGGCCGGCGCTCATCGAATCCATGCGGTGGACCTGGAGCCGGGCGAACTTCTTGTAGAGGTCGGTGATCGCGGCGAACTTCTCCAGCGCGGCGGGCTTCAGCGCCTCCTCCATCTGGGCGAGGCTCAAGGTGTTGTCCTCGTCCTCCTCCTCGACCGGGCGCGGCGCGCGGCGCTCGACGAGGCTGTCCTCCTCGTCCTCCTCCTCGGGCGGGGCTTCCTCGACCTCTTCCTCTTCCTTGAAGCTGGGGCCGGCGGTGCTCTCCGAAATCGTGTCGTCGTCGGCCTCGGCGCCCTCGACCTGCTCGGCGGTCGGGCCCTTGGAGAGCATCGCCTCGAGGTCGAGGATCTCCCTGAGCTGCATGTGGCCGTTGTTGAGCGCGTTCGACCATTCGATGATCGCGTTGAAGGTGATCGGGCTTTCGCACAGGCCCCAGATCATCGTGTCGCGGCCGGCCTCGATCCTTTTGGCGATCGCGATCTCGCCCTCGCGGGAGAGCAGCTCGACCGCGCCCATCTCGCGCAAATACATGCGGACCGGGTCGTCGGTGCGGTCGACGGTCTCCTTCTTCTTTTCCAGGACGAAGGTCTCGCCGACCCCGTCCACCTCGTCGACGCCGCTGTCGGCCTCGGCCTGGGGGTCGTCCTCGTCGGCCTCCTCGTTCTCGACGATGTTGATCCCCATCTCCGAAAAAGCCGACATCACGTCCTCGATCTGCTCGGAGGACATCTGGTCCTGCGGCAGCGCGTCGTTGAGCTCGTCATAGGTGATGTAGCCGCGCTTTTTGGCGCGGGCGGTCAGCTTCTTGATCGCCGCTTCGTTGAGGTCGATGAGCGGCGCGTCGCCAGTCTCGGTCTTCTCTTCGGTTTCCGCGGTGTTGGTCTTCGCCATCTAACAGCCTTGTTTCTGGTCCGTGGCCTTAGTCCCCGTCGGCCTCGAACAATGTCGCGAGCTCGTGGTCGGCTTCGTCGCGCGCCGCCCGGAGCCGTTGCTGCTCCTGGAACGCAGCCTCGTCGCCTTCGTCCTTCAGTCGCGCCGTCGCCGCCGCCAGGGCCGCATCGAGCCCGGGCCGCGCCGCCAGCGTCTCGATCGCGAGAACGAGATCGCGCCGGGCGCGTTCCGGGTCGGCCTCGCGCCGCGTGAAGGAAAACCCCAATCGTCGCTTGCGGCCGAGCTCCTCCAGCAAAGGCGCCCCGCCACGCCCGGCCAATATGGTATTGAGGGCCTCGGGATCAAGTTCGCCGTGCGTCATCGCCGATTCGAGCAGCAGGTCGCGGATGCGGGCGAGGCCGGGCTCGGCGATCGGCAGCGCCGCGATCGCGTCGCCATGGGCGCCGATCAGGGCCGGGAAGCGGACCAGGCCCTGGAGCACGGCTCGGGCGAGCTCGCCGCTGAGGCCGGTGCGGCCGACCGTCCTGGCCTCGGGCGAGGCCGGCCGCGGCGGCGGCATGAAGCGGCCGCCGGGGCGCCAGGGCGCGCGCGCCGGCGTCAGCGCGTCGTAGCGCTGCAGGAATTCGGCGCGATACTGGTCGCGCACATGGGGATCGGCGATCGCGGCGACATGCTCCATCAGCCGGCGCCTCAAGCCGGCGCGCTGCTCGGGCGTGGCGAGCGGCTCGGCCTCGAGCTCGTGGCGCCAGAGCCGCTGGGCGAGCGGCTCGGGCGCGTCAAGCAGGGCGTCCAGCGCCGCCCGCCCGCCGGCGCGAATGAGATCGTCGGGATCCTGCCCCGCCGGCAGCGTGACGAAGCCGAGCGACCGGCCGGGGCCGATTCCCGGCAGCGCCCGCAAGGCCGCGCGCACCGCCGCCTTCTGCCCGGCCGGGTCGCCGTCGAAGCAGATCAGCGGGGAGGGCGACAATTTCCAGAGCAGGCTGAGCTGGCCTTCCGTCAGCGCCGTGCCCAGCGGCGCGACGGCCTCGCCGATCCCGGCCTGGTCGAGCGCGATGACGTCCATCTGCCCTTCGACCACGATCACCCGCCGCGCGTTGCGGCTGGCGGGCCCGGCTTTGTCGATGTTGAACAGGGATCGGCCCTTGTCGAACAAAGGCGTGTCCGGCGAATTGAGATATTTGGGCTCGCCGGGCCCGAGGATGCGCGCGCTGAACGCGATGCAGCGCCCACGCGGGTCGCGGATCGGAAAGGTCAGCCGGCCCCGGAAGCGGTCATAGGGCTCCTTGTCGTCCTCAGGCATGATGAGAAGGCCGGCTTCTATCAGCTTGTCGTCACCGAACTTCTTCAGCGCGCTCTTGAGCTTTCCGCGACTGTCCGGGGCGAGCCCGAAGCCGAACTTCCGCCGCGTCGCCTCGCCGATTCCGCGCTGCTTCAGATAATCGCGCGCCGCGCCACCTTCGACACCTTCGAGCTGCTCGACGAACCAGCAGGCCGCCGCTTCCATCACCTCGTAGAGGCCCGCGGCGCGCTCGGCCCGCTCCTGCGCTCTGGGGTCGGGCGCCGGCACCGCCATCCCCGCCTGGTCGGCCAGCTCCTTGACCGCGTCCATGAAGGCGAGCCCGCGCGCGTCGGTCAGCCAGCTGATCGCGTCGCCATGGGCCGAGCAGCCGAAGCAATGGTAGAATCCCTTCTCGTCGTTGACGGTGAAGCTCGGCGTCTTCTCGTTGTGGAACGGGCAGCAGGCCTTCCACTCGCGCCCCGCCCGCTGCAGCTTGAGGCTGCGCCCGATCAGCGCGGACAGCATCGTGCGCTGGCGGAGCTCGTCGAGGAAAGCCGGGGAGAGGGTCATGATCCCCTCTCGCGCATCACGACAGCCGCGCCTTCACGGCGGCGCTCGCCTTGGCCATGTCGGCCTCGCCGGCGTGGCGCTCGCGGAAGAGCGCCATCACCCGGCCCATGTCCTTCACCGAGGCCGCCCCCGTCTCGGCGACGATGGCGTCGACCGCCGCGCTGAGCTCCGCGTCGCTCATCTGCCGCGGCAGGAAGCCTTCGATCACAGCGATCTCGGCCGCCTCCCGGTCGGCGAGCTCGGCGCGGCCGCCTTTCTCGAACATCGCGATCGATTCGCGGCGCTGCTTCACCATCTTCTGCAGCACCTCGGTGACCAGCACGTCGTCCTCGGGCGGATTCGCCGAGCCGCGCAGCTCGATGTCGCGGTTCTTCAGGGCCGCCTGGACGAGGCGCAGGGTGCCGGTGCGCGGCTTGTCGCCGGCCTTCATGGCGCCGGTCAGCGCCGCTTTGATGTTGTCGCGAATCATGGCTCTCGGGACGGCTCAGCGGGAAACCGGCAGCATAGCCGGGCGGCTCGGCGTTTAACAGATTGACGATGCCGGATCGGCTCTCTAGCGCTCGGGCCTTAGCGACATCGCCGCCGCAATGAAGGATGCCCGCCGCAATGGCTGACGCCAAGACCCCGCCTGCGCCTGAACGGGCCACGGGCCTGTTGGTGCTGGCGGACGGGACGATGATCCGGGGCAGGGGCTTCGGCGCCGAGGGCGAGGCGGTCGGCGAGGTCTGCTTCAACACCGCGATGACCGGCTATCAGGAGATCATGACCGATCCCTCCTACGCGGCCCAGATCGTCACCTTCACCTTCCCCCATATCGGCAATGTCGGCGCGAACTACGAGGATCTCGAGGCGGACAATCCGTTCGCGCTGGGCTGCGTCGTCCGCGAGGACGTCACCCGGCCGAGCAGCTTTCGCGCCGCCCTGGGCTTCGCCGAGTGGCTGCGCGCCAACGGGCGCATCGGCCTGAGCGGCGTCGACACGCGGGCGCTGACAAGGCTGATCCGCACCCAAGGCGCCCCCAACGGCGTCATCGCTTACCGCGAGGACGGCATCTTTGACATCGAGGCGTTGCTCGCCAAAGCGCGCGCCTGGCCGGGGCTCGAGGGGATGGACCTCGCCAGGGAGGTGTCGTGCCGGCAGATGTACCGCTGGGCGGGGGGCAAGTGGCGGCTCGGCGAGGGCTATGCCGAGCGCGCCCATGACGAGGCGCTCCCCCACGTCGTCGCGATCGACTACGGCTCCAAGCGCAACATCTTCCGCAACCTCGCCGACGCCGGCGCCCGAGTCACCGTGCTCCCCGCCGACGCGACCTTCGACGAGGTAATGGCGCACAGGCCCGACGGCATCTTCCTCTCCAACGGCCCCGGCGATCCCGCCGCAACCGGGGAATATGCGGTGCCGGTGATCCAAAAGCTGCTCGAGACCGGCAAGCCTTTGTTCGGCATCTGCCTCGGCCACCAATTGCTCGGCCTGGCGGTCGGCGCGAGGACCGCGAAGATGCACCAGGGCCACCGCGGCGCCAACCATCCTGTCAAGCGCCTCGCCGACGGGCGGGTCGAGATCACGTCAATGAACCACGGCTTCGCGGTCGAGGCGGAGAGCCTGCCCGCCAATGCGAAAGCGACGCACATCTCGCTGTTCGACGGCAGCCTGGCGGGGCTGGAGCTGACCGACCGGCCCGCGTTCAGCGTCCAGTTCCACCCGGAGGCGAGCCCCGGACCGCAGGACAGCGCCTATCTGTTCGAGAAGTTCGTGGGATTGCTAAACGGATGAATATCTACGCTTTTCCATCCCGAACTCGAACGAACATAT
>DASZDS010000008.1:0-30000 GCA_035941735.1 Allosphingosinicella sp.
GCCCAGGCCGCTCGGCCGCAGCCGCGGCCCGCGCCGCCGGCCCGCCGCCCGCTCAACCTCGATCCGCGCAGCTTCGGCAACGACGCCGCCGCGCGAGCCACCACGCCGCCGGCCGCGGCGATGAGCGCCCGCGCGGCGGCCGACATCGCCTCCGCGATCGCCCGCCAGGTCCAGCCTTGCGCCGACCGCCAGGTCTATCCCGGCCCCGGCTCGGAGCGGATCGTCACCCCGATCATGCTCAGCCTCAATCCCGACGGCTCGCTGAAGGGCCGGCCGCGGGTCGGCCAGCAGCGCGGCATCGACGACGAGAATCGCCGCTACGCCCAGCGCGTCGCCGACCTCGCGGTCAACGCCTTCGTCTCCTGCTCGCCGCTGCGCGGCCTGCCCCCGGAGCTCTACGACGTGCCGCGCGGCTGGAGCAATTTCACCCTCAACTATCGCTTGCCCGGATGAGGAATTGAACGTGCGCTTTCTGGTCCCCTTCGCCGCTTTGCTCTCCCTCGGCGCCCCGGCTCTCGCGCAGACCGAGCCGCCGCCGGGAAATGACGAAGGCCAGCTCGTCGTCGACGTCACCGGCGGCCGGCGCGCCGCGCTGCCGATCGCGGTGCCCTACATGCCGACGCCGCAGGAAGCGGCCACCGCCGCCGGCGGCACCGGCGCGCTCGGGCGCCAGGTCGCCGACATCGTCGCCACCGACCTCGGGAATTCGGGCCTGTTCACGCCGATCGGGCCGGGCGGTCTCCACGCCGTCTCCTTCCCGCAGGTGACGGCGCCCGACTTTGCCTATTTCTCGACGACCGGCGCGCAGAATCTCGTCCAGGGCTTCGTCCAGGCCAATCCCAACGGCTCGCTGACCGTCGGCTGCTATCTCTACGACGTCGCCGCCCAGAACGAGCTCACCCGCCAGGGCTATGTCGTCCAGCCCCGCGACTGGCGCCGCGCCGCCCACCGCTGCGCCGACGCAATCTATTCCCGGCTGACCGGCGAGGGCGCCTATTTCGACACGCGCATCGTCTACGTCTCCGAGACCGGCCCCGCGCGGCGGCGGATCAAGCGCCTCGCGATCATGGACTATGACGGCGCCAACCACCGCTTCCTCACCAACGGCCAGTGGACCGTGCTGACGCCGCGCTTCGCGCCCAACCAGCAGACGATCACCTTCATGACCTATCAGGACGAACGGCCGCGGGTGATGGTCTACGAGCTCGATTCGGGGCGCACGCGGCCGCTCGTCACCGGCCCGCACATGACCTTCGCGCCGCGCTACTCGCCCGACAGCCGCTACATCATCTTTTCGATGGCGGTGAACGGCAATACCGACATCTACCGGATCCCGGTCGCGGGCGGCACCCCGCAGCGGCTGACCAACTCGCCCGGGATCGACACCGGCGGCTCCTATTCGCCCGACGGCAGCCGGATCACGTTCGAGAGCGACCGCGGCGGCTCGCAGCAAATCTACATGATGGATGCCGACGGCTCGAACCAGCGCCGGATCAGCTTCGGCGGCGGCGGCTATGCGACGCCGGTGTGGAGCCCGCGCGGCGACCTCATCGCCTTCACCAAGACCGGCGGCTTCCGGATCGGGGTGATGGCGCCGGACGGGTCGGGCGAGCGGATCCTGACCGGCGGCGGCTATGCCGAGGGGCCGACCTGGGCGCCGAACGGCCGCGCCGTGATGTTCACCCGCGGCGCCAGCCAGGGCGAGCTCTGGTACGTCGACGTCGCCTCGGGCGCGACCCGGCGGGTGCCGACCCCGCTCGGCGGCTCGGACCCGGCCTGGTCGCCGCTGAGACCGTGAGGAATCGAAGAGAGGGAGTAAGAGTATGACGAGACTGACCAGCCTGACGGCGATCGCCGTGGCGCTGTCGCTGACCGCCGGCTGCGCGCACCGCCGCACCGCCAGCGAGCTGCCGCCCGAGCCGCCGAGCGCGACGACCGCCGAGACCGACGCCGATAATGCCGGGGACAATCCGATCGGCACCGCGCTGCCGGGCTCGCGCGGCGACTTCCTCCAGAGCGTGCCGGCCGACCGGGTCTTCTTCGACTTCGATTCCTATGCGCTCGACGACCAGGACCGCGCGACGCTCGACGCCCAGGCGGCGTGGCTGGGGCGCAATGCCGGCGTCAGGGTGACGATCGAGGGCCATGCCGACGAGCGCGGCACCCGCGAGTATAATCTCGCGCTGGGCGATCGCCGCGCCAACGCCGCGCGCGACTATCTCGAGGCGCGGGGCGTCGCCGCGTCGCGGATGCAGGTGATCAGCTGGGGCAAGGAGCGCCCGGCCAACCCCGCGTCCAACGAGACCGCCTGGGCCGAGAATCGCCGCGCCGTCACGGTGGTGCCGGAATAGAAAAAATCCTCCCCCGGAAGGGGAGGAGCTTCACTCCTCGTCGCCGTAGAGCGCGACCGAACGGCCGGCTGGCGAGGCCTGGCCGCGGTACATGCCGGGCGTGTTGAAGCGCCACAGCCCCTCGCCGGCCGGGGTGACGACGATGACGCCGCCCGAGCCGCCGAGCGCGGCCATCTCGGCGATCACCGCGTCGGCGGCCTCGCTCGCGGCCTCGCCGCGCAGCCGGACGCGCGCGCAAATCTCGTGGGCGACGGCGAGGCGGATGAAATATTCGCCGGCGCCGGTGCAGGCGACCGCGCTGCCGCGGTCGTCGGCATAGCAGCCGGCGCCGATGATCGGCGAATCGCCGACCCGTCCCCAGCGCTTGCCGGTGAGCCCGCCGGTCGAGGAAGCGGCGGCGACATGGCCTCCCCGGTCGAGCGCGACCGCTCCGACCGTGCCATATTTCAAATGGACGTCGAACTGCTCGGCCTCGGGCCGGGCGCGCAGCTCCTCCAATTGGCGGCGGCGCTCGGCGATCTCGAAATAATCGCGCGGCGCCTGTTCGAGGCCCTGCTCGCGCGAGAACAGGTCGGCGCCCTCGCGCGACAGGAAGACATGGGGGCTCCTTTCCATCACCGCGCGGGCGAGGCCGATCGGGTTGCGGGTCGCGGTGACGCCGCTGACCGCGCCGGCCTGGAGCGTGCGGCCGTCCATGATCGAGGCGTCCATCTCGATCCCCCCCTCATAAGTGAAGACCGAGCCGCGCCCGGCGTTGAAATGGGGATCGTCCTCGAGGACCCTGACGCTCGCCTCGGCGGCGTCGAGCGCGGCGCCGCCGCCGTCGAGGATCGCGCCGCCGGCATCGAGCGCGCGATTCAGCGCGGTGCGAATCGCCCGCTCCTCGGCGGCCGGGACGCCGCCGCGCCGAATCACGCCGCAGCCGCCATGGACGACCAGGCGCCAATCGACGCGGGGCTCTTCGGTGGCGGCGCTCATCGCCGCCGCCATAGCAGAAGGCGCGGCGCGAGCCAGTCCCCGCCCTGACCGTCATCCCGGACCTGATCCGGGATCCACGCACGCGGTCCGCGCGAACCAGCCCTTGCCGCGTTCATGGGTCCTGACTTTCGTCAGGATGACGTGTTGGGGAGCCGTAACGATTCCGCTTGCAAGGGTCCGATCATATAAATATGATATCATCATTATTGGAGGAGAAGAGACGTGTCCACCAATCCCGATTCGGTCGCCGCGAGCGCGCTCAGCCACACCCACGAGCGCCGGGCCGCGACCCAGAGCGGCTATCTGATGCTGCTCGTGCTGCTGCTCCTGTTCATCGCCGATTTCTTCATCCTCGGCTGGATGGTCAACGTCGCCGACGCCGGCGGTAACCCGGCCGGGCCGGCGGTGCTGATGGTGCTGGTCGCGTTCGCCTTCCTGTTCGTGCTGGTCGGCTTCTATCTGCTCCAGCCCAACCAGGCGGCGGCGATCCTCCTGTTCGGCGATTACAAGGGCACCGACCGCACCAACGGCCTGCGCTGGCGGCTGCCCTGGCTCAGCCGGACCAAGATCTCGACCCGCATCCACAACATCACGTCGGACCGGATCAAGGTGAACGATCAGCGCGGCAACCCGGTCGAGATCGCGACCAACGTCGTCTGGCGCGTCACCGACACCGCCCAGGCTTTGTTCGACGTCGCCAATTACATGGAGTTCGTCGAGATCCAGATCGAAAGCGCGGTGCGCGCGATCGCCGGCAAATATCCCTATGATGATCTCGAGCATAAGGAAGTGACGCTGCGCGGCGACGCCGAGGTGGTCAGCGAGGAGCTCGAGCGCGAGCTGCAGGAGCGGGTCACCCGCGCCGGCATCACCGTCGACGAGTGCCGGCTCACCCACCTCGCCTACGCCGCCGAGATCGCCCAGGCGATGCTCAGGCGCCAGCAGGCGGAAGCGGTGATCGCGGCGCGCTCGAAGATCGTGATCGGCGCCGTCTCGATGGTCGAGAACGCGCTGCAGCTGCTCAGCGAGAAGAGCATCGTCGAGCTCGACGACGAGCGCAAGGCGGCGATGGTCTCGAACCTGATGGTGGTGCTCTGCTCGGAGCGCGACACCCAGCCGATCGTCAATACGGGCTCGCTCTACCAATAGGAGCGCGAGGCGTGCCGCAAGCCCCGAAGAAAGCCTATCCGCTGCGCATCGAGCCCGCGCTCTGGGCGGTGCTCGAGCGCTGCGCGGCGGCCGACTTCCGCAGCGTCAACGCCCAGATCGAGGTGTTGCTGCGCGAGGCATTGGGGCGGCGCGGCGTCAAGGTGGCCGGGCCGGAGCAGCGCAAGCGCGGCCGGCCGAGGAAGGAGGACTGAGCGGTGACGGGGAACGACGAGGGCGACGCCTGGTTCGCCCCGAAGCGCTACGGCTACGGCGCCGGCCTGCCGATCGCCTGGCAGGGGTGGGCGGCGCTGCTCGGCTATATCCTGCTGATCGGGGCGGCGAGCCTGCTGATCCGCTACAGCTGGATCGCCGTCATCGGCCTGTTCATCGCGGCGACGGCGGCGTTCGTCCTGCTCTGCGCCCAGAAGACCCGCGGCGGCTGGCGCTGGCGCTGGGGCGACAGGAAGTGAGGAGGATCGGCGACATGGCCCCGGAACTCGAAGACTATTGGTTCGAGCGCAGCGGCAAGGGCCGCTGGTGCGGCACCAAGGCGATTGCCTGGCAGGGGCGCGCGCTCACCGCCGTCTATTCGGCCGCGGTGGCGCTGGCGGCCGCCTTCCTGGTCGAGCGCGCCATAATCGGATTCGTCGTCGCGCTGATGCTGGCGACGGCCATCTACTTCGCCGTGGTTACCGCCAAGACGCGCTGCCGGCTGAATGGGAGTCGCTGATGTTCCTGATGATCCACATCGGCGACCGCCGACTCGCCTGGCTGCTCGGCCTTGCCGCCCTGCTGGCCGCGGCCGGGATGGTGCTGCTGGCCCTCTAGGGGCGTTTTTCTGGTCCTTTATGGTGGCAATTCGTCGCTCCCACGGTGGCAATTTGTCGCTCGGCGCGGCGTTCGTCGCAGCCGCAGCCCGGACGGTCGACGATAGACTTCGACAGTCCTTCACCGGGCCGCCAGTTCGGACCCAACAGCCTTAGGAACGCCTCGGCGGCGATGATAGCCTTCGCATCGACAGGGGAAAGTAGCGGAGGGTAACATGGCGATTATCACAGGCACTGGCGGCAACGACACGCTCAACGGCACGTCGGGCAACGACCAGATCTTCGGCCTCGGCGGCGACGACACGCTGAACGGCAATGGCGGCAACGACCAGCTCGACGGCGGCACCGGCGCCGACACGATGAACGGCGGCACCGGCAACGACACCTATTTCGTCGACGATGCCGGCGACAGCGTGAACGAGAATAGCGGCGAGGGCACCGATACGGTGCGCGTCTCCGTGCTCTCGTCCTACACGCTCGGCGCCAATGTCGAGAAGCTGATCAACACCGGCTCGGGCACGTTCACCGGCACCGGCAACGAGCTCAACAACGACATGACCGGCGGCAGCGGCTCCGACACCTTCTACGGCAATGACGGCTACGACCAGCTGTACGGCAATGGCGGCGACGACTTCCTCTACGGCGGCGCCGACGGCGACGTGCTCAGCGGCGGCACGGGCGCCGACTATATGGAGGGCGGCACCGGCGACGACGTCTACATCGTCGACAATGCCGGCGACAGCGTCGTCGAGGCGGCCGGCGAGGGCATCGACCAGGTCTATACGACGCTGAACAGCTACACGCTCGGCAGCGATGTCGAGGACCTCTACTGGAACGGCGGCAGCGGCAATTTCGCCGGCACCGGCAACGGTCTCGACAACGACATCTACAGCGGCAGCGGCAGCGACACGCTCACCGGCCTCGGCGGCAATGACGATCTGCGCGGCGGCAGCGGCGCGGACACGCTCGACGGCGGCGACGGCGACGACCTCCTCATCGGCGGCTCCGGCAAGGACGACATGACCGGCGGCAACGACAACGACACGTTCCGTTTCTCGACGTTCGAATCCGGCACCGGCGCCAATGCGGACCGGATTCTCGACTTCGTCCAGGGCGACGACATCATCGACCTGGGCGGAGTCGACGCGGCCCTGCTGACGGCGGGCAACCAGGCCTTCTCGTTCATCGGCACCGCGGCCTTCTCCGGCGCCGGGGCCGAGCTGCGCTACTATTTCGACGGCACCGACACCTGGATCCAGGGCGACATCAACGCCGACGGCGTGTCCGATATGGACATCTTCGTCGCCGGCGCGGTCACCCTGGTGGCGACGGACTTCGTGCTCTAGGCGGCGGGCGGGGGGACAGTCCCCGGACCGGGGACTGTCCCCGTTTCCGGCCGGCGAGGAGGATTGACCTGAAGCGGCGCTCCGGTCCAACTCTGGGGACCGGAGGTCGCCGATGCTGAGCAGACGACATTTCATCGCCACTGGAATGGCTGCGGCGGGCGTGGCGGCGCTCGGATCGGCGCAGGCGTTCGCGCAGGAAGCGGGGTCCGCGCTCCGGCCGATGACCGGCGGGGTCGTGCCGATCTCCCGCGCCGAGCATCTCGCCCGCATCGCGCGCGCCCAGGCGCTGATGCGCGCCCAGGGGCTGTCGGCGCTGCTGATCGAGCCGGGCGCCTCGCTCGTCTATTTCACCGGCGTCCAGTGGTGGCGCAGCGAAAGGCTCACCGCCGCGATCCTCCCGCGCCAGGGCCAGCCCTGCATCGTCACCCCCCATTTCGAGGAGCCCTCGGTCCGCGAGAGCCTCAAGGTGCCGGCCGAGGTGCGGGTCTGGAACGAGGACGAAGATCCCTTGCGGACCGTCGCCGGCTTCCTGCGCGACCGCCGCCTCGCCGGCCCGGTCGGGATCGAGGAGACGGTGCGCTTCTTCGCGGTCGACAATCTCAGGCGGGCGCGGCCGGGCCTCGACATCCGCCCCGGCGCCCCGGTCGTGCGCGGTTGCCGGATGATCAAGTCGGCGCACGAGCTGGCGCTGATGCAGAAGGCCGCGGACATCACCATCGCCGCCTATCGCCACACCTGGCCCCGGATCGAGCGCGGCATGACGCCCGCGCAGATCGGCGCGATCATGAACGGCGCCACCGCGGCGCTGGGCGGCAATCCGGAATTCGCCCTGATCCTGCTCGGCGAGGCGAGCGCCTATCCGCACGGCTCGGGCCAGCCGCAGCGGGTCCGGGACGGCGAGGTCGTGCTGATGGACTGCGGCTGCTCGGTCGAGGGCTATCAGTCGGATATCTCGCGCACCTTCGTGTTCGGCGAGGCCAATGCAGAGCAGCGCCGGGTCTGGAACCAGATGCGCGAGGGCCAGCAGATCGCCAACGCGGCGGCGCGGGTCGGCCGGCCGGCGGGCAGCGTCGACGATGCGGTCCGCGCCCGCTACGAAAGCTGGGGCTACGGCCCGGGCTACCGGCTGCCGGGCCTGTCGCACCGCACCGGCCACGGCATCGGCCTCGACGGCCACGAGCCGGTCAACCTCGTCCATGGCGAGACCACACTGCTCGCGCCCGGCATGTGCTTCTCCAACGAGCCCGGCCTCTATCTCCCGGGCAAGTTCGGCATCCGCCTCGAAGACTGCTTCCACATGACCGCCGAGGGGCCGCGCTGGTTCTCGACCCCGCCGCCCTCGCTCGACGATCCGTTCGGATAGGGGACAGTCGCTCGGGACGGTCGCTGGTGACTGTCCCCATTGACTTTCACTCGACGCCGCCAGCGCCTATATGCGCGCCATGTCGGTAAGGCCCTGGCGGGACATCGAGCGGCGCAGGTCGCGGCGGATCATGGTCGGCAGCGTGCCGGTCGGCGGCGGCGCGCCCGTCACCGTCCAGACGATGACCAACACGCCGACCGCCGATGCCAAGGCGACGATCGATCAGATCCGGCGCTGCGAGGAAGCGGGCGCCGACATCGTCCGGGTCTCCTGTCCCGACGCGGAGTCGACCGCGGCGCTGAGAGAGATCGTCCGCGCCTCGCGCGTGCCGATCGTCGCCGACATCCATTTCCACTACAAGCGCGCGCTCGAGGCCGCCGACGCCGGCGCCGCCTGCCTCAGGATCAACCCCGGCAATATCGGCTCGGAAGAGCGGGTGCGCGAGGTGGTGAACGCCGCCAGGGCGAACGGCTGCGCGATGCGGATCGGGGTCAATGCCGGCAGCCTCGAAAAGGACCTGCTCGAAAAATATGGCGAGCCCTGCCCGGAGGCTCTGGTCGAGAGCGCGCTCGACCATATCCGAATCCTCGAGGACCATGGCTTCCGCGACTATAAGGTCGCGGTGAAGGCCAGCGACGTGTTCCTCGCGGTCGCCGCCTATCAGCAGCTCGCCGAGGCGGTCGATTGCCCGCTCCATCTCGGCATCACCGAGGCCGGGGCGCTGCGCGCCGGCACGGTCAAGAGCGCGATCGGCATCGGCTCCTTGCTCTGGGCCGGGATCGGCGACACGATCCGGGTCTCGCTGTCGGCCGAGCCCGAGGAGGAGGTGCGCGCGGGCTTCGAGATCCTGAAGGCATTGGGGATCCGCAACCGCGGCGTGCGCGTGATCGCCTGCCCGTCCTGCGCCCGCCAGGGCTTCGACGTCATCCGCACCGTCGAGAAGCTCGAGGAAAGGCTCGCCCATATCCGCACCCCGATGTCGCTCTCGGTATTGGGCTGCGTCGTCAACGGCCCCGGCGAGGCGCGCGAGACCGACATCGGCATCACCGGCGGCGGCCAGGGCAAGCATATGGTCTATCTGTCCGGAGTCACCGACCACCATGTCCGCGACGAGGACATGATCGACCATATCGTCGCCCTGGTCGAAGCGAAGGCGGCGGAGATCGAGGGCGCCGCCGAGTCCATGCCGCACGCCGCCGAATAGCCCGCATGGGCTTTCGCATCTCCTGGCTTGCCGCCCAAGGCCTCTCCAAGAGCCAGCTGCTGGCCCATTTCGGCCTCGTCGACACCCTGGTGGCCGACGCGGCCAATGAGGCGCCGTTCTCGGCCGCCGAGCTGCCGAGCGGCTGGACCCTCTTGTGGTCCAACGATCCCGCTTTCGCGACGATCGCCCGCTGCACCCGGTTGTCGCGTCTGGCGCCGGTCCTGAGCTGCTGGGTGAACGAGACCGCGATGTTCTCTTCCGCCAATTATTTCGAGGGCGGCGTCTATCGATGGTTCGCTGGCCACGCTTTAGACCAGGGCGCGGACCATCTCGTCCATGAAGGCGACATGCCGCCCCAATTCGACGGGATTCGCGCGCGCCTGACGGCAAGCCAGGCCGAATATGGCGAGCGGCAGCCGCCCGTGGATTTCCTGTTCGATATCCCGGTCGAGCTCGCCCAGTCGATATGCGGCTTCCGGCACGACGAATATCACGAATCGATGCACGGTTTCACCGAGGCCGTCCCCGCGCCCGAAAAGCCGAAAGGCCTGCTTGGACGGCTGTTCGGCGGCGGGCGCTAGCGCTCAGAAATAGATGTCGACGTAATCGGTCAGGCCGTCGCACTGCTCCATCTGCTGGAGGCGCCAGTAGCGACGGCGGCCGGTGATTCGGAATTCGTAGCTGCCGTCGCGCACGCAGTCGCGGCCGGGATCGGGCGTGTCGGTGATGAGGATGCGGCCCCGGAAGGTGAAGCTGCGCGCGCCAATCTCGATCACGTCGCCGTCGAGCTCCAGCCGGCCCGCCCCGTCGCGGACGGCCTGGAAGCCGGAAAGATGGACGAGCCCGTCCCTTTCGTCGACCCGGACGCGGCCGCGATAATCCCAGCTGATCCATTGCAGGGTCAGCCCGCCATTGTGCCGCAGCATCGCCAGCGCGCCGGGCGAATCGATCCTCGTGCGCTCCGGCGGCGCGGCGGCGATGAGGGCGGCAAGGGAGAAGATGATCAGCAAGGGGCGGCTCCCCGATGATTTCGGCTTCGCAACGCCCGTATTTTAGGCGAGTGGGCGGCCAGGTCCAGCCGGAGACGCCGTTGAATCCTCGATCCTCCTCGACCGCCACCGCCTTCGCGGTCGCGACGCTCGGCATCGCGCTCTTTTCGGCCATGGACGCGGTGATGAAGCATCTCGCGCTCGCGCTCGGCGCCTATAACGCGCTGCTCTGGCGGACGATGGCGGGCGCGATCTTCGGCGGGCTCGTCTTCGCCCTGACGCGCTCCCCCTGGCCGGCCCGGCCGGTGCTGCGCATCCACCTGATCCGCGGCAGCGTCGGCACTCTGATGGCGATCCTGTTCTTCTGGGGGCTGGCGCGGGTGCCGCTCGCGCAGGGCGTCGCGCTCGCCTTCGTCGCGCCGCTGATCGCGCTCTATCTGGCCGCGATCATCCTCAAGGAGAAGATCGAGCGCCGCGCCATCGCCGCGTCCGCGCTCGGCTTCGCCGGGGTGCTGGTGATCCTCGCCGGCCAGGTCCAGGCGCAGCTTGGGCCCGAGGCGCTGCGCGGCTCGATCGCGATCCTCTGCTCGGCGGCGCTCTATGCCTGGAACATCATCCTGATGCGACAGCAGGCCCAGGTCGCGAGGCCGGTCGAGATCGCCTTCTTCACCAGCGCGATCATGACCACCGGCTTCCTCCTCGCCGCGCCGTTTCTCGCCGCGGCCCCGCCCGCGGCGGCGCTGCCCGCGATCGCCGGCGCGGCGGTGCTCGCCTTCGCTTCGCTGATCCTTCTCTCCTGGGCCTATGCCCGGGCCGAGGCGCAATATCTGGCGCCGGTCGAATATACGGCCTTCATCTGGGCGGCGACCTTCGGGCTGATCGTCTTCGCCGAGCCGGTGCGGCCGCTGACAGTGTTCGGCGCGGCGATGATCGTCGTCGCCTGCGTCGTCGCCGCCCGCCGCACCCGGGTGGCCGACGCCACGACCGGCGTTTAGCCGCCGAGCACGTTGATCGTGAAGGCGAGGATGCCGAGATTGAACACGAAGGCGGCGAGGCTGTGGAGCGTCACCACGCCCCGGATCCTTTTGTCCCTGATGCCGACGTCGGAGGTCTGGAAGGTCATGCCGAGGGTGAAGGAGAAATAGACGAAGTCGGCATAGCCGGGCGGCCGCCCGCCCGGGAAGTCGAGCCCGCCGTCGCGTTGCCCGTAATAGAGATGGGCATAGTGGAGCGCGTAGATCGTGTTGCCGAACAGCCAGGCCGTTCCCAATGTGGCGATGATCAGGAGCTTGGTCTTCGCGCCGGGCGCTTCGCCGCCGATCGTCTCCATCGCCACCGCGCCGAGGATGGCGGCGCTGATCGCGACGGTGATGACCAAGAGCGTGGTGCGGTTGGCGTCGTTGCTCGCCGCATGGTCCCGAATCACCTTGGGGTCGTCGATCCGCAGCAGGTGCGCGCTCGCCAGCAGGAAGAAGGCGGCGGCGAGGTCGAAGCCGAGCATGAAGCCCTTGAAGCCGGCGTCGGGCAAGGGATCGGGGACCAGCCGCATCACCGCCACCGTCGCCGCCGCCGCTCCGGCGACGAGGATCGCGATGAACAGCACGAACTTGTTGCGCAGGGTCCGCAGCATCGGGCGAAGCTAGCGCGCGGACGGACCCGGCGCTAATCCTTTCGGGGATGGCGTGGGCGCTCCTCATCCTCGGCGGCCTGTTCGAAGTGGGCTTCACCACCTCGCTGCGCTTCGTCGACGGCTTCAGGAACCTGCCCTGGACGCTGGCCTTCCTGGTCTCGGTGGCGATCTCGATGGCGCTGCTCGAATATGCGGCGCGGACGATCCCGATGGGAACGGCCTATGCGGTGTGGGGCGGGATCGGCGCGCTCGGCACGGTGATCGTCGGAATCGGGTTCTTCGGCGAGCCCTGGACCCTGGTGCGCATGCTGCTGATCCTCGGCATCGTCGCCTGCATCGCCGGCCTGAGGCTGACGGCGTGAGCATCGACGAGGGCCTCTACGCCTGGGTCGAGGAGGCGCTGGAGCCGATGGGCCGGCTCTCGATGCGCAAGATGATGGGCGGCGCGACGCTCTATCTCGACGGCGCGATCTTCGCGATCATGGTCGACGGCGAGCTCTGGCTGAAGGCCGACGAGGAGAGCAACCCGGTCTGGGACGAGGCGGGCTGCACCGAGCGCTTCACCGTCATCTTCAAGGACGGCACCGTCGACCGGATGAACTATCGCCGCCCGCCCGCGGACGTGTACGACGACCCGGACGAGCTCCGCCGCTGGTCGCAAGTCGCCGTCGAGGCTGGCCTCAGGCGGCCGGTGAAGAAGCGGCGGAGCTAGGGAGCTTCAGCCCGAACATCCTCCATCCACCACCACCAACCAGACCAGCCGGTCCTCCGGTATGGCGCCCCGGCGCCGACCCTCGCCTTCGGCGATGATGTCGATCGCGCTGGCGGGAACGCCGCGCCGGACAAGGGCCGCCTTCACGGCTTCGCCGCGACGGCGGGCGAGCCGCAGGTTCGCGGCCGCCGGACCCAGCCCGTCTGTCGTAGCCCTCAACTGAACCCTGCCGCCCCGCCGCGCCCGATATTCGTTCACGACCTCGTCGATGGCCTGCCGGCCCATGGCGTCGATCCGCGCGCTTCCCAGGCCGAACCGAATGGAGGGCGGCGCACAGGCGCCGGCCGGCCCCGCCGCCACCAGCATGGTCGCGGCGATGGCGCAGAAGGTCAGGCCGCGCATCGGCGCTACGGCCGGTGCGGCCGCAGATGCGGCGCCACGTCGGGGCTGTCCTCGATCGAGTTGAGGAAGCGCGGCTCGATCCGGCGGTGCGAGGCCTGCTCGTAGGCATAGCCCAGCGCCAGGATGCGGGCGTCGTCCCATTTGGCGCCGATGAAGGAGAGGCCGACGGGAAGCCCGCGCACCTCGCCCATCGGCACGGTGAGGTGCGGATAGCCGGCGACCGCGGCGAGGGTGCCGGCGGCGCCCCCGCCCGGGCTGGTATCGCCATGGACCGCGTCGATCAGCCAGGCGGCGGGGCGGGTCGGCGCGACCAGAGCGACGACTTCGTTCTGGCTCAGGAGCCGGTCGATTCCCTCGGCGCCGGCGAGCCGGAGCGAGGTCTCCCGCGCCGTGCGGTAGGCCTCGTTCAGCCCCTCGGTCGCCTGCGCCTGCTCGAACAGGTCCTGGCCGAAGAGCGGCATTTCCTCGGCCCGATGCGCGTTGTTGAACGCGATCACCTGCTCCAGCGTCCGGGTCCGCACCGCTTCCGGCAAGGTTGCGAGATAGAGGTTCATGTCGTGCTTCAGCTCGGCGAGCAGCACCGCGATCTCGTTGCGGCCGAGCTCCTGCCGGTTGAGCTGGAACTCGCGGATCTCGACCAGTTCGGCGCCCTGCGCGCGAAGCACGGCGAGCGCGGCTTCGAACGGGGCGTCGGTGCCGAAGCCCGCCGAAAAGCGCATTACCCCGATCCGCACCCCGCGCAACGCGTCGGGGCGGAGCGCGGCGGCGTAATCCGCGCGGCGCGCGTCCGCCTCGGCGGTGGTGGGATCGGCGGGATCGGACCCGGCGATCGCATTCAGGATCAACGCGGCGTCGCGCACGCTGAGCGTCATCGGCCCCGGCGTGTCCTGACTGTGGCTGATCGGCACGACATGGGTGCGGCTGACGAGGCCGACTGTGGGCTTGAAGCCGACGATGCCGTTGATCGCCGCCGGGCAGGTGATCGAGCCGTCGGTCTCGGTGCCGATCGCCGCGGGCACCATCCCCGCCGCCACCGCTACCGCGCTTCCCGACGAGGAGCCGCAGGGATTGCGGTTCAGCGCATAGGGATTGCGGACCTGGCCGCCGAGAGCGCTCCAGCCCGAGATCGAATCGGACGAGCGGATGTTCGCCCATTCCGAAAGGTTGGCCTTGCCCATGATCACCGCGCCGGCGGCGCGCAGCCGCGCCACCAGCGGCGCGTCGCGGCCGGTGACGTTGGCGGCGAGCGCGAGGCTGCCCGCGGTGGTCGGCAGCGGCCCGGCCGTCTCGATATTGTCCTTGATCAGGATCGGCATGCCGAACAAAGGCCCGCGCGCCCGCCTCATGCGGTCGAGCGCGCGCGCCTGGGCGAGCGCGGTCGGATCGACCGCGAGCACCGCGTTGACGCGCGGATTGAGCCGTTCGATTCGCTGGAGGGCGTCGCGGGTCCGCGCCTCGGCACTCTCGGGGGGCTGGGCATTGGTGGCGGAGATGGCTGCGACTCCTGCGAACAGGGCGAGGGCGATGCGCTTCATGGCGGCTCCTATGGCAGCGGCGCGAGCAGCGCATCGAGGCTCGAGGGCCCGGTCCCCACCCGCTCCAGCGCTGGATAGCGCAGCCCGTCATGATAATCGACGGCGATGTCGGTGTAGCGCTCGCCGCGCTTGATCAGGAGGCGGATCGGCGCGCGGCCGCCCTGCGCCTCCCGGATCGCCTGGCGGAAGAGGTCGTTCGAATATTGCCGGCCGTTGACCGCGACGATGGTCGCGCCCGCGGTCGCGCCGGCGTTGAACATCGGCGAATCCCAGGCAACTCCGCTGATCCGCCCCGCCTCGCCGACCACCACGCCGATCGAATAAGTGAGGTCGAGGATCTTCCGGTCCTTTTCGCGCGACTTGAAATAGGGCGTCGGCGTGTCGCGGTAGACGAGCCGGTAGCCGCCCGCCTCGAGCCAGCCGAGCGGCGCGCGCGGCCGGACCCGGTCGACCCGCTCCCTCAGATAGGCGGCCCAGTCAAAAGCCGCGATCCCGTTCAGCACGGCGACGACGTCGTCGAAATCGTAGGTCGCGACGCCCTGGTCGCCCGGGTTCACGCCGAAGAAGGCGCGGGCGAAATCGTTCATCGAGCGCCGGCCGCCGCTGAGCTCGCGCAGCTTCGCGTCGACCTCGAGCCAGATCAGCATCCCTTCGGAATAATAATCCTCGCCGCGCATCCAGCTCGCCCAGGGATGCGGCCGGCGCGCCTGGATGATCGGATCGTTGGTGGTGTCGATCAGCGGCCGCCAGGCGCGGCCCGGCAGCGTGTCGTAGAAAGCGGCGCTGCGAGCGAATTCGGCGAGCACGTCCTCGGCCGGCATCAGCCCGGAGCGGGCGGCGAGGACGAAGCCCCAGAACTGGGTCTGCCCCTCATAGACCCACAGGAGGCTGTCGCGCATCGGCACATTGTAGGTGGGCGTCCACAGATCGGCCGGGCGGCGGTACTTGCCGTTCCAGCTGTGGGTGAATTCGTGGGTCAGGAGGTCGCGGCCGGCCGAGCCCGCGGCCCATTCGGTGAAATATTCGCGCGGATGGCTGTTCTCCGACGAGCGCAGATGCTCGAGGCCGATCCCGCCGAGCTCGTCGGTGAGGGCGACGAGGAACTCGTAATCGTCGAAATGGACGGTGCCGAACAGCCGCACCGACTGCTCGGCCATGCGGCGGTGGATCGCGAGCTGCTCGGGGGTCATGGCGAGGTCGCCGGGCTCGTCGGCGAAGAGGTTCAGGTAGATATGGTCGGCGAGCTGCTCGCGCCGCGCGTGGCGGCCGGCGAAGACCGGCGAATCGACCAGAGTCTCGTAAGGCACCGTCCGGTAGGCGATCCGACTGCCCTGGCGGCTCGCCACATCGAGCGAAGTCGCCGCGGTCCAGCCGGCCGGGTAGGTGACGCTCGCCTGGACCGGGATGGCGCGGGTGAAATGGCCGGCCGGGTAGAGCGACATCTTCTCCCATTGCAGGTTCAGCATGGCGGGCGTCATCGTGATCCGGCCCTGCCCGCTATCGGTCGGCGAGAGGTGCTGGAATTCGAGCCTGAGCTCGCGCGCGCCGGCCGGCACGTCGACATGGAAGGCGTAGACGTAGGCGGAGTCGCGCCGCCACCGCACCGCGGCGCCGCCGGCGGTGATCCTCAAGCCCGCGAGCGACTGGATCGGCCCGCTCGGCCCATGATTGCCGGGCAGCCATTGCGGGTAGAGCAGGGTCAGCGGCCCCGGCCCGGCCACGGGGATCGTCTCGACGACCCGATAGATGCCGCGGCTGGTGTCGCTGGCGTCGATGTCGAGCCGCAAGGTGCCTGGATAGGCGACGTCGCGCGGTGCCGGCATCGCCTCGGCCATGGCCAGCGGCTCCGGCCGGGCGGTGCCGATCTGGGCGAGGGCCGGGGCGGCGATCAGGGCGGCGGCGAGGAGGAGGAGACGCATCGGACAGGCTCCGGCGGGAAGGAAGGCGCCGCCTCCTTAGGAGTTTGACGGTGGAAAGGTCCAGTCCGTCATCCCGGACTTGATCCGGGATCCATGAACACGGTCTGCGCGAACTGGACAGGCTCCGTGTTCATGGGTCCTGACTTACGTCAGGATGGCGCGGCATTCGCATCCTTCGCCCGTTCGATCGCCTCGACGATCAGCCGCCTGGCGGTGGCGGCGTCGCCCCAGCCGTTGAGCCTGGCCCATTTGCCGGGCTCGAGATCCTTATAGTGGCTGAAGAAATGCTCGATCTGCTGGGCGACGATCGGCGGCAGGTCGCGATGGTCGTCGACGTCGGCATAATAAGGAAAGGTCGAATCGACCGGCACCGTGATCAGTTTCTCGTCGCCGCCCTTGTCGTCCTCCATCAAGAGCACCCCGACCGGCCGCACCCGGATCACGCAGCCCGAGATGAGCGGCGCATGGGCGAGCACCAAAGCGTCGAGCGGATCGCCGTCCTCTCCCAGCGTCTGCGGCACGAAGCCGTAATTGGCGGGATAGCGCATCGCCGTGTGGAGGATGCGGTCGACGAAGATCGCACCGGATTTCTTGTCATATTCATATTTGACCGGCTCGCCGCCGACCGGCACCTCGATGACGACGTTGATCCGCTCGGGCGGATCGTCGCCTGCCGGGATGAGGTCGATGTTCATAGGGCTTGCCCCTTGCACCTCCTTGCCGCCGAACGCAAAGCGGGGCGATGAAAATAGCGATCTGCATCCCGCGCTACGGCGACACCAAGGGCGGGTTCGCGATCAGCCTCGCGCGGCTGGTCGCCCACAGCCTGAAGGCGCGGCCCGAGCTCGAGATCGAGATCTTCTCGATCTCGTCCTCGGACCTGCCGGAAGGCCGCGCCAACCTCCTGAAGGAGGCGATCCAGTGGCAGGCGCGCTACCTGCTCTGGCTCGACGCCGACCATGTCTTCCCGCCGGACGCGCTGCTGCGCCTGCTGAAGCATCGCCTCGACGTGGTCGGCTGCAATTATCCGCGCCGGACGGCGCCGACCGGGCCGGTGGCGGCGCGGCGCGACGACGCGGGGGAATGGCGGCATGTCTGGACCACCGAGGCGCTCGCCAAGGCGGGCGCGGTCGAGGAGGTCGCCCTGGTCGGGCTCGGGCTCTGCCTGATGGACATGAACCTCCTCCACCAGGTGAAGGCGCATGTCGAAAAGGGCGTGGGCTGGGCGCACTGGGCGCCGTTCGACCGCAAGCTGCTGCCCGGCAGCAATGCGCGGATGGGCGAGGACGCCTCCTTCTTCGAGGAGCTGCGCGCGGCTGGCGTGAAGATCCATGTCGATCACGGCCTCTCCTGGCAGGTCGGCCACATCCACGAACAGGTGCTGACCAACGCCGACGCCGAGGCGCAGAAAGAGGCGTGGCTTAGCCGCAAAACCTGATAAGGGCGCCGCCGATGAGCAAGGGTCCGCAGAAGGTCCGGGGCACCCAGGACATGATCGGCGAGGAGGCCGAGCGCTTCCACCAGGTGGTGGCCGCGTTCGACCGCGTGCGCCGGCTCTACGCCTTCCAGCATGTCGAGGTGCCGGTGTTCGAGGCGACCGAGATCTTCGCCCGCTCGATCGGCGAAACCACCGACGTCGTCGCCAAGGAGATGTATACGTTCGAGGATCGCGGCGGGGATTCGCTGACCCTGCGGCCCGAATTCACGGCCGGCATCTGCCGCGCCTTCATCACCGACGGCTGGCAGCAGCTGATTCCGCTGAAGATCGCGACCTGGGGCGCCGCCTTCCGCTACGAGCGGCCGCAAAAGGGGCGCTTCCGCCAGTTCCACCAATTGGACGCCGAGATCATCGGCGCCGCCGAGCCCGCCGCCGACGTCGAGCTGGTCGCGATGGCGGCGCAGCTGCTCGGCGAGCTCGGCATCGCCGAGCGGATCGAATTGAAGCTCAACACTTTGGGCGATCCGGCGACGCGCGAGGCCTGGCGCGGCGCGCTTCTCCAGCATTTCCGCGCGCGCGAGGCCGACCTTTCCGAGGAGAGCCGGGAGCGGCTCGAGAAGAATCCGCTGCGCATTCTCGATTCCAAGCAGCACCAGGATTTCCCGGTCGTCGATTCGGCGCCGGTGATCGACGATTTCCTGACCGCCGAGGCCGCGGACATCTTCGGCGCCGTCACCGCCGGGCTCGATGCGGTCGGGGTCAAATGGAGCCGCGACCCCCGCCTCGTGCGCGGCCTCGATTATTACCGCCACACCACCTTCGAGTTCGTCACCGAGGATCTGGGCGCGCAGAGCCAGGTGATCGGCGGCGGCCGCTACGACGGGCTGATCGAGCAGATGGGCGGGCCGGCGACCCCGGCGGTGGGCTGGGCCTGCGGCATCGAGCGGCTCGCAATGCTGCTCGATCCGCCCGCGCCTTCGGGGATCGATGCCGCTCTGGTGCCGCTCGGCGAAGCCGCCGAGGCCGAGGCGCTGCGCCTGATCGCCGGGCTGCGCCGGGCCGGGCTCGTCTGCGACATGGCCTTTCGCGGCAACCTCAAGCGGCGGATACAGAAGGCCGCCGCCAGCGGCGCGCGCTATGCGGTCATCCTCGGCGATGACGAGCTCGCCCGCGGCCAGGCGGCGGTCAAGGAGCTCGCCAGCGGCACGCAACGCGACGTGGCCCTCGCCGAGCTCGCCGAGGCGCTGGCGCCGCGATGACCCGCGTTCCGGCCGAACGGGTCGCCGCGATCGAGGCGCGCAAGGAGGAATTGCAGCAGGCGATGTCGGCGCCCGACCTCGCGCCCGATGCCTTCGTCAGGCTCTCCAAGGATTATGCCGAGATCCTGCCCGTGGCCGAGGCGGCGCGCGAACTGAGGCGGCTGCGCGCCGAGATCGAGGTGCTCGACGAGATGCTCGCCGATCCGAGCCCCGACATCCGCGAGATGGCGCAGGAGGAGCTCGCCCATCTGACCGCGCAGCTGCCCGAGGCCGAGCGCGACCTGGCCCTCAAATTGCTGCCGCGCGACGCCGCCGACGAGCGCGCCGCGATGCTCGAGATCCGCGCCGGCACCGGCGGCGACGAGGCCGCTTTGTTCGCCGGCGACCTCCTGCGCATGTACCAGCGTTATGCGGAAGGCAAAGGCTGGCGGTTCGAGATGATCTCGGCGAGCCAGTCCGACGCCGGCGGCTTCAAGGAGGCGATCGCCTCGGTTTCCGGCCAGGGCGTGTTCGCCCGGCTGAAGTTCGAAAGCGGCGTCCACCGCGTCCAGCGGGTGCCGGTCACCGAAAGCGGGGGGCGCATCCATACCTCGGCGGCGACCGTCGCGGTGCTGCCCGAGGCCGAGGAGGTCGACGTCCACATCGACGACAAGGATTTGCGGATCGACGTCTACCGCTCGTCCGGCCCCGGGGGGCAATCGGTCAACACCACCGACAGCGCGGTCCGCATCACCCATTTGCCCACCAACCTCGTCGTCATCCAGCAGGACGAGAAGTCGCAGCACAAGAACAAGGCCAAGGCCCTCAAGGTCCTGCGCACGCGCCTCTACGAGATCGAGCGCGAGCGGCTCGCCTCGGAGCGGGCCGGGGCGCGCAAGTCGATGGTCGGCTCGGGCGACCGCTCGGAGCGGATCCGCACCTACAATTTCCCGCAGGGGCGGGTCACCGATCACCGCATCAACCTCACCCTCCACCGGCTCCCCGAAATATTGGAAGGGCAGCTGGACGAGCTGATCGGCGCGCTGATCGCCGAGGACGAGGCCGAGCGGCTGGCGAGTCTGGATGAAAGTGCGTGAAGCCCTGGCCGCCGCCGCGGCCCGCCTCGCCGCGGTCAGCGACACGCCGCGGCTCGACGCCGAGCTGCTGATGGCCGATGCGCTCGGCGTCGAGCGCGAGGCGATGCTGCTGGCCGGGGCCGACGTTCCGGCGCCGGCCGCGTTCGACGCGCTCATGGCCCGGCGGATGACGCGCGAGCCGGTCGCCTACATCCTCGGCCGCCGCGCCTTCTGGACGATCGAGCTGGAAGTCGGCCCGGGCGCGCTGGTGCCGCGCCCCGACAGCGAGGCCCTGATCGAGGCGGCGGTCGTCCGTTTCGGCGACGCGGGGCCGGCGCGAATCCTCGATCTCGGCACCGGCCCGGGCACGCTGCTGCTCGCGGCGCTCGATCAATGGCCGTCCGCGACCGGGCTCGGCATCGATTCCTCCGCGGCGGCGCTCGACTATGCCCGCCGCAACGGCAATGCGCGCGCCGAATTCCGGCGCGGCGACTGGGGCGAAGGGATCGCCGAGCGCTTCGACCTCATCCTCTGCAATCCGCCTTATGTCGAGGAGGGGGCCGATCTGCCTGCCGACGTCGCCGATTTCGAGCCGGGTGCGGCGCTCTACGCGGGCGCGGACGGGCTCGCCGCCTATCGCGCGCTCGCGCCGCAACTGGCCCGGCTGCTCGCGCCCGGCGGCATCGTCTGCCTCGAGATCGGCGCCGGCCAGGATGCGGCGGTCGGCGCGCTCATGGCCGCGGCCGGATTCACGACACAGTCCCGCCGGGACCTTGGCGGCAACATCCGCTGCCTCGTTCTGAGCCTCGATTAGAGAGTAAATCTTTTTCCTTGGATTTCCGTTTCGGGCTGGCTACATAGGGGACAGGGACGGGGCCGACCACAGCAGCGGATGCGTGAGGGCCTGACGTCGCCGACCCCCGATGGCTTGGTCGCTTGCGAGAGGCGGTTTCGGAGTGGTGGCTGGGTGCCGCGTTACGGCGCTTCGCCTCCCGGGTCGTGCAGGAAAATCAGCCGGGCAGGGGCCCGGCCGAAGTGAGGGCAGAGTAGAACCACCCTTGGTAAGGAACATCGTTTGATCAACAATCGTCAGGGTGGCCGCAGGCGCGGCCGCGGCGGCGGCGGCGGCGGTGGCCGCCCGCCGAGCAGCAATCCCGGTCCCGGCAACCGCCAGGACAACCGTCAGCGCGGCAATGCCGCCCAGCTGCTGGAAAAGTATAAGGGCATGGCCCGGGACGCGCAGATGGGCGGCGACCGGGTGCAGACCGAATATTATCTCCAATATGCCGACCATTATTTCCGCGTCCTCAACGAGAATCGCGCCCGCTTCGAGGAGCAGCGCCGCACCCGCGACGATTATCAGGACGAGGACGAGGGCGCCGAGGAGGCCGAGGCCCCGCGCGAGGCCGCCGAGCGCGAGTCCGAGGAGTTCGACCCGCGCGACGCCCGCAACGGCGAGTTTCGCGGCCGCCGGCCGCGCGAGCGCCGGCCCGAGCCCGAGCCGATGGACGAGGAGCGGATCGCGCTCGACGTCCTTCCTCCCGCCATCTCCGCCACCCCCGAGATGAGCGAGGAAGAGGAGGCGCCGGCCCGCGCGCCGCGCGCCCGCCGCCCCCGCCGCCCGCGCGACGAGGACGAGGATATCGCCCCGGCGGCGTAGCCCGGTGCTTCGATACGGCATTTCGCCAGGCTCAATGCCCTACTCAGCATGAGCGGAAAATTTTCTACCGCTCATCCTGAGCGGGGACCGAGCTTGGCGAGGGCCCGTGTCGAAGGATTGTTCATTGACCTGAAAGCGACACTGTAACACGCTTCCCGAACCAATAACGGGAGCGTCCTCATGCGTGCATTATTCCTGGTCCCGGCCCTTCTCGCCACGTCGGCGCTCGCCCAGAACGTGATCCCGCCGCCCTCGCAAAACGCCCAGGGCGACGTCGCGGTCACCATCTACAACGGCAATGTCGCGCTGGTGCAGGATACCCGCCAGCTCGACCTCCCCGCCGGCCGCTCGCGCCAGGAATTCCCCGACGTTTCCGCCCAGATCCGCCCGGAAACGGTGACTTTGTCGGGCGCCGGCGTCGGCATCGTCGAGCAGAATTTCGATTTCGACCTGCTGTCGCCGCAGGCGCTGATGGAAAAGGCGGTCGGCGAGACGATCACCCTGGTGCGCACCAACCCCGCCACCGGCGCGGAGGTGCGCGAGCGCGCCCGCGTGCTGGCCGCGAACGGCGGCGTCGTCCTCCAGATCGGCGAGCGGATCGAGGTGCTGCGCGACGACGGCCTGCCGGTCCGCGTGATCTTCGACCGGGTACCGGAGAACCTGCGCGCCCGCCCGACCCTTTCGGTCACCGTCGAGAGCGAGCGCGGCGGCCGGCGGCCGGTGACGCTCACCTATCTGAGCGCCGGCCTCGGCTGGTCGGCCGATTATGTCGCCTTGTTCGACGAGGCCAATGGCCGGATGGACGTCCAGGGCTGGATCACGCTGACCAACAACAGCGGCACGCCCTACGTCAACGCCAATACCTTGCTCGTCGCCGGCGCGGTGGGCGATGACCAGCAGAACCAATATGGCCGCCGCGGCGGCCCGATCCGCCAGCCCGGCACCGAGACTTCGGGCCGCGAGCGGCTCGCCGATTTCTACCTCTATCCGCTGAGCGAGCGGACGACGATCGCCAACCGCCAGACCAAGCAGGTGAGCTTTCTCGATGTCCACAACAGCCCGGCCCTGCGGGCCTACGAATATCGCAACGGATGGCTCGGCACGACCGAGCAGCCGCAGAGCGCCAACACCGTGCTGCGCTTCTCCTCCTCGCGCGACCAGGGGCTCGGCGATGCGCTGCCGGCCGGCACCGTCCGCGTCTACCAGCGCGACGCGCGCGGCAATCCGCAGTTCGTCGGCGAGAGCGCGATCGGCCACACGCCGATGGGCTCGGAGCTGGGCCTCGTCACCGGCCAGGCGTTCGACGTCAAGGTGCGGGCGGTGGTCGAGCGGCGCGAGCGGATCAATGCGGAGCGCTGGCGCACGACGATGCGCTACACCCTGACCAACGCCCGGCCCAATCCGGTCACGGTCGATCTGATGCAGTCCGGCCTGTGGGGCGACACCAGGATCGTCCAGGAGAGCATGCCCTCGGAGCGGCGCTCCGCCGACGATGCGCTCTGGCGCGTCCCCGTGCCCGCCAATGGCGAGGCGGTCGTCACCGCGACCTTCGACACGCGCTTCTGAGCCCGCGATGGGCCGGCGCTGCGCCTGGTTGCCGATCCTGCTCGCGCTGGCGATGCCGGCGGCGGCGCAGACGATCGTCACCTCGCCCGGACCCGAGAGGGTCGGCGTCACCATCTACCGCGCGCCAAATCGCGCCGCCGACACCGCGATCGACCTTCAATGGCTCGAAGGCTATGCCCTGATCAGCGAGACCCGCCGGATCAGCATCCCCGCCGGCGAATCCGAAATCCGGTTCGAGGGCGTCGCCGGCGGGATCGTGCCGCAAAGCGCGATCGTCGGCGGCTTTCCGGAAGGGATCGTCGAGCGCAACCGCGACGCCTACCTGCTTTCGCCAGGCACCCTGCTCGATCGCTCGCTCGGCCGGCGCGTCCATTTGCGCCGCACCTCTCGCGCGACCGGGGCGGTGACCGAGCAGGACGCGGTGATCCGCAGCGGCGCCGACGGCGCGGTCGTGCTCCAGACCGAAGCGGGCTATGAGGCGCTGCGCTGCACCGGCCTGCCCGAGACCCTGGTCTACGACCAGGTCCCCGCCGGCCTCTCCGCCAGGCCGACCCTGTCGGTGCGCGCGCGGTCGAGCCAGGCGCTCACCGCGACGATTACCCTCTCCTATTTGTCGAACGGCTTCGACTGGCAGGCCAATTACATCGCCCATCTGTCGCCGGACGGCAGCCGCGTCGAATTGTTCGCCTGGCTCACTCTGGCGAGCATGGACGAGACCAGCTTTCGCGACGCCGACACCCAGGCGGTGGCGGGCCGCCTCAACCGCGCCGAGCGCGACGACGAAGATGATGAGGAGGATGAGATCGGCGGCCGGGCGCTCGCCCTGCGCTGCTGGCCGCAGGGCACGACCAGCACGCCGCGGCCGGTCCCCCAGGGCAATTTGCGTGGCCGCGGCACGGTCCAGGTGGAGGACCTGGTCAACTCGCTCCCCGAGCGCTTCGCCGGCGGGGAGAACATCATCGTCACCGCCACGCGCGCGACCCAGGAGAATCTCGGCGACGTCAAGCTCTACCGCATCCCCGAGCCGGTCACCGTCGCCGCCAACAGCCAGAAGCAGGTCGCCTTCCTCGCGCAGCCGGCCGTGCTGACCCAGCTCGTCTATCGCAGCCGGATCCGGACCAGCGCGGATAGTGTCGACGAGCGGCCCACGCGCCTGCTGGTGACGCGCAACCGCCCCGAGGAAGGGCTCGGCGTGCCGCTGCCCGCCGGCGCCGTGCAGCTTTTCTCGGCCGCCGCCGACGGCCGGCCGCTGCTGATCGGCGAGACCTCGATCCGCGATCTCGCGATCGGCGAGGACGTCGAGATCGAGGCGGGCGAGGCGGCCGGGGTGACGGTGGCGCTGGAGGAGCCCGACCGGGGCCGCAATTGGGAGGACCATCGCCTCACCGTCACCAACGACCATGCGGTGCCGGTCCGCTACGAGGCCGAGTTCGAGGTCGGCGAGGACGAGAGGTTCCGGCCGCGGCAGCGGCTCCCCAGCCGCCACGGCCGGCCGCTCTGGGCGGTAACGCTGCCCGCGAACGGCAGCGCGACGCTCGATTATCGCACGATCGAAACCGACTGACGCCGTGCCCGCGCGCCGCCTCGCCCCGATCCTGCTGCTCGCTTTGGCCGGCGTGGCCGAGGCCCAGACCATCGCCACCTCGCCCGGCCCGGACCGGGTCGCGGTCACCGTCTATCGCGACCCCAATCGGACGGCCGCTCAGCCGCCCAATCTGCGCTGGCTGAACGGCTATGCGCTGATCAGCGAGACTCGGCGCGTGCGGCTGCCGGCGGGCGAGAGCGAGCTTCGCTTCGAGGGGGTGGCGGGTGGCATCTTGCCGCAAAGCGCGATCGTCACCGGCCTTCCCGAAGGCGTCATCGAGCGCAACCGCGACGCCTATCTGCTGTCCCCCGCGACCCTGCTCGATCGCTCGCTCGGCGCCCGAGTCCACCTCAGGCGAACGTCGCGCGCGACCGGGCGGGTGCGCGAGCAGGACGCGATCGTCCGCAGCGGCGCCACCGGCGCCGTCATCCTCGAGAGCGAAGGCGGCATCGAAGCGCTGCGCTGCACCGGCCTGCCCGAGACCCTGGTCTACGACAGGGTGCCGCCCGGCCTGTCGGCGCGGCCGACCCTTTCGGTCCGCGCCCGCAGCGCCCGCGCGGCGAGCGCCACCGTCACCCTCTCCTATCTCGCCAGCGGCTTCGACTGGCAGGCCAATTATGTGGCCGCTTTGTCGAGGGACGGCACCGCGCTGGAGCTGTTCGGCTGGCTGACGCTGGCGAGCATGGACGAGACCAGCTTCCGCAACGCCGACACCCAGGCCGTCGCCGGCCGGCTCAACCGGACCCATGCGGCGCCGCAGCCCTCCGAGGGCGGCCCGCTCACCATCCGCTGCTGGCCGCAGGGCACGACCAGCGACATTCCGCTTCGGGAAGAAGAAGAGCAGGTCGTCGTCACCGGGTCGCGGATCGCGATGCGCGGCATGGTCGCCAACGCGCCGATGATGGCGGTGCCCTCGCCGCCTCCTCCCCCGCCGCCGATGCAGGCGGTGCAGGAAGAACTGGGCGACCTCAAGCTCTACCGCATCCCGGAGCCGGTCACCGTCGCCGCCCGCAGCCAGAAGCAGGTCGCCCTGCTCCAGCGCGCCGCCGTCCGAGTCGCCCAGATCTACCGCCGCCGCGTCTATCCGGGCGACCGCACCGTCGCCGCGCCGGCCCGCCGGCTGCTCGTCACCCGCAACCGCGCCGCCGAAGGGCTCGGCCTGCCGCTGCCGGCCGGCCGGCTGATGCTGTTCTCCCAGAGCGGGCCGCGGCGGCTGCTGATCGGCCAGGGCACCGTCGCCGACCGCGCGGTCGGCGAGGATGTCGAGATCGAGCTCGGGCCGGCGCCCGGCGTGCGCAGCACGCTCACCCTCCTCGCCCGGCATGACGGCATCAGCGAATATGAGCTGGTCGTCACCAACGACCAGGCCGAGCCGGTCCGCTTCGAGGCCGAGATCCTGGCGCAATCGGTCGAGCTCACCAGCGCCCAGGAGAGCCTGCCGCGGCGCAACGGCATGCCGCTCTGGGCGGTCACGGTGCCGGCCAATGGCAGCGCGACGCTGCGCTACGAGCTGCGCGCGCCGGCGCGATGAGGATGGCGCGGCTCGGCCTGCTGTGGCTGGCGCTGGCCGCGGCTCCGGCGGGCGCGCAGAATGTGGTGACCTCGCCGCGGCCGGACCGCGTCGCGGTCACCGTCTATCGCGACCTCGCCCGCGATTCGAGCCAGCCGTTCAACCTGCAATGGCTGGGAGGCTATGCGCTGATCACCGAGACGCGCCAGGTCGCGCTGCCGGCCGGCGAGACCGAGCTTCGCTTCGAGGGCGTCGCCGGCGGCATGATCCCGCAAAGCGCGATCGTCACCGGCCTCCCCGAAGGCGTGGTCGAGCGCAACCGCGACGCGTTGCTGCTGTCGCCCGCGACCCTGCTCGACCGCTCGCTCGGCGCGCGAGTCCATATCCGCCGCACGTCGCGGGCGACCGGCAGGGTCACCGAGACCGACGCCGTCATCCGCGCCGGCGCCGACGGCGCGGTCGCGCTGGAGACGCCGGCCGGGGTGGAGGCGCTGCGCTGCACCGGCCTGCCCGAGACCCTGCTCTACGACGGGGTGCCGCCCGGCCTGTCGCCGCGCCCGACGCTCTCGGTCCGGGCGCGCGCGAACGCGCCGGTCAGCGCCACCGTGACCCTCTCCTACCTCGCCAACGGCTTCGACTGGCAGGCCACCTACATCGCGCAAATGTCCGAAGACGGCGAGCGGCTCGACCTGTTCGCCTGGATGACGCTGGCGAGCAGCGACGAGACCAGCTTCGCCGATGCCGACGTCAACGCGCTCGCCGGGCGACCCAATCGCGAGGACGCGCCGATCCAGCCGCGCGAGGGCGGTCCGCTGACCCTGCACTGCTGGCCGCACGCCACCACCAGCGACATCCCGCTCGAACAATGGCGGCAGCTGCCGATGGGGCGCGGCCGCTGGCTGGGCGGCGAGGAGATCGAGGTCGACCGCCCGAACCTTACATCGACCTCGCCGATAACCGCGATATCGTCGGCGGAGGTCCGCACCATGGCCCAGCTCGACGAGCTCGGCGACTTCAAGCTCTACCATATCCCCGAGCCGGTCACGCTCGCCGCCCGCAGCCAGAAGCAGGTCGCGCTGCTCGAGCGCGCCGACGTTCGCTTCTCGACCGTCTATAACGACTATATCAGCCGCTACGAATTTCATCGGCAGGACAGCAGGCCGGCCTACCGGATCCTGCGGATGCGCAACCGCGCCGCCGAGGGGCTCGGCCTGCCGCTGCCCGGCGGCCGCCTCGCCCTGTTCGCGCAAGCGGGCGGGCGCCCGATCCTGCTCGGCGAGGGCTATGTCGGCGACCATGCGGTCGGCGAGGAGGTCGAGATCGGAGCAGGCCGCTCGGCCGCGGTGCGCACCGAAATCGTCCTGCTCTCGGAGAATCACGCGGAGCGGCGGCACGAGCTTTCGATCACCGTCACCAACGGCCTGCCCCGCGCGGTCCGCTACGAGGCGGACCTCGACGCCGACGGCGGCACCATCACCCCGGCCGGCGGCGTCCGGCTCGGCCGCCGCGACCGCCATCCGTTCTGGGCGGTGATGGTGCCCGCCCACGGCCGCGCGACGCTGCGCTACGCGGTCCAGGGCGGCCGCTGACCCCGCCGAATCCGATCAAAAAGGGGATTGAAAGGCGGCGCGGGCGGGCGGAACCTGCGCCGCGCTGACTAGCGGGAGGGAAGAGATGGAAAATTATCCGATCGGAACCGCCTCGATCTGCTGGATCGACAGCGGCGGGCAGCTTCATATCCGCGTCTATTCGTGCGACGGCTATAATGTCACCGAGCGCTGCAACGACGGCTCCGGCTGGACCAACGGCCAGCTCAACCAGCCCGGCTCGGCGGTCTCGGCGATCTGCTGGCAGGCCGGCGGCGGAGTCCACATCCGCGTCTATTGCACGTTCGAGGACACCACCACCGAATGGTGCATCGACCCCGGCGCCAGCGGCTGGACCCAGGGCAGCTATACGACCGAGTGAAGGCTAGCGGAATCTATTCCAGCTGCTTCCCTGCTCGCTCATCCTGAGCAGCCGTTGAGCTTGTCGAAACGGCGTATCGAAGGACCGTCCTTCGATACGGGCCTTCGCCAGGCTCAGTCCCTACTCAGGATGAGCGGATAATGCTGAGTATGTCCTAGCTGCGTTTCACCGGGCGCGGCTGGTGGTTCTCGTCCAATGCGACGAAGGTGAACAGGCCTTCGGTGACCTTGACCTCGGTGGTGCCGCGGTCGCGGGTGGCGATGACGTCGATCCGGATCGCGATCGAGGTGCGGCCGATCCGCTCGACCTTGGCGTAGACCGAGACGAGGTCGCGCAGGAGGATCGGGGCGAGGAACTCCATCGCCTCGATCGCCACCGTCGCGACCGGCCCCCCGGCCTCGCGCGAAGCGACGATGCCGGCGGCGATGTCCATCTGGGAAAGCACCCAGCCGCCGAAAATGTGGCCGTTGGCGTTGATGTCGCCCGGGCCCGGCACGACCCTGAGGATCGGCTCGCCTCGGGATTCAGTCATCCTCGTCCCCCCAGTCGCTGCGATTGGCCTCGTCGTCGGCGCCCGAGCGGCTGCTGAGGAAGACCAGCCCCATCAGCCCGGTTCCGACCAGCACCGTCAGGCCGACCCCGGCGATGGTCGCGATCACCATGTGGATCGGCACCGGATCGCCGAAGCTCTTGAGGTAGATCAGCGACAAGAGGACCGTGACGACCGCGGCCAGCGCCATCCAGCGCATGATCTTCCAGTAGCGCGCCCAGGCGGCCGCGGCGCGCTCATAATCGGGCCCGCGCCGCGGCGGGGGGACGGGGTCGTGGCGGGGCATGGCTTCCATTTGGCCTCGCGGCGTGGGATCATCAAGGCCCGAGTCGGCTTGGATCCGAAAGGAGCGCGCCATGAGCATCGCCGCCATCCTCCAGTCCAAGGGGAGCGAGGTCCTCACCGTCGAGTGCGACACGTCGGTGCGCGACGCGGTCGCGCTGCTCGCGGAGCGCAAGATCGGCGCGGTGCCGGTGCTGAGGGCGGGCCGCGTCGCCGGCATCATGTCGGAGCGCGACGTCATCTACTGCCTGAAGAGCGACGGCGCCGGCATCCTCGACTGGACGGTCGAGCGGCTCATGACCGCGCCGGCGATCACGGTGACGCCCGCGACCGAGATCATGAGCGCGCTGTCGCTGATGACCCGCCGCCGCATCCGCCACTTGCCGGTGGTCGAGGCCGAGGCGCTGATCGGCCTCGTCTCGATCGGCGACCTCGTCAAGTTCCGGATGGACAAGATCGAGGCCGAAGCCGCGGCGATGCTGAGCTATATCCAGAGCGTCTGAACACCGCAGCCCGGCCGGGCACGAATGCCGCGTCGCCGAGCGCCGCAAGCGCCAACCCTCGAAGCCGGCATTCGCCCTCTCCGCCGAGGCCATTCGCCGCCAGCGCGGCAGGCGTTGCAGGCAGGGAACCGGCAGGCAGCCATCCTCATTGCTAATGGATTAGCACTATGCTAATAGGTTAGCAGCGGATAGCGCGCGTCGGCTCGGGGTTTGTCGGGG
>DASZDS010000009.1:0-14865 GCA_035941735.1 Allosphingosinicella sp.
GGGACAGTCCGCCGGCCGGGGACTGTCCCACCCCCGGGGACTGTCCCCCCCCCCGGGGACTGTCCCACCCCCGGGGACTGTCCCCCTGCCGGGGACTGTCCCACCCCCGGGGACTGTCCCACCCCCGGGGACTGTCCCACCCCCGGGGACTGTCCCCCTGCCGGGGACTGTCCCACCCCCGGGGACTGTCCCCCTGACGGGGACTGTCCCCCTCCTTCCCCGGATCAGGTCCGGGATGACGTCGGGCGCATGAAGAACATGGTCAAACTGCGGCGAACCGAGCCTCCTTAAGGGGCGGGCGCCCGCGGCCGCGCTTCCCAAGCCGCTGTTTCATGCCGTAGATTCCGCATATGGCGGAGGTGGGCACGGACAACGGGGCCGGCGAGAGCGGCGCGTCTTCCTGGCGGGCTTTGTGGGTGAGCGCGGCGGCGCTCGCCTCGACGCTCGCCCTGGTCGCGCTCATCGTCCTCATCACCTGGTCGAACCGCGCCCGCGACCAGGCGATCGGCTGGGAGCGGCGCAGCGCCGAGATCACCCTCCTCACCCGCAACATCGACGCCACCATCGCCCGCTCCGAGGCCGCGCTCGGCCGCTACGTGCTCGACGAGCGGGCGCGCACCGGCACCGCTTATTACAACGAGTGGCGCACCGCGGGCTGGCAGATCGGCCAGCTCGCGCGGATGGCGCGCGACGATCCGGCGCAGGTCGCCCGCGCCGCCGCGCTGCGCGACCTCTACCGGCGCCGCGGCGCCGAGCTCGCGCCCGCCGCGAGCGCCGCCGAGCGCCGCCAGGGGACGGACGGCCTCAGCCTCCTGTTCCAGGCCTCCTCCTCGCCGACCCTGCCGGCGCTGCGCGCCAAGCTCGAGGAGATCGCCCGGGCCGAGCGCGCCAACCTCGCGCGGCGGATGGCCGACACCCAGGGCCTCGTCACCCGCGCCGACACCTATACCGAATGGCTCGGCTGGCTCGCGATCCTGATCGGCTTCGGCGCCCTGGGCCTCGCCATCCTCGCCTGGCGCGCGTTCGTCGATCGCCTCGCGGCGCGGCGCGAGGCCGAGGCGCAGGCGTGGCGCGCATTGGACCTCGAGCAGGCGGTCCAGGCCCGCACCCGCGAGCTTTCCGACGCCAACGCGGCCTTGAAGGAGGAAGCCGCCGAGCGCGCCGCCGCCGAGGCGCAGCTGCGCCAGGTCCAGAAAATGGAGGCGGTGGGCCAGCTCACCGGCGGCATCGCCCACGATTTCAACAACATGCTCGCGGTCGTCGTCGGCGGCCTCGATCTCGCCCGGCGCAAGCTGCACGGCTCGCGCCGCGAGGTCGAGTTCCACCTCGACAATGCGATGGAGGGCGCCACCCGCGCCGCCGCGCTGACCCGCCGCCTGCTCGCCTTCGCCCGCGCGGAGCCGCTGCTGCCCGACGCGATCGCCCCGGCCGAGCTGGTCGAGAACATGCTCGAGCTGGTCGACCGCGCGATCGGCGAGCGGATCGCGGTCCACACCCGCTTCGCCGCCGAGCCCTGGCACGTCTGGGCCGATCCGACCCAGCTCGAAAACGCGGTCCTCAATCTCGCCGTCAACGCCCGCGACGCGATGGAGGGCGCCGGCGACATGATCCTCCAGGTCGACAATGTCAGCCTCGCCGAGGCCGAGGTCGCCGATCTGCCCGCCGGCGACTATGTCCGCATCCGCGTCGCCGACACCGGCAGCGGCATCCACCCCGAGCATCTCGACCGCGTGTTCGAGCCCTTCTTCACCACCAAGGCGGTCGGCAAGGGGACGGGGCTCGGCCTGTCGCAGATCTTCGCCTTCGCCCGCCAGTCGGGCGGCGACGTCGCGATCGAATCCGAGCTCGGCCGGGGCACCAGCGTCGCGCTCTACCTGCCGCGCTCGACCGCGGCGGCGGAGCAGGCGGCCGGGCGCGCGCCCCTGGTCGCGGCGCGCCGCGCGGATCCGCCGCTCGCTTTCCCCGGCGCCCCGATCCTCGTCGTCGAGGACGATCCCCGGGTCAGCCGCTCGACCGTCGCCGCGCTGGAGGAGCTGGGCTACCGGCCGCACGCCTGCGCCGGCGGCCGCGAGGCGCTCGAGGCGCTCGCCCGCGATCCCGATATCGAGCTGATCGTCACCGACGTGATGATGCCGGAAATGACCGGCACCGAGCTCGCCGCCGAGGTCGCCCGGCTCTATCCGGAGATCGCCATCCTCTACGTCACCGGCTATGTCGGCGAGGCCGGCGACGCCGAGGACCTCGCCGGGCGCGAGCTGCTGAGGAAGCCCTTCACCGTCAACGCGCTCGCCGCCGCCGTCGCCACCGCGCTCGCCCGCCGCGCCGGCCCCGCCCGCCGCGCCGCCGCCGGCTGAGGCGCGGCATCCGTGAGTTCGCTACGTCATCCTGACGAAAGTCAGGACCCATGAGCACGGACGCGCCAGGTTCACGCGGTCCGTGTTCATGGGTCCCGCACCCCCGGGGACTGTCCCACCCCCGGGGACAGTCCCACCCCCGGGGACAGTCCCACCCCCGGGGACAGTCCCACCCCCGGGGACAGTCCCACCCCCGGGGACTGTCCCACCCCCGGGGACAGTCCCACCCCCGGGGACAGTCCCACCCCCGGGGACTGTCCCCGTCAGCGGATCGCGCCGCGCCTGAGCAGGCGGGGGAGGAGGACGAGCGCGCCGAGGATCGGCCAGCGCCGCATCCAGGGCCGCACCTCGATCTTCGTCCCGGCGTGGCGGTTGATCTTCCAGGCGAGATAGTCGACGCCGCCGGCATAGGTGGTGGTCGCCTTGGCGAGCCGGACCAGGCTCAGCGCCTTGCCGCGCCGGCGGAACCGCCGCCACTTCCCGGCCGCGCCGGCGCGAGGCCCGGCCTCCGCCGCCGCCGCCGCCGCGAACCGCCGGTAGCGCTCGGGATCGTCGTCGACGATCGAGCCGGGCCGCCCCTGCCGCTCCGCCCGCAATTCGCTGGCATAAGTGAGCGCGAAGCCGGTCCGCCAGACGTCGAGCGGATCGTCGCCCCCGGCCATCGGCAGCGCGTGGGAAAGCAGGGTCGGCGCCGCCCGCGCCACCGCCGCGACCGCCCTCTCGCGCGCCGCCGCGTCCGCCGCCCAGGCCAGCCGCGCCGGCTGCGCGAACCGCGCCCAGACCGAGACGTCGCGCGCCTCCGGCCCGTTCAGCCGCGCGAAATCGGCCTCGCTCAGCACCGCATATTTGGCGGCGCGCCCGTCATGCTCGAACGGGAAGACGTTGGGCGGCACCAGGGCGTTGGCGAGCGCGAACCAGCCCCGCCCGTAAGCGGCGCGATAGTCCGACACGATCAGGTAGAAATCGAGCATCAGCCCGTCGAGATTCCGCTCGCGCAGGCACGATCCGTAGAACAGCACCGCCCGCGCCGCGCCCGGATATCGGGCCGCGACCGCCGCCGCCATCGCCGTCACGCGCGGATCGACCGGCGCGGCGAGCTCGGCGGCGACGAGGTCGTGGAGGGTCTCGGTCACGCCGCCATTTCGACCCAAAAACAGTGACAGTCACTCCTTTTCACGCCGCGACCGCCACAATCGCGCCAGCACGATCTGAAGCCCGAAGCCGGCGCTGAGCCCGCCCGCGAGGAACCACAGCCAGATCAGCACCGCCGGGTCGTCGCTGCGCAGGCCGCGGACGAGGAACATCGCCCCGAAGGCGAGGAAGGCGGCGCCGAAGCTCGCGGGGAAAGCGGCGAGCATGCGGCCGTAGCTCAGCCAATAGGGCCGCCGCGGCCCGCTCGCCGCGCGGCCCCGGATCGCCTCCTCGAAATGGAAGCGCTCGTCGCCGAAGCGGCGGGCGAGATAGGCCTCCCGCTCCGCCGCCGAGACCGGGATGCCGCGCGACCAGTGCGTCCGGTAGAACAGGAAGCCCTCGCCCGCGGGCTCGAAGCTGGTGTCGAGGAGGGCGCGCTCCTCGCCGCGCGTGGCGCGGAAGGAGGGCCCGCTCAGCTGGGGTTCGGGGTCGGCGCGGGCGCGGGCGCGGCGGCCGGGGCCGGGCGGACCGAGCCGATATTGGCGTTTTCCGGAATGCCGACCATGGTGGTGTCGGGGATCGAACGGTCGAGGACGATGCAGGCGTCGAAGCGCGGCCGCGCGCAGATCTGCCAGCGGTCGCCGGGATGGATCGCGAAGCTGCGGATATGATAATCCCAGTGGAAGCGCGAGGTGGCGTCTTCGACCTCCCAGACGCGGCCGTTATAATTGGTCTGGTCGTAAAAGATGATCGTGCCGCGCTCGGTCTGCGTCTGGCGCGCGCTCTGCGCCGGGGCCTGCGCCGCCGGCGCCGCGGCCGCCGCCGAGATCGCCAGCAAAATCATGGCTTTCCTCATCATCCCATTCCTCTGAGCCCGATTGGATTAGGCGCTTGATTTATGAGGATTTATGCTCCCTGCCAAGGGGGTAAGCCACGTCATCCTGACGAAAGCCTGTCCTCAGCCCGACGAAGGGTCAGGACCCAGGAACACGGACCGGGAGATTTCGCGCCGTCGGTGTTCATGGATCCCGGATCAAGTCCGGGATGACGGGGAGGAGAGGACGGCGGCGACCGCTCGTTCCCACCCGTCGAGCCGCGCCGCCCGCGCGGCCTCGTCGAGCGCCGGCGCGAAGCTCCGCACCGCGCCGCGCATCGCCGCCGCCTCCTCGAGCGAGGCGTAGAGGCCGGCGCCAAGCCCGGCCAGCATCGCCGCGCCCAACGCGGTCGTCTCGACGAAGGCCGGCCGCTCGACCTTCAGGCCCAGCATGTCGGCGAGGTCCTGCGCGAGCCAGTCGTTGGCGGCCATGCCGCCGTCGATCCTGAGGCTCTGCCAGGCGGCGCCGTCACGCATGAAGGCGGCCATCAGATCGTGGGTCTGGTGCGCCTGCGCCTCCAGCGCGGCGCGGACGATCTCGGGCCGGCCGGTCGCGAAGCTCAGGCCGGAAATGGCCGCTCGCGCCTCGGGCCGCCAGTAAGGCGCGCCCAGCCCGGCCAGCGCCGGCACCAGATAGACGCCGCCCGTGTCGGCGACGGAGCGCGCCAGCGCCTCGCTCTCGGCGGCGGTGACGATCAGCCCGAGCGCGTCGCGAAGCCACTGGATCAGGCTGCCGGCGACGAACACCGAGCCTTCGAGCGCATAAGCGCGCGTTCCGCCCAATTGCCAGGCCACCGTCGTCAGCAGCCGGTGCTGCGACAGCGGGGCCTGATCGCCGGTATGGGTGAGCACGAACGCGCCGGTGCCGTAGGTCGCCTTGGTCTCGCCCGCGCCGAAACAGGCCTGGCCGATCGCCGCCGCCTGCTGGTCGCCGGCCATGCCGCAGATCGGGATCGGGTGGCCGAGCGCCTCCGTCGCGCCGAACCGGCCGGCGCAGTCGACGATCTCGGGCAGCGCCGCGGCCGGCACCGAAAAGAGGTCGATAAGGCCCGCGTCCCAGCCGCCCCTGTGGATGTCCATCAGGGCGGTGCGCGAGGCGTTGGTCGCGTCGCTGACATGGAGCCCGCCGGTCAGCTTGTAGATCAGCCAGGATTCGACGGTGCCGATCGCGAGCTCCTCGCCCGCCTCGCGCAATTGCGGCCAGTGCCCGAGCGCCCAGGCGATCTTGCTCGCCGAGAAATAGGGGTCGAGCAGCAGCCCGGTCTTCGCCTGCAGCGCGCCCTCGTGCCCCTCGGCCTTCAGCGCCGCGCAATCGTCCGCGGTGCGGCGGTCCTGCCAGACGATCGCCGGCGCCAGCGCCTCGCCGGTCCGCTTCGACCAGAACACCACCGTCTCGCGCTGGTTGGTGATGCCGATCGCCGCGATCCGCGCCGCCCCGCCGGCCTGCTCGGCCATCGCCCGCGCGCAGGCGAGCGAGGATTGCCAGATCTCCTCGGCGTCATGCTCGACCCAGCCGGGCCTGGGATAATGCTGCGCCAGCTCGCGCTGCTCCGAGCCCAGGCATTCGCCGGTCGCCGCGAACAGCATCGCCCGCGTGCTCGTCGTGCCCGCGTCGATGACGAGAATCTGCTCGGCCATGCCACGATCCTAACGTCATCCTGACGAAAGTCAGGACCCATGAACACGGACATGTCCAATTCGCGCAATCGGTGTTCATGGATCCCAAATCAAGTTTGGGATGACGATGTGTGACGATAAGGGAGGCGCATGGACAATTTCGACCTGCTCGTGATCGGGGGCGGCATCAACGGCGCGGCGATCGCGCGCGACGCGGCGGGGCGCGGGCTCGACGTGCTGCTGGTCGAGAAGGACGACCTCGCCGCCCATACCAGCTCGGCCTCGTCCAAGCTGATCCACGGCGGCCTTCGCTATCTCGAGCGGTTCGAATTCAGGCTCGTCCGCGAGGCGCTGCACGAGCGCGAGATATTGCTGAGGACCGCGCCCCATCTCGTCCGTCCGCTCAAATTCGTGCTGCCCGACCCGCCCGGCGGGCGGCCCTTCTGGATGCTCCGCGCCGGCCTCCTGCTCTACGACCTGCTCGCCGGGCGCGGCAGCCTGCCCCGCTCGCGGCGGCTGCGCGGCGGCGATCCGGCGCTGAAGCCGGGCCTCGCGCTCGCCGCTTATTGGGACGCCTTCGTCGACGACGCGCGCCTCGTCGTCTTGAACGCGCTCGACGCGGCCGAGCGCGGCGCCGAGATCGCCACCCGCACCGGGCTGGTCGCCGCCCGCCGCGACGGCGACGCCTGGGCCGCCGACCTTCGCGGCGGCCGCCGGGTGCGCGCGCGGATGATCGTCAACGCGGCCGGGCCCTGGGTGGCGGAGGTGCTGAAAGACCGGCTCGGCGCCGGCACGGCGAGCAATGTCCGGCTGGTCAAGGGCAGCCACATCCTCGTCCCCCGCCTCTGGGAGGGCGACCAGGCCTATATCCTCCAGCAGGGCGACGGCCGCGTCGTCTTCGCTTTGCCCTACGGCCGGCACAGCCTGATCGGCACCACCGACGTCCCCGTCGCCGCGCCCGGCGAGGCGATCGTCTCGGCCGAGGAGACCGACTATCTCTGCGCCGCCGCCAATGCCTATTTCGTCCGCCGGATCGGGCCGGAGGACGTGACCTGGTCCTATGCCGGGGTGCGCGCGCTCTACGACGACGGCGCGGCGCAGGCGAAGGACGTCACCCGCGAATACCGGCTCGAGCTGGATCCGGCGCCGGGGCCGAAGCTGCTTTCGGTGTTCGGCGGCAAGATCACCACCGCGCGCGCGCTCGCGCTCGAGGCGCTCGACGCGCTCGGCGTCGGCGGCCTCAAGTTCACCGCCGGCTCAGCCCTTCCCGGCGGCAACGTCTCGGCCGAGTTCAACGCCCGGCTGGACTCGCTCGCCGCCTGGCTGCCGGCGCCCCTGCTGGGGCGCCTCGCCTTCGCCTACGGCACCCGCCTCGAAACCCTGCTCGGCGACGCGTGCGCGCTCGCCGATCTCGGCCGCCATTTTGGCGCCGGCCTCTACGAAGCCGAGATCCGCTACCTCGTCGAAACCGAATTCGCCCGCACCGCCGACGACATCATCTGGCGCCGCACCAAGCTCGGCCTGGAGATGAGCCGGGCCGAACAAAAGGCGCTGGCCCAATGGCTTGAAAAATAGGGACTGTCCCTAATTCCCCCGGCAGGAACGCTCGCGAGCGCGCCCCGTTCTCGCTCCATGCCCCAAGCCACCGGCTGGAAGCTCGATCCGGGCCAGCGCGCCGAGCTCATCCAGCAATTCCCCCCGCGCTACCAGGAGGTCGTCGCCGACCATGTCACGCTCGAGAGCGGCGTCCCGCCCGGCGCGCCGCCGCCGCCCGCGCCCGCCGAAGCCGCGATCGTCGGCCGCGCCGACGACGGCGCCGGCGTCGAGGCGCTGGTCGTCCGCCTCGACGGCGCCACCGGCCGCCCCGACGGCTCGACCTTCCACATCACCTGGTCGCTCGGCCCCGGCCGCGAGGCGCGGGAAAGCAACGACGTCATCGCCCGATGCGGCTGGACCGATTTCGAGCTGCCGATGCCGGTCCGGCTGATCCCGGCGCGCTGGCCGTGATCGCTCGGCTAACAGTTACCGTACGCTAATTATTCGTATCTGCGCCGGTAGGTTCGCTGCGTCATCCTGACGTGGCGATCTGGATTTGACGCAGCGAGCTTCCTTGCGCGGTGAGGCTCAGGCCGCTTCGAACTCTTCCTCGGCCGTCACCGGGCCCGAATCCAGGCCCTTGGCGGCGGGGTCGCGGTCGACCAGCTCGATGATCGCCATCGGCGCCGCGTCCGAGGCGCGCAGCCCCGCCTTCAGCACCCGCGTATAGCCGCCCTCGCGCTCCTGGTAGCGCCTGGCCAGCACGTCGAACAATTTGACCAGCTGGGCATCGTCGAGCAGCCGCGCATGCGCCAGCCGGCGGTTCGAGAGGCCGCCTTTCTTGGCGAGCGTGATCAGCTTCTCGACATAGGGCCGGAGCTCCTTCGCCTTGGGCAGGGTGGTGGTGATCTGCTCGTGCTTGATGAGCGCCGCGGCCATGTTGCGGAACATGGCGGTGCGGTGGGAGGAGGTGCGGCCGAGCTTGCGGCCGCCGACGCGATGGCGCATTTCAACTATCCTTCGTTCGTCCGGAAGCCGTACCGAGATCCCGTCAAAGTGGTACTTTGACGGGGACCCCCGAGGCACTTCCGGCCAGGCGGTGAAAAAGGGCACCGCCCATACCCCTGGAGATCCGCCGCTCATCCTGAGTGGGACTGAGCTTGGCGAAGGCCCGTATCGAAGGACCCAGACCCCGAAACGACAAGGCGGACCTCCAGGCCCGCCGCGTGGCGCGGTCCAAAGCGGATCGGGGGCGGATTGTCAAGCTTGGCTGGCTTGCCAGCCGAAGCCTTGGCGGAGGCTGGATGTTGGCGAAAGTGGCGCGAAACGTCGCTTGAAGGGCTCCGACGGAGGGGGATGTGACGCGAGGGTGGCCTCTCTCTGTGGCGGATGTTGGCGGATGTTGGCGCCATTGCCTTTTAGTGCCTTCTTCGGGAGCGGAATCGGTCGCGAATTCGATGTCGCGGTATTGGAACGTTCACCGAATATCGATGATCGCCCCAGGATCTCCGGCAGCCAAGGCGTCCATCTGATGCAGGATGAGGTCGCGCGTTAGAAATCGGTCATGATCGCGTTCGTCATGCCGCTTTACGATAGGAAAACTCTGAAGAATAAAGTCCGCCTCTTCCTTTGCCACGCCATAAAGATGGAAGAATAGAGCATCGAGTCGGGCCCGACGCTGCCGTCGATCCGCCTCGTCCCAGATGAATGGCGGTTTCGCCTCGCCCCGGTCGTTCACGTGGCCCATGTCGCGGGCGAAGGCCTTCATATCGTGAGCGGTGTACGTGAGATTTAGCACATCACGTTTTACGATCTCCCGGGCTGTCATGCTGCCAAAGCGCCGTCCAAAGTCGGGAGGGGTAGGCATCGGTATCTGATGAAGGAGAAATTTCGGAAGGCTGTTAGAAGTCAATTTGGCACGAACAAGGAAATCGAAGACAAAAGAGTTGAAGCAAGCTACAAACAGAACGGGCAATTCAGGATCATCGGATAAATTGAACCACACGGGGGTTTTGTGATTGAAGGCCCAATAGGGGCAAAGCGCCATAACTGCCGTTCGATGGTTTCGGGGACCAGTGACGTCCTTGAATGCTGGAATCCATTCCCATTCATATTTCGGACGCTCGTCTTCATTTACGTAGTATCGTGTCGACAGGGAAAAGGAGGAGTCGGCTTTCCTCGAAACGGGGACCGGCTCAGGCTGCCCAGGCCTAAAGAGGCGATCTTCGTCGACTTCGACCTCTGCCGCTCGGTGGTCGAAAAAGTCGAGCATTTTGCCCTCGTATAGCGGAACGAGCGTTTCACCTCCCCGCCGCCACAGCCCGCCTTCCACCGGGTAAAAGCCACTCGCGGGCAGGGCTCCCGCGACCAGGAATTCGATGTCTCGATTGCTCGTGTTCATCATCTGGGAGTAACGTAAGGGCCAGACGGCCTGACCTCGGGACGTCGTCGCTCCAAGCAGCCGATATTCGCCATAAATGCGAGTGAGAATGTTAGACTGGCGTTGGTCGGTAAGAATGGAAGCTCCGCCCGTTTCCGGGTTCATCCCGGAATAGGCTTGGCCGTTGATCCTCAGCGCTGATCGTTCAAGGTAAGCTTCGTCAGTCCCAGTCAATAGGAACCCGATTTCGGCCATCTCGGACCTACGATCCCTGCCCCCCCAGGCGAATACTGAAAACCGATAGCGGCTGTCGATATCGTCAAAGAACAAGTCACCCTGTCTTGTGCGCCGGTTTTGATAGTCCAGGAGCGTCAGTAGGCGTTCCTGTTCAGCTATCGCTTGGAAAAAACCACTCGATCCTTGGCTCGTCGTGACGCTCGTGGGAACCAGGAGCCCGACGAGCCCATCGACCTTTTGGATTGCATCAGCGCGCAATGCAAAGGGGTAAGCAAGTTCGATTTTTCGACCGAAGGAGTGGGAATAGGTCGGCATTCTCCTCAGGACCGACATCAATCGCTTGGACCGGAATTGAGCCCGCGAATATCTGGAATAGAGATCGGGGTTCACGGATGGAAGACGCTCAATCGCTTGCCTGCGCTCCGCTTTGTCCGGCAAATGAGCGATGGCCGGCGCATGGACCTTGAACCAAGTTATTTCCTCAAATTCCATGTTCCCCCAAGGTGGATTTCCAACAACTGCATCGAAGCCACCCGAAGGTGTTTCGCTCGCCCAATCGCGCCAGACTCCGGGAAATGCGACCTCCCAGTGGAAAAAACGTTCCTCTGCCGCCAGCGCTCGTGCTTCGGGAATTATTCGGGCCGCCGCAGCGCGGACCTCGCGCGCTCCTAGCCTTCCAGACTCAAGCAGTGGATGGCTGCCTTGGCCACCTTGTTGCGTGTCGGGCTCGATCGAGTCAGATTCTGGATTGATCTCTCCCAGACTAGCTTCTCCAGTCGCTATTTGGACCGGATCCCCGAAATCACCGTCGAGCCATGCATCAAATACAAAGGCGGCCATCCTGTCATCTGGATCGGACCAACGGCTAGCATGTAATAACGACAGGAAAGCTCCGAGCGGGGCTGTAGCCTCTTCTAACGTTTGAAAGTTTTCAACCGAGGCTCGAACTTCAGCAATGTCAGCATCAGGCCTGGCCTCGATTTCCTCCATGACTCGGACGGTGTTCTGTGCCGCCTGAATGATGCTGTTCTGAAGGAGGCCGCCTTTCTGGGCCACGAAGGCCATTGCTGGTCGTACCCACTCGCCAAAAAGGCTGTCTCCGCAACGCAGATGGTGGTCGAGAAAGGAAAGCGGCGCACCAACAGTGAACGTGTGAAGCCATAGCGACAGCTTCGCCAGCTCAACGGCCATTGGATTCTTGTCAACGCCGTAGATAACTCGCTTGAGGATTATCCGCCGTACGAGCTGTGGATCTGCGAGGTGCGTCTCGTGGATTGTCCATCCATGTTCAGCCGCTTCGCGCCGGATGCGCTCGCGAAGCTGCTCGAGCCGAGCGAGGAGAGGTGATTCATAGGCGGCCCAAGCACCCCATTCGGCAGCCTCTTCGGTCGCTTTCAAGACCTCGTCGGCGAGATAGTCGACCAAGCTGACAAGAAAGTGTCCAGAGCCCATGGCGGGATCGCAAATCCGGAGCTCCAACATCCTTATCGCCGGGTCTAGCTCAGTGAGCTTGAGCCGCCGCTGTTCCTTTCCACCACGCCCGCACTTGAGTTCCTCTGAGGCGGTTCGAAATTCGGCTCTCTTTTCCTCCAGCAACGGGGTGACGGTTCGTCTGAGGACAAGCATCACTAACTCTTCGGGAGTATAGTAGCTGCCACTGATCTTGCGTGCGAAGGCATGCGGGCGGGCGACGATCCTACCATTCGCCTCTACGAGATCGAACTCCAACAACCGTTCATAAACAGACCCAAGATGCTGCACATCGAGGTCGCGATAATTGATGAAGCGGGGATGGTCGCCAATTCTCTCTCGCGAAAGGGCATCGAGCAACGGGGCAAAGCTGGCATCGGGGATAATGGCCCGGGCCAGTAGCGGTGAGCGATCGGCTTTGAACAATCCCCCATTATACGGCGGAAGCCCAATTTCTTCGTCGCCGCCATTGATTTGCCCCCACAGGTCGCGGAGATCGCGATCAAAGTTGGACCGCTGTTTGCTTAACCCCTCGCCGGCGTCCAACGAAGTCGCGACGGCCTTTCGCATCGCCCACAATCCATCGGCGCGCCGGCGTGTCGGCAGCAGGCTGCGGTCCTCAGCGTAGAAAACAAAGAGTAAGCGGTAGAGCCAGATCAGCGCTGCCTCGCGGAGCTCTGCGCGATAGGCGGAATCGAGTTCGTCAGGCCTGTCCGGATCGGCCTGTGCGAGCGCGTTGGCAAGATCGGGAAAAACAGTCACAAATACCGTATCGGCAAGGGCGTCTGTAACCCGCGCCTCAAAGTTCCGACTTTCCGCGATGGCGCGAGTAAGCCGAGTCGACCCTCCGGCATCAGGCTCAAACGCATCGCGGCCAAAAAGCCACAGGAAGGTGCGAAGCACGCGGTCGGCATGTGCATTTTCAGGTGTTCCTGGCTCGGGTGCTTCCGCCGGAACGATCAGCCCGACAGCTTCTTTGAGATCAATTTCGACGAAACCCTCCAGTCGCGACCGCGCCTTTTGATCGTAAAGCCGCCACATCCGACCGTTGGTTAGAATGCCAAAGCGGATAGCCCCCCTGGATTGCACCTCGACGTTACCCAGATAGCGAAGGATTTGTGTCGAGGGGGCTCCCTCGCCAATCTCGTTGCCAGCCTTGTCAAGGTTGAGATCCCACGCCTTGGCCTCCACAATGCTGGCGCCATGGCGGTATCTATCCGCCGCCACGGGTTCGCGCATGGCCGTAGCCTTGGCCTCTCCGCTCAAGAACAAGAGGTAGTCTGGTACGTCTGTTCGACCCTTGCGGGAGGTCTTTTCCTGGACAGAGAACTGCCAACCCAGCAATCCCAGTAGCTTGTCAATCAAGTCCCGCTCGGTGTTTGCCTCGCTCGGTAAATGACGGCTTCCAAAGTCGTCCAACAATGCGCCGATCGTGTTCCTGGCATCGTCAACAGTCTCATCGCTGATCGAGATCCAGTCCGAAGCCGCCTTGACGCCTTCGCTCAGGAAATACTCGCTGAAAAGCCCACCTCGCTGCATGCGGGCACCTTGGCGGCAGAAGTCGTTGCGGGGAAGAGGAAAAGCTGGGCTCTTTTGACGCAGCCGAAGCGCCGCTTGGCGCCCCAAGAAACCAACCCCAACCCCGCGCGTTCTAACCCATGTTAAAGCTGTTGGGCGCCACGGCCTAGGCTACGCGCGCGCCCGGCAGGGGTGGGGCGGCCGCGGCCGTCCCGCCCTACCTCTCCCCGGCCATCGACTTTCGCCATCCATCCCGTGGCGCGACCAAACGGTCCGCGGCAGCGTCAAGCCGCCGTTCAACGACTCGGCGCGGGACGAAGCCGGTCTGTCCCGGGATTTCCATGCGGGGGTTGCCGCGTCGAACCTTGCTCAACACCGTCCGGTTCATGCGTTGGGGGGGCATTCCAACGTAGCGGTTGAGCGGACCTGCCCCGGACATGGACGCGGCTCGAAGTCGATCGTCGCGTCGGAGACGGCCGATGATGGAGATCCTGATCCAGAATCTGGTGCCCTGGGGCGGAGCCGCCGGCATCATTCTTGCCCTGGCAAGGCTGGTCACGGCCTCCTGTCACGGCGCCGCGGAGGTCATGCTGGCGCAGCGGACGAAACCGCCCGAGGGCGGCCCGCCGGATTGAAAGGAAAAGGAAGAAAGGGGGGACGGTCGCCTGACCGTCCCTGGCGCAGCCTGGCGATCTTCAGCCCGTCCGCCTTGGCGCGGTCGCGGATCGATTCCTCGCTGCGGGTCAGCGCGCGCGCCAGCGCCTTCAGCGCCATCCCCTTGCCGGCGAGGAGATGCAGCTTCCGGATCTCCTGCGAAGTCCAGGCCTGCCGGTGCCGCTCGAACCGCTCCGCCATCTTCGCCGCTCCTCGTGCGCGCCCAGCCCTGGGGCATCGGCGCGGCCGGCTCCAGCGCCGCCCTCCGCCGCCTCAGCTCCCGCTTCCGCCGCCGCCCTCGCCGCTCCCGCCGCCTTCGCTGCCGCCGCCCTCGCCGCTCCCGCCGCCTTCGCCGCCGCCGGCCGGGCGCCGGCGGAACTTGCGGATCGCCATCCACAGGCCGAACAGGCCGGTGCCGATGAGGGCGGTCAGCGCCACCAGCACCTCGGTCGAAAGCTCGAACCAGCTCTTCGATTCCTTGAGCAGGTCGCGGGTGCGGTCGCGGGCCCCGACCTCGATCTCGACATCCTCGTGGAAGGTGCGCAGCAGCCGCTCGGTGCGCCGGCCGCTCGCCGAGGTGACGATGGCGTAAGCGGTGGCGGTGAGCCGGCCGCGCCCGCCCCGCGTCGGAGTCACCGTCCAGTCCCAGCGCGCCGCGTCGCCGGCGAGGAGGTCGCGCTCGACCAGCCCCGCCGGCGCGATCGTGAACCCCTCGCCCTGCAGCATCACCCCCATCCGCCGGCCGACCCGGATCGAGCGGGTGACTTCGGCCTCGGTGTCGAGATGCTCCTGCGGGTCCTCGATCTCGGTCGGGCGGCCCTCGGCGGCGCGGGTGAGCGCGAACGAGACCTGGACGCTCTGGCCGCGGGTCATCCGCCGCGGCACGTCGAGCGCGGCCCGGCCCGCGTCGAGCCGCGAGAAGGCCTCGCGATTATAGGCGCATTCCGAGGCCCGGATCCGGTCGTTGCTGACCTCGCAATAGACGAGCGGGTCGGCGGCGGCGGGCGGCGCGGGCGCGGGCGCGGGAGCGGGCGCGGGAGCGGGGGCGCCGGCGGCGGGCGGCGATGGCGGCGCCTCGACCGGCGGGGGCGCCG
>DASZDS010000010.1:0-1540 GCA_035941735.1 Allosphingosinicella sp.
TACGGGCGCAAGATCGTGCTGCAGGCGGCGATCTTGCTGTTCTTGGCCGGCTCGGTGCTGTGCGGGGTGGCGCAGGACATGACGCAGCTGATCGCGTTCCGGGCGGTCCAGGGTGTCGGCGGCGGCGGTCTGATGGTCGTCACGATCGCCGCCGTGGGGGACATCATCCCGCCCCGCGATCGCGGCCGCTACCAGGGGTTCATCGGCGGCATATTCGGCGTCTCGACCGTGGTCGGGCCGCTGCTCGGCGGGTTCATCGTCGAGAACTTCTCGTGGCGCTGGATCTTCTACGTCAACCTGCCGGTCGGGCTGACCGCGCTCGCCGTGATCGCGGGCGCGTTCGCCGCCCCCGTCGACCGAGTGAAGCACCGGATCGACTACTTCGGCGCCACGCTGCTGGCCGGCGGTCTGTCAGCGATCGTGCTGTACACGACGCTCGGCGGCAGCGAGTACTCATGGGGCTCGACGTTCATGCTCGCGCTGGTGGCGGCGGGCGTCGTGCTGCTGGCGGCGTTCGTGCTCGTGGAGCGGAGCGCGGCGGAGCCGATCTTGCCGATGAGGCTGTTCCGCAACCGCGTGTTCAGCGTCAGCAGCGCGATCGGGTTCCTCGTCGGCGCGGGGCTGTTCGGTGCGGTCACGTTCCTGCCGCTGTATCTGCAAACCGTCAGGGGCCACGGCCCGACGACATCCGGCCTGTTGATGACGCCGATGATGGCCGGCTTGCTGATCACCTCGATCGGGAGCGGGCAGGCGATCAGCCGGATCGGACGCTACAAGGCGTTTCCGATCGCCGGCACCGCGATCATGGCGGTCGGGTTCGTGCTGTTGTCGCGCCTGGAGGTGGACACGTCGGCGGTGGTCAGCGGCGCCTACATGCTGGTGCTCGGGCTCGGGATGGGGCTTGTGATGCAGGTGCTCGTGCTGGCGGTCCAGAACGCCGTCGACTACAGGGACCTCGGCGTCGCCACCTCCGGCACGACAATGTTCCGCCAGATGGGCGGCGCGATTGGCACGGCGGCGTTCGGCGCGATCTTCAACAACCAGCTCGCGGCCAACCTCGCGGGCAGCCTGCCGGCGGGAGCCCAGCTGCCCGAGCAGACCGACCCGACGGCGGTCGAGCGGCTCGCGCCGGCGGTGCGAGCGGCCTACCGGGCCGCGGTCACGGCCGCGCTCGAGCCGGTCTTCCTCACCGGGGCCGGCTTGGCGCTCCTGGCGTTCGCGCTCACGTGGCTGCTGCGCGAGGTGCCGCTGCGGACTACCACGCAGGCGCCCGATTACGGCGAGGGCTTCGAGGGCGCCAGCGACGACGACCCGTACCGCCGGATCGAACGTGCGCTGTCCCGGCTCGCCAGCCGTGAGGAGCGGTGGGAGATCTACGAGCGCGCGGCGGCCCGCGCCGCGGTCGACCTGCCGCCGCCGGAGCTGTGGCTGCTCGCATGCCTCGGCGAGCGCGTGCCGGTCACCGAGGCGCAGCTCGAAGCGCAGCTGGCGGTCGACGCTCAGCAGGTGTCGCCAGCGCTCGAGCAGCTGCGCCGGAAGG
>DASZDS010000011.1:0-156320 GCA_035941735.1 Allosphingosinicella sp.
GGGACAGTCCCCACCCCGGGGACAGTCCCCACCCCGGGGCCAGTCCCCACCAGGGGGACAGTCCCCACCAGGGGGACAGTCCCCACCAGGGGGACAGTCCCCACCAGGGGGACAGTCCCCACGCCGGGGACAGTCCCCGCCCGGGGGACAGTCCCCACGCCGGGGACAGTCCCCGTGCAAGCCGAGAGATGGAGAGAGAAGATGGCCGATGCGAATGCGTCGATGCTGGCGCTGCTCGTCGCCCAGGCCGAGGGGCAGGGGGCGGACATGGTGACGCTGCGGGCGCTGATCGAGGAAGCGAGCGGGGTCGGCGCCGAACGGGCGCTCGCCGCGCTGGGCCTCAGGGACGAGAAGGCCGGGCGCGACATGCTCGAGCTGCGCGAATTGCTGCAGGCCTGGCGCGACGCCAAGAAATCGGCGTGGAACGCGGTCGTGACCTGGGCGGTCCGGATCCTGCTCGCCCTCCTGGTCGCCGGCATGGCGGTCAAGCTGGGGCTGTTCGGAGGAATCCGATGAAGGTGATGGCGACGGATCCAACGCAGCTTCCGGGGGAAGCTGCGCCATCGCCATTTTCATCGGTTTGCCCCTCCACCATCCGCCTATGGCGGACGGTCCCCCTCCCCACGAAGCAAGGCTCCGCGGGGAGGAAAAGATGAGGTTCGCGGGCTATGCGGCGATCTTCGGGCGGCCGGACCGGGGCGGCGACATCGTGTGCGCGGGCGCGTTCGCGCGCGCGCTGCGGCGCGGCGCCGGGGCGGTGCCCCTGCTCTGGCAGCACCGGCCGGACCGGCCGGTCGGGCGGATCGAATATCTGAAGGAGGACGCCCGCGGGCTGCGGGTGATCGGGCGATTGTCGGGCGGCGCCGCGGGCCGCGCGGCGGCGGCGCAGCTCAGCGAGGGCAGGGTCCGCGGCCTCTCCTTCGGCTACCGCATCCGGGCGGCGCGCGGCGAGCGCCCGCGCGAGCTCGTCGAGCTCGAGCTCGTCGAAGTGAGCCTGGTGACTCAGCCGATGCAGCCCAGCGCGCGGGTGCACGCGATCGAGTCAGACGCCTAGCCATTCGAAGCCGCCCGGCAATTCGTCGGCGCTGTAGAGCAGTTGCAGCACCCGGCGGCGGGCCGGGCGCGCGGCGCGCTGCGAGGCGTGGAGGATCGGGGTGGCGTAGAGCCAGAGGTCGCCGCGCTCGGCCGGGCATGACGCCTGGCCGAGGCGGTCGACCGCGGCGGCGATGTCGGGCTCGGCGATGCGGCCGAGGCGGTGCGAGCCGGGGACGATCAGCAGCGGCGCGTTGTCGGGGCCGGCCGGGTCGAGATGGACTCGCAGGGTGAGCATGCGCGCCAGGATTTCGAACGGCGGCACCACGTGGGGGATGCCGGCCTTGACCGTCCAGCCGGTGAAGCCGGGCGCGTCGACGCGGCGGCGGACGGCGATGGCGCGGTCCTGGTGCCAGCCGAGCGCCCAGTTCCGGCCCGGCGACTTGTCGAACAGCAGGGCGCGGACCGGACGCGCTTCCGGGCCGAGGATGGCGGCGGCGATGGCGGTGGCGGGCCGGACCAGGGCGGCGAGGCCGGGGAGCGGTTCGAGGCGCGTGCCGGGGCGGTCGCCGAACGCCAGCAGGTTTTCGAGAGCTGAGACTTGCCCGGGCGAGAAAGCGGCGGGGAAAAGCTGCGCGCCGTCGGGGTCGAGCCTCATGCGGCGAGCATAAGCGCAATGAAGCAACGGAGAGAAGCTGGATTCCCGCGTCCGCGGGAATGACGGGCCTGAATGTCGTCAACAAGGAGAGAGACATGCTGGAAGTGAAGACGGATGCGCTGGAGGCGTCGTTCGAGGCGCTGGAGCGGGAGGAGGAGGATGTCGCGGCGCTGCGCGAGGAGGTGGCGGCGCTGAGGATGCGGATGGACGCGCAGGCGATCGTCCGGCCGGCGCTCAGCGGGGCGAAGGCCGAGGCCTCGCCGTTCGTCGAGCGCTATCTCAGGAAGGGGCTCGAGGCCGGCCTCGAACTGAAGGCGATGTCGGGGGCGAGCGATGCCGCCGGCGGCTATGCGGTGCCCGAGGAGCTCGACCAGCGGATCGAACGGACGCTGACCGCGATCTCGCCGATCCGCGCCATCGCCAACGTCGTCAAGGTCGGCTCGGCGGGCTATCGCAAGCTGGTGACGACCGGCGGCACGCCCTCGGGCTGGGTCGCCGAGACGGCGGCGCGGCCGGAGACCGGAACGCCCGCCTTCGAGGAGATCGCGCCGCCGTCGGGCGAGCTCTACGCCAATCCGGCGGCCAGCCAAGCGATGCTCGACGACGCCGCGTTCGACGTCGAGGCCTGGCTGGCGGGCGAGATCGCGACCGAGTTCGCGCGCGCGGAAGGGGCGGCGTTCGTGGGCGGCAACGGCACCAGCCGGCCCAGGGGCTTCCTCGCCGCGCCCAATGCGGCGACCGCCGACGGCGCGCGGCCGTTCGGAACCCTGCAATATCTGTCGACCGGAGTCGCCGGCGGCTTTCCCGCGAGCAACCCGCAGGACAAATTGATCGACCTCGTCCAGGCGCTGCGCTCGCCCTACCGGCAGGGCGCGAGCTTCGTGATGAACTCGGCGACCGCCTCGGCGATCCGCAAGTTCAAGACCGCCGACGGGGCGTTCCTGTGGCAGCCGGGGCTGGTGGCGGGGCAGCCCGACACCCTGCTCGGCTATCCGGTCGTCGAGGCCGAGGACATGCCGGACGTGGCGGCCAATTCGCTGTCGATCGCGTTCGGCAATTTCCGCGCCGGCTACCTGATCGCGGAGCGCGCCGAGACCCAGATCCTGCGCGACCCCTACAGCAACAAGCCGTTCGTCCACTTCTACGCGACGCGGCGGGTCGGCGGGCAGGTGATGAACTCGGAGGCGATCAAATTGCTCAAGTTCGCCGCCTGAGGAAAGGGGGACAGTCCCCGTTCGGGGACAGTCCCCCTCACCCGCAGTTCGCCGCCTGAGGAGAGGGGGACAGTCCCCGTTCGGGGACAGTCCCCTTCACCTTGAGGAAAGGGGGACAGTCCCCGTTCGGGGACAGTCCCCTTCACCCGCCGAGGGACTGTCCCCGCAGGGGACTGTCCCCTTCACCCGCCGAGGGACTGTCCCCGCGGGGGACTGTCCCCATTGCGGAGAGAGAGACGATGAGCCTGTTCTTTGCCGATCTGGTGCGCGAGGTTTCGCACGGGGCGGGCGCGGGGGATCTCGCGCTCGAGGGGGCGCTGCCGGGGCATCGGCGGTTCGCCGACGTCGTGCCGCCCGGGGCGCGCTTTCATTATGCGATCGCGGGGATCACCCATCCCAATGAGTGGGAGACGGGCGAGGGCGAGCTCGGCGGCGGCGGCGCGCTGGCGCGCGCGCCGCTGGCTTCCTCGGCGGGCGGCGCCGCGGTGAACTTCGCGGCCGGGCTGAAGACGGTCGCGCTGACCGTCGCGGCGGCCTGGTTCGAAGGGCAGGAGGAGGCGATCGCAATCGACGACGTCGCAGGGCTGGCGGCGGCGCTCGCCGGCAAGGCCGCGTCAAGCGAGGTCGCGGCGCTGAACGCGGCGCTGGCCGGCAAGGCGGCGCTGGCCGGCGCGGCCTTTGCCGGCGCGGTCTCGGCGCCCAGCCTCGCCGTCGCCGGCGATGCCGACGTGACGGGCGATTACAGGGTCGACGCCGTCAAGGTGGTCGGCAACCGGCGGACCGGCTGGGGGGCGCCGACCGGCACCGCCTCGCGGGCGACGTTCGAGACTTCGGGCGCGACCGTGGGCCAGCTCGCGCAGCGGCTGAAGGCGCTGATCGACGACCTCATCGCCCACGGCCTGATCGGCGCCTGACATGCTGGGCGTTGCAATCGCCGCGGCGCCGCTCGGCGCGGCGGGCCTCGGCACCCTGACCGAAGGATTTCCCGGCGCGCGCCCGGAGGCGATCCGGATCGACGCGGCGCTCGCCATCCTGGCCGAGCCGGCGGCGGCGCGCGCGACCGGCGAAGCGGCCCTGACCATAGGACGAGAGAGATGAGCCATTATCTGAAGGATCCGGACGCGACGTCCGATCATGCGATCGACTGGACCGACTATCTCGACGGCCGCACGATCGTCGCCAGCAGCTGGTCGGTCGACCCCGTGGAAACGGGAGGCGTCGCGATCGTCGAGGCGAGCTTCGACGGCGGCCGCACCGCGGTGCGGCTCGGCGGCGGCATCGTCGGCCACGCCTACCGGCTCGCCAACCACGTCACCCTCTCGACCGGCGGCAGCGACGACCGCTCGCTCGAGCTGCGCGTGGAGCAAAGGTGATGGGCGCGATGACCGCCGAAGCGCCGCCGCTGCCGGCGCCGCTCGCCGAATTGAAGGCGTTCCTGAGGATCGCGACCGGCGAGGAGGACGCCCTGCTCGCCGGGCTGATGCGCGCCGCGGCGGACACCTGCGAGGCGTTCACCGGGCGGGCGCTGCTGACCCGCGCGGTCGAGGAGACGCTGCGGGCGTCGCGCGCCTGGACCCGGCTCGGCGCGGCGCCGGTGGCGGCGATCGACGCGGCCGCTTTGCTCGGCGCGGACGGCGCCGCGACTCCGCTCGGCGCCGGGGATTATGCGATCGACATCGACGCCGCCGGCGAGGGCTGGGTGCGGCTGCTGATCGGGATCGAGCCGAAGCGCGTCCGCGTGTCCTACCGGGCCGGGATGGCGGCGGACCCGAACGGCCTGCCCGAGGCGCTGCGGCACGGCATCGTCCGCCTCGCCGCCTATTTCTACATGCACCGGGACCGCGAGGAGCCGCCGGCGGCGGTCGCCGCCTTGTGGCGGCCGTGGCGCCGGCTGAGGCTGGTCTGATGTTCGCCGGGATCGTGAAGCGGGTCGAACGGCTCGCGCGGGCGCGGGCCGCGGCGCGCGGCCGGGCGCTGGCCGCCCTGCTGGCCGAAGCCGGCGTGACGGCCGCGGCGGCGGAAGGCGGCGTGCGCCTGTCCGGCAACAGGCTGCGGCGGCGAATCGCGCGCGACGCGCGGCTGCGCGCCCTGATCGGGGGAGCGGCGCGATGAGCGCGGGCCAGGCCCTGATCGCGGCGGCGGCCGAGGCGCTGCGGACGGTCCCCGGGCTGAGCGGAGTCCACGAGGCGATGCCGGTCCAGGCGGCGCCTCCTTATGCGACACTCGAGGCGGGGCTCGAGGCCGACTGGGGGCACAAGAGCGGCGGCGGGCGCGAGCTCAGGCTGACGGTGACCCTGCGCGACTCGGGCGAAAGGCCGGCCCGGCTGCGCGCGCTCGCGGCGGCGGCGCAGGCGGCGCTGGCCGGGCTCGCCGCGGTCGAGGGCTGGCAGCTGGTGAATTTGGCGTTCGTGCGCGGCCTGACGGTCGCCGAGGGCGCCGGCAAATGGCTCGCGGTGCTCGACTATCGGGCGCGGCTGCTGGAAACGTAGATCGGGGACAGTCCCCCCACCGGGGACAGTCCCCCCGCCGGGGACAGTCCCCCCACCGGGGACAGTCCCCCCGCCGGGGACAGTCCCCCCGCCGGGGACAGTCCCCCCGCCGGGGACAGTCCCCGGCGATCCCGACTGTCGCTATTGCGGCTGGGAGGCCGGCTGCGCGGTGGGCGGCGCCGTCTGCGCCGCGGCCTGCTGGGCGGGCGCCGCCGCCGCCGGCCGGCGCGGAGTCGCCGGCTGGGCCATCTGGAAGCGGTCGTTGAAGTTGAAGCGGGCGTCCTCGACCTCGAGGTTGGCGGCGTCCTCGGCGCCGGCGCGGGTCGCGCGATTGGCGGTGTCGCGGGCGATGATCGCCCGGCGGAACGCCTGCTCCTCGGCCGCGCAGGCCTGCGGGAATTCGGTGTTGAACACCTCGATCGTCTTGTTGGCGCGGATCGCGCCGTCGACGAACGTGCCGAGGCAGCGCTGGAAGGCCTCGCGCGAGGCCCGGGTGGTGTCGGACGCCTGCATCGCCGCGGCGGCGGACAGCAGCATAAGCGCAGTCGAAATCATGAGCCTATCCTCAACTGCTTGAGAACAAGGAGAATGCGCCATGGCGGCCGAAAAAGGAAGCGCCTTTTTATTGAAAGTGGGAGATGGCGGCGCGCCGCCCGTCTACGCGACCGTGGCGGGGATGCGAACGACCCAGCTTTCGGTCAACGGCGAGGCGGTCAACGTCACCAGCAAGGCCTCGGGCGGCTGGCGCGAATTGCTGTCGGGCGCCGGGGTGCGCTCGGTCTCGGTGGCGGCGAGCGGCATCTTCACCGGCTCGGCGGCGGAGACCCGGATCAAGGCGAACGCGCTCGCCGGGCTGATCGACGATTACGAATTGAGCTTCGAAAGCGGCGAACGGCTGCGCGGCCGCTTCCTCCTCACCCGGCTCGATTATGCCGGCGACTATAATGGCGAACGCACCTACGCCCTCGCGCTGGAAAGCTCGGGCGAGGTGGTCGCGGCATGAGCCGGCCGGCCAATCCCGCCCGCGGCGAGGCGAGCCTGGCGCTCGGCGACGGCGCGCTGCTGCTGCGGCCGAGCTTCGCGGCCCTGGTCGCCGCCGAAGCCGAGCTCGGCCCGCTCTTCGCCTTGGTCGAGCGCGCCGCCGAGGGGCGGCTGACGCTGGCCGAGATGACGGCGCTGTTCTGGCATTGCGCGGCCGGCGCCGCGACCCGCGAGGAGATCGGCGAGGCGATCGCGGCGCAGGGCCTGGCCCGGGTCACGCCGGCGCTGAGGGTGCTGCTGACCCAGATCCTGCAGGGCCGTGTTTGGCGAGTGTGCCGCGCGGCTGGCGGGGGTCGCCGGCGCGCTGCTCGGCTGGCGGCCGGACGAATTCTGGGGCGCGACTCCGGCCGAGCTGGCGGCGATCCTGGCGCCCGCCGCGCCGCCCCCCGCTTCGGCGGACGATTTGGCGCGGCTGAAGGAGATGTTTCCCGATGGATGAACCAACCCCATGAAGTGGTACTTCATGGGGACCCCAAGGAAGAAAAATGGAAGAAGAGATCGAATCGCTGCTGGTCAGGGTCCGCGCCGACACGGCCGGCTTCGCCCGCGACGTCGCGGCGATGCGCGGCGAGCTCGAGGGGCCGTTCGCGGCCGGCGCCGCGCGCGCCGGCGCCGTGCTCGAAAATGCGCTGGTCCGCGCGGTCAGGACCGGCAAGCTCGGCTTCGAGGATCTGAAGCGGGTGGCGCTGGCGGCGATGGCCGACATCGCCGCGGCGGCGATTCGCGGCGGCATCGGCGCGATCCTGGGCGGCGGCAAAGGTGGGCTCGCGGCCTCGCTCGGCGCCCTGATCGGAGCGCCGGGCAAGGCGATCGGCGGGCCGGTGACGCCGGGGCGCGCCTATCTGGTCGGCGAGCGCGGGCCGGAGCTGTTCGTTCCGACCGCGAGCGGGCGGGTCGAGCCGGCGCGGGCCGCCGGCCGCGACATCAGGATAAGCATCACCATCCAGAGCCCGGCGGGAGGCGAGGCGCGGGCGCTCGCCCAATCGTCCCGGCAATTGGCGCGCGCGGTGCGCCGGGCGCTGATCCGCGCGGAGGATTGACCGCGCAGCTCAGCACCAGCCGGCGCGGCGCGCGCTCGAAGCGCAGGCTCGAACAGGCGCCGAACTGGTCCTGGCCGAGGATCAGGTTGAGGCGGGCGGCCTGGACCGCGCGCTCGGCGGTGACGACGATCTCGTCCGGGTCGAGGTCCGAGTCGCGCGGCAGCGCATAGCCGCCGCGATAATCGCCGGTGCGGACCAGGAAGCGGCGGACGGAAAGGCGGCCGAGCTCGATCGGGCGGGCGAGCAGCAGCGGCCGGACCGGGCGGACGATGCCGAAGCTCAAGGGCCGCCGCTCGAGGCCGCCCTGCCAGGCGCCGGCGCGGTCGCGCGCGAGGAGCGCGCCGGCGGCGGCGGTGCCGATGCTCGCCGGCCGCCACAGCGAGAACTGGATCGGGATCGCCCGCTCGCCGAGCGGCCAGGGATGGTAGAGGCCGAGCTCGGTGACGAATTCGAGGGCGAGCGCGCTCTCGCTCTCGTCCCCGCGCGCCGGGCGGAGGCGGAAGCTGACGCTGTCATAGGGCAGCAAAGCGACGCTGATCAGGCCGTCGGCGCCGTCGATCGCGTCGCGATCGAACCAGATCGCGCGGAGCGGCACGATCGCGCCGCCGATCCGCCCGGCGAGCGCGCGGGTGCGGCCGGCGAGGCGGACCGGACCGACGCGGGCGAGCGATTCGCGGATGTAGAGGCCGGGTATGCCCGGCCGGCCGCGGATCAGCTCGGGCTGGATCTTGGCGCGGCGGACGGCGCCGGGATTGAGGATGACGAGGCCGCTCGCGGCGGGATCGGCGCGCAGGCGCAGGACGATGCCGTTGATTTCGACCGGGACGAGATAGTCGGCGGCGCGCTCGAGGACGAGGTCCGCGGCGGCGGCCGGAGACGCGGCGAGGCCGATCGCGATCGCAAGTGTCCCGAGCCGGCCCAGCATCGCGGCCGGTTTGGAACGCCGCGCCATTGCGGTCAAGACGAGGAGGGGGCGATGGCACACTGGCTGGCGCCGGCCGGGAGGGCGCGGACCCTGGGCCATGTCAAAAGGTTCGACGCGCGCTTCTGGACCGTCGATTTCCCGCGGCCGATGATGGCGAGCGTGGTGACGACCGCGCCGGACGCGCTGCGGGTCGAGGCCCTGTTCTACCGCGCCGACGATCTCGCCGGGCTGATCTGGGCGGCCGAGGACCGCTGGGACCATCCCTTGCTCGGCTACGAGACGGCGCGCGATTTCCGCCGCTGCCGGCTCGGCTTCCGCTGGCGCTCGGGCGGGCTGAAGCCGCTCGACGCGGTCCACGGGCCGACGCTGACGATCGAGGGGCGCGACGAAGCGGGGGCGGCGCGCAGCTGGTACGTGCGGCTGTGGAACTATGCCGAGGGGACCAGCGAGGACGCCGAGATCGCCCTCGATTTCGGCACGCTCGCGGGCGGCTGGGAGGCGGACGATCCGGTCTGGGCGGCCGACGTCGACCGGATCTTCATCTCGCTGGTCGCGCCCGATTACGATGCCACCGACACGCCGCTCGCGGCGCCGGCCGAAGGCTGGGCCGAATTGAGCGGGATCGCCTGCGACGGCTCGGGCTCGGTGCTGGCGATCGGCGAGGCGATCGTCCCCGAGCACAGGCTCCGGATCGCGACCGGATATGACGATCTCTACCATCTGACGCCGGCCAGAATGCTGCGCAGCATTTTGCGGCTCGGCTACCGCGACCTGATCAACCATTATGTCGGCATGAGCCATTATTTCCGGCTCGAAGGCGGGCTCGTCGCCGGCGCGCTGAACGGGCCCTGCGCGGCGTGGCACGCGGATTTCCTGGCGCGGGCGAAGGCGCTGGGATTCGCGGTGATCCTGTCGCTGAGCTACGAATTGCTGGCCCAGCATTGCCCGGAGGGCTGGAAGCAGCGCGCCGAGAATGGCGATCCCGCGCTGACCGGCTGGGACCCGCCCTCGGCCCTGCTGTCGCCGGCGAACGGGGCGGCGATGGCGTGGCTGCAGGATGTGGCGCGCGCCTTCGCCGCGCTGGCGCTCGCGGCGGCGCAGCCGGTCCGCTTCCAGATCGGCGAGCCCTGGTGGTGGGTGATGGCGGACGGGCGCATCTGCCTCTACGACGCGGCCGCGGCGGCGGCGTTCGCGCCGGTCTCGATCCCGGACGTCGGCGCGGCGCTCGACGCGGCGCAGCGCGCCACGCTCGACGATGCCGGCGCGGCGCTGGCGGCCTCGACCGCGGCCCTGTGCGCGGCGGTGCGCGACGAGGCGCCGGCCGCCCAGTGCCTCGCTTTGCTCTATCTGCCGACCCTGCTCGGCGCGCCGGAGATCGTCCGCGCCAACGCCCCGCTCGGCTGGGCCGCGCCCGCCTTCGACCTGCTCCAGCTCGAGGATTACGAATGGGTGACCGCCGGGCGGACCGGCGCGGGCCGCGCGGCCCAGGCGATGGCGGCGAGGCTCGGCTACCCGGTCGCGGCGCAGCATTATTTCGCCGGCTTCGTCCGCGAGCCGGAAGACGCGTCGCTCTGGGGGCCGATCGAGGCGGCCGCCGAGGCGGCGTTCGCGCGCGGCACCGGCGAGGTGTTCGTCTGGGCGCTGCCGCAGGTGGCGCGCGACGGCTTCGTCCATTTCGAGCTGGGAGAAGGAGCGATGGACGCGTTCGACGAGGTGCGCTTTCCGGTCGCGCTCGGCCGCGAGGTCGCGGTCGAGCCGGCTTTCTCGACCGCGATCGTGACGACCGCGGGCGGCGCCGAGCAGCGCAACGCGGAATGGGCCGACGCGCGCCTGACGTTCGACGCCGGGCCGGGCCTGCGCGGCGAGGCCGATTTGCACGCGCTCATCGCCTTCTTCCGCGCCCGGCGCGGCGCGGCAATCGGGTTCCGGCTCGAGGACCCGTTCGACCATTCATCGAACGGGATGACCGCCGAGCCGGGGGCGGCGGACCAGTCGCTTGGCGTGGGCGACGGCGTGAGGACCGAGTTCCCGCTGGTCAAGGCCTACGGGCAGCAGGTCCGCCGCATCACCCGCCCGGTGGCGGAGACGGTGCTTGTGACGGTGGACGGCGCGGAGCTGACCGAAGGCTGGACGCTGGGCGGGAAGGGCGTGGTGGCGTTCGACGACCCGCCCGCCGACGGGGCGGAGGTGAGAGCGGGCTTCCGCTTCGACGTGCCGGTCCGCTTCGCCGAGGACCGATTGAGCCTCAGCCGCGCCACCTTCCTGGCCGGCGAAATCCCGTCGGTGCCGATGATCGAGATTCGCGAAGCCTGAGCTCGTCATTCCCGCGAAAGCGGGAATCCAGCTTCTTGTCCATCTTCCTTTGCGATCTTGGCGTGAACCCAATGCGTCATCCTGACGAAAGTCAGGACCCATGAACACGGAGAACGCGAACTCGGGCAATCCGTGTTCATGGATCCCGGATCAAGTCCGGGATGACGACATTGGGTTCAGGCGAAGGCGCGAAGGACGCGAAGAAGAAAAGCTGGATCCCCGCTTTCGCGGGGATGACGGAGAGGGGGCGGGGATGACGGAGAGGGGGCGGGGATGACGGAGGGTGCTGTGGTGGATTTCATCGATCGCGACCTCACCACGATCGCCTTGTGCTGGCGGCTGGAGCGGCGGGACGGGGTGGCGCTGGGGTTTACCGGGCACGACCGCGATCTCGAGATCGGCGGGCTCGTCTATCGGGCGGCGCCGGGCATGCTGCCATCGGCGATCTCGCTGGCGGACGGCTTCGATCCGGCCACGCTCGACGTCAGCGGCGCGCTGACCGGCGACGCGATCGGCGCCGCCGACCTTGCCGCCGGGCGCTGGGACGGCGCCGCGCTCGCCATGTTCATGACAGACTGGGAGGCGCCGGGGGCGGAGGTGCTGGCGCTCGCGCGCGGCGCGCTCGGCGAGGTCGTCGCCCGGGGCGGCGCCTTCGAGGCGGAGCTGCGCGGGCCCGCCGCCCTGCTCGACGCCCCGGCGGTCGAGCAGACCTCGCCCGAATGCCGGGCCCGGCTCGGCGACAAAAGATGCCGGGTCGACCTGGCGGCGAGGACCCGGATCACGCGGATCGCCGCGATCGTCGAGGCGGAGATCGTCGAAGTCGAGGCGGCGGCGGCGGGCAATGCCTACGGCTATGGGCTGCTGCGCTGGATCGGCGGCGCCAACAGCGGCACCGACAGCGCGATCCTGCGCTCCGACGGCGCGACCCTGACGCTGCGCGAGCCGCCGGCTTTCGCGGCGGCGGCCGGCGACCTCGTCGAGATAATAGAGGGCTGCGACAAGCGGCTCGCAACCTGCGCGGGCCGGTTCGGCAACGCCGTCAACTTCCGCGGCGAACCCCATTTGCCGGGAATCGACCTGCTGACACGCTATCCGGGGGCATAGGGCCCCCATTTCACCGAAGGAGAAAGACGATGCGGTTGCGGACCTGCCTTGGGGGCCTTTTGCTCGGGCTCAGCGCCTGCGTGGGATTTCCGGAGACGATTCCGAGCGCGGTTCGGATCGACGTCGACGGCAGCAGCCTCGAGTTCAAGAAGAAGCCGGCGCCGCCGGTGCCCGCTCCCGCGCCCGCGCCCGCGCCCGTGGCGCCGCCGCCGGCGCCGCCGCCGGAACCGGCTCCCGCCTCCGATGCGCCGACGCGCTGAGGAGATCGTCGCGGCCGGGCGGGCGCTGATCGGCGTCCGCTTCCGGCCGCAGGGGCGTTCGATCGAGCATGGGCTCGACTGCATAGGAGTGGTGGCGATGGCGACGGGAAGAGACGCCCGGCGGGTGCGCCGGGATTACGACATGCTGGCCTCCCGCGATCCGGAGGAGGTGAAGGCCGAGTTCGAGGCTTGCGGGTTCATCCCCGTCGCGCCCGGGGAGATCGAGCCGGGCGACATCCTGCTCGTCAACTTCCGGCCGGGGCATTTGCACGCCGCGATCCTGACGCCGGACGGCTATTTGCACGCCGACGCACGGCTGCGGCGCGTGGTCGAGGTGCCGGGCGAGATTCCGTGGCCGATTCTCTCGGCCTGGCGGGTTCCGGAGGACGGCGTCGTCGCGGTGCGGCTGCACTGACATGGCGACCTTGATCCTGACCGCGGTCGGAAGCGCGATCGGCGGACCGATCGGCGGCGCGATCGGCGCCATCGCCGGCCAGTATGTCGACCAGAATATCCTGTTCGCGCCCAAGCCGCGCCACGGGCCGCGGCTCGGCGACCTCGCCGTGCAGACCTCTTCCTACGGCGCCATGATCCCGCGCATCTTCGGGACGATGCGGGTCGCCGGCACGATGATCTGGGCGACCGATCTCGCCGAGCACCGCGCCGCGAGCGGCGGCGGCAAGGGCCGGCCCAGGACGATCAATTACAGCTATTCGGCGAGCTTCGCGGTGGCGCTGTCGGCCCGCCCGATCCTGGGGGTCGGGCGGATCTGGGCCGACGGCAAGCTGCTGCGCGGCGCCGCCGGCGACTTCAAGAGCGCGACCGGATTCCGGCTCTATATCGGCGACGAGGACCAGCCGGCCGATCCGCTGATCGCCGCCGCGGAGGGGATCGGCACGGCGCCGGCGTTCCGCGGCCTCGCTTACGCGATGTTCGAGGATTTCCAGCTCGAGGATTACGGCAACCGGATCCCGTCCCTCACCTTCGAGGTCGAGGCCGACCCGGGCGCGGTCGCGATCGGCGCGATCGCCGAGGTGCTCGCGCCCGGCGCGGTCGCGGCCGGCCCGACGCCGGCGCTGGCGGGCTATGCGGCGTCCGGCGACAGCGTCCGCTCGGCGATCGAGGCGCTCGCCGACGTGGTTCCGCTGTCGCTCGCCGACGACGGCCAGCTGCTTCGCCTCGCCGCGGCCGGGGACGATGCGGCCGCGCTCGCCGCCGCCGACGAGCATGGCCGGCGCGAGCTGACCCGGCGCGGCGCCGGCAGCCTCCCCGACGAGGTCAGCCTGACCTATTATGAGGTCGGCCGCGACTATCAGGCCGGGCTGCAGCGGGCGACGCGCGGCGCGGGCGGCGGCATCGCCGACCGCCGCGCCCTGCCGGCGGCGCTCACCGCCGAGGGCGCCAAGGCGCTCGCCGAATTCCGCCTGGCCGCCGCCTGGGCCGGGCGCGTCGGCCTCAGGCTGTCGCTTTCCTGGCGCGGCTGCGCGATCAGGCCCGGCGACCGGGTCACCCTCGCCGGCGAGGCCGGGCTGTGGAAGGTCGCGCGCTTCACGCTGGGGCCGATGCGAGTCGATCTCGAGCTCGTCCGGCTGAGCAAGGACGGCCTGCCGGATCCGGTCGCGGCCAGCGCGGGCGAGCCGGTCAGCCAGGCCGACCTTCCGCACGGGCCGACGCTCGTGCATCTGCTCGATCTGCCGCTCGGCGACGGCCCCGGCAACAAGCCGCTGCTGTTCGTCGCCGCGGCCGGAAGCGAGGCGGGATGGCGGCGCGCGGTCCTCAGCGCGAGCTATGACGGCGGCGGCAGCTGGCAGGCGGCCGGCGCGACCGCGGCGCCGGCGGCGATCGGCGTCGCGGACTCCGCCCTCCCGCCCGCCGGCTCGGCCCTGTTCGACACCGTCTCCGCGCTCGAGGTCGAGCTCGCCAACGCGGCGATGTGGCTCGAGGCGCGGAGCGACGAGGCGCTGGCGGCGGGCGCCAACCTCGCTTTGGTCGGCGGCGAGCTCATCCAGTTCGGCGCCGCCGAGCCGCTCGGCGCGAACCGCTTCCGCCTGTCGCGGCTGCTGCGCGGGCGGCGCGGCACGGAATGGGCCGCCGCCGGCCACGAAGCGGGCGAGCGGTTCGTCCTGCTCGACGCGGAGAGCCTCGCCGTGCTCGAAGCGCCGGCCGGATCGCTCGGCGGCACGGCGAGCCTGCTCGCCGCCGGCATCGGCGACCTGCCCGACGCGGCGGCGGCCTCGGCCGCGATCGAGGGCGCCGCGCTGCAGCCGCCGAGCCCGGTCCACCTCAATGCGGAGGAAACGCCCGACGGCGACCTCCTGATCGCCTGGGTGCGGCGCAGCCGGCAGGGCTGGGCCTGGCCCGGCGGCAGCGACACCCCGCTCGGCGAGGAGCGCGAGCTCTACCGGCTCGAGATCGCCGGCGCGGGCTTCGCGCGCACCGCCGCCCCGGCCGAGCCGCATTATCTCTACAGCGCGGCGGAGCGGCTCGAGGACGGCGGGGCCGGGCCGATCCAGATCGAGGTCGCGCAGATCGGAACCTTCGCGCCGTCGCGGCCGGCGCGCCTCATTCTCAGCTAGCGGAGCAAGAAATGACCGACACCAGCGCGCGCCTCGCGCTGCCTTTGATCCTGCCCGGGCAGGCCCAGAAGGAAGTGTTTCACAACGAGGCGCTGACCAGAATCGACGTCGCGCTGCACGCCGCGGTGGAGGAAGGGCCGCGCAGCGACCCGCCCGCCGATCCCGCGCCCGGCCAGAGCTGGCTGGTCGGCGCGGATGCGACCGGCGCCTGGGCCGGCCGGGAGGGCGCGCTGGCGAGCTGGACGGCGGGCGGCTGGCGCTTCGTCGCGCCGGTTCCGGGCATGCTGATCTGGAACATTGATCCAGGTTACTGGCTGCACTGGACGGGAAGCGCCTGGAGCGACGGCAGCCTGCCCGCCGCGGCCCTCGTCATCGCCGGCCAGCAGGTCGTCGGACCGCGCCTCGCGACGGTGCCAAGTCCTTCTGGCGGAACGACAATTGACGCGGAAGCGAGGACCGCGATCGACGCCCTCATTGCGACATTAAAGTCACACGGCCTGATTGATTCCTGATCTTCCCCCCGGACGTGCAACCCGCGAAGCCCGCCATCGTTTGCGGGATGGCTGGTAATCTGCGGTTCATCTTCTCGGTGCGCTGCGGCTTTTCAGCAACAGGTATGGGCCTCAGCGCGCTTGCGCGGCACGGTCGCTTACCGTAATGAGTTCACGTCGTTCCCGATTGGGACGCAGAAGAAAGGGGAAGATTATGCGGAAGCTCGCCATTGTTGTGGCGCTGTCGTCAACCGTGCTCGCAACTCCGGCCCTTGCGCGCAACAGCGCCTGGTATGTCGGGGGCGATTTCGGTGGGATGATCGTCGAGGATATCGATTTCGATTACGGGCTCACTCCGACCATCCCGAGCAACGCCAACTCGCAGATCGCGCTGAACCACGATTACGGTTTCGACGCGGCGCTCTTCGTCGGCTACGATCTCGGCGCGTTCCGCATCGAGGCGGAAGTCGCCTACAAGCGGGCGCGAGTCGACGACATCGAAACGGTCGTCTGCGTTCCGGGCAATCCGTCGCCCGCGGGCACTCCGGCGACCGGCTGCCGTCCGGTCGGCTCGAACATCACCCCGGACATCTTCCCGGCCGGTGGCGGGCGCACCAGCGCGCTCAGCTTCATGATCAACGGCATGCTCGACTTCGGCGACGATGACGGCGTTTCCGGCTTCGTCGGCGGCGGCGTGGGCGTCGCCCGCGTCGACTATAACAACGTCCGCGCCTTCTCGAACCAGGGCGCGATCGTCGACGATTCGGACACGCGCTTCGCGTGGCAGATCGTTGCCGGCCTGAGGCAGGCGATCAGCGACAATATCGACATCACCGTCCGCTATCGCTTCTTCAACGTCGACAACATCCGGACGGTCGACTTCCGCGGCTTCGAGTCGGATTCGCGGTTCCGCTCGCACAGCTTGCTCGGCGGCATCACCTTCAACTTCGGCGCTCCGCCGCCGCCGCCGCCTCCGCCACCGCCGCCGCCGCCGGTCTATGTGCCGCCGCCGCCGCCGCCGCCTCCTCCCCCGCCGCCGCCGCCTCCGCCGTGCGCGCCGGGTCCCTACATCGTGTTCTTCGATTGGGACAAGGACGAGATCACGCCGCAAGCGGCCGGGATCCTCGACAACGCGGCCGCCGCCTATCAGCTGTGCGGTCGGGCGCAGGTCGTGATCGCCGGTCACGCCGACCGGTCCGGCCCGGCCGACTACAATGTCGGCCTGTCGCAGCGGCGCGCGAACAACACCCGCGCCTATCTCGCCGGCCGCGGCATTCCGGACGGCTCGATGACGACCGAGGCGTTCGGCGAAAGCCGGCCGCTGGTCGAAACCGCAGACGGCGTCCGCGAGCCGCAGAACCGGCGCGTGGAAGTCACCTTCGGCCCCGGCTCCGGCTGGTAAGAAGGGCCCGCCGCCCCGGCGGCGGGACGCCAAAATTCGGGGCCGGTCTTCGGACCGGCCCCTTTTCTTTTGTCCGCGCCCGGCGGCTTTGATAGGTCGGGCCCGATTCACACCGGCGAGGACGGCCCATGCGGATTGCGATCATCGGGACGGGCTATGTCGGCCTGGTTTCGGGCGCCTGCTTCTCGGATTTCGGCCACGACGTGACCTGCGTCGACAAGGACGCGCGCAAGATCGCCGACCTCGACCGCGGCGTCATGCCGATCTTCGAGCCCGGCCTCGACCAGCTGGTCGCGCGCAACGTCGCCGCCGGCCGGCTCGCCTTCACCACCGAGCTGGCGGCGGCGCTCCGGGGGGCCGAAGCGATCTTCATCGCCGTCGGCACGCCCTCGCGCCGCGGCGACGGCCACGCCGACCTCAGCTACGTCTACGGCGCCGCGCGCGAGATCGGCGAATTGATCGACGGCCCGGCGGTGGTGGTCACCAAGTCGACCGTGCCGGTCGGCACCGGCGACGAGGTCGAGCGGATTCTCCAGGAGGTGGCGCAGGACAGCAGCGTCGCGGTCGTCTCCAACCCCGAATTCCTGCGCGAAGGCGCGGCGATCGAGGATTTCAAGCATCCGGACCGAATCGTCATCGGCGCCGAGGACGCCCGGGCGGCCGAGGTGATGCGCGAGATCTACCGCCCGCTCTACCTCAACAAGGCGCCGCTCCTGTTCACCTCCCGGCGCACCGCCGAGCTGATCAAATATGCGGCCAATGCCTTCCTCGCGACCAAGATCACCTTCATCAACGAGATCGCCGACCTCTGCGAGGCGGTCGGCGCCGACGTCCAGGACGTCGCCCGCGGCATCGGCCTCGACGGCCGGATCGGGCCCAAATTCCTCCACGCCGGGCCCGGCTATGGCGGCTCCTGCTTTCCCAAGGACACGCTCGCCCTGCTGAAGACCGCCGAGGACCATCACGCGCCGCTCCGGATCGTCGAGGCGGTGGTCAAGGTGAACGACGGGCGCAAGCGGGCGATGGGGCGCAAGGTGATCCGGGCGCTCGGCGAGAAACCGCGCGGCAAGATCGTCGCCCTCCTCGGCCTCGCCTTCAAGCCCAATACCGACGACATGCGCGACGCGCCCTCGATCGCGATCGTCCAGGCGCTCGAGGATGCCGGAGTCAAGGTGCGCGGCTACGATCCCGAGAGCATGGAGCAGGCGCGGCCGATCATGCCCGACGTCGAGCTCTGCGCCGGTCCCTATGAGGCCGCGGCCGGCGCCGACGCGGTCGTGCTGGTCACCGAATGGGACGCGCTGAGGGCGCTCGACCTCGACCGGCTGGCCGGCGCGATGCGCGACAAAGTGCTGGTCGACCTGCGCGGCATCTATCCGCCCGAAGAGGTCGAGCAGGCCGGGCTGACATGGTATGGCATCGGCCGGGCGCCGCGCGGCGGGCGCGCCGGAGCGACGGGAGGAAGATCATGATCCTTGCTGCCCTGGCCCTGCTTCAGGGCGCCACCCAGCCGGCGCCGGTGCCGTTCGACCGCGACAGCCTGGTGTTCACCGAGGTGCGCCGCGCCGACGGGCGGCTGGTGGCGCGGGCGATGGCCTGGCCGACCCGGCGCGGGATCGAGGTGCGGGTCCAGGCGGCGGGCCTTCCCGCCGGCCATTACGGCGTCCATCTCCACGCCGTCGGCCGCTGCGACGGGCCGGCCTTCGAGAGTGCCGGCCCGCACTGGAACCCGACCGGGCGCCGGCACGGCAAGCTCAACCCCGACGGCCATCATTCCGGCGATCTCGACAATCTCGACGTCGACGAGAGCGGCGCCGGCCGGCTCGAATTCCGGATCGAGGGTGGCGCGATCGGCGGCGCCGAGGGCCTGTTCGACGCCGACAATGCCGCGCTCGTGATCCACGCCGGCCCGGACGACTACCGCACCGACCCGGCCGGCAATAGCGGTGCGCGGATCGCCTGCGGCGTGCTCGCGCCGGCGCCCGCGCCCTCGCCCTAGACCGGCTCGCCGGCGGCGCGGGCGCGCTCGACCTTGGTCGCTTCCAGATCGGCGATGCGGCGCGATCCGAGCCAGAGCGCGAGCAGCGTGAACGGCGGTACCACGTAGAGCCAGAACACGCCGGCGCTGAGGCTCTGGGTCACGTCGGCCATCTTTCCCGCGAAATAGGGGCCGAGCGCCAGCCCGACCATGGTCGTCCCCAGCACATAGGTCGCGCCCGCGGTGGCGCGCATCCGCGGCAGCACCACGTCCTGAAGGCTGGCGACCGCCGCGCCCACCCAGGCCGAGCCGAACAGCTGCGCGAACGGGCTGGCGATGTAGAAAGCGGCGAGGCTGTCGGTGGTGAACATGACGTAGACCGCCGGCGCGGGCAGCACGACCGCGAGCATGTTGACGAACAGGCGGCCGCGCGGATCGCGGCGGCGCCAGAGATCGGAGATGATGCCGCCCGAGATGACGCCGGTCGCCGCCGCGATGGCGGCGCCCCAGCCGAGGATCAGCGCGACCTCGTCCCTGGCCCTGAGGCCGGCCATGATCCGGGCCGGCGCGTCCGGATCGAGGTAGAAGGTGCGGATCGCGTAAGGCGGCGCCCAGAAGCTGATCGCATAGGACATGAACGAGATGCTGCCGAAGGCGATCGCGAGCATCACCACCGTCCGGTTGCCCCAGATCAGGCAATAGGTGGCGGGATCGCGGTCCTTCAGCGACTGCACCCAGGAGAAGACCGCGTAGACGCCGAGGCCGTAGGCGGCCCATTGCGGGCCGTCGCCGGTCAGCCGGAACAGCCCATAAGCCGCCGCCGCGACGGCGAGCAGCGCGAACAGATTGAGGCCGAGCGCCCGGGGAATGCGGGCGACGCTGAACAGGGTGAGCGGCGGCAGGATCGCGATCAGCTCGCGTCCGAAATTGCGCCAGGCGCTGGGCTGCACCACCGGCTGCGGCAAGCCGTCCGAGGCGCCGCGCTGGGGCTCGCGCAACGACACGACCCACAGCGCGAGCAGCAGGCCGGGAATGCCGACGGCAAGGAAGGCGGCCTGCCATCCGACCAGGCCGAGCGGCGCCTCGGCGGCGTCGGGGAAGGCGGCATTCCAGCGGCTGCTGACGAGGCCGCCGATCGGCAGGCTGAGCCCGCCGCCGATATAGAGGCCGGCCGAGTAGATCGAGAGCGCGGTCGCGCGCTTCTCCTTCGGAAAATAATCGGAAATCATCGAATAAGCGGCCGGCGACGCGCTCGCCTCGCCGATGCCGACGCCGATTCGGGCGGTGGCGAGCATCGTGAAGTTGCTGGCGAAGCCGGACAGCATCGTCATCGACGACCACAGGCCGAGGCCGATCGCGATCAGCCGGCCCCGGTACCAGCTGTCGGCCAAGCGCCCGAGCGGGATCCCGAACAGCGCGTAGAAGACGGCGAAGGCGGTGCCGTAGAGGAAGCCGATCTGGGCGTCGGTGAGATGGAGGTCGCGCTTGATGTCCTGGGCGAGGATCGAAATGATCTGCCGGTCGATGAAATTGACGACATAGACCAGCACCAGCACGATGAGCGCGTACCAGGCATAAGCGGCGATGCGCGGCCTCGCCGCCTCTCCATCGGTCATCGCTCTCCCCTCGATTGTGCTTCTCTTTGCTTCTGGCTAGCAGAGCGGCGCGCTTTGGCAACACAGGCTGGGCCGCATGACCGTTTCGATCCTGTTCGTCTGCATGGGCAATATCTGCCGCTCGCCGCTCGCCGAGGCGGCGTTCCGGGCGGAGGCGGATCGGCTCGGGCTCGACGTCGAGGTGGATTCGGCCGGTACCGGCGGCTGGCATGCGGGCGAGCCGCCCGACGCCCGGGCGATCGCGGCGGCGCGGCGCCACGGCAGCGACGTCGCGCACCTGCGCGCGCGCAAGGTCACGCGCGCGGATTTCGACCGGTTCGACCATGTCGTCGCGCTCGACGAGGAGAATCTCGCCGACCTCCGGGCGCTGCGATCGCCCGGAAGCCGGGCGCAGGTGTCGCTGCTGCTGGATCATGTTGCCGGGCGGGAAGGGCAGGGGGTCGCCGACCCTTATTATGGCGGCGACGCCCATTTCGACGCGACCTGGCGCGACGTCACGGCCGGCGCGCGCGGCCTCGCCGGGACGCTGGCCAAGGAGAATAAGCGATGAGCCTCGTCTTCCACGGTCACCCGCTCTCCTCCTATTGCTGGAAGGTGCTGATCGCGCTCTACGAGAACGGCATGCCGTTCGAGCAGCGGCTGGTCGATCTCGGCGATCCGGACGCGCGCGCCGCCTTCGCCGCGCTCTGGCCGATGGCGAAGATGCCGGTGCTCGAGGACCGCGGGCGCGGCACGGTCGTCGCGGAAACGTCGATCATCATCGACTATCTCGACCTCCATCATCCGGGGCCGGTCCGATTCGTGCCCGTGGATCCGGAGCGGGCGCGCGAGGTCCGCTTCTGGGACCGGGTCTACGACCTCTACGTCCAGGGCCCGATGCAGCGGATCGTCGCCGACCGGCTGCGGCCGGACGGGCAGAAGGACGCATTCGGAGTCGCCGAGGCCCGCGCCCTGCTGGCGACCGCGCTCGGGATGGTCGAGCGCGCGCTGGGCGGCCGCACCTGGGCGGCCGGCGAAGAGCTCACGCTGGCCGACTGCGCGGCGATGCCGGCCCTCCATTATGCGGACAAGGTGGCGCCGTTCGGCGACTCCTATCCCAACGCGCTGGCGCTGCTCGAACGGCTCAGGGCGCGGCCGAGCGTCGAGCGGGTGCTCGCCGAGGCCGGGCCCTATTCGCACTTTTTCCCGACCGAATGAGCGCCTTCTCGCAGCGCGTCGCCGAGCTGACCGGCACCGCCGAGGACCGGCTCGAGCGGCTGGCCGCAGAGAGCATTTCGGAGGTGCTGCTGGTGCGGCGGCCCGGCGGCGAACTCTCGGTCGCCAAGCAGAGCCCGGGGGTCGCGGTCGAAGCGGCGATGCTGCGGGCGATCGCCGGCTTCGGCCTGCCGGCGCCGATGGTCGAGGGCGAACATGAGGGCGTGCTGCTGCTCGAACATGTCGACAATGACGGCGTGTTCAGCGTCCGCGCCTGGGCCGATATCGGCGCGCGCCTCCGCGAGCTCCATGGCCATGAAGGCGAGACGTTCGGCTGGCCGGTCGATTATGCGATCGGAACGGTGACGTTCGACAATCGCGAGAGCGGGGACTGGCCGCGCTTCTGGGGCGAGCAACGGCTGGTCGCCACCGCCGGCCTGCTCGACCGGCCCTGGCGCGAGCGCGTCGACCGGCTCGCGGCGCGGCTTTCCGACCTGCTGCCCGCCCGTCCGCGTCCGGCTTTGCTGCACGGCGATCTGTGGAGCGGCAACATCCTCGTCCGGGACGGCCGGCTGGTCGGGCTGGTCGACCCCGCCTGCTATCATGGCGACGCCGAGGTCGATCTGGCGATGCTCGACCTGTTTTCGCCGCCGCCCGAGGAATTTCTGGAAGCCTACGGCCCGCTCGAGCCCGGCTGGGAGGAGCGGCGGCCCATCTACCAATTGTTCCCCGCGCTCGCCCATGTCCGGCTCTGGGGCGCCGGCTATTACGGCATGGTCGACCGGCTGCTGAGCGCCGTCGGCGCCTAGCGCGAGAAAAGAGGCCGATTCCCGGCCGTAATCTCAATGACTTGGAAAATAGGGACTGTCCCTCTTTTCCGGCGCGGCCTAGCCGAGCGGATAGCGCTCGACCATCGTGTAGACGGCGCCGTCGGGCGTCAGCGTGCTTTCGAACAGGGCGAAATGGTCGACCGCGAAAAGCGGGCTGGAAAGGCCGCCCGATTGTTCGAGCAGATTGCCGACCGGGCCCGAGCCGCGCTTCAGCCGGGCCAGCGTGACGTGCGGCAGGAAGGCGCGCTGGTCCGGCGCGACGCCGACCCGGGTGAGGGCGGCGTCGACCTTCTTGTGGAGCACCTTCAGAGGCTGGTGCGGGGCGACCCCCGCCCAGACCGCCTCGGCCTGGCCGCGCCGCTCGAACGCGCCGATGCCCTTGAGCGCGATCTCGAACGGCGCATGATGGATCGCGCCCAGGGCGGCGTGGACGTCGCCGGCGCGATGGCGGTCGACCTCGCCGACGAAGCGCAGGGTGAGATGGAGCTGGCTCTCGCTCTGCCAGCGCGCGCCGCTGATCCCGCCCATCGCGCCCAGGAGGATGGCGCGGATCGCCGCCGGCGGCCTTATCGCGACGAACAGGCGGTGCATCCACCCCCCATATCGTCATTCCCGCGAAAGCGGGAATCCAGCTTCTCCTGTCTGCTTCGGAAGAAAGCTGGATCCCATTGAACAGGTGCGGAGTGCCCCGCACTCCGCAGTCATGTCCGGGGGACATGACGTTCCTGTTCAATTTCGCGGGGATGACGGGGATGGGGGCGGGGATGACGAGCAGGGGACGGGCTTGAGGGGGCAGGCCGGTTTTCCTTGAATTGGAACGCAATTCCCCCGATATTCCTCCGCGCACGGCATTTCGCCGGGGATGGAGGAATTTTCACATGGCTAACTGGTCTGATCCACGGATCGGCGCAACTCAGCCTACGACCACGATCGGCCGCGACGTCACGTTCGACGCCGGCCTTCGCGCCCACATGCTCTCGGTCTACAATTACATGGCCTCGGGCGTGCTCCTGACCGGCATCGTCGCGATGCTGTTCGCCCGGGGCGGGGTCGATTCGTTCGCGTTCCGGGTGTTCAGCGGCGGCGGCCTGCTCGCCTGGCTGATCATCCTGTCGCCGCTCGCCATCGTCTTCACGATGAGCTTCGGCATCAACCGCATCTCGACCGGCACCGCGCGCCTGCTCTACTGGACCTATGCGGTGCTGATGGGCCTTTCGCTGTCGACGATCTTCTTCGTCTACGATCTCGGCTCGATCGCCACCGCCTTCTTCGCGACCGCGGCGGGCTTCGCCGGCCTCAGCCTGTGGGGCTACACCACCAAGAAGGACCTGTCCGGCATGGGCACCTTCCTGGTGATGGGCCTGTTCGGCCTGATCGTGGCGATGCTGATCAACTTCTTCCTGCAAAACCCGGCGATGGACCTCGCGATCAGCGCGATCGGCGTTCTGATCTTCGCCGGCCTCACCGCCTACGACACCCAGAAGATCAAGAGCCTCTACTTCCACGTGAGCGGGACCGAGTTCCACGGCAAGGCGGTGGTGATGGGCGCGCTGACGCTCTATCTCGACTTCATCAACCTGTTCCTGTTCATCCTGCGGATGTTCGGCAACCGCAACTAGGGTTCGCCCGAAACCGCGAATCGAGGGGGCCCGGCGGAAACGCCGGGCCCTTTTCTTTGGCTCAGCGCAGATGACGCCGGAAGAAGGCGAGCGTCTCGGCCCAGGCCGCTTCCGCGGCTTCGCGGTTGTAGCGCATCGCCGAGGTGTCGTTGTGGAAGGCATGGTCGACGTTCGCGAATTCATGGACGGTGACGTCCTTGCCGGCGGCGCGCAGCGCCTCGGCCCAGGGGCGCGCCGTGCCGTTCACCCGATTGTCGAGCCCGGCGAGGATGATCAGCATCGCCGCCCGGACGCGCGCCGCCTCGGCCGGGCCGGGCGCGGGCCCGTAAAAGGGCACCGCGGCCCTGAGCGCGTCCCCGGAAGCCACCGCCAGCCGGTTGACCAGCCCGCCGCCCCAGCAGAAGCCAAGGATCCCGACCTTGCGCGAGCCGCCCGCGCTCGAGGCGTTCCAGCGGATCATCGCGGCGCCGTCGGCGATCGTCTCGGCCATGTCGAGCGCGCCGATCATCGCGCGCGCCCGATCCTCGTCGCCGGCCGGGGTGCCGCCGGCGGGGCTCAGCCAGTCGGGCGCGACCGCCGCATAGCCGGCGAGCGCGGCGCGGCGGGCGACGTCGCGGATATGGTCGTTGAGGCCGCGATTCTCGTGGATGACGAAGACAAGCGGAAGGCCGGCGCGGCCCCGCGGCGCGGCGCTGTAGCCGCGATAGTGCCGGCCCGGGCGCGCCTCCCATTCGATGTCGCGGACGATGAGCCGCGCGTCGTCCGGGGCGATTTGCGGCGCGGCGGCGGCATGGCAGGCGACGCCGGCGAGCAGCAGGCTCGCCGCGCCGGCGCCGCCCGCGATCCGGGTCAGGGCGGCCATGAAATCCCGCCGGTCCATGCCTTCATGGGTGAAGCGGTCGTAGAGCGCGATCGCGGCGCGTTCGATCTCGCGGTTCATGCCGGCGCCGCCTCCTTCTGCGCGGCGATCAGCGCGTCGTCGATCTCGTTGGCGCGGACCGCGGCCGGCCGCGCCTTCAGCCGGCCGAAATAATCCTCGAAGGCCGGGCGCCTGTCGATCGAGCCGAACATCATTCCCCAGCCGATCTGGGCGCCGACATAGAGGTCGGCCGCGGTGAATTGCTCGCCGCAGAGATAGGGGCCCGGCGTGATCGCGCGCTCGAGCGTGTCGATCACTTCCTCGAAGCTGCCATAGCCCGCCATCATCTTCTTGTCGGCCGGCGCGAGCAGGCCGAGCGCCTTGCCGGTCACCGCCGCCTCGACCGGCCCGGCGGCGAAGAACAGCCAGCGATAATAAGGCCCGCGCCGGGCGTGGCGGGACGGCGGCGCCAGCCCCTTGTCCGGAAAGGCGCCGGCGAGATAGGCGCAGATCGCCGCGGCCTCGGTGACGACCGTGTCGCCATGTTTGATCGCGGGCACCTTCCCCATCGGATTGATCGCGAGATAGTCGGCCGCCTTCATCGTCGTGCCGTAGTCGAGCACGATCGTCTCATAGGGCTCGCCGACCTCCTCGAGCATCCAGCGCACGATCCGCCCGCGCGACATCGGGTTGGTGTAGAAGGTGAGGGCGTCGGTCATGGCTGGGCTCCCGAAAATGCTCGGCCCGAGGCTAATCCCGCGCGCGGCCAAAGGAAAGCTCAGCGGCGGTGGCGGAGCAGCTCGCTGACCGTGACCAGCCGGAACCCGCGCGCCTGCAGGCCCTCGACGACGAGCGGCAGCGCCTCGCGCGCGACGCGATTGCCCCTGTACATGATGTGCATGAGAATGATCGAGCCGGGCCGGGCCGAGCGCACCACCTGCTCGGCATAAGCGCGCGGTGTCGCGGCGCCGGGCGGATCTTCGACGTCCCACATGATCAGCCGGTAATGGTGACGCGAGAGGGCGTTGGGGAGACCGATCAGCTTCTTGCCGTAGGGCGGCCTGAACAGGCCTGGCGACGGCACGCCCGCGCGGCGCAGCGCGGCGTCCGTGCGGGCGATCTCGGAATCATAGAAGGAAGCGGACCGGCCGATCATCCGGACATGGCTGAAGCTGTGATTGCCGATTTCGTGCCCCCGGGCGAGAAGCCGGCGGACCAGCGCTTCGCGGCGTTCAACCTCGCCGCCGATCAGGAAGAAGGTGCCGCGGGCCTGGCGGCGGCGCAGGATCGCGTCGGCCCAGGCCACGCCCTCGGCGGTGGGGCCGTCGTCGAACGTCAGCGCGACGATCGGCGCCGTCGTCTCGACCCGGCAAATGGCCTCGCCCGAGAGAGCGAAGCAGCGCGCCTTGGCGACCTCGAAGATCGCGAAGGCGACCAGGATCGACGCCGCCAGGCCAACCAGGGTCCAGAACGCAATCCGCCGCCATCTTGCCGAAACCATCGACTACCCGCTTACCGTCACTCCCGCGAAAGCGGGAGTCCGGACAGACTTCGTGAATCGCTCCAGCGCCGCATGGATTCCCGCTTTCGCGGGAATGACGGAGGGAGGGACGGGAATGACGGCAGGGGCTAGGCCTGCTCCTCGGGCTGGTCGGCCTCGGTCGCCTTGTCCGCGGCCTTCTTCTTTTTCTTCGAGGCCTTGGGCGGGGCGGGGATGATCTCGAAGCTCGGCGCATTGTCCTTGATCCGGACCTTGACCTCGCCGCCATGGGCGAGCTTGCCGAACAGCAATTCCTCGGCGAGCGGCTGCTTGATCTTGTCCTGGACGAGGCGGCTCATCGGCCGGGCGCCGTAGAGCCTGTCGTAGCCGCGTTCGGTCAGCCAGGCGCGGGCCTCGTCGTCGAGCTCGATATGGACGTTGCGGTCGGCGAGCTGGAGCTCGAGCTGGAGCACGAACTTGTCGACGACGCGGGCGACGATCTCGGTCGGCAGATAGCCGAACGGAACGATCGCATCGAGCCGGTTGCGGAATTCCGGCGTGAACATCCGCTTGACCGCTTCCTCGCTGGCATCCTCCCGGGAGACGTTGCCGAAGCCGATCGCCTCGCTCGCCATGTCGGCGGCGCCGGCATTGGTGGTCATGATCAGGATGACGTTGCGGAAATCGACCGTCTTGCCGTGATGGTCGGTCAGCTTGCCGTGGTCCATGATCTGGAGGAGGATGTTGAACAGGTCCGGATGCGCCTTCTCGATCTCGTCGAGCAGCAGCACCGAATGGGGATGCTGGTCGACCGCGTCGGTCAGGAGGCCGCCCTGGTCGTAGCCGACATAGCCGGGAGGCGCGCCGATCAGGCGGGAGACGCTGTGGCGCTCCATATATTCGCTCATGTCGAAGCGCTGCAGCGGGATGCCCATGATCGAGGCCAGCTGGCGGGCGACCTCGGTCTTGCCGACGCCGGTCGGCCCCGAGAAGAGGTAGGAGCCGATCGGCTTGTCGGGATCCCTGAGGCCCGCGCGGGCGAGCTTGATCGCCGAGGACAGGCGGTCGATCGCCTCGTCCTGGCCGAACACGACCCGCTTCAGATCGCGGTCGAGATGCTCGAGCGCCTTCTTGTCGTCGCTCGACACGCTCTTGGCCGGAATCCGCGCCATGGTCGAGATCACCGCCTCGATCTCCTTGACGGTGATCGTCTTCTTGCGCTTCGAGGGCACGACCAGCATCTGCATCGCGCCGACCTCGTCGATCACGTCGATCGCCTTGTCGGGCAGCTTGCGGTCCGAGATGTAGCGCGCCGACAGCTCGACCGCCGACTTGATCGCGTCGGGCGTGTATTTGACGCTGTGATGCTCCTCGAAGGCCGAGCGCAGGCCGGCGAGGATCTTGATCGTGTCCTCGACGGTCGGCTCATTGATGTCGATCTTCTGGAAGCGCCGGAGCAGGGCCCGGTCCTTCTCGAAATGGTTGCGGAACTCCTTGTAGGTGGTCGAGCCGATGCAGCGGATCGCGCCGTTGGAGAGCGCGGGCTTCAAAAGGTTCGAGGCGTCCATCGCGCCGCCCGAAGTGGCGCCGGCGCCGATCACGGTGTGGATCTCGTCGATGAACAGGATCGCGTGGGCGAGCTTCTCGAGCTCGTTGACGACCGCCTTCAGCCGCTCCTCGAAATCGCCGCGATAGCGGGTGCCGGCGAGCAGGGCGCCCATGTCGAGCGAATAGATGATCGCGGGCTTGAGTACGTCGGGGACGTCGCCCTCGACGATCTTGCGCGCGAGGCCTTCCGCGATCGCGGTCTTGCCGACGCCCGGATCGCCGACATAGAGCGGGTTGTTCTTGGAGCGGCGGCAGAGGATCTGGATGGTGCGGTCGACCTCCGGCCCGCGGCCGATCAGCGGATCGACCCGGCCCTCCTCGGCCTTCTCGTTCAGGTTGACGGTGAACTGCTTCAGCGCCGATTCGGGCTTCTTCTTGCCCTCCTCCTGCTTGGCCTCCTCGCCGCTCTTGGTCTCGGCGGGCTGGGCGACCGCCTCGCCCTTGCCGACGCCGTGGCTGATATAGGTGACGGCGTCGAGCCGGCTCATGTCCTGCTGCTGGAGGAAATAGACGGCATAGCTCTCGCGCTCGGAGAAGAGCGCGACCAGCACGTTGGCGCCGGTCACCTCGTCGCGGCCCGAGGACTGGACGTGGAGGATGGCGCGCTGGACGACGCGCTGGAAGCCGCTGGTGGGGGAGGGATCGGTCTCGGCCGAGACCTTCAGCGATTCGAGCTCGGTGTCGAGATAGTGGCGGACCGCGTCCCTGAGCTCGCCGGTGTTGACGCCGCAGGCTTCCATGACCCGGCCGGCATGGACGTCCTCGATCAAGGCGAGGAGCAGATGCTCGAGCGTCGCATATTCGTGGCGGCGGCTGCTCGCCTCGCCGAGGGCGTTGTGCAGCGTCTGCTCGAGGTCACGGGCGAAGGAAGGCATGCGATACTCCTTGGGTCCCCTCCATACTCGATGGGGCCGCGATGGTTAATTTAGTATTGCCGCGATCGGTCACAAGGCCGCCGAGCAGAGAAGGCGGCCCGCGATCACTTCCTGAACAGCTCGTCGGCGCTGGCGCGGAAGCTGACCGAGGCGTCGAGCTTGGCCCGCACCCTGACGATCTCCGCTTCGAGCAGCGCGATCCGCGCCTCCAGCTCCTCCACCGACAAGGGGTCCAGATCCTGCTTCGTCAGCAGCTTGAGCGGATCGTCCGGCTTGTCCGGAAAGAGCTCGTCGAGGTCCATGGCCCGACAAAGTTGACCGAAGCCCCGCCCAAGTCAATAAAAACGCCGCCATGCCGAAGCTGCCCGCAGAGATGAACGCGATCGATCCCGCCGAGCCCGGCGGCCCCGAGGTGCTGCGGCCGGTCCGGCGGCCGGTGCCGCGGCCCGGGGCCGGCGAGGTGCTGATCCGGGTCGCCGCCGCCGGAGTCAACCGGCCGGACCTGCTCCAGCGCCGCGGCCTCTACCCGCCGCCGCCCGGGGCGCCCTCGATTCCCGGCCTCGAAGCGGCCGGCACCGTGGTCGCGGCGGGGCCGGGCGTGCCCGGCGAGCTGGTCGGGCAGAACGTCTGCGCGCTGATCGCGGGCGGCGGCTATGCCGAATATGCGCGGGCGCCGGCCGGCCAGTGCCTGCCCGTCCCGGCCGCGCTGACGATGGTCGAGGCGGCGGCGATGCCGGAAACCCTGTTCACCGTCTGGACCAATCTGTTCGAGCGCGCTTATGCGAGCGAGGGCGAGATCGCGCTCGTCCATGGCGGCACCAGCGGCATCGGCACGATGGCGATCGCGCTCGCCGACCTGTTCGGGCTTCGGATCATCGTCACCTGCGGCAGCGACGAGAAATGCCGCCGGGCGCTCGAGCTGGGCGCGGCGGAGGCGATCAACTACCGTACCCGGGACTTCGTCGCGGAGGTCGCGCGGCTGACCGGCGGCGCCGGCGTCCACATCGTCCTCGACATGGTCGGCGGCGACTATCTGCCGCGCAACCTCGAGTGCCTCGCCGACGAGGGCCGCCACGTCTCGATCGCGGTCCAGCGCGGCGCGACCGGCGAGCTCAACCTCGCCAGGGTGATGCAGCGCCGGCTGACCCTCACCGGCTCGACGCTCCGGCCGCGTTCGACCGAGTTCAAGACCCTGGTCGCCGACGAGCTCGCCCGCGCCGTCTGGCCGCATGTCGAGGCGGGCAAGCTCAGGCCGGTGATCCACGCCACCTTCCCGCTCGCCGAGGCGGCCGACGCCCACCGGGCGATGGAAGCGGGCGACCATGTCGGCAAGATCGTGCTGGAGGTGGGGTGAGCTATCACCCGAGCCCTTCCCTCATTCCCGCGAAAGCGGGAATCCAGCTCTTGTCCTTCTTCCTTCGCGATCTTCGCGCCTTGGCGTGAAACCATCTTCCTTGTTTTTCACGCGAAGACGCGAAGGACGCGAAGAAGATAAGCTGGATTCCCGCTTTCGCGGGAATGACGAAAGAGAGAGCGTACATGGAAAAGCTGATCCTTCACGAATATGCCGCGTCGGGGAATTGCTACAAGGTGCGGCTCACCGCCGCCCTGCTCGGCCTGGCGCTCGAGCGGCGCGAATATGACATCATGAAGGGCGAGACGCGTACGCCCGAATTCCTCGCCGGGGTCAATGCCAACGGCCGCATCCCGGTGCTCCAGGCGGGCGATCGCTTCATCCCGGAAAGCAATGCCGCCTGCTTCTATCTCGCCGACGGCTCGGCGCTCGTGCCCGGCGACCGGTTCGAGCGCGCGGACATGCTGCGCTGGATGTTCTGGGAGCAATATAATCACGAGCCCAATGTCGCGACCCTGCGCTTCTGGACCGGCTGGGTCGGGCTCGACAATCTCAGCGACGCCCAGCGCGCCCAGCTGCCGGGCAAGCGCGCGGCCGGGGAGGCGGCGCTCGAGCTGATGGACGAGCATCTCGCCGGCCGGGACTTTCTGGTCGGCGACAGCCTCAGCCTCGCCGACATCGCGCTCTACGCCTACACCCATGTCGCCGAGAGCGGCGGCTTCCGCCTCGGCGATACGCCCAACGTCGCGGCCTGGCTGAAGCGAGTCGCCGCGACGCCGGGCTATGTGGCGATGGACGCCTGACTCAATCGGAATCGTCCGCATTCTCGAGCGCGACCGCGATGAAGACGACGCCGGCGATCGTCACGAGCACGAGGCCGCCGGCGATCCATGCCCCGGTCGGAATGCCCCGGTCATTTTCGTCCCGCGCGCCGAGGCGCCGCAGGTCCCGGCCGCCGATCGAGAGCCGGATCGGTTCGCGTCCGCGCAGGCCGAGCTCGAGGCCTTCCCCGAAGCGCAGCCGCGATTCGCCGTCCTGCGCGCGGCTGCTCAGCGTCGGCGCGAGGGTCAGCCCGGCGCGAATCCGGTTCTCGCGCGGATTGCCGCCGAGCGGAAGGCGAACGCGCAGGCCCCCGAACGCGCCCACCCGCTGCTCGCCGGCCGCGGCCAGCTCGGCGGCCATGGCGGGCTGCGCCGCCGTCAGCAGCTGCGCGCCCAGCAGCGCAGCGATCGTCAGCTTCTTCATCGCGCCCTCACTCCGACGGAATGCAGTCGTGGTCCGACGCGCAGAGCGCGGCGGCGCCGACGACGATGACGACCGCGGCGCCGATGCCGATGCCGATCCAGCCCAGCGTCGAGACTCCCGCCCGGCGCCCGTCGGGGCCCGAGGGACCCTGGGCCAGGCGATTGATCGGCGTGCCGCCAAGCGTCAGCCGCACCGGCGCGCGCCCGGCGATCCCGAGCTCGAAGCCCTCGCCGATGCGCCACTGCGATTCACCCGCGGCGGTCCGGCTGTGCATCGTCGGCGCGACCGTCAGGCCGGCGCGGACGTGGCGCTCGCGCCGGGCGCCGTCGAGCGGCAGCCGCATCCTGAAGCCGGCAAAGGCGCCGGCCTGCTGCTGCCGGGCCTCCGCGAAGTCCGCCGCCGCCGCCGGTTGAAGGGCAAGGACCTGCCCCGCCAGCAGCGACGCGATCATTAGCTTTCTCATTGATTTTACTCCCCTTTGCGAGTCGGATGCTCGTTCCGATTTGCGGCGGGGGAAGGGCGAATTGTGGCGCTTTGGCGGCGTCAGAGATTTCTCAGCGCGAAACGCTGGAGCTTGCCGGTCGCGGTCTTGGGCAGCGCCTCGACGAATTCGATCTCGCGCGGATATTTGTAGGGCGCGATCGCCGCCTTCGCATGATCCTGGAGCGCGGCGACCGTGGCCGCGTCCGGCGCGTAGCCGGGGGCGAGGACGACGAACGCCTTCACTTTCTGGCCGCGTTCGGGGCAGGGCGCGCCGATCACCGCGCATTCCTGCACCGCCGCGTGGCCGTAGAGCGCATTCTCCACCTCGGGCGCGGCGATGTTGTAGCCCGAGGAGACGATCATGTCGTCGGAGCGGGCGACATACCAGAAATAGCCCTCTTCGTCCTTGCGGTAGGTGTCGCCGGTGACGTTCCAGCCGCGTTGCACATAATCGGCCTGGCGTTCGTCGTCGAAATAGCGGCAGCCGGTCGGTCCCTTGACCGCGAGGCGGCCGGTGCCGGCGGCCATCGGCTCGCCGCCGCCGTCGAGCACGGTCGCGACATAGCCGGGCACGGCCTTGCCGGTGGCGCCCGGGCGGATGTCGTCGCCGGACGCGGAGATGAAGATGTGCATCATCTCGGTCGCGCCGATGCCGTCGACGATGCCGATCCCGGTCGCGTCGCGCCAGGCATGCCAGGTCGCGGCGGGGAGATGCTCGCCGGCCGAGACGCAGGTGCGCAGGCTGGCGGTGTCATGCTCCGCGAGCAGCGGCAGCATCGCCTTGTAGGCGGTGGGCGCGGTGGCGAGGATCGTCACCTTGTGGCGGGCGACGGCGTCGAGCAGCGGCTTCGGGCCGGGCGTCTCGGTGGTCACCGCGGCGCCGCCGAACCGCCAGGGGAAGATCAGGAGCATGCCGAGGCCGAAGGTGAAGGCGATCGGCGCCGAGCAGGCCCAGCGCTCGTCCGGGCCGGGCTTCAGGACGTGGCGCGCGAAGCTGTCGGCGGGGGCGAGGATGTCGCGGTGGAAGTGGACGCAGCCCTTGGGCTTGCCGGTCGTGCCCGAGGTGAAGGCGATCAGGGCGACGTCGTCGCGGCCGGTGTCGACCGGCGCGAAGCCCGGCGCGACATCGTCGAGATCGGCGAAGCCCGAATCGCCCTCATAGGTGAGCAGCGAGCCGACCCCGCCCGCCGCGTCGAAATCGCCGCGGAAGCGGGCATCGACGATCGCGTGGGAGATGCGGGCGCGCTCGAGGATGGTGGCGATCTCGCCCGGGCGCAGCATCGGCATGGTCGTCACCACCACGCCGCCCGCCTTGAGCACTCCGAGCCACGAGGCGAACAGCATCGCGTTGTTGGGCCCGCGCAGGAACACGCGGTTGCCGGGGACGAGGCCTTCCCGCTCGACCAGCAGGCGGGCGATCCGGTCGGACAGATCCCGCATCTCGCCATAGGTCCAGGCGCCGGCATCGTTGAGGACGGCGAGGGCGGCGGGATCCTGCCGGTCGATCAGCTCGACCGCGGCGTTGAGGCGGTCGGGATAGTCGAGCCCGGGCAGGTCGAACAGGAAATCGGGCTGGGCGTCCGGGGGCGGCAGCCGGTCGGCGATGAACCTGTCGATCATTCGGGCACCACCGCGGTGGTTTCGATCTCGATCCGGGCGCCGGGCTCGACCAGCGCGCCGACCTCGACCACCGCCATCGCCGGATAGTTGCGGCCCATGACCGCCTTGTAGACGGCGCCGATCTCGGCGAGGGCGGCGCGATACTCCGCCACGTCGACCACGTACCAGGTCATCCGGACGATATGCTCGGGCCCGGCGCCGTCCTCGGCGAGGATCGCCAGCGTGTTCAGGAGGATCTGGCGCAGCTGGCCGGGCAGATCGGGGGCCACCAGCCGCTCCTCCTCGTCCCAGCCGATGATCCCGGCGGTGAAGATCAGCCGGCCGATCGCCGAGACGGCGTTGGCATAGCCCTTGGGCCGCGGCCAGCCGGGCGGGAGCAGGCTCCTCATGCGCGCGCCCCGGCGAGATGGTGGCGGGCGATGACGATCTTCTGCACCTCCGAGGCGCCTTCGTAGATGCGGAGCGCGCGAATCTCGCGATAGAGGCTCTCGACCGGGACGCCGTGGGTGACGCCGAGGCCGCCGAAAATCTGCACCGCCTTGTCGATCACCTTCTGCGCGCTGTCGGTGGCGTGAAGCTTGGCCAGCGCCGCCTCGCGGCTGTTGCGCTGCTCCTTGACGTCCCGCAGCCAGGCGGCGCGGTAGACGAGCAGGGCCGAGGCATCGACGTCGAGCACCATCTCTGCGAGCATCGCCTGGACGATGGCATTGTCGGCGAGGGTCGCGCCCATCGACCGGCGGGTGAGGGCGCGGCGGGTCGCCTCGTCGAGCGCCCGGCGGGCAAACCCCAGGGCGGCGGCGCCGACGGTGGTGCGGAACACGTCGAGCGTCGCCATCGCCTGGGCGAAGCCGCGGCCGCGCTCGCCCAGCAAGGCGTGCGCGGGCAGGTGCATGTCGGTGAATCTGAGCGTGGCGAGCGGATGCGGGGCGATCACCCGGATGCGCTCGCCGTCGTCCAGCCCCGCGCTGCCGGCATCGACGATGAACGCCGAGACGCCCCTGGCGCCGGGCGCCTCGCCGGTGCGGGCGAAAAGGACGTAGAAATCGGCGATGCCGCCGTTGGAGATATAGGCCTTGGTCCCGTTGACCCGATAGGCGTCGCCGGCCGCGGCGGCGCTGGTCTCCATCGCGGCGACGTCGGAACCCGAGCCGGGCTCGGTCAGCGCGAAAGCCGCGATCTTCTCGCCCCTCGCCACCGCGGGAAGATAAGATTCCTTCTGAGCTTCGGTCCCGAACAGGCTGATCGCGCCCGATCCCAGCCCCTGCATGGCGAAGGCGAAGTCGGCGAGGCCCGAATGGCGCGCGAGCGTTTCGCGGATCAGCGCGAGCGAACGGACGTCGAGCCTCTCGTGCACCCCGCCATGGGCCGCCGGCACACAGTAACGCAGCCAGCCGCCCGCGCCGAGCCGCTTCACCAGCGCCCGGCATTCGGCGTCGACATCCTCGCCGTGCGGCGCCCCCAGCCCGGATTGGCACCAGCTCTCAAGTTTCTCTGACAACTCCCTGTGGGAATTGTCGAAAAATGGCCAGTCGAGAAAGCTCCTGTCGGCCATCAATCGCCCTTGAACTCGGGCGTCCGCCGGGCCGCAAAGGCTTCGAAGGCGCGCCGGAAATCGCCGGTCGCCATGCAGATCGCCTGCGCCTGCGCCTCCATTTCGAGCGCGGTCTCGAGGCTCACCGCCCATTCCTTGTCGAGCTGCGTCTTGGTGATGCCGTGGGCGAAGGTCGGGCCGTCGGCGAGGCTCTTCGCCAGCGCCCGCGCCTCGGCGAGCGGATCCTCGGCGAGGCGGTTGTGGAAGCCCCAGGCGAGCCCTTCCTCGGCGCTCATCACCCGGCCGGTGAACAGCAATTCGGCAGCCCGGCCATGGCCGATGATCCTCGGCAGGATCGCGCAGGCGCCCATGTCGCAGCCGGCGAGCCCGACGCGGGTGAACAGGAAGGCGGTTTTCGTATCGGGCGCCGCGACGCGGATGTCGGAGGCCATCGCCAGGATCGCGCCGGCGCCGGCGCAGACGCCCTCCAGCGCGGCGACGATCGGCTGGGGGCAGGCGCGCATCGCGCTGACGAGGTCGCCGGTCATCCGGGTGAAGGCGAGCAGGCCCGGCAGTTCCATTTCGGTCAGCGGCCCGATGATCTCGTGGACGTCGCCGCCCGAGCTGAAATTGCCGCCGGCGCCGGCGATCACCACCGCCTTGACCTCCTTCGCGTACGCCAGCGCCCGGAAGGTGTCGCGCAGCTCCGCGTAGGAGTCGAAGGTCAGCGGGTTCTTCCGCTCGGGGCGGTCGAGCGTCACCTGGGCGACACCGTCGGCGAAGCCCCACCGGAAATGCCCGGGCTGAAACGTCTCAGGATCCACCGGCCTGTCCTTTCGCGATCGAGCGCTTCAGATCGCCGAGCGCCTGATAGAGATTTTCGCGGCTCCGCGCATCCATGCCCGCGACGAGCGCGTCGATCCAGTCGTGATGGGCGGCGGCGAGCCCGGCGAACTCGGCGCGGCCCCTGGGCGTCAGCCGGACGATCGAGGCGCGGCGGTCCGCGGGCGAGGTCGTCATTCTCACCAGCCCGTCCCGGGCCAGCTTCTGGACGAGCTGGGTGACGTTGCCGTTGGAGACGAGCAGGGCGCGGGACAGCGCGCTCATCGTCATCCCCTGCCGGTTGCGGTCGAGCGCCGCGAGCACGTCGAAGCGGGCGAGGGTGGCGCCGCGGGCGGCGAAGCGCCGCTGCACGTCCTTCTCGATCGCCATCGCGCAGGAGAGCAGCCGAAGCCACAGCCGCACGCTCGAGCGGTCGGCGAGCGCGCCGTCATGCTTCTCGCGGATGGCGAGCGCTTCGGTCATGCGATCTCCACCGCCTCGCCGTTCCGGTCCGACAGGATCAGGGCGACGACCGCTTCGGCCACCTCTCCCGGCAGGATCAGGCGGCCGCTCGGATTGAGCCTGGCAAGCTCGTCGCGCGCTTCGGCTTCGCTGCGTCCGGTCCTGGCCTGGATGTTGGCGATCGACGCCGCGGTCATGTCGGTTTCGACGAAGCCGGGGCAGACCGCGTTCACCCTGAGCTTCGTTCCGGCATATTCGGCGGCCAGCGCCCGGGTCAGCCCGACCGCGCCATGCTTGGCGGCGATATAGGGGGATGCATAAGCGAAGCCGTAGAGGCCGGCCATCGATGCGACGGTCACGATCCGCCCCGCTTCCGCGGCGAGCAGGTCCGCGAGCGCCGCCTGGCAGCAGTGGAAAACGCCGTCGAGATTGACCGCGAGCATCTCCCGCCACAGCTCGGGCGTCACCTTGGCGAACGGCACGCCGGCGGCCGCGCCGGCATTGTTGACCAGGATCGAGATCGGCCCATGCGCCCGGCGCGCGGCCACGAAGGCGGCGTCCACCTGCGCCCGGTCGGCGACGTCCGCGGCGAATGTCCCGCGCCGCCGGCCGATGCGGCTGGCGACCGCGCCCTCCGCTTCGAGCGCGGCGGCGATCGCGGCGCCGATGCCGGTGCCGCCGCCGGTGACGATGGCGTGGCGGCCCGCCAGCCTCATGCCTTGAGCTCCGCTTCGCGCGCCAGGTTGCGGGCGAGCTGGGCCATGCCGCCGAGATAGGGCGGCGGCACCGCGACCCGGCGATAGTCCTGCTGCGCCGCCGCGCGCAGCGTCCACATCGGGTCGATCAGGTGCGGCCGGGCGAGCGCGACCAGATCGGCGCGGCCGGCGGCGAGGATCGAATTGACATGGTCGGGCTCGTAGATGTTGCCGACCGCCATCGTCGTCAGCCGCCCTTCGTTGCGGATCTGGTCGGCGAACGGGGTCTGGAACATGCGGCCGTAGATAGGCTGGCAATCGGCCCAGGTCTGCCCGGCGGACACGTCGATCAGGTCGGCGCCGGCTTCGGCGAAGGCGCGGCCGATCGCGACCGCCTCGCCGGGGGTGACGCCGAGCTCGCCCATCCAGTCATTGGCCGAGATCCGCACCGACATTGGCTTGTCCGCCGGCCAGGCCGCGCGCATCGCCGCGAAGACTTCGAGCGGGAAGCGCAGCCGGTTTTCGAGGCTGCCGCCATATTCGTCGGCGCGCTTGTTGGCGAGCGGGGTGATGAAGCTCGACAGCAGATAGCCGTGGGCGGCGTGAAGCTCGACCATGTCGAAGCCGGCTTCCTCGCCCATCCGCACCGACGCCACGAACTGCGCGACGACCCGGTCCATGTCGTCCCGAGTCATCGGACGGGGAATCTGGTTGTCCGGGCTCCACGGCACGTCGGAGGCGGCCATCACCGGCCAGTTGCCGGTCTCGAGCGGCACGTCATACCCTTCCCAGCCGACCCTGGTGGATCCCTTGGGGCCGCTATGGCCGAGCTGGAGGCAGAACCTGGCCTGGCTGTTGGCGTGCACGAACGCGACGATCCGCCGCCAGGCTTCGATATGTTCGGGCGCGTACATGCCGGCGCAGCCGGGGGTGATCCGGCCCTCGGCCGAGACGCAGGTCATCTCGGTGTAGAGGAGGCCGGCGCCGCCCTGCGCGCGGGCGCCGTAATGGACGAAATGGAAGTCGCCGGGCGTCCCGTCCTCGGCCGAGTACATCGCCATCGGCGAGACGACGACGCGATTGACGGTCTCCATCGCCCGCAGCCGGAAGGGCGCGAACATCGGCGGCGTCGGCTCGTTGACCTCGTGCCCGCACGCCCGGCTCTGGAACCAGCGCTCGACTCCTTCGAGCCAGGCCTTGTCGCGCAGCCGCAGATTCTCGTGGCTGACGCGCTGCGAGCGGGTCAGCAGCGAATAGGCGAACTGGATCGGCTCGAAATGGAGGTAGCGGTCGAGCGTCTCGAACCATTCGGTCGAGTTGCGGGCGCTGTTCTGGAGCTTGAGCACCTCGAGGTTGCGCTCGGCCTGATATTCGGCGAGCGCGGCGTCGCGGGTGAGGCCGGGCCGGTTCAGCACCTCGGCGAGCTTGATCGCGTCCTCGAGCGCGAGCTTGGTGCCCGAGCCGATCGAGAAATGGGCGGTGTGGGCCGCGTCGCCGAGCAGGATCAGATTCTCGTGGGACCAGGTGGCGCAGACGATGCGGCGGAAGTTGAGCCACGCCTGCGGCCCGGGGAGGTGGGTGGCGTTGGATATCAAGGCGTGGCCGTCGAGATATCTGGCGAAGATCCGCTCGCAGAGCGCGATCGCCGCCGGCTGGTCCATGGCGTCGAGGCCGAGCCCGGCCCAGGTGTCGGGGTCCATCTCGACGATGAAGGTCGAGAGATCGTCGTCGAACCGGTAGGCGTGGGCCCAGACCCAGCCGGCCTCGGTCCGCTCGAAGGCGAAGGTGAAAGCCTCGAACACCTTGCCGGTCCCGAACCAGAAGAACTTGTTGCGGCGCACCTGGATGTCGACGCCGAAATGCTCCCGGTAGCGGTCGCGGATGCGGCTGTTGGCGCCGTCGGCGGCGATGACGAGGTCGTAGCCCGTCCAGTCGGCGAGGTCGGCCCCCGCCTCCCGCTCGAAATGGAGGTTGACGCCGAGCGCGGCCGCGCGCTGCTGGAGGATGCCGAGCAGCCGCTTGCGGCCGATGCCGATGAAGCCGTGGCCGGAGGAACGGATCGTCTGCCCGTGGATATGGACCTCGATATCGTCCCAATGGGCGAACTCGGCCTGGATGACGGCGCCGGAGACGGGATCGTTGGCGATCAGATTGCCGACCGTCTGGTCGGAGAAGACCACGCCCCAGCCGAACGTGTCGTCGGGGCGGTTGCGCTCATAGAGGTCGATCTCGCAGGCCGGATCGCGCAGCTTCATCGAGATCGCGAAATAAAGCCCGGCCGGACCGCCCCCCAGGCATGCGATGCGCATATCCGCCTCCAAATGCTTTAGGCCTAAAATATCCCGCTTTGGATTTTGGTCAAGCAGAGCCGAAAATACGGCTCCGTTCAGAGAGCAAAAACTACCTCCCGGCCCGTCGCAAAGCCTTTGCAAGCCCGTAACAATGCGGTAGGCCCCGCCTTTGAGCCAGAACGTTCGATTCTGGGGATATTCGGTGGAGGCAGATATGATCGGGGCCAATCCGCTCGCCGGCACAGTCGAGGATGTGACGGGGGGCCGAGTCTCCCGCGCCCCCGGCCGCGCCCGCCGCGCCGCCTTCCTGATCGGCACCTCGATCCTCGTCTATGCGGCGCTGCCTTCGGCCGCGCTGGCCCAGAACGAATGCGGCGCGCCGCCGCCGGGCGGCGGCACCGTCACCTGCCCGCCCTCGGGCAACCCCTATCCGAACGGGATCACCTATAACGGCGTCGTCGACGACCTCACCGTCGTCCTCGAGCCCACCGTCGTCGTCACCGACACCGTCCAGGTCACCTCGAGCAGCTCCTATACCGACTTGCGCATCGAAGGCGCCACCGACACCAGCATCTCCACCACGATCAGCGGCTCTCCCGGGGTCTCCATCGATGCCGGCCAGGGCACCGTCTATGTCGCCGCCGATTCGGTCTCGACCACCGGCTCCTTCTCGCGCGGCATCACCGCGGACAGCTCCGACGGCACCACCGTCTTCGCCAACGACGTCACCACCACCGGCAAGTACAGCCCCGGCATCGTCGCCACCGTCACCGGCCCGACCTCCGCCGCCGAAGCGCAGCCGCAGGTGACGGTCGATGCCGGCACGATCAGCACTTCCGGCAAGTATAGCGACGGCATCGTCGCCACCAATCCGATCGGTCCGGTCTCGGTGACCGTCGATTCGATCCACACCACCGGCGTCGACAGCGACGGCATCACCGCCAATGCGCGCGACAACGTCACCATCACCTCGGGCGCGATCGAGACCACCAACACCCGCTCCACCGGCATCGACGCGACCAGCTCGGTCGCCGACGTCACCATCGTCAGCGGCACCGTCCACACCAGCGGGACGTTCAGCACCGGCATCAACGCGCGCACGCCCGAGGGCTCGATCAGCATCACCAGCACCGGCGTCACCACCGGCGCCGCGACCAGCCCCGGCATCCATGCCGTCGCCGACGACGGCAACGTCACCATCAACAGCGGCAGCGTCCAGACCGGCGGCGCGAACAGCGCCGGCATCTACGCTTACGGCGCGAACCGGGTGACCGTGACCTCGGGCAGCGTCGTCACCTCGGGCGACCTTTCGCCCGGCATCCACGCCCGCCAGGACAATTATACGCCGCCCAGCGACGGCGATCCGCCGCCGTGCGAGGGCCCCGAATGCGAATATGTCCCGACCGACATCGTCGCACCCGGCGCGCAGGGCGACATCGGCGTCGGCCCGGGAGTCACCATCAACAGCACCTCGATGACCACCAACGGCAATCACAGCCCGGGCATCTACGGCAGCTCCGCCAACGGCTGGGTCCAGGTCACCAGCGGCACCGTCCATACCTATGGCGACTATTCGACCGGCATCGTCGCCAGCGCCTTTGACGACGTCGAGATCACCAGCGGCGCGATCACGGCCGCGGGCGACTATAGCGGCGGCATCTATGCGGGCGCCGGCGGCGACGTCAGCATCACCAGCGGGTCGATCTCCACCGACGGCGCCGGATCGGTGGGCATCACCGCTCGCGGCGACAACGTCACCGTCGCCAGCACCTCGGTGATCACCACCAACGAATACAGCCACGCGATCGTCGTCCTCGCCAACGACCATGCCGCCGTCACCAGCGGCTCGATCCGCACCGACGGCGATCATTCGGCCGGCATCTTCGCGGTCGGCGACACGGCGACCGTGGGCAGCACCTCGGTCGTCACCAACGGCGAATATTCGGGCGGGATCTTCGCGCTCGCCGACGGCGACGTCAGCATCACCAGCGGGTCGATCCACACCGTCGGCCAGGAATCGATCGGCCTGTTCGCTTATTCCGAGCAGGGCAACATCACCGTCACCAGCGGCACCGTCGAGACCGAAGGCGACGATTCCTTCGGGATCAGGGCCGGCTCCGATTATTACGGCACCGCGACCCCGATCGTCGCCGTCACCTCGACCGCGGTCACCACCCACGGCATCGACAGCCCCGGCATCTACGCGTTCAGCTCGACCAACGTCGCCATCACCAGCGGCACGGTCAGCACCACCGGCGCCAATTCGACCGGAATCACCGGCATCCAGACGACCTTCGAGCCTGATGAGTGCTCCATTTGCGAGGTGCCGCTGGACATCGCCGGGCCGGCCGGGCCGCAGCCGGCGCCGCCGCCGATCGGCGTCACCATCGCCAGCGGCAGCGTCACCACGCTCGGCGCCAATTCGGGCGGCATCGCCGGCTATTCGCGCGACGGCTTCGTCCACGTCACCAGCACCGGCGCGGTCAACACCACCGGCGCCGACAGCGCCGGCATCATCGCCGACGCGCGGAACGGGGACGCGACGGTCGCCAGCGGCACGGTCAACACGCGGGGCGATGACAGCGTCGGAATCGGGGCGTACGGCACCACGAACGTGGTCGTCACCTCGACCGCGGTCAGCACGCTCGGCGCCAATTCCAACGGCATCACCGCGATGCAGCTGACCCCGGTCCCGGCGCCGCCGCCGGGGCCGCCGCCGCCCTTCCCGCAGCTGCCCGACTTCGGTCCGCAGGGCGTGATCGGGGTCGGCCCGGGCGTCACCGTCACCAGCGACATCGTGACCACGGCGGGTGCCAATTCGACCGGCATCTTCGGCTCTTCGCAGGACGGCTTCGTCTCGATCACCAGCACCTCGGTGACCACGACCGGCGCGGGCAGCAACGGCATCACCGCCAACGCGCAAACCGACGTCCTCGTCACCAGCGGCACCGTCGGCACCACCGGCGACAATTCGATCGGCATCCTGGCGACGAGCGTCACCGGCCCGGTCACCGTCGGCAGCACGACCCTCACCACCGCCGGCCTCAACGCCGACGGCATCGTCGCCACCGGCCCCGGCGCCGTCGCGGTCACCAGCGGCACCTTGCGCACCACCGGGATCGACGCCGACGGCATCACCGCCCTGTCGACGACGGGCAACACGGGAGTGACCAGCGGCACGCTTTCGACGACGGGCGCGGACGCGACCGGCATCGACGCGCGCAGCACGCTCGGCACCGTCACCGTCGGCAGCACCACGCTCAACACCACCGGCGCCAATGCCGACGGCATCGTCGCGGTCGGCCGCGGCAACGTCGCCGTCACCAGCGGCACGCTCGGCACCACCGGCCTCGACGCCGACGGCATCATCGCCCAGTCGACCACCGGCAACGTCGCCGTCACCAGCGGCACGCTTTCGACGACCGGCACCAATTCGACCGGCATCGACGCGTTCAGCACGACCGGCACCGTCACGGTCGGCAGCACCACGCTCAGCACCGGCGGCGCCGCTTCGGTCGGAATCCTCGCCCAGGGCGCCGGCAACGTCGCCGTCACCAGCGGCAGCGTCACCACCGCCGGCACGAACAGCATCGGCATCAACGCGCGCTCGACCGCCGGCAACGCGACCGTGACCAGCACCGGCACCGTCGCCACCACCGGCGCCAGCGACAGCGGCGGCATCCTCGCCCATACGGACCTTGGCAATGCCACCGTCACCAGCAACATCGTCACCACCACCGGCACCCGCGGCCACGGCGTCACCGCCGAATCCAACGCCGGCAACGCCGTCGTCACCAGCGGCAGCGTCACCACCTCGGGGACCGACGCCAACGGCATCTATGCCTATGCCCGGACCGGCAACGCCACGGTCACCAGCACCGGGACGGTGCGCACCGGCGGCACCGCCGATTCCGAGGGCATCACCGCCTTCGCCAATGGCGGCAACGCGACGATCACCAGCAACATCGTGATCACCACCGGCAACAATGCGGAGGGCATCCAGGCCTTCGCCGTCGGCGGCAATGCCGTCGTCACCAGCACCAGCGTCACCACCTCGGGCAACGGCAGCACCGGCATCCTCGCCAACGCCACCGGCAACGCCACCGTCACCAGCACGACGGTGAGCACCACCGGCGCCAACGCGATCGGCATCTCCGCGACCGCCGCCGGCCGGGTGACGATCAGCTCGGGCACCGTCACCACCACCGGCGCCGGCTCGATCGGCATCTTCGCGCTCGAAACGGGCGCTCCGGGCGGCGGCGGCGCGGACGCCCCCGGCGCCGCCGAGGTGCTCGGGCCGAACGGCGGCGTCAGCATCACCAGCGGCAGCGTCACCACCAGCAGCGCCGGCGCCGACGGCATCGTCGCCACCGCCCAGGGCGGCGACGTCGAGATCTTCAGCACCGGCAGCGTCGCCACCAGCGGCGCCAATGCGCGCGGCATCGTCGCGACGAGCGCCCTCGGCTTCGTCACCGTGGATGCGGTGAACGTCGGCACGACCGGCGCCACGTCCGATGCGATCTTCGTCACCTCGGCCACCACCAGCACGATCACGGTCCGCGGCCTCGTCCAGGCGATCAACGGCTTCGAGGTCCAGGCCAATGGCGGCGCGGCGACGGTGAACGTGATCGCCGGCGGCACGATCCGCGGCGCCATCGACCTCACCGGCAATGCCGACCGGGTCAACAATGCCGGCACGTTCGACGCGATCGGCACCAGCCTGTTCGGCGCCGGCAGCGACCTCTTCACCAATACCGGCCTCGTCACCTCGTTCAACGGCGCGGCCGTGTTCGACGGGCTCGAATCCTTCGTCAACGCCGCCACCGGCCGGATCGACATGCGCGACGGCGCCGTCGGCGACACGCTGAACGTGTTCGGCGCCTATAGCGGGAGCGCCGGCAGCCGGCTGCTGCTCGACGCCAACAACCAGAGCCGGACCGCCGACGTCCTGATCACCGGCGCGGCGACGGGCGCGACGACGCTCGACGTCATCCTGCTCGCGCCGCCGGTCCTCGATCTGGTCGGCACGCTCGTGGTGGACGCCTCGACGGGCACCAGCTCGACCGCCTTCGCGCTCGGAACGGTTTCGCAGAGCAACCCCTATGTGCGGCTCGGCCTGCTGTTCGACGCTCCGAACAACAATTTCCTGCTCGTCGGCCTGCCCGACCAGCCGGTGCTCGAATCGGTGATGACCGGCGAGGCGCTGATCAACTTCTGGTACAACAGCGCCGACGCGGTGACCGCGCAGCTCGAGGCGGCGCGCGACGGTGGGGCGCCCTATGTCGGCACCTCCGATCTGGCCGGCGGCGGCCGCTTCGGCGGCTGGGTCCAGCTGCGCGCGGGCGAGCTCGAGCGCGACGCCACCCAGAGCTTCACCAGCGGCGGCACGACGACCGTGTTCGACGTCAGCTACAACCAGGATTTCGAAGGCATCCAGGCCGGCCTCGACTATCAGAGCGGCGGCACCATCCTCGGCATCACCTTCGGCGCCGAGCGGTCCGACCTCGATTTCGACGCCAGCCTCAACGGCCTCGACATGGATGGGATGAACGTCGGCGCCTATCTGGCCTTCCAGTCGGGCGGCTTCTTCTTCAACGCGCTCGCCAAGGTCGACTGGGTCAATGTCGACGCCAATCCGGGCCCGGGCCTGGCGACGGAGTTCGACGCCACCGCCTGGGGCGTGCGCGGCGTCGCCGGCTACCGCCACAATATGGGCCGCGCCTTCATCGAGCCGGCGGTGAGCCTCTCCTGGGTCAATGTCGACATCGACGATTATACCAGCGGCGGCGCGAGCGTTTCGTTCGACGACATCCACAGCTTCCGCGGCACCGCCGGCATCCGCTTCGGCGGCGACCTGCCGGTCGGCGCGCACAGCACGCTGTCGCCCTATGTCGGCATCGCCGCGGTCGACGAGTTCGAAGGCGATGTCCGCAACAATTTCACGCTGGGCAATTCGATCATTCTCGAGGAATCGGCGCCGGGCACGTTCGGCGAGCTGAGCGCGGGCGCGACCCTGCGGTCGGGCAATGTCGAGGCGTTCATCCGCGGCGAATATGACTTCGTCGGCGACCGCGACGGCATCCAGGGCCGGGCGGGCGTGCGGATCCGCTTCTGAGCGGGGAGAAGGCGCCCTTCGGCTTCGACGTGCGCGTCGCCTGGCGGCGCGACGATCCGCGAATCGAGGCCGACGCGATCGAGATGTGGAGGCGGCACGATCTGCTGCCCGAAGACGTCGACCCCCGCCAGCGCGCCAAGGAGCTGATCGCCGCCTCCTACAAGGACGGGCAACTGGCCGCGATCGCCACCGCGACGATCGGCGACATCGATTTCCTGCGCGCCCGCTTCGCCATCATCCGCGGCGCCACCGCGCCCGAATTCCGGCGCGGCCACGCTCAGCTCTCGCTGTCGGTGCCGAGCCGCGAGGCGCTGTGGAGCTGGGCGCGCGCGCATCCCGAGGAGAAGCTCGCCGGCGGCATCGTCTTCGTCGATCGCGGCGAATGGGGCGATTTCACCCGGCTGCCGGTCTGGCCGGAATCGGAGCTGGAAGTGGTCGGCTACGACCAGCACGGCCGCCAGATCCGGGTCCGCTGGTTCGAGGACTTCCGTTACGAGGAGGGACCCCCGCCGCCGCCGCTCCCGGCCGTCCCCGCGGGACCGCCGCCGGGCATCGAGGTGCGCAACGCGTGGCAGACCGGCGATGCGGGGATCGAGCGCGACGCCGCCGCCTTCTGGCGGCGGCTCGGCAATCTGCCGGCCGAGGTGAATCCCGAGGAGCGCGCCAAGGAGGTGGTGCTGGCCGCCTATAGCGAAGGCCGGATGGTGGGCGTCGTCACCGCCTCGATCGGCCTGTTCGAGCGGGTTCGCGCCCGCGTCGCGATGCTGCGCGGCTCGGTCGATCCCGACCACCGGCGGTCCCATGTCGGCGGCGCGCTGTTTCCCCGCGCGCTCGCGATCCTCGAAGCCTGGGCGGCCGCGCATCCGGGCGAGCGGGTCGCGGGCGTCGGCGGCATCCTCGAATCGCGCGAGCTCGCCAGCATCCAGCGCATTCCCTACTGGCCGCAGACGCGCTTCCACCTGATCGGCTTCACGCCCGACGGCCGCCAGATTCGCCTGCGCTGGTTCCGCGACTTCGTGCTGGACTGACGCCTTCCACGTCATCCCGGACTTGATCCGGGATCCATGAACACGGCTTGAGTGAGTTCTCGATTTCCGTGTTCATGGGTCCTGACTTTCGTCAGGATGACGCAGCGTTCTCGCTTATGCCGGTGCCGCCGGCGGCTCAAGGGCGCCGAATTCGGGTTCGAACGAGATCAGGCTCTGGATGTCGGGCGACTGGACGCCGAGCGCCATCGGGCAGAGCACGTCGGGGATGACGGCGACGTCGAACAATTCCTTGATCGCGCCATTGAGGCGGATCCAGTCGACGAGGTCGCCTGAGCGCAGGTCGACGAGGCAGACGCCGCACCAGGGCTCGCCGTCGCGCTTCTTCAGCTCGTCCTGGAGGGCGAGGCCCGAAAAGGCGCCGTCGCGGGGCAGCGACACGGTCGCGATCGCGTGGCCGTTGTGCAGCGCGAGGCCGCGCAGGAAGCCCGGGCAGAAGGCGATGTCGGTCCGCGCGCCGCTCGCCGGATCGACCCGCGCCAGCATGCCGCGCCCGGAATCGAGCAGGTAGACGCCGTCGGCCGCGACCCGCGGGCTGTGCGGCATCGACAGCTGGTCGGTGACGATGCGGTCGGCGCGCACGTCGATGAGGACGCCGCCTTCGTGGCGGCGGTCGCGCCAGCCGTTGATCATGTCGGAGCGGCTGACCGCGGTGACATAGGCCGGGGCGCCGTCCTGCATGGCGAGGCCGTTCAGATGGCAGCGGTCCTCGGCGGCGAGGCGCGAGATGAAGGGCGGCTTCCACAGGGGCTTGAAGCCGTGGGTGATGCTCGTCGTCGCGAGGCAGGAATATTTCGTGTTGACGAAGATCACCCGCCCGGCGCGGTCGACCGAGAGCTCGTGGACGTCGATGTCGCCGGTGGTCTGGGCGTTGCGCGGCACGTAGAGCCGGTCGAAATTCTCGTTGGCGCGCTCGTGCGGGGCGAGCACGTTTTCGAGCCGCCAGATCTGGAACAGCGAGCCGACATAGAGCCGCGCCGGGGTCGCGTGGACGCCCATCGCGCGCACGTAATTCTGCTGGTGGAAGCTCACCTGGCCGTTGGGCAGCCGGCCGACCAGGAACAATTGCCCGGTCTGGTAGGAGGTGAAGGCGAGGCTGCAGCGGTTGCGCGTGAGCCAGTTGCCGAAGCCCCGCGAGACGCTGATCTGGGTCTGGTCGGCGCCGGGCTGCGGCGTCGGCGGCGCCGCCTGCGCCTCCTCGACCGCGACCGCGGGGGCCTCGACGCCCTTTTCCTTCGCCATCAATTCCCCTCCAAATAGCGGACGATCAGCTCGGCGGCGGCGTCCGCGTCGAGCGCCATCGTGTCGATTCGAATCTCGGGTTCCCGCGGCGCCTCATAGGGGGAATCGACGCCGGTGAAATTGGCGAGCCGGCCGGCGCGCGCTTTCCGGTAGAGCCCCTTGGTGTCGCGGCGCTCGGCCTCGGCGAGCGGGGTGTCGACGAAAATCTCGATGAAGGCATCCTCGCCCACCATCTCACGGACCATCGCCCGCTCGGCGCGGAACGGGCTGATGAAGGCGGTGAGCACGATCAGGCCGGCGTCCATCATCAGCTTCGCCGCCTCGCCGGCGCGGCGGATATTCTCGACGCGGTCGGCGGCGGTGAAGCCGAGATCCTTGTTGAGCCCGAGGCGGACATTGTCGCCGTCGAGCAGGAAGGTGTGGCGCCCGCGCGCGTGCAGCCGCGCCTCGACGAGATTGGCGATGGTCGACTTGCCGGCGCCGGAAAGGCCGGTGAACCAGAGCAGCTTCGGCCGCTGGTCCTTCAGCGCGGCGCGCCGCTCCGGCGTGATCTGGAGCGCCTGCTCGTGGACGTTCTCCGAGCGCCGGAGCGCGAAATGGACCAGCCCCGCCGCGACCGTCGCGCCGCCGATCCGGTCGATCAGGATGAAGCCGCCCAGCGCCCGGCTCGCCTCGTAGGGCTCGAACGCGATCGGCTGCGCCGTCACGAGATTGGCGACGCCGATCTCGTTCAGCGCGAGCGTCTTGGCGGCGAGCTCCTCCATCGTGTCGATCGCGAGCTTGTATTTGGGCTCGTGCACGCTCGCCGGCACGGTCCGGGTGCCGAGCTTGAGCAGATATTGGCGGCCGGGGAGCAGCTCCTCCTCGGCCATCCAGATGATCGCCGCTTCGAACTGGTCGGCGATCTGCGGCGGCGCGTCGGCGGCGGCAAGCATGTCGCCGCGCGAGCAATCGACCTCGCCGGTCAGCGCGATCGCGACCGACCGGCCGGTTTCGGCATGGTCGAGATCGCCCTCCATGGTGACGATCCGCGCGACCTCGGCGGGGGTGCCGGCGGGGGCGATGACGATGCGGTCGCCGGGGCGGACCGCGCCGCCGGCGATGGTGCCGGCATAGAGCCGGCCGCCGTCCCGGAGCACCGCCTGGACCGGCATCCGGAAGGGCAGGGACGCTTCGGCCGCCGGCGACGCCGCTTCGAGGCAGGCGAGCAGCGGCGGCCCCTCATACCAGGGCGTGCGCGGCGAGCGCGCCGCGACATTGTCGCCGTCGAGCGCGCAGACCGGGATGGCGGTCACCTCCGCGACGCCGATCGCCGCGGCGAAGGCCGCATAATCCTCGCGGATGCTCTCGAACCGCGCCTGGTCGAAGGCCACGAGGTCCATCTTGTTCACCGCCAGCACGAAATGCCGGATGCCGAGCAGCCGCGCGATCCGGCTGTGCCGCCGGGTCTGGGTCAGCACGCCCTTGCTCGCGTCGACCAGCACCAGAGCGAGCTCGGCATTGGAGGCGCCGGTCGCCATGTTGCGGGTATATTGCTCGTGGCCGGGGCAGTCGGCGAGGATGAAGCGGCGCTTTTCGCTCGCGAAATAGAGATAGGCGACGTCGATCGTGATGCCCTGCTCGCGCTCGGCCTCGAGCCCGTCGGCGAGCAGGGAGAAGTCCTCGAGCCCCGCGAGCCTGTCGCTGGCCACCGCGCCGCAATCGTGCAGCAGCCGGCCGATCAGGGTCGACTTGCCGTCGTCGACCGAGCCGCAGGTCAAGAAGCGCAGCAGGTCCGCCATCTAGAAATAGCCCTCGCGCTTCTTGCGCTCCATCGAGGCTTTCTGGTCGCGGTCGATCAGCCGCCCGACCCGCTCCGACGTGCCGTCGCGCGCCATCTCGTCGAGAATCGCCTCGATCGTGCCGGCCTCGCTCTCGACGGCGCCGGTGAGCGGCCAGCAGCCGACCGTGCGCACCCGGACGCGGCGCGTGACCGCGGCCAGGGGAAAGCGGTCGTCGTCGACGATGAGGAGGGTGCCGTCGCGTTCCGCCGTCGGCCGCTCGGCGGCGAAATAGAGCGAGGCGACCTTTAGCCTCTCGCGGGCGACGTAGCTCCAGACGTCGCGCTCGGTCCAGTCGGAGAGCGGGAAGACGCGCAGCGACTCCCCCGGCCCCAGGCGTGTGTTCCAGAGCCGCCAGAGCTCGGGGCGCTGGCGCTTCGGGTCCCAGCCGTGGCCGGCCGAGCGGATCGAGAAGACCCGCTCCTTGGCCCGGCTCATCTCCTCGTCGCGGCGGGCGCCGCCGAAGGCGAGGTCGAAGCGGCCGGCGTCGAGCGCCTGCTTGAGCCCGTCGGTCTTCCACAGCGCGGTATGGAGGGTGGCGCCGTGGTCGAACGGGTTGATGCCGCGCGCCTCGGCCTCGGGGTTGCGGTGGACGATCAGCCTCATCCCCGCCTCGGCGGCGAGCGCGTCGCGCAGGGCGTAGAGCTCGGCGAACTTCCAGCCGGTGTCGACGTGGAGCAGGGGGAAGGGCGGCCGCGCCGGGAAGAAGGCCTTGCGCGCGAGATGGAGCATCACGCAGCTGTCCTTGCCGCCGGAAAAGAGCATCACCGGCCGCTCCGCCTCGGCCACGCCCTCGCGGAGGATCTGGATCGCTTCGGCTTCTAGGCGGTCGAGATCGGTCAGGTCGTGCTCCCCTTGCGGCTGCGCTCGGGTGGTGCCGGGTCAGCGGCGCGCTCGTCAACCTCATTCGACAGGCGCCGGGGCGGGAACAAAATGCGCCGGCGGGGGATTGGCGCTGGGTCCTGTACCAGGATGAGGGAGCGTTGAGATGAACTTAACCAGATATGCCGTCGCCGCCGCGATCGCCTTCGCCACCGCCGGAGCGCCGGTGCTGGCGCAGTCGGCGGCGCCGCTCTCGGTCGCCGCGTCGGCCCAGCGGAGCGGCCCCCGGACCGGCAACGCGAGCCAGTTCTGGAACAAGGACGATTACTGGGTGCCGCTCGGCATCTTCGCGGCGGTGATCATCGCGATCATCGTCCTCCACAAGGACGGTACCCGCGACCTGCCGCGCAGCGCCTGAGCGGGAAGGCCTGAAAATGGTGCCGGGTGTCGGACTCGAACCGACGACCTACCGCTTACAAGGCGGTTGCTCTACCAGCTGAGCTAACCCGGCGGCCCTTGCCTATCTCAAAATGGTCTAACGAACCGCCAACGTCCAGCCCCGGCCGGCGCCGCTCGCCGCCGCCCGAAGCGCGGCGTCCGATGCCGGCCGAAACAGAGGCGAATGAAGAGATTCAGTCCAAATCGGATGAATTCGGGCACATCCACAGCTAGTTGCGGCCCGATCTTTCCGCGCTGTTCCAGACTCTATTTGCGCCCCTGTGCCGCCTGCGCTAGCATTTGATTTTCCCGCTACTTGCGGAGACTCGGTCGAGGGGGGTGCGCCGATGCGCGTCTATGAGGCGATCGTAAAGGGACTTGAGAGCATCGGCGTCGACGCTGCCTTCGGCGGCGCCGGCGAGACCGCGGCCGGAATGATGATGGCGCTCCACGAATCCAAGAAGATCCGCGGCATCATCACCCGCCACGAGCAGGCGGCCTCGTTCATGGCCTGCGGCTATGCGATGTATTCGAACAAGCTCGGCGTCTGCTGGGCGACCGCCGGGCCGGGCGCGTTCAACTTCTTCAACGGCCTCGGCCAGGCGATGTCCGATTCCTATCCGATCCTGGCGATCACCGGCTATGCGAACGACGAGTGGGAGGGCAAGGGCTCGCTCAACGAGACGTCGGGCCGCAACCGCACGCCCGATTCCCGCAAGATGTTCGAGGCGTGCTGCAAGGGCAGCTGGCACCTGACCGACGTCGCCGACACGATGGACTTCCTCGAGGCGGCGGTGAACTGCGCCTATGAGGGCCGGCCCGGCCCGGTCCACATCTCGATCCCGGGAAATCTCGCCCACAAGGATCACCAGGTCACCAATTATCGCGACCTCAAGCTTGAGATCGCGCCGGTGCGGCCCGATCAGGCACGGGTCGACGAGGTCGCGCAGGTGCTCGCCGCGGCGATGAACGCGGGCAAGTCGGTCGTCGCCCTGGTCGGCTTCGGCGCCATTCGCAGCGGCGCCGGCGCCGCCATCCGCCAGCTGATCGAGCGCTTCCAGATTCCCCTCCTCACCACGCTCGACGGCAAGGGCATCGTCTCGGAGAATCACCCGCTTTCGATCGGCGTGTTCTGCGACAGCGGCCATGCCAGCGCCTGGAAGGCGTTCCTCGAGGCCGACATCGTGCTGGCGATCGGCAACGCCTTCAACCAGCACGCCACCTTCAACTATTGGCCGAAGCTGTTCGAGGGGCGCAAGCTGATCCACGTCAACATCTCCGAGATGGAGATCGACAAGGCCTACAAGGCCGATCATGCGATCGTCTCGGACGCCCGGCTCGCGGTGGAGGCGATCGGCAAGGCGCTGGAGCCGCAGGTCGGGCCGCGGGCGCCGGCCCAGGTGGACGGCCGCGACTATGAGGAGCGCAAGATCCTCGGCGTCCCGTTCAAGATCCATCCCGGCCGGATGGCGCAGATCATCGGCCGCCTGCTTCCCGAAAACGCGATCCTGCTCGCCGACGCCGGCGCCCACCTGTGCTGGCTCGGCTATTATGTCGAGCTCGAAGAGGGGCAGCATTTCCGCAAGGCCGGGGAGTTCGGGCCGATGGCGGGGCACACCAACGGCGCGATCGGCGTCAAGATCGCCAATCCCGACAGGACCGTCGTCGTCGGCTGCGGCGATGGCTGCTATTCGCTGGCGGGGTTCGAGCTGATGACCGCGGTCGAGCACGACATCCCGGTGATTTGGATCATCTTCGACGACAGCGAATTCAAGCTGATCAAGCTCTACCAGCTGTCCGAATTCCACGACAGCGGGCTGGTCGAATTCCAGAATCCCGATTTCGCCGCCTACGCCAAGGCCTGCGGCGCCAACGGCTATAGCGTCAATGACGAGGACGAGTTCGAGGAAGCGTTCAAGGATGCGCTCGCCTCCGGCCGTCCGTGCGTGATCGATGCCAAGATCACGCGCTGGGCGATCCCGCACTACAGCCCGTCACCGGAAGGAAAGATCGCCGCTTTGGTCGATGCGCTGGAGGCGCGGTTCCAGGGCGAATAAGCGTCGAACGAGGGGAGGCAGGACAATGGCGACGGCGTGGCGCGAAACCTATTCCGGCGGCTCGGCCGAGGCCGAGCACCGCGAGTTCGAGCGGCTGGCGACCGACATCATGCGCGCCCAGCTCAAGGCCAGGCGGGCGGCCGGAATCGGCGGCATCGATCGCGCCTTCCACGCCAAGGCGGTGCTGGCGGTCGAGGAAGCCGAGCTGCGCTTCAACGACGATCTGCCCGACGATCTGCGGGCCGGCTTCGCCCAGCCGGGCGCCGCCTATCCCTGCGTGGTCCGCATCTCCAACGCCGCCAATCGCGGCCAGCCCGACTACAGGAAGGACCTGCGCGGCATCGCCGTGCGCGTCACCGTCTCGCCCAAGGAGCAGCACGACCTGCTCGCCACCAATTATCCGGTGTCGCACGCCCGCAACGCCTATCAGTTCGTGGCGTTCGCGGTCGCGACCGCGGGCGGGCGGCTGTCGCGGATCCTCGGCGAGCTGAAGCTGATCTTCACCGTCGGCCTGTTCGAGACCGCCCGGATGTTCGCCAACGTCGCCAAGGCGCGCAAGCGCAAGGTCAGGAGCGTCGCGCTCGAGACCTATTGGAGCCGCGGCGCGATGCGCTGGGGTCCGGAGCAGGCGGTCCGCTTCCTGATCCGGCCGGCGCCCGGCGCCGCCGGCGCGCCCGATCCCTCGAAGACCGATCCCGAATATCTCGCCAAGGAGGCCGCGCTGCGGCTCACCGAGGGGGACATCGTCTTCGAACTGTGCATCCAGCGCTACGTCGACCGCAAGAAGACGCCGATCGAGGACACCGCGATCGAATGGAAGGCCGATGCGTCCCCGCCCGAGCCGGTCGCGACGCTGACCATCCGCAAGGGCGACGTCGGCTGCGCCGCCTCGCGCGCCAACAGCCGGGCGATCGACGGCTTCGCCTTCAATCCCTGGAACACGACCGACGAGTTTCGCCCGCTCGGCAACCTCAACCGCGCCCGCAAGGTCGCCTATGACGCGAGCGCGGGGCACCGCCAGGCGACGCGCTGGCACCACGATCCGCCGCTGCGCAACCGGATCTTCGGCGGCCTCGCGCGCGGCATCTATGCGATCGTCAACCGCTTCGTCGATTGGGACAAGCTGCCGCTGACGCTGGGCCTGCTGAACCTGGCGATGTTCCGACACGTCCTGCGCCGCGACAATCTGATCGACACCAACCCGGCCGAAGCGCCGCCCAGGGCGCGGCCGGTGCCGCCGGCCCCGAACGAGGAGCTCAGGGTCCAGCGCAGCTTCGAGGGTTTCTGCAACGATCTTTCGGCGCCGGAGATGGGCGCGGTCGGCACGCCCTTCGGCCGCAACCTCAAGGCCGACTACCAGCCCGAGCATTTCGGCACGCCCAACCCCGTGGTGGTCAGCGAGCTGCTGATGACGCGCAAGGCCTTCATCCCGGCGCGGTCGCTCAACAATATCGCCGGCGCCTGGATCCAGTTCCAGGTCCACGACTGGGTCGACCATGCCCGCAACGCGCTCGGCGTCAACGACGTCCGGGTGCCGCTCCCCGACAATTTTCCCGAGTGGCGGAACACCGTCGACGGCGCGCCCGAGCGCGAGATGCGGATCGCGGGCAACCAGGAGGCGCCGGGCGGGAAGGCGGCCGACGGCACCCAGCGCCTGTTCGCCAACCAGGCCTCGCACTGGTGGGACGGGTCGGAAATTTACGGCTCCGACAAGAAGAAGGCCTACAGCCTGCGCGAGGACGGCGGCAAGGGCGCCAAGATCAGGCTGGACGAGAAAGGCTGCCTGCCCGAGGACGTCGACGGCATGGCGATGACCGGCTTCAACCAGAGCTGGTGGCTCGGCATCTCCGCGCTCCAGACCCTGTTCGCGCGCGAGCACAACGTGCTCTGCGACGAGCTGCAGCGCAATTATCCGCTGTGGCCGCAGGAACAGATCTATCACACCGCCCGGCTGATCGTCTCCGCATTGATCGCCAAGATCCACACCGTCGAATGGACTCCGGCGATCCTCGGCACCAAGGCGATCGACGTCGCCCTCAAGAACAATTGGTACGGCCCGCCGTCGGACGCCTGGCTGACCAAGCTCGGCCTGTGGCTGATGGACGTGGATTCGAGCGTCGGCATTCCCAAGACCAAGCCCGACCACGGCTGCGCGCCTTATTGCCTGACCGAGGATTTCGCGACCGTCTACCGGCTCCACCCGCTGATCCCCGACGATTACGTCTTTTACGATCACCGCACCGGCCACCGCCGCTGCGACCGGACCTTCCTCGAGATCCAGGGGCGCGCCACCGACGACGAGATGCGCATGCTCGGCCTCGACGACGCGCTCTATTCGTTCGGAATCTCGCATCCCGGCGCGATCGTGCTGCACAATTTCCCGCATTCGCTGCGCAACTTCGTCCGCACCGGCGAGGGCGTCGGCGGGGAAAAGGAGCGGATCGACCTCGCCGTCGTCGATCTGGTCCGCACCCGGATGCGCGGCGTGCCCCGCTACAACGGCTTCCGCGCCGGCCTCCACAAGTCCCGCATCAAGCGCTGGGAGGAGCTCAGCGACGATCCCGAATCGGTGCGGATCATGCGCGACCTCTACAAGGACATCGACCAGGTCGACACGGTGATCGGCCTGCTCGCCGAGCCGGTCCCGGCGGGCTTCGGCTTCTCGGACACCGCTTTCAGGATCTTCATTCTGATGGCGTCGCGCCGGCTGCAGAGCGACCGCTTCCTGACCGTCGATTTCCGCCCGGAAATCTATTCGCCCGTCGGCATGGACTGGATCGAGCAGAACAACATGACCAGCGTGATCCTGCGCCACTGCCCCGAGCTCGCCTCGATGCTGCCGCGCGACGCGACCGCCTTCGCGCCGTGGCGGCCCGTCCCCGTCGCTGACCTGTGAGGATCCAATGACAGATTCCAGAGAGGACCCGCATGCCGGGCTCGACGCGCTGCTGAAGCGTCCGCTGATGGAAACGATCTGGCACCGGCGCACCCACCGGGTCAGCCGCGGCAGCGAGGTCTCCGCCGGGACGATGACCTACAAGAGCGAGAACGAGCGGGCGCCGCTGACCGAGCTCGAGGAAGCGATATTGATCGCCGCGACCGGCTGCACCGGCCTCACCATGCCGGACCGGCCGTTCAACGATCCGCGCAACAACCAGCCGATCATGTCCAAGCCCAACGTCAACATGGCGGGCCGGACGGCGGGCAGCCCCGACAACGCCCAGGGCACCCATTTCTTCCTGATCAACGATTCCGGCACCTATTTCCTGCGCAAGCTGCCGCCCGCGCCCGGCGAGCCGTTCGCGCCGGCGAGCCTGATCGAGCGCGCGCGCCAGGCGAAGGTGCAGCTGCTCGACCATCGCATCGACGTGCCGAACGGCAATCGCGACTTTCCCGCCTATCTCGATTCCAACCGCTTCCTGTCGAACCTGCCGGGGACGACGATCCTGTTCCCGGTGGTCGACCTCTCGCACCAGTATATCAACGGCATGATGTATCTCTTGACCCAGCCCGAGGGAGCGCGGCCGGCGATCCGCGACGACCGCAACTTCTACAAGCTGGCGGGCGTCAAGAAGTGGGTGAAGAACGGCTTCTTGAACAAGGATATCCCGTTGCCGCTGGGCTCGATCGCGTCGATGCGCACCCAGATCGAGGCGGACCTCCTGGTCCAGACCCTGTTCCTGATCGCCGACGCGATGGGCCTCGGCGCCTGGATCCACGGCGCGATCTCGCCGCCGGTGATGCTCGGCGACCCCAAGTTCATCAAGCAATACGGGCCGATGCTCGGCTTCGACTTCGTCACTCCGAAATGGAAGCTGATCGACGCGATCCGCTGGCAGACCTGGGTGCCCAAGCTCGCCAAGACCCGCGCCAACCCGGTCGGGCTCCGCCACAAGGGCGAGCATCTGATCAAAGGGAGCTGCCCGCCTTATTACGAGACCATGTCGGCCGCGGTCGACGCGGTCATCGCCGAGAAGTTCGGGCCGCACGGCATCTACAAGGACGAAGCGACGTTCGGGCGGATCTACAAGGACGATTTCGGCAAGGAATATCTCCGGGAAGCGAGCGATTATTCCTCGGACGTGATCGAATGCTGCCGCGACATCTGCGAATATATCTACAAGACGCACGGCCGCTTTCCGGCCCATACCGACGCGATCCACGTGCCCGGCATCTGGCTGCAGGTGCACAATGTCGACATCGAATATTACGACCGCTTCTTCCGGAGCGCGCTGACCGACGCCCACCGCGACCACGACAAGAACTGGCTCTAGCGCAGCTTGCCGGCGAGGAAGGCGATCGTCCGCTGCCAGGAGAGGGCGCCGGCGGCGGGGTCGTAGCGCGGCGGCCGGGTATAAGCGAGGAAGCCATGGTCGGCGCCCTCGTAGAGATGGACCTCGACCGGCGTGCGCTGAGCCGTCAGCATCGCTTCGAGCGCGCGGATCTGGGCCAGCGGGACATTGCCGTCGGCGGTGCCGCAATGGATCTGCACCGGCACCGAGAGCCGGGCGATCTCCTCCTGCGTGACCGGGCCCGGATGATAGGCGACCACCGCGTCGACCTCGCGCGAGCGGGCGCCGAGCAGCATCGCGATCCGCCCGCCATAGCAGAAGCCCAGGGCGCCGATGCCGCCGCGCCGGACGAAGGGCTGGCCGCGCAGATATTCGATGCCGGCCTGGACGTCGCCCACCACGTCGCCGTCATTGTGGTTGGCGCCGGCGGCGCGCATCTCCGGGAGCGTCTGCGCCGAAGCGGGGATGATGTGGAAGATGTCGGGCGCGAGCCCGACATAGCCGGCCAGCGCCAGCGCGGCGCAGGTATTGGGGATATATTCCTCGCTGATCCTGTTGCCCGCGATCACCAGCACGGCGGGGTACGTCCCCTCGGCGCGCGGCCGCGCCAGATAGCCGCCGATGCCGGGCTGGCCGTTATGGGTGAAGGTGACCGGGCCGTGGACCGCGCCCGGATCGTCGAGCACGCGGGTCGGCGGCGGCGCCGCCGCCGGCACGGGCGGCTGGGCGAGCGCGGCGCCCGCCATGCCGGTCACCGCGAGGCCGACCGATCCCGCCAGAAAGGCCCGCCGCATCTCATCGGGGCCGCAGCCCTCTTCCTTCGAGCACATCGGGGAAGGATGCGTCAAAGCACTCCGAAGGTCCAGCCTTCGGTCCGGGCGAGCTCGGGCGTGAGGCCCTTCGGGGCAAAGGCGCGGGGCTCGCCGATCGCCAGCGCCCGCATGCCGGCGGCCGTGACCAGGGCATCGGTCTGGTGGTCGTTCGGCTCGAAGCGCAGCCGCGCCGGAGCGCTGCCGAGCGCCTTCAGCGCCGGATCGAGCTCGGCCCTCGATCTGAGCTTGGTACCGCGAAGAGCGGCGCGCCGCAGATAGATCCGGGTGTAGATCTCGACGACGGCGCTGCCCTGCGCGGGGACCGGGTCCATCGGCCAGATCGGGACCTTGCCGTCGAGGCGGTGGAGCAGCCGCATGCCCGCGAAGCTCGCCTTGGCGACCTGGGCGGCGCCGATCGCGTCATAGGTGCTCGCGCTCTTGCGTCCGCCCTGGGCGTTCAGCCGCGCGTCGCACTGGCGGAAATGCATGAAGTTCGCCTTCACCCCGTCGGCGATGCCGAAATAGAAATGGCGGCGATGGACCTCTTCCAGGAAGCTGGCGGCGCCGAGATCCTCGTCGTCGCAGCAGCTCTCGACATAGGCCCAGAACAAGCGCGCGCTCGCGGGGACGCCGGGCTCGCCCGGAAGATATTCGCCGCGCTGAAAGATCGGCGGCGCGAAGCTGAAATCGAAGCCGAACAGGGTCGGCGCCTCCGCCGCAGCGGCGATCAGCCAGTCGAGCACCTCGCTCCGCGACCAGACATGGCCGGGCCGGACCAGCGCCGGCGCCGCCTCGCCGGTTTCGCAGAGCGCGACCGCGATCCCCTTGTGGCGCCTGCCCTTGGCCCCCGACCAGTCGATCGCCGCGAAGCGCGCGAAGTGCGGCGTCACTTCTTCTTCCGGGCCCTTGGCGGAGGCTTGGCGGCGGTCCAGTCGCGCGAGCGCTCGATCACCGAGCGGACGCGTTCGGGATCGGCGCTGTCGAAGCGGATCAGGACGGCCGGCCAGCCTTCATAATGGGGCGATTGCCAGAAGGTTTCGGGATCGGTCTCCTTGAGGATCTCCACCGTGTCGAGGTCGATCCCGACGCCGAACGACGACTGCTGCTCGTGGCCGGTATAGAGGAAGGCGCGGCCGTTCGAGGCGACCTTGACCGCAGGCCTGCCGTAGCTCGTCGACAATATCGTGTCGGGCAGGGTCAGCGCGAAGGCGACCGCTTTCTCCCAGCTGTCGATCGGCTCAGCCATCTCCCTTCGCCTTCCTTTGCTCCTCCCACCAGGCGATGCGCTCGGCGACGCGCTTTTCGAAGCCGCGGTCGGTCGGGGTGTAGAAGGTCTGGGGCGCCATCTCCTCGGGCCAGTAATTGTCGCCGGAGAAGCCGCCCTCGGCGTCGTGGTCGTATTGGTAGTCCTTGCCGTAGCCGATCTGCTTCATCAGCTTGGTGGGCGCGTTCAAAATGTTCTTGGGGGGCATCAGCGAGCCGGTTTCCCTGGCCGAGCGCCAGGCACCTTTCTGGGCCAAATAGGCGGCGTTCGATTTGGGCGCGGTGGCGAGGTAGAGGCAGGCCTGGACGATCGCCAGCTCGCCCTCGGGCGAGCCGAGGAAATCGTAGGTGTCCTTGGCGGCGATGCACTGGACCAGCGCGTTGGGGTCGGCGAGCCCGACATCCTCGACCGCGGCCCGGGTCAGGCGCCTCAGCACATAGAGCGGCTCCTCGCCCGCGGTCAGCATCCGCGCGAGATAGTAGAGCGCCGCTTGCGGATCGGAGCCGCGGATCGATTTGTGGAGCGCCGAGATGAGGTTGTAATGGCCCTCGCGGTCCTTGTCGTAGACGGCGACGCGGCGGTGGAGCAAGGCGGCGAGCCCGGCCGGGTCGAGCGGCGCCTCGACCTCGATCGAGAACAGGGTCTCCGCCTGGTTGAGGACGAAGCGGCCGTCGCCGTCGGCGGTCGCCACGAGCGCGTCCCGCGCGGCGGGCGTCAGCGGCAGCGCCCGCCCGATCAGCGCCTCGGCGCGGTCGAGCAGCTTGCAGAGCGCCGCCGTGTCGAGCCGGTTGAGGATCAGCACCTGCGCCCGCGACAGCAAGGCCGCGTTCAATTCGAAGCTGGGATTTTCGGTGGTGGCGCCGACCAGGACGACGGTGCCGTCCTCGACAAAGGGCAGGAAGCCGTCCTGCTGGGCGCGGTTGAAGCGGTGGATCTCGTCCACGAACAGCAAGGTCTGGGTGCCGATCTTCGCGAACTCGCGCGCCTCGGCGAACACCTTCTTGAGGTCCGCGACGCCCGAGAAGACCGCCGAGATGGCGACGAAGCGCATCCCCACGGCGTCGGCGAGCAGCCGCGCGATCGTGGTCTTGCCGGTGCCGGGCGGGCCCCACAGGATCATCGAGGCGAGCTTGCCCGCCGCGACCATCCGGCCGATCGCTCCGTCCGGGCCGGTCAGATGCTCCTGGCCGACGACCTCGTCGAGGCTGCGCGGGCGCAGCCGGTCGGCGAGCGGGGCGTTGTCGCTCGGCGCCGCCGGCGCGGCGGGCGGCGCCGGCTCGTTCTGAAAGAGATCAGCCACTTAATCCCAATTAGAACCGCGCATGGCCGATCGCAATCGTCGCGTCCGGGCCGTATTGCGGCCGGGCGAAGGCGGGGCGCGCGCGGAGCAGCGGCGCCGCGACAGCGGGAAGCCCGGTGCGGGTGCCGACGATGGTGAGCTCAAGCGGTCCGCCGCTGCCGACGATGATGTCGAGCACCGCGCGGTCGCAGCCGCGGCCGACGCAGCGGACATAATATCGGTCCGTGTCCCTCCCGCGCTCGAAGCGGCGCAGGAAAAGGCCGGCGCCGGCCGCCCGGAGATGGGCATCGGGCGCCGCGATCAGCGCAACGCTCTCCGAGCCGTTGGCCGCGATCTGAAGGGTCAGCTTGCGCCCGCCTGGCACCGGATGCTGCGCGAGCAAGGTCACCGCGGGCGCCGGCACCGGCAAAGCGGGGGCCGGCGCGGCCCAGCGCCGCCGCGTCGTATAGGGCATTTCGGTCCGCTCCCAGGCGGCCGCATATGGCACCGGCGCGCCGTCATTGTTGACCGCGAACCTCGCCGTGCCCGCCCGCTCGTCGCGGACATATTCGATGGTGAAGAGCTGCTGGCGGTCGGCGCTGTAGGCGGGCACCAGCGCCGCCGCGATCCAGCCGGCAAACATCAGGACCGCCGCCGGCCGGAGGCGGTCGACGAGCGGCCTCAACTCGATCAGCGCGGGCAGCAGCATCGCCGCGCCCAAAGGCGCGAACGCCGCGAACGGGCCGCCGTTCAGCAATTCCTCGAACAGGCCGAGCGCAGGGCCGAAGGTCAGATAGAGGAGCAGGGCGGCGAGGATCGCGCCGATCCGCTCCGAGCGGAGGAACCATCTTTGTCCCGCCATGCCGAGCGCGGCGGCGAGCGGCGGCAGCAGGAAATAGATCGCCGCGCCGGGCGCGACCAGGCAGAGCGCGGCGCCGAGCGCGGTGAACAAGAGCCAGAAGGCGACGCGCAGGCGAGTGCGTTCGCGCGTGCCGGCGAGGAACAGCAAGGCGAGCACGGCGGCGAAGAGCGCCGATGCGTAGACCGCGCTGGTCGTCACCGTCGGCCAGGCCCGCCAATAATCGCCCGGGCGAAACAGCTGGACGACGCTGTGGCCGGCAAAGGCAAACGCGGCCGAGCCCGCCATCGTCGCCGCCATCGCCAGCAGCGGCCGGCCGAGCGCGCGCCGCCGCCACGCCTCGACCAGGAAGAAGAGCAGCAGCACGCCGAGCAGCACCAGCCCGAAGCCGAGCGGCAGCACGACCAGGGCGCGGCCGGCGAGATCGGTGTAGAGCCGCTCGCCCGCCGCCGCCGGCGCCAGCCCCGCCGCGGCGGCCTCGGTCGCCGCCAGCGCCTGATCGCCCATATGCTGGAGGCTGCGCCGGTCGAGCGCGGCGAGATTGTCGCCCGCGCTGTGATAGCGGGTCTCGTTGCCGATCACGGCGAAGTTGAGGATCGTCCAGGGCTGCGCGTCGAACACCGCGACGTCGGTCGAATTGGGAATGAGCGCGTAAAGGTCGGTCGAGAGCGAGTTGGCGACCGGGCGGGCCGCGGCGGCGCGGTAGAGGGCGATGGCGGCGCCGTTCGGCCGGCTGGTCTCGAACATGATCGCCGGGCCGGTGACGCCGCGCGATTCGAGGTTGATCGCGGTCTCGATCCGGCCCGCGAGCGGATCGCGCGCGAGGAAGGCGCGGGCGCCGAGCAGCCCCATCTCCTCGCCCTCGTTGAACAGGAAGGTCACCGGCCGCCGCGATGTATGGCCGCGCAAATTGGCGGCGACTTCGAGCATCGTGGCGACGCCGATGCCGTCGTCGGCCGCGCCGGGGCCGGCGAAGGTCGAATCGTAATGCGAGACGAGCAGCACATGCCGTCCTTCGGCCGGCCCGATCGTCGCGACGAGATTGCGGACCCGGGCGCAGTTGATCGCGCGGCTGCGGCGCAGCGCGTTGCAGACGAAATCGTCGGTGACGCGCGGATCGAGGCCGACCGCGCGCATCTCGGCGACCAGGCGCGCCCGCACCGCGTCGCCATTGGCGCTGTCGACCGGGTGCGGCCTTTGGTCGCCGAGGATGCGGGCCAGCCGGGCGGCGGCGCGGTCGGCGTTGAAGCCGGCCGCCGAGGGGGCGGGGAGGGTGATCAGGCTTCCCTTCAGCGCCAGCGCGCCGAGCAGCAGCAGGAACAGGCCCAGCAAGGCCGCCGCGCGCTTCATCCGCCCCCTCCCTTGTTCCCCGTGTCGCGCATGCCATATCGCTTCCGCCGCGATCATGCGATAGGGGCGGCACCTGGCTTCGGCGGAGACGAAAGAGATGGGCTACCGGGTGGTCGTGGTCGGCGCGACCGGCAATGTCGGGCGGGAGATGCTGAACATCCTCGCCGAGCGCGAATTTCCCGCCGACGAGATCGCCGCGCTGGCGAGCCCGCGCTCGACCGGCGACGTCATCGATTTCGGCGAGGCCGGCCGGCAGCTCAAGGTCCGCAACCTCGAACATTTCGATTTCGCGGGCTGGGACATCGCGCTCTTCTCCGCGGGCGGGGCGGTCTCGAAGCAATACGGCCCGATCGCCGCCGCGGCCGGCTGCACCGTCATCGACAACAGCTCCTATTTCCGGATGGACCCGGACGTGCCCTTGATCGTGCCGGAGGTGAACCCGCAGGCGATCGACGGCTACGCCAGGCGCAACATCATCGCCAATCCCAACTGCTCGACCGCGCAGATGGTGGTCGCGCTGAAGCCGCTGCACGATGCGGCGACGATCAAACGCGTCGTCGTCGCCACCTATCAGTCGGTCTCGGGTGCCGGCAAGAAGGGCATGGACGAACTGTTCGAGCAGAGCCGCAACATCTTCGTCGGCGATTCCGCCGAGGCCTCGGTCTTCCCCAAGCAGATCGCGTTCAACGTCATCCCCCATGCCGGCGACTTCCTCGACGACGGCTCGACCAGCGAGGAATGGAAACTGGTGGTCGAGACCAAGAAGATCCTCGATCCGAAGATCAGGGTCAGCGCGACCTGCGTCCGAGTGCCGGTCTTCGTCGGCCATTCGGAGGCGATCAACATCGAGTTCGAGAAGGAGATCTCGGCGAAGCAGGCGCAGGCGATCCTGCGCGAGGCGCCCGGGATCATGCTCGTCGACAAGCGCGAGGACGGCGGCTACGTCACCCCGGTCGAATGCGTCGGCGAATATGCCACCTATGTCAGCCGCGTCCGCGAGGACCCGACCGTCGACAACGGCCTGTCGCTCTGGTGCGTGTCCGACAACCTCCGCAAGGGCGCCGCGCTGAACGCGGTCCAGATCGCCGAATTGCTCGGCCGGCGGCACCTCAAGAAGGCGGCGTGACGCTCCGGCTCGAGCCGATCGCGCCTGGCACCGATCCGGACCGGTTCGCCGCCGAGCTGGCGCCCGCGTTCGGCGGCGCGGAAGGGCCGGCGCGCGAGATTCTCGCCCAGACCGTGACGTTGCTCACCAAGGACCCCCGGCCCGACCCCTGGGGCTCCTATCTGGCGCGCCTCGACGGGGAGCCGATCGGCATCTGCGCGTTCAAGTCGGCGCCGCGCGATGGCGAGGCGGAGTTGGCCTACATGACGTTCCCCGGCTTTGAGGGGCGCGGCCATGCGGGCGAGATGATCGCCTTGCTTGCGGCAATCGCGGATGAGGCGGGCGTGCTGCCGATCGCCCACACGCTGCCCGAGGAGAATCCCTCGAACCGGGCGCTGCGGCGCAACGGGTTTGCCTTCGCCGGCGCGGTCGAGGACCCGGAGGACGGGCTGGTCTGGCGCTGGGAGCGGCGCCAATAGGCCCTGCACCGTCATTCCCGCGAAAGCGGGAATCCAGCTTCTTTCTTCCGGACCTGCCAAAGCTGGACTCCCGCTTTCGCGGGAGTGACGAGCCTATTTCGTGTTGGCGAGCAAGTCCGCCCTCGCCTCGGCATATTCCGCGATCAGGCGCGCCACATAGTCGCCCGCCGGCAGCACCTCGCTGATCGCGCCGATGCCCTGGCCCGAGCCCCAGATGTCGCGCCAGGCCTTGGCTTTCGATCCGTCGCCGGTGCCGAAGTCCATCGTCTTGATGTCGCCTTCCGGCAAGTTGTTGGGGTCGAGGCCGGCGCGTTCGATCGAGGCCTTGAGGTAGTTGCCGTGGACGCCGGTGAACAGGCTCGAATAGACGATGTCGTCGGCGCGGCCGTCGCAAATCCCCTGCTTGTAGGCGTCCGCCGCATTGGCCTCGGCGGTGGCGATGAAGGGCGAGCCGATATAGCCGAGGTCCGCGCCCATCGCCTGGGCGGCGAGGATCGCCCGGCCGGTGGCGATCGCGCCCGAGAGGATCAAGGGTCCGTCGAACCAGTCGCGTATCTCCTGGATGAGGGCGAAGGGCGAGAGCCGCCCGGCATGGCCGCCGGCGCCGGCGGCGACCGCGATGATGCCGTCGGCGCCTTTCTCGACCGCTTTCCGCGCGAAGCGGTCGTTGATGATGTCGTGCAGCGTGATTCCGCCCCACGAATGAACCGCCTGGTTGACCTCGACGATCGCGCCCAGCGAGGTGATCACGATCGGCACCTTATATTTGGCGCAGCTCGCCATGTCCTCCTGGAGGCGGGTGTTGGAGCGGTGGACGATCTGGTTGACCGCATAGGGCGCCGAGGGCGTGTCGGGATGGTCTCGGTCCCAGGCGGCCAGCTCCTCGCTGATCCGGGCGAGCCATTCGTCGAGCAAAGGCTGCGGCCGCGCATTCAGCGCCGGGAAGGCGCCGACGATCCCCGCCTTGCACTGGGCGATGACGAGATCGGGATTGGAGACGATGAACAAGGGCGCGCCGATCGCGGGCAGGCGCAGGCGGTCGAACAAGGGCGGCAGGCTCATGCCGCCTGCGTAATGGAGTGTCTCGGCCAAGTCATCCCACACCTCGTCATCCCCGCGAAAGCGGGGATCCAGCTGGATTCCCGCTTTCGCGGGAATGACGGGGGAGGTTAGAGTCACGGCATGATGCGCGCGATGCAGCTGGATCGGGCGGGCGAGCCGCTGAGGATGGTGGAACGGCCGGTCCCCGAGCCGGGTCCGGGCGAGCTGTTGATCGAGGTCGCCGCCTGCGGAATCTGCCGGACCGATCTCCATATCGTCGACGGCGACATCGAAGGGCCGCTGCCGATCGTGCCGGGTCACGAGATCGTCGGGCGGGTGGTCGGGACGGACCAACGGGTCGGCGTTCCGTGGCTGGGCCGGACCTGCGGCCACTGCCCCTTCTGCCGGAGCGGGCGCGAGAATCTCTGCGACGAGCCGGCCTTCACCGGCTTCACCCGCGACGGCGGCTTCGCCACCCACGTCGTCGCCGACGCCCGCTTCTGCCTGCCGATCCCCGACGCCTATGGCGACGTCGAGGCCGCGCCCTTGCTCTGCGCGGGCCTGATCGGCTGGCGCGCGCTCAGGCTCGCGGGAGAAGGGGAGTCGCTCGGCCTCTACGGGTTCGGCGCCGCCGCCCATATCCTGGCGCAAGTCGCCCGCCGCCGGGTCCACGCCTTCACCCGCCCCGGCGACGAAAAAGCGCAGGCGTTCGCACTGTCGCTCGGCTGCGCCTCGGCCCAGGGTTCGGACAGCCCGCCGCCCGAACCGCTCGACGCGGCGATCCTGTTCGCGCCGGTCGGCGCGCTGGTTCCCGCGGCGCTCAGGCATGTGAAGAAGGGCGGCCGAGTCGTCTGCGGCGGCATCCACATGAGCGACATCCCAGGCTTTCCCTATGCCGACCTCTGGGGCGAGCGGTCGATCCTCTCGGTCGCCAATCTGACCCGCGCCGACGGCGCCGAATTCCTCGCGGTCGCGGCGCGGCTGCCGGTGAGGACGGCAACCACGACATTTCCGCTGTCGCGTGCGAACGAAGCGCTGGACCTTTTGCGGGCCGGGAAGATTGAAGGCGCGGCGGTGCTGGTGCCGGGAGGAGAGTGAGATGAAGTTCAGGAAGCTGGGCGCGAGCGACCTCGAAGTGTCGGAAATCTCGCTGGGCTCGTGGCTCACCTACGGCGTCGGCGTCGAGGCGGAGCGGGCGCGCGCCTGCCTCGACCGCGCCTTCGCGGAGGGGATCAACTTCATCGACACCGCCAACATATACGGCCGCGGCGCCGCCGAGCTCTTCCTCGGCGAGGCGCTGTCGGGCCGCCCGCGCTCGTCCTACATCCTCGCCACCAAGCTCTTCTTCCCGATGACCGAGGCCGACCGCGGCCTTTCCGCCGCCCAGATCGAAAAGCAGCTCGACGCCTCGCTCACGCGGCTGCGCACCGACCATGTCGATCTCTACCAATGCCACCGCTACGACGCCGACACGCCGCTCGAGGAGACGATGCGGGCGCTGACCCGCGCGGTCGAGAGCGGCAAGGCGCGCTGGATCGGCTTTTCCGAATGGCCGGCCGACAAGATCCGCGCCGCGATCGACATGCCGGGCGTCGCCCGCTTCGTCTCGAGCCAGCCGCAATATTCATTGCTCTGGCGCGCGCCCGAGAAGGAGGTGATCCCGCTCTGCGCCGCCAACGGCATTTCGCAGATCGTCTGGTCGCCGCTCGCCCAAGGGGTGCTGACCGGCAAATACCGGCCGGGCGCGCCGCCGCCGGCCGACAGCCGCGCCGCCAGCGAGGAGATGGGCGACTGGATCGGCGCCTGGCTCAATCCCGATACGCTCGGGCGGGTCGAGCGCCTGAAGCCGCTCGCCGCCGAGGCCGGCCTCAGCCTCGCCCGGTTCGCGCTCGCCTGGGTCCTGCGCGAGCCCAACGTCGCCTCGGCGATCACCGGCGCCAGCCGCCCCGAGCAGGTCGCCGACAACGCCGCCGCCTCGGGCGCGAAGGTCGATCCGGCGCTGTTCGCGCAAGCCGAACGGATCGTCGCGGGGGAGGATTGAGGCCTATTCGGCGGTCGCCTTTCGCGGGAAAGCGCGGGTGAGGGCGACGGCATCTTCCAGGACGGAGAAGAAGACCGCGTTGAAGGGGGACCAGTCGCCGCTGGTGCTGAGCGCGGTCAGCGCCGCGCCGAGCGCGCGGCCGCGGCGGTAGAGAGCGGGCGCCAGCGCGACCTCCGGCCGATCGAGCCCGGCCCCGCGCGCCAGCGCGGCGTGAACCATCAGCCGCGCGAAGCGGCCGTTGCCGTCAGAAAAGGGATGGGCCATGATCGGGCGGGCGAAGCAGTAGGCGGGCAGGGCTGGTGCCAGGGCTCGATCCGCCGCCGCGCGCGAATGTCCGCCAGCCATCGCCGCGCCCTGGGCAGCGGCTCGAAGCCGACATCGCCCTTCACCGAGCGTCCGGTCGCCGGTCCCTTGCGATAGACGAGCGGCCGGCCCGCCAGCGCCGAGGCGACGGATAAAGCGGCGGCGTCATCGAGCTCGAAAGACGAAAGCCGCTGCCAGTAAGAACAGGCGATCGGCTCCACCGCTGGGCGCAGGAACAGCGAACTGCATTTGGCCCGCCAGAAGTCGTTATCGGCCTCCGGCAGTCCCGCATCGTCCTCAAGCAGCATCAAGGCAACGCGGAGCTCCAATCCGGCGACCCCGGGCGGACCAGCGGGTCGAGCTTCGAGCGCGCCAATCGAAGAATAGAGTAGTCCCGTAGTATTTGATTCTTCTTGCGTCAGAGATTTAACTGTCGGACAGATCCAGATCGACCCGGGCAGTCGTTTCGGAGGAAGAACAGGTGACGGCATAGGCCGAGCCTATTCGGAAGAGGGGGCATCAATCAATGTACGAGATTACATTTCAAGACTACCAAATTCCGCCCAGCCAGAATTTCGGCGACGTATCCGAAAACCCGCCGCCCGATCCGACAACGCTCACGGAGTTCATCGACGACGTCGAGACTATCCTGACGGGCACCGGCGAAACGATCGACGACGAGGAACTCGCGCTGCTCACCCCCGACGAATAGGAAAATTTCCTTGCGGGGCTGCTCGGTTTCCTCGATGCCACCCAGCCGCATGGGTCCGACCAGAATTCCTATTATGACGATCATTCGAACGAGGCGCCTCTGGGTGAGGGTTTCGTGCACTTCATCCAGGATTTCGGCTGGATGCACTCCATCGAGAGAATGGCCGGTTATCACTATTTCGATTATCTGACTCAGGACATCGACCCGGAGTTTTTTGAGTGGGCCTATGCCGTGCATGTGCAGGCCCACATCCTCAGAGAAACCGGTGTCCAATTGACGGCAATCGAGAATCAGCCGTTCACATTGTGGGTCCATAACACGCCGCTCAGGGTCGGTGGCCAATCTCCACCATGCCGGCGGCGATTCCGATCCAATCGTAGTGACGGCCAACCTGGGTTACTTCACTGTGCAGGCAGCCCAGGACGACAATCACATGTTCCCGACCGCCGCTGCCGATTATATGGCGTGGACACCCGAAAACGTGCAGTACATGCCGTTTGTGAACCAGGCGCTCCAGTACCTTGCGCAATCTCCCGTAGCGATGCAGCTGCTGTGGGCTGCGCTTCAGGCAGGGGTCACGATCAAGATCGTGACCGGAGATTCGCCGACGCAATTCAACAACCAACTCAATCAAGTCGAATGGAATCCGGGCCTCGGGTACCGCCTCACCGGGGGTGGGATAATGTCGCCCGCGATGGCCCTGATCCATGAGCTGGCTCATGGCGTTGATCGGATCATCCTTACGCAATACGACCCGGACTATGGCACTATCGAGGAAAGGCGGGTGATCGTGAACTACGAGCAAGTTATCGCCACTCTATTGGGGGAACCGACACGCCAGGACCACAATGTTCAAGCAGTGCACGTGCCGAGCGTGATCTATCACACGCCGAACCTGCCGCCTCCGGGCTAACGCTCAGCGCGAATGGAGGGACAATGAACCTTTCCACCTTTGCCATCATTCTGGCGGCCTTCGCGGTTGCCCCATCCGGCGGTCCGCCACAGGCCGACGCGCCTCAAGTCTTCAACGCAGGGGACGTGGCGGGCGCACTGCGAGCTTCGGACATCGCCGAAATCTATATCGTGGGCCGTAGTGCTATTTTTCCTGGGGGACCCAGCCCAGACGTCGTGAGATTGCTGGGGTGCAAATATTATCTGATCCGAGGTTCGCCTGCTTGGAGCGAGCTCGAAAGCCTGATTGTAGAACACGATGCCGCGATCGCGCCCTCGACGAGGGCGGGCGACGTACGCGTTGCCCTCATTCTGGGTGACTCGACCGGGATCATTTGGGAAATGTATGCCGATGATCCCTTTCCATCCCAAGCGACCCTGAGGGGTTTCAGTCAGGGCCGGCGCGCGGAAATCTCCGCGGCATTCGTCAGGGCGCTGGAGGCCTTCGCCAACCGTAATCGCGAATACGGAGTCGCGGACGGTCAGCGCCGCATTTGCAGCTGAGGCTCGGGGGCGCCTTTGCATCAAGAGGCATCGACCGGCCCTCCCCACAATCCGGTGCCGGGAAAAACAGCGACTGTCACTACTTTTTAAGGCTGAACATCCCGTCATTCCAGCGAAGCTGGAATCTCTTTTCCTTCTTTGCGTCTTCGCGTGAAAACCGACTCCCTTTTTTATCACGCAAAGACGCGAAGGAAGATGGGACAAGTGAGATTCCAGCTTTCGCTGGAATGACGAGAATCCTGCTAGCGGTCGTATTTGTCCAGCCGGCGCTTGCCGAACAGGAGGCCGCGCTCCATCCGCGCGCGGACCGCGTCGTAATAAGCGAGCAGGAAGCTGTAATCGTCGGCCAGCATCTGCTCGCCGAAGGCGCCGATCTTGTTGCGGATCGCGTAGGCGACAGTGGCGACCGCCTCGAACTGGCCCTCGCGCAGCACCCGCTCGAGCGTCTGCAGCTCGAACACGCCGTAGACGTCGAGCTGCGCCTCGGTGAAGCTGTAGCGGTCCCGCGGCGCCTCCGTATCGAGCAGGTCGACGGCGAGCTTCTTGCGCGGCGCGCTAATCACCCAGGTGCCGGCGAGCAGGTCGCCGACCCGCATCCGGTCGCGGTTGAAGAGGGGGAAGAACAGGAACAGCCCGGTCCAGGCGAGGCCGGCGAGGGCGGTGAGGCCGCCGGCGGTGCCGTCGGCGGCGTCGTAGGAGAGGAAGGCGATCGGCAGATAGAGTTCGATCTCGCGCATCAGGTTGCGGGCGATGACCCGGTCGGCGGTCAGCCGCTCGCCGCTGCGCGCGACCACGCGAAGGCCGGTGGCGCGCTTGCCGAAGGTCGCCGCGCGCGCCCCCATCTCCATCAGGATGAAATAGCAGTTCCGAAGGATGAAGAAGCCGAGCAGCCAGATCACGAAGGCGATCTCGGCCCGCCCCCCGCCGAAGTTCGCGACCATGGCGATGGCGAGCAGGGTCAGCGCCAGCAGCATGGCGAACATGATCAAGAGGTCGATCATGAAGGCGGCGACGCGCTGGCCCATGTCGGCGAGCTTGAGGCTGAGATCGACGCCCTCCGGAGTCACCAGGCTGCGGCGCTTCTTCGCTTCCTCGCGATGCTGGAGGGCGAGGTCAGCCATTCTGGTCCGCGCGCCTCGGCAGGTAGAAAAAGGCGAGCCACAAGGCGAGCATGGTGAGGCCGATCGCGTAACGGGTGACGTCGCCGGTGATCAGCTGGCGGCCGATCCCTTCGAGCAGGCCGGCGACCGCGAGCATCACCACCACGCCGGCCATCACCAGGGCCGCGCTTCGCCCGGCCCGCGTCGCCGCGTCGAGCCGCGTTTCCTCGCCCGGGAAGACCACCGCCCAGCCGATCCTGAAGCCCGCCGCGCCGGAGAGGACGATCGCGAAAATCTCGGTCGAGCCGTGGATGATCAGCCAGCCGCCCATCTCGACGCCGAGCCCGTGGGAGGCATAGAGCGCGAGGATCGCCCCCAGGGTCGCGCCGTTGACGATCAGCAGCATCGCCGTCGGCAGGCCGAAGGCGAAGCCCAGAGCGAAGCTCATGATCGAAACCTGGCTGTTATGGTTGAACAGGAAGGTGGCGAAGGCGGCGAGGCCGCCCTCTCGCGGCGTGTCGTAGAGCGTGCCGCGCAGGAACTCGGTCGAGGCGCTGAAATCGCGGCCGTTGGCGAGGCCGGGCGCGATGAAGCTGTCGTACCAGCCGTGATCGGCGGCGACCAGCAGATAGCCGGCGAGCGCGCCGATCAACGTGATCGCCAGCGAGGCAAGCGTCTCGCGCCACACGCCCTGCACGGCGAGCGGCCAATCGCGCGCGAAGAAGGAGCCGATCCGGCTGCCGGCCGAGGTGCGCACGCCGTAGACGAAGAAATAGGCGCGCGCGCAGAGCCCCTCAAGATAAGTGATCAGCTCGAGATCGAGCGAGGTCTCGCGGGCGACCGACAGCGAGGAGAGGGCGCCGCGATAGAGGATCGGCAGCGCCAGCAGATCCTCGTCGTCGAGCGCGCGCACCGAGCGCCTCTCGCAGCGGGTGAGGATCTCCTCGAGCCGCCGCCACTCCTCCTCGCGGGCGGCGCGGAAGCGGCGGGAATCGGCGGGCGCGTTCATATGAGCGCCCTCCGCTTGAAGTTGAGATAGGCGTCGACCAGGGCCGGGCCCGCCTCGGCCGTCGAAGCTTCGAGGACATGGACGCCGAGATGGCGCAGCCGGGTGATCACCAGCCGCCGCTCGCGCAACAGGGCGGCCGCGGTCACCGCCCGGCTGATGTCGTCCGGCCCGGCCGGGTCGGCGGCGGCGAACGCCTCGAGCTCCTCGTCCTTCAGCACCACGAACAGGACGAGGTGGCGCTTCAGCAGTGTCCCGACCGCCGTCATCATCAGCTCGGCGCTGATCGTGTCGGCGAACTCGGTGAAGACGATGACCAGCGAGCGCCGGCTGAGGTCGCTCGCCAAGGTCGCCAGCGCCAGCGTGTAATTGGTTTCATTGGCCGAATAGTCGATGCCGGCGGCGACCCGCTGCAGCATCGCGAAGGCGCGCGCGCCCGAGATCGGCTGGCTCGACGCGCGCGGCCGCGAATCGAACGCGAACAGGCCGACCCGGTCGCCGTCCTTGAGGGCGACGAAGGCGGTGAGCAGGGCCGCCGAGACGGCGCGGTCGACGCGCGGCACGTCGGCGAGCGGCTCGCACATCGCCCGGCCGGCGTCGATCGCCATCACGATGTTGTTGTTGCGCTCGGTCCGGTATTCCTTGGCGATCAGCATCGTGTGGCGGGCCGAGGTTTTCCAGTCGATCGCCCGGCGGTCCATCCCCTGGCGATAGTCGGCGAGCGCCTCGAACTCGGCGCCCTCGCCGACCTGGAGCTGGGCCTTGATCCCGAACATCGCCTCCTGGTTCATCATCTGCACGCTCTTGTCGCCGATCGCGCGGATGTCCGGGGTGATCGCGATCGGCTGGTTGACCGCCAGTTGCCTTTGCTTCCAGACGAGGCCGAGCGGCCCGCTCCAGCGGATCCAGACGCAGTCGAGCCGGCCGGTGCCGCGCCGGTCGGCGCGCAGCGCCACGGCCGCGGCGGGTACGCCGTTTTCGACCTCGGCGTTCGCGCTCAGGCCGAACGGCGCGCTGACCGGACCCGAGACTCCGAGCGCGAACTCGACGCCGGCCGGCGCGCGGCGGCGGAATCTCGCCCGCGCCGTCACCGCGAAGGTCTCGCCGACGCCGACCCGGCGCGGCCCCTCGCAGGCGACCTCGGCGCCGCGCAGCGCGGTGCCGGCCAGCACGTCGACGGCGCACAGGGCGAGCAGCAGGGCGAGCAGCGCCAGCCCGCCGGTCCAGTAGGCCGGGGCGGCGAGGCCGACGACGAGCGCCGCCGGCCCGACCGCGGCCGCGGCAAGGACGGTGCGGCGGGTCGGGTAGATCAACGCGGCGCTCCGATCTCGTCGATCAGGCGGGCGATCACGCTTTCCACCGGCCGGCCCTCGATCTCGGCGGCGGCGGAGAGGAGGACGCGGTGGCGCAGCACCGCCGGGGCGAGCGCCTTGACGTCGTCGGGGATGACATAGTCGCGGCCGTCGAGCGCGGCGCGGGCGCGCGCGGCCCCGGCCAGCATGGCCGCCGCGCGCGGGGAGGCGCCGCCCTCGAGGTCCGCCGCCTCGCGGGTCGCGCGGACCAGGGCGACGACATAATCGGTGACGTCGTCGACCATCGGGATCGCCTCGACCGTCTTGATCGCCTCGGCGAGCTGCTCGGGCCTGACCCGCGCCTCGATCCCCCAATCCTCGGGCCGCGGCGCGCCGAAGCGGGCGCCATGGCCGGTGACGATCCTCTTCTCCTCCTCGGCGGTCGGATAGCCCATCAGATGCTTGAACAGGAAGCGGTCGAGCTGCGCCTCGGGGAGGGGATAGACGCCCTGCTGCTCGATCGGATTCTGGGTGGCGATCACCATGAAGCGGTCGGGCAGCCGGTAGGTCTCGCCGTCGATCGTCACCGAACGCTCCTGCATCGCCTCGAGCAGCGCCGCCTGGGTCTTGGGCGGGGTGCGGTTGATCTCGTCGGAGAGGAGCAGCTCGCAGAAGATCGGCCCGCGGGTCAGGGTGAACTGGCTGGTCTGGAAGTTGAACAGATTGGAGCCCAATATGTCGCCCGGCATCAGGTCCGGGGTGAACTGGATCCGCCCGAAATCGAGCCCGAGCGCCCGCGCGAAGCATTGCGCGAGGAAGGTCTTGGCGGTGCCGGGCGGCCCCTCCAGCAGCACATGGCCCGAGGAGAAGAGCGCGATCAGCAGCAGCTGGACCGCCTCGTCCTGGCCGACAATGGCCTTGGCCACGTCCTCCCTTATGCCGTCGGCGAGGGCTTTGACGTCGTTCACGTTCACCGGATGAGATCCTTCTTCCATGAAAAGAGAGCGCGCGCGGCGGCGACCAGCTCGGATTTGTCGCGCGCCGCCGCAAGCCGCGCGGCGAGCGCGCTGAACGGCGGATTGTCGCCCTTGGTGAGGCGGTCGAGATAGGCGTCGAGCGCCTCGCCCTGGAGCGCCGGCGGCGCCGCCGCGAGCCGCGCCGCGTCCTGGCGGACGACGTCGGCATAGGCGCCGCCCAGTCGCGTCTCGCGCCCGGCGAGCCGGATCAAACCTGCACTATTCTCGACCAGAGCCGCCTTGCCGAACGCGATCGCCCGCTCTTCCCGCCTCGCCTGCCCGAAGCGGAAGGCGCCGTGCAGCCCGGCGAGCAGGGCGGCGAACAGGAATGCCAGCGTCATCGCCAGGAAGGGCGGCTCCAGCGCCGTGCGCAGCAGGCTCCTGCTATTGTCCTGGCCGAGGCCGTTGACGGTGAGGTCGAAGGCGACGCCGCCGCCCTCGGTCGAGTTGAGCGCGTCGATCAGCGCCAGCGCGGCGCGGGCGCGGTCGGCCCGCTTGAGGCCGTGATTGTTGAACAGGTCCGGGTCGGCGGCGACATAATGGGGCTGAGCGCCGAGCCTGCCGACCAGCACGTCGCCATTGGGAATGGTGACCAGCGGCGTCAGCGTGTTGCCGGAAATCGTCTGGACATGGCCCGGCACCGGCACCGCGAGCCCTTCGAGGAAATCCTCGCCCGCCGCGAGCCGGTCCGGCGATTCCGCGGCGGGAGAAACGCGCATGGCGACCTGATCGCCGAGCAGCCCTTCGGTCAATATGCTGGCATCGGGCCCGACGGCGCGCACCCAGCCGCGGTGCGACGGATCGGGCCAGGTCAGCCATTTCGGCAGGATCAGGAGGGTCGCGCGATCGCGCCGCAGCTCGAGCAGCCGGGCGACGTCCTGCGGCCGGCTCCGCATCGACAGCGGGACGACCAGCAGATTGTCGGTCGAGAGGCCATCCGCGCCGCTGACCATCGCGGTCTGGCGGAAGCGGCCGACCAGGGTGATCAGGCCCTTATAGCCGGTCGCCGCGACCGACAGCGCGGGCGCGCCCTCGCCGCGCACCGGCGTGATCCGGTTGCCGTAGGCGATGAGCAGCACCAGCGCCGCGAACGCGGTCAGCCCGGCCGCGATCAGGCCGGCCACCAGCCTGACGTTGAACGGCTGCGGCTGGGGCGCCGGCGCGGTCATCCGCGCCACCCTTCGGCGAAGGCGAATTCCTCATAGGCGGCGCGGCAGTCCTGCCAGTCGCCGGCCGCCAGCGGCCGGGCCGCGAACAGGCTGCGCTCGACCAGCATCGCGATTCGCCCAAACGCCGAGCGCGGCCGGCCCGGGATCGCGTCGAGGGCGGCGATGTCGCGGCTGGTCAGCGCCGGGCGGACGAGGTCGGGCCGGCGCGAATCGATGTCTGCGATGCTGCGGAAGAGGAGCAGGCGCGCGGCCTCGGAGAAGCGGCCCTCGGCCGCGAGCGCGTCCGCCTCGCCGAGCAGGCCGCGCGCCTCGCGCGCCTCGGGCCGCCAGTTCGCCGCCGCCGGCTCCTCTTCGGCTTCGGCCCGCCGCCACCAGGGCCATTGCGCGCCCGTCAGCCGCTGGACGATCAGGTAGAGCAGGAACAGGGCGATGGCGGCGACCGCGATCCAGAAGAAGGCCTTTAGGAAGGGCAAGGTGCCGGAGAAATCCGGCGCCGGCTGCGGCGGCGGCTGGTTCACGGAGGGCAGATCGAACTGGATCGTGCCGTCGCCGAGCAGCCGGCGGTGCGCCTCGGCGAAGGCATCGCCGCCGGTCGGCGCGGTTCCCGCGGGCGGCTTCGCATTCATTCGGACATTTCCCCCTGCGGCGCAGTCTAGGCAGGGCCGGCCGCCGCGCGCAAGGGCGCAAGCGCCTAAATGCGCGGCGGAAATTCGACGGGAGGCGCCTCGTGCCAAATCCGGCGCGTGGCCTCGGATCCTGCGGGGATTACGGTAACCGGCGCCAAATTCCGTCCGCTGCCCTGCGGTAATTACGGTAATGAAAACAAGGGGTTGCCAAGGCCGGCCGTTCGGTTAGTTTGCGCCGACTAACAACCGCGACCGGTCACGTGCCCGGTTACTATAAGGGGAGTATGTTCATGTCCAAGGGGCGTTTCGACTTCATGAGAATTGGTTTGGACGGAGACGACAATGCGAGCTTCGGCCTCACCCATCCGCGCGGGCTCGACCTGAGGCCCGAGCTGCCGTTCACGACCGACGAGCTGATCGGCATCGACCTGACCCACCGCATCGACATGTCGGACATCGCGTCCGCCCAGGGCGGCGGCGGGCACGGCGGCGGCGGTGGCGGCGGCGGGGGCGGCACCAGCTTCCCGACCTATACCAGCGGTCCGGCCGACGCGGCCTCGGGCTTCAACATCACCATCGAGTTCAAGGGCACGAGCTGGACGCAGGCGCTCCACGACATCTTCGTGATCGCGGCGGATCGGCTGACCGACCTGATCATCGGCGAGATCCCGAACGTCACCGTCGTCGGCAAGGGCGGCCAGAGGGTGGTCGACGACATCTACATCACCGCCGAGGTCGGCAATATCGACGGCTCCGGCGGCATCCTCGGGCAGGCCGGGCCGACCGCGGTCCGCACCACCGGTTCGCTTCCCGCCACGGCGACGATGAAGTTCGACATCGTCGACGTCAACGCGATGGGCCTGGCGGTGTTCTCGGAGGTCGTGCTCCACGAAATGTCGCACAGCCTCGGCTTCGGCTCGATCTGGGATCGGCTCGGGCTGGTCACCAACGGCCTGTTCACCGGCCAGAATGCGCTCGATGAATTCATCGCCATGGGCGGATCGGGCTCGGGCATTCCCGTCGAGCAGGACGGCGGCTCGGGGACCGCGGGATCGCACTGGGACGAGGAGACGTTCCACAACGAGCTGATGACCGGCTACATCAACAACGGCGAAAACTACTTCACCGCGATGAGCGAGGCCCAGTTCGCCGACCTCGGCTATGTCATCAACCCCAATTACGCCGCTTTGGCCGATCCCGGCTACGTCTTCGTCTGATCCACGCGCACGGGGGGACGGTCGCGCGACCGTCCCCCTGATTTGCGGGAAAATGGGGACCTTGTGCGTCTCCCCTGATTGCATCGGCTTCATTTCTGCGTGAAATCGGCTCAGGTGGAGAATCCGCAGCATGGCGAAGCTCGTCTACGGCATGAACCAGTCGCTGGACGGCTATGTCGACCACGAGGCGTTCGCGCCCGATCCCGTGCTCTTTCGTCACTGGATCGAGCAGGTGCGCGGGTTCGCCGGCAGCGTCTACGGCCGCGGCATGTACGAAGTCATGCGCTATTGGGACGAGGACCGGCCCGAGTGGGACGCGGCGGAGCGCGATTTCGCGGCGGCGTGGCGGCGCCAGAAGAAGTGGGTCGTGTCGCGCTCGCTCCAGTCCGTCGGCCCCAATGCCGCCCTTGTCGGCGACGATGTCGAGGCGGCGATACGCGCCCTGAAGGCGGAACTCGATGGGGAGATTGCGGTTTCCGGACCGGAGCTGGCGCAGACCCTCACCGACCTCGGTCTCGTCGACGAGTATCGGCTCTATCTCCATCCCGTCGTGCTCGGCCGCGGCAAGAAGTTCTTCGCCGGCCCCCGGCCGCCGCTGCGCCTGGTGGCCGGCGACCGCATCGGACCGGGCGTGATCAGGCTGACCTACGTTCCCGCCTAGGCGACGCCGAGCTTTCCGCGCTCCCCGTCGCGCGGCGTCGCGAGCTCCTCGGGCGTCACGAAATCGGCCAGGTCCGCCGCCTCGTAGAACGGCCTTATCTCGATCTCGCTCGGGCCCGGCATCGGATTGGGGCAGCGCTTCGCCCAGGCCACGGCCTCGTCCATGTCCCTGACCTCCCAGATCGAGAAGCCGGCGACGAGCTCGCGGGCCTCGGCGAACGGCCCGTCGATGACCGTGCGCTCGGGACCGTCGAAGGCGATGCGCTTGGATTCGGCGCTGGGCTTGAGGCCGGCGGCGGCGACGAAGATTCCGGCCTCGACCAGTTCCTCGGTGAACCGGTCCATCGCCGCGAACGCCTCCGGCGTGGGAGGCACGCTTCTTTCGCCGTCCTCGGCGGCTTTCACGAACACCATGACCCGCATCTGCAATCTCCTTGTTCGAGCCGGCCCCCATTTCGGGTCAGGGGTCCCGGGGGACGCGGTGCACGAAGGAAATCTGGTGGACGCACCAGGGCTCGAACCTGGGACCCGCTGATTAAGAGTCAGCTGCTCTACCAACTGAGCTATGCGTCCATGCCGATCAGGCGAAGCAGCGCCATCTAGTGGCGCCGCCCGCCGATTGCAATGGCATCAGCCGCGCCGCGCGTCGCGCCGGTTCTGGCGCTCGATCGCCATCAAGAGGCCGAGGCAGATCATCACCGTCATCATCGCCGAGCCGCCATAGGAAAAGAGCGGCAGCGGCACGCCGACGACCGGGGCCAGCCCCATCACCATCATCAGGTTGATGGCGACGTAGAAGAAGATGGTCATCGTGAGGCCGGCCGCGGCGAGCCGCGAGAAGCGGTCCTTCGATTCGGTCGCCACGTTCATCCCCCAGCGCAGGATCAGGAGGAAGGCGAGGATCAGGAACAGGCCGCCCATCAGGCCCCATTCCTCGGCCATGGTCGCGAAGATGAAGTCGGTATGGGGCTCGGGGAGGAAGGCGAAATGGCTCTGCGTGCCCTGCAGATAGCCGTTGCCGGTGAGGCCGCCCGAGCCGATCGCGATCTTCGACTGGGTGATGTGGTAGCCGGCGCCGAGCGGGTCGGCCTCCGGGTTCATGAAGATGAGCACGCGCTGCTGCTGGTAATCGTGGAGGAAGCTGAACGCGATCGGCCCGACCACCGCCAGCGCGGCCGCGCCGCCGACGAACAGCCGGAGCGGCAGGCCGGCGAGGAACATCACCGTCAACCCGCCGAGCACGACCATCGTCGCCGTGCCGAGATCGGGCTGGATCAGGATCAGGCCGCCCGGGATGCCGATCATCAGGGCGGCCGGCCAGATCGCGGTGCGGCCGCGAATCTCGCGCGCCGGCAGCAAGGCATAGAAATGGGCGCAGGCGAGGACGATCACCGGCTTCATCAGCTCGGAGGGCTGGAGGTTGATGATGCCCAGGCTGATCCAGCGCTGGGCGCCCCCGCTGACGAACCCCATCGCCTCGACGACGACCAGCAGGAGCAGCACGATCACATAAGCGGGAAAGGCCGCCTGCTTGATCCAGTCGGGCCGGAGCCGGGACATGGCGAGCGCCATGCCGAAGAAGACGAGGAAGCGGATCGCCTGGGGTTCCGCCCAGGTCAACCTGCCCCCGGCCGCCGAATAGAGCACGACCGTGGAGAAAGCGGCGATGGCGACGACCAGCAGCAGCGTCAGCCAGGGCAGCTCGCGGAGCCATTTCGGCATGAAGGCGAGCGTCATCAGGCCGCCTCCGTCGGCGGCGCGCCCGCCCCGTGCGCCTGCCATTGCTCGGTGCGGCGCGCCATCCGCTCGGCGATCGAGCCGCCCCATTGCTGCTCGAGCGGCTGCAGCGCCGCCATCGCCCGGTCCTTGTCGAACAAATAGGTCATCACGTCGCAGGCGACCGGCGCTGCGGCGCGGGCGCCGCCGAGGCCGTGCTCGATCACCACCGCGCCGGCGTAGCGCGGCGCCGCGACCGGCGCGAAGAAGATGAACAGGCCGTGGTCGCGATAGCGCCAGGCAGCGCCGGCGCGGCCGCGGTCGGCGCCGATGTTGCGGACCTGGGCGGTGCCGGTCTTGCCCGCCATCAATATGTCGGGGAAGGGCAGCCGGCTGCGCCCGGCCGTGCCCTGGCCGTTGACCACCTCGGTCATGCCCGAGCGCACCGCCTCGAAGCTGCGCGCGGCGAAGGGGAGCGGCGCCGGCGCCGGATGCGGCCCCATGACGAGCCGGGGCTGGACGTTGCGGCCCGACGCCACCCGCGCCGCCATCACCGCGAGCTGGAGCGGGTTCAGGATCACATAACCCTGGCCGATCGCCGCGTTGAGCGTGTCGGACTGGGTCCATTCCTGCCGGTAGCGGCGCTGCTTCCAGGCGGGATCGGGGATGGTGCCGTAGCTTTGCGAGACGACCGGCAGGTCGAAGCGCTGGCCGAGCCCGAGCCTCTTCGCCATCGCCGAGAAGCGCTCGATGCCAATCCGCCGGCCCATCGTGTAGAAATAGGTGTTGCAGCTCCGCGCGATCGCCCGGTGCAGGTTCATCGGTCCGTGCACGCCGAGGCAGCCGTAGCGCCGGTTGCCGAGCGTGTAGCCGCCGCCGCAGACCACGATCTCCTCGGGATCGACGTCCGCCTCCATCAGCGCCATCGCCACCGCCGGCTTGAACGTCGATCCGGGCGGATAGAGGGCGTTCAGGGTCTTGTTGATCAGCGGATGGCGCTCGTCCTGCGCCATCATGTCCCATTCCGAATGGCTGATCCCGTCGGAAAAGCTGTTCGGATCGTAAGCGGGCATCGAGGCGAGCGCGAGGATGTCGCCCGAAGTGCAGTCGAGGATCACGCACGAGCCCGATTCGTCGCCCAGCCGCCGCGCGGCATAGCTTTGCAGGCCGGCGTCGATCGTCGTGTGGAGCGGCGCGCCGCGCTGGTCGGGCAGGGTCTGGAGCTCGCGCACCAGCCGGCCACGCGCGGTCACCTCGACCCGCGCCGCGCCGGGACGGCCGCGCAGCCTTTGCTCCATCACCTTCTCGAGCCCCTCCTTGCCGACCTTGAAGCCCGGCGTGATGAGCAGCGGATTGCGGTTCTCGGCGTCGAACTCCCGGCGGTTGGGGACGCCGACATAGCCGACCAGATGGCCGACCGCCGCGCCTTCCGGATAATAGCGGGCGAAGGCGCGCAGCGGCGCCACCCCGGGCAGTTCGGGCAGGCGCACCGACACCGCGAAATATTTTTCGGGCGGGACATGCTCGGCGACGGGCACCGGCTGGTAGCCCGACGAGGCGGCGATCTCGGCGCGGATCCGCTGCACCTCCTCGGCCGGGAGCTCGAGGATCCGCGCCAGCTCGGCGATCACCCTTTCCTTGTCCTGGAGAAGGTCGGGGATGATGTCGATGCGGACGTCGCCGCGATTGATCGCGATCGGATTGCCGTAGCGGTCGACGATCCAGCCCCGGCGCGGCGGGATCAGCCGCATCTGGATTCGATTCTCCTCCGCCAGCTCGCGATAATGCTGGTTCTCGGCGATCGCGATATAGCCCATCCGCCCGGCCAGTACGGTCGCGACGCCGGCCTGGGCGGCGCCGAGCACGAAGGCGCGGCGCGAGAAGGTCGCGGCCTGGCTGCTCTCGGTGACCAGGGGCGCCCGGCGCGGCGTCCGGAACTTCATCGCGACAGCCGCCAGCGGTCGAGCGCCAGCACCAGCCGCGCCGCGATCGGATAAGCGAGCACGGCGAGGGCGAGCTGCGGGGCCATGATCCGGAACGAGGTGTCGCTGCCCATCAGGAGCGCAATGTACCATACCCCGACGCCGTGGAAGAGCAGGGCGGCCGCCGCCGCCGCCCAGTCGAGCCAGTAGTCGCGCACGCCGAGCCAGAAATCGAGCGAATCGAAGGCGAGGAAGACCAGCGTCCAGAGCAGCATCGACTGGCCGAGCGGGGTGCCGCAGATCAGGTCGGCCGCGAGGCCGAAGCCGAGAGCGGCCTGCGCCGGCCAGATTTCGGGCCGCACCAGCCGCCAGGTGATCAGCATCAGGAAGCCGAGATTGGGCACCCAGGGCGACGCCGCCACGACCGGCAGCACCGCGCCGAGCAGGATCGCCGCGAGCGTCGACAGCAACGGCACGTAGCGGCGCCGGAAGTCGCGGATCGCGACTTCCGCTTCGGAGCCCGCGATCCGGCTCATCGCGGGCCTCCGCCGATCATGCCGGGCTGGGGCTGCTGCAGCGCCGGCTGGTAGCGCGGATTGTTCTGCTGGCCCGGATGCGGAGTCGCGGCCGGCGGCACCGGCGGCGCCGGCGTCGTCGGCCGGGCGACGTCGAGCGGCCCGACGGCCGCGGGCTGGTAGACGCGCTGGACGATCGCGAAATCCATCCGGGCCGGGTCGGCGACCGGCCGCGCGATCGCGGTGTCGCCCTCCGACGTGGTCACGAGCGCGACCGGAACGTTCGGCGGGAACAGGCCGCCGACACCCGAGGTGACGAGGATGTCGCCGCGCCGGAACGGGTTCTGGCCCACTTCGAGCGTCCGCAACTCGATGGTGCCGTCGCCGCGCCCGACCGCGAGCGCGGGGGTGCCGTCGCGCACCAGCCGGACCGGCACGTTGCTCATCCCGTCGGTGACGAGCAGCACGCGCGATGCCCAGCGCCCGGTCTCGAGCACCCGGCCGATCAGTCCGTCGGGCGAGCGCACCGGCTGGCCCGGCGCGACCCCGGCCGCGCTGCCGGCCGAGAGCGTCGCCAGCCGCCGCGGCGAATCGTAGGAAGAGCCGACGATCCGGGCGACCGTGATCTCGTCGTCGGTGGCGCGGGCGAGGCCGAGGATCGCGAGCAGCCGCCGATTCTCATATTCGAGCGCCTGGCGCCGCATCAGCTCGCGGCGCGCCTCGGCGAGCTCGCGGTTGAGGCGCGCATTCTGCGATCCGGCGCGGAAATAATTGCCGATGCCGGAAAAGAGGCTGCCGACTCCGCCGACCACCGAGCGGCCGGCGCCCGCGACCGGGGCGGTGGTGTCGAGCGCGGCGCCGCGCAGCGCCGAAAAGCCGCGCGGGTCGACTATCGCGATCGCCAGCAGCAGCACGGCGATCAGCGCCCCGCCGACGGCGATCACATAGCCGAGGAACAGGCTGAATTGCGCCCGCCGGGAGAAGCCGGGGCGCCGGTTCTTCGGCGGCGCCATCGCTCGCGGCCCCCTTCCGCTCTAAGCCGTCTGCAGGACGCCGCGGAAGATCTCCTCCTCCATCGCCCGGCCGGTGCCGATCGCGACGCAGGTCAGGGGATCGTCGGCGACGGTGACGGGAAGGCCGGTCTCGTCGCGCAGCACCTCGTCCAGGCCCTTCAACAGCGCGCCGCCGCCGGTGAGGACGATGCCCTGGTCGACGATGTCGGCGGCGAGCTCGGGCGCGGTGTTCTCGAGCGCGATCCGGACGCCCTCGACGATCGTGCCGACCGGCTCGCTGAGCGCCTCGGCGATCTGGCGCTGGTTGATGGTGATCTCCTTGGGAACGCCGTTGACGAGGTCGCGGCCCTTGATGTGGACGGTCTCGCCGTCGGTGCCGTTGGGCGGCGCCTTGGCGACTCCGACCTGCTTCTTGATCCGCTCCGCGGTCGCCTCGCCGATCAGGAGGTTGTGGTTGCGGCGGACATAGGAGGAGATCGCCTCGTCCATCTTGTCGCCGCCGACCCGGACCGAGGTCGTGTAGGCGAGGCCGCGCAAGCTGAGCACGGCGACCTCGGTGGTGCCGCCGCCGATGTCGACTACCATCGATCCGATCGGCTCGGTGACCGGCATGTCGGCGCCGATCGCGGCCGCCATCGGCTCCTCGATCAGCCAGACCTGGCGGGCGCCGGCATTGGAGGCGGCGTCGCGGATCGCGCGCCGCTCGACCGAGGTCGAGCCCGAGGGCACGCAGATCACGATCTCGGGCCAGCGCGGGAAGCGGCGCTTGCCGTGGACCTTGTGGATGAAGTGCTTGATCATCTGCTCGGCGACGTCGATGTCCGCGATCACGCCGTCGCGCAGCGGCCGGATCGCCTCGATCTGGTCGGGCGTCTTGCCCATCATCAGCTTGGCGTCGTCGCCGACCGCCTTCACCCTCTTGACGCCGTTGATCGTTTCGATCGCGACCACCGAGGGCTCGTTGAGGACGACGCCGCGGCCGCGCACGTAGACGACGGTGTTGGCGGTGCCGAGGTCGATCGCCATGTCGTGGGAGGGGAATCGGAGGAAATTGAAGAGGGACATCTTACTTTGGGCTCGCTTTGGCTGGAGCGGGCGGCCGGTCTTCCGGCCTATCCGGCGAAACTTTCCTATAGGATGGGCCCGCGCCCCCGGTCCACCAAAGAGTGAGCCCTGTATCGCGGGTGGCCTTCGCATCCTATAGAGGTCCGGCCATGTCAATACGCCGCCTGCCCGAGCATCTCGTCAACCGCATCGCCGCCGGTGAAGTGGTGGAAAGACCGGCCAGTGCGTTGAAAGAGCTTGTTGAAAACGCGATCGACGCGGGCGCGTCGCGAATCTCGATCGCGCTGGCGCAGGGCGGGCTCGCGCGGATCGAGGTCGCCGACGACGGCAGCGGCATGGCGCCGGACGAGATCGCGCTCGCGCTCGAGCGCCACGCCACCTCGAAGCTGCCCGGCGACGCGATCGAGGAGGTCGCCACCTTGGGCTTCCGCGGCGAGGCGCTGCCCTCGATCGCGAGCGTCGCCCGGGTGACGATCGAGAGCCGGGTGCGGGGGCGGGACGGCTGGTCGCGAACGGTGGACAATGGGAAGCTGGCGGGGGAGGGGCCCGCGGCGCTGCCGCCCGGGACCCGCGTCACCGTCGCGGACCTGTTCGCCAAGGTGCCGGCGCGGCGCAAGTTCCTGCGCTCGGAGCGCAGCGAATATGCCGCCTGCCTCGACGTGGTGAAGCGGCTCGCGATGGCGCGGCCCGACATCGGCTTCACGCTCGAGCATGACGGCCGCCGCACCCTCATCGTCCAGCCCGGCGAGGACCGGCCGGCGCGGGTCGCGGCGCTGACCGACCGCGAGCTCGCCGCCAACAGCCTCGCGATCGACTATGCCCGGGGGCTCGCCCGCCTCGGCGGCGTCGCCGGCCTGCCGACCTTCAACCGCGGCGTCGCCGACCACCAATATCTGTTCGTCAACGGCCGGCCGGTGAAGGACCGGCTGCTGATCGGCGCGGTCCGCGCCGCCTACCACGACCTGCTCGCCCGCGACCGCCACCCGGTGCTCGCCCTGTTCATCGACCTTCCCGGCGCGGAGGTCGACGTCAACGTCCATCCCGCCAAGTCCGAGGTCCGCTTCCGCGATCCCGGCGCGATCCGCGGGCTGATCGTCGGCGGCCTGCGCCATGCGCTCGACGAGGCCGGCCACCGCTCGGCGCAGCGCCCGAGCGCCGCCGCGCTGGGAAACTGGCAGAGCGAAAGCGACCTCCTCCGTCATTCCCGCGAAAGCGGGAATCCAGCTTCTCTCCTCGAGCCTCGGCAAGGCAGCTGGACTCCCGCTTTCGCGGGAGTGACGGGAGAAGGTGCGTTCAGGGACCGTGCGTCCGACTACCAGCCCCAAGCCCGTGCCGAGCCCGCGACCGAAGCCGTGCCCCCTGGGCAGGCCTTCCCGCTGGGCGTGGCCCGAGGCCAAGTCGCCGCCACCTATATCGTCGCCGAGGCCGAGGACGGGCTCGTCCTCGTCGACCAGCATGCCGCGCACGAGCGGCTCGTGCTCGAGCGGATGCGCCGGGCCATGGCCGACGGCGGCGTCGCGCGCCAGGCGCTGCTGCTGCCCGAGGTGGTCGAGCTCGACGAGCCCGCCTGCGACCGGATCGAGGCGCGCCTCGCCGAACTGGACGAGATGGGCCTCGAGCTCGAGCGCTTCGGGCCGCGCGCGATCCTGGTGCGCGCCACCCCGGCGATGCTCGGCGCCGGCGACGTCAAGGGCCTGATCGCGGACCTCGCGGACGAGCTCGCCGCGTTCGATTCGGCGCTCTCGCTCAAGGAGAAGCTCGACCATATCGCCGCGACCATGGCCTGCCACGGCTCGGTCCGCGCCGGCCGGCTGCTCTCGGTCGCCGAGATGAACGCGCTGCTCCGGGAGATGGAGGTGACGCCGCATTCGGGCCAGTGCAACCACGGCCGCCCGACCTGGGTTAAACTCAGCGCACAGAACCTGAGGAAGCTCTTCGGTCGAGAATAATGCGGCCTCGGCGCTCCCTCGCTAAAGGGGAGTGCATGATGACCACCGCACCGAACGCCATTGGCTACCTCCGCTTCTCGACCGCCGAGCAGAAGAAAGGCGGCTCAGCCGAGCGCCAAGATGACGGCATCACCACCTATTGCGCGCGCAAGGGCTGGAACCTCACCGAGATTCGCGCCGAGGAAGGCAAGAGCGGTTTCCACGGTCATCACCGCAAGGAGGCCGCGCAGCTTGGACAATTCGAGCGTGAGGCGCTCCTTGGCGAGCATGACGGGACGATCCTCGTTGTCGAGCGGCTCGACCGTCTAGGCCGCGAGACGCCTCAAAAGACGTGGGCGCTGATCTGCAAACTGAGTGACGCCGGGGTGTCCATCGCGACGATCATCAACGACAAATTCTACCCCGCTCGGGCCGAATTGCCGATGTTCGACATGCTCGAAATCCTGTTCACCGCATGGGGCAACAACCAAGAGTCGGCGAAGAAATCAGCCCATATTGCCTATCAGTGGGAGCAGCGCCGCAAGCGCGCCAAAGAGGGCAAGCTGGCGCTCACCCGCCTCGTGCCCGAATGGCTCACCGTCAACAAGGATCGGACGATCAGCGTCATCCCTGAGCGGGCCGCGCTGGTCCTCCGTTGGTTTGAATTGGCCGATCAGGGGATTGGCGCGCAGAGGATCGGAGCGATCCTCGACAAAGAGGGCATCCCGACTTGGGAGCGCAAGGGCAAGTCTCGCCGGTCGCGCATTTGGGGCCGCACCTTCATCGCACGGACCCTTTCTGACCGGCGAGTGATCGGCGAGTTTATCCCGCATGTTCTCGACGAAAACCAACGCCGGGTGCCGCTTGAGGTTTGGGAGAACCACTTCCCCGCCATTGTCCCGGCTGATCTGTTCGCCCGCGTCTCGGGCGCCGCCAACGACCGTAAGACGGGCGCTCGGGCCATGAACAGCGTGAAGGTCACCAACCTTCTCTCCGGGCTGGTCCATTGCAAGGAATGCGGCTCGACCCTTCGCTATGTGACGGGACGCCGGGAGGGCGCCAACTTCACCCTTCGGAGCGGCAAGCGCTACAGCTACAAGCGGGGCAACGGCTCGCTCGTCTGCCCGGTCGGTATCTCGGGGAGCCCGGCTTGCTCGAATCGCCGGTATCTCGCCTATCTGACTTTCGAGGATGCCGTCCTCGATTCGTGCCTTCATCTGGCGCTCGACGATACGGCCTTCTCCAACAAGGGTGAGGTCGGTCGGCTCAACGTCACCATCGCGGAACGCGAGCAGTCGCACCGCAACGCGACCGAGAGGGCGTTGAAGCTATGGGAGGCTTGGAGCAACGGCGGCTCCGAAATGGCGATGACGCTCGCTCAGCAAGCCGAGGCCGAGGCGAAGGAGATCGGCGAGAACATCATCGCCCTCAAGCGCCAGCGCGAACAAGCGCGGGGCAGGGCCGATAGCGCCGCCCATTTGAAGCGGGTCGCAGACGTTCGGGACAACCTCTATCACCGCGATCTCGAACGGCGGCGGACTATCCGCCAGAAGGTCAGTCAGGCGCTCCGGGGCCTGATCGAACGGATCGAATATGACGGCGAGGGCTGCGCGATTCGCTTCATCGCCGGGGCCGCGTCGGTCTACATCGACCGGAAGGGCAAGCTCGGGATGACGTTCGACTTCATCAAAGAGGGTAGGGCTGACCCGCCTCGGTTGGACGATTACAAACGGCGCCGGAAGGCTGCGCTCAGTGACGGCGATCTGTTCCGCCGCTCCGCCTGACCGTCACGCCTCAAAATCAATTTGGCCGAGCCAATCGGCTAATTTCTCGGCGACCTTGTCGCGCGGGCCGAGGTTCTGGCACCACACGTCGCGACCGGCGGGGGAGCAAATCCAAACGCAACCGTCCTCATCCGGTCCCTCAATTTCAAACAGCGCTTCCTGCGCTGGCTCGGTTTCTTCGGTCATTGCCTAGTGCCCTTCCGGCCCATAACGACGCCCGCTTGGCCCCGTTCCGTTGGGCCGCGCCACTCATTTCGCCCTTCTGACTAATTTAATCGAATTTGCGCCGCTCACAGAGGGCAGAGGCCGGAATCGCGCGACGGCGATTCAAAGCGGCTACCTAATTTTCAACCGCGCATAAGGCCCAATCGCACCGCCGAAAAATTGCGCTCATTGTGCATCGCGATTCAAAACCGCCAGCGCTTCGGTATTTCAAAAAGCATCTGGTTGCCGGTGGTGATGATGACGGCGGTAACATGCCGTCTGCGATTGGCCCAATGTGCAGGTAATGTAGTGAGAAAAGAGAATTGGAGCCCGTGAAAATGACCGCGTTCCTTGAAGCGGTTGGAACCTGCCTTTGGGCGCTCGTCTTTCTGAGAGCGCTCACTCACGCCGACCGCCTCATTGCCCTCGGTGAGAGGGCGATGACCCTTGTTGAAAACAGGATGCCGAAAGGCATCGAGTCGCGACTGACGAAGCTGATCGGGAAGAAATGACCTCTTCTGTGGTGTCGGTGGATTGGTCCTTGAGGTCATGGTCGGAAGCCCGCCATGCCAAGGCTTGTTGCAACCTACGCGTCTCGCACCGTCGCGACACGTCTCGGGCCGTCTCAGATAAATAATGCGGGCAAGGTTCCGATGCTGCCATGGTGGTGCATCGCGACCTTTAAGGAGAACCGCATGACATTGGAAAAATTGCTTACGACCAAGGAGCTTGTTGCGCTGCTGCCGATCAGCCGAGCCACCTTCTACCGGCTTCGCTCAGCCGGAAAATTCTTCTCACCCGTCCGCATATCGGATCGACGCGTCTGCTGGCGCGAGCGCGACCTTCAAGCATGGTTGGCGCTGCGATGACGGAAGATCAACTCGACAATTTTCTCGGCATTCCCGAGTTGCGAGAGCAACTCGCGAGGGAAAGGCGGCTTGAAGCGACCGGAGCGACGATCACGATCCCGGCGAAGGAGTTCATACACAAAGCCTTGGGGGGCGGCGCCGAACTCGTGAGAGAGGGGCCGATTGTCGGTAGGGGCACCGATCCCGGCATTACGGGGTTCGACATCTTTATTGACCAACTCGCGCGAAGCCATGTTCCGCCCAAGGATCACGATAAGGGAATGATCCTCGGCGCAACGGTCGAGGGACCGAACGTCCGCCTTCACTTCCTCGACGATGACGCTGCCGTGTGGTGCCGCCTGAGGTATCTGTGATGGCCTCGGTAACCGTCACCTTGGATCAGGCCCTCAAAGCCGGTCAGCGCAACCACGGGCGGGCCTTCGCGGAAAGCTGGCATGACGCGTTGCATGGCGATTGGCTGCGCGTTCACCCCGGCGAGGTCAGCGACACCGACGTTGCCGATTTCCTCGGCTTTTGGTTCGCCGGTTGCGAGCGCTTGAGCGTCGATACCGAAACCGTAACCGTCACCTTCGGCTTCGACACCGACGACGACGCCGTCCACTACCTGCTCAGATGGTTGTGATGAATCTCGTTGCGCTCCCTTTCCAAACTTCAACCGACATAATGGTCGCGGAAGTTTGCTTTTTCCGGGCTCCGAACGGGAGGCCGTAATGAGCGACGACGAGATCATCGCGTCGGTCACCGACGAGCATATCCGCTTTGTCCTGATGAAGCTCGAAAGGACCGCGACCGAGGATCGCGCCATGGCGGATCGCAACGCGATTATCTTCCGCCGATTGGCGCCGACGTTCGCCGACATGGTGACCGACTACAAGATCGCCACGGCGCCGATCCCACCCTTCCCGAACGTCGGCGAGATCGTCACCGCGCAATGCTCGATTTGGGATAGCTGGAAGCCCTACGGGGGCAGGAAGCCTAACAGGAAAAAAGGCGAGAAGGGGGCGCGGTCGGCAAGGTTCAAAGCGACCATTGAGGTATGGACAACCTCAGAGGGCAAGCTGGCGGGCTCCCAAGCCTTTGAGGGCACGGCCCATCTGCTCGACGGTCACGAACTGACGAAAAAAGTCGCCGAGCTTCGCCAACCAACCAAGGTCAAGCGGCCCTTCGTCAAGCTCGATGCCTACGACCATGAAGGTGAACGTTTCGCCGAATATGCCGACACTCTCGACGCTGTAGCGCCGCAGCTAACCGGCCTCAGGATGGGGCCGCTCTTTACCGTGTTGAAGGGGACTCACTTCCATCTTGATACGCCTGTGGTCGCGAATGAGGCCGCGCTGATCGCCCGCGATCCAAGCCTCAAAGTCGTGGTCCGCTCACCCTCGGGCGACTTCACCTTTGAGGCTTTCGAGCCAACGACTTCCTCGGGCAAACCACTCGCCTCAAACTTCATTTTGCAATCGAGGATCAGCACTCGCTCCGACCTACGAGATTGGACCTCGAAAGGGGCCAATCCTACGTAGGAGAGTAATATTTATGTATAGAATACATACGTAGGATTGGCCCCTCCGGGGCTCGAATCCTAAGGGCGTAGCTGCTCTTTCGAGCAGGGCGCCGAAGGCGCCGGGAAAGGAAAATCTCTCCCGAGGGTCGAGAGAGATCATCCGTCGATTGTGAAAGAAAAATTGAAGCGCGCGGGGGTGGATCGGCGAGCCCGGCCCGGAATGGGAATGCGCCTATCGACGAGCCTCCGTAGAGTTGTTCGAACGCGCCGATCCTGACCCCTATTTAGGTCGCGATATGGGGCGGGCGGTAGCCGAGCGAGAAGGCCGTAAGGCAGACCTCGACCGGGCCGGTTACGGGACGCTTGCCCATCTCCCACATGCGGACGGTATGTCCGGGCTGCTCCCCGCCGAGCAAGAGCCATTGGCCTAACGCGGCTTGCGTCAGACCAAGGCTCTTGCGGATGCGCTTAACGTCGTCGCCGGACATGGCTCCGGTCCTTACCTCAATTCGATCAATTCGGCATAGGCCCGCTGAGCGCGAAGCCGAGTCGATCCGTAAGCCTCGACCCGACGCGGCGCCCGATAGGGCTCGCCGATCATGGGGCAACGCAACTCCGTCTCCCCCTCGACAACATGCCCGCAAGCCCATTGCCAGCCGGGCCGGTGACAGCCCGTCCGGTAGGTCCGCGAGGCCGGTAGATTGTCGCCGATCCCACGCGGCTCCGGCACCTTCGCGAGATCGGCGGGACGGACGATGAAATAAGGTCCGTCACCGTCGAAATCGTAACCGAACGGGAGCCGCAGCCGCTTTGCGTAATCATGGGCCTCTGCGCGCGTATAGAATGGCCGCAGACCGTCTAGGGCAGAGTAAGGGTCGCGTCCGGGGACCGGGGCAAACATCATCCCCGCGAGCGCCTCGCGATAGCAGGAGTGTTCCTCAGCCCGCTTGCGCAGCTCGGCGACGTAGCGATTCCACGCCCGCACTGAGAACTGATAGCCGGTGCGGTGCGACATATACCGGCACCCGCAAGCCTCAGCGGCGCGGCATTCGAGGGACTTGTAAATCCCGTCTGCGGTGAAGGAGACGGAAACGAAACGCTGCGGCTTGTCGCTTTCGCGCCAGCCCGTCTTTTCCATCAAGTGGGCACGAATGCGGCCATTGTCGGCGAGCGTTGCGAGACAGGTTGCGCGGGACACTATGCGGCCTCCCGATCTGCGATGGACGGGGAGTCGGCGCGCATAGGAAGGCGCCGCTCGGTCGGAGCGAAGGGGTTGGTCTGCCGCATAAGGAGCAGCGTCGTTTTGCCCGGCTTGCGAGCAACTCGAACGGGGACGCCGCCGATAACGAGCCGGTGCCCGCCGTCATAATAAGCCTTCGCGGCCTTCGAAACCTTCACTGCTGGCGAAGGGCTCTTTGCGGCCTTCGCGCTGCCCTTCGCGGGCGCGGTGTAGGTGAAGCCGGGGAGCGATTCCATTGGCTCCCATTCGATCTCACCGGCCAAAACGAGCGCGAGACGCGCCTTAAGGTCGGAGGTTTCGCGGCTCATTGGACGGCTGAAAACTTTGCAGGGAACGCCGTCGATTACGACGCGGCGACCGCCTTCATAGTAGGAATCCAACATCATCATTCTCCCTTGTCAGGTGGGCCGCTGGCCCGTTGCTCGGTCAGTTGACGCCGCACGCGCGGATGAAGCGGGCGCGGTCGAAACGGGGGTTGGTTGAACGGAGCGCGTCGGCGAAATGCTCGGCTGCGCTCGGCGCGGTTTCGCTCGGCATTCTGCGAATGGTCGCGGCGATCAATTCAAAGTCTTTGCGGGACATTGGCTCAGTTCCTTCCTTTGAGGATTGCGTGAATGAGCCGAGCTTCCCGCTTCGAAACCCGCTGAGTGCGGCGAGCTTGTTCAATCGCTCTCTCGACCGCTTCGGCGTTGTAGGAATGGACGGGATTGGACATTCTCACTCTCCTTTTCCGGGCGGTTTGCCCGTGCCCAAAGGAGTAACAGAGTTACTATAGCAGTCAAGCGAAAAAGCGTAACCGAGTTACTTTTTTCAGCGGCGCCTGTTCGCTCCGCGCCTTCACGGCTGATCCGGCGCCAAATCGCCCTATTTTCAATGGTTTAGCGTGTCTGAGCAGGCGAAAGCACGGTTTCGGACGGTAAATCGACGCTTTTTCAACGGTTTAGGGACGATCTGCTCGCCTCGGATCAGCCGTAGTTGTTCGCTTGCTTTAGCAAGCGAACGGGGCTATTGAGGACTCACGCAAGCGAACACACGAACGGAGCGGGTCATGGCGGTCTATGGATATTCGCGGGTCTCGACCGACCGGCAGGCCGACGATGGGGAGAGCCTGAGCGTCCAAGAGCGGCAGATCGCCGGGTGGTGCATGATGCACGACCATGACCTCACCGATATGTTCGTGGACAGCGGCGTAAGCGGCTCGGTCCCGGTCGGCTTGCGCCCGGCTGGCGGCGAGTTGATGAAGCGGTTGAAGCCCGGTGACATCATCGTCGCCCCGAAGCTCGACCGCCTCTTTAGATCGGCCTTGGACGCCCTTCAAACGGTCGAGGCGATGAGAGCTAAGAGGGTGTCGATCTGGCTTCTCGATCACCTTGGAGAGATCACCGGCAACGGCATGGCGAAGGCGTTCCTGACGATTGCAGCGGCCTTCGCCGAGCTTGAGCGCGACCAGATCAGGGAAAGGATCGTCGGCGTGAAGCGGGATCAAAAGGCGAGGGGACGCTACCTCGGCGGGCGGGTGCCGTTCGGTTATGACGTGCTTGAGGCGAATGATGACGGGAGGATCGTGATGGTGTTGGAGCCGGTCGAGGCCGAGCAGAAGATCATCGCCGAGATCAAAGCGCTGCGGGGGACGAAGGGACCGCCGTTCAAGAGTATGCGATACATTCAGGACATGATCGAGCAGCGGCATGGCAGGAGGCTCGCGCTCGCGACGATCCATCGCGTCCTGAACGATGGGAAGGACATTCTCGGCGGGACGATCCCGAAGGTCTACGGAGACTGAATCCCGATACCCCCTCCCCCCGGTGCCCCTCTCACGCGCCGCGAACGCCTCGATCTATGGGGCACCCCCACCCCGGTTAAGGGCCGAAAAATAGGGCACCCCCGAATTTTGGGGTAAATATTTGGTGAACAACGCTAAAGTAGAAACCCCGTAATGATCCGCTTCCCCGTCTCGGCCAAAGACTGCCTCGACGGTCACGAGATCGAGCTGCGCCGCGTCCTCACCGACGAGATCGGGATCGACCTCAACAACCCTCACGGCTTCGCCATCCTCACCATTGCGGAGGTCGATCAACTGATCGCCGCGCTCTACTGTCTGCGGACGATCATCCGTATCACTCAAGAGCTAGTAAAAGACGATCCAATATAAATAGCTCGTCGAAAGACGCGCATGGAGTCCCCGAGGTTTTCAAATTCACTCCTTGTTTCCTCGGGGGCTTCGCGGCTGTAGACTGACCTCTGCCTAAATAGCGGATGACGATATCCGCAGAATTACTCCACTCGATCTATCCCACAACGCCGCAAGCCAAGCTCGCTCAATATGTCGAGCCGCTCAACCGCCTGTTGCCCGCCAACGGGATCAACACGCCGAACAAGATCGCCGGGTTTCTCAGTCAGGTCGGCCACGAAAGCGCGGGCTTCACGGCTTCAATCGAGAATCTCAATTATGGGGCTCAGGGCCTCCGCAGTGTCTTTGGGAAATACTTCCCGACTCAGGCTTTGGCCGAGGCTTATGCGCGCAAGCCCGAGAAGATCGCCAACCGCGTCTACGCAAACCGGATGGGGAACGGCGATGAGGCGTCGGGCGACGGTTGGAAATACCGTGGCAAGGGCCTCATTCAGCTAACCGGCCATGACAATCACGCCCTGTTCGCCGAGGCTTGCGATATGTCGATTGACGAGGCGATCCTGTATTTGCAGACGCCTTTGGGGGCGGTGCACAGCGCGGTTTGGTTCTGGACCAAAGCCAAGTGCAATCGCTTTCTCGACCTGCCCAACGGTCACAATGACATTGTCGGCCTGACCCGCGCGATCAACGGCGGGACCAACGGGCTCGCCGACCGGCAAAACCATTTTGAGGCAATTCGCCGTGCGCTGGGATGACGCGGTGGCGGCGTCCGTTGCTCAAGCGCTCTCAGATACCGGCAGGATCGTCCAAGGATGGACGACCCGCCACGAGCGGCCCGAGAAGGTGAGGCTGTGGTTGATCGAGCCCGTCGTCCCCATCCTCGGCGAACTCGATCCAAAACCTTAGATCGCGGCACCATGCGCAAGGGCATTCCGCCTCGTTGATGCCGGTGTCGCTGCAAACAGACAGCAATTGCCTCATTGATATGAACACGCCCGCCATTGTCGGCTCCATCGGTCTATGAGCCGGTGCGGCAAGGGGGCTTGGGGCCGCACCGGCTCACAGTAAGATCGGCAGAACAACGCCGATGCCCGACGCCATAACGAGCCCGGCAGGGCCGCGAAAGGCCGTTCCCCGAACAATTTCTTTGTCAAGAGTAAAGAATTGAACTTAGTTGGCTTGAGTAACGCGGCGATCATGTAGTTTGTTCGCGAGGCGCTAAAGCAGATAGACGGCTACTGCCGCCAGCATCGCTATCCATAGCCCTGCCACTATGACGACCAGCCAATCGGGCTTGTCTCGCATGAGTGCATCCCCCCGGAGCGCCTCAAAGGTGCTCCCAATTATAGCAAGAGTCGAGCCGCAAGCGTAACGAGGCGGGGCAGCGGCCAAGCCGCCCCGCCCCGGCGTCACCGGAAGAACCTAATCCTCGGCGACAACCTCGTGTTCACTGGCTTGCGGGCCAGTGCGCGAAGGGATCGAGAAACGCGGATCAGCTGGCGAAGTTGCGCGCGGAGATCGCCCCGCGCGAGATACGGGAGCCGCCTCAGCCGCACCCGTTGGGCGTGATTCCGTAGATGGTCTGACAGACGGCGCCGAAGCGTTTCAGGCACAGGTGAACCTCCCGCCTGAGCACCAGCGCGCGCGCTGGTGCCGGGTGGTTCCTACGTGAGAGCCCGAGGGATCACGTCCCGCGTATTTCCCCGAAGGGTATTTTATTCCGCGAGCCGCCCGACATAGGCGGACTCGGGCTCAGCGCCCTAAGGCGCACCCTCCGGGCGTAGGAAAAGCCCGGAAGGCGAGGCGGGACTTACGCTTGTTCCGGGCTGTGGTCCAGATTCCCCCATTTCGCTAAATAGAACGTGCGCGGACCACAGGCCGCGCCGGGCACGGTGGCCCTGCTTAACCACCGTCTGAGGGAGCGTCATAGCGCGGTCGGTCTATCTCCTTGGGCCTTTGCGGACGCGGACGCTCCCGAGCCTTTCCGCAGCTTACTCAGCCGTCAAATTCGCCAGCACAAAACCGGTCACTCGGTTTAGCTTTCCTCGCCAGAGGACACCCTTGTTGTTGGGCAACGGAGGCTGACCCGGCATGAAGAATCTCGCGTCCCGAAGGTGGACGTAGGCAGGCTTCGGCGCCTTCCAATCGTCGCCCGCATCCTCAGGCTTTTCGTAGATCACGACGAACTGTTTGAAGCTCCGGCTGATGAGGGAGACAATTTTCTCGCTCGCGTTCGGTCCTGTCCCGCTCTTCACATCTTCGCTCAACTGCTCGAAATACCTCTTGCCCGAGATTAGGATGCCCGAGATCAACATGCCTTGGGCTGAGAGCGTCACGCCTAACTCGATCCCAATGTCGGCAAGCTCGATGAGCGACTGAAGAAACCAATCCTTGTCGTCGAGATGGGCGAAAACGTCGGTGATGCCATCGCCCTCGGGCTTGTCGTCAGCTTCATCAGCCATTGGTCAGACCTCGGTTTCGGCCTCGGGATCGTCACCCCTTATGCCTCCAAATAGGGTTACGCAAACGGCTCCGCCGATGTTCCCCTAAATACCGCATGACCGACCGCGAGGCTGCCGATCTGGCGCTCAAGAAACTGATCGAGTGCCTCGCCTATATGGACAAGCTCGACCAGCGGGTGAAGACTTTGGAGGCCCTGATGGTGGACTTGCTTAGCGCCCTCAACGAATAGCGAAACGGCCCGTCCCGCTAAATACGGGATGACAAAAGCACCTGAAATTAAGCGAGATAAAAAGGGGGGCTTCCTCAAGGGATTCTCCGGCAACCCTTCGGGCAAGCCAAAGACTCTGTTCGATGATGGCAAGGGCGGGCAGATCAGCGCGGGCGATCTCTTCCGCCGCAATGCCACCGAGGTTCACGAACGCCTGCTGGCGGTGATCCGCGATCCCGCTACGCCCCACGCCCCGCTGATCTCCGCGATCAAGGAATACAACGACCGAGCCTATGGGCGACCAGCTCAGGCGCTCGCGATCTCGACCAAGCGAGACGAATCCCTCGACCTCGACATGACCAATCTGAGCGACGAGCAGCTCGCCGCGCTCTCACTCGTCGGATCGCCCCGCGAGGCCGACTAATGGCGCAGATCACGGCGGCGCACGTCATCGCGGCGCGGCGGACGCTCTACACGCGTCGGCTCAAGGAGTTCGTCAAAGCCTGCTGGTCGATCATCGACCCTGATCCGTTCATCGACAACTGGCACATCGACGCGCTGTGCGCGCACCTCGAAGCGGCTGCGCTCCCGCTCGGCCATCCCGACCGGATCACGCGGCTCCTGATCAATATCCCGCCCGGCACGGCCAAATCCCTGATCGTCTCGGTCATTTTCCCGGCTTGGCTTTGGGCGCGCGACCCTTCGATCCGCATCGTCTCGACCAGTCACGCCGAGCACCTTGCCGTCCGCGACACCCGCAAGTCCCGCGAGCTTATCACGTCGGATTGGTTTCAGGGATTTTGGCCGACCCGGCTCAAGGACGATCAGAACCAAAAGAAAGCCTACGAGAACGCCCACAAGGGCTTTCGGATCGCGAAGCCGTTCGGGAGCCTGACCGGCGAGCGCGGCAACTTCCTCATCGTCGATGACCCTCACTCGGTCAAAAACGCTAATTCCGAGGCTGACCGGACTGACGCCGTCGATACGATGCTCACCACGGCGCCCAACCGGCTCAACGACCTCACCCGCGACACCATCATCGTCATCATGCAGCGGCTTCACGAGGAAGACATTTCGGGTGTCCTGCTCGCCAAGGAGCTTGGTTACGTCCACCTGTGCATTCCGATGGAATACGAGGGTGACAAGTCCGTCACCGCTATCGGCTGGAGCGATCCTCGGACCAAGGACGGCGAGCTTCTCTTTCCGAAGAAATTTCCCGCTGAGCGGATTGCCGAACTCAAGTCGGGAATGGGGCCGTTCGCCTATGCCGGGCAGTATCAGCAGCGCCCCGCGCCAAAGACAGACGGCTTTTTCAACCGGGAATGGTTTCAGCGCTACGGGCCGGGATCGCCGATCAAAGATCGGCCCGCCAACCTTCACTACTATTTGGTTTCTGACCACGCTCCGGGCGGCACCGCTACCAGCGATTTCAATGTGTTTCGGATATGGGGGATAGATAGCAATCGCGGCCTTTGGCTTTGCGATTCCTTCCGTAAGCAATGCGAAATGCCCGAGGCACTCGGCGTCGAGATCAAGGACGGCAAGGCGTCCCTTCTCGCCACGGGCGCGCTTCCGATGATCCGCAAATGGAAGCCGTTCTGTTGGTTCCCCGAGCGGGACGGGTCGTGGGCCGCGATCAAGCATCTGACCGAGGCGTTCATGCGGGACACGAACACGTTCTGCCGGATCGAGCCGCTCGCGATGACCGGCCTCGGCGACAAGATCAACAAGGCCGGGGCCTATCGGGCGATTGCTTCAATGGGGCACGTCTATCTCCCCGAGGGGCGGATCGGCGACACAGCACTCGACGAATATGTCCGTTTCCCCAACAGCAAGCACGACGACCAAGTTGACGCCGACGCGGCTATCGCCCGCGTCCTGAGCGAAGCTCACCCTGCCATGGTGCCCACTGTCGAGCAGATCGAGCAGCCGACCGACTACCAAGGCGAGTATCGCAAGATCGCCTCGGATACCGAAACCTACTTTTGACCGGAGCCGGGCCGGAAACCGGCCATCGCCCTAAATAACGGGTGACGGAACTTGACAGGCTAAGGGCGCTTCGCGCCGCCACCATCAGACAGGAAGGATACGGCGCTCGCCTTGCGGCGATCAATGCCGCGATCCTGCTACTCGACCCGACCGACGACGGCACGGACAGCATCTATACGGGCAGCAGCGGCGGTCCAGCGGGTGACTCCGCTTACGAGATCGCGGTAGGGGAGGGCTTCACCGGAACGCGCTCCGAATGGCTTGCAACGCTTGTCGGCGCGGGCGTCCCTTCGGGCGGCTCGCCGGGGCAGCTTATCGCCAAGTCCGACTGGGGCGGGACCGTTTGGGTCAACCCCGGTCAGCCCGCCGATCCGACCCTCACGGCGCTAGCGGGAGCTACATGGTCCTCGGGCGTTCAGGCGCTCACCCTGACGGGCACCGATACCGTTGCACTCCGAACGGTAGGATCGGCTTCGGGCAACATTTTGGACCGCACCGCTGGCGATCTGCTTTACCAGCCTATCGACGCAACGCTCACCGCGCTCGCCGGGTTGAACTCGACCGCTGGCCTCGTGGAAGAGACGGGCTCGGACACGTTCACGAAGCGCCTGATCGGCGTTGCCAACTCGACCGACATTCCGACCCGTGCCGACGCGGACGGGCGTTACGCGGCCCTCGCTCACGCTACCGCCGCGATCACGTCGAGTGGCCACACGATGGCTACGGCTCGCATCCTTGGCCGCACTACGGCCTCAACCGGCGCCGTAGAAGAGCTTTCGGCGAGCGCCGCCAAGTCGTTTCTCAGCATTGCGATCTCCGACGTAGCGAGCCTTCAAGCATCGCTCGATGCCAAGCAACCGCTCGACGCGACCCTAACCGCGCTTGCGGGGCTCAATTCAACGGCGGGGCTGGTCGAGGAAACCGGGTCCGACACGTTCACCAAGCGCCTGATCGGCGTAGCCAACTCGACCGACATTCCGACCCGCGCGGATGCCGACGCCCGCTATTCGGCCATTGCCCATCAGACCTCGGCGATCACGTCGAGCGGTCACACGATGGCGACCTCTCGCTTCCTTGGTCGCACCACCGCCTCAACGGGAGCGGTCGAGGAATTGACCGCCGCCTCGGCGAAAACCTTGCTCGGGATCGCGATCTCCGACGTGGCGAGCTTGCAATCGTCGCTGGACCTCAAGGCGCCTCTGGCGAGCCCGACCTTCACCGGGACCGTCACCCTTCCCGGCGATCCCGCGTCGGCGCTTCACGCCGCGACCAAGCAATATGTCGATGGGGTTGCCCAAGGGCTCGACACGAAATCCTCGGTCAAGATGGCGACGACGGCGAACGTCTCCTTGACCGGCGAGCAGACCATCGACGGGATCACAACCTCGACCTCTCGAATCTTGGTCAAAAACCAAACGGCGCCCGCTGAAAACGGAGTCTACGTCACAGCCTCGGGGGCATGGGCGCGAGCGACCGATATGGACGCGTGGGCGGAGGTGCCCGGCGCCTTCGTCTTTGTCGAAGAGGGAACCGCTAACGCCGACACGGGGTGGGTTTGCATCGCGAACAGCGGCGGGACGCTCGGATCGACCTCGATCACTTGGACGCAATTCTCGGGAGCCGGGGCTTACAGCGCCAGCGGCGGCATCACGCTCAGCGGGACCAACTTCGCGCTGACCAACATGGCACAGGCGACCGTGAAGGGCCGCGTCTCGGGCGGTGGAACAGGGGCGCCTACGGACCTCACCGCAAGCGATCTCAAAACGATCCTCGGGCTGACCAAATCCGACGTTGGCCTCGGCAACGTCGATAACACGTCCGACACGAACAAGCCGATCTCGACCGCCACGCAAACCGCGCTCGATCTCAAGTCGCCGCTCGCAAGCCCGACCTTCACCGGCAAGGTCACGACCGCCGCCTCGGCGACGGGCGGGGCGGGGCTCAACCTGCCTCACGGCACCGCTCCGACCTCGCCGGTCAATGGCGATGTTTGGACAACCACGTCTGGCACTCTTTGGCGAATCAATGGCGCAACCAAAACCGTTGCGTTCACCGATTCGAACATCACCGGCTCCGCAGCTACTCTAACTACAGGTCGCACCATCTCGATTACGGGCGACCTCGCCTATACCTCCCCGTCCTTTAATGGATCAGGCAACGTAACGGCGGCGGGAACGCTCGCGACCGTGAACAGCAATACGGGATCGTTCGGCTCGACCTCCGCCGTCCCCGTCATCACCGTGAATGGTAAGGGGCTCATCACCGCCGTCTCGACCGCTTCGCTCGGCAGCATGGCAACGCAAGCCGCTTCCTCGGTCGCGATCACGGGCGGCAGCGTCAATCTTAGCGGCGGCCTGAAAGAGACGGGGACCGTTCTCACGAGATTCGAGAATACCGGCTCGACCATACCCTCGGGCTCCACCGGTCAAGGGCTCGAAATTATCGGCGTAGTGGGCGCTAGCAGCTATATCCAAGCCTTCAATCGGACGACTTCCGCCTACACCCCCTTGCACATTGACGCTTCCACAATCACGCTCGCTCCAAACGGCGTGGGCGGCGTCCTAGTCAATAGCACGGGTGCAGCCGTCACTGGCACCCTCACATCGACGGACACCGCGACGGTCGGCAGTGGGCAAAGTGCGTCGCTTCTTAAGATCGGCTCACCGTCTAATGTGTATTCGGAAATCGACTTCTACGCCGGGTCGGGAACCATCGACGGCGTGATCCGCGCTGCCAATGGCTTCACCTACGACAACAACAGTCACACCTTCCGCAATCGGGGAGGTAGCGCGACCTACCTCACGCTCAACAGCAGCGGGGCGGCTTTCACGAACATCGTTACCGCGACCAACGTGGACCAGACGGCGGCCCGTCTCAGCATCGTAAACACCGGCACGAGCGGCCATCGCATCGACCTCGTTGCCGGATTCCCGAACGTCGATCAGACGGGCTTCACCATCCGCGACATGACAGCCAACCTCGACCGTCTCCGCATCGACAACTCGGGCAACGTGGCAATCGGCTATGGCTACGCCCCCGCTTCGAAACTCGACATCCTACAAGCCTCCGATGCCGCCACCGAGGGTATCCGCGTCCGCCGCTCCAACGGGACTGATTACATCGCCCTCTATATGTCGGCGGGCGGCTATACCGGCTTCAATGACAGTCTCAATTTCCACAGCAGCAATACGGGCGGCATCGTCGCCGCGATTGATCGCGCTGGGCAGGCATATTTTGCCAGCAATCTGACGGTAGGCGGCACGGCCTCAATCACCGGCACTCTATCGCTCAACGGCACTGAGGCGGGCTTTCGCGACGTTCCAATCAATGCGCAGACGGGCAGCTACACGCTCGTTGCCGGGGATCGCGGCAAATGCGTCCGCTATGCCAGCGGCTCGGGCAGCACGCTCACGATCCCCCCGAGCGTGTTCTCAGCCGGGGCTATCATCGTCGTCATCAACCGCAGCGGCGGCAACATCACCCTCGGTCGCGGATCGGGCGTCACGGCCTACACCGACGGCACAACCACAGACAGCAACAAGACTCTCGCCAACGGCGGGAAGGCCACGATTTTCTGTGAGGCGTCAAACGTGTTCAGCGTCGGCGGCAGCGGGCTTTCCTGATGAGCGGCGCAGTGATGGTTATGATGGGCGGGGTAGTTGTAGGCGTTTCAATTTCGCCCACGTCGATTTCGGACCACAGCGCGGCGTCGAGTTGGACCTTTGGCAGCGTGACGGTGACAGTCCTCAATGGCACGGCAAGCTCCTACACATGGAGCTTCTCGGGGGAGAATTTCGGGACATATGCGATCACGTCCGGAGCAGGGACGGCAACCGCCACGGCGCACGTCGATGTCAGTTTCGGGAGCAACACCACGGCCAATATGGACTGCGCCGTGGTCGTGAACGGCATCACCTACAACAAGACGTGCGCGCTTTCCTACACCATCGCGCCCTAAAATCGGCTATCGGCCCGGCATGGCCCGAGAGATCAGAAACATCGTCATCCTGACGGGGGCGGGTATATCCGCCGAGAGCGGGCTTCCGACTTTCCGCTCGAAAGGCGGCGAAAATTATTGGGATACGGGCGATGGTCACCTTGACCATAGGGTTGAGGACGTCGCCACGCCGGCGGCGTTCGCGCGCGATCCCGCCTTGGTCCACGCTTTCTACGACGCCCGCCGCGCCAATCTGGGGAAGGTCGAGCCCAATGCGGCGCATCGGGCGCTGGCGCGGCTCGACGCCGGCTGGCCGGGCGAGCTTTTGATCGTCACCCAGAATGTCGACGACCTCCACGAGCGCGCCGGCGCGCGCCGTCTGCTCCACATGCACGGCGAACTGACCTCGGCCTGGTGCCGCGCCTGCGACGCGCGCATGGCCTGGGCGGAGGAGATGGGCCACGGGCCGGCCTGCCCGCGCTGCGGAATCGCGGGCAGGCTGCGCCCCGACATCGTCTGGTTCGGCGAAATGCCCTACGAGATGGACCGGATCGACCGCGCGCTGATGAATTGCGACCTGTTCGTCTCGATCGGCACCTCGGGCAACGTCTATCCCGCCGCCGGCTTCGTCGAGACCGCGCGTTACGTTCGCGCGCGCACGCTGGAGATGAACCTCGAGCCCAGCCTGGGCTCGATGCTGTTCGACGAGAGCCGGATCGGCAAGGCGGGCGAGCTGGTGCCGGCCTGGGTGGAGGAGGTGCTGGATGATCGAGGGTAGTTGCCATTGCGGCGCGGTTCGCCTGACCCTGCCCGAGCCGCCGGCCGATCTCGGCAGCTGCAACTGCTCGATGTGCCGCCGCATCGGCGGGCTGTGGGGCTATTACCGGCCGGACGAGGTCGCCGTCCGCGATCCGGACGGACGCCTTTCCGGCTATGTCCAGGGCGACGCGACGCTGACCTCCTGGCACTGCGCCTTATGCGGCTGCACGACCCACTGGTCGCCGCGCGATCCGGCGGGGGAGCGGATGGGGGTCAATCTGCGCCTGTTCGATCCCGCCATCTGGGAGCCACTGCCACGCCGGCTCATCGACGGCGCGAGCTGGTAGGGCTCACTCCACCCAGTCGAGCCCGATCTCGCGGTAGAGGCCGCGGTCCTCCTCCCAATCGGGCTTGACCTTGACGTGGAGGAAGAGGTGGACCTTGCGGCCGAGCGCGGCGGCGATTTCGGCGCGGGCGGCGGCGCCGATCTCCCCGATCCGGGTGCCGCCCTTGCCGAGCACGATCGCCTTCTGGCTGTCGCGGCCGACCAGGATCTGCTGGTGGATGACGACCGAGCCATCCTTGCGCTCCTCATATTTCTCGGTCTCGACCGCGCTCGCATAAGGCAGCTCGGCGTGGAGCTGGCGGTAGAGCTGCTCGCGGGTCACCTCGGCCGCCATCATCCGGTCGGTCGCGTCGGAGACCTGGTCCTCGGGGAAGTGCCACGGCCCTTCCGGCATCCGCGCCGCCAGCGCGGCCTTCAGATCGGCCACGCCGTCGCCGGTCGCGGCGGAGATCATGTAGATGTCCTCGAACGCCGCCCGTTCGCCGCACTGGGCGGCGAGCGTCAGCAGCGCCTCCTTGCGGACCAGATCGACCTTGTTGAGGACGAGGATCTTCGCTTCGTGCCGCTCCCTCAGCCGGTCGAGCAGATCGCCCACCCCGCGGGTGATGCCGCGCTCCGCGTCGACCACCAGCGCGATCAGGTCGGCGTCCTGGGCGCTGCCCCAGGCGGCGGCGACCATCGCCCGGTCGAGCCGCCGCTTCGGCTCGAAAATGCCCGGCGTGTCGAGCAGCAGGATCTGCGCCTCGCCGGCGAGCGCGATGCCCATCAGCCGGGTCCGCGTGGTCTGCGCCTTGGGGGTGACGATCGCCACCTTCTGGCCGACCAGCGCGTTGACCAGGGTCGACTTGCCGGCATTGGGCGCGCCGACCACCGCGACGGTGCCGAAGCGCTGGCTCATCCGAGCCGGTCCAGCAGCGCCTGCGCCGCCTCGGTCTCGGCGTCCTGCTTGGTCGCGCCTTCCGCCTCGGCTTCGCCGACGCCCTTGATCGTCACCCGGACGACGAAGGTCGGCGCGTGCTGCGGGCCGGAGCGGCCGAGCACCTCGTAGGCAGGCGGGCGGCGGTCGTTGGCCGCGGCCCATTCCTGGAGCACCGACTTGGGATGCTGCGGCGCGCTGTCGTGGCGGCCGACGCGCTCGCCCCAGGCGGTGCGGATGAACACCTGCGCCGCCTCGTAGCCGGCCTCCAACCAGAGCGCGCCGATCAGGGATTCGACCATGTCGCCGAGCACGTTGTCGCTTTCGAAGGCGCCGTCGTCGCGGGCCTGCTTGCCGAGCCGCATCTGCCCGGCGAGGCCGAGGTCGCGGGCCACTTCGGCGCAGGTCGAGCGGGCGACGAGGACGTTCAAACGCCGCGACAATTTGCCCTCGGGCTCGTCCGGGAACAATTCGTAGAGCCAGCCGGCGATGACCAGGCCGAGCACTCGGTCGCCGAGGAATTCGAGCCGCTCGTAATTCTCCTCGCTGCGGCTGGAATGGGTGAGCGCGCGCTCGAACATGGCAAGGTCGAGCGGGCGGTGCCCGGTCCTGGCCTCGATCCAGCCGGCGAGAGTCTCGGCCATCAGCCGCTCCGCCCGATCCGGTCCCAGCGCGCCGCCGAGAACCAGGTCCAGGGCTTGAGCCAGGCGGCCGAACCGTCGGTCGACCAGAAGGTGACCATCACCCGGCCGAGCAGATTCTCGACCGGCAGCAGGCCGACGCCGGGGTTCATCACCCGCGCCCGGTCGAAGCGGCTGTCGAGGCTGTCGTCGCGATTGTCGCCCATCACGAAGACGTGGCCGTCGGGGACGGTGACCGGCCCGTAGCTGTCGCCCTCGCCGTTCACGACCTGGTCGAGCACCTCGTAGCTGCGCCCGTCCGGCAGCGTCTCGCGGAAGCGCGCGAACCGGCACGAGGCCGCGCCATCCTGGCCCGGCACGATGCGGACCGCGCCGGGGGCGACGCCGCGGCACGGGCTGTTGGGGCTGATCGGCATCGCGAAATCGTCGATCCTTTGGCGCGGGAGCGGGCGGCCGTTGAGGACGACTTCGCCGCGGCGAACCTCTATTATGTCGCCTGGCAGGCCGATCACGCGCTTGACCAGATCCTCGTTGCGGTTGCCGGGATAGCGGAAGACGACGACGTCGCCGCGCGCGGGCAGGCCGCCGAGCAGCCGGCCGCTAAAGCCGAACGGCGCGAACGGGATCGAGTAGCGCGAATAGCCGTAGGCCCATTTGGAGACGAACAGATAGTCGCCGACCATCAGGCGCGGCAGCATCGAGCTCGAGGGAATGTTGAACGGCGCGACGATGAAGCTGCGGAGGACGAGCGCGGCGACGAACAGCACCAGCACGAAGCGCAAGGTCCCCCACCAGCTCTCTTTCCTGGGCGCCGTTTCGGGCTCGGTCGGGACCTCGGATTCCATGCCGCGCTTTCGCTTGGGGTTCCGTCCGGGTCAAGCTAGAGAAGCCGCGAGATGAGCAAGGACGCGTGGAAAGCCCTGCAGGACGCGCCGGCCGCGACATTGGCCGAACTGTTCGCGGCCGAGCCCGACCGGCTGTCGCGCCTCGTCGTCGAGCAATGCGGCATCCGCTTCGACTTCGCCAAGACCCATCTCGGCCGCGGACTGATCGAAGCCTTCCTCGCGCTGGCCGATGAGGCGGGCCTCGCCGGGCGCCGCGACGCCATGTTCGCCGGCGAGACGGTCAACCCGACCGAGGGCCGCGCCGCCGAGCACAGCGCCGAGCGGGGCCACGGGGCGCCCGAGAGCGTCGCCCGCGCCGCCGCCCTGCGCACCCGGATGCGCGCGCTGGTCGACGCGATCGAGGCCGAGGCGTTCGGCCCGATCCGCCACATCCTCCATCTCGGCATCGGCGGCTCGGCGCTGGGGCCGCGGCTCGTGATCGACGCGCTCGGCCGGCGCGCCGGCCGCTACGAGGCGCGGGTCGTCGCCAATGTCGACGGCGCCGCGCTCGAGGAGGCGGTCGCCGAGTTCGATCCCGCGACGACCCTGGTCGTGATCGCGTCCAAGACCTTCACCACCACCGAGACGATGCTCAACGCCCGCTCGGCCCTGCAATGGCTGGAGGAGGGCGGCGTCGCCGATCCCTATGGCCGCGTCGTCGCGCTCACCGCCGATCCTGAGAAGGCGATCGCGTTCGGCGTCGACGAGACCCGCGTCCTGCCTTTCTCGGAAGCCGTCGGCGGCCGCTATTCCCTGTGGTCTTCGGTCGGCTTCTCGGCCGCGCTCGCGCTCGGCTGGGACGCGTTCGAGAGCCTGCTCGAAGGCGCGGCGGCGATGGACCGCCATTTCCGCTTCGCCCCGCTCGAAGCCAACGCGCCCGTGCTCGCCGCCTTCGCCGACCGCTATTACGCCAACATCCGCGGCGCCGAGACGCGGGCGGTGTTCGCCTATGACGAGAGGCTGCGGCTGCTTCCGGCCTATCTCCAGCAGCTGGAGATGGAATCGAACGGCAAGGCGGCGGCGCGGGCGACGGCGCCGGTGGTGTGGGGCGGCACCGGCACCGATGCGCAGCACGCGGTCTTCCAATTGCTCCACCAGGGAACGCACCTCGTCCCGGTCGAGTTCGTCGCCGCGATCGAGCCCGGCAACGCGCTCGATCCCGAGCATCATCACCAGCTCCTGATCAACTGCTTCGCCCAGGGCGCGGCGCTGATGAGCGGCCGGCCTTCGGAGGATCCGCATCGCGCCTATCCCGGCGACCGCCCGTCGGCGACGATCCTGCTCGACCGGCTCGACCCGCCGACCCTGGGCGCGCTGCTCGCTTTCTACGAGCACCGCGCCTTCGCCAACGCCGCCCTGCTCGGCATCAACCCGTTCGACCAGTTCGGAGTCGAGCTCGGCAAGGAGATCGCGAAGGCGCTCGACGCCGGCGACGCGCCCGAATTCGATCCCTCGACCCGGGCGCTGATCGCGCGCGCCTTCGGAGACGACGAGAATGGCTGAGAGCTACGACTACGACCTGTTCGTGATCGGCGCCGGATCGGGCGGGGTCAGGGCGGCGCGGGTGGCGGCGGCGCATGGCGCGCGGGTCGCGGTCGCCGAGGAATATCGGGTCGGCGGCACCTGCGTGATCCGCGGCTGCGTGCCGAAGAAGCTGCTCGTCTACGGCGCCCATTTCGCCGAGGACCTGCAGGACGCGCGCCGGTTCGGCTGGCAGGTCAAGGGCTGCACGTTCGACTGGCCGACGCTGCGCGACAACGTGCTCGCCGAGGTCGAGCGGCTCGAGGGCATCTATACCGACATCCTCGACCGCCACGAGATCGAGATCCTCACCCAGCGCGCGGTCCTGACCGGGCCCAATCGGGTCGCGCTCGCCGACGGCAGCAAGGTCAGCGCCGCCACCATCCTCATCGCCACCGGCGCCCGGCCGGTCGTTCCCGACGTGCCCGGCGCCGGGCACGGCATCACCTCGAACGAAATGTTCCTGCTGGAGAAGATGCCGAAGCGCGCGGTGATCGCGGGCGGCGGCTATATCGCCAACGAATTCGCCGGCATCCTCCACGAATTCGCCTGCGAGGTGACCATCGTCAACCGCGGCGACCGCATCCTCCGCCATTATGACGAGCAGGTCCGCGACCGCCTGCTGCAGATCTCGCTGACCAAGGGGATCAACTTCAAGTTCAACGCGCCGTTCGAGAAGATCGTGAAGCGCAAGGACGGGTCCCTGCGCATCCACCTCGCCGGATCGAGCCCGATCGACGCCGATCTGCTGCTCTGGGCGGTCGGCCGGGCGCCGAACACCGAGGGGCTCGGGCTCAAGGCGGCGGGGGTCGAGCTCGGCAGGAACGGCGCGATCCTGGTCGACGACGACAACCAGTCCTCGGTGCCGAGCATCTACGCGATCGGCGACGTCACCGATCGCGTCCAGCTGACTCCGGTCGCGATCCGCGAGGCGCAGGCCTTCGCCGACACCGTGTTCGGGGCGACGCCGACCCGGGTCGACTATGCCAATATCCCGCACGCGGTGTTCAGCCATCCGCCGATCGCCTCGGTCGGGATGACCGAGGGCGAGGCGCGCGACAAGGTCGGCGCCTACAAGACCTATGTCTCCGATTTCCGGCCGATGAAGAACGTGCTCGCCGGCCGGAACGAGCGCTCGCTCTACAAGCTCGTCGTCGAGGAGGGGACCGACAAGGTGATCGGCCTCCACATGATCGGCCCCGACGCGCCGGAAATCCTCCAGGCCGCCGCGGTCGCGGTCAAGGCCGGCCTCACCAAGGCCCAGTTCGACGACACCGTCGCGCTCCACCCGACTATGTCGGAGGAGCTGGTGCTGATGCGCTGACCAAAAAAAGGGACTGTCCCCGTTTTCACCGCGGCCCTGAAGAGGGACAGTCCCCATGCGGGGACAGTCCCTCATTGCCCGCTCATTCCGACCTGCAGCGGCCCGTCTGGGTGATCTGGGTGTCGCCGTCGTCGTAGATCAGGCTGATCGTGAGTCCGTCCTCGGCCATGGCGGTGATCGTGGCGTCGTACCAATTGCCGTCGGTCCAGCGGCAGGTAACGCGCGAGCCGACGCGCCAGTCATAGGCGCGCACCTGGTTGGCGGGCCGGGTCTCCCTGGTGCCGTCGTCGTAGAGGATGGTGATCATGTTGCCGTCGCGGCTCTGCACCACGCCCGGATACCAGTCGCTGCCGCCCTGCCATTGCGCCAGCACCCAATCGCCCGGCTGCTGCGCCGCCGCGGCCGTCGACAAAGCGAGGATCGCGGCGCCGATTCCGAGTAACGTCTTCATAGGGGCCCCCCTTTCATCCGCTGACGAACCCGATGTTAACCACATTCGCGGCATAGCGGCAGCATGTTTTCGGGAGTCTGCCGACGCCGGCCTGCCGCCGCCCTCGCCGCGGCGACGATGGCGCTCGTCTGGAGCGGGCCGGCTCGCGCCGAGCGGCCCCATCTCGACTTCCCGGAGAATCTGACCGCGGTGATCGATTTCCGGGTCGTGCTGACCGACGGCGAGCGCAGCTGGACCGACGGCGGCTTCGGCCGCTCGCGCTTCGGCGGCGGCGGCGACGAGATCCGCGTCCACGCGGTCCCGGCCGAGGCCGAGCTGGTCTGGCACGGCCCGATCGCCTGGAACGTCGAGGGGAATGTCGCCGTCGCCTATCAGGACGATCAGGACCAGCCGGTCGACCTCATCGAGGCGTTCGCGACCTGGCGGCCGGTGCCGCGCGGGCCGACCCGCTTTTCCGTCCGCGCCGGTTTTTACTGGCCGCAGGTCTCGCTCGAACATGAAGGGCCCGCCTGGCAGGTGGCGAACATGATCACGCCTTCCGCGATCAATTCGTGGATCGGCGAGGAGGTGAAGGTGGTCGGCCTCGAAGGCACGGCGACGCATCCGCTCGCCGGCGGCCGACTGTCCGGGACGCTGGGCCTGTTCGGCTTCAACGACACGTCGGGGACCTTGCTCTCCTTTCGGGGCTGGGCGCTGCACGACCAGAAGACCGGCGCGTTCAGCCGCCAGGCGCTGCCGCCGCTCGGTCCCGACATGGCCGGGGCCCAGCCGCCCTGGACGACGCCGACGCTCGAAGTCGACCACCGGATCGGCTTTTACGGCCGGCTCGCCTATCAGTTCGTCGCGCCGGTGACGCTCGAAGCCTTCTATTACGACAATCGCGGCGACCCGGCCGCCTTCACGGACGATCTGCAATGGGGCTGGCGGACGCGCTTCCTCAATGTCGGCGCGCGGATCGATCTCGGCGCGCATACCCGCCTCCTCGCCCAGGCGCTGACCGGATCGACCGAGATGGGCCTCGATCCCGGCGAGGACGAAGTCTGGGTCGACACCCGCTTCCGCTCCGCGTTCGTGCGGCTGACCCATGAGATCGGGCCGGTCGCCCTGTCGGGCCGGCTCGACCTGTTCGAGACCCGCCAGCGCGGCGAATATGTCTATGCCGAGGACGACGAGGACGGCTGGTCGCTGACCGGCGCGCTCGACTGGCGCCTGACCGATCAGGCGCGGGTGATCGTCGAGGGCCTGCACGTCGAGAGCGACCGGGCATCGCGGGCACGGCTCGGCGTCGCGCCGCGCCAGGACCAGAATGTGGTCCAGGCGTCGATGCGCATTACCCTCTAAAAGCCAATCGCTTACGGGATTTTCACCTGTTCGCGCGCATAGGGGCGCGATGCGCGCGTTCCTTCCCGCCCTCGGCGGCCTTGTCCTGGCCGCCGCGCCGGCCGCGGCCGGGGACCTCGCCGTCCAGGTGCGGACGGCGAACGGCGCCGGCGTGGCGAATGCGGTGGTGACCCTCTATCCGGGCGGACGGGCGTCGCCGCTGGCCCCCAATCGGGGCAATTTCGAGATCGCCCAGCGCGACCTGCAATTCTCGCCGTTCGTGCTGGTGGTTCCGGTCGGGGCGCAGGTTTCCTTTCCCAACTTCGACGATGTCCGCCACCACGTCTATTCCTTCTCGCCGGTCCGCCGCTTCGAGCTCAGGCTCTACGCCCGCGAGCAGACCCGCAGCGTCCGCTTCGACCGGCCCGGGATCGTGCCCCTCGGCTGCAACATCCACGACAACATGATCGCCTTCATCGACGTCGTCGATACGAGCTTCGCGGCGCGCACCGACAATGCCGGGCGGGCGAACTTCACCGCCATCCCCGGCGGGCCGGTGCTGGTGCGGGTCTGGCATCCGTGGCTGCGCGCGCCCGCCAACCAGCTCGAGCTGCGCGCCGACGTGCCCGACAACGGCCGCGTCGCCCAGGCCGTGCCCGTCAGCCTGCGCCCGCCGCCCAGGCCCGCCCGGACCTACTGATGTTCGCCCGCATCCGCACCCGGCTGGCGGTTCTCTATGCGGGCCTGTTCGCGCTGGCGCTGAGCCTGGTCGCGGTCGCGCTCTACCTCGTCGTCACCACCACCGCCGAGCGCCAGGTCCGCGACGAGCTCGTCGCGAGCGGCACCGTGTTCGACCGCCTGCTCGAGCTCCGGACCCGCGAGCTCAGCAACGCCGCGACCCTGCTTTCCCGCGACTTCGGGTTCCGCGCCGCGGTCGCCACCGGCGATCCCGGCACCGCCATGTCCGCGCTCGACAATCTGAAGGCGCGGCTGGGCTTGAGGACCGCGTTCATCGTCGGCATGGACGGCCGCGTCACCGGCCTCGCCGATCCGCGGCTCGCCGCCGACGCCCGCGCGCTCTGGGCGGCCCTGGATGCCGGCCAGACCAGCGGCATCGTCGGGCTCGGCGGCGTTCCCCACCATGTCGTCGCGGCGCCGATCATGGCGCCGACCCTGGTCGGCTGGGTGGTGTTCGCCAACGATCTCGGGCCGGCCCAGATGCACCGGCTCGAGCAGCTTTCGGCGATCCCGATCAACGCCCGGGTGCTGCTGCGGCGCGGCCGCGGCGAGGCGTGGAGCGACGATGCCGCCCTTGCCGGCTTCGTCGGCGCCCGCATCGGCGATCGGGTTCCGGCCCGGCTCGACGAAGCGGGCGGCACCGCCATCGCCCTGGTCAAGCCGCTCCGCCCGATGGGCAGCGACGACAGCTCGGCGCTGCTGCTGCGCTATCCGCTCGCGCTGGCGATGGCGCCCTATCTCCCGCTGCAGATCGCGATGGCATTGACGGCCTTGTTCGGCCTGATCCTGGTCGTGTTCGGCTCGTGGCGGCTGTCGCTGACCCTGACCCGGCCGATCTCGGCGCTCGAGCAGGCGGCGCAGCGGATGGAGGAGGGGGAAACGGTCGCCGTCCAGGTCGAGACCAGGGACGAGATCGGCCGCCTCGCGCAGAGCTTCAACCGGATGGCGGCCGGCATCGCCGAGCGCGAGAAGAGGATCACCCAGCTCGCCTTCAACGACAGCCTGACGGGCCTGCCCAACCGCGCCTTCTTCCGCCAGCATCTCGACCTCGAACTGAAGCAGGCCGAGCGGCGCGGCGGCCGCACCCTCGCTTTGCTCTGCGTCGATCTCGACAATTTCAAGGCGGTCAACGACACGCTCGGCCACCCGATCGGCGACGAATTGCTGCGCGCGGTGGCGGCCCGGCTCGGCACCAATCTCGGCGACGCGATGGTCGCCCGGCTCGGCGGCGACGAGTTCACGGTGATCCTCTCGCAGCGCGACGCCCACGAGGCGGCGGGCGCGATCGCGGGGCGGCTGATCGCGGCGCTCGCCGACCCGTTCGAAGTCAACGGCCACGAGCTCACCGTCGGCGCCAGCGTCGGCATCGCGATGGCGCCCGGCGACGCTGCCGACGCCGATACCCTGCTCAAACATGCCGACCTCGCCCTCTACCAGGCGAAAGGGGAGGGCGGCGGCACCTACCGCTTCTTCGAGGCCGGGATGAACGCCCGCGCGCAGGCGCGCCACAAGCTCGAGGCCGACCTCAGGCGCGCCGTGACCCATGGCGAGTTCGAGCTCTACTACCAGCCTTTGTTCGACCTCGAGAGCAACCGGATCGGCTCGTTCGAGGCGCTGATCCGCTGGAACCATCCGAGCCGCGGCCTGGTCGCGCCCGACGAGTTCATCCCGCTGGCGGAGGAAACCGGCCTGATCGTGCCGATCGGCGCCTGGGTGATCCAGGAGGCCTGCCGCCAGGCGATGAAATGGCCGGAGGACGTGCGCGTCGCGGTCAACGTCTCCTCGGTCCAGTTCCGCAAGCCGGGCCTCGCCAACGTCCTCATCCAGGCGCTGGCCGCGAGCGGCCTCGATCCGAAGCGGCTCGAGGTCGAGATCACCGAATCGATCTTCCTGGAAAGCTCGGAGGCGCTGATCGCGGTGCTCCATTCGCTGCGCGCCATGGGAATCCGGATCGCGCTCGACGATTTCGGCACCGGCTATTCGAGCCTCTCCTATCTGCAGAGCTTCCCGTTCGACAAGATCAAGATCGACCGCTCGTTCATCCAGCAATTGCTGAGCCGGGCGGGCTCGACCGCGATCGTCCGCGCGATCACCGAGCTCGCCCGAGCGCTCGGCATGGAGACGACCGCCGAAGGCGTCGAAAATCCCGAGCAGCTCGCCGAGCTGCGCCTGCACGGCTGCTCCTCGGTCCAGGGCTATCTCTTCTCGAAGCCGGTCACCGCCGCCGGCGTCCACCAAGCGCTCGCCGCCGCCAATCCGCGCCGGGATGTGGCCTGATCACGGCAACGGCGCCGGCATCAGGGGGTGAACTCGACCTCGGTCGTCTCGCACAGGTTGATCCCGCGCAGGTCGTTGGTGTCGTTGTCGTCATAGGTGACGCGGATATCCCAGACGCACTGATCCTCGTCGCGGTCGAAGCTGATCTCGGCCGCCTCGCCGTCGCCGAGCACGTCGCGGCCGAGGATGTCGGGGCCCCAATTGTCGCTGTCGCTCGGCGAGACGTTCAGCGTCACGATGACATGGCCGGTATGGTTGGTGAGCGTGAAATCCTGCTGCGCCGCATAGGCCGCGGTGGCCACCGCCGACGCAAACAGGGCGCCGGCGATCCAAAGCTTCTTCATCTGTCCCTCCCGATCTGGTGGCGGCACCTTAGAGCGGGGCCGGCCTTTGGCAATCCGGCAAATCCTTGGGTCTGGCCCTTTTCTGGCGCCCGCTTATAGGGCCGTCATGGCGAGCGACGTCCTAATCATCGGCGCGGGGCACAATGCGCTGACCTGCGCTTTCTATCTCGCCGAGCGGGGCCTGAAGGTGACGATGCTCGAGGCGCGTTCCGTGGTCGGCGGGGCAGCGGTGACCGAGGAATTCCACCCCGGCTTCCGCAATTCGACGGCGAGCTACACCGTCTCGCTGCTCAACCCGAAGATCATCCGCGACATGAAGCTCTACCAGCACGGGCTCAAGGTGGTGCTGCGCAAGATCGACAATTTCCTGCCGACGGAAGGGGCGGACTATCTGCTCGCCGGGCGCGGCGGGCTGACGAAGCGGGAGATCGCGCGCCATTCGCCCGCGGACGCCGAGAATTACGAGGCCTATTCGGCGGCGCTCGGCAAGGTCGTCGCGGTGCTTCGCCAGTGGATCCTGCGGGCGCCGCCCAATGCGGGCGGCGGCCTCGGCGACCTCTTCGCCTTGCTCAAGCTCGGCGGCGGCGTCGGGCGGCTCGGGCTCGAGGATCAGCGCAACCTCGTCGATTTCTTCACCAAGTCGGCCGCCGACATCCTCACCCGCTATTTCAGCCACGCGCTGGTCCAGGCCCTGTTCGGCTTCGACGCCGTCGTCGGCCATTATGCCAGCCCCTATGCGCCGGGCAGCGCCTACGTCCTCCTCCACCACGTGTTCGGGGAGGCGGCCGGGGTCGAGGGCGCCTGGGGCCACGCGATCGGCGGCATGGGCGCGATCACCCAGGCGATGGCAAAGGCAGCGCGCGCGGCGGGCGTCGAGATCGTCCTCGACGCGCCGGTCGAGGAAGTGATCGTCGAGCAGGGGCGGGCGGCGGGCGCGGTGACCGGCGGCAAGACGTATCGCGCCAAGGCGGTGGTGGCGGGCGTCCATCCCAAGACGCTGTTCACCAAGCTGCTGCCGGAGGGCGCGGTGGCGCCGGAAGCCAGCCGCCGAATGGCCCATTGGGCGAGCGAATCGGCGACCTTCCGGATGAACGTGGCGCTTTCAGAATTGCCGCGCTTCACCTCGCTGCCCGAACCCGGCGACCATCTCACCGCCGGCATCATCGTCGCGCCGTCGCTCGCTTATATGGACCGCGCCTGGCTGACCGCGCGGACCGAGGGCTTTTCGGCCGAGCCGGTGGTCGAGATGCTGATCCCCTCGACGCTCGACGACAGCCTCGCCCCGGAAGGCCGGCACGTCGCCAGCCTGTTCTGCCAGCATTTCCCCTACGAGGTGCCCGGCGGCTGGGACGCGCGGCGCGACGAGGCCGCCGACCATGTCATCGCCCATGTCGACCGCTATGCGCCGGGCTTCAAGGCGCTCGTGATCGGCCGCCTCGCGCTGTCGCCGCTCGACCTCGAGCGCCGCTTCGGCCTGATCGGCGGCGACATCTTCCACGGCAAGATGGGCCTCGACCAGCTCTTCTCGAACCGGCCGATGCTCGGCCATGCCGACTACCGGATGCCGCTCAAGGGCCTCTACCTCTGCGGCGCCGGCGCCCATCCCGGCGGCGGCGTCACCGGCGCCCCCGGCCACAATGCGGCGCGGGCGGTGCTGGCGGACCGGCGCAAGCTGCGGCTCTGACGGCCCCCAATCGCATTCCGCTTCCGCAACGACGGGAACCCAGCCCGCATCGCGCGCGCTTTGGCATGGAGCGCAACACAGGGGTTCCGGCCATGTCGAGTTCGGTCCGTTGCTGCGCTGCTCTGCTCTCCCTGCTGGCAAGCCCCGCGATCGCGCAAGCCGACGGCGTCATGCCGCGGAAGGGGCTGTCCCGCGCGCTGGCTGCGGAGCGGGCGCCGGCGCCGCATTGGCCCGGGGCAGGAGAATTGCGCGGCGGCGGCCCCGCGCGCAACGGCCTCATCGCGGCGATGGACATTGGGGATGGCCTGCAGCTCGGCGTCGGCCGCTTCAGCATGCTCGATCTGGCGCGCACGCGCACGCACCTCGAGGCGGAGCCGCGGCCGACGGACGTCCGGGGCCGACAGAGCAGCATCGCCGCCGTCCGGCTCAGCTTCAGCTTCTGACGGTCAGATGATCGGATGCCGCTCCCAATCGGCCTTGCGGGCGCGGCCGGTCATGCGGCGGTGGAGCTTGTCCATCGTCCGGCTGCCGGTGTTGACGAACAGGAACGGGAAGACGGCATGGACCAGAGCGGCGAGCCCGCCCGCCAGCATCCGGAGGCCGAAAGCGGAGGCGTTGACGAAATGCGCGCCGTAGCTCTCGCCGACTTCCCGGGGGTGGTTGGTGAAGGGATTGCCGGCCATATGCGTCTACCTCGCGGCTTCAGCCTTAGCCTGTCGGCCGCACGAAAAAAACCCGCGCCGCCGGTGGGGCGGCGCGGGATCTGGTTTCAGCGGGCCGCTCAGCGGCGGCGGGCGCAATTGGCCGGATCGGAGTTCGGCCCGGAATCGCTGTCGCTGCGCCGGTTGCCGCGGCCGTTGCCGGCCTGATCCGCGTTCGGGCCCTGATCGGCGTCGGTACAGCCGCGGATGTGGTTGTTGCCGCGGCCGCGGCCGGGCGGGTCCGAATTCGGGCCCTGGTCGCTGTCGGTGACCTGATAGGCTTCGGCGGTGCCGGTCAGCGCGACCATTGCCCCGCCCGCGACGACCGCGCCGCCCGCGACGCGCGTCAGGAACGAGCGCCGGCTCAGCTTTCTGCTACTCTTCATGCTTACATCTCCCCTTCCCAGGATGGTCACCGCCTAGCCCAGTTCGGCGACCGCCACAACATGATCCGTCAGCGCGCCGGCCTCACCGAATCGCGGATGAGGTCGGCGGTGACCCGCGCCGAAAGATCGGCGGGCAGATCGAGCGCCGAGCGGTAGATGAGGAGGCCGGCCGGGCATTGCTGCGCCGGGGCCGCGCGCTCGAGCCCGCCGGCGCGGATCAGGGCGGCCGAGGCGGGATCGATCGCGTCCATCCGCGCCAGCCAGATCCTGGCGTCGTCGGGGCTCAGCCGCGGCCGCGCCCGCGGCGGGACGTTCTCGCCGCTCCGCGCCGCCCGGATCCGGAGCGAGGCCGCGCGGTCGAGCTGGGCGAGCACCGCGTCGGGCGGATGCGATCCCGGCGGCAGGCCGTTCATCGTGAACGCCGCGCACAGGGCGATATCGTGCTGCTGGAGGAGGCGGGTGGTTTCGAGGTCGGCCTCGGCGATCCGGCGCAGCTCGACGTCGCTGGCATTGGCGATCGCGTCGGCCTTCGAGGTCATGAAGCCGCGCATGAAGAAGGTCGATTCGCGGTCCGCCGCGGCCAGGCCGCCCGAGGCCGCGGCCGCGGTGAGGCGGTCGAGAAGCTGCTCGTAGTCGCGCGGATAATGGGTCTTGAGGGCGGCGACGGTCAGCTCGATCTTGCGGTTGCCCTCGAGCTGGGCGGCGATCGATGCCCGGCTCGGCGGACCCGAGCGGCCGAGCAGCACGGAGAGGACGACGAAGGTGATGAAGATGCCGAGGAGCAGCTTCCAGCCCTGGGTCCACGATCCCGTCGACGAATAGCCCTCCTCGCGCATGCGTCGCCCCCCGAATCCTGCCCCGTCCTTGCTAGGGCAGGGCGGAGCCCGCCCGCAAGCTTGCCGTGCGCCCTCGCTTCCTTCTAGGAGCGGGCGGAAGCGAGAAGGGAGCGACGGATGAAACTCGACAGCAGCATCGCCGCGGTGGTCACCGGCGGCGCCTCGGGCCTTGGCGAGGCGACGGCGCGCGCGCTGGCGGAAAAGGGGGTGAAGGTCGCGATCTTCGACCGGGACGCCGAGCGCGGCGAAAAGGTCGCGGCGGAGATCGGCGGTATTTTCTGCCTGGTCGACGTCACCTCGGACGAAGCGGTCGACGCGGGCTTCGCGAAGGCGCGCGAGGCGCACGGCCAGGAGCGGATCTGCGTCAATTGCGCGGGCGTCGCCAATGCGATGAAGACGGTCGGCCGCGACAAGGAGACCAGGAAGGTCAAGCGCTACCCGATCCACCAGTTCGAGCTCGCCATCCAGATCAACCTGATCGGCACCTTCCGCGTGCTCGCGGCCTCGGCCGCCGGCATGGCCGACGCCGAGCCGATGGCGGACGGCGAAAAGGGCTGCATCATCAACACCGCCTCGGTCGCCGCCCAGGACGGCCAGATCGGCCAGGCCGCCTATACCGCGTCGAAGGCCGGCGTGCTCGGCATGGCGCTGCCGATCGCCCGCGACCTGATGGGGGAGGGGATCCGGATCAACACCATCCTGCCGGGCGTGTTCGAGACGCCGATGGTGGCGATGATGCCGCAGAACGTGAAGGACGCGCTCGCCGCCCAGGTGCCGTTCCCGAAGCGGCTCGGCCGGGCCGAGGAATATGCGCGCCTCGCGGTGTTCATGGCCGAGAACGTCTATTTGAACGGCGAATATGTCCGCCTCGACGGCGCGATCCGGATGGCGCCGCGCTGAGCGCCCAGGTCCCGTGAAGCATATCGGCATCCTCGCCCACAGCGCCGAGGGCGCGACGCTCTGCTACCGGACGATGTGGCTCGAGGGCGTGCGCCGGCTGGGCGCGCACAACCATCCCGAGATCACGCTGACCGGCGTCGCGATGCACCATGCGCTCGATGCCTGGGAGCGCGGCGATCTCGAGACGCTGCGCGGTATCTTCATGGCGGACGCCCGCAAGCTCGCGGCGGCCGGCGCCGACTTCTTCGTCCTGCCGGACAACACCGCCCATATCGCGCTCGAAGCGCCGGGCGATCCCTTTCCGATCCCCTGCCTGCACATCGGCGAGGTGGTCGCGGAGCAGGCGGTGCGCGACGGCCGCGGCAAGATCGCGATCCTCGGCACCGACTGGACGATGACCGGACCGGTCTATCCCGGCGCCCTGGGCCGCCGCGGCCTCGGCTGGGAGATACCGGAAGAAGCCGACCGGAGGGTGATCCACGACATCATCATGGACGAGCTCTGCCTGGGCGAGTTCAGGGACGAATCCCGCGCCGCCTATGTCGCGATCATCGCCGGGCTCGCCGCTCGCGGCTGCGACGCCGTCGCCCTGGTCTGCACCGAAATCCCGCTGCTGATCGACGCGGAGACGTCGCCCCTGCCGATCCTCGATTCGACCCGCCTGCTGGCCCGCGCGGCGGTCGGCGTCGCGCTCGGCGAAAGTGAGATGCCCAACTGGCGCGGCGGTCCACCGGCCTAAGGGGCGCGCATGCGCCGGACGTAATCGTGGCGTTCGAGCAGCGCCTCGGCGAAGGCGGCGTCGGCCGCGCTGAAATGCGCGCGCCAGCCGCCGACCCGCCCCTCGCGCGTCTTGAATGAATCCGGATCGGCGGGGTCGCCGGGCGCCAGCACGTCCCCGTAGAGCCGCGCGCCGCGCCCGCTCGCCTCGAGCGCGTGCATGGCCTCGAAGCGGCCGGCGGCGACCGCCCGGCGCAGCGCCTCCTCCGCGACGACGGGGCCGCCGAGGAACGCGACCGCGCGCCCGAGTTCGCCCGCCGTGTCGGCGTGGAGCGCCTCATAGCTGAGCGCAAGGCCGTCGGCCGCGCCCCTGCGGCCGAGCCGATCCTTCCAGGACAGGTTGAAGCGCATGGCGCGTTCGAGCCCTCGTTCCGGATCGCGCAGGAAATCGGACAGCGAGCCGCGATAGCCGCCGCCGCGGCGGGTGACGGCGAACCAGTGCGAGACGGTCGTGTCGCGGGGATCGCGGTGGAGGAGGATGATTCGCTTGCGCTCCCAGCCGGCGGGAAGAGGCTCGGATTCGCGCTGGTGGGTATATTCGAGGTGGATGCCGAGCTGGTCGAGCATGTAGCGCAGCCAGGTCCGCCCGGACTTCGGCCAGGAGACGACGACCACCCCGGTCCTGCGCAGCGCGACTCGCTTGCCCTCGGCGAGCAGCCAGGCGAGATCCAGGCCCAGATGCCCGGGCCGGCTGCGGCGATGATCGGGCGCGCCGAGCTCGCGGATGCGCGAGGCCGCGCCGCGAAGCAGATAGGCCATGTCGGACAGGCGCCCCATCAGCCGCGATGCTCCCGCCCGAACGCGACCGCCGCGCCGAGCAGGCCGGGTTCCTGATGGGTCAGCAGCTTGACCGGGGTGCGCTGCATGCGAGCGCGGTAGCGGCCCTTGGCGGTGAAGCGGGCCTCGAACGCGGGCGATCTCAGAAGGTCGGCGATGCGGCCCGCGAGCGCGCCGGTGATCGCGACCCCCATCGCGCCGTGCGCGAGCGCGATGTCGCCGGCGGCGGCGCCGAAGCAGCGGACGAGGATGGCGAGCGCCTTCGCGGCGAGCGGATCGCCGCCGTCGATCGCCGCGTCCCAGAGCGCGCCCGCCTTGTCGGGTTCCCGATCGCCGCCGCCGAGGAAGCGGTAGATGTCGACCAGGCCGGGGCCCGACACCACCCGCTCGACCGAGGCGCGGCCGTGGCGGGCGACGAGCGCGTCGGCGAGCTCCTCCTCCTCGGGGTCGAGCGGAGAAAAGCCGATATGCGAAGCCTCGGTCTCGATCACGCGCACGCCGCCCGACCGCCGGTCGAGCAGCGAAACGCCGAGCCCGGTGCCGGGGCCGATCACGCTGATGAGGCCGTCCGCCGGCAGCTCGCCCGGCCCCGTCAGCGCCACGAACATGTCCGGCGGCATTATCGAAACGGTGTGAGCCACAGCGCCGAAGTCGTTCAGAAGCGTGAGCTTTTCGAGGCCAAGCTCCGCCGCCACCTTGTTGCGGTCGATGCGCCAGTCGGAGTTCATGAAGGTCAGCAGCTCGCCCTCGATCGGCGCCGCGACCGCGAGCGCCGCGGCACGCGGCAGGGCGCCGCCGCTGTCGCGCGCGAACGCCGCCCAGGCCGAGCCGAGGCCGTCATGCTCGCCGGTCCGGTACTTGCGCACGTCGCCGATCCGCGGCCGTTCGCCCGGCACCAGCTCGGCGAGGGCGAAGCGGGCGTGGGTTCCGCCGATGTCGGCCGCGACGATCTCCATCGCCAGGCTCCTAGAGCTTGCCTGCCCGCGTGAACAGTGCGAGCTTGCCCGCAAAAAGGGGAGGAAAAGATGAACGATTCCATCAGGACGCCGCTGCATCTGTGGATCGTCGGCGCGCTGGCCACGGTCTGGAACGCCTTCGGCGCTTTCGACTATCTGATGACGCAGACGCGCAACGAGGCCTATCTCGCCCACTTCACCGATCCCCAGCGAATCTATTTCGAGAGCTTCCCGATCTGGATGGAGGCGACCTGGGCATTCGGCGTCTGGGGCGGCCTCGCCGGCGCGCTGCTGCTGCTCCTGCGCAGCCGCCACGCGGTCACCGCCTTCGCCGTCTCGCTCGCCGGCCTGGCGGCGAGCACCGTCTACCAATATGTCCTGTCGACCCCGCCCGCGGACATGATGAGCGGCATGATGATCGGGATGAACATCGCGATCTGGGCGGTCGCGATCGGATCGCTCTGGTACGCGATGAAGATGCGCAAGGCGGGCGTGCTGCGCTAGGGCGAGCGCCGGAGAATCGCCGCGAGCAACTCGTCGGGCGGCCGGGTGGCATCGAGGCGCAGCACCGGGATGGCGAGACGGGCCAGCCAGCGTTCGTGCTTCGGCCGGCTCCGCCCGGGCTGCGTGCCCTGCTCGTAATGCGCCGCCCATTCGATGAACTCGCGATGGGTCTCGTGCATCGCCCCGCCGGGCAGCAGCGCGTCGCCGAACCGGGCTCGCTCGCGCTCGAGCAGCCGTTCGATCCGGATCTCGGTCGGGGCTTCCAGGAAGACGATCAGCTCGGCCTCGTCGGTCACCCCTTCCGCCCAGCTGTCGAGGGTGCCGGAAACCACCCATCGGCCCGACCGCGCCTGCGCCGCGGCCATCCGCCGCCGGCGCTCGGGAACGGCCCGCTTCTCCCGGTAGGGCGGATCGGTATCGACCCAGAGATGCTCGTCGGTATCGATGTGGACGGCACCCAAAGCGGCTGCGAGACTCCTGCCCAGCGTCGTCACGCCGCAACCGGGCGCACCGGTGATCCCGACCCGGCTCAGCATGTCACGGCCGGTTGCGCCGCCCTTCGATCAGGCTGTCGACCAGAGCGGGCTCGGCGAGCGTCGAGGTGTCGCCGAGATTGGCGAAGTCGTTCTCGGCGATCTTGCGCAGGATCCGGCGCATGATCTTGCCCGAGCGGGTCTTGGGCAGAGCGGGGGTGAAGTGGATCAGGTCCGGCGAGGCGATCGGGCCGATCTCCGCGCGGACATGGGCGCGCAGCTCGGCCTCCAGCGCGTCGGAACCCTCCTCGCCGGCGTTGAGCGTCACGTAGCAATAAATGCCCTGGCCCTTGATGTCGTGCGGGTAGCCGACCACGGCCGCTTCGGCGACCAGGGGGTGGCTCACCAGCGCGCTCTCGACCTCGGCGGTGCCGAGGCGGTGGCCGGAGACGTTGAGCACATCGTCGACCCGGCCGGTGATCCAGTAATAGCCGTCCTCGTCGCGGCGGCAGCCGTCGCCGGTGAAATATTTGCCTTTGTAGGCGGAAAAATAGGTTTGCACGAAACGCTCGTGGTCGCCGTAGACGGTGCGCATCTGGCCCGGCCAGGAGCTCCCGATGCAGAGATTGCCCGAGGCGGCGCCGGCCAGCACGGCGCCGTCGGCGTCGAGCAATTCGGGGACGATGCCGAAGAAGGGCCGGCCCGCCGAGCCCGGCTTCATGTCGTGGGCGCCGGGCAGGGTAGTGATCATGATGCCGCCGGTCTCGGTCTGCCACCAGGTGTCGACGACCGGCACGCGTTCCTCGCCGACCACGCGCCAGTACCAGAGCCAGGCCTCGGGGTTGATCGGCTCGCCGACCGTGCCGAGCAGGCGGATGGACGAGCGGTCGTGCCGTGTCACGGGCGCCTCGCCCTCGCGCATCAGCGCCCGGATCGCGGTCGGCGCGGTGTAGAAGATGTTCACCCGGTGGCGCTCGACCACGTCCCAGAAGCGGGAGAAATCCGGGTAATTGGGGACGCCTTCGAACATGAAGCTGGTCGCGCCATTGGCGAGCGGACCGTAGACGACGTAGCTATGGCCGGTGACCCAGCCGATATCGGCGGTGCACCAGAAGATCTCGCCCGGCCGGTAATCGAACACGTAGTGGAAGGTGGTCGCGGCCCACACCGCATAGCCGCCAATGGTGTGGAGCACGCCCTTGGGCTTGCCGGTCGAGCCCGACGTGTAGAGGATGAAGAGCGGGTCCTCGGCATTCATCGGCTCGCACGGGCAGGTGTCGGGGACGGTCGCGGCCAGCTCGTCATACCAATGGTCGCGCCCCGCCCGCATCGCGACCTCGCTGCCGAGATGGCGAACGACGATGACGCCCGTGACCTCCGCGCCCCGCTCGAGCGCCGCATCGACATTGGCCTTGAGCGGGACCAGCTTGCCGCCGCGCCTGCCGCCGTCGGCGGTGACGACGAAGCGGCTGGCGCAATCCTCGATGCGGCCGTGCAGCGCCTCGGGCGAGAAGCCGCCGAACACGACGCTGTGGACCGCGCCGATCCGCGCGCAGGCGAGCATCGCCACCGCCGCTTCCGGGATCATCGGCAGATAGAGGGTGACGCGGTCGCCCTTGCCGGCGCCCAATGCCTTCAGGCTGTTCGCCATCCGCACCACTTCGGCGTGGAGCTCGCCGTAGCTGAGGCGGCGGGTCACGCCGGGCTCGTCGCCCTCCCAGAGGATCGCGGCGTCGGCGGAGCGGGCGGCGAGGTGACGGTCGACGCAATTGTGGCAGAGGTTGAGCACGCCGTCCTCGAACCATTTGATCTCGACCGGATCGAAGGACCAGCTGGCAATCCGCGTCGGCGCCACGGCCCAGTCGATCCGCCGCGCCTGCTCGGCCCAGAAGCCGTCGGGATCGTCGAGCGAGCGCGCGTAGAGCGCGTCATACTCCGCGGCGGTGCAATGGGTGTCGGCGATGGCGGCGGCGGGGGGCGGGATGCGGTCGGCCATGCCGCCCCCCTTAATCGCTCGGGGCGACCGCCGCTACTGCCCGAAAATCCGCCCGAGCGGATTGCGGCGGCGGCGCGGCTGCTCCTGCTGCGGCTGGCTTTCGCCGCGCATCATCGCCTCCATGTCCTGGCCGAGCAGGCCCATATAGGCCGAGCGGGTGCGAAGCTTTACCGTCCAGTCGGGCGCCCAGCCGCGCGGCGCCCGCGCCGGCCGCGCCGGGTAGGAGAAGTTCGCTTCCGGGCCGAAGGCGGTCATCATCAGCGAGGCGGCCTGGACCCGGCCGGCGACCTCGGCCGGGACCGTGCACTGGGTCGTCGCCGGATCGAGCAGCACCCGCTGCCGGACCAGCCGCGCGGCCTCTTCCGGCGCGAGATAGTCGAACGCGCCCATCTGGCTGAACTGGACCTCGCTCGACGACCACATCACCATGGTATTGTTCTCGGCCGAGCCGAACGCCATCAGCAGGTAGCCCTGGGCATTGGCGACCGGGTTCCAGGCGAGCGGCCCCGCGCCCGAGCGCGCGCGCGTGTTCGCGGTCAGCACGATCGGCGCCAGGAAATCCTGGCCCGGCGCGAGCGTGAAGTTGATGTCGGGGCTGTAATTGCCGCGGATCGAATGGGCGCCGACCAGCGAGCCGCTCGCCGGGATGGTCGTGCGCGAGCGCGGGTTCGGCCATTCGCCGAAGGTCGCCGAATTGGCCTGGCTCGGCGGCTGCATCGGGCGCAGCGCCAGCGCCGCCATCGCCGGCGGCACCTGGCCGGCGCCGAGCCGCGCGAGGTCGATCTCGTAGGGCTGGCCCGGCCGGGCATGCTCGCCGCAGCCCCAGTAGATCAGGATTCGGCCGTTGACGGCGCCGTCGCCTTGGCCGGGCGTCGGCGACGGACGGACGATCGCCCCGCCCGGCTCGGGCGAGACCAGAGGCAGCGACGGGCCGGCATTCAGCCCGGCCGGGATGAAATGGTCGGCGGCCGGCGCGCCCGCGGGCCGGCGCGGGCTGCCGAGATCGAGCCTCAGATTGTGGACATAGCCGGGGTTGCTCGCGGACGGGCGGGAGGGGCCGCGGCCGGTCAAAAGGCCGCCGATGATCGAGCCACGGCTCGGCGGCTGTCCGGCACCGCTCATCCCGGCCATCGCCGCCATGCCGCTGGCGGTTTCCGCCGACATCCAGTATGTGGCCGTGCCGCCGCTCTGGCCCGGCTGGGCGAGTGCGGCGGCGGCGAGGCTGGTGCCGCCGAGCAAGGCGAGGAAAACACTTGTTTTAGTCATGCGAGGCCCCATCTGAAAGGTGCAGGTTATCATGCTGCAACGGGTAGGAAAGCGGGATTAGAACTGTCGTGACGGACCCGTAAGGGTGGTTTTCGCGTTGGCGCCACGGGGATGAGACGAAAGCGTGCCATTGCGCGACCAAGGTGTATTATGTATATAATGCACCTGATTCGGAGAGATGGAGACTGAATGACGGCCTTGGCCCTCAAGCTCGACGATTGGCGTCTGCCGGACACGGTCCGGCGGAACTGGCGCGCCTGGGCGGTGCTCGGCGCGATGGCCGCCTTGTGGCTGGCCGCCGCGGTCAGCGTCACCCTCCAGAGCGTCGCCCCGGGCGATGCCGGCGCGGCGACCTCGCCGGAGGTGGCGCGGATCCGCGCCGCCGCGACCGCCGCCTCGGCGACCGCGCTGCGGCCGGTCGCCCCGACCACCGCGCTGGCGCTCAACGCCGCGATCCCGGTCTCGCAGCAGCTCAATCCGGCGGCGGCGCCCTTCCATCTGCGCGGCAGCGCCGCCGACCAGGCCCGCTCGCTCGATTGCCTGACCGCGGCGATCTATTACGAGGCCGCGACCGAGCCCACCGACGGCCAGCGCGCGGTCGCCCAGGTCATCCTCAACCGGGTCCGCCACCCTGCCTATCCGGCCACCGTCTGCGGCGTCGTCTTCGAGGGCGCCCGCCGCGCCACCGGCTGCCAGTTCAGCTTCACCTGCGACGGCTCGCTCAGGCGGGCGCCGGCGACCGATCACTGGCAGCGCGCGCGCACCGTCGCGCAGGCGGCGCTGGGCGGCTATGTCTACGCGCCGGTCGGCTGGGCGACCCATTATCACGCCAATTATGTGATGCCCTATTGGGCGCCGACCCTGGTCAAGTCGGCCAATGTCGGCCTGCACATCTTCTATCGCTGGCGCGGCGGCTGGGGCCGGCCCGATGCCTTCGTCAACCATTATGCCGGGATCGAGCCGGCGATCGCCTGGCGCGGCGGCTTCGGCCAGCCGTTGCGCTCCGAGGTCCAGCTCGCCGCGAGCGTGCGCGACGCGGCGGCGGCGCAGGCGGCCGCGGCCGCCGCCCTGGCCGGCAATGCCAGCGTCGACAGCTTCCAGCGCGCGGTGCTGCGCCGTTACGAGCCGCTGCAGCGCGAGACCGCGAGCGCGATGATCAGCGACCGCGCCCGCGCCGATACCAGCCTCAGCAACAGCCAGCGCTGGGCGCTGACCGGCGCCGACAGCGGCCCGGCCGCGCAGGCGCCGCTCGGCCGCCGCGCCGAGGGCGCCGAGCAGCCGCGCGAGCTCCAGGGCGTCCGCTATCGCTGGGACCCGGCCCCGCCCGCGACCCCGAGCGGCGGCGGCGGCACCGAGGCGAGCGAGACCGCCGCGCACTAATTCCCGTCATGCCAGCGCAGGCTGGCATCCAAGCGGAGTCAGAATGGACCCCATTGACGAGGTCGCCATGTCCCCCGGACATGGCTACACAGTGCGGGGCACTGTGTACCTCGCCAATTTCGCCGGGGTGACGGCTTGGGGGGTCAGGCCGCGGTCAGCAGCCGCCGCTCGCCGGCGAGGTTCATCAGCGCCTTCTGGAGCTTCTCGAACGCGCGCACCTCGATCTGGCGGATGCGCTCGCGGCTGACGTCGTAGACCTGGGAGAGCTCCTCGAGCGTCTTCGGCTCGTCGGTGAGGCGGCGCTCGGTGAGGATGTGGCGCTCGCGCTCGTTGAGGCTCTCCATCGCCTCGACCAGCAGATCGTGACGGATCCGAGTCTCCTCGGCGTCGGCGACGCGCTCGTCCTGCAAGGGCTCGGAATCGACCAGGAAATCCTGCCAGCTGCCCTCGCTGTCGTCGCGCAGGGGGACGTTGAGCGAGGTATCGCCGCCCATCGCCATGCGGCGGTTCATCGAGACGACGTCCTCTTCGGAGACGCCGAGATCGGTGGCGATCTTGGTGACGTCCTCGGGCTTCAAGTCGCCCTCCTCGAACGCCTCGATCCGGTTCTTCATCCGCCTCAGATTGAAGAACAATTTCTTCTGCGCCGCGGTCGTGCCCATCTTCACCAGGCTCCACGAGCGCAGGATGAATTCCTGGATCGAGGCGCGGATCCACCACATCGCGTAGGTGGCGAGGCGGAAGCCGCGGTCGGGCTCGAACTTCTTCACGCCCTGCATCAGGCCGATATTGCCTTCGGAGATGAGCTCGGCGAGCGGCAGCCCGTAGCCGCGATAGCCCATCGCGATCTTGGCGACGAGCCTGAGGTGCGAGTTGACCAGCCGGGCCGCCGCATCGGTGTCCTGATGCTCGGTCCAGCGCTTGGCCAGCATATATTCCTCTTCCGGCGCGAGGATCGGGAATTTCTTGATCTCGGCCAGATAGCGGTTGAGCCCGGCCTCGCCGCCGCTCGCGGGGATCGTCGCCGGGACGTTTCTCACTGCCATGTAAGTCTCACATTCTCCCTGGGTGCCGTGCCCTTATAATACACTTCGGCGGCATACAAACTCTTATACGGCGAGCGCCGCCAACAGTTCCTGAATATCAGATGGCGGGGCGCTTTCAAAGCTTAGGTTTTCTTTCGAAACTGGATGGACGAAGCCGAGCCCGGCGGCATGCAGCGCCTGGCGATGAAAGTTCAGCCTTTTCAACAGGTCGCGATGGGCCAGGCGGGGCCGGCCGTAGACCGGGTCGCCGAGCAGGGGATGGCCGATCGACGCCATATGGACGCGGACCTGATGCGTTCGTCCCGTTTCGAGCCGGCATTCGGTCAACGCGGCGTCCCGCAGCGCGCGGACGATTCGGTAATGCGTCACCGCCCTCTTGCCGCGATCGCCCGCGACCACCGCGATCTTCTTGCGGTTCGCCGCCGAGCGGGCGAGCGGCGCGTCGATCGTCCCGGCCGGCGGGACCGGGATTCCCGCGGTCACCGCGAGATAGCGCCGCTCGATGCTGTGCTTCGCGAATTGCGCGGCAAGCCCCTCATGGGCGACGTCGGTCTTGGCGACGACCAGCAGCCCGGACGTGTCCTTGTCGATCCGATGCACGATCCCCGGCCGTGCCACCCCGCCGATGCCGGAAAGCCGCCCGGCGCAATGGTGGAGCAGGGCGTTGACCAAAGTGCCGTCGAAATTCCCGGCGGCGGGATGGACGACCATCCCCGCCGGCTTGTCGACGACCAGCAGGTGCGCGTCCTCGAAGACGATCTCGAGCGCGATGTCCTGCGGCGCGTTGTGCGCGGGCTTCGGCTCGGGCACCGTGACCTCGTAGGTTCCCGCAAGCGCCTTGGCGGCCGGGTCGCGCACCAGCCCCTTGGGACCGGTGACGCCGCCCGAGGAAATAAGCGCCTTCAGCCGCTCGCGCGAGAGGACGGGGAGGGCGGCGGCCAGCGCCCGGTCGAGCCGCCAGCCCCGGGCGTCCTCGGCGATCGTGGCTGTGATGATGGTCGAGCCCCCCGGCATTGGAGAGAGGAAATGGGGACGAATCCGCGGAATTTCAAGGCGCGCGCGCCCTTGCATCCCGGAATCGCGGGCGCCTATAGGGGTCCTGACCGGCCATGACCGACAGGGGCTCAGCAGTATGAAATCCCACGAATTTGCCAGCCTGCTCTGCTCGCGTCTGTGCCACGATCTGCTGTCCCCCGTCGGCGCCCTCAACAACGGCATCGAATTGCTCGCCGACGAGCACGATCCCGAAATGCGCGCGCGCTGCCTCGACTTGCTCGCCGAAAGCGCTCGGGCCTCGGCCAACAAATTGAAATTCTTCCGGCTCGCCTTCGGCGCCGCCGGCGGTTTCGCCGACGTCGTCGACACCCGCGAGGCGCGGGTGGCGATCGAGGGCCTGTTCGGCGGCGACGGGCGGATCAAGCTCGGCTGGATGGTCGACGAGCCGACGATGAGCAAGGCGGCCCTGAAGGTGCTGCTCAATCTCGTCCTGATCGCCGGCGACGCCCTGGTGCGCGGCGGCTGCCTCGACGTCGGCGCCGAGAAGCAGGGCGAGGGCCTCGAGATCGTCGTCCGCGCCGAAGGGAGCCGGATCGTGCTCGATCCCGAGCTGCGCCGGGTGCTCGTCGGCGAGATGTCCGAGGACGAGGTCGCGCCGCGCGCCGCCGCCGCCTGGCTCGCCCACAGCCTGGTCGAGGAAGGCGGCGGCCAGATCCAGGTCGCCGACGGCGACGAAGGCATGCTGATCATCGGCGCCAGCCTGCCGGCCTGATCCTCACCCGTCATCCTGACGAAAGTCAGGATCCATGAACATGGTCGAGCCAGGTTCGCGCGGTCCGTGGTCATGGATCCCGGATCAAGTCCGGGATGACGAGGGTCGCGGGTAAACGGCTTGTTTACCATCGGCTCCCATAAGCTCTCCCCGGCATGGACGAGCTGATCAACGATTTCATCGCCGAGACGCGCGATATGGCCCAGGCGCTGTCGGGGGCGATCGTCGCGTGGGAGGCCGCGCCGGGCGACCGCGAGCGGCTCGACGAGATTTTCCGCTTCGTCCACACCGTCAAGGGCAATTGCGGCTTTTTCGATCTGCCGCGGCTCGAGCAATTGAGCCATGCCGCCGAGGGCGCGCTCGCCGAGGTCCGCGCCGGCAGCCGCGTCGCCGACACCGCGCTCGTCAACGCCGTGCTCGCGATCATCGACCGGATCGGCGAGCTCGTCCAGGCGCTCGAGACCGGGGAATCGCTGACCAGCGAGGACGACGAGCAGCTGATCGCGGCGCTGTCCGGGCCGGCCGTGACGGGGCAGGCCGCCGAGGCCACCGCCGCGCCGGAGCCGGAAACGAAACGGTCGCTGCGCAGCATCCGCCTCGCGGTCGATCTGCTCGACCGGATGATGAACGGCGTCTCCGACGCGGTGCTGGCGCGCAACGAACTCGCCCGGCGGCTGCGCGACGCGCCGCGCGACGTCGCCGTCGAGGCGGCGTTCGAGCGCGTCTCCGCCTGCATCGCGGAAATCCGCGACGGCATCACCCGCACCCGCATGCAGCGGATCGACAGCCTGTTCTCCGGGCTGCCGCGCCTGGTCCGCGATCTCGCCGCCGACCTCGGCAAGCAGGTCCGCCTCCAGGCCGACGGCGGGGACGTCGAGCTGGACCGCGAGATGATCGAGATGATCCGCGATCCCCTGACCCATATCGTCCGCAACGCCATCGACCATGGCATCGAGAGCCCCGACGAGCGGGTCGCCGCCGGCAAGAAGCCGGCCGGCACGCTCAAGGTCTCGGCGCGCCAGGCCGGCAACCAGATCCTGATCGAGGTCGCCGACGACGGCCGCGGCATCGACGGCGACGCCCTCGTCCGCAAGGCGCGGGCGGCCGGGCTGATCAGCGCGGAGCAGGCCGACAGGCTCAGCCCGGCGCAGAAGATCGCGTTGGTGTTCATGCCGAGCCTGTCGACCGCCGACGCGGTCACCGCCATTTCCGGGCGCGGCGTCGGCATGGACGTGGTCCGCGCCAATATCGAGCGGATCGGCGGCGTCGTCGACGTCGATTCCCGGCCCAGCCAGGGCGTGAAGCTCTGCATCCGGGTGCCGCTGACGCTCACCATCATCCCCGCCCTGACGGTCAGCGCCGGCCGCCAGGTGTTCGCCGTGCCGCGCTCGGCGATCGACGAGATCCTGCGCGTCGGCGCCGTCCGCATCGACCGCGTCGGCGCCGCCGAGGTGGCGACGATCCGCGACCGGCGGCTGCCGCTGATCGGCCTGTCGGCTCTGCTCGGCATCGATTGCCAGACTCCGCGCGAGGAGCAGAAGCTGGTGCTTCTGAAGCCGGCCGGCGGCGAGGTCTACGCGCTCGCCGTCGACGCCGTCCACGACCATGAGGAGCTGGTCGTGAAGCCGGCCGCGCCGGCGGTGATGGCGGCGGGCCTCTATGCCGGCACCACCCTGGCCGACGACGGCAGCCCGATCCTGCTGCTCGATCCGTCGGGGATGGCGAAGCGGGCGGGAATCAACTTCGTCGAGAACGAGATCGACCGGGCGCTGCACGCCGGCGCCGCCGAGGCGGAAGCGGCGCGCGAGACCAGCCTGCTCCTGTTCCGGACCCTCGACGGCGGCCGCCGCGCGGTGCCGGTCGCGGTCGTCGAGCGGATCGAGGATGTCGCCGCGGACGCGATCGCGTTCGGCGCCGGCAAGCTGCGCGTCTCGATCGGCGGCAGGATCCTGCCGCTGGCCGGCTGCGCGTCGGCCCCGGCCGAGGGCAAGCTGCGCGTCCTCAGGCTCACCGACGGCGCCGCGGAGATCGCCTACGGCTTCGCCGAGGTGATCGACATCCGCGCGCTCGTCCTCGACCTCCAGCCGGCGCCGGCGCCGGGCGAGATCGCCGGCGTGGCGCTGATCGACGGCGCCCAGGTCGAGCTCATCGATACCCACTGGCTGTTCGCGCAGCATGCCGACGCCGGCCGCGACGACGCTCCGGCGCCCATTTGCGCGCTGCCCGAGGGCGACCCCTGGATCGACAATCTGCTGCGCCCGCTGATCGAGGGGCTCGGCTATCGCGTCGCCCGGACTGGCGAGGCGGCCGACATCGTCATCGCGCGCGAGGAGGACGAGGTTCCGGCGGACGCCAACGTCGTCCGCATCCGCGCCTCCGCCGAAGGGCAGGGCATCCACCGCTACGACCGCGCCGCCCTGATCGGCGCGCTCGCCGCCGCGAAAGGCCGGGGCCATGGCTGAGCTGCTCCTGATCGGCCGCCTCGCCGGCCGGCGCGTCGCCTTTCCCGCGGCCAAAGTCGAGGGCGTCGTCGAGCTCGAAGGGATCACGCCGGCGCCCGGCGCCGCCGCCCACGTCGCCGGCCTCTCCGCGCTGCGCAGCCGGGTGCTGACGGTGATCGACGGCCTCGCCGCGCTCGATCTCGGCCGCGCCGACGAGGCGGCGGCGCGCGGCGCGATCGTCGTGCCCTGCGACGGCCACACCTATGCGCTGATCGTCGAGGAAGTCGAGGACGTCGTCGAGGCGGCCGGCCCGCCGGCCCCGCTCGCCGCGCCGGTCGGCGCCGGCTGGGATCGGGTCGCGCTCGGCACGGTCGAGGCGAACGGCGAGCTGTTCCTGCTCGTCGACCCCTTTTTGCTGATCGCCGGGCCGGCCGCCCATGCCGCCTGATCTTAAGCAAATGATTAGCACTTATCCGATAGTTGGGGCGGCCTGCTTCACGGGGGAACGGACATGAGAAGCTGCCTGGTCGTCGACGACAGCAAGGTGATCCGCAAGGTCGCCCGCCATATCCTCGAAACCTTGGACTTCAGCGTCGACGAGGCCGAGGACGGCCGCGCCGCGCTCGACCGCTGCGAGGCGGCGATGCCCGACGTCATCCTCCTGGACTGGAACATGCCGGTGATGAGCGGGATGGAATTCCTGCGCGCGCTGCGCCAGGCCGACCTCGCCAGCCAGCCCAAGGTCGTGTTCTGCACCACCGAGAATGACATCGCCCATATCCGCGCCGCGATCGAGGCGGGCGCGGACGAATATGTGATGAAGCCGTTCGACCGCGACACCCTGCAGTCCAAGCTCCAGATCGTCGGCGTCGCGTGAGTCCCCATCCGGCCCTTGCGCGGCGGCGGTCTCACCAGCCAGCCGAGCCGCCGCTGCGCGTCATGATCGTCGACGATTCGGCGGTCGCGCGGGCGGTGCTGTCGCGGATGATCGCCTGCCACGAGGATTTCGAGATCGTCGCCACCGCCTGCAATGCCGGCGAGGCGCTCGACGCGCTCAAGGTCGTCCGCGCCGACGTCATCCTGCTCGACGTCGAGATGCCGGGCGCGAGCGGCCTCGAGGCGCTGCCCGAGATCGTCCGCACGGGCAAGGGCGCGCGCGTGCTGATCGTCTCGTCGATGGCCGAAGGCGGTGCCGAGACCACGGTCCGGGCGCTCGCCCAGGGCGCGGCCGATACCCTGCCCAAGCCCGGAATCGGCAATTTCGCCGGCCGCTTCGGCGAGGTGCTGGCCGATCGCCTGCGCCGCATCGGCCGCGCCGAGCGCGAGCCGCTCGATCCCGCGCCGGCGGCGCAGCCGGTCCCGATCCGGCTGCGCGAGCTCGCCGAGGGACCCCTGGGCTGTGTCGCGCTCGCCGCCTCGACCGGCGGCCTGCACGCCCTGTTCGAGTTCCTGCGGCCGCTGCCGCGCAAGATCGGCGCGCCGATCCTCGTCACCCAGCACCTGCCGGCGATCTTCATGCCGCATTTCGCCCGCCAGCTCGCCAACGCCTCCGGCCGGAAGGCCCGGGTCGTCCGCGACGGCGAGCGCGTCGAGGACGATCTCATCCACGTCGCCCCGGGCGACGCCCATCTCTGCGTCGAGCGCGGGCCGGACGGAATCCGGGTCCGGCTCGACGTCAAGCGCGCCCCGAGCGGCTGCCGGCCCTCGGCCGATCCGATGCTGAGCTCGGTCGCCGAAGCCTATGGCGCCGCCGGCATCGGCGTGATGCTGAGCGGCATGGGCCGCGACGGGCTGGTCGGCAGCCGCAAGCTGGTCGAGCGCGGCGGCGCGATGCTGGCGCAGGACCGCCACAGCGCGGCGATCTGGGGCATGCCCCGCGTCGTCGCCGAGGCCGGGCTCGCCTCGGCGGTATTGCCGCCGGCCGAGCTGGCGCGGCGAATCGCGGAGCGCGCGGCATGGAAATAAGCGATTCCTCGCGCCGCATCCTGGCGAGCCTCCTCGAAGCGCGCACCGGCCAGCAGCTGGCGATGAACCGGCGCTGGCGGATCGACACCGCTCTGGCCTCGATCCTGCGCGCGCGCGGCTTCACCTCTATCGACCAGCTCGTCGCGCGGCTGGTCTCGGGCCGCGACGCCGACCTTTCCGAGCAGGTCATCGAGGCGCTGCTCAACAACGAAACCTATTTCTTCCGCGACCGGCTGCCGTTCGACCTCCTGCTCGGCGGCCCGGTCAAGCGGCTCGAGCGCGCCCGCGCCCGGGAAAAGAAGCTGTCGATCTGGTGCGCCGGCTGCTCGACCGGCCAGGAGGCCTATTCGCTGGCGATGAGCTTCGCCGACGAGGAGCAGCGCTGGCGCGGCTGGACGATCGAGATCGTCGGCACCGATCTGTCGCGCTCGGCGATCGAGCGGGCGCGCCGCGGAGTCTATTCGCAGTTCGAGGTCCAGCGCGGCCTGCCGGTCGTGCAGATGATCAAATGGTTCGAGGAACTGGGCGGCGGCGACTGGGGGATTTCGCCCAAATTGCTGCAGCGCGTCCGCTTCGAGGTGCTCGGCCTGATCGAGCCGCCGCCGCATCCGGGCAAGTTCGACATCATCCTGTGCCGCAACGTCCTGCTCTATTTCACGCCCGACGTGCGGCGGCTCGCCTTCGCCCGCCTGGCCGAGGCCTGCCGGCCGGACGGGACCTTGATGCTCGGCGCCGGCGAGACCGTGATCGGCCAGACCGACCGCTTCGTCTCCGATCCCGAATGCCGCGGCCTCTATCTCCCGGCGCCCGACCGCACCGCGCAGGCCAAAGTCGCCTGAGGGTTGACGCGCAGCCGGTTTTGGCGCGCTAAGGAGGCGATGGAAGGGATCATCGACGCTCCTTCGCCCAATTATGACGACCGCGACCAGGCGATCTCGATGGTCGTGCTCCATTATACCGGCATGGCTGACGCCGAATCGGCGATCGCCCGGCTGCGCGATCCCGAAGCGCGCGTCTCCTGCCACTATCTGATCGCCGAGGACGGCCAGATCCTGCGCATGGTCGCCGAGGAGAATCGCGCCTGGCACGCCGGCCAGTCCTACTGGCGCGGGGTGAGCGGCGTGAACGCCTGCTCGATCGGCATCGAGATCGTCAATCCGGGCCACGAGTATGGCTACCGGCCCTTCACCGAAGAGCAGATGGCGGCCTTGATCCCGCTCCTGTCGGCGATCGTGATCCGCTACGCGGTTCCGCCCGCCAACGTCGTCGGCCATTCCGACGTCGCCCCCGCGCGCAAGGAGGATCCGGGCGAGTTGTTCGATTGGGCGCGGCTGGCGCGGCACCGGCTCGCGATTCCCCGGCCGACCCGCAATCTCGTCGATCCGCACTGGACCGACGGCGGCTTCCTGCTCGCGCTCGAGCGCTGGGGCTATGACGTGCGCGCGGGCGACAAGGCGGTGATCGCCTTCCAGCGCCGCTTCCGTCCCGAATTGCTCGACGGCGCGATCGACGGCGAGTGCCGGGCGATCCTCCTCCAGCTGCTCTTGGACCGCGAGCGCGGCAAGACTATATAGGAAGGGCCAGAGGGTCGGGCGGCTGCCGCTCGCGCAAGCGAGGGGAGGAAAGTCCGGGCTCCATGGAACGACGGTGCCGGGTAATGCCCGGCGGGGGCGACCCCAGGGAAAGTGCCACAGAAAGCAGGTCGCTCAGGCTTCGGCCCCGCGACAGTGAAAGGGTGGGGTAAGAGCCCACCGCGCTTCCGGCAACGGCGGCGGCACGGCAAACCCCACCGGGAGCAAGACCGAATAGGGGCGGCACATGGGCGTGTTCCCGCTCGTCGCCCGGGTTGGTTGCTTGAGGGGCGGAGCGATCCGCCTCCTAGAGGAATGGCCGCCCATCCACCTGCGCTCTTCGAGCTACGGCGGAGGACAGAACCCGGCTTACAGACCCTCTGGCGCTTTACCTCCCCGTCGCCGCGGGGCGCAGCTCGACCGCGAACCACAAGGCGAGGACGAGGACGGCGGCCGCCGCGGCGGGCGCGGCCGGGAGCTGGGTCAGGTCCAGCTCGGCCGGCGCCAGCCGCCAGACCAGATCGAAGGCGGTGACGATCGCCGCGCTCGCCGCGCATTCGACCGTGAACCGCCGCCAGGCCGTTCGCCGCGCCGCCGCGAGCCGCTGCTCGGCGCGCACCGCCCGCCCGATCCGGGCGACGAATGCCTCGTCCGGGGCCCGCTCGGGCGACGCGAACAAGGCGGCGATCCGTTCGTCTTCGTTCATCTCATGCCTCCAGTGTCTCGACGAGCGCGGCACGGGCCCGCGCCACGATCGATTTCAGGGTGCCGAGCGGCAGCTCCATGATCCCCGCCGCCTCGGCATGGCTGCAGCCCTCGCCGAAGCAGAGCAGGGCGGCGGCGCGCTCGCGTTCGCCGAGCCCCGCCAGCGCGCGCTCGAGGTCGATCGCCGCATCGGGATCGCGGCGGCGCTCCGGTTGCGGCGCGGCGGCCTCGCGGGCGTCGCGGCGGCCGCCGGCGCGGTGGGCGCCGAGGAACTGGGTCCAGGCGATCCGCATCAGCCAGGCGCGGTAGCGGCCATCGCCGCGATAATGGCCGGCCATGCGCCAGGCCCGGAGGAACGTCTCCTGGGCGAGATCGTCGGCCGCCTCGCCGGCGAGCCGGCGCAGGAAGCGGCGGACCGCCGCCTCGTGGGCGCGGACGAGCGCGGTGAAGGCGGCGGCATCGCCTGCCGCCGCCTCCCGGGCCAGGACGCTGTCCTGATCCATCCGCCTTGCCCCGCGCGGCCGCCGTCAGGCCTGCCCGCCGCGCTTCCTCGCCAGATATTGGCGGATCAGCAGGGCGATCCCGACGAGGATCGGGAAGACCGAGGCACCGCCCATCTGCCGCAGCGCGTCTTCGCTGTTCTGCAGCGCCGAGAAGATCAGCAGGGCGAGCCCGAGCGCGATCAGCACCAAAGCGGTGCGGTCGTCATTGCCGCCGGTCGGCTTGCGCTCTTCCTCGATGCCCGCGATCAGCTCCGACACCGCGGCATTGTCGCGGCTGATCGCCTCGCGGATCGACCGGTGCAGCATGGCGGCGCGCCACAGCCGGCCGAGCTGGATGATGATCAGCACGGCGCCGGTGGTGAGCACCGCGAAAACGAGTACGACGTCAATATCGCCCATGACAGGTCCTTTCGATTGGATAACCGACGCCTTGATGCCGCTGCACTCGGGTTTGGATGAGTCGTCCACAAATTTTTTGCGGCGCGGGCGTGCGCTCGCGCCCCGGGGCCGCTAGATTGGCCGTATCTATGGCCAAGGCTAAGAGATCGAACGACTGGGGATTTCCGCGCTGGCGCGCCTACGGGACCGCGCGCGAGGCGGAGCCGGTGCGCCAGTGCGACCGCCACGGCTGCGAGGAGCCCGGCGACCGGCCCGCGCCGAAATCGCCGAACAGCCGCGAGCGCTGGTATTTCTGCGAGCGCCACGCCGCAGAATACAATCGCAACTGGAATTATTTCGAGGGGCTGACCGCCGAGGAAGCGGCGAAGCGCGAGGCGAACGAGCGCCAGGGCGCCGACGCCTTCGCCAGCGCCGGCCATTACGGCTGGGGCGGCCCCGGCGACGGCAGCCGCAGCCGCGACGAGATGCGCGCGCTCGACGTGCTCGAGCTCGCGGTCGATGCCGATTTCGAGGCGATCAAGGCCGCCTACCGCCGGCTCGCCAAGGCCAACCATCCCGACGTCAAGCCCGGCGACCGCGAAGCCGCCGCGCGCTTCCAGATGATCCAGGCGAGCTACGACGTGCTGAGGCGCGCCGAGGAGCGCCGCGCCGACCTCACCCCGTAAGCCCCCGCAGGTTCGCTGCGTCATCCTGACGAAAGTCAGGACCCATGAACGCGGAAGTGGAACGTCCGTCCGGTCCGTATTCATGGATCCCGGATCAAGTCCGGGATGACGATATCGGGCGCGAGCCAGCCGCGATAATGGGCGACGAGCCCGATCAGCGGCAGGCCGATCGAGACGTCGAAGCGGAAGCGGCCGTCTTCCTCATATTCGCGCGCCGCGCAGCGCGGCCCGAGCGGGAGCGGCATCGGGATCGGCCCGATCCACCAGCGGCGCAGGATCATCGTCAGCCCGCTTTCGTCGGCGGGCAGCTCGAAGCCGAAGGTGAGCGGCCCGAACCGCTCGCAGAGCAAAGGCCCGCGCAGCGCCAGCCGGCTGCGGAAGCCCTTGCCGGAGAAGCGGCGGGTCCAGGTCTCGACTCCGTCCCTTTCCTCGAAATGGAGGTGGAGCTCGTGCTCGCCCGCCGGCGGAAAGCCGACGATCCAGCCGATCAGCCGCGCGATCGGATTGCGGCCGCGAGTCACGGTCGCCGCGCCGTGCGCGCCGCCGTCGCGCAGCACCTGGTGGAGGGCGCGGACCGCCGGCGGCAGCCGGCCGAACGGGGAGCGGCCCATCGCCCGCGCATAGAGCGGCGGCGGCAGCGCGATCTCGCGCGTCTCGTGGCGCACCGCGAGGCCGGCGAAGGCGGGCGCGAAATCGTCGAGGTCGAGCAGCGCGCCGGCATCGCGCGCGCCCGGGGGAACAGCCCCGGCGAGCAGGCGCTCGGCGAGGATCGGCACCGCCAGTGCCGGGATTTCGGGGCCGTCGCCCTGCTCGGCGATCAAGGTCCAGCGCCGCTCGACGCGGCCGCCGCCCGCCGTCCCGAACAGCCGGACGATCATCGCCGAGCGGTCCGAGCCGAAGCGGGCGGTGAGCCGGCGGGCCCGCTCGAGGCGGGGCGCCCAGCGCGCGAGGTCGCGGATCAGGCCGGAGCGCACCAGCCGGGCGGCGGCGGCGAGGCCGAGATTGTGGAGGCGCAATTCCGTGCCGGCGCGAAACGTCACCGCCGGCCGGCCCGGCAGCCGCTCGGGCAGCAGGTCGAGGTCCGGCACCTCGCAGAGCGCGACCCGGCGGCCGGCGAGGGAAGGGCCGCCCGCCGCCTCGAACCGCTCGCGCCGCATCTCGCCCCAGCCGAAGCCGGTCCGCCAGGCCTGGCCGCGCCAGAGCCGGATCGGCCGCCCCGCATAGGAAAGGATCGCCGCCGCGACCGAGGCGCCGGCGCCGGCGCGGTTCGAGGCGCTGATCGCGATCTCGACGGCGCGGACCTCGTCCATCCCCGCGGCGAGGCGGCGCGCCACCGCGCCCGACAAAGCGGGCACGCTCGAGGCGCCGGTGACGATCGCCACCGCGGTCGCATCCAGCGCCGCGACCCGCGCCACGAAGTCGCGCGCGTCGGCGATGTCGAGATAGGGGATGCCGGCGGCGATGCAGGCCTCGGGGACATCGAGGCGCGAATGCTGGAAGGGCCCGGCCGCGTCGACGACGAGCGCCGGCCGGTGCCGGCCCAAAGCGAGGTCGCCGCCGCGGTCGAGCGCGAGCGGGATCAGGCCCTCGCCGCCGGCGCAGAAATCGCGCGCCCTGGCGAGCGATCGCCCCGCGACGATGACTTCGTGGCCCCGCGCGCGCAGCCGCCGCGAAATGCGGCCGCCGAAGCCGCCATAGCCGCCGAGCACGAGAATCCGGCTCACAGCATCCGGTCCGCGTCGGCGGGGTCGGGCCGCCAGCAGGCCTCGCGCCGCCCGAACCAGCGATAGCGGTTGCGCGCGATCCAGCGGTAGAGCGGATCGCGCAGCGCGCGCGGGACGAGCCTCGCCGCCGCGGCGGCGCGCCACGGCCAGCCGAGCCCGGCCGCGATCGCGATCACCGCGTCGGATTCGGTTCGCACCCGCTCCCCTTCGATCACCGCGATCGTCTCGAGCGCCTCGCGGTTGATCCCGAAGCGCGCCTGCAGCCTTTGCCCCGCCTCGCTCTGCGCGGCGGCGAGGCGGAAGCGGCGGGCGCGGTCATGGCGGAGGACGAAGCGGGCATTGGCGGAGCAGAGCACGCAATGGCCGTCGAAAAGGATGATCGGCCCGCCCCCCGCCATGCTCAGTCCGTGAACATGAAGGTGCCGGTGACGCTGGCGACAGGATCGGCGGCGTCGCCGTCATGGGCGAAGCCGCGGACGAAGCCGACGCTCCTGGTGACGCCGTGGCAAATGCCGCGGCCGACGATCGCGTTGCCCGGGCGGGCCGGGCGGAGATAGTCGATCCTGAGGTCGAGCGTCGCCTGCGGGCGGAAGCGGCCGAGCCGGATCCAGATGGCGAGGCTGGTCGCCATGTCCATCAGGCTGATGATCGGGCCCGAGGCGATGATGCCGCTCTCCGCCATGCCGACCAGCCGTTCGTCATAGGGCATGCTGAGCTCCGCCCAGTCCTCGCCATGGTCGTGATAGGCGATGCCGATCGCGCCGCCATGGCCGACCTTGCGGACATAGGTCATGAACAGCCGCGGATCGAACGGCTCCGCCTTCTTCGGGTCGGGCCCGGTCATGCGGCGAGCCGGGCCGCGGTCTCGCGGACCAGCGCGATCATGTTGGGGATGCCCTGGGTGCGGTTGGAGCTCAATTGGTTCCTGAGGTCGAAGCGGGCGAGCGCGGCTTCGATGTCGAGGGCGAGGATCTCGGCGGGCGTGCGGTCCTGGACGGCGAGCAGGATCAGGGCGACGATCCCCTTGGTGATCGCGGCGTTGCTGTCGGCGAGGAAGTGGAGCCGGCCGTCCGGGCGCGCGACCGGATAGACCCAGACCGCCGCCGAGCAGCCCCGCACCAGGGTCGCGTCGGTCTTGAGCGCGTCGGGCATCGGCTCCAGCGCCCGCCCCAGGTCGATCAGCAGCCGGTAGCGGTCGTCCGCGTCGAGCAGTTCGTAATCGCCATAGACGTCGTCGAGCGAGTGGAAGGACATGCCCTGCCCATAATCCGTCCCCCTAGCGAGGGAAAGCTCAGCCCGTGCGGCGCTGGGGCGGGGTATCCTCCTCGCCGTTGGCGATCGCTTCGAGGCGCTTGATCCGGTCCTTCAAATCGGCAAGCTCGAGCCGGGCGGCGGCGGGGGTGGTCGGCTCCTCGCCCTTGCGCTGGCTGAGCTCGAGCCGCCTGATCTCGAGCCAGCCGTCCCACCCTTTCAGCGCGGCGAGGCTGACCATGGCGAGCGCCACCACCGCCGCCGCGAGGATCGCCACCAAGGTGCCGGGGTCGTTCACCGCGCTTGCCTCCTAATGGTCCCGGAGCCGCTCGATCTCGCGCTCGAGGCTGTTTTCCTTCTCGACCGTGATCCGCTCGATCACGGCGAGCCGCTCCTTGAGCTGCTTCACCTCCTCGCGCAGGCGCTGCGTCTCGGCATCGTCGCGGATCGCACGGTCCTCGCCCCGGTGGCGGCGGCGGTGGCCGAAACCGGCGCGCAGTACGCTGGCGGCCATGACGATCAGCACGATCATCACCACCATTGCGAAGGGATTGTTGATGTTCACTTTCGGCTCTCCCTAGGTCTTCTGTTCAGCCGCCGCGATCGTCGCGCAGCCGCTCGATTTCCTCAGCGACGTTCATGCCCTTGTCGGTGACGATCCGCTCCAGCACCCGTACGCGCTGTTCCAGCAAATCGGGGCGCGGGTTGGTCGCGGCCGCCTTGGCGGCCTCGATCTGCGCCTCGAACTCCAGCTTCTTCTCGCGATGCCTGAGCACACGGCTGACCAAAGCGAAGATGGCGATCGTCGGCAGGCCGACGACGACGAAGGCGACGAGCGCTTCGGCGAAGCCCATCCTCAATTCCTCGGGAGGCGCAGGGATTCGATCTCCTGCGTCAGCCGGTGGCTGTCGTCGGTGACGATCCGCTCGACATTGGCGAGCCGGTCCTTGACCGCGCCCAGCTCGGCGCGGAGCTGGGCATTCTCCTGGCTCAGCAGCTTGACCCGTTCGATCACTTCCTCGTCCTTCCTGGGATAGACCGCCTGCCCCCAGGCGCCGTCGAGCGGATAGCCGTGCCGGATGCGCAGCCAGGTGTTGATCACCCAGCCGCCGACGGCGACCGCGGTGATGAGCGCGATGAACGGAAAAAGCTGGCTGATCATGGCGAGCTTGTCGGCATTCATTTCGAAATCCCCTTATCTAAGCTGTTCGATCTCGCGGGCGGTGCGTTCGGCCGGATCGGTGGCGATCCGCTCGAGCACGCCCATCCGCTCCTCCAGACGCCGGACCGTCAGCCGCAGCGTCTCGTTCTCGTGGGCGAGCCGGGCATTCTCCTCCGCGTCCGCGACGCTGGCGGTGCCTCGGGCGGCGCCCCGGCCGTGCCGGAGCCGGGCCAGCACCACGATCACCCAGGCGGTGGAGGCGATCGCGACGATTGGAATGAATTCACCCAGATCCATGGCTCATTTCCCCTTCGCTCAGCGCAGCCGTTCGATCTCGCGGGCGGTGCGCTCCGCGGGGTCGGTGGCGATCCGCTCCAGCACCGCGATCCGCTCCTCGAGCCGGCCGACCTGGCCGGTCAGCCGCTGGTTCTCGTTGGTCAGCAACTCGATCCTGCGCTGCGCGTCGGGCCGGTCGTCCTTGTGGCAGGTGCCCGAAAACTCGTTCTCGAGCGGGTAGCCGTGGCGGGCGCGGATCCAGCTGGTGAGCACCCAACCCAGCGTCGAAACCAGCGATATGCCGAAGATGAACTCCCACATGTTCACGTCGAGTCCCTTTCCCTACCTGAGTTGCTCGATCTCGCGCGCGGTGCGGTCGGCGGGATCGGTGGCGATCCGTTCGAGCACCGCGATCCGCTCCTCGAGCCGGCCCATCTGGCCCTTGAGGCCGGCATTCTCGTTCGACAGCAATTCGACCTGACGGACGGCTTCGAGGCTTCCCTCCGCCTTCCTCGCCTGGCCGCGCGACCGGATCCACGCGTAGATCAAGGCGGCGCTCAGGATCATCGCGGTCATGATGCCGATGAAGGCGGCGAGATCTTCGTCCATATTCCCAATCACCCCTTATGCTTCGGGCGCTCAGCGCAGCTGCTCGATCTCGCGCGCGAGCCGGTTGTTCGAGCTGGTCACATAGGCCTCGACGTCGGCGAGCCTCCGGTCGATGTCGCGGAAGCGCGAGCGCACCTCGCGGGTGGTGCGGCGCGGATTGGCGCGCACCTCCTGCCAGAATTTCTTCTGGTCCGGGCTCTGCTCGTAGAGGTCGCCCGGCTTTTTCGGCGCCATCCAGGCGATGATGAAATAGGCGAGCAGCAAGGTGCCCGAGCCGAGGATCGTGCCGAGCACGAAGCCGAGCCGCACGACGGTGACGTCGATGCCGGTATAGTCCGAGATGCCGGCGCACACGCCCGCCCATTTGGCGTTCTGCTTGTCGAGATAGAATTTGGTGCGCTGGCTGGTCATCGCGGGGTCCTCGAGGGTCGGTTGGTGCGCTCGGTCGCGGCGTAGATGCGCTCGCTGCGGTCTTCGAGCGCGGTCTCGACGGGATCGCCGCCGAGCGCCCGCCAATGGGGGTTGTCGGCCTGGATGATGCGCTCGATCGTGCCCATCCGGTCGTCGAGCCGGCGGGCGAGGTCGTAAAGCTCGTCGAGCAGGTTCTCGTCCTCGGTGGTCAGCGTCTTCGCCGTCTTCCATTTGGTGATGTAGTGGAAGATCAGCCACGGCAGCCCGATGAAGAGCATGCCGACGACGAGGATCGGGATCAGGATGGCGGTCCCTTCCATCGGCTCAGCCCTCCTGCTTCTTGGCTTCGCCGCCATTGGTGCGCTTGGCCAGCGACGCCTTCAGCGCCTCCAGCTCGGCGTCGACCTTGTCGGCGTTGCGCAGTTCGGAAATCTCCTCCTCGAGCGTCTTCGGCGCGCTGCCGAGGGCGAGCGCGTCGGCATGGCCCTCGGCCATGTCGGCGTGGCGCTCGAGCACGTCGAAGCGCGAGAAGGCGTCGTCGACCTTCGGGCCGGCATACATTTCGCGCAGCCGCGAGCGGTTCTGGGCGCTCTCCATCCGAGTCATCACCGCGTTCTGGCGGGCGCGGGCCTCGCGCAGCTTGCCCTGGAGCTTGGCGATGTCGGCCTCGGACGCGCGCAGAGCGTCGTCGAGGACGGCGATCTCGGCATTGAGCTGGTCGGCCATGTCGGCCGCCTTCTGCTTCTCGTAGAGCGCCGCCTTGGCGAGGTCGTCGCGGCCCTTGGAGAGCGCGAGCTCGGCCTTCTCGACCCAATTGTCCTGGAGCCGCTCCAACTTGCCGATCTGGCGCCGCATCTCCTTCTGGTCGGCGATCGAGCGGGCGGCGGACGCCCGGACCTCAACCAGGGTTTCCTCCATCTCCATGATGATCATCCGGATCATCTTGGCGGGGTCTTCCGCCTTGTCGAGAAGGTCGGTGACGTTGGCGGCTATGATATCGCGCGTCCGCGAAAAGATGCCCATGGGAAAAAGCTCCTTCGTTGCAACATAAGGCCGCGCCGGCTTCGAATCGGTCTTAGCGCAGGGAGCGGTGATGCGCATCAGCTCCCCGGGCCCGACCCTGATCCTGACCGGCCTGCGGTTAGGCACTCGCCGGCGCCTTGAAATGGACGGCGGCCACCTCGCTCGTCGCGGGCGCGCCGGCCTGGATCGGGCCGACCGCGGCGGTGATCGAGAGGGTGGAAAGGACAAGCGCGCCGACGGCGGCGGTGGCGACGCGAGCGAAGCGATCGAAGCTGGGCATTTTCGTCTCCCTGACCTGGGTCTTTGCTCTTGTCCCGCCGACCATCGGCGTGACGCCCAAAATCAAGCAGGGGCCGTGCCAAGTCGCGCAATTGGCGGAAATCCGCGAAAAACGCTCGTTTCGAGGGCGCAATCGCTACTTAAGTCTTGCCAAGAGATGGGGAAAAACGCCAAAGTTTCGCAAATGGAGCGCAACACCCATCTCGTCGGCCAGTCGACCTCCTTCCTCGACGCGGTCGAGCGTGCGAGCCGCGCCGCGCCGCTCGACCGGCCGGTGCTCGTCATCGGCGAGCGCGGCACCGGCAAGGAGCTGATCGCCGAGCGCCTCCACCATCTCTCCTCGCGCTGGGACGGGCCGCTGATCGTGATGAACTGCGCCGCTCTGCCCGAGACGCTGATCGAGGCGGAATTGTTCGGCCACGAGGCGGGTTCGTTCACCGGCGCGACCAAGGCCCGTCCCGGGCGCTTCGAGGAGGCCGATCGCGGCACCCTGTTCCTCGACGAGCTCGCCACCCTGTCGAGCCCGGCCCAGGACCGGCTGCTGCGCGCGATCGAATATGGCGAGGTGACCCGGATCGGCGCCAGCCGGCCGATCCAGGTCGACGTCCGCATCGTCGCCGCCACCAACGAGCATCTTCCGCGCCTCGTCGAGCAGAACCGCTTCCGCGCCGATCTGCTCGACCGCCTGAGCTTCGAGGTCATCACCTTGCCGCCGCTGCGCAACCGGCAGAGCGACATCCCGGTGCTCGCCGATTTCTTCGGCCGCAAGATGGCGCTCGACATCGAGATGCCCTGGCCCGGGTTCAGCGAGGCGGCGATGGCGCAATTGCAGGGCTATGACTGGCCCGGCAACGTCCGCGAGCTCCGCAACGTCGTCGAGCGCGCGGTCTATCGCTGGGCGGGCCAGGAAGGGCCGATCCAGGACATTCAGTTCGACCCGTTCGAAAGCCCGTGGCGGCCCTTGCCCGCCAGGGCTTCGGCGGCGGCGGGGCCCGCGACCGAGATCGTCCCCGACGAGGAACGCATCGTCGTCCAGCGCGCGACCGGCTTCGACCCCGGCGACTGCGCCGACTTCCGCCTCGCCACCGCCGAATATGAAAAAGCGATCCTCGCCGCCGCCCTCGAAAAATGCCGCTGGAACCAGCGCGCCGCGGCCGCGGCGCTGAGTCTGACCTATGATCAGCTCAGACACGCGATGCGGCGGCACGAGCTGCAGGGGTGATTGGAAATCTGGTCGAAGGGATCAGGAGAGGAACAAGGGAGGCCGGGCAAAAATGCGTGGTTCCATTAGTCGTCCCCCAAGTCGGAAGCCTCGCCCAGCCTAATGCCAAAGGATCTGGACCGCTTGGTGACATCATGACGAAAGCTGCTGCCCGTTGACAGCCGGAGAGAGACTTGCCGTCGATGCCGCAAACTGCTGAACGAAACTACGTCCTGTACCCGCAAGTCGCGCTTTACCCGAAGTCCGGGCCGCTCCTCATTGAGTTCGATCTCCAAATCGATGCCGCCTGCGCGCAGCAATTCGTCGACCCTCTGCATTAAAACGAAGCCATTAAACGAAACATATGATTTACCGGGGAGCTTATCGAGAGTAAATCTCCCAAAGTATCGTGGATCACGAAGCGACGGCGCGTCTTCCAAAAAGCCAATCTCTCCAAATATCTGACCAAAAAACTTGTCCATAAGTATCGCCGCTAGTCTGACATAGGTCTCTTCCTGTCGCAGACCGCCACCAAAGGTCAGATTTGCATCCAGCATACGCAGAATCAATGCAGACAAGACGTTTCCGGCCTTGGGTAACGCCCTAAAAAGGTTATTCTCAAGAACTGGACCAAATGTGATCGTCTGCCCGAACAATTGCAAAAGCTCGTGCCAGATGCTTCCCCGATCCAGATCACGAACTAAGTCTCTAAAACTCCCTTTCTTCTCGGCAAGGAATGAGATGTAGTTGAGCCTGATACTTCCGGTTGCGCGACTCAGTGACGTCGTCCAGGCGCCGAGGATGTCCTTGCTCCCACCCTCAGACAGGAAGGATTTGACTCCATCTCGAAGCAGGTGGGAATAGCGGGCATGCTCGGCCGCCGTGGGCGGTGTATGTGTCATTCGCTTGGCGACCAGAAACTCGGCGAACGAGCGATGACCGAAATAGAAAATGTCACCCGATTTCTTTTCAAGGAACGTTCCGGACAAATACTCACGTGCCTTAGCGTCGTCGTCCACCGCACCTCCGTCCGGCATAAGGCTCAGCAGATTTACCGGGATCTCCGCCGCGGAAAAGGAGGTAGTGCCGTCCTTCTCGGTCCACAGCCAGTACGAAAGCTCCTCCAGAAAGCTTGAGCGGGGCACTTCCGTGATAGGTCGACGAGCTTCCTTCTCAGTTTCTCGTTCCATGAGCGGCTGAAAGAAGGCATTGTACAAATCCCACCGTGACATGCCATTCTCAAACCGGGAAATATCTACATTTGGATCAGCCGCAAGATCGGTTAAAATTTTGGCATGAACCGGCTTGGAAAATACTTCGTGATCCTGATCCGCCAGCCGGTTAACCTGCTGAGCCCTGGCCTCGATTTGTGAAGCTGAAAGCTGGTAGGTTTCATCTTGCGTCATCGCCGAGGCAAGGTATCGCTTTACGAAGTCGGATCGCTCAGCAGGCGTGAAGCTCTGAAGGTCATATTCGGTAAATTCGGGCCACTCGCGCATCCGGCGCCAGCCCTCGAGAATGCGCTTGCGGCCTCTCAAAACATGAACGTGTTCCTCCATCGACAGAAAGGCTGCCGGGCGACCCAACAAAATAACCTTGGATCCCGGCACGATGAGCTTGTTCAACTCCGAGACTTGCGCTCGGAAGTCGGTCCACGTCATGGCATGTTTCATCTCGTCGAAGCCATCGAGTACAATAAGAAATCGACCCTTCCGGTTAAACTCATGAAGAACAGGTACATTAAATCCGCTAATCGCGAATTCAGAGTTGAACATACCTCCGAGAATGCCCTCCAGGCTTGAAAATCGGGTGAATTCACCCAGTTTGATCAATATCGGTCTGCGAGCCGTCGGCTCACGAAGAGCAATATTAGCTTGATGGGAGGCGAGCCTTATTGCAAAGCTCGTCTTTCCCGCACCATAGCCTCCGAGAATGGCAACCGGTTTTGAGTCGCCTACTTGGGCTATCCAAGTGTTGATGGAGTTAAATAGATCTACGGGCTGAGAAAGTACGAAGCGCTCTTCCCCGTCTGAGCTATATTCGGCTAGGCAACCCTTCGCAGGCACATAGTAGTCAGCCAGCTTCGTTTCCTGGTATTTAGGTTCCAGAGAACGAACATAATCCGTAAGTGATAATGTATCATTTTCGACCTCCCATATTGTTTGGTGACGAAGATGCTTTTGTTCCTGAAGAACAAATGCTTGCGCGTCAGGTGACAGGCCATGGCGCGTTACGATCAAGAGATCGGCTGGGGCATTGGACTCGACGATTCCGGAGTAATCGGCCCAGATGTGGACGACCTCACTCCTCGTCAACGGTCGCTGCCAATCCTTGGCTTCCAGATAGACGCGCATGGGTTTGCCGAAGTGGCGATAAGTGAAGGCAAGGTCAGCCTTCTTGCCCATTACTCTCGCTTCTCGGATCGGTGGTCCGAACTGGTGGGTCAGCAGATTTGCCGCTTCGTCGCGGAGTGCGTCGCCTGGCTGCTGCTCGGCCGTATTCACGGAATCCTCGCCTGTGAAAGTCGGAATCGGTCTTCTTATTAATGTGCATGAAGACGTCTGCGGCAACAAGAATGAAATGCTATGAGGCTACTGGCCACGAAATTATCACTGGCTAAGCGAACAATGCGTCCTTTCCGTCGCCGCGCTCATTCGCACATGTCCGCATCCGGATAGGCGTCGACCCGCCAGCCGCGGCGGCGGGCCGGGCGGAAATGGGCGCAGTCGCCGTGGAGGCGGACGGCGGCGTCGCGGCCCCGCCGGACCGTGCCCGAATAGCGGCACAGGATGCGGCCGGGATAATAAGGATCGGGCGGCAGCCTGAGGCAGCGCGCGCCGGTGAGGCGGTAGCGCAGCGGCGGGTGCGCTGTTGGCGGGGCCGCCACAGGCCTCGTGGGCGTTGAGCGCCGCCTCGACCTGGGCCCGGTCGGGCGGGGCCTCGCCTCCGCCGCCGCCGGCAAGGCGAGGGCGCACGCGCAGGCGGCGAGGACGCGCCGGCACTCCGCCCTAATCGTCATACTCCAGCGGTGCCGCGGCGCCGCCCGCCAGTGGCCTGGGATTGTCGGGCTCGACCGGCTCGCGCTCGGGCTCGTTGCCCCGGCGGCGGCGGCGCCGGTTCGGCCCGGGCTTGCCGGACCGGCTCGACCCCGACCCGAATGCGCGGCCCGCGCCGAGCAGCATGCCGAGATAGCGCATGATCGCGTCGAACTCTCGCTGCGAGAAGAGGCCGTGGACCGGGTGGTCGCGAGGGCTGTGCGGCGGAATCGGGTCGGGACGGGGCATGGCCGGCGCTTGTAGCATGGGGAGAGCCGTTCCCTAAGTGGTCTTGCCATTCGTGCCGCTCCTGCCGATTGCGCGCGCGCCTTGTCGAAGGGCGCGGGCTCCGGCAAAGGCCGCGCATGAGCGATCCCGATTTCTACCGCATCCGCCGGCTGCCGCCCTATGTCTTCGCCGAGGTGAACGCGATGAAGGCGGCGGCGCGGGCGCGGGGCGAGGACATCGTCGACCTCGGCATGGGCAATCCCGACGGGGCGCCGCCCGCGCACGTGATCGAGAAGCTCGCCGAAGTCGCGCGCGATCCCCGCGCCCATCGCTATTCCGCCTCCAAGGGGATTGCGGGCCTGCGCAAGGCCCAGGCCGGCTATTATGCCCGCCGCTTCGGGGTCGACCTCGACCCCGACAGCGAGGTGATCGTCACCCTGGGCTCGAAGGAGGGCCTCGCCAACCTCGCCCAGGCGATCACCGCGCCCGGCGACGTCGTCCTCGCCCCCAATCCCTCTTACCCGATCCACACGTTCGGCTTCATCATCGCCGGCGCCGCGATCCGCTCGATCCCGGCCGCGCCGGGGCCGGACTTCTTCGACATTCTCGACCGGGCCGTCCGCTACACCGTGCCGCGGCCCAAGGTGCTGGTGATCGGCTATCCCTCGAACCCGACCGCCTACGTCGCCGACCTCGCTTTCTACGAGAAGGTCGTCGCCTTCGCCCGGGAGCATGGGCTGTGGGTGATCAGCGACCTCGCTTATGCCGAAATTTACTTCGGCGACGAGCCGACGCCCTCGATCCTCCAGGTGCCCGGGGCGAAGGAGGTCGCGGTCGAGTTCACCTCGATGTCCAAGACCTATTCGATGGCGGGCTGGCGGATCGGCTTCGCGGTCGGCAATGCGGGGCTGATCGGGGCGCTGGCGCGGGTCAAATCCTATCTCGATTACGGCGCCTTCACGCCCGTCCAGGCGGCGGCGGTGGCGGCCTTGAACGGCCCGCAGGACGTGGTCGAGGCCAATCGCCGCCTCTACAAGGCGCGCCGCGACGTGCTGGTCGACTGCTTCGGCCGGGCGGGCTGGGAGATCCCGCCTCCGCAGGCGAGCATGTTCGCCTGGGCGCCGATCCCCGAGCCGTTCCGGGCGCTGGGCTCGATGGACTTCGCCAAGCGGCTGCTCGCCGAGGCCAGGGTGGCGGTCGCCCCCGGCGTCGGCTTCGGCGAGGAAGGCGAGGGCCATGTGCGCATCGCCCTGGTCGAGAACGAGCACCGCCTCCGCCAGGCCGCGCGCGGCGTGAAGGCGTTCCTCGCGAAGGGTCCTTAGAGCGACTCAAACTTCTCGTCATTCCCGCGCAAGCGGGAATCCAGCTTCTTGTCTGAAAGGCAGCTGGACCCCCGCTTTCGCGGGGGTGACGACTAGGATTTTGGAAGCTCCGCCTTCGGAAAGCCCTCCCAGGCCTCGTCATAATCGGGCTGGGCATGATCGAGGGCGAATTGCGTCGGGCGGTAGGGCCAGCAGCTTTCGACCATGAAGGCGAGCGTGCCTTCGATCTTCACCGGCTTCAGCTCGGCCTCGCTCGCCGCCCGCCAGCTCGCCAGGTCGGGGCCGTGGCCGGCCATGAGGTTGTGCAGGCTCATCCCCCCCGGCGCGAAGCCTTCGGCCTTGGCGTCGTAGGCGCCCATGATCAGGCCCATGCACTCGCTCATCACGTTGCGGTGGAACCAGGGCGGCCGGAACGTGTCCTCGGCGACCGTCCAGCGCGGCGGGAACAGGACGAAATCGGCATTGGCGCGGCCGGGCGTTTCGCTCGGCGAGGTGAGGACGGTGAAGATCGAGGGGTCGGGATGGTCGAAGCTCACCGTTCCGATCGCGTTGAACAGGGCGAGGTCGTAGCTCCACGGCGCGAGATTGCCGTGCCAGGCGACGACGTCGAGCGGGCTGTGGTCGAGGTCGGTGACCCAGAGCGATCCGAGATGCTTCTGGATCAGCTGGAAGGCGCCGGCCCGCTCCTCGTAGGCGGCGCCGGGGGTCAGGAAGTCGCGCGGGTTGGCGAGCCCGTTCGCGCCGATCGGCCCGAGCTCGGGCAGCCGGAAGAGGGCGCCGTGATTCTCGGCGACATAGCCGCGCGCCTTGCCGTCCGGGAGCAGCACCCGGAAGCGCACGCCGCGCGGGATCAGGGCAATCTCGCCCGGCGCGAGCTCGAACGCGCCCATCTCGGTCCTGAGGTCGAGCCGGCCCTGTTCGGGGATCAGCAGCAGCTCGCCGTCGGCGTCGAAGAAATAGCGGTCCGCCATGTCGGCATCGGCGCGATAGATGTGGACGGCGACGCCCTCGAGGCTTTCGGGGGCGCGATTGGCCATCATCGTGACGAGGCCGTCGACGAAGTCGGTCGGCCGGTCCGGGAAAGCGAGCGGGTCCCAGCGCAGCCGGTTGGGCGGCAGCGGCGCGTCCGCGGCGCCGCGCGCGAACAGCGGCGCCGCCTCGTAGCGCCGGTAGGGCGGATGCGCCGCGCTCGGCCGGATCCGGTAGAGCCAGGAGCGCCGGTTCTCCGCGCGGGGCGCGGTGAAGGCGGTGCCGGAAAGCTGCTCGGCATAGAGGCCGAAAGCGGGGCGCTGGGGCGAGTTGCGGCCGCGGGGCAGGGCGCCCGCCACCGCCTCGCTGGCGAAATGGCCGCCGAAGCCGGACATCGTCGCTGCCTTGTTCATCTCGCTCCCGCCGATCGCCGATTGAACGCCTCGCGAGCCGCAGCCATAAGCGGGGCGAATGTCCTCCGCAATCGCCCAACCCGCCGCCACGCCCGACCGCGCCGACAGTCCGCGCCTCCTGAAACGGCTGGTCTGGGCCTTTTGCCTGGTGCTGGTCGCCGCCAGCTGGTGGTTCGTGAGCTCGCAAATCGCCTACGAGCGGCGGCAGGCGATCGACGACGCGATCCGCCAGAACGAGAACCGGGCGATCGCCTTCGAGCAATATGTCCGGCGCACGCTCGAGGCGGCGGACATCGTCACCCGCTATGTCGGCGGCCGCTTCGCCCGCGGCAATGTCGGCGCGGAGTTCGCGGGTACGCCGGGCCGGCCGGCCCGGATCTCGGGCACCGTCGCCCGGGACAGCACCTTCCTCAGCGTCAATGTGTTCGATGCGGAGGGCAATCTGGTCGCGACCTCGGTGCAGCGCGATCTGCCGCGCCTCAACGCCGCCCAGCATCCGGCCTTCCGCGCCCACCTCGCCGGCGACACCGGCCGGCTCTACGTCAGCCAGCCCGTCTACGGCCCCGTGTTCGGGCGCAACGTGATCTGGCTGTCGCGGCGGCTCAACCGCCCCGACGGCCGCTTCGCCGGAGTGATCGCGATCAACACCGTGCCCGAGCAGCTCACCGCTTTTTATCGCCACGCCTCGATCGGGCCGATGGACGTAATGTCGGTGATTGGCCTGGACGGGATTGTGCGCGCGCGCCGGGTCGGCCGGACGACGAGCTCGGGCGAGGATTTTCGCGGCCGGCCGTTCATGCAGCGCCAGCTTCAGCACCCGAGCGGCACCTATCTCGGCACCGGCACCGCCGACGGCATCGCCCGCTATTACAGCCAGCGGCGGCTGCGCGACTATCCCCTGTTCGTCGTCTACGGCGTCCCCGAAGCGGAGGTGCTCGCGCCGTCGCAGCGCCGCGCCCGCATCCTCATCGCCGGCGCCGCTTTGGTCAGCCTGTTCATCATCGCCTTCGCCGCCTTGCTCACCTTCTACCTCAACCGGCGCGAGCGGCTCGTCGCCGAAATGGCCCGCGCCAACGAACGCCTGCAGGAGGCGCAGCGGATCGGCCAGATCGGCGACTGGGACTACGATTTGCGCACCGGCGCCGTCTATTGGTCGCCGCAGCTCTGCGCCCAGTTCGAGCGCGAGCCGGCGCAGGGCAGCCCGACCTTCGAGGAATTCCAGGCCTATCTCGACGACGAGGGCCGGGCGACGATCGACCGCGCCCATGCCGAGGCGATCCGCACCGGCGAGAGCCAGGAGATCGAATATGACGTGCGCCTGCCCAGCGGCGCCGAATCCCGCCATCAGGGCGTGGTCATTCCGAGCTTCGACGCGGCCGGCAACGTCGTGCGGCTGCACGGCACCGACCAGAATATCAGCGCGCGCAGCCTGCTCGACCGGCTGCAGTCGCAGGTCGCGCATTTCTCGCGCGTCGAGGCGATGAACGCGATGGCGGCGACGCTCGCGCACGAGCTCAACCAGCCGCTCACTGCCGCGTCCAACTATCTCGCCGGCAGCCGGCGGCGGCTGGGCGCCGGCGAGTCGGACGCGTCCGAAGAGGTCGCGCACGGCATTGTCGCCGCCGAGCAGCAGGTCCATCTCGCCGCCAACATCATCCGCGGAGTCCGCGAGATGGTGGTCAAGCAGCCGAGGTCGAGCGGCGCGGTGTCGCTGTCGCGGGTGATCGACAATGCGGCTACCCTGCTGTCGGTGGCGACCGCCTATCCCGGCCTCGCCGTCCGCAAGGAGATCGCCGCCGACGCGCGGACGGTGCGCGGCGACAAGATCCAGATCCAGCAGGTGATGCTGAACCTGATCCGCAACGCCTGCGACGCGACGCTCGGCCGCGAGGCGCCGGAGATCGTGGTGTCGAGCGCGCGCCGGCCCGACGGCGGCATAATCGTTTGCGTCCGCGACAACGGGCCGGGCTTCAGCCAGCCGGACGGGGCGCGCTTCTCGCCATTCGCCTCGACCAAGGAGGGCGGCCTCGGCCTCGGCCTCTCGATCTCGCGCACGATCATCGAATCCCACGGCGGCCGGATCTGGACCGAGGACCGCGAGGGCGACGGCGCGCGCGTCTGCTTCACCCTGCCCGCGCCGCGCCGCCAGGCGGAAGCGGCCTGAGCCGCCGCGCCGCGTTTTTCGGTAGGCCGCCATTACTTTACAGCTTTTGGTCATTCCAAGTTATTATTCGCTCTCGAACGCAGTCGTCTATGATCATGAAGATCTTCCCGATGCGGGATGACTTTCGGTGACAGCGAATCGCGGCTGAAATTACTGGACATGGGCCGAAGACAAGCTTATTTTGCAAGTTACGCGCTCCTCCTGTACTGGAGCGCGGTGTCGGGCATTCTGAATTGCGTCGGGGGCGCAGTCATGAAGAGCATCTGGACGACGGCCATGGCGTGCGTGGCGCTGGCTGGACTTGCCGCCGTCGCCGCCTGGGCGACCGAAACCGTCACCTACACCTACGACGCACGCGGCCGGCTGGTGAGGGTGGTGCGCGGCGGCAGCGTCAACAACAACGTCACCGCCAATTACAGCTACGACAGGGCCGACAACCGCACCAGCGTCAACGTCGCCTCGCCCCATTCGCCGCAATGAGCAGGCTTTCCCTGCGCGCTTTTGGCTTCGCCCTGGCGGCGCTGCTCGCATCCGGCGATGCCGTCCCGGTCCGCGCCGCGGACGAAGTCCCGACCGTCATCTCGCCGCTGCGGTTCGAGAGCGACCCCAACGGGGTGAACCTCACCAATGGCAGGACGGTGATGGCGATGCCGGTCCTGTCGGTGCCGGGCGCGCCCAACCTCCGCTTCGACCGGCTGCAGAACGCCGCGCCTTACCTCAAGGGGACCGTCGAGACGGCGTCGGGCGCCGAGATCGACGTGCGGCGCTATGCGGTCCACACCGGCATGGGCACGTCCGATTCCTTCCGCTGCGAGAATTACGTGTGCGCCAGCGTCACCGGGACGGGCTCGACCTTCCTCCATGCCGGGCGGCGCTTTCAGGAGAGCGGGTCGGGCGCGGTCTGGACGTTCGACGTCCCGCACATGGCGACGCAGTCGTCGCGGGCGCCCTACCAGACGATGGTCTATTACGCCTCGAGCGCCGCCTATCCGAACGGCGAGGTCATCACCTATTCCTACACGCCCGCGACGATGACCGGCGATCCCGTTCCCAACCGGACCTTCCGCCGCCCGGCGACGATCGCCAGCAATCTCGGCTATCATATCGCGCTGACCTATGCCGGCGACGATTTCAACGGCGACATGGCGGCCTGGGGCAGGCTCACCGGGGCGGCGATCTACAGCAGCGCCGATCCCGGAACGCCGCTCGGCCGGCTGAGCTACGGCGCCGGCACGATCACCGATCACGGCAGCCGGCCGGCCGGCGACGACAACGGGCGGATCTACGCGTGCACCGGCTGCGGCAACGCGCTCGGCACCGACCTCGAAGTGTCGGAGGGATCGATGCGATTGCCCGGCGACCCCTCGCCGACTCGGCAGGTCGAGCCGGCGGCCGGCCTGCCGCAGGGCGCGGCGCGCCCGGTCGGATCGGTGACCCGGGACGGGGTCCGGTTCAGCTACGGCTACGACAACCTCCGCGGCCAGTCGGGCTCGCTGGGGTCGACCGCCTACGGCTATCTCTACGATCGCGTCACCGTCACCGACCCGAACGGGGATCGCACCGTCTACGACGTCGCGCAGCGCTACATCCCCATGTCGAGCGTCCAGCAGAACGTCATCACCAGTGTCACCGATCCGCTCGACCGATCGACCTCCTACGCGTTCGACTCGAACTACCGGCCGATTCGGGTGACCTATCCGGAGCGGAACCGGGTCGACGTCGTCTACGACGAATATGGCAACGTCATCCGGCGAACGGCCACGCCCAGGCCGAATGGCGGCTCCCCGATCTCCGAGTCCGCCTCCTATCCGATCGCGGCCTGCGCCCCCAACGGCACCTCCACGGCGCTTTGCTGGCGGCCGACCTGGTCGCGCGACGGCATGGAGCGCCAGACCGATTATGCCTATGACGGCGCCGGCCAGCTCACCGAGCGGCTCGATCCGGCCGAGGCAAGCGGGGTGCCGCGGCGCCGGACCTCGATCGCCTATGAGCTCTACCCCACTCCGCTCGGCGAGCTCAGCCGGCGCCGCGCGGTACGGATCTGCGCCGACACCGGGGCCAGCTGCGGGGACGATGCCCCGATCCGGACCGAATTTGAATATTGGGGCGCGACCTTCCTGCCTTCGGTCGAGCGCCGGATCGACGCCGCCGCCGGCGTCACCTTGACCACGCGCTACGGCTACGACGCCGCCGGCCGGCTGCTCTCGACCGACGGGCCGATCGCGGGCACCGCCGACACCGCCTACAACCGCTACGACCTTTATGGCCGGCTGGCCGGGACGATCAGCCCCGATCCCGACGGCGCCGGCGACCTGCCCCGGCTCGCGGTGAGGAACGGCTACGACGGCGCCGACCGGCTGGTCAGGGTCGAGACCGGCACGCTCGCGGCGCTTCAGCCGGCGAGCGTGGCGCCGGCCGACTGGACCGGGTTCACGATCGTGCGCACGCTCGAGACGCTCTACGACGAAGCCGGCCGCAAGATCCGCGACACGCTGCGGGAGGGCGCGGCGGGCGCGATCCGCACCCTGACCCAGTACAGCTACGACAGCAGCGGCCGGCTCGAATGCACCGCGGCGCGGATGAACCCCGCCCAATATGGCTCGTTGCCCGCATCCGCCTGCACGCCGGGAGCGGCCGGCGGCGACGGGCCGGACCGGATCGCGCGCAACGTCTTCGACGCCGCCGGCCAGCGCGTGCAGCTGCGCGAAGGGGTCGGCACGAGCGACGAGGCGGCCGAGGCGACCTGGGCCTATAATGCGAGCGGCCAGGTCGTCGCCTTGATCGACGGCAACGGCAACCGCGCGGAACTGGGCTATGACGGCC
>DASZDS010000012.1:0-1805 GCA_035941735.1 Allosphingosinicella sp.
CGACCTCCAGGGCCGCCTCAGGCATCGGGGGCACCCACCACAAGGCCAGGAGGCAATTCGGAGCGGCGATGCTAGCCCGGATTTCTCACCAAGGGGTGAGCCCAGGTTGAAAGTATCGATGGTGAACATTTAGAACGGCAACGCCTCAGATTAACCGCTTCGGTACGGGCGCCGAACGGGGTCAATCGAGTGAATGGGAAGCGGTTATTGTTGAGATATTGCGGGTGCTGTGGAGCAAGGTGTGATCTCAGGCAAGACTACCCCCTCACGCCGTTTCAGGGCGCGGGCAGGCGGGGAGTGACGGCTCAATCGTGGTGACCTAGCAGGTCAATGGGATTTGCCTCAATCGGTCAAGCACGGCCTGGAAGAGACCCGCATAGGGATATGCCTCGGAGAAGGCGATCCAGATGTTGCGCACACTGAGTCGAACCTGGGCCCCGACCTTGAAGAGTTTCAGGCGGATCGTGCCGCATTGCGCTTGCGCGAGCTCGGTTCCTGAAAGCCCCAGCGCTCGCAGGGTCTCGATGAGCACATAGGCGAAGGAGGAGAAATACAGCCGCAGTTGATTCGAGTCTATTGCGTGGGTGCTCGTGCGATCGGCGAAGAGCTGGAGTTGCTGTTCCTTGATCCGGTTTTCCATCTCCCCACGGGCACAATACAGATCTTCGTACAAGGCTCGCGCCTCCCAGTCCTCCGCAGCGAGCGAGGTGACGATGAAACGGGGATTCTCTCCCTTGGCCAGATATTCGGCCTTGCCCACCACCCGCCGCTCACAGGTCCAACTCTCGCGAGTCTGATAACGAAAGTCCTTGAACCACCGCGCCGCTTCCCCGCTGGCCTCATAGGCCCCCCGGGCCTTTGCCAGCTCACCGGCAATGATCTCGGTGAGACGGCTGTTCTTGCCCAACCCCAGCACGTATTCGACCCCATGGGTCTCGCACCAACTCATGATCGCCTCGCGGCAGAAACCGCTATCCCCCCGCAGGACGATCCGCACCTCGGGCCAGGCCGCCCGCACCTGCGCTACGATCCGGGAAAGCTCCTCGACGCACCCGGTGGCAGGTTCCTCATCCGCCTCCCGCAAACGCGCGCAGAGCAACCGATCCCCGCAAAAGAAATACAACGGCAGATAGCAATAGTGGCCGTAATACCCGTGAAAGAAACGCCCTTCCTGATCCCCGTGTAGGGGATCATCGGTCGCGTCCACATCGATCACGATCTCCTTCGGGGGGACCGCATGGGACTCGACGAAGACCTCCACCAACAACGTATCCATCGCCTCCGTCTGGGCGACGATCTTCTTGTAACGGTCCTGCTTCCCCGCTTCCTTCGGCGTCAGCTCCAGCCGGTTGAGCGTGCTCTTCCCCGCCAGCGCCTTGCCCCGGTCCTCCGTCCGCCGCCTCCCCGCACCGCTCGGGTCTTCCTTGTCCGCCAAAAGCCCCAGCAAGGCGTCGTAGCGTAGGGTATCGTGATCGTTGAGGTCTTCGTACCCGAGCGCTATCCCGTACACCCGCTGTTTGACGAGCGATCCCACCGAGTGCTCGATCAGCTCCGGATCCCGATGATCGACGAAGCACCCCGCCAAGCGCTTCAGAATGTGGGTCCGCTCTTCCACTTCGCGCAAAAGAACACAACCCCCATCCGAACTGATCCGCCCCCCATCGAACCGCCCTACCACCCCCCGCCTTCCAAGACCGTGAAAGTTTATCCGCTCTGCGCTACACTCTGTGTTCATAAGACCGTCCTCGTCTATCGGCATAATCTGTTGTTCCAGAACATATTCTGCCACGAGGTACGGCCTTCTT
>DASZDS010000013.1:0-3321 GCA_035941735.1 Allosphingosinicella sp.
TCTGCGACGACGTCGACGCCTTCCTCGCCGCCATGGCCGCGAAGGGCGTCGCCTGCGACGCGGTCGTGACCGAGCCCTGGGGCCGGATCACCTACGTGACGCTCCCCGGCGGCGGCAGGCTCGGCGTCTACGAAGCGAGACCCGCGCGGCCCTAGGGGGACAGTCCCCGGGGGTGGGACAGTCCCCGGGGTGGGGACAGTCCCCGGGGTGGGGACAGTCCCCTGGGGTGGGACAGTCCCCGAGGTGGGGACAGTCCCCGGGGTGGGGACAGTCCCCGGGGGTGGGACTGTCCCCCTTTCCCAAGCCTTCCCTCGCCGCCCGCGGCGCACTAAGTGCCCGCCATGCATTTCCTCGACCAGGCCAAGATCTTCATCCGCTCGGGGAGCGGCGGGCCGGGCGCGGTCAGCTTCCGGCGCGAGAAGTTCATCGAATATGGCGGGCCGGACGGCGGCGACGGCGGCAAGGGCGGCGACATAATCTTCGAGGCGGTCGAGGGCCTCAACACATTGATCGACTTTCGCTACACCCAGCATTTCAGGGCGCCGCGCGGCAAGGGCGGCGCCGGCCGCAACCAGACCGGCGCCGGCGGCCGCGACCTCGTCATCGGCGTCCCGGTCGGCACCCAGGTGCTCAGCGACGACAAGGACCATGTCCTCGCCGACCTCACCAAGGTCGGCCAGACCGTCACCCTCCTGAAGGGCGGCGAGGGCGGCCGCGGCAATGCCAGCTTCAAGAGCTCGACCAACCGCGCGCCGCGCCAGCACGGCACCGGCTGGCCCGGCGAGGAGCTGTGGGTGTGGCTGCGCCTCAAGCTGATCGCCGATGTCGGCCTGGTCGGGCTGCCCAACGCCGGCAAGTCGACCTTCCTCAACGCCGTCTCCAACGCCAAGGCGAAGGTCGGCGACTATCCCTTCACCACCCTCCACCCCAAATTGGGCGTCGTCCGCCACAAGAAGCGGGATTTCGTGCTCGCCGACATCCCCGGCCTGATCGAGGGCGCGGCCGAGGGCGCCGGCGTCGGCGACCGCTTCCTCGGCCATGTCGAGCGGACCCGGGTGCTGCTCCACCTGGTCGACGCCAATGTCGCGGACGTCGCCGAGGCGTACCGCACCGTCCGCGGCGAGCTCGACGCCTACGGCGCGGGCCTCGAAGACAAGCTCGAGCTGATCGCCCTCAACAAATGCGACCTGATCGACGACGAGCTCGCGCAGGCGCTCGCCGGCGAGCTGCGCGCCGTCTCGGACGCCCCCGTCTTCGCGGTCTCCGGCGCGACCGGCGCGGGCGTCGAGCTTATTCTCGACGCGCTCGTCGAACGGCTCGGCCGGGCCGCGCCGGCCGACGCCGAACCCGATTGGTCGCCCCTGTGAGCCGCGCCGCCATGAGCAGGGGGACTGTCCCCCCGCCGGGGACTGTCCCACCCCCGGGGACTGTCCCCGTATCCGGCGCGGAGGAATCCGCGTGAGCCGCCCGCTCACCCTCGCGATCAGCGGCGGCACCGGCTTCGTCGGCGGCCACCTCATCGCCGCCGCGCGCGCCGCCGGCCACGAGGTCCGCGCGCTCGCCCGCGGCGGGCGCCCGCCCGAGCCCGGAATCCGCTGGGTCGAGGGCGCGCTCGACGATCCCGCCGCGCTCGCCGCTCTGTGCGAGGGCGCGGACGCGGTGGTCCACGTCGCCGGCCTGATCAACGCCGCCACCCGCGCCGGCTTCGAGGCGGTCAACGTCGCCGGCACCGCGGCGATGATCGACGCCGCCCGCGGCGCCGGGGTGCGCCGCTTCATCCACATCTCCTCGCTCGCGGCGCGCGAGCCGGAGCTTTCCGATTACGGCTGGTCGAAGGCGCGCGCCGAGCGCCTCGTCGCCGCCTCGGGCCTCGACTGGACGATGCTGCGCCCGCCCGCGGTCTACGGCCCCGGCGACCGCGAGACGTTCGAATTGTTCAAGATGGCCCGCCGCGGCCTCGCCTTGCTGCCGCCCGGGGGCCGCTTCTCGGTCCTCCATGTCGGCGATCTCTGCGGGCTGATCCTCGCCGTCATCGACCAGCCCGACACCTGGCTGCAGACCTACGAGCCCGACGACGGCCGCGAGGGCGGCTGGGACCACCGCCATTTCGCGCGCACGCTGAGCCGCATGTTCGGCAAGCGCGCCGCGACCCTCGCCATGCCGAAGATGGTGATGCAGGGCGCCGCCCGGGTCGACCGGCTGGTGCGGCGCTCGCGGGCCAAGCTGACCCCCGACCGGGTCCGCTATTTCTGCCATCCCGACTGGGTCGTCACCGCCGCCGCGCGGCCGCCGCCGGAATTGTGGCAGCCGGCGATCCGCACCCCCACCGGCCTCAAGCAAACCGCCGAATGGTACCGCGCCCAGGGCTGGCTCCGCTAATTCGGGACACGACGCCGGGGACTGTCCCCCCACCGGGGACTGTCCCCCCACCGGGGACTGTCCCCCCACCGGGGACTGTCCCCCCACCGGGGACTGTCCCCCCACCGGGGACTGTCCCCCTACCGGGGACTGTCCCCCTATTCCGGCGCGCCTCCGGGCGGCCTGGGCGGGAGCGAATCGGCGCCGCCCGGCGGCCGACCGGTGCGAAGCGCGCGCTCGATCGCCTGGTCCTCGTCGGCCGCCTCGAGCCCGCGGGCGAGCATCGCACGCCAGTTGGCAACGTGCGCGCCGAGCGCCGCAACGTCGGTCAGCCCATCCGCCACGCGCCAGATATGGGCGCGAGCGCTCGACCATGGCCATGCTTCCGCCTGCCCGACCAGGCCCGCGGCGACCGGATTGTTCTCGACGTACCGCGCCGCAACCATCAAGTGCGCATCGCCCATCGGATAGCTCGCGAACCGGCCCTGGAACAGGTGGCCGCTGAGCGCGCGGACGCGGTTGATCCGCTGCGAATAAGCGGTGTGGGCGCTGGCCAGCGGGGCCCGCAGCCCGTCCTTCGTCGCCGGCACCAGGATGAGGTGGACGTGATTGTCCATCAGGCACCAGGCGAGGCAATCGGTGCGATGCCGCGCGAGGGCGTCGCCGAGCAGCCTCAGATAGGCCCGTCGGTCCGTGTCGTCGAAAAACAGCGCCTGCTTTCGGTTGCCGCGCTGCATCACGTGATGCGGCACGTCCGGCACGACGATTCGCGGTGATCGCGGCATGCTTCAGCCCCCGCAAGAGAGGCTTCTTCTCTAGGGTCGCTCCGGCGGCGGCGCAAGGAAAACGATGAAAAGGCACGGCAAGCCCACGCTTTCCGATGCACGGCGCCCGTGACCGGAGGGACAGTCCCACCCCCGGGGACTGTCCCACCCCCGGGGACTGTCCCACCCCCGGGGACTG
>DASZDS010000014.1:0-6629 GCA_035941735.1 Allosphingosinicella sp.
CTGTCCCACCCCCGGGGACAGTCCCACCCCCGGGGACTGTCCCCCTACCGGGGACTGTCCCCCTACCGGGGACTGTCCCACCCCCGGGGACTGGCCCACCCCCGGGGACTGTCCCACCCCCGGGGACTGTCCCCTAGACGAAATATTCGGCGACGAAGGCGGCGAAGCTGGCGATCAGCCCGATCAGGAAGACGCGGTAGGCATAGCCGAGCAGCCGGTATTTCTTGCGCTCGAGCACGCGTCCGTTCTGGTAGAGGTCGCGCAGCATCAGCCGGAACGCCGCTTCCTCGTCCTCGATCGTCGCCACCACCCGGTCCATGAACTCCGCCTCGTCGAGCTGCGAGAAGGAGCCGAAGAACAAAAGGTTGGCCGGCCCGGGCCCGCGATAGTCGGCGGCCGGAAGCACCGCGAAGATGGCGAGGATCGCCGAGACGAAGGCGGCGCCGCCGAGGATCAGCAGCGGCAGCGGCTCGGCCGTCTGCCGAACCTGGCCGATCGCGATCGTGAAGATGACGAAGGTCGCGGCGAGCAGCATGTTCGCCTTCTGGTCGGCCATTTGCGAGAGCAGGGCGTGGATCTGCTGCGCCGTCCGGATGACGTGGATGGTGTTGGGCGGAAACTCGCGCCTTTTCGTTTCTTCGGCCATGGTTCTTCTTCATCGCAGCCGCGCCCGGCTTTGCCAAGCTCCCCCCGTCGCCGCCGCGCCGCCGGGACTTAACGCCTTGACAAAGCAGTGAGACTGCCTGCTGGATGGGCGCCGGATTTTTGCTGGAGCTGCGATCATGGCCGACAATTTCATCATCGGAACCGATGGCGACGACGTGCTGGTCGGCACCACCGCCGCCGACAGGATCGAAGGGCTCGGCGGCAACGACGTCATCATCGAGGAGTCGATCACCGGCGCCGACGAGATTTTCGGCGGCGACGGCAACGACCTGATCCAGGTCAGGCGCCACCAGGATGGCCTCTTCACCATCGATGCCGGCGCCGGCAACGACCGGATCGAGGCCTGGACGACGTCAACCTTCAACTACATCACCCTCACCACCGGCGCCGGATCGGACGTGCTCTCGCTCGACGGCAAGTTCATCGTCACCGATTTCACCCCCGGCAATGGCGGCGACCGGATCGACTGGACTCCGCTGCTCGCGCGGCTGATCGGCTGGGACCAGGCGAGCAACCCCTTCGCCGGCGGCCAGCGCCTGCGCGTGATCGACTCGCCGGGCGCGGCCGTCATCCAGTACAGCGTCGCCGGTAACGGCAACTTCTTCGATTTCGCCTATCTCGTGGGCGTCACCGCCGCGCAGCTGACCGCGTTCAACCTCTCCGGCCTCACCCAAGACGGCGCCGCGCCGGCCAATCTCGTCCTCACCGGAACCGCGGCCGGAGAGACGCTGCAGGGCTTCGCCGGCAACGACACGATCGACGGCCTCGCCGGCAACGACATCATCTATGGCGGGATCGGCAACGACACCGTCCACGGCGGCGACAACGACGATTTCATCGACGGCGAGCTCGGCTCGGACAGCCTGTTCGGCGACGGCGGCAACGACACGATCGTCGACAATTTCGGCGCCGGCGGATCGATGGACGGCGGCTCGGGCAACGACACGCTGACCGTCAACCTCAACACCATCTCCTACAATGTCGCGGCGCCGTTTCTGAACCCGTACAGCTTCACGCGCACCGTCCTCGGCGGCGAAGGCGACGATCTCATCACCTTCTCCGGCCGCCCGGACACGCAGGCGACGATCGACGGCGGCAACGGCAATGACGAGATCCACTTTGTCGGCTCGAGCGCCAACGTCGCGGTGACGATCACGGGCGGCGACGGCAACGATCTGATCGACCTCCGGGGCAAGGCGACGGTCGACGCCGGCGCCGGCAACGATCTCCTGATCATCGGCGCGGGCGCCTTGACGGTGACTCTGGGCAGCGGCGTCGACACGATCCGGCTCAACCCGGCCTTCCTGCCGACGGCAGCGCACATCACCGATTTCCAGACCGGCGCCGGCGGCGACGTGGTCGATCTGACCACCTTCCTCGACGTCAATCCGACCGGCTGGAGCTATAGCGGCAACCCGGTGCGGCTCAGCCAGCAGGGCTCCGATGTCGTGCTTCTCGTCGACGGCAACAGCAATGCCATGCTCGTCTTCGAGAACCGCACCGTCGCCCAGTTCACCGCGGAAAATCTCGGCGGCTTCCCGCCCGACCATTCGGAGCCTCCCGCTACGGTCATCAACGGCACCGAAGAGGACGACACGCTGATCGGCACGATCGGCGACGACACCATCTACGGGTTCGGCGGCAATGACACGATCTTCGGCGGCTATAATGACGACGTCATCTACGGCGGCGAGGGCGCCGACTTCCTCGACGGCCAGGGCGGCGTCGACCGGCTCGAGGGCGAGGGCGGCGACGACATCCTGGTCGACGTCCAGCTGACCGGCGGCGTCACCCCCAGCGCGCTGCTGGGCGGCGACGGCAATGACAGCCTGACGATCTACCGCAACACGACCGGCCTCAACTCGCTTCTCGACGGCGGCGACGGCGACGACGTCATCCACGCCACCCGAGTCACCGGGACGTTCCTCGGCGGCGCCGGCAACGACCAGCTCACGCTCGACAATTGCTACTTCAGCACGAACACGGTGAATCTCGGCACCGGCGACGACAGCCTCGTCCTCATCGTCACCAATCTGATCGAGGTCGGGGGCAGCCTTACCCTCGGCGCGGGCAAGGACCTGGTCACGCCGATGGATCAGTCGAGCCTTATCAATATCCTCGACTTCGTCGCCGGCGAGGCGGGCGACCGCCTCGATCTTTCGGTCGCATGGGGCCCCAATCCCTTCGGCACCACCCTCAACATCGTCCAGCAGGGCCCCGACACGATCATCGAGACGAGCGGCTCCGGATACGACCGCTACATCCTGCGCAACGTCAACGCGACCGACCTTTCCAGCTACAATCTCGGCGTTTCGACGAGCGCTTTCTACAATCCGGCGCCGCGCAATTTCGCGGGCACGCCGGCCGCCGATCTCTACATCGCGGCCGACGGCAACGACAATTTGAACGGCCAGGGCGGCGACGACGCGCTCTACGGCGCCGGCGGCAACGACGTGATCAACGGCGGCGACGGCAGCGACGCTCTCTACGGCGGCTCCGGCAACGACGTCCTGTTCGGCGGCACCGGCACCGACCGGCTCGAGGGCGGCGACGGCGACGATCAGCTCTGGGTCGACGATCCAAACGACGTGGTCGTCGAAGGGGCGGAGGGCGGCAACGACGCCGTCTATACCAGCGTCAGCTACGAGCTCGCTCCCGGCGCCGAGATCGAGTTCCTCTCGACCAGCCAGAACAGCGGCACCGCGCCGCTCGCCCTGATCGGCAACGATTATGTGCAGCTCATCTACGGCAATGCCGGCGCCAACTTCCTCCAGGGCGGCGGCGGCCCGGACACCTTGATCGGCCTCGGCGGCAACGACACCTATCTCATCACCGACGGCGCCGAGACGGTGATCGAGGCGGTCGGCGGCGGCGGCGACGTCGTCTATACGAGCGTCAGCTTCGCCCTTGCCGCCGGCCAGGAGATCGAGCTCCTCTCGACCACCTCGAACGCGGGCACGGACGCGATCGACCTCACCGGCAACGAATTCGCCAACACGATCTACGGCAATAACGGCGTCAACAACCTCAGCGGCGGCGGCGGCGCCGGCGACGTCCTGATCGGGTTCGGCGGCAACGACGTCTACCACATCGTCCACGGCGGCGAATCGGTGATCGAGGCGGCCGGCGGCGGCACCGACATCGTCTATACCAATGTCAGCCACGCGCTCGCGGCCGGCCAGGAGATCGAGATCCTCTCGGCCGTCTCCAACAGCGCCACCAATGCGATGGACCTCACCGGCAACGGGTTCGCCAACACGATCTACGGCAATAACGGGGTGAACAACCTGCGCGGCGGCGGCGGCGCGGGCGACGTCCTGGTCGGGTTCGGCGGCAACGACGTCTACTATATCGTCCAGGGCGGCGAGGCCGTGGTCGAGGCGGCGGGCGGCGGCACCGACGTCGTCTATGCCAGCCTCAGCTACACGCTCGGCGCCGGCCAGGAGATCGAGATCCTCTCGGCCGTCTCCAACAGCGCGGCCACCGCGATGAACCTCACCGGCAACGCCTTCGCCAACATCATTTATGCCAATAATGGCGTGAACGTCCTCAACGGCGGCGCCGGCAGCGACGTCCTGTTCGGCTATGGCGGCGCCGACAGCTTCGCCTTCACCACCGCGCTCGGCGCGAGCAATGTCGACACCCTCCCCGACTTCGCCTCGGGCAGCGACAAGATCCTGCTCGACGATGCCGTGTTCACCGCGATCGGAAGCCCCGGCGCGCTCAACGCCAACGCCTTCTTCGCCGGGACGGCGGCACACGATTCCGACGACCGCATCATCTACGACAGCGCGACCGGCAACCTCTTCTACGACGCCGACGGCAACGGCGCGGGCGCGGCGGTGCTGTTCGCCAATCTGAGCGCGCATCCGGTGATCGCGGCGAGCGACTTCACGGTGATCTGATTTCGCCCTCTTGCGGCCCTATTCGCTTGGCACTTCTGTTCGCCGAACCTAAAGGGCGCGCATGACCGACCGAGACGAGACCTTCGACACCGTCGCCCGGCTGATCGCGCCGTTCAACAAGAAGGGCGTGGCGCTGAGCGAGACGACCAGCTTCGCCAACGATCTCGAATGGGACAGCCTGGTGGTGATGGACTTCGTCGCCAATGTCGAGGACGCGTTCGACATCCTCATCACGATGAACATGCAGGCCGAGATCGAGACCGTCGGCCAGCTCGTCGACGCGATCGAGACGCTGAGGGCCGAGGGATGATCGGGCGGAAAATCCTCCCCACGATCTCGTGGGGAGGGGGACCAGCCGAAGGCTGGTGGAGGGGCCCCTTTGCCGCGAATGTAAGAAAGCCCCTCCACCATGCTTCGCATGATGGGCAGGTTCGGATCGCCCCGCGATCCGAAGCCCCGTCCGGGGGACAGGGCGACCTGCCCATCCCTCCCCTGCAAATGCAGGGGAGGAATTGGTGACCGAAGGCATCGACACCCCCGACAACCCGGCGAACGAGGCGCCGCTCGCCGCTTCCTCGACCGATCTCTTCGCCAAGTTCGATCCGCTGATCGCCCAGCGCGAGGCGCTGCTCGCCACCGGCGTCAAGGATCCGTTCGGGCTCGTCATGGAAAAGGTGCTCTCGCCGACCCGGGCGATCTGCAACGGCCGGGAGACGATCCTGCTCGGCACCTACAATTATATGGGGATGACGTTCGATCCCGACGTCGTCGCCGCCGGCCACAAGGCGCTGGACGAATTCGGCTCGGGCACCACCGGCAGCCGAGTCCTCAACGGCACCTATGCCGGCCACAAGGCGGTCGAGGAGGCGCTCAGGGACTTCTACGCGATGGACCATGCGATGGTCTTCTCGACCGGCTACCAGGCCAATCTCGGCATCATCTCGACGGTCGCCGGCAAGGGCGACTACGTGGTCCTCGACATCGACAGCCACGCCTCGATCTACGACGGCTGCGCGATGGGCAATGCCGAGATCGTGCCGTTCCGCCACAACGACGTCTCCGCGCTCGAGAAGCGCCTCGCCCGGATCCCCGAAGGCGCCGGCAAGCTGGTCGTGCTCGAGGGCGTCTATTCGATGCTCGGCGACGTCGCGCCCTTAAAGGAGATGGTCGCGGTGTCGAAGGCGGCGGGGGCGATGGTGCTGGTCGACGAGGCCCATTCGATGGGCTTCATCGGCCCCAACGGCCGCGGCGTCGCCGAGGAGCAGGGCGTGCTCGATGACGTCGACTTCGTGATCGGGACCTTCTCCAAGAGCGTCGGCACGGTCGGCGGCTTCTGCGTCTCCAACCATCCCAAGTTCGAGATATTGCGGCTCGTCTGCCGCCCCTACGTCTTCACCGCCTCGCTGCCGCCCTCGGTCGTCGCCACCGCCGCCACCTCGATCCGCAAGCTGATGCACGGCAACAACAAGCGCGCCCATCTCTGGGAGAATTCGCAGCGCCTCCACGCCGGCCTCAAGGCGCTCGGCTTCCGGCTCGGCACCGACGTGCCGCAATCGGCGATCGTCGCGGTGATCATGCCCGACCTCGAAAAGGGCGCGGCGATGTGGGAGGCGCTGCTTTCCGAAGGCCTCTACGTCAACCTCGCAAGGCCCCCCGCCACCCCGGCCGGCATGACCCTGCTGCGCTGCTCGCTCTGCGCCGAGCATAGCGACGGGGAAGTGGGGCAGATCCTCACCATGTTCGAAAATGCCGGCAAGGCCACCGGCGTGATCTGACGCCCCGGGGGACAGTCCCCCCACCGGGGACAGTCCCCCTGCCGGGGACAGTCCGCCTGCCGGGGACTGTCCCACCCCCGGGGACTGTCCCCCCCCCGGGGACTGTCCCACCCCCGGGGACTGTCCCCCTAGGGCCGCGCGTGTCTCGCTTCGTAGACGCCGAGCCTGCCGCCGCCGGGGAGCGTCACGTAGGTGATCCGGCCCCAGGGCTCGGTCACGACCGCGTCGCAGGCGACGCCCTTCGCGGCCATGGCGGCGAGGAAGGCGTCGACGTCGTCGCAGA
>DASZDS010000015.1:0-1516 GCA_035941735.1 Allosphingosinicella sp.
CGTCCCGATCGTCAGCTACACGGGGCCCGGCCTAACCGCGCCCACCTACCTCCATCCTGACCACCAGGGCTCGATCGTCGCCATCTCCGGCGCCTCGGGGGTCAGCCAGATCAACCGCTACGACGAATACGGCATCCCCGCAGCGACGAATCGCGGCCGGTTCCAATACACAGGGCAGATCTGGCTCGATGAGCTCGGCCTCTACCACTACAAGGCCCGCCTCTACTCGCCGACGCTGGGCCGGTTCCTGCAGGTCGATCCGATCGGCTACGACGGCGGCATCAATCTCTACGCCTATGCTAGTGACGATCCGGCCAATTCAGTCGATCCATATGGGACGATCGACTTTCATGTTGGGGCGAATATCGGGCGAGCGTTTTGGAATTCGCTAAGCCCCGAAACGCGCGAGACGATTCTCAACATCACGGGCAATCTAATTGGTGCAGGCGGAATTATAATCGACGTTCTGGATACTCCGGTCTCGCCCGGTCCGGACACTTCCATCGCCGGCCTGTCTGTTCGCGAAGGCATGCGCGCGGCGGGCCGCGAACAGGCGCGCAGGGCACCAAGTATTGTGGGGCGCTCGGAAGCGCGTGTCACATCCGGTCGGCGTGGCGCTGACTTTTCACCGGCGACTAAGAGAGATGTTCGGCAAGCTCATCCAAATTGCGAGCGCTGTGATACGCCAACGGTTCATGGACAGCCGGATCGTCGGGGCGTAACTCCGCCGGATAACAGGTCTGAGATCCACCACAGGACACCCGTTAGAGAAGGGGGCACAAAAGATCGATCAAATGCTGAAAATGTCTGTAGAAGGTGTCACGTGGACCATCATAGGAGGCGGTAATGGAAAAGCTTGGATTTCCTTTATCGATTGAAGATGATTGGCCTCCTTATGATGTCGAGCATCTTTGGCTCAATCAAGTTGACGGTCTTTATCAGGTGAAGAATTTCCCTTTTTTCCTGAAAGGAGTTGCCTATGATGATGTGCTGTCGGTCGATACCGGTCAAGATGGATACGTTGACAAATGGGAACTTGTCACCCCCTCTCATAATTCCCTTATGTGGATATTATACAATAGTAAGACCGACATAGTTGATCAGCTTATTAATCTTGGATGCGGTGTTGAAATCAATGAAGGGTGTTCTTTAATAGCTGTCAATATTCCCAAAGAAGTCAGCGTAGTAGAACTAGATTCACTCTTAAAGCAATATGAAGATCTTGGGATAATTTCGGTGGCGGTCCCCGTAGATCGCATTGGCCTGCTGATGTGAAGCTAGCTTAACTTTAGAACCATACTGACCTCTAGGATAATAGCTCACTTAACCCTCTTAATCGACCGGCGAGAGGGTGGGCACGATATGGCTTTCCACCCCCGCCCGCCGGCGTTTGACGCCAGCACGCCCGCGCTGGCGCTTGCCAGTGCCGGCAGCGTGAACGGCAATTGCCTCGATCAGGGCGATTTCGAACGCTACAGCTACGACGCCAATTCCAACCGTACCGAGCTGCGCCGGC
>DASZDS010000016.1:0-44445 GCA_035941735.1 Allosphingosinicella sp.
GTCTCGCTTCGTAGACGCCGAGCCTGCCGCCGCCGGGGAGCGTCACGTAGGTGATCCGGCCCCAGGGCTCGGTCACGACCGCGTCGCAGGCGACGCCCTTCGCGGCCATGGCGGCGAGGAAGGCGTCGACGTCGTCGCAGATGAAATAGACCTGGTGGAAGCCGTTGTCGCCGCCATGAACCCCGAGCTCGGCCGGGGGCAGGGCGAAGATCAGCCAGCCGCCGCCCGAATCGATGCAGGGGATTTCGAGCACGTCCCTGAGGAACAGCCGGTCCGCGTCCGGGTCCGCGCTGAAGAGCATCGCGTGGGTGCCGGTGATCATGATCTCTCTCCCAATTTGGTCGAGGCGAGCAGCAGGCGCCGCGCGGTCTCGCGGGCCTTGCCGGGCGGGAGGCCGAGCGCGGCGGCCATTTCCGCGCCGAGCAGCGAATCGCCCATCGCCATCAGCACCAGCCACAAGGTCGTCTCCTCGACCGGCCGGTCCTCGTGGCCGGCGCGGAGGTGATCGACGAGCTGGTGGATCGCGTCGAGCACGGGATCGAGCGCGTTGCGGTTGCCCGACAGGATCATCCAGGCGGCGAGCGCGCCGGCGCCCTCGCGCCCGAACGCGTCGAAGGTCCGGTCGACGATCTCGATCGGGTCGGCCTCGTGGGCGCGGGCGCGCTGCACCGCCTCCTCGATGCCGGCGCAGACGCGGTTGCTGATCATCTCGGCCAGCGCCTTCTGCAGCCCCGCGGCCGAGCCGAAATGGTGGAGGAGGTTGGCGTGGGTCTTGCCGATCGCGGCGGCGACCGCCTTCAAGGTCACCGCCTGCGGCCCCTCGTCGATCAGCAGCCTGCGCGCGGCGGCGAGCGCGGCGGCGCGGCTTTCCTCGGGGGTGAGGCGTTCGCGTATTGACATCAGTGTAAGTATATGCTCTTTTCCGTCATGCCGAACTTGATTCGGCATCCATGAACGCCGAGTCCAGCGAAATGACTCGAAACTCCGTGTTCATGGGTCCTGACTTTCGTCAGGATGACGCTAGCTAGGAACGAACCATGGCGCGCGCGACGACACCACAGGATTTGACGATCACCCCCCGCGACCGCCGCTTCGGGCGCGGCACCAAGCAGGCGCGCTGGTGGATGGGCGGCGATCCGGTCGCCACCGCCTTCTACAACGCGCTCTCCGCCACCTTCCCCAAGGGCGAGGCCTATTTCGTCGAGAGCGTGCGCGCGTTCCGCGAGGGGACGCCGGCCAAGCTCGCCGAGGAGATCAAGGGCTTCGTCACCCAGGAGGTGATGCACAGCCGCGAGCACGTCCAGTTCAACAGGCGCGCGCTCGAGGCCGGCTACGACCTTTCCCCGCTCGAGGCGCGGCTGGAGTGGCGGCTGTCGATCACCCGCACCCGGCCGCCCGTGGTCAACCTCGCCGCCACCATGTGCCTCGAGCATTTCACCGCGATCCTCGCCCACGAGCTGCTCAAGAATCCCCGCCACCTCGCCGGCGCGGCGCCGGAGGATGCCGCGCTCTGGCGCTGGCATTCGATCGAGGAGATCGAGCACAAGGCGGTCGCCTACGACACCTGGCTCTTCGCCACCCGCGACTGGCCGCGCCGCAAGCGCTTCAAGGTCAAGTTGAAGGTGATGCTGTTCGTCACCCGCAACTTCATCGTCGACCGCACCTTCGGCTCGCTCGAACTGCTTCGGCAGGACGGCATCACCGGCCTCGGGGCCTGGGCGCGGATCCTGTGGTTCGCCTGGGTGCGGCCGGGCATGCTGCGGAAGGTGTTCGGCGCCTGGCTCGCTTTCTTCATGCCGGGCTTCCACCCCTGGAACCAGGACGATAGGCACCTGATCGCCGCCGCCGAGCGCGGCCTCCAGGCGCAGCCGCTGGGCGCCGAAGCCTACGCCTGAGGGGGACAGTCCCCTAGACGCCGGGGACTGTCCCCGCACGGGGACTGTCCCCTTCCTGCGCCCGCGCCAGCCGGATCGCGCAGAATAACCCGAGCAAAGCGAACGGGATGCCGCTGCCGAAGGCGCCCCATGCCACGGCCGCGAGATTGGAGTCGCTGAGCCCGTCGCCGAAGCCGGCCGCGTTGGCGGCGATGCCGGCGAGCGCGGCGCCGAGCGCGCCGCCGGCATTGCGCACCGCCCCGATCGCCGCGGCGCCGCGCGCGCGCCGGCCCTCGTCGAAGGCGCCGATCACCCGCTGGCTGATGAAGGAATAGGAAAGGCCGAAGCCGGCGCCGAGCAGCGCGCCCGCGCCCGCCACCGCGGCGAGGCTGCCGGCCGGGGTCACCAAGGTGATACCGGTCACCCCCGCCAGGATCGAGGCCGGGCCGATCACGATCAGCCGCGCCCGCCAGGCCGGCCCGGCGCCGGCCACCGACAGCGAGGCGGCCGTCCAGGCGAGCGCCTCGACCGCGACGACATAGCCCGCCTCGAGCGCGGAAAGGCCGGCGCGGTGCTGGAGCAGGGCGGGGGCGTAGAGCGCGAAGGCGGTGCCGGCGGCGGTGGTGCAGAAATAGGTGAGCCAGGCGGCGCCGAGCGGGAAGGCGGGATCGGCGGCGCGGCGGGGAAGGAGGCCGTTCGGCCCGGCCCGGTCGGCGGCGAGCGCGGCGACGAGGAGGCCGATGCCGGTCGCTGCCAGCAAGGGGGCGGCGCCGCCGCCTGCGACGCCGGCGGTGGCGATCGCGGCGATGCCGACCGCGAGCAGGACGAGCGGGGCGGCGGGCAGGGCGAAGCGGGCGTCGCGGGCGGCATCGGCGGGGATCAGGACGAAGCTGGCGGCGGTGAACAAGGCGGCCTGGCCGGCGAACAGCCAGAAGATGCCGCGCCAGGCGCCGGCGTCGGCGAACAGGCCGCCGAGCAGGGGTCCGGCGAAGGTGGCGACCCCCCAGACGCTGGTGAGGATCGCGAACGCCCGCGGCAGCAGCCGGCCGGGAAAGAGGATCGCCAGCGCGACATAGATGAGGCCGCAGACCCAGCCCGCCGCGCAGCCCTGCAGCGCGCGGCCGGCGAGGAACAGGCCGATGCCGGGCGCGAGCGCGCTCAGGGCGCAGCCGAGGCCGAAGCCGGCGCCCGCCAGCATCATCGCCGCGCGAAGGCCGATCCGCTCGGCGAGCCAGCCCGCCGAGGCGCCGGCGACGACGAGGCCGGTGAGGAAGGCCGAGGCGGCCCAGCCGAACCAGGCATAGCCGTCGAGCGCGGCACCGACGCTCGGCATGATCGTCGCGGTGACCAGCGAATCGGCGGCGACCACCCAGCAGCCGAGCACGATCAGCGCCAGCACCGGCGCGCGGCCCTCCGCGAGCAGGTCGGCCCAGCCGTCCGGGGCCGGACGAAAGGGGGGATCGAGGGCGGCTTCGGCCGGCATGCTCTTCTCCGGTTGCGCGAGCGTCGGCCCCATCCTATGCAACCTCAACCATGGTTGAGGTCAAGCGATGAATCGCAGCCCCGTCGCGCCGCCGAAAATCCTGACCGTCGGCGAGCTCGCCCGGCGCGGCGGAGTCTCGGTCTCGGCGCTCCATTTCTGGGAGCGCGAAGGGCTGATCGAGGGCTGGCGCAGCGCCGGCAACCAGCGCCGCTACGAGCGCGCGACCCTGCGTCGGGTGGCGATCATCCGGGTCGCGCAATCGGTCGGCATCCCGCTCGCCGAGATCCGCGCGCGGCTCGACTCGGCGCCCAAAGGCAAGGCCGGCTGGGCCCGGCTCGCCGGCGACTGGCGCGCCGACCTCGACCGCCGCATCGCCCTCCTGACCCGCCTCCGGGACCGGCTCGACGGCTGCATCGGCTGCGGCTGCCTCTCGGTCGAGGACTGCCCCTTGCGCAACCCGGACGACCGGATGGCGGGCGAAGGCCCGGGTCCCCGCCACCTGATCGGCTAGAAGACGGGGACAGTCCCCGGCAGGGGGACAGTCCCCGGGGGTGGGACAGTCCCCGGGGGTGGGACAGTCCCCGGGGGTGGGACAGTCCCCGGTAGGGGGACAGTCCCCGGTAGGGGGACAGTCCCCGGGGGTGGGACTGTCCCCGGGGGTGGGACAGTCCCCGGGGGTGGGACAGTCCCCGGGGGTGGGACTGTCCCGTCCCCGCGTCAGGCCGCCATCGCGGCCGCTTGCGGCGCGTCGAATTCGAGCACGAACTCGCGGCACTGGGCCTCGGCGCCGCGGCCGGCGCTGTAGCGCGCGCGGGTGATTCCGGTCGGGCGGAAGCCCAATTTGGCGAGCACCCGGCCCGAGGCCGGATTGTCGGTGAAATGGCCGGCGTCGAGCCGCTTCAGCCGCAGCGTGTCGCGGGCATTGGCGATGAGCGCCGCACCGGCCTCGGTGGCGAAGCCGCGGCCCCAATAGGGCCGGGCGATCCAATAGCCGAATTCGGGCTCGGCATCGCCCGGCTTGCGGCCGAAGCCGATGCCGCCGACGAGCCGCGGCCCGCCGCCTTCGCGCAGGAAGATGAGGCAGGCGACGTCGCGCGGCCCGCGCTCGCGGGCGAGGAAGGCCTCGGCATCGGCGAGCGTGTAGGGCCACGGCACCAGCGCCAGCATGCGGACGATGCGCTCGTCGGCGATCGCGCGCACGAGCGCGGGCGCGTCCTCGCTCCAGCCGGGCCGCAGCAACAGTCTTTCGGTCCTCGCGAACATCGCTCTTCCCCTCTCACCCGCCGGTTACGGACCGGCGACACTTGCGAGGGAGAATCAAAAAGGGAGAGGAGGCGACCCCTCTCCCTCATGCGGTTCTTCCGAGAACCTGGGCCGCCCCTCCCGGGACAGCCCGTCCGCGGCTGTCCCTATGTGTCCGCGCTAATCGGCATGTCGACGCAGACGAACTTGCGGCCGAGCTTGCCGTCGCGGAACGCGACGATGCCGGCGGTAAGCGCGAACAGGGTATGATCCTTGCCGATGCCGACGCCGGCGCCCGGATAATATTTGGTGCCGCGCTGGCGCACGATGATGTTGCCGCCGACGACGCTCTCGCCGCCGAACTTCTTCACGCCGAGGCGCTTCGACTGGGAATCGCGGCCGTTACGCGACGAGCCGCCTGCTTTCTTATGTGCCATGGGTCTTCTCTAGCTCTCTAAATCTTTACTCGCCCTTACCAGCGGCGGGCTTCTTTGTCGAAGCCTTCCTGGTCGCCGCCGCCTTCTTGGGCGCCTCCGCCTTGGCCTCGGGGGCCGCCTCGGCGCCACCCTTGGCCGGCGCTTCCGGCTTCGGCTTGGCGGCCTTGGCCGGAGCCTCTTCCTTGGCCGCCTTCTTCTCGGCCTTCTTGCCGCCGATCGAGACGATCCTGAGGATCGTCAGCTGCTGGCGGTGGCCGCGCTTGCGGCGGTAATTGTGGCGGCGCTTCTTCTTGAAGACGGTGACCTTGTCGGCCTTGGCCTGGGCGACGATCTCGGCGGCGACAATAAGGCCGTCGGTCGCCTTCGCCTCGCCGCCGTCGCCGGCGAAGAGGACGTCGCTCAGGGTGACGGTGTCGCCGGCATTGCCGGCGAGCTTCTCGACGACGATCTTGTCTCCGGCGGCGACGCGATACTGCTTGCCGCCCGTGCGCACGATAGCGAACATGGGCCTATCCAATAAACAAGTTGCTTGACGCGCGACGGCGAGCCCCCGCGCGGGAAGGAGGGCTGCTACAGAGCGCGCGCGCGCGTGTCAACCGAAGCGGGGACAGTCCCCGGGGTGGGGACAGTCCCCGGGGTGGGGACAGTCCCCGGGGGTGGGACAGTCCCCGGGGGTGGGACAGTCCCCGGGGTGGGGACAGTCCCCGGGCCGTCAGTGCCGCCGTTCGCGCTTCAGCTGGTAGCGGCCCTGGTCGAACGCCTCGAACATGCCGGCAATGGCGGGATGGTCGACCGGCTCGCCGCCCGGATCGGGCAGCAGGTTCTGCTGGCTGACATAGGCGATGTAGCTCGACTCCGCATTTTCGGCGAGCAGGTGGTAATAGGGCTGGTCCTTGGCCGGGCGGATCTCCTCGGGGATCGCCTGATACCATTCCTCGCTATTGGCGAAGACCGGATCGACGTCGAAGATGACGCCGCGGAAATCGAACAAGCGGTGGCGGACGACGTCGCCGATGGTGAAGCGGGCGGTCGCGACCCGAGGCGCCTTGGGATCGGGCGAAATGTTGTCCGGCTCGGTCACGCCGACCTATGTAGGGGGCGGGGGGCTCAGCGGCAATGCTTGGCAAGAGCGGAGGCTTGAGCTAGAGCGCGCGGCTCATTCGACCTGGGCCCAGGGCCCTGCCCGCGGAGAGGTGCCGGAGTGGTCGAACGGGGCGGTCTCGAAAACCGTTGAGCGCGCAAGCGTTCCGAGGGTTCGAATCCCTCCCTCTCCGCCACATTTCTGACCGATGGCGTGCGATCTGGTCCGAAAAGCCTAGCTTTCCTGCGGATTCCTGAGTAATCCTCGTCCAACGCCGTCCAAGGTGGTTTCCTCAAATCCGGGGGCACCTGGGGGCAGTAGCGGGGCACAAGCCGCGCGATTTGGGGGCACCGATGCTCACCGATCTGAAAGCAAGACAGGCCAAGCCGCGAGCCAGGGATTACAAGCTCTCCGATTCCGGCGGCCTCTACCTTTACGTCACGACCAAGGGCTTTCGGTCCTGGCGGATGAAGTATCGCTTCGGCGGCAAAGAGAAGCGGCTGGTCTTCGGCTCCTATCCCGAAATCTCGCTGACAGAGGCGCGGGACAAGCGCGAGGCGGCAAAGCGTCTGCTCCGCGAACATCGCGACCCCGCGATCGAAGCGCTGAAGCGCCGGCTGGCCGCGGCGGCGGATCACGAGGCGACGTTCGAGTCGGTCGCCCGCCGCTGGTATGCGATGCATGAATCGCGCTGGGCGCCGGTGCATGCGGCCGACGTCCTGAAGAGTCTGGAGCGCGAGGTGTTTCCGGCGCTCGGCCCAATACCGATCCGTCAGCTTGAGGCGCCGCTCGTCCTCGGGGCGCTGCGCAAGATCGAGGCGCGCGGGTCGCTCGAGACGGCCAAGCGCGTGCGCCAGCGCATCTCCGCGGTCTTCGTCCACGCGATCTCGGAGGGGATATGCGCGAGCGATCCCGCCGCCATGGTCGCCAAGGCCATGAAGCCGGCGCGCAAGCGGACCAAGCAGCCGGCAATCGCCGACCTTGCCGAGTTGCAGGAGTTGTTGAGGACCGTGGAAGCCTCGGGCGCGAGCCCGGTCACCAAGGTCGCGTCGCGGCTTCTCGCGCTGACCGCCGTGCGCCCGGCCGTCTTGCGCGGCGCGACCTGGGACGAGTTCGAAGGGATCGACTGGACTTCGTCCGAGCCGGCCGATGCCGTCGCGCCGCTCTGGCGCGTGCCGTCACGTCGGATGAAGCTGGTTCTCGATCGGAAAGACGACGACAGCTACGAACATCTTGTTCCGCTATCGCGCCAGGCGGTGGAGGCTCTCGCCGCGATCCGGCCGCTGACCGGCAGGTACCGGCTGGTTTTCCCGAGCGCCCGCCATGGCCACAGGCCGATGAGCGAGAATGCGATCGGCTATCTCTACAACCGCTGCGGCTACCATGGCCGTCACGTCCCGCACGGCTGGCGCGCGGCTTTCTCTACGATCATGAACGAGCGGGCCGAACGGGAGGGAAGGGCCGGCGACCGCGCTATCATCGACCTGATGCTAGCTCACATTCCGGCGAACAAAGTCGAAGGGGCCTACAACCGGGCCGCTTATGCGGAGCGCCGGCGTGAAATCGGCCAGGACTGGGCGGATTTGCTTATGGAGGGATTGGCGCCCGCGACGCAGCTGCTGGAGTCCCCGCGACGCTAGCGACACCAAGGAGGCGTCAATGAAGCGCGAGGCGATGGAAGAGCTGCTGGTGTTTCCGCAGGAAATCCCAGTTCACGAAGCCCTGTTCGAGCAGATGCCGCTATGGATCGTCAGGAAGTACCTTGAGTGCTTTGACTCCAAGGGTCGCCAAGCGCGCATCGTCCCGAGGCACATGCTAGAGGCGCTGGCGAAGCGTTTCCTGTTGGTGACGGAGGGCACCGCTAAATCGCTCGATGAAGCGTTTGGGGGAAGGGTGAGGCGACAGCGCAACCGGCTGCATGAAATGGACCGGCAGTGGAGCGTGCTCTGGGCGCTGATGCAAACAATTGAAGAGGTAAAGGCAGAGCCCCGGAGCGCGCGAGGCAAAGGTTCCCCGTTCGAGATCGCGGTGGAGCGGGTAGCCGAAGAGCTTGGTATGAGCCCCGATAATGTACGCCGGATCTACAAGCAGACCGGCAAAAGGTAGCGATTTTCAAAATTCGCTACCCTGCTTTCTCCGATCAGGCCTTTCATCGGTCGGCCATCAAAGCGCGAAGCGCTCCAAGGAGACCCGCCGATGGCCGAGCACCATTCCCTTCCCGAGACGGGCTTCGTCCGCCTGCCTGACATCTTGCGGGTGATCCCTGTCAGCAAGTCCACGTGGTGGAGCGGCGTCCGTGAGGGGCGCTATCCCGCCTCCGTCAAGTTGGCGCCGCGCGTGACGGCGTGGCGGGTGGAGGATATCCGCAAACTCATCGCCCAGGGTATCTAGGATGTCGCGTCGCCATGACCTGCGGCGAATCAAGGCTCATTGGAGCTACACCGCCGTCGAGCTCGCCGAGACGCTTCGCGTCTGCCTCAGCACCATCCGCGTCTGGACGCGCGAGGGGTTGCGCCCGATCGAGGGCACTTGGCCTTATCTGTTCGCCGCCGCCGACATCGTCGCGTTCTTGAAGAGCCGAGAGCAACCGCGGCAGCCGCTCAAGCCTGGAGAGATCTTTTCTGTCGCCGTGCGCGGCCCTCGGGTTCCAGCCGACGGGGTCGTTGACCTGGTATCGCGCAGCGCGACCAGTGCCGACATCGTCGGCCGGTGCCCCGACACCGGCCGCCGCATCCACCGGCGGGTTTGTCTCTCGCGATTAGCCGAGGCGTTGGGGACTCTGAAGGTGCGGTGGGAGGACGCGACGGTACCTATCGGCAGTGATCGTATCGCCCCTCGCATCGCACAAATCGAAGGGCCCGTGTCGTGAGCCAGATCAATCCCAAGAACGAGATCATCAAGCGGCGCTATCTTCGTCACATGCAGGAGGCGCGTGGGCTCGCCGCTTCGACGATCGACAATGCGCTCCGCGCCATCGCCGAATATGAGCGCTTCACAGGTTTCCGGGACTTCGGGAAGTTTCGCGCCAGCGATGCCACGGCCTTCAAGAGGAAGCTGCTGAGCGGCGGGGGCAGGCGCGCCGCCGAGCTCAGCAATCGCTGCACCGCCCGCGGCAAGCTGCAGCCGTTGCAACGCTTCTTCAAGTGGCTCGCCGAGCAGGATGGCTATCGCACCAAGGTCCGGTTCAGCGACGTCGAGTTCTTCAACCTTTCGAACCACGATGCCCAGATCGCCCGCGATCGGCCGCCCAAGCCGGCGCCGTCGCTCGAGCAGGTCCAGCATGCCATCCGCCTGATGCCCGCCGAAACGGACCTGGAGCGGCGCGACCGGGCGATGATGTGCTGCGTGCTCTTGACCGGAGCCCGGGTCAGGGCGGTGACGACCCTGAAGCTGAAGCATGTGAGGGCGGATCGGCTGGGGATCGACCAGGACGCGCGCGACGTCCGCACAAAGTTCAGCAAGAGCTTCACCTCATTCTTTTTTCCGGTCGGCGACGACATTCGCGAGATGTTTCTCACCTATGTCGACTATCTGAGGGCCGAGCTGAGGATGAACGGAGAGGATCCGCTCTTTCCGAAATCGCTCCAGCTCGTGGGCGACGCCTGTCACTTTCGCACCGTCGGCCTGTCGCGCGAGCATTGGGGCACCGCGGACCCTGTCCGCCAAGTCTTCCGGCGTGCCTTCGCGGCGGCGGGGCTGCCTAATTATTCGCCGCACACGATCCGGCGTACTCTCACGCTCTTAGGGCAACAGATCTGCCGGACGCCCGAGGAGCTCAAGGCTTGGTCGCAGAATTTGGCCCACGACGACGTGCTGACCACGTTCAGGAATTATGGGGCAGTCGCGACCGCGCGCCAGGCGGAGATCATCACCGCGCTTGGCGCCGCCGCCAACCCCGACGACAAGGCGTTCGAGGCCTTCAAGGCCATGTGCAGCGATCCACGCTTCGGGGCCCTTTTCGGGCGAAAGTAGAGCGGCTTTCGGGGTTCGGCGGACATGGTGTCCGTCCCAAGCTGGATCTTCTGCCGAGGTAAAAAGCCGAGATTAGACACATCATCTCCGCCGAATGCCCCCAAAGATGACCCATCGACGAACCGCCGCGAAGGCAGATGCGCGAAAACCCGACACAAATGGGCTGGACGAACCACATAATATTCGATGAGATCGAGACGACGACCGGGACATGGGTGGGAACGGGCATGAGCTTCGAAAGCTTCATGGAGAACTTGGGCCGCGCTGTCAGGGGCGTGCTCGATCCCGTTACCGTTTCCCGACAGCCGGACGTGTCGGCTACGCGGACCACCAACCGTCCGGCCACCGGGGCGATCGCAGACGAGGAAATCGCATATCGCGAAGGGCGGTATATCGCTGGGGGCTATGGCTGGAGCTCTCGCGAGCAGGCGGAGCATTTCCTGCAACGGCTCAAGAACACGCGGCCGCGGTCTGCCGAACCGCATGCTGCACAAACGATTGCTTCGCCGCCTCCGCGCCCGCCCACGTTGCCTCGCGAGCTGCGGCAAGTTGAACCAGGTGTCTGGGAGGATGGCGACGGACGGTTTCATGCGGCCGGTTACTCCTTCTCGACGGTCGAGCAGGCGCGGTTTCATGCGGTTCGCCAGTGGCGTCGCAACGACCCGGCGGCGTCACCGCCGCGGGTTGACCAAGTCCGGAGCAGGTCTGCGGCCCCGCGCTTGTCGAGGACCGAAGCGGCGCCGATCAAGTCGATGCGCGAGCCGGAGCGCTGGATTGGATCTCCGACCACCATCCGGGTCAATGGCGTCACATTCGAGGCTGAGCTTACGTATGTCGGCACACCTAAGGACAAATACGCCTATCCGCGCAACAACGCGCTCATCGATCCGAATCTGTCGGTGGCATTCGAGGGCGATCCTCGCGGCTCAACGCTCAGCTACTGGCCGGACTATGCGGACCTGAATCCGCGGGCCCGCCGCAGTTACCTCGAATGGCTCGCATCCGGGCGCAGCAATGCGGACACGCCGATTGGCTATGTCTTCGTCTACTTCTACGGCCTCGAGCGAAGGCTGGTTTATGAAAGGAGCGACGCGGACGCCGAGGCAATCCTGGCGGAGCTGCGTCGGCTCATGGCGATCTACGGCGGGAATTCCTCTTTCGCGCGCTACGCGACCCTCCTGATCGAGTTCGGCGATGCGCTTCACCATGCGCCCGCCGCGCCGCTGATTCCGACGCTGGAGCGGACCTATAACTACGAGATTCCTCTCGGCATCCGGATTGCGCTCGGGCAGCTGCTTGCGGACAACCAGCCATTGGATGCGAACCAGGCCCTGTGCTGGTTGTTGGCTCTTCCCGACACTTACACGCGCACGCCCGTCAACCGGTGTTTCGACGAGTTCGTAGCGCTCTGGCGGGTGCGCTTCGATCAGACCTATCCGGAAGGCCTGAAGTTGCGCACGCCCAAGTCCCTGATCCAGGTGCACTATCGCCCAGCGAGCGGAGGCTATCACGCGAACGCGACGATCGAAGGCCTTCCCGACATTGCCCAGGTAGCCGCGCCGATCCCGCGCCTGCGCGAGCTGTTCATGGCGTGCTCGGACGAACTCGACTCATTCAGCAGGTACTTAGGAAGGTTTCCCGACGCGCGCGCCAGCTTGGAAGCGGCGACACTGTTGCCCAGCGAGCTGCGCGACACCGAATTTGGCAAGGGCGCTCGAGAATGTCTCGAGCGGTTCGCCGAATTATTCGCGGATAGCAATCGCGCTGCGCTGACGACACAGCAATTGCTGGCACTCCTCGGTCAGACGCCGCTCGAAAGCCAAGTGGGGCTGTCGTCGCAGGCTGGCCGGCAGGTGGCTGGAATGCTCGACGCGCTCGGCATCGGTTTCGAGCCCGATCGCCGCTACGGCGCCTGCGGCGCTCTCACCGCCGATACCTACGTCTGCGCCTTCCGGGCCGATAGGGGCGGCTCGGTTGCTCCGGACGTAGAGCACTACGTAGCGGCCCGCGCGCTGACCGAGATTGCGGCTCTAGCGGCGACTGCCGATGGCGTCGTGGTGCCGCTTGAGGTTGAAGCGATCCAGCGTGACTTGGCGTCGCTCGATCTCGCTGTGACGGAACAAGCCCGCCTTCTGGCCCATGCCGAGGCGATCCTGCGCAACCCGCCCAAGGCCAGGGCAGCAATAAAGCGCCTTCTCGCTTTGCCCGAAGAGCGACGGCGCCGCATTGCCCAGTCCGCCATATCGGCCGTTCTCGCCGATGGTCACGTGCTATCGAGCGAGGTTCGGTTTCTCGAAGGGCTATACAAGGCGTTGGGCTTCCCCAATGAAGACATCTATGCCCAGCTTCATCGCGGCTCGGTCGAGATCGACGAGCCGGTGGCTGTGGAAAAGGCGATCAGCGAGACGGGAATCCCCCTTCCGCCCGAAGCGGTCGCGGATCGGTTCGTTGCGGTGGATGCGGCCAAGCTGGAAAGGCTCCGCAAGGAGACCTCCCAGGTGTCCAGCTTGCTGGCCACCATATTCGTCGATTACGCGGATGTTCGCCCCGGACCAGCGGTTGCGGACGCCGCTGTCGGGGAAGACCGCTTCGCCGGGCTCGGCCGCGCCCATGGCGAGCTCCTGGCGCTGCTCCTGTCCGCGCCGATGGAGCGGGGTGAATTTGAGGAAGCGGCCCGCGCCCGCAAGCTGATGCCCGAGGGCGCCCTGGAAACGATCAATGACTGGAGCTTCGATCAATTCGAGGAGCCGGCGGTCGAGGATGAGGATATGATCCTGATCGCCGCACATCTCCTGGGACCGATCAAGGCATTGGAGAAGGTCGCCCGATGACCGCGATTCGACCGCGCGATCGCGACACGATCCTCCAGGCGTTGGCGGCCGGCGTCGTGCCCCGTACAGGTCTGCGGCATATCCAGGTCGGGCGCGCCGGCGAGGTTGGCGCCTTGGTGAAGGACATCGACCGCATCGCGGACGGCGGCGCGGCCGTTCGCTTCATCATCGGCGAATATGGCGCCGGGAAGACATTCTTTCTGAATCTCGTCCGCCTCATCGCGCTCGAGCGCAAATGCGTTACCCTTCATGCCGATCTTGCGCCCGACCGCCGGCTCCATGCCACGGGCGGCCAGGCGCGAGGGCTCTACGCGGAGGCCGTCCGCAATCTCGCAACGCGCACCAAACCCGACGGCGGCGGCCTCGCCAGCGTGATTGAGCGGTTCATCGGCGAGTGTGCCGTGGAAGCCCACGCCGGCGGAAAGCAGGCTGAAGCGCTTATCGATCAACGACTGGCGGGGCTCCACGATCATCTCGGCGGGCACGACTTTGCGACCGTGCTCAAGGCCTATTGGCGCGCAAGCGAGAGTGGGGACGAGGTTGGAAAGGCGGCGGCGCTTCGCTGGCTGCGCGCCGAATATCCGACGAAGACCGAGGCGCGTCAGGCATTGCCCGTCCGCTCGATAATCGACGATGCCGATGTGTACGACAGCTTCAAGTTGCTCGCGGGCTTCGTTCGGATAGCCGGCTATGCGGGCCTTGTCGTCGTGCTCGACGAGATGGTCAATCTCTACAAGCTGCAAAGCTCCCAGGCGCGGAACCAGAATTTCGAGCAGATCCTGCGCATGGTGAACGACGTGCTGCAGGGGAATACTCACGGGATCGGATTCCTGTTTGGCGGTACCCCCGAGTTCCTGATGGACAGCCGCCGCGGCCTGTTCAGCTACCAGGCGCTTCAGTCGCGCCTCGCCGAGAACAGCTTCGCGAAGGACGGTTTGGTTGACCTCTCCGGGCCAGTCATTCGGCTGCAGAACCTGTCGCCGGAGGACCTGCTGATCCTCCTCGGCAACATCCGGTCGATCTTCGCCATGGGCGATTCGGCCCAATATCTGGTGCCCGACGAAGCGCTTGAAGCCTTCATGAACCACTGCAACAAGCGGATTGGCGAGGCCTATTTCCGGACGCCACGCAACACAATCAAGGCCTTCGTCCAGTTTCTCGCCATCCTGGAGCAGAACCCGCAGGTCGTTTGGCGCGAACTCCTTGGCGAGGTCGCCATCGAACCTGACGCCGCACCGGAGGACGAGGAGGCTGGCGACGACGAAGATCTGACCACGCTGCGGCTGTGACGGAGCAAGGCTCGTACGACCGGCTGCATCCTGAAATCAGGCGCTGGATCCGCGATCAGGGTTGGACTGAGCTCCGAGCAGTTCAGGACCAAGCGATCCGGGCCATTCTCGACGGGGATGGCGATGTCCTTGTCTCGGCCACCACCGCCGCCGGCAAGACCGAGGCCGCCTTCCTTCCGTTGCTCAGTCAGGCGAAAGCGCGGGCTGATCCGGGCCTTGCCATCCTTTATGTCAGCCCGCTCAAGGCGCTGATCAACGACCAGTATCGCCGCCTGGAGCTTCTCAGCGATCGCCTCGAGCTGCCGGTGACGCGTTGGCATGGCGACGCCCCGCAAAGCGCCAAGCAGCGCCTTATCAAACGACCCGCCGGCGTCGCACTCATAACGCCGGAATCGATCGAGGCGTTGTTCACACGCCGGCCGAGTGTCGCGCGATCCTTGTTCGAAAGGCTGGACGCGATCCTGATCGACGAGCTGCATGCGTTCCTTCAGGGTCCGCGTGGTTTGCACCTCGCCAGCCTGGTCCAGCGGATCGATGCGATCGCTGCACGCCGCCCGCGGCGAGTTGGCTTGTCCGCGACCATCGGAGACCTCGCTCTCGCCGCGCGATGGCTATGCCCCCAGAACCCTTCAAGCGTAGCCCTTGTCGAGGCCGGTGGCGGACGGCCCGAACTCCAGCTTCAAATCCGCGGCTATCGCGATCCACCTGAGGCAAGCGACGTGGATGCGCTCGAGGACGAGGGCTCCGAGGATACGTTGAGTCAGGTCGCCGATCATATGTTCGGGCGGCTGCGGGGCAGCAACAATCTGGCCTTTGCTGGGTCTCGCCGCAGCGTCGAGGCATTGGCCGATCGATTGCGGCGCCGTTCGGAGCGGGCTGGGGTCCCGAATGAGTTTTTTCCCCATCACGGCAGCTTGGCGCGCGAGCTTCGCGAAGACCTGGAAATGCGACTGAAGACCGGTGACCTTCCGACAACCGCGATCGCAACCACGACGCTCGAGCTCGGCATCGATATTGGATCGGTCGTTTCGATTGCCCAGGTCGGTGCCCCGCGCTCGCTCGCCTCTCTCCGCCAACGCCTCGGGCGTAGCGGCCGCAGGGAAGGGACGCCGGCTGTGCTGCGGATCTACGTGCGGGAAAAGCATGTCGATCCAGACAGCGACCCACTAGATCATCTGCGACTGCCGACAGTGCGCGCCCAAGCTGCGGTGCAGCTCCTCTTGGAACAGTTCGTCGAGCCCCCCGTCGTCGATCCCTCGCTGGCTACCGTCGTACTGCACCAGACGCTCTCGGTGATCGTCGAACGTGGCGGCGCCCAGGCCGCGAATCTCTATCGCCTGATCTGCGCGCCCGGGCCTCTCGCCGACCTCACCAAGGCCGACTATGCGGAGTTGTTGCGAGGCGCTGCCGCACCTGGAGTTGCCCTGATTGAGCAGGCGCCGGACGGTACGATCATGCTGGGAGCCCAGGGCGAGTGGCTCACCAGCGGACGTGACTTCTATGCCATCTTCGAATCCGACGAGGAATGGCGGCTGGTCGCCGGCGGACGGTTGCTCGGCACCATTCCCCTCTCAAACGTCATTGGCGTCGGCAGCATCATCGGATTTGCCGGCAGGCGGTGGCGCGTTACCGCGGTCGACGATCGCGCCAAGGTCGTCGAGGTGGTCAGCCATCCCGCCGGGCGCCTGCCGAAATTCGATCGGCTGTCGACCGAGCCGATCCACGATCGGCTCGCGCGGGAGATGCGCTCCGTTCTTTGCGGAACTGACATCCCACCCTATTTGGACCGGGAAGCACGGTCGCTGCTAGCTGAGGGACGGGCTGCTTATGCGGCCTTCGATCTCAGGCACGAAATGTTGCTCTCTTCGGGACGCGACACGCATGTGTTCACCTGGCAGGGCACGGCGGTCAATTCGGTCCTTTCGATCCTATTCATCGCGGCTGGACTCGAATGCGAGGTTAACGACGTCGGCGTGACCGTAGCGGACAGCGATCCGGATGAGGTTCGCGCCGTCGTCAAAGGCCTTCAAGCCTGCCCGCCAATCGAAGATCTTGCGGATTTCGTCGGCAACTTGCGACTTGCGAAATATGACGACTACGTGCCGGAGCCACTGCTGAGGCGGTTGTGGGCCCGTCGCAATGCCGCGACGCGCCCCGAGGCCCAACAGGTGCTCCAGATGTTGCGCGGGGCCTAGAAACCAGCTCGCATTACTGCCTCCAATCCGCGTTGTTGGCAGTTGGATTCACCTCAGGAAAGGCAGACGCCGAACACCGCTCGGCGGCTGTCTGGAGCCTTGTGATTGGCAGGGGCAATACCGATATTCCGCCCTCGCTGACATTCGAGCGGCGGGTGTCTTTCGGAGAGGTTATCGTGAGCGTGTTGAGTGCCGCGCTGGGCAAGGCCGCCGTGTCGGGCGGAGCAAGGGAGGCGCTCGCCGGTCTGCGCGAACAAATCGCTCGCCGCGGTGCTGAATTTGGAGATTTGGCGGGCCTGATGGGGGCCGAGCGCGAGCTGGACGAAGCCCTCAGCGTCCTCTCTGGCGACGGCGATACGCTTCCGGCTTTCCTGTGGGCCAAGTTGAAGGGCGTGATTTCACAGCGCCCGTCGAGCTTCGAGGACGAGGGTGCGCGTCACTTTGTCGCTGACGATCGCGTCATCGCGCTTGTGAAATCCGGTGCGCGCAGAATCTTCGAGAACCTGGATATTGACGAGGAACGCGCCGAGGCGCGCACCATCTATGTGGAGCTGTCAGGCGAGGAGGCCGGTTACGGTGAGCGGCTTTTGGACGAAGCCGTCAATTTCTGCGTTCTGACCTTGCTCGCACGCCTCACCCCGGGCGATCGGCTTATTATCGAGAAGCAGGCGGAATATCACGCCGAAGTCATCGAAAAAGTCGACGGTCTCTCTGCTCAGCTTGCGGACCTTAAGGACGGCAACACGCTTCGTGAGCCTCCCGCTGTGGATTCAGTTGTACTCGATAGGGCTGTCGAAGCCGAGGTCCGCAAGCTCCGCCGACAGCGATTCATCCATGACAAGGCATTGGCGCCTCGCGCGGAGGGGCTGGGCGCCAGGCTCGAGGAAGGACTTCAGCTTGCAAGTTCCTCTGCCAAAGCTCTTGCCTGCCGAGAGATTGCCGTTGTCCTTTCCCGGGCCGATCGGCCTGATGATGCTGAGGCTTGGATCGCCAAAGCGGTGGCTCTCGGCGCTAGTGATGTCGATCCCGAGCGGGCCAGGGTTGCCTCGAACCGCGACAACCCCGACGAAGCCATGCGGCTCTTGCGTGACCGGAACGACCCAGTATCTCGCAGCCTCTTGATCGATGCCATCCAGCGTCGAGACGGGGAAGGGGTCGCTCTCCGTCATTTCGAAGAGCATTATTCCGGGACTGATCTGACCGGCCATGCTCTCCAATCGATGGGCGTACGCTTGCACAATGCCGGGCGAGCCGAGGACGCGGAACGCCTGCTTGAGGCGGCAACGAACGAACAGATCGACGAAAATCCAGTTTTGTTATTCGTCCGGGCGCGCATGGCGATTGCTGGCGCGTTTCCATCGGATGTAGCCGAGCGCTTCTTCAGGAATGGCGGGATGATCCCTCGCCCGGACGATCTTCGAGACGACCCTGAAGGCAAGGCCCGACTTGAGCGGGCGCTGGTCGATCTTCGCCGGCTGCAGGGTCAGTTACCTGAACTTGATGCGGACGAGCTTGCCGCTCTCGTGGACCTCAACATTGTCTTTCTTGAGCTCAATAGCGGGGATGAGGCGCAACGAGCGGCTACACAGGAAGCCCTTATCGAACGGCTGGCGAATCCGAGTGAAGCGATGGCGCTCGTGCCCTTGGCGGCAATGTACGATCTCAAGGTCGATTGGGCTTCCCTTCGCGCTCAACTCGATCAGGCAGAGCGGCTGGGCGGGTGGGATGACGTCCAACTCCGCGCGGCTTTCGCGCTTGTGATGGAAGAGAAGAATCCAAGTGAAATCGCAGACTTCGCTCAAAAGCATCGGGCAGGGCTCGAACCGTTTCTCAGTCATGGCAGCGTCGTAGCCTTGGAGATCGAGGCGAGGGCCAAGATGGGCCAGATTGACGAGGCACGGGCTTTGCTTGAGCAGGAACGTGGAGAGCTGGGCGAAGATTTCTACAGCTTTCTCGTCACCACCATTTCGGAAGAAGAGGGTGCAGACTCGGTCAGCATGCGCATTGCGCAGTTCGACAGGACTGATTCGACTCACGATCTCCAGATTCTCACGGAGACGCTCGGTCGGAATCGCGACGAGCGCACGGGCGAATATCTTGTCCTGCTGTGGGAGCGGCGACACCAGCTCGAGGATGCTCGGCGCGCCTGTGATGCGCTGCACATGGCCGGCAAGGAACAGGAGCTTGAAGACTTCCTTGAACGATTGGGCGACCGAGCGAGGGAGGATCATCACCTTCGCACCCATCTTGCCTGGGCGCGCCAGCGTCAGGGGCGGCTGAACGACGCGGCTACGGAACTCAAGGCACTCAAAGATGACGGGGTTGATGACGCCAATACGCGCCAGCTAACCGTAATGCTGGCGCTGGAAAGTGGTCGATGGTCTGACCTCGAGCTGTTCACCCAAGCCGAACTCAGTGCGCGGGAGAGCCGAACCGGTGCCGAGCTGCTGACGGCGGCGCGAATTGCAACTGTCATCGGCAGTCCCTCGGCTATGGCATTGGCACGGGCGGCCGTGTTGCGCTCGCCCGAGGATCCGCTGGTCAACGTCGGCGCCTATCAAATTGCGATCGGCAGGGGCGAGGAGAGGACGGTCGAAGTCAATGAATGGCTTCGCACTGCCATTGAAGGCTCGAACGAAGATGGCCCCCTGCACAAAGGAGAGTTTGAGGACGCCGTTGCGATGATCAAGGAGTCGAAGGAACATCATGATCGGCTCAGCGATCTGGTTATGACTTCGGAAATACCCCTATTTCTCGCGATGAGGCCGCTAAATGCTACGTTGAGCGAACTCATTCTCAACCGGATGCGGGATAACGCCGAGGAGGGTGACAGCCGCAAGCGGCTAGTGCTGCCGTTATTCTCAGGCAATCGGGAGCGGGCTGGATCTGCGGATTTGCGTTCGATCGCGTTCGATCCGCTCTCGCTGCTCGTATTCGATTATCTCGGACTCCTTGACCGAGTTCTCGGCGCCTTTGACGACGTCGTGTTGCCCGCAGGCACCCTGCATAGCCTGTTCGAGGAGATGGGTCGATCCGGCCCCGTGCAGCCGACGCGGATAGAGCAGGCGCGAGACCTGAAGGAACGAATTTCCGCAGCAGTTTTGAAGATCGACGCACTGCCGCCAGCTGATCAGGAGCTCGCCAAGACGGTGGGTGAGGAATTTGCTCGCCTCCACGCGGCCGCTGAGGCCCGCGACGGTTATGTCATTGACACGGCGCCCCTCCATAAACCTCATCAAATTCGCGAGACGGTTGATCACAAGCCCTTCAGTCAGCGCCTGCTTAGTCCGGCCGGCCTCATAGCTTCGCTTCTTGAAAACGGGACGTTGAGCGACTCTCGGGCCCAATTCGCACTCGAGGCCGTAGCCGGTGCGGGCGGAGCCTGGGAAGGCGAACCCATGCCTGATTCTGGGAGGCCGATGTTCCTAAGCATGATCGCGGCGCATTACCTGCTCGATGCTGGGTTGCTGCCGGAGCTGGCGCGCTATGCGGGCGAGCTGGTGGTCTTGCCGGAAGTGGCCGAGATGGCTGATCGGGAGATCGCCGCCGGTGAAGCCGCGGGAAATGTGCGGCGCGGTATCGAACGGATCAGATTGTCACTGGCCGATGCTCTCGCGGCCGGGCGAGCACGGGTCGGTCCCAGCCGGCAGCGACGCGGCGACACGGACGACCTCAGCAAGTCCGTCCGCGGGGACATGGGGCCAGTGGTCAGCGTCATGCTCGACTCAGGTGGGATCGAAGCGCTCGTTTGCGATGATCGCGGGATGAACAAATATGGGCACTTTACCGATCAGGATGGCCGATCCGTTCCCATACTGACCTCGGTCGACGTTCTCAGGATCCTTCATAGCAGGAATGCGCTGACTGATTCGGAGGTGAGCGCGGCGCGCGAGAGACTGCGGATGGGGGGCGCAGGCCTTGTGCCAATCGATCCGGAGGAGGTCGCGCAGGTGACGATCGCCAGCAATTGGGCGTTCGGGCCCAACGCCGAGCTGCGCGCAATTCGCGATTCCGTGCATCTGCCGCTGGCCCGGAAGGTCGTCCAGCTTCCGAAAGAGCGCCTTTGGTTCAAGATGGCCGCGCTCACGATAGCCTTCGCCATTCGGAAGGCTTGGCAGGAAATTGAAGACATCACGCATGCGGAGCGAGCCGCCACTTATCTATTCGAGATGATCCCCGATGCCGAATATTGGAGTAGCGGCGATGAGTCGGCCGATCGGGCACTCTGGGTGCAGGACGTCTCGCGACATGCGCTGTGGGCTATGGCGTCGGTCTTTGACCTGCCCGCCGAGCGTGCCGAGCGCTACCGTCTTTGGTTTGATACGCTCGTGGGTCCGATTGCCGAGCGGCGTGATCCCGGCGCTATGGAGGCGGTCGCCCGGACTTTGTTCAGCTTCCTCGCGGCGCCGATAATGGAAGGGGAATCGAGCGATGGAGATTGATCCAGCTCCCTCGGTGCCGCCGGAAGAGACGCGGCAGTTCCTGCGCGCTACTGTTTTGAAACTACCCGGGATGGTCGGCAGCTTCATGCTGCGCGACACTGCCGCCCTTAATCGAATGGGCCTGCCGGTCGGTGATTTCGTAAGCGTGTTGGGTCAGCGGTTTGATAGGGCCCGCCTGTTGGCCGCGCTTCGTGACGTGGCAAACGGGAAAGATGCGGGACTGGCGTCGGAGGACGGCGAGGTCCAGATCGACAGATCTTCCCTCGATGAAGATGGAGTCGCAACGCTAATGTCAGGTGACAAAGGCGCGGCCTTCGCCAACATCGGCCTGTTGAGCGATGACGCAATGCTCCGACGCCATGTTCTCGATAGGATTGTCGCCAAGGGCGAAATGTCCGAGGAACGCGAGGGAATGTGGCGGGCCGCAATCGAAATGGGCTCGCTTGATGATGACTTGTTCGTTGCCCTCGAGACGGAGTCAGGTGCAAGCCCAGAGGCCCACTTTCGCGAGATTGGAAGTGAAATTGCGTCACTCAATGCGTCATTCAACGTCCTCGTCCCGGTCGAGTCAGACTATTATGCGGCTTTGCTTGGGCAGTGGCCTATCCCAGCGACATTCTCAGAGTTCAGGATCAAGTGGCTGCAAGCCGCAGCCGGTCTGAACCCCGCGCGCCTGTTGCGCCTCCTGAAGCTAAGCGCCCCGGTTTCAATGGCTTCGGGCAGAATGATCGGCGTTGCGAGCGATCATCTGCCGGCTGAAGACCGGATTGTCCTGGTAGAGTTCCTCCAATCATGCTCGGACCCATTCAGCTTGGTGGCTGCGTTTGAGGTCGCGTGCCGGCACCGTACCGATCCCGGCATGAGAGACCTGGCCGATACGATCATCGCTCGACTCTACGACCGAAATGAATCGACGATCGATTCCGGTGGTGCGGATTTCGGCGCTATGGCCGCTATTACGTCGGCACTTGCGGCCCGCCATCGGCTGCTGGCCGATTGGCCCCTCTATGCTCGGCGTCTCGCTCGCCTGCTTCATGCCAGCCACCTAGTTCGCATCCTCGGAAGTTGCGCGGTCGAGCGTCCTGCACTCTACGCTTTGGTAAACCGCACGATTGCGCCACAAGCCCGCCTCGCCGAACTATGCGACGCGCGCGAGGCCCCGATTTGGCAACAGCACTATCTCGGACCTGCACTGATACACGGATTGGCTGTTCGGCGCGCCAGCGAAGCTGTTGCGATGATCAAGAAGAGGGAAAGACCGAAGCGGTGGGTCAAGCTTGATGCGTCCGTGATAGAGCAGGATATGGAAGATGGCTGGGCGTTGTTCTTCTTTGCCGCCGGCCCGCTCGATGAATTTGATGAGGATTGGACCGGCCTACCCTTGATCCCCGCTGAGAATCTCGAACCGCTTCATGCTCTGCTTCGCGAAGGAAAAGACAGCGAGCGGATCGCGGAGGAGATATATAAACTTGCAATCGCATTTGAAGTCGATCCGGCCGACCGGCAGCCATTGATTGAGGGGTTGCCTCTCTTCTTAAGGCGCTTCACCGGCGCGGATTTCGCACTCTGTGCCGAGGTCGGTCTGCAAATAGCCGCTAGATGGCGAAATGTAGCAATGGCGGACGCAATCATAGAGGTGGTGTTCGACCGCTTTCGGAATGGTCCCTTTGAGGATCTTGGGACGGTCCCACGGTTTTTCATGGCAGGGGCGGCCTCAGTCGAGGGCAAAGAAGAGTGGCTCGAACGCGCTGGTAGTCTCGCTCATCCCTTTGCTTTCACGCATGGGGATGGCCCCGCAGCCGGGAATCTGGTACGTGCATTCGATATTCTCGGCGAGTTCGATCCAGCGTTGGGTGCTGCCCTGGCGCGCGCCAAATCATTTGCGCTTCTTGCCTATGGACGATTGCCGAAGGTGGAAGCTGCCAAATCGGGTGCGCCTGAGGATGCGGCCGACCAAAACGCCCAAGTCTAGATTCTTCAGACCGTTCGACGGAGGTGTAGGAATCCGCATTTCCCAAGGGACAAGGCATAGCCTCCAGTTGAAATGCCCCCACGGGTGTCCCTCGGTTGCCCGATTTGGATGGTCTGGTTGGGAGGGAGGGAACTGCACTCCGGCGCTTAAACCATTGATTTAGCAACAATAATCAACTTCGGCCTCCAGGCATTCCCTCTTTCGCTTCCTAAGTCGCGCGCAACCATAAAGGCCCGCAGCTTCAGCTTTTCCTGCATCCACAGCCCGCCGGGCTTGCGGCCTTGAAGTCGATGGTGATGGTCGAGCCTTCGAACTCAAGGAAGGTCTCGTTCTGATCGAGGCGGCGGAAGGTCCGGTACGGGCCCGGGATGATCGGTGTCATCATGGCGGTTTCCCTTCAGGATCGAGGAATGTTGCATCGGTCGCGCGGCCGCGCTTCTCCTGCATTGGAGCTTCGATGCGCGGCCCTCGCCCCGACCGGTGACCGCCCTCGCCCACTCAGATAGACTCGGCTCGACCGATTCCCGGTGCGGAGCGCGAACGTGTCGAGGCAGGAGCTTCTCGAAATCGTCAGGCGCATGCGCGCCGATCCCGACGCGGAGTTCACCACCGAGGGGGCCGCCCGTCGGCTGGGAATGAGCCCGATCGAATTGGTGCGGCAGTTCCGCCAGCTAACCGGCGTTTCGCCGCTGCGATTCCGATCGGCGCTTCGCATCGCCCTGGCCAAACGCGAGCTAGTCGGGACGGACGCGTCGGTCACCGAGATCGCGCTGCGCTGCGGCTACGACTCGCTCGGAACGTTCATTCGCACGTTCACCCTGCGGGTCGGCCTGCCGCCGTCGAGCTTCCGCCAGATGGCGCGAACGCACGATCAGGACCCGCTCGACTATGCGTGGAATCCGGGCGCCGCCGCAGAAAGCTGCGTTTACGGCTTCGCCCCCGACCCGGCGCCGGGCACGACGATGCTCGTCGCCGTCGGCCTGTTCCTCAAGGGCGTGCCGGCCGGCCGGCCGCTTTCGGGGCAGGTGCTGATCAACGGCGGCCGGCTCGGCTTGGGCGACACCGCCGATTTGGGGTTGCGGCACCTTCTCGGCTTCGCGGTGCCATGGGGAACCTCGCTGTGGGACCCGCCGGAATCGCTGACGTACGTGCTCAGTCGCAAGATCAAGCGGACGTCGGCCGAGCCGATCGCGGCGCCGGCGCTCAAATGGCGTCGGCTGACCGTTACCGACCCGCCGATCCTGCTGGCGATCCCCGCGATCATTTCCGACCAAATTTGATCCAATGCGAGAGAAGCCGCGGCGGCCCCGGGCGCATATGGAATGGCGGGGGCCCGGCGAGGGCCCCGACATGGGAGAAAAGCCATGGCTATCAATGTCAAGCGCCGCTCGGTTCCCGAGGCGGGTGTGGACGTGGTCCATATTCGCCTGCGCGAAACCTATTCGGTCGAGGGTGTCGGCGAAGACACGGTTGAGCTGGAAGGCGAATTGGAGGCGCAACGCGGCGCGCCGCTGACCGGCCAGTCTGGGAAAAAGAGCTGGGAGGAGGCCACCGTCGTCGCGCTGTTCACCAATCTCAGCGTTTCCGGCGAGAGCAAGGTGTTCGGCCCGGTGCGCGTCACGCTCAATCGGGAAATCCTCTCGTTCGGCGTCGTCAAGGCCGGCAAGTGCGCGGCTGCCATGAACCTCAGGGTGACGATGCCCAAGGTCGGGCTGGTGCTGAATTCAGCGGAACCGGTGCAGCTCTTCTCCACGGTGGAGACCGTTCCCCCGATCGGCGACGAGCGCACGCAAAGCGCCTATGGGGTCGACCTCGTCGAGCCCCAGACCGGGCGTACGCGCGGCCGGATGGTCGAGGCGGTGGTCGCCTGGCGCGAGCTGCTGGACCAGCGTTCGCTGCAGCGCAAGCGCTAGTTGCCGACCGGCTCGGTCGCCAGGAAATAGTCGACGACGCGCTTGGGCGAGCCGCCTGCGGCGAACAGATCGGCCGGTGTCGCGTCCGGTCGCTCCAGCCCGAGCAGCGCCATGCGCGTCTCGAAGCGCCGGTTGAGCCGCTCGAACCTGATCAAATTGGGGCTCGGCGGCGAAACCGGCGCCCATTGCGCGACCGTCCACAGCCCGGCCCTGGTCGAGCCGCTGGTTTGATAGGCGATCACTTCGCCGTCCGGCCGCGCGGTCAAGACGTCCAGATCCGTGTCGCCGCACCCGTCGCGCGCCAGCCGGAACACGCAGTCCCCCGACACTGGATCCGGCTCGGCCGAGCGGAGCTCGAGCGCCGCCAGCGGGCGCCAGAACCGCAGGTCCTCATACGTGAAATCGGTGCCGAGCACCTGCTGTCGCTGCCGTTCCGGGGCGATCGTCAGGATATGCGTCGCCGTCGACAGCTTGAGCTCGAGGTCGAGATCGGGCGACAGCCCCGCTTCAATCATCCTGACGAAGGTGCCGCGCAGCGCCGCCGGCGCCTGCACGACGAGGATCGAGCCGCAGACCGGGCCCTCCCGTCGCCAGGCATGATCGATGTCATAATGCAGGCATGGCTTGCCGCCCGTCATCACCGTCATCCGCACCCGGCGCCTTCCGGAGGCGCCGAAGTCGCGCTCCAGATGGCTGCGGCGGCAGGCCTCCCAGCGCGCTTCGGGAGTCATGCGGCTTCGGCGAGCGACAATGCTCTGACGACGGCGCCAAGCGCCGCACGCTGAAAGTCGGCGTCGGGGTCGATCTGCTTGAGCTGACCTTCGAACGCGGAGAGCGCCATCACCGGCAATGTGAAGGCGGGCGTCGAGATCAGCCCCCGCCGGGCCTGAATGCGGATCAGCGAGGCCGCGAAGCTCTGCAGATTGAACGCCCCGGCGCTGGCCCGCGAGGCGTCGCCGAACAGGGCCTCGACATCGGCCTCGAGGCCGGCGACATCCGCGCCTCCGGCCGCGGCGGAGCCGGTTTCGATGCAAATCTGCGCCGCCGCCTTCGGATCGAAGCTGATCAGCGCCATGAAGAAGCGCGCGAGCGCATGGCCGTCGCTCGGGCGAATCGCGCAGCTGAGGCCGTGGTCGATCACGACCAGGTCGCCCTCAGCGCCGACGAACAGATTGCCCGGGTGCAGGTCGCAATGCAAGAGATGCTCGGCGAAGAGCAGGGTGAACAGCAGGTCCAGCGCGCGATCCAGAGCTTCGGCCCAGCCGGGCGGGCGGTCGACCAGCTTCCGAAGCCCGTCGACGCGCTCCATCACCAGCAGGTGGGGATGAAGGACGGCGATCGGCTCGGGCGTCGCGATCTCCCCGGCGATCGTGCAGCGCGCGCGGAAGCGGCGCTGGATCGCCGCCTCGCGATGCATGTTGAACTGGAGGCAGATCGGCCGAACGCATATCCGCACCGCCGCAATCAGCGGCCAGCGCCTGAACGGGGCGAGGCGCGACAGCCGCCGGGCGACGGCGCGCAGGGCCGCGGCGTCCCGCAGCATGAGCCGGCGGCTGGGCTGGCGAACGACCTTGATGGCGACGGCACGCTGGCTCGTCCGGCAGCGTCCCGCGAAAACCTGCGCAACCGAACCACTGCCGATGAGCCTAGCATGGCGACAGTCGTAGCCGCCCTGGAGAGATTGACCCACCGCGGGCGGCAGCGCGCTCAGAGCTTCGGCGAGGTCCATCGCCGACACGCGATCCTGCAGGGCCGCGAACGGCCCCAGGAATTGCGGGTGGAAGAGGTCGGTCCGGTTGGCGAGGAACTGGCCGAGCTTCAGATAGAGGCCGCCGGCGGCGCGCAGGCAGCCGGCGCAAAGTCGGCCGAGCGGCGGCTGAATCGGCAGCTCCAGGCGCCGAGCGATGGCACTCAGCGAGAGCAAGAGGCCGAGCGCTACGATCATGGACCAGCTCCGAAGCGAATAGCGGATCGACGCCGAAGCCTTGCCGAGGCCGGCGCCGCGGCCGGCCGGCCGGCGTGCGCCGGGCAGGGGCATCGCCTCCGCGCCGCGCCGCCGCCGCATTCGAGCTTGCGCGAGCACGAGGTCGTCCGTCGCCATGAGACGGCTCAGGCGTAGGCCTGAAGCGCGGCGGCCAGGCTTTCGGGTAGGTCCGCCGGGACCAGCCGCCCTTCGCCCTCGATGCGCATGCAGGCGACTTCCTGGGTGCCGCGGGCGGCGAGGCGCGACATACCATCGCGTTGCAGGCGATAGTCGAAGCTGAGCCCGAGCCGGTGCCCCTGGCGGCTTGCCAGCGACATTTCCAGCGTCACCTCGTCGAACGCGCGCAACTCCTCGTAGAATTCGCACGACACGTTCAGCGTCACCAGCCGAAGGTCGGCCGCCAGCGCGGCGAGCACATCGGGCGCGCGCTCGGCGAGGAACGCCTCGCGGCAGCGCCCCTGCCAGGACACGAAGTGCGCGAAATAGACGTTGCCGACCAGGTTCGTGTCCTCGAAGCCGATGAACGGGCGCCAGCAATAGCTGCGGCGACGTGGCCGATCGCCGGCAAGGCCCGCGTCCGCCGTCATGGCGTGGCCATGCCGACCGCGACCGCGACGCGCCCGGCGCCTTCCGTCGGGAACGGGCCGAAGGCGGCGATCCGCTCGTTGGCGTCGCCCGTGTAGAGGCGGTCGCCGCCACCGCTGAGCGGGGCGCGGCTGCCGACCTTACGCAGCGCCTCTTCCGCGGTCCACGCCAAAGCGAGCTCCTCGGCGGCGAAGGCGGCGACCCTTTCGATGTCGCAGCCGACGCGGCGGGCGGCGCTGACCGCGATCGTCACCCCCTCGGCATGCGCGAACGAGATATCCCCGCCGCGCCCGGCGGCGATCGGCCGGCCATCGCCGCGCCGGGCCGGCGCCGCGAAGCCGAGCGTCGCGGCGGCACGGCGCCGTCGCTCGGCGCGGCTCGCCGACGGGTCGTCGACAAGCGCCAAGGCAAGGCTGTCGTCACCGATCGCCTCGCGCGCGCGGCGCTCGAGCCAGGCGCGGGCGAGGCCGGGCGCGGACGCCAGCACCGGGGCGATGTCGATCGTGCCGACCGCGCGGAACACGGCTTCGCGCCAATGCTCGACGATCCTGCCCTCGGCGTCCGCGAGGACGATGTCGAACCCGTAATCGTCGCCCCGCGACCAGCGCTCAGCGGCGTCGAGCCGGACCGGAGCGCCGCCCGCGAAGAAGTCGATTGCCGCCGCCGAGATCGGGATCAACTGGCGGTGGGGCACGCAGCATTGCAACGCGTGCAGCGCCGCATCGCGAACACCGGGGTCGCCGAGCAGCAGTGCCTGCGGCTCGAAGGCTCCGAACCAATCCCGATCCGGCGCCGGCGCGAAAACCGCGCCGACCGAGCGCGACGACACACCGCCAAGCCAGGCGAGCCGGCGGAACCGCGAGCCCTGGAAGAAAAGCGGCCCATAAAGCGGCGCTGCGTCGATCTCGGCTTCAGCGGTCGCTTCGAGCACGGTCCCGGGCCCGCGCGCGCCCACGCGGAAGCGGCCACCGAGACAGGGGGCGAGGAAGCCGTCCTGCGCGGTGCGGACCTCCGCCGCGATCTTCCCGTCCGCATCGCGCAGCGCGCCGATCCGGATCGGCAGGTCGCCTTCGCCGGCATGGACGGCCGTATCGAACTTGAGGTCCTGGAGCCCGGCAATCGGGCCCGGATGCAGCGCCTGGCAGGCTTGGGCCATCGCCTCGATCAGCATCACCGCCGGCATCAGTGCGCCGCCCCCGAGCTTGTGGTCGTCGAGATAGGGGTCGCGGCCGAGACCGACGCGCGCCTCGATGACGAGCTCCACCCCCGGCGTATGCACGAGCGGCCGATCGAGGAAGCGGAGCGGCGTTTCGGCGCCGATCGGCGCCTGCTGCCCGAATCGGCTGGTGACGACCACCGCGCCCTGGCTCCCGCTCAGCGCCAGCGCTTCGAATGCATCGATAGCATCGTCGAGCGAGATGGCGTCCACGCCCTCGGCCGACAGGCGGTCGATGACGCCGAGCCGTTCGCCCATGCCGGCGCTGCCCCACACCGACCATTCGATGGCGAGGCCGCTCAAGCCCGGCCGCGATGCCGCGATCTCGGCAAGCAGTCGCGTCTGCTCGGCATTGGCCAATGCATAATGAGCCTCGCCCGCGAGGCCGAGACGGCCGATAATCGAGCCGAAGGCGACGACCCGGGCGAGCGATGGGCCGCACGCTTCGATCGAGGCGGCGAGGCCGGTGGTCTTGGCGGCGAGCGTGCGCGCCAGCAGCTCCGCGTCGATCTCGCGGAACGGCGCGGGTTCATTGGCGCCGGCCGCGTGGATGAGGAAGGTAATGGGCCCCAATTCCGCGGCGGCGGCCGCGACGGCGGCATCGAGACCGACCGCATCGGCGACGTCGCACCGGACATAGCGCGCATCGGCGTCGAGATCCGCGAGACGCGCCAGCGTAGCCGTGACCTCGTGATTGCAGGGAGCAGCACGGCCAACCAAGATCAGCGGTCGCTTGCACCGCTCCGCGATCCGGATCGCGCATTCGGCGCCGATGCCGCGGGCGCCTCCGGTTACGAGGATCGCGCCGGCGGGCGGCTCGGCCGGGTTCGGCGCATCGCTGCGCAGCGTGAGGGCAGAAGATGCGGGCCGGCCGTCCGCGTCGCGTACGACCTCCTCGAAGCCGAAGACCTGCCGCGACAGCAAAGCGGGATCGGCGTCGCCCGCGATCAACCTTACGCTTTCGAACAGAGACTCGTCGGCGAACGAGCGCGCATATCCGCCGAGCGGCGCGCCGTCATGGCAGATCGCGAGGTGGGCGTACCGATCGACGGCCTGCTGGCAAAGAGCGAGCAGGGGACGCGCGTCGCGCGCGCAATTCCACGGCCGATCAAGGTCGATCAACAGGCCATCGGCGGCCTCGAGGCTTGGCCGCGGCAGCGCTGTTCTGTGCCACCTGATCGACGCGGCGAGGCGCTCCGGCAGCGGCTCCAGCACCGGCGAGAAGCAGCGCACCCAGCGAGCGACGCCCTGCACGCGCTCGCCGCCGGCCGGCACCGGCAGCGCCTCGCCTTCCGCGAATGCCTCGGCAACCTCGCGTAGGCGCGCACTGGCAAAGGCGGTCCGGAATCCCGATGGCCGCTGGTTGAGCGCCGTGCCGAGGCGGGCGACCAGGCGGCTTACCGCGAGCGAATTGAGATGAAGGTCGTCGAGGAACCGGTCTTCGGGCGAGATCGCGACTGGATCGAGGCCGGTCTCCTCGGCGACCAGCCCGATCAGCCGCGCCAACGGGCTGCCGCCCTCGTCCGTGATCGGCCTCGGGCCCGATCGCTCCGGCTCGGGCGAGATCGCGGCAATCGGAGCCGCCGCGCGCCCGGACCCGCCGCACGGGCTTGCGAGCAAGACTGGCGGGGCGGGCGCCAGCGGGCGGATGCCGGGCCCTTCGAACAAGGGCGCAGGGTTGATCTCGGCGCCGAGGGCGAAGAGGGTCGCGACCACATCCAGTGCCGCGCTCATCTGCTCGGCGAAGACGTCGAGGCTGAGCGCCCGATGACCGGCGGCCGCGAGCAACCGGGTAAGACCGGCGCCCGGTCCCACCTCGACCATCACGTCTACCTCATCGGACAATTTGGCCGCAGCGGCGATGAACTGGACGGGGCTGGTGAGTTGCCCGATCAACATCGCGCGAAGGTCGGCATCGGCCCGGATCCAGTCGCCGGTGACCGTTGAGACGATTGGCCGCCGCGGCGGTGCAAGCGCGAGCCGATCTAGCGCTTCGGCCAAGGCAGCGGCGGCGGGAGCCATCATCGCCGAATGGAAGGCATGCGAGACGGAAAGCCGGGCATAGCCGATGCCGGCGTCCTCGGCGCGATGCTCGATCGCCTCGATGGCTGCGAACGCGCCCGAGACAATGGTTTCCGCCTCCGCGTTCAGGCAGGCGATCGCGACATCCAGCCCCCGCGCCAAAGCTTGAGCCTGATCGCGTCCGCATCCAAGCTGGACCATCGCTCCCGGTTCCAGCGCGCCCATCGCCTGCCCCCGCGCAGCGGTCAGCGGGACAAGATCGGCGCGCGCGATCGAGCCCGCCCAGGCGAGCGCGGCGAACTCGCCGAGGCTGTGACCAACCACCGCGTCGGCCGCGATGCCGAGCCGGTCGAGCAGGTCGAGGCCGGCCAGGCAGGCGCCCGCGATCGCCGGCTGCGCCGCCGCGGTGTGCGCCGGATCGCCCGCGATCGCGAACGGCAGGTAACGGCCCGGAAAGCGCCGCGCCCAGGCTCCGCCGCCTGGCCGGACCGGGGCCGCCTGGCCCGGGAAGACGAAGCCGATGCGCGGCGGTCGCCCGGCCTGACCGAGCCAGATGTCGGGGTGCACGCCGCCGTCGATCGCGCCTCGCGCCGCCGTCAGGCGCCGGCCGAGCTGGTCCGGGCTCGACGCCTGGAAGGCGAGGCTGACCGGGCCCGTTCCCAATTGTCGCGCAGCGTCGGCCGCGGCGTCGCCGAGTTCGGCAAAAGAGAGAGCCGGGGCCCGGGCCGCGAGCGCCGACACTGCTTCCCTGACCCCCGCCGCGTCGGGCCCGCGGAACAGGAAGAGTTCGGCATCGCGCACCGGCGGCGCGGGCGGGAGCGCGCGGCGGCGCGGCCGATCCGGTCCGGCGAGGACGACATGAGCGTTGACGCCGCCGAAGCCGAACGAGGAAATGCCGGCGACGCGCCTGTCGCCGGAGCGCCATTCCTCGGGCGCGGCGGTGGCCCGGACCCTGTGGCCCGTCTCCGCGAACGCCGGATGAGGCTGCTCGCAACCGCTATGTGGCGGCACGATCCCCTCATCCATCGCCACCGCGGTACGGATCAGGCCGGCAAGGCCCGCCGCTGCCTTGGTGTGGCCGATATTGCCCTTGATCGAGGCGATCGGCAGCGCGTCGCCCCGTGCCTCGCCGCGCAGTGCCGCGAGCGCCGCGATCTCGGTGGGATCGCCGATCGCGGTGCCGGTGCCGTGCGCCTCGACATAGCCGAGCGCGGCCGGATCGATCGCAGCACGGGCATAGGCCCGTTCGAGCGCCCGGCGCTGGCCGTCCACGTCGGGGCGGGTGAGGCCGCCGCTGCCGTCCGTCGCCACGCCCCAGCCAGCCAGGGCCAGCGCGGGCGCGAGCCCAAGGCGCCGTGCAACCGCTGCGGCGACCAAGACGATGGCGCCCGCCCCCTCGCCCGGCCAGAAGCCCTCGGCGCGCGCGTCAAACACACGCATCCGCCCGCGCGCCAGCGCGCCGTTGCGGGAAAATCCGACCAGCTCGAAGGGATCGAGGCTGAGATCGACCGCCGCGACGACGACCGCGTCGGCGCGGCCCGAGGCGATGAGATCGCCGGCACTTGCCACCGCCACCAGCGAGGAGGCGCAGGCGGCGTCGACCGACCATGCGCCGCCATGGAGATCGAATTGGTTGGCGATCCGCCCGGCGATGGTGTTGGCGAGCCCGCCGGCGAGGCTCTCCTCGTCGGGCGCGCGGAAGGCGGCGCGCAGGCGGTCGCGAAAGCCGCTTCGGGCGGCCGCGGCCTCCGCCGCGCCAATGCCGGCGGCGGCGAGGGCTTCGTCGAGCTCGCGGTCGAGCCAGGGCCACCTCAGCCGCAGCAAAGCGGCGCGGCTGAACTCGCCGGTGAGCGTGTTGGCGACGATCACCGCGGTCCGTTCCCGGTCGAGCGATGCGGCGCCTCCGGTCGCCTCGATCGCATCGGCCGCGACCTCGAGCGCCAGCCAATGGGCAAGGTCGGTGGCCTCGAACGCGGCGCGCGGGATGCGGAAGCGCACCGGATCGAATCGCCATCCGGTCAGCAGGCCGGCGGGGATTCGGGTGATCGAATCCGCTTCCCCAATCATGGCGGCGGCATAATCGTCGAGCGCGAGCCGTTCCGGCGGAATCGGACGGAAGGAGAGCCGGCCCTCGAGCGTGTTGCGGAACAGGGCGGCGGGGTCGGCCGCGTCCGGATAGCGGCAGGCCATCCCGGCAATGACGATGCGGGATCGCTCAGCCGGCATGGCTCTGGGCAGCCGCTGGCTTGAACGGCCAGAGCGGCCGCCACCGCTGGGCCTTAAGCGCAAGGAGCGCGCCGCGCAGGGTGCTCACCAGCGCGAGCGCGAAAAACAGGCCGAAGACGATGTGGAGCTCCATCATCAGCGCGTAGGCGAGGCCCACTGCCGCTCCGAAGCAGCGTTGCTCCCACCGCCCCTCCGGCGTCGTCGCCGGATCGGTGATCATGTAGAAGGTGAACAGGATGAAGGCGAAGCCGGTCATCGGGGCGAGCCCTGCCAGGATCGGGTTGCCGTGAACGAGTGCGCGGGTCACCGCTTGCAGGGCGAAGGCCGCGAGCCAAGCGCCAATCAGCGGCAGCCGCTGGGTGAACTTGCGGTTGATCAGCGTGCCGGTGGTGATCACGATCAGCGGCAGCAGCCAGTCGAGCGCGCCCGAAATATTCTCCGCGAATTGATAGGGCTGCGCGATCCCGACCATCGGAAACAGGATCAGCGTCGCGGCAATGCCGAAATTGGAAGGATTGTAGAAATGCCGGGTGCTTCCGTCCTCGCCGAACGAAACGCGCAGGATGTATTTGGAGGCGATCGCGAGGCTCGCCGCGAAGGCAACGACCCAGAGCTGCTCGGCGGCGTAGAGCAGCATCCCGACGGCCAGGCCGGTGATGTGCGCCGAAAGCAGGAACCTGGCGGCGCCGGCCGGCGAGCCGGCGAAACGCGGCCCGCGCCCGGCGAAGCGGGCGGAGGCCCATTCGCCGGCGAGTTCGGTGCCGTAAGCGGCGGCGAGCGCGATGAACGGGGTCGCCCAGCTTTGCTCGAAGCCGAGCCAGAGATGGCCTAAGATGTTGAGCACCGAGATCGCGATGGCGAAGCGGAGCAGCCCGCCATCGCGACGCTGCGCGGGAGTCAATCCGCTCGGCGCGGGCGTCGGATCGGACGCGGGGATGCGAACCTTGCTGGCGACGTTCATGCCGTGGGCCTCCCGAGCAGGACGCGGTGGTGCCCCGGCGCGAGCGACAGGCGCGCGCGGTGGAGGCCGCTTCCGTCGCGCCACCGGAATTGGACCAGGACGGGCCCACTCTGCGGGCCGAGCCCGAAATGGACGATCGGCGCACGCTTGCCGCTGTGGCCGTTGCCGCCGTCGACAAATCCGACCAGCGGCGCGGCGCCGTCGCGATCGATCCGGGCGAGCGCACCAATCGCCGGCCGGGTGGTGCCATTGGCATTGGCCAGCCGCAGGTCCAGCGCCAGAAAATGCCCGCTCGCTGGTGCGCGGTTCATCAGTAGGACGGAGCGCCGCCACTGCGCTGCGACGGCGGCATCGAGCCGCCCGTCGAGATCGACGTCGGCGATGGCGATGCCGCGCGCGACGCCGCGCGCGCTCAGCCCTGCGGCGACGCCGACGTCGTGATAGATGCCCCTGTCGTCCGAGGCATAGAGGCCGATGCGCTGGTGTCCGGACAAATCGGCGTCACCTGCAAACGGCCCCCACACGTGCGGATGGCTGATGATATCGTCATTCGCGGTGGCCAGCTCCTGCAGCTCCGGCCAGCGGTTGGTCGTGCCGGCGAGAAATCCCAGCGCCTGGATCAGTTCGGGCCGGCCGTCATTGTCGAAATCGGCGGCCTTCACGTCCCAGCCCCAGCCGTTGCGCGCCGTGCCGCGCGGCCCGCTTTCGTCGCGGAAAGCGGCGAGGCCGGCCCCCAACAAATCGGGGCGCCCGCGGTTGATGAACAGGAAGTGGCTTTCGAGCAGCGCGTAGTCCTGGGCGATGTTGCTGACCGCGAGGTCGAGCATGCCGTCGCCGTTCACGTCGGCGAACTCCGCGCCCATGCCCTTGAAGGAATCGCGCCCGAGCGTGCGCGAGCGCGGCGTGAGGAACGTCCGCTCGCCGGCGGCGAGGCGAAAGCGCGGCGCGCCCGGGGCGGAGAGGTTGACCATCAGGCGGTCGGGACCGAAATCGTTGGCGACGTAGAGCTCCGGCAGGAGATCGCCGTCGAGGTCGGCGGCGGCCAGCGCCAGCGTCCACCCGTTCGCCATCTCCGGGCTGAGCGCGGCGCTGTGGTCGGTAAAGCCCGACGCGGCGGTGGATGCGGGGTCGCGCAGCAAGAGGCGGTTGCGCCCGCCGTTGAAGGCCCGCGACATTGAGCGCTGCATGACGCCGCCGTCGGCCGCGGCGGCATCGAGCACGCGCGCGCCCTCGGGAAAATAATTGCCGAAGACCAGGTCGACATGGCCATCGCCGTCGACGTCGGCCTGGAGCGCCGCGTTGGTGTACCAGGACTCATGGGCGGCGACGATCGGCATCGGCCGATAGCTGGTGGCGGCGGGTGACCCGCCAGCCGCATAATAGATGAGCGGCGGGCGGCCCCAGTAATAGACCAGCAGGTCGGTCCCGCCGTCCTCGTCATAATCGCCGGGAAGGCATCCCATCGGCGCCACCATCGCCGGATCATAGCCCTCGGCCGGCAGCGGCAGCGCGAAGGCCGGGTAACGCGCGCCGGTACCGGGCGCGGGAAGGACGGTGACGCTGTCGTCGCGCGGCTCGACCAGGCAGATGTCGTTGGGCCGCTCGTCGCCGTCGATGTCGGCGATCGCCACGGCGGCGCCCACCGCAGAAATCCAGCCGCGAATGGGCGCGTAGCGCGGGTTGACCGGGCGCACCCTGCGATCGTCGGGACGCTCCGGCGCGCCCAGCGGGACGGCGTCGAAGCGCAAGCTGGAATCGGCGGGCTCGGGCTGGCCGCTAGTCGCGCGCGCGACCAGGAACAGGGCGAGCGCGATCGCACCGACGGTAAGGCGCGCGGCCTGGCCGCGAATGAGCCGGGCGACGGTCACGTCGCCGGCCCTGGGTAGAGCGCGGCGGCGACGCGGCCGCGCCAGCCCTGGTAGCGCGCCGGCTGTGGCGCATCCTTGCGCGACGCCGCCGCGAAGGCGTCGTCGACGAGCTGGACGAGCGCGTCGGGCTCGATCCCGCAAATTCGTCGCGCGGCCGCGGCGGCTTCGGGCGGTACGACTCCCGCCCGCGCATGCGCGCCGACGGCGAAGGCCGCGCCCTGGCGCAGCCAGCGCAGCGCCGGCCCCGGCTTCGCGATTAGCCGCTCGACCGAGGCATCGTCGGCGCCGCCGGCATAGACGCAGGCGAGGCCCACGCCGGCCCACAGGTCTTCGTGGCGGCCCGGGTCAAGACGCTCGACGACTGCGGCGATGCGATCCGGATCTGCCCCTTGCGAGAACCAGAGCGACCGCCCAACGCCCTGATCGTAGTTTCGGCCGGATTCGCCGACGACTCGCCGCCGCCCGGCCGCAACCGCTTCACTATCAAAATAGCCGTCATGAAAACCGCGTCCGTCGATTGCCAGTGGCGCGAGCATCGGATCGAGCATGCTCATCAGCCGGCGACGCGCGAACGGGAGGCGCGCCATCGCCCAGCCCACGCCGACATGGGCCAGATGCACGTAGCTCTCGGTCAAAGCGACGAGCATCGGGGAGAGCGAATTGCGCCAGGGGACGCAGATCGCGCGCATCGCGGCCCCCATCGCGGCGCCTTCGGCAAAGAAGCCCCGATCGGATGCTGGAAAGGCCGACAGCACCGAAAGCAATGCCGGAGGCGCGCAGGCGCCCACCGCTTCGTTATAGCCTGCGATGAAAGCGGCGCCGGCGCTTTCAAGCCGCGGGGTTGCAGGGGTTGAACGAAAGCCTCGCCGCTCGAAATGGGCTTCGGAAGGCGCAATGGCGAGCAGTCGCGAGAGAAACCGATCAATTCCGGGCCTTGCCGGCTTGGCCTTCAAGCAATGGCCAAAAACAACCTCCCCACGAGCCACTTCCGCAGCCTCCCCGGTTGCCCATCCTTGCGGTTAATCTTGGGCGGGACTCAAAACACCCAAGATATGTCTCCATCGCAAAAGGCGCGCCGCAAAGTTAGTGCGCTGGCGATTCGCAGCGATAGTACACCAGAACAATGATTTGGAATAAGTGTTTTGTCAACGTGGATGATGAGGCACCAGCGCCCCGAGGAGGCCATACGTTCGCCTAGGCAATTCTCGGCCCGCCGAGGGCGAGTATTTGAGATAACTATGGTCGCTCCGGATCCGGGCTGGCCTCAGCTACACCCGCATAACCGCTTTCGAAGAGATAGCGTCCGCGTTCAGCGTGGAGAGCATCGTTTCCTTCGATGCCGTGACCGTGAACAAAGCGATTCATGAAGTTGAATGTGGCAGCGACGAGAATCAGGTCGTGGAGAGCGCGTTCGGACCATCCTGCATCGAAGACCTTCTGTGCATCCTCTGCTACGATCCGGTTGTGATCGAGCGTCAACTTGCGGGCATAGGCTAGAAGGGGGCGCAACTCTTCTGGCGCCGCGGCGAGTTGGCAGTCCGCGACCAGCGTTCGCACCAGATCGCCGGACACCCCGAAGAGCTCGGCAGCCGCCAAATGTGTGCCGTGGCAAAAATTGCAGCGATTGAGCCCAGAAACGTAAGCGGCGATGAGTTCGCGATCTGCCACGGACAAAGGAGAAGGACCACGCAGGATTAGCTGGTGGTACTCAGAAAGCAGCTTCCCGGCGGCTGGATTGAGCCGGAATGCATGCCGAACACTGGCATCGTCAGGTAGACTCGGGAATATCATTGCCGTTTCCTCTTATTATGCGCCGTCTTCCTACGGGCAAGCCTCGATTTATGATTTTCAGCATTCGACTCAATCGAACGCTGGAAAGTTGCAGGCACATCAGCGACGCTTGCCACAGCGTTTCTAAGTATGCCGGATGACATAAATGCAGTTATCGGATTCGCCGCCCGGAATCCTTAGGACGTCCTACGCGGCACGCCTCAAGGATGACAATAACCCTGCTCCCTCCAATGCCCGCCTCAATCCGGCGTCGCCAACATGTGCGTAAATGGCAGTCGTCGCGATGCTTTCGTGGCCGAGCAATCGTTGCAGGAATCGTAGGTCCACGCCGTCCTCGAGCAACAGCGTTGCGCAGGTGTGTCGAAGCATATGAGGGGTAACCCGCTTCTCGACGCCGGCCGTCCGAGCGAAACGCCGCAATTCGCGGCGCACCGATTGGGTCGACCAATCCGTGGCATCCGGGGCGAGTAGCCTGACCGCCTTGGGTCGCTTCGAGAGCTTAGCCATGATCTGCCGCAACCAGCTATCGACGACGAACACGCAGCGCTCGCGCCGGCCTTTGCCGTGGACCCGGAGCGCGCCGACATCGGCATCGAAATCGCCCGGCCGCAGCTGAACTAGCTCTCCCACCCTCAGGCCGACCGAGATGAGCAACAACAGCGCGCTGGGAAATGCCTTTGCGCCAAGCGCCTGGTGGCGGTCCGCGCAGATGCGCCAGGCTTTGTCCGCCAGCTTCCTCGCCTCCTCCCGCGTCAGCGCGCGCGGTAGCGAGCGCGGCCGCGGCAGCTGCATCTCCAGTCCCGCGAATGGCGATTGTGCGATCGCGGCAGTTCGAACCAGGTCCTTGTAGAAGCCCCTGAGGCAGGCCATGCGCCGCCGCAGCGTCCGTGGCGCGACCGCGCGTTCGACCATCAAATGCTGCACATAGGCCATGAGCGTCTCGGCGCGGCTCGGACAGAGCGTGCGTTGCTCGACGAAGCGGGCGAAGTCCTTGAGGTCGTATGCGTACGCCCTCAGCGTATGTGCCGACGGGTCGCGCGTCGCCTTCATGCGCTCGACATAAGCCGCGGCTGTCGCTGACGTAATGAGCAATGCCACCTCCATCGGAGCTTCGGGTGCGCGCTCCCGATACCTCCATAATGGATGATCTTTTCGGAATGCTTGCCGACTTTCCCCTATCCGGGCATGTGTTACGGCCGATGTCTGGACGGGGATGCTGTTAATGATGGCACAGCATAAAGCGGCGTTGCGCTGCGGGTTGCAAGGCCGGGCCGAAGAGCTGGAGCAACCCGGCTATATGGTCATAGATCTAGCGGATGATGTCAGGCGAGACATCGTTCGACTGTCTTCGATTGCACGCCGATATTTCGACCTACCCGAGCCCGAGCAGGGCGCGAACGCGCTCCCTTTTGGCTGCGGGCACTGGACGTACGGCTTCGAGCATTCCGGCATACCGGACAGTCCCGACCGGGTTAGCTTTTTCGGTGCGAGCATCAGGACGGCGACGCTGGCGGACCGCCTGCCGACGCCGCTGGCGCGGGAACTGCATCGGCGCCTCCTCGGAGTCTTTTCGACGTTCGAAGTGATGGCGGAAGATCTCATGGTCGGGCTCGCCTCGCGCTGCGGCTTGGCGGATGCCGCCGCCTTGCGGGGCGGCCTGCGCCGCTGGTCCATGATCCAGATCAGCCGCACCCTGCCGACGCCGGCGGGCGACCCGATCTATCACGAGCATGAAGACGGGCACTTGCTCAGCTTTGCCCAGGCGAATGGGCTCGGGCTGGAAATCAGCACGGCCGGCGCCTATCGGCGGGCACCCTATTCGCCGGCCTCTATTCTAGTTATGCCGGGCGAACTCATGCGGCTGTTGACCGGCGGGCGGGTGGCCCCGCTCTACCATCGCGTTCGCGCGGTTCCGCGCAAACGCCCGCGTCTTGCACTGCTATTTTTCGCCGACCTCGACCCCGACCTTTGCGCGCCCTGGGTCGATGGCCTGGCCGACAAAGCGGGCTGCGCCGCCCATGTTTTGTCCAACGCGGCGCGCTTCGGTATGCCTTGCTTTACCCAGGAAGATCCGGATCCCGGTGGCGATCTTTCCGACCAGCTTCCAACCGGCAATCCCCCGGGTTACGACATTAACGGCATCAGAACGGATAACTCTGGATTATGCGCTTTTCTTTTGCGAATCGAAGGCCGGAGCTCGTCGAGGCTACGCAGTTTGTTTGCGATCGTTCCGATCCGCCCGCTGCGAAGCTGGGTGCGGCTGCCGTCGCGGTCATATTGGTAGGCGAGCGTGCGCGCGGTGCCGTCGGTATTGGCGGTGGCCGAGGCAAAAGGGGGCAGTCCTGGTGACTGCCCCCTTCTCATTGGCCTGGTGTGCCTGCACCTTACATGACGATGGCTCATGAATGAAGGCCTGCCGATACCGCGATGGTCAATTAGGTGCACTGTCACCGCTATCTAAAGTAGGCCGTGAACACTTAGCAAGCGAGCGGGCGGCGCTTTACCAGACGACTTGGTGGCGATCCACGAACGATCGCGTGGCGTCCTGGTTCATTTGCTCCAAGGAGATCACGCGCGTCACTCTGGCACGCAGGAAATAGCGCGAGGACATTTCAAGAGGCACGACCCTTACCCTTCCTCGCAGCCCGACACCGGGCGAAGTGAATTCAATAGAGCGGCTGAATTGTTCGAGTTCGCCTTCCGTTGGCGGAGGGAAATTAACCAGTCCCATCCGAGCGTTTCGACAGGAACGAGACCAGGTAAAGACTTTGGGCACCTCAGTAGGTATCAGGATAGCCTCGAACGAAAGCTCGTACTCGCGCGCCGGTGACTCGGTTTTGACGGCATTCCAACATCGCACCAAAAATTCTTGGCTGACTGACGCCCGCTCGCCCGCACACCCCCCCACGAGTAGTAGGCCCGCGAGCGAAGGGCAGGATACGGGTTTCATGGGATGCAATGCTGCCCAGGAAACAGCGCCGGCTGGACTTCGTTCGCATAAGCGGCGCAACTGTGCAGGGCGCGCCAGTTGACCCTTCGCCTGCGTTGGGAAGCGGGCATCCCGGGATACCACAAATGGCTGCGGAAGCCGAGGTACTGGTCGGTGAACGATTGAACCCAGGTGGCAATCTGCTCTCGGCGCATCACCTCGTGCAGACTGTCGATGCGGCCGAGGATAATTCTTTCAAGACCGTGGGTGGCTTCATGTGCCAACACGCCGGCGCCGGACTCGCGGCCGGCAGCTTCGGCTTGGCGGGTACGAGTGACGTCGATCTGTATGTTTCCGTTGCGATCGGCCTGCCCCAGCTCTCCGCTTCCGGCTTGGCTTAGGTTGGCATTGGATATCGTCACTCCGTTTCCGTCGCCCTCGGTCCCCACATAGGCTGCAGCCGCGCGAACGGCTTGTGCCGCCACCGAGAACATTCTGGTTCCGGTCTCCGGGCGCGCATTCCTCGCCGCTTGCTGCAAGTCTCGAGCGTAGCCGCGAATAGCGGCGCATTCCGGGCTCGTGCGATCGCCGCCGCATTTGTAAGCGCCCGTAGGATCGCTTGCATTGATCGGATCATTTCCTACGTAGGCGTAGAGATTTAGTTGATCTTCATACCCCACTGGATCGACCTGTAGATATCGCCCCAGCGTGGGTGAATACACCCTTGCCTTGTAATAGTACATGCCGAGCTCGGCGAGCCAGGCCTGACCGGTGTACTGGAACCGGCCTGAGTTGGTCGGCTCTGGGATGCCATATTCATCGTAGCGGTTGATCTGGGTCGCGCCCGAGGGCCCCGATATGGCGACGATTGAGCCCTGGTGGTCGGCGTGGAGGTAGGTCGGGCTGGCCGGTGCCGCGCCCGGGGCGGTGTAGGCGACGATCGGCACGTCGGCGCCGTCCCAGTGGACGTAGCGGGCCCCAATCTCCCCGGCGCTATTATATTCGGCGACGAGCGCGTCGCCGTCGTAGAGGAACCGGGTCGTGTTGGCGCCGAGCGTCACCTGGTAGAGCCGGCCCAGCGGGTCGTAGCTCAAGGTGGCGCCGGTCGAAGCCGACACCAGCCTGTTCTCGATGTCGTAGACGTAGGTGCGGCTGCCGTCGCCGGTGAGGTTGCCGTTGTCGTCATAGCCGAACGTCGCGGTGCCCGCCTGGGTGTATTGATTGAGCCCGTTGGTCGCGTAGGCGCGGCTCACCGCATAATGGCTGGTCCAGGCGTAGCTGTCATTGTCGCGATTGGCCGAGCGGATCTGGCTCGCGGCATTGTGGTCGTAGAGCCAGAGCACGTCGCCCGCGCCGCCCTGCCCGTAATAATGGCCGAGGCCGTTGAGCCTGGCGACCCCGTCGCGCGAGGTCCAGGTCGAGGCGCCGTTGCAGCGGCTCTGCGAGCCGGGCAGGCCGTCGGGCCGGTAGGAGCTGTAATAGCAGGCGATGTTGTCGGTCGAGGCGAGCCAGAACGGCCGGCCGAGCCCGTCGCGGTCGTAGGAGAACCAGGCGCCGTCGGGATGGGTGATGCGGGTGCGGCTGCCGTCGCGGTCATATTGGTAGGCGAGCGCGCGCGCGGGGTGCCGTCGGTATTGGCGGTGGTCGAGGCAAAAGGGGGCAGTCCCGCTGACTGCCCCCTTCTCCTCATTGGCCTGGTGTGCCTGCACCTTACACGACGGCGGCTCGGGAATGAAGGCCTGGCGATATGGCGACGGTCAATTAGGTGCACTGTCACCGCAAATCCGGGCTTAAGTGAACTGTCACCGTAATCCCCATGGTGAAATTAGCTACCGACTGCTGAGCATATCCGGCCCGCCACGGCAAATCGCCAATGTCGAGAACCTGCTCCGGGCGTGACATAACCGATCGGGCAATGCGCAACCCCCAATCTCGTCGTCACGTCAATGACGCCCGATCCCTCACAGTTTATTACGCGGCGCCCGACAAACGAATGTCCATTGAAAGGCATCGCTGTCGTTGATCCACAAATAGAAAGCAAAGCCGAGCCCCCATTTCTAGCATCAGCTTGAACCTCAAAAACATCCTCTGAGGTCCTACTGCATCCAGTAACTTGCATAATTACCAATGAATAGGAATAAATCCTAGCTAGCAGGGTGCGCTTGCTATGGTACCGTGACATTATGATAATCCAAATTAAATGTTATATTTTATCTTCGATTAGGGACCACATACGTCCTGTTGTCTCCGTCAATATAAGTGAGACTTGGCGTGTTTACTGTAGGAATGGGGTGACCAGCCGAAAATTCATAGAGACCTACTTCATTGTTGTGTAAATCCATTCGAGTTTCCCTCAATGGACTACCTGATAGGAGTCCTTCGAACTCGTGTCCCTGGCTATAGGCCGTTGCTGCTGCAACACCCAGCTCGGCTGCCATCCGATAGACCCACCGAGCGTGGCGTTCAGCATCGTATATGTCATTGTGACCGCCACCTGGAGGAGCAATTCGGCGAGTTCTTTCGAGTTCCTCGCGCGCGATCTCGCGGGCCCTCTGAGCGGGGCTGCCCGGGCCACGCCACGGTGCCGATTGGGGCCTCCATCCTCCTCCACCGCGCTCCAGCCTACGCGCCTCCAAGGCTTCCATGCGGTCTTGCAGCGTTCCTCCCGAGCAGGCTGCGGAATTATGCCCTCGTATTTTAGTCCCGCAACCACCAGGGTCCGAGCCTTCATCACCTTCGGCCTCGGTTCCGGTCGGATCGGTCCTATTGACCGGATCATTCCCGACATAGGCATAGAGATTGTACTGGTCCTGATACCCCACCGGATCGGTCTGCATCATTCGCCCCAGCGTCGGCGAGTAGAGGCGGGCCTTGTAGTAATAGAGGCCCAGCTCGGCGAGCCACGCCTGGCCTGTGTACTGGAATCGGCCTGAGTTGGTTGAAGCCGGGATGCCGTACTCATCGTAGCGGTTGATCTGGGTCGCGCCCGACGGCCCCGATATGGCGACGATCGAGCCCTGGTGGTCGGCGTGGAGGTAGGTGGGGCTGGCGGGTGCCGCGCCCGGGGCCGTGTAGGCGATGATCGGCACGTCGGCCCCGTCCCAGTGGACGTAGCGGGCCGCAATCTCCCCGGCGCTATTATATTCGGCGACGAGCGCGTCGCCGTCGTAGAGGAACCGGGTCGTGTTGGCGCCGAGCGTCACCTGGTGGAGCCTGCCGAGCGGGTCGTAGGCGAGCTGGGCCCCGGTCGAGGCCGACACCAGCCTGTTCTCGACGTCGTAGGTATAGGTGATCGTCTGCCCGTTCGGGCCCGGGGTGGCGGTGAGGTTGCCGTTCGCATCGTAGCCGAAGGCCGCCGTGCCCGCGGCGGCATATTGATTGAGCCCGTTGGTCGTGTAGGCGCGGGTGACGGCATAATGGCCCGTCCAGGCGTAGACGTCGTTGTCGCGGGTGACCGAGCGGATCTGGCTCGCCGGATTGTGCTGGTAGAGCCAGAGCACGTCGCCCGCGCCGCCGGCGCCGTAATAATGGCCGAGGCCGTTCAACCGCCCGATGCCGTCGCGCGAGACCCAGGTCGAGGCGCCGTTGCAGCGGCTCTGCGAGCCGGGCAGGCCGTCGGGCCGGTAGGAGCCGTAATGGCAGGCGATGTTGTCGGCCGAGGCGAGCCAGAAGGGCCGGCCGAGCCCGTCCCGGTCGTAGGCGAACCAGGCGCCGTCGGGGTGCTTGATGCGCGTGCGGCTGCCATTGGCGTCGTATTGATAGGAGATCGTGCGCGCGACGCCGTCGGTGTCGGCGGTGGTCGCGGCGAGCCGGCCGAAGCCGTCGAAGCTGTTGGCGATGCCGAGTCCGCCGGCGTTGCCGAAACGCGCATGGAGCTGCAGGCCGCCCAGATCATAGCCGTAGAAAACGGCGGTCGCGCCGCCGTCGGGATAGGTTTTCGAGGTCACGCGATTGAGCGCGTCATAGGCGAAGGCGATGCGGCGCGTGTCGCGCCGGCGCAGCTCGGTACGGTTGGAATTGGCGTCGTAGCTGTAGCGTTCGAAATCGCCCTGATCGAGGCAATTGCCGTTCACGCTGCCGGCACTGGCAAGCGCCAGCGCGGGCGTGCTGGCGTCAAACGCCGGCGGGCGGG
>DASZDS010000017.1:0-2326 GCA_035941735.1 Allosphingosinicella sp.
TGGCTCAGATAGACGTCGGAGCTGTCCAACCATCCGGGCGCACATGCGGGGGCCCAACGCCAGCGCGGTCGCCGAGCGCTGGGTCGGCACGGGGTCGGTTGTCGCGGCCGGGAGTGTGGTCGCCGAGGACGCGCAGATTCCCCCGACGTGCTGGCCGCCGGCATCCCCATCCAGGGCAAGCGCGAACTGTCCGGCAAGGCGGAGCAGTGGGGCCGCACCGCCGCCAGGGAGTACCAGCGGTTGGCCCCCCGTTATCTGGCCGAAGCCCGGGCCGTCCGGCTGACATCGGGCGGGTCGGGATAGGGCGACTGGCCGCTATCTGCCGGCGCCGAGCTTGACCTGGTCGCCGGGCTGCACGCCCGCCGCCTCCTGGGCGGCCTGCCCGGCCGCGACCCGCTCGGGGATCATCGGGCCGTCGCCGGAGGGGTCGATGATGCCCGCCTCCAGCCAGGTGTAGTCGCCGCGCAGGACGCGCTGGGCGGCCGCGTAGTCGCCGGTGTCGTCGTTGGCCCACAGGTCGTGGAAGAGCCGGTCGACCCGGCGGCGGGCGCCCCGGCAGAACAGCTCGGCCAGCTCGACCGCCTCCTCGGCCGCGGGCGCGCGGTCGTCGACCAGCATCCGGGTCCGCACGCAGGTGGCGCTGATCGCGAACAGCTCCGCGCCGATGTCGACGATCCGGCCCAGGAACCGCTGCTTGCGCTCCAGCCGGCCCTGCCAGCGGGCCATGCCGTAGAAGGTCGAGCGGGCGAGCCGCCGGCTGGCCCGCTCCACGAACCGCAGGTGCGTGGCGAGCCGACCGAACTCCTCGAAGCCGCTGGGGACGTACCCCTTGCCGACGGCCAGCTGGGGCAGCCAGCGGGCGTAGAAGCGGCTGGCCGACGCGGCCGCCCTGGCCTTGCCGGCGAGGCCGGTCTCCGGGTCGATCAGGCCGCCGGCGACCGAGAGGTGCTGGTCGACCGCCTCGCGGGCGATGAACAGGTGCATGATCTCGGTCGAGCCCTCGAAGACGCGGTTGATCCGCAGGTCGCGCAGACCCTGCTCGGCGGCGACCGGGCGCTCGCCGCGGGCGGCCAGCGAGGTGGCCGTCTCATAGCCGCGCCCGCCGCGCAGCTGGACCAGCTCGTCGGCGACCAGCCAGGCCATCTCGGAGGTGTACAGCTTGGTCAGGGCGGCCTCGATGCGGATGTCGTTGCGCTTGTCGTCGGCCAGCGCGCTGGCCAGCTCCAGCATCGACTCCATCCCATAAGCCATGCCGGCGATGAACGCGAGCTTGGCGGCGACGGCCTCGTGCTTGCCGATCGGCTTGCCCCACTGGACCCGCTCGTTGGACCACTGCCGGGCGATCCGCAGCGACCACTTGGCCGCCGCGCAGCAGATGGCGGGCAGGGACAGCCGCCCCGTGTTGAGCGTCTGCAGCGCGATCTTGAGCCCGCGGCCTTCCTCGCCGAGCCGGTCGGCGGCCGGGACGCGGACGTTGTCGAAGACGGTGACGCCGTTCTCGATCCCGCGCAGCCCCATGAACTGGTTGCGGTGGGTGACGGTGATCCCGGGCGTGTGGGCGTCGACCACGAACGCGGTGATGCCGCCCCGGTGCCCTTGGGAGCGGGGCACGACCGCCATCACCACCAGCATGTCGGCGATCACGCCGTTGGTGGTCCACAGCTTGGAGCCGTTGAGCACATACGCGCTGCCGTCCTCGGTCGGTGTGGCGGTGGTGCGCATGCGGGCCGGGTCGCTGCCCACGTCGGGCTCGGTCAGCAGGAACGCGCTGACCTGGTCCTTGGCCACACCCGGCAGGATGCGCCGCTGCTGGTCCTCGGTGCCGAACAGCCGCACCGGCTCGGGCACCCCGATCGACTGGTGGGCGCTGAGCAGCACGCTGATCGAGGAGTGCGCCGACGCCGCCAGGGCCAGCGCCCGGTTGTAGTACACCTGGGACAGGCCGAGGCCGCCGTAGCGCTCGTCGATCTTGATGCCGAACGCGCCCAGCTCGCCCAGGCCCCGCACGACTTCGTCGGGGATCTTGGCGTCGCGCTCGATCTGCAGCGGGTCGACCGTCTCGCGGAGGAACGCCTCCAGCCGCGCCAGGAAGGCCTCGCCCTTGCGCCGCTCCTGCTCGGTCGGGCGCGGGTGGGGATGGATCAGGTCGAGCCGCAGCCGACCGAGGAACAGCTCCTTGCCGAAGCTCGGCTGCTGCCAGTCCTGCTCGCGCGCCGCCTCGGCGACCTTGCGGGAGTGCTGCTCCGTATGTGCCTGTGTGTCCCGGCTCACCGTACCGCCTCCGTTGCCGGCTGCCCGTTGCTGGTCCTGGACTGATTGTGCCCGT
>DASZDS010000018.1:0-104234 GCA_035941735.1 Allosphingosinicella sp.
GTCAGGATTGGATGCGTTTCCGATCCGGGCGCTGGCCGGGCTCAGCAGATAAAAATCGATTTCTAGAGCTTCACGGGACCCCATCGAAGCGGCGCTTCGATGGGAGCCCTTATCCGCAGGCCCCATAGCTTGGTGACCATAGCGTCCGTGACCCACCCGATCCCATCCCGAACTCGGCCGTGAAACCGGACTGCGCCGATGGTACTATCGCTCAAGCGATGGAAGAGTAGGTCGCCGCCAGGCTTTGAAGCCAGCGCACAAGGCAAACAGATCACAAATAAGAACCCATTCACTCTGTTCGTTGGCCTCAGGCCCAAGCCGGCCTTGCACACAAGGCCCCAACGAACCAAATTGGTGGCGCGGGATGGAGCAGCCCGGTAGCTCGTCAGGCTCATAACCTGAAGGTCGCAGGTTCAAATCCTGCCCCCGCAACCACCGAGCCTTTCGCCAGGCGGCCCCGGCCGCCAGTCGGTCCGTCTCCCGGACGGCCCCTGGCGCCGGCGTCCCAGCTCTTCCCTTTTTGGTCCGGATTGCCCCGACGCGCGGCCGGTCAGTGCCGGACCGCGATGCCGCCGTCGCCGGCGCGGTCGCGCGCGCGCGCCGCCCCCGCCGCCAGCGCGGCCAGCCGGAGCTCGGCCCGCCGCGCCCGCCGCGCCAGCCGCCGGTTCCTCCGCTTCAGCCTTTCCCTCTCGCACTCGGCGAGCAGCAGCGCATTTGCCGTCAGCAGCCGGCGATTCTGTTCGCGCAGCCTGGCGTTGGCCGCGCGCACGACGTCGGCGTCGCTGCTTTCCCGCCTGATATAGAGCTTCAGCGTATGATGGGCGATGATCGCGGCGATCGCCTGGCCCGCCACGAACCAGACCAGCGGCAGCATGAAGACGATCAGGGAATAGAGGAGGGCGTAGGGATCGAGCGCGCGCGCGAACGTTGCGGCCAAAGCAGCGGCCCAGGCAATTAGAGGCGTCTCGATGTGCATCGGCAAGGCACTTTGGAAAAATCCTGACCCGCTTGTGCGATGCATCAGTGATTAGTGTATTGCAGGCGGCAAACACAACAGATAAATGTTGCATGACTGCAGATTCATTTCTATTACCTCTTGCGATTGCATTGTAGATATTAGTACTTTTAATTATTATACTTCATAAGCTGCCGTCTTGAATTTATGTTGTTGATGTTTTTGTATGCCGGTAACTATGGGGAGCCCGTGATCTTGCGATAAGGCCGTCTGTTCCGGAGCAAAGATACGGCCCATGTTTATCTTTTGTTCCATCCGTTCCAAGCCTCCCGCTTTTTCTGAAATAAAATTCTCTTTCATTCCTCCCGCCATTCCCATATGGGCAAAAGTTTCCGGAGGGGGCGTTGGCGGAGACGATAAAGCTGAACTGCCGGGTGTCGGAGCCGCTCGACATGGTCGTGCAAAGGGCGCAGATCCGGTTCAACGGGAAGGGCAAGGCGCTGCGCAAGCTGCTCGATCTCGCCCTTGCCGATGAGGCCAACGACAGGAGCGCTTACAAGAAGGCGCCGCCGTTCGGCGCAGGGGAGGCGACCAGCTGCACGCTGATCATCTCGAGCGAGGATTTTGACCGCACCCAGCCCTATCGCGAGCGCTACCTGCTGACCACGAAGAATGCCTTCTTCGCTTTCGCCCTCCAGCACGGCGCGGTAATATTCGACGAGCTCTATCCGCCGCGGGCCGCGATCGGCGGCGCGGCCCGCTCCAAGGCCGCATAACCTGTAGGTGGCAGGTTCAAATCCTGCCCCCGCAACCACCGAAAACCATCCCGGAACCCCGCAACACCCCGCTTCGGCGGGGTTTTTTGCGTGATCGTCGGATCGCTTGAGATTTGTGCCCGAACATGCTTCATTCCCCGCTCGTCACACAGACAGGGGGAGACTTGCGATGCTTGAACCGACTCCGGGCGAGCCTCACACGCTGAGCGGCGGCGGAGGGGGCGGCGGCGGCCGCAAGGGCCTTTTCGAACGCGTCAAGGCCATCCTGATCACGCCGAAGACCGAATGGGCCGTGATCGACGGCGAGGCGGCCAGCATCGGCGGGCTGATCACCGGCTACGCCCTGATCCTCGCCCTGATCGCGCCGCTTGCCTGCCTGCTCGGCCTGTTCCTGACGCCGCTCGGCGGCTACCTCACCGGCGCGATGGGCTTCCTGATCAAGCTGCTGATCGCGGTCTACATCATCAGCCTCGGCACCGTCGTGCTGCTCGGCTTCATCATCGACCTGCTCGCCTCCAGCCTCGGCGGCACCAAGAACGGCGTCCAGGCGATGAAGCTTGCGGTCTACGCCGGCACGCCGTTCTGGCTTGCCGGGATCCTGCTCATCCTCGGATTCGGCATGTGGTATTTCTGGATGGCGCTCGGCATCGGCTATGGCGGTTATCTGATCTGGCTCGGCCTGCCGATCCTGATGCGGGTGCCGGCCGACAAGGTCCAGGTCTATGCGGCCGCCGTGATCGGCATCTGGGTGGTGCTGTTCATCATCCTTTGGCAGATCGCGTGGCGGATCATCTTCGCCAGCATGCTCTACGGCGCGGTCGGCTATATGTAGCCGTCCGCGATCCCGCGCGCGGGAAGGGCCGCCATCGGCGATGGCGGCCCTTCTCGTTTTTCAGAACAGGCCGGGGCCGGCCGAAGCGGCCAGGCCGCCGTCCAGCACCGCCGCCTTGGCCCAGGCGACGTCCGGAGCGAGATAGCGGTCCCGGTCGTGAAACGGCACCGCGGCCCGGATCGCCGCGTGCGCCGCCTTGAGCGGCGGCGAGGTTTCCAGCGGCGCGTGGAAATCGATCCCCTGCGCCGCCGCCAGCAATTCGATGCCGACCACGCCCGCGGCATTGGCGGCGATCCGCCGCGCCTTCAGGGCGCCGTGGGTGGCCATCGAGACATGATCCTCCTGGCCGGCCGAGGTCGGGATCGTGTCGACGCTGGCGGGATAAGCGAGCGACTTGTTCTCCGAAACCAGGGCGGCCGCGGTCACCTGCAGGATCATGAAGCCCGAATTGACGCCGCTGTCCTCGATCAGGAAGGACGGCAGGCCGCTCATCTTGGGGTCGACGAGGATGGCGGTGCGCCGCTCCGAGATCGAGCCGATCTCGCACAGCGCCAGCGCCAATATGTCGGCCGCGAAGGCGACCGGCGCGCCGTGGAAATTGCCGCCCGACAGCGCCTCCTCGCCGAACAGCAGGGGGTTGTCGCTGACCGCATTGGCCTCGATCTCCAGCGTCCGCGCGGCATGGCGGATGAGGTCCAGCGCCGCCCCCATCACCTGCGGCTGGCAGCGGAAGCTGTAGGGGTCCTGGACGCGGTCGCAATCGTCGTGGGAATGGCGGATCGCGCTGTCGGCCAACAGGCCGCGCAGCGCCGCCGCGACCGCGATCTGGCCGGGCTGGCCACGCGCGGCGTGGATGCGCGGGTCGAACGCGGCGTCGGTGCCCTTGAAGGCATCGGTCGACATCGCCCCGGCGACCAGCGCCGATCCGAACACGCGTTCGGCGGTGAACAGCGCATCGAGCGCGATCGCGGTCGACACCTGGGTGCCGTTGATCAGCGCCAGCCCTTCCTTGGGGCCGAGCGCGAGCGGGGCGAGGCCGACCTGCGCCAGCGCGTCGGCGGCGGCCATGCTTTCGCCTCCCAGCGCGATCTCGCCATGGCCGAGCATCGCCGCGCTCAAATGCGCGAGCGGGGCGAGGTCGCCCGATGCGCCGACCGAGCCTTGGGACGGAATGACGGGCAGCGCGTCCGCCGCGACCAGCTTCAGGATCTGCTCGACGACGATCCGGCGCACCCCGCTATGGCCGCGGCCGAGGCCGACGGCTTTCAGGATCATCGCCAGTCGGACGATCCGGGAGTCGAGCGGATCGCCGAGGCCGCAGCTGTGGGACAGGAGGAGGTTGTTCTGGAGCTCGGCGAGGCGGCTGTCGGGAATCCGGGTCTGAGCGAGCAGGCCGAAGCCGGTATTGACGCCGTAGACGGTGCGGCCGCTGGCGAGGATACGGGCGATGCTCGCCGCCGACGCGTCGATCGCCGTCCACGCCTCGCCGGCCAGCTCGACCGGGGCGCCGGCCCAGACGGCGCGCAGCTCGGCGAGGGTGACCGAGCCGGGCTTGAGGATCACGGGAATGTCGGGCAGGTGGGTCGTCATTGGCGCACCATCGGCAGATCGAGGCCGGCCTCGCGCGCGCAGTCGATCGCGATGTCGTAGCCCGCATCGGCATGGCGCATCACCCCGGTGGCGGGGTCGTTCCACAGCACCCGTTCGAGCCGCCGCGCCGCTTCGCGCGTGCCGTCGGCGACGATCACCATGCCGGCATGCTGCGAATAGCCCATGCCGACGCCGCCGCCATGGTGGAGCGATACCCAGGTCGCGCCCGAGGCGGTGTTGAGGAGCGCGTTGAGCAGGGGCCAGTCGGAGACCGCGTCGGAGCCGTCGCGCATCGCCTCGGTCTCGCGATTGGGGCTGGCGACCGAGCCCGAATCGAGATGGTCGCGGCCGATCACGACCGGCGCCTTCAATTCCCCGCTCGCCACCATCTCGTTGAAGGCGAGGCCGAGCCGGTGGCGCTGGCCGAGGCCGACCCAGCAGATGCGCGCGGGCAGCCCCTGGAAGGCGATCCGTTCGCGCGCCATGTCGAGCCAGCGGTGAAGGTGGGGATCGTCGGGGATCAATTCCTTCACCCTGGCGTCGGTCCGGTAGATGTCCTCCGGGTTACCCGAGAGGGCGCACCAGCGGAACGGGCCGATGCCCCGGCAGAAGAGCGGCCGGACATAGGCCGGCACGAAGCCCGGGAAATCGAAGGCGCGCTCGACGCCCTCGTCTTTGGCGACCTGGCGGATGTTGTTGCCATAGTCGAAGGTCGGCACGCCCATGTCCCGATAGGCGAGCATCGCCTCGACATGGACCGCCATCGAGGCGCGGGCGGCCTCTTCCACCGCCCCGGGATCGCGCTCGCGCATCTCGATCCATCGCTCGACGGTCCAGCCGATCGGCAGATAGCCGTTGACCGGGTCGTGGGCCGAGGTCTGGTCGGTCAGCGCGTCGGGCCGGATGCCGCGCCTGACCATCTCGGGCAGGATCTCCGCGGCATTGCCGAGCAGGCCGACCGAGATCGGCGCCGGGCTTGCCCGCAGCAGGTCGAGCGCCTCGTCGATGCCGGTCGCGCGATGATCGAGATAGCGGGTTTCGAGCCGCTTCTGGATGCGGCTCTCCTGGCATTCGATCGCGATGCAATGGGCGCCCGCCATCACCGCCGCCAGCGGCTGGGCGCCGCCCATGCCGCCGAGGCCCGCGGTCAGGATCCAGCGGCCGCGCAGATCGCCCTCATAATGCTGGCGGCCCATCTCGGCGAAGGTCTCGTAAGTGCCCTGGACGATGCCCTGGGTGCCGATATAGATCCACGATCCGGCCGTCATCTGGCCGTACATCATCAGGCCTTTGCGATCCAATGCGTTGAAATGGTCCCAGGTCGCCCATTTCGGCACGAGGTTGGAATTGGCGATCAGCACCCGCGGCGCGTCCTCGTGGGTGCGGAACACGCCGACCGGCTTGCCCGACTGGACGAGCAGGGTCTGGTCGCCCTCGAGCCGGCGCAGCACCTCGACGATCGCGTCGTAGCTCGCCCAGTCGCGCGCCGCCCGGCCGATGCCGCCATAGACGACCAGCTGCTCGGGCGCCTCGGCGACGGCGGAATCGAGATTGTTCATCAGCATCCGCATCGCGGCCTCGGTCGCCCAGCTCATGCAGCTGAGCTCGGGGCCCGTCGGCGCCGCGATATGGCGGCTGTTGTCGCGTCTCGAATGCATTCAGGCGTCCTCGCCGGCCACGATCCTGCGCTCGGGCCCCGGCATCCCGATCCAGTAGCAAAGCTCGGCCGGCCGGCCGATCCGCCAGACGCAGAGGTCGGCGGCCTTGCCGGCGCTAACCGTGCCCGCCTCGTCCTGCAAGCCCAGCGCCCGGGCGCCGGCGCGGGTCATCCCCGCCAGCGCCTCTTCCGGGGTCAGGCCGAACAGGGTGCAGGCCATCGACAGCATCAGGGTCGGCGACAGCACCGGCGAAGTCCCGGGATTGCAATCGCTCGCCACCGCCATCGGCACGCCGTAGCGGCGGAGCAGGTCGACCGGCGGCTTCTTCGTCTCGCGCAGCGCGTAAAAGGCGCCGGGCAGCAGCACCGCCACCGTCCCGGCGCGCGCCATCGCCGCCACGCCTTCCTCGTCGAGATGTTCGACATGGTCGGCCGAGAGCGCGCCATAATCGGCCGCCAGCGCGGCGCCGCCGAGGTTGGAGAGCTGCTCGGCGTGGAGCTTGAGCGCGAGGCCGTGGTCGCGCGCTGCTTCGAACAGGGCCTTCACCTCCTCGCGGGTGAAGCCGATCCCTTCGCAATAGGCGTCGACCGCGCTCGCCAGCCCCAGGTCGGCGGCGGCCGGCAGGATCGATTCGGTGGCGAGCTGGACGAACGCCTCGCGCCGGTCCGCGAATTCGCCCGGCAGCGCGTGGAGCGCGAGCAGGGTGCGCTCGATCCGCACCTTCTCGCTCTCCTCGAGCGCTTTCGCCGCCTTCAGCATCTTGAGCTCGGTCTCGATGTCGAGCCCATAGCCCGACTTGATCTCGACGGTGGTGACTCCGCCCGCCATCAGCGCCCTGAGGCGCGGCCTTGACGCCTCGACCAGCTCCTCGAGGCTCGCCGCGCGGGTCGCCTGGACCGTCGAGGCGATGCCGCCGCCGGCCCGCGCGATCTCCTCGTAGGTGGCGCCTTCGAGGCGCCGTTCGAACTCGCCGGCGCGGGTGCCGGCGAAGACGAGATGGGTGTGGCAATCGACCAGGCCGGGCGTCACCCAGGCGCCGTGGAGCGGCTCGACCTTCTTCGCCTGGTAGCCGGCGAGCTCGGTGCGCCGGCCGACCCGGACGATGCGCCCGTCCTGGATGCCGATCGCGCCGTTCTCGATCGTCCCGAACGCGCCGTCGACGGCCGAGTCCATCGTCGCGATGTTGCAGTCGACGAGCAGCCGGTCCCACATGGCTCGCCTTCTATTGCGTCTTCCGTATATGGGCAAAGGATGAGCTGGAAATCGATCGCCGATCTGATCGCCGACGATGCCGCGGCGCCGGTGGCGATCCTCGGCGCGCCGATGGAAGCCGGGTCGGTGACGCCGGGCCGCTGCGACCTCGCCCCCGAGACGGTGCGGCGCACGCTCCGGCGCTTCACCACCTGGGACACGACGACCGGGCTGGAGCTGGACCTCGCCCTGCGCGACGCCGGCGACGTCCCGGTCCGGGGCGTCTCGCCGGCCGAAGGCTTCGGGCCGATCCGCGACGCGGTCGCGGCCTGCACGGCCGCGCACGACCTCACCATCCTGCTGGGGGGCAACAATGCGGTCACCCGCCCGGCCGCGCACGGGCTCGGCCCGCCGCTCGCCAGGGTCGGGCTGATCACCCTCGATGCCCATTACGACATGCGCGAGACCGATCGCGGCCCGCTGAACGGCAATCCGGTCCGCTGCCTGATCGAGGACGGCCTGCCGGGCGCGAACATCTGCCAGATCGGCCTCGCCCCTTTCGCCAACACGCGGAAGATGGAGGAGGATGCGCGCGCCGCCGCCGCCGGCGCCTGGCATCTCGCCGATTGCGGGGACGGGCTCGACCCCATCCTCGACGAGGCGCTCGCCAGGCTCGACGCGGCGGGGGTGGAGGCGATCCTGGTCGATTTCGACATCGACGTGATCGACCGCTCGCAATGCCCGGGCGCCCCCGGCGCGCGGCCCGGCGGGCTCCACGTCAACCATTTCTTCGCCGCCGCGCGGCGCCTCGCCGCGTGCCCGAAGGTCCGGCTCGTCGACTTGACCGAGTTCGATCCCAGCCTCGACGTCTCCGACATCACCGCCCTGACCGCGGGGCGCTGGCTTTGCGAGGTGCTGGCGGGCTACAGCATGCGGCGATGACCGAGACCGATCCCCAGCTCGCCGCCGCCTTCAAGGAGGCGATGCGCCGCGTCGCCGCGACCGTGAACGTGATCTCGATCTGCGTCGACGGCAAGCCGATGGGGATCACGGCGACCGCGGTGTCGGTGGTGTCGATGGACCCGCCGAGCCTGCTCGTCTGCGTCAACCAGGCCGCCTCGGTCCATCCCAAGATCGAGAACGTCCTCCATTTCAACGTCAACGTGCTGCACCGCGACCAGGCGGAGGTCGCGACCATCTTCGCCGACCGCAGCCTCGAGGCGCAGCGCTTCGTCCGCGGCTGGGACAATGACTGCGTGACTCCGCCGCGGCTCCGGAATGCCCAGGCGACGATCCGCTGCCGGCGCATCGACCATCACCGCTTCGGCACCCATTCGATCTTCATCGGCGTGGTCGAGGAGGTGGTGAGCCGCGCCGAGGTCGACCCGCTCCTCTACGTCGACGGCAGGTTCGGCGGCGTCGAAAAAGAGTGACAGTCGCTATCTAAAAAGGTTGGCGGGGTCGGCCATCGCCTTGATCTCGAGCGCGTTGCCGGAAGGGTCGCGGAAGAACATCGTCGCCTGCTCGCCGGGCGCGCCCTTGAAGCGCACCGTCGGCGGGATCGCGAAATCGACCCCGGCCGCCTCCAGCCGCGCCGCCAGCTTCTCCCATTCGGCCATCGCCAGCACCGCGCCGAAATGCGGCACCGGCACGTCGTGGCCGTCGACCGAATTGCGGGCGCGCTCCGGGCCCGCGGCCGCGACGAGATGGGCGACGATCTGGTGCCCGAAGAAATCGAAGTCGACCCATCGCTCCGAGCTGCGCCCCTCGGGGCAGCCGAGCAGCCCGCCGTAAAAGGCGCGCGCGGCGGCGAGGTCGTCGACGGGGAAAGCGAGATGGAAAGGCGGGAGATCGCGCATCCGCCCCCTCTACGTCATTCCCGCGACAGCGGGAATCCAGCTTTTCTTCCGACGCCAGAGCGAAGCTGGACTCCCGCTGTCGCGGGAGTGACGAAGGAGGGTTGCGGCGAATGGCTTTCCGTGATTCCCTGCGCGTCATGAAGGAAAAAGCCCTGGCGTTGCTCGCCGCGATGACCGTAGCCGGCTGCGTCGCCCCGGCCGCCGAAGCGCCGCGGGTGGCGCCGCCCGCCCTGCCGCCGGCGCCGACCTACGGCACGACCGGCCTGCAAGGCGTGATCGGCCAGAGCGCGCGAAGCCTCGCCGCCCTGTTCGGCGCGCCCGATCTCGACGTCCGCGAAGGGACGGCGCGCAAGCTTCAATTCCTCTCGCCGGTCTGCGTGCTCGACGCCTATCTCTATCCGCCGCGTGCCGGCGCCGAGCCGCTCGTCACCCATATCGACACCCGCCTCCCCGACGGCCGCGACATCGACCGCTCCTCCTGCGTCGCCGCTCTCAGCCGGCGCGAGGAAGCGCGCTGAGCCGGTCCAGCGCCCAGCGCGCAGCCTCCGCAACCACCTCGTCCTCGTCATCGATCAGGCCCTGGAGCACCGGCACCAGCTCCGGCAGCCCGCTATTGCCGGCCGCGATCGCCGCGTTGCGCACCATCCGGTTCCGCCCGATCCGCTTGATCGGCGAGCCGGCGAAGACGCGCCGGAAGCCCGCATCGTCGAGCGCGAGCAGGTCGGCCAGCGCCGGCGCCGCTGTCTCGGCGCGCGGCAGGAACGCCTGGTTGGCGCGAGCGGCATCGGCGAAGCGGTTCCACGGGCAGACGGCGAGGCAATCGTCGCAGCCGTAGACGCGGTTGCCGATCGCCTCGCGAAATTCCTCGGGAATCGGCCCCTTATGCTCGATCGTCAGATAGGAGATGCAGCGCCGCGCATCGAGCCGGAACGGCGCCGGAAAGGCGCCCGTCGGGCAGATGTCGAGGCATTGGGTGCAGCTGCCGCAGCGCATCTCATGGGCCTCGTCGGCGGGCAGGTTGGCGCCGAGGTCGAGCGTCGTGTAGATCGCGCCGAGGAACAGCCAGCTGCCGTCGGCGCGGCTGACGAGATTGGTATGCTTGCCCTGCCAGCCGATCCCGGCGGCTTCCGCGAGCGGCTTTTCCATCACCGGCGCGGTATCGACGAACACCTTCACCTCGCAGCCGGCCTCGGCGACCAGCCAGCGCGCCAGCGCCTTCAGCGCCTTCTTGACGATTTCGTGATAGTCGGCGCCCTGGGCGTAGACCGAGATCCGGCCGCGGTCGGGCCGGCCGGCGAGCGCCAGCGGGTCGCCGGCCGGCGCGTAGCTCATGCCGAGCGCGATCACGCTCTTCACCTCGGGCCAGAGCGCTTGAGGGGAGCCGCGCCGCGCGGCCGTCTCCGCCATCCAGAGCATGTCGCCATGGGCACCGGTGTCAAGCCAGGCTTTCAGCCGTTCCGCGGTCTTCGGCGCCGCGTCCGCGCGCGCGACCCCGACCGCGCAAAAGCCCAAATCGGCGGCTTTTTGCTCCAGTTCGGCGCGAAGCTTTGGCTTGCCTTTCAATATCTTCTCCCGCTACGACTTGAGTTGTCCCAGGGGGAAGTCAAGTCAAGTGCAGGGTAACCTCGCCATTGAGGCCAATGGCCTCGTCAAATCCTTCGACGGCAAGCGGGCGGTAAACGGGATCGATCTCGCCGTCCCCGAGGGCTCCATCTACGGCATATTGGGGCCGAACGGCGCCGGAAAGACCACCACCCTCAGAATGCTGCTCGGCATCATCGAGCCCGACGCCGGCCGGCGCCTCCTGCTCGGCCATGAACGGCCGCTCGAGGCGGCCAAGATCGTCGGCTATCTGCCCGAGGAGCGCGGCCTCTATCCGGCGATGGCGACGCGCGAGGCGATCGCCTTCATGGGCGCGCTGCGCGGCCTGCCGCTCGAAGTGGGGCGCAAGCGCGCCGCCATCCTGCTCGAGCAGAACGGCCTCGCCGACTATGTCGACAAGCCGATCAAGAGCCTGTCCAAGGGCATGGCCCAGACCATCCAGTTGTTCGGCACCATCGTCCACCAGCCGAAGCTGGTGGTGCTCGACGAGCCCTTCTCGGGCCTCGACGCGATCAACCAGGGCCGGCTCGAACATCTGATCCGCGACGAGGCGGCGGCCGGCACCACGGTCATCTTCTCGACCCACGTCATCCACCATGCCGAGCGGCTGTGCGAGCGGGTCGCGATCATCGCCCGCGGAGAAATCCGCTTCGAAGGCCTGGTGTCGGACGCGCGCGACCGGCTGCGGCCGCACGTGCGCCTCAAGGCCCGCAACACCGAGGGACCCTGGCGCAAGATGCTGCCGGGCGATGCGCGCGAGGTCGCCGGCTTCTGGCAGTTCGAGCTGCCCAAGGGGGGCATCGAGCCGATGCTGAAGGCGCTGATCGACGGCGGCGCCGGCATCGAGGAGCTCTCGATCGAGCGGCCCGGCCTGCACGACGCCTTCGTCGCCATTGCCGGCGAGACGGCGGCGCGGGAGATGGAGGCGAGCGCCCAGGCCGACCTCGGACAAGCGGCATGATGAGCCTGCTCGAAGCCTCGCTGGTGATTGCGCGGCGCGATTTCATCGCCTCGGTCTTCTCCCGGACCTTCATCCTCTTCCTGATCGCGCCGATGATCCTGTTCGGCTTCGCCTATTTCTTCGGCTCGATCGCGGACGCGCAGAACCGGGTCGACGAGCAGCCGACCATCGCGGTCGTCGCCGACAGCGCGACCGCCGACGCCTATCGGCAGGCGCGCCAGCGGCTGGTGGCGGGCACGTCGGAGCAGAGCTTCCCGATCCTGCGCACGATCCAGCCGGCCGAGCGGATCGCGGTCCAGGCGCAGGCGCTGCTCGCCGATGAGAATGGCGGCTATTCGGCGGTGCTCAGCGGCACGATCGACCGCCCCGTGCTGACCGGGCCGACCAAGGCCGACGGCTATGTCGCGCGCCGGGTCCAGCTGCTCGTCGACGATGCCCGGCGGACGGCGGCGCTGCGCACCGCCAATGCGGCGCCGGCGGCGGTCGCCATCGAACGGGTGATCACCGAACAGGCGGCCGGGAATTTGCAGATGAACCGCCGCTCCCTGGCCAAGGGCGGTGTCGCGCTGATCTTCACGATCACCATGCTGCTCGCCACCCTGCTGCTGTCGACCCTCGTCGAGGAGAAGACCAACAAGGTGCTCGAAGTGCTCACCGCGGCGGTGCCGCTGGACGCGGTGTTTTTCGGCAAGCTGCTCGCGATGCTCGGCATCTCGCTGGTCGGCCTGGCATTGTGGGGAGGGGCGATCGCGCTCGGCTATACCTTCATCCAGGCGCTGCAGGACTGGGTCGCGCTGCCCGCGGTCTCGCCGGCGATCGGCTGGCCGATCTGGCTCGCGCTGCTGATCATCTACTTCACCACCAATTTCATGCTGCTCGGCGCCTTGTTCCTGGGGATCGGCGCGCAGGCGACCACGATCCGCGAGATCCAGACGATCACGATGCCGGTCACCTTGCTGCAGTTGATGGTGCTGCTGCTCGCGATCAGCGCGATCAGCGGCGACGGCGCCCTGGTCTGGACCGCCTATCTCGTCCCGTTCAGCTCGCCGCTGGCGATGGTCGCCCATGCCGCCCGCTATGAAAGCCTCTGGCCGCACCTGCTGGCGCTCGCCTGGCAGGCCATGTGGGTGGTGCTGATCATCCGCCTGTCCTCGCGGCTGTTCCGGCGGACGGTGATGAAATCCTCGCCGACCGATTCTTTCTTCAGCCTCAGCTTCTGGCGGGCCAGGCCGAGCTAATCCAGCCGCGCCGCATAGGCCGCAGTTTCGCCGATACCCTTGAGCACCACCGATCGCGGCTCGAACTCCTGGATCGTCCGCACCTGGAAATAGGTCGCCTCGGAGACGGCGACGCCGTTCAGCGGCGCGACGCCCTGGAGCCGGCTGGCGACGTTCATCGTGTCGCCCCAATAATCGTAGGCGAGCCGGGTGGTGCCGATCACGCCGCCGACCGCCGGGCCGCTGTGGATGCCGATCCGCGCCTTCAGGGCGAGGCCGTTCTCCTCCATCGCGACCAGCTCGGCGACGAGGTCGCGCGCGAACCGGATCGCCGCCTCGCCGCCGCTGCCGGACGAGGCCATGCCCCCGGCGACGGCGAGATAGGCGTCGCCGATCGTCTTGACCTTTTCGAGCCCGTGCCGCTCGGCGCAGCGGTCGGCGGCCGAGAAGAAGGTGTTGAGCACCTTGACGAGATGGCCGGGCGAGAGGCGCTTGGCGAGCGTCGAGAAGCCGGCGAGGTCGACGAACACCGCGGTGAGGTCGGAGAAGCTGTCGGCGACGGCCTCGCCGGCCCGCAGGCGCGCCGCCACTTCCTGCGGCAGCACGTTGTAGAGCAGTTCCTCGGTCTTCGCCCGCTCGGCCTCGAGCGCGCGGTTGGCGGCGAACACCTTGCGCGCGCGCCGCTCGATGTCCCAGTTGAAGTAGAGCGCGAAGATGAAGAAGGTCGAGAAATTGGTGAGCGTGTAGACGCGGCTGATGTCCGGGATGCCGGCGCGCGTGGTCAGCCAAGCCGCGAACAGCGCCAGCAATGCGAACGACCAGACCAGGAACAGCCGGAAGGTGCCGGCGAAGCCGACGCTGGCGAACACCATCGTGATCGCCATCTGGACCATCGCCATGAGGTGCGGCGGAAAGCCGGTAACCGACGACATCCCGGCCAGGACCAGCGCCAGCCACTTCATCGCCCCCGCCATCGCCACGAAGACCGGCAGGTCGATCCAGGGCTTGTCGAGGTAGAATTGGGTGCGGGTCAGCAGGAAGAAGCCGATCATCAGCACGATCAGGGTGGCCGCGGCCTGGGTGTAGGCGACGATTCCGGCGGCCGGAAAATGCATCGGGTTGATGACGATGTAGGAGAGCAGGGTGGCGATCGCGATCGCGATCAGCGCCCGTATCGCCTGGCCGCGCTCGGCGCGCTCGGCGCGCAGGAAGGCGCGCTCGGTCTCCGGATCGTCGAAACGCTGCAGCGGGCCCATTGCCGGCGAGGCTAGGAGGCTTGCTCCCCCAAGTCCACGGCATAGCGGAGGAGCAGGCAGCCCTTTTCGATCGGGCGCGATTCGACGAGCCTGAGCTCGACGCGCCGCGTCATCGGCCGGAAGAAAGGGATGCCGCCGCCGAGCAGGATCGGATGGACGTTGACGCCGATCTCGTCGACGACTCCGCCCTCGATCAGCGACGAGCCCAGTTCGCCGCCGCCCAGCACGATGATATCGCCGCCGTCCTGCCGCTTGAGCGCGCGCACGAACCCGACGGCATCCTCGGCGACGAGCTCGCCGCCCTCGGGCGCGGCCGCCATGGTGCGCGAGAAGATGAAGGTTCGCATCCTGGACGTGGAGGGCCCGCCGCCGCTCTTCGCCGCGAACTCATGAGTCTTGCGCCCCATCAGGATCGTGTCGACGCCCTGCCAGCTCGCCTTGGTGATCGCCGCCGCATCCTTGCTCCAGCGCAGCCAGTCGATCGCTTCGTCCGGTCCGGCAATGTAGAAATCGAGGCTGACCGCCGCTCCATAGGTGACTTTGCGCATCAGCCGAACGCCTCCGCCGCGGCTTCCTTCAGCGCCTTCATCGCAAGCCGATAGGGGAAGGGCCCGTGGCTGATCCGGGCGACGCCGGCCTTGGCGACCTCGGCGGCGGCGGGCGCGCCGGGGAAGGCCATGAAGTTGACCGGGATCGGCGAGGCCTCGCAGACCCGCTTGAGCAGCATGAGGTCGGCCAGCCCGGGCACGAAGAAGCCGCTCGCGCCCGCCTCGGCATAAGCGCGCGCCCGTTCGATCGCCGCATCGACCATCGCATCGTCATGGTCCCTGCTCTTGAGGAAGATGTCGGTCCGGGCGTTGATGAAGAAACCGGGCCAGGTGGCCCCGCGCGCGGCATGGATCCGCTCGGCCTGGAAGGCGACGGGGTGCAGCCCCTCGCCGCCGATCACCTGGTCCTCGAAGTTGCAGCCGATCGCTCCGGCCGAGGCGAGCAGCGACACGTTGCGCATCACCTCCCCGGGCGCGACGCCGTAGCCGCCTTCGAAATCGACCGTGACGGGCAAGTCGACGGCTTTGACGATCCGTTCCGCATTGTCGAGCACGAGCTGGAGCGGCACCTGCTGGCCGTCGCCATAGCCGTTGGCGGCGGCGACCGAGGCGCTGCCGGTGGCGATCGCCTTGGCGCCCGCTTCCGCCACCGCCCTGGCGCTGCCCGCGTCCCAGACATTGTAGAGGATGAGCGGGTCGCCCGGCACGTGCAGCGACCCGAACAAGGCGGCCTTCGCGCCTGAAGCCATGACCTTTCTCCTTCAGCGGCGCGGGCAGGCTGGCGGCCAGCCCGGCTCGGCCGCGCCCGCGACATGGAACTCCCCCGATCGCTCGCCGCCCAGGTTGCGCGCGAACAGGAAGGCGCGGCCCGAGGGCGAGAAGAGCGCGCCGATCTCGCTGCCATTGGCGTTGATCTCCGGCCCGAGCCGGACCCGCGGCGACCAGCCCGCCCCGCTCCGCCGGCTCTCGAAATAGCCCTCGCTCGTCATCAGCAGCATCCGGGCGCCGTCCGGGGTGATCAGCGGCTCATATTCGTCGGCCGGGCTGTTGAGCGCGGGTCCGGCATTTTCGACGGTCCACTGCCCGTCCGAGCCCTGGCGCGCGCGCCAGATGTCGGTGCGGCCGAGGCCGCCGGGCCGGTCCGAGCCGAAATAGAGCCAGCCGTCGCCCGCCGGCCGCGGAAACCATTCGTTGCCCGCCGAATTGACCGGCTCCGGCAGCCGGATCGGCGTGCCCCAGGCGCCGTCGGCGCCGCGCGTCACCGTCCAGATGTCGAGCGCCCGGCCGCGCACGCCGTCGCTGGTGCGGGTGGAGATGAACCAGAGCGTGCGGCCATTGTCGGTTAAGGCGGGATCGGCCTCGACCCCGTCGCCGGCGAACGGCGCGTCGGCCGGCGCCTCCCAGCCGCCCGGCCCGCAGCGGCTGACGAGGATCCGCCAGCCCTGGAAATGAATGTTCGAGCGGACGAAATAGAGATCGCCGGTCAGGGGATCGAAGGCGGCGTGCGATTCGAACATCGGGCTCGAGATCGGCACCGGCGCCCAGAGCGCGGGCGCGGCGGCGAGTAGAAGCGCGAGGCCGATCACCTCAGTGGACGAACCGCGCCACCACGTCGCGATAGGAGCGCGACACCTTCACCTGGCTGCCCGAGCCCAGGACCAGGAAGCATTCGCCGTTGGTGTGCGGCTTGACCTGGCGGACCTGGTCGAGATTGACGATGGTCGAGCGGTGGACGCGCTGGAAGCGGCGCGGGTCGAGGCGCTTCTCCAGATCCTTCATCGTCTCGCGCAGGATGAGCGTGTTGTCGCCGGTATAGATGCACATATAGTCGCCGGCGGCGTCGATCTTCTCGATCGAATCGACGTCGACCCGGAAGATCTGGCCGCGGTCCTTGATGTTGATCATCTTCTCGTAGCGGCTCGAGGAATGGGCGTCCTCGACCCCCTCGACATTCTCCATCGCCTCGGGGGCGACGTCGGCGAGCACTTCCTTGAGGCGATCGACCTCCTCGACGCCGCGCTTCTCGGCGAGCCGGACCCGGACCCGTTCGAGCGTGTCGGCGAGCCGCGCCTCGTCGACGGGTTTCATCAGATAGTCGACCGCGTCGGCCTCGAACGCGCGCAGCGCATGGTCCGAATAAGCGGTGACGAAGACGAACAAGGGCGGCTCCACCTCCATCAGGCCCTGGATCACCGAGAAGCCGTCGAAGCCCGGCATCTGGATGTCGAGGAAGACGAGGTCGGGCTTGTGGGTCTTGATGCTCCGTATCGCCTCGCGGCCGTTCGAGCAGGTGTCGACGATCTCGACGTCCTCGTGCGGCTCCAGGCGCAGCTCGAGGCCCTGGATGGCCAGCGGCTCGTCGTCGACCAGGATGGTGCGGATGGTCATTTCGGCTCCTCGGCTTCGATTTGATACGGCAATTCTATGAAAACGCGGAAGCCCCCGGCAATGTCCGACTGTGTCTCGAACCGGTGGTTGTCGCCATAGGCCTGCGCCAGACGGTCCCGAATGTTCGCCAGTCCGACGCCGGTCGATTGGGCGGCGCGCACCTGATATTGCGCGTCGGCGCCCGGGCCGGTGTCGGCGACGGTGATGATGACCCGGTCGACGTCGCGGCGCATCTCGATCGAGATGTCGGCGCCTTCCTCCTGCGGAGTCACCGCATATTTGATCGCATTCTCGATCAGCGGCTGGAGCAGCAGCGAGGGGAGGTGGGCGCGCATCACCGTCGGGTCGATGTGGAAATGGGGCCTCAATCGCTCCTCGAAGCGCATCTTCTCGATCTCGAGATAGAGCTTCAGAGTCTCGATCTCCTGGGCGACCGTCACCATCCCGGTGGATTCGTTGACGAGCGTGTAGCGCAGGAAGGAGGAGAGGCGCGACAGCATCGCATTGGCGCGGTCGGTCTGCTTCAGGAGCACCAGCGTCGAGATCGAGTTCAGGGTGTTGAACAGGAAGTGCGGGTTCAACTGATAGCGCAGCATCGCCAGCTGCGCGGTCGAGGCCTGGCTTTCCAGCCGCATCAGGCGATCGCTCTGCTGCTCGAGCAGGATGAAGAAGTTGATGCTGTAATAGAGCGCCGACCAGGCGATCAGCAGCGATACGGTGAGGAGGATCGCGCCGAGGAACTTGATTCCCTCGGGCCGCGTCCCCGGATTGATGAAGGTCGAGATGCTCCAGGTCTCGATCGCCGAGAAGGCGCCGGCGGCGATCGCGACGATCAGGATCGTTCCGACCCAGGTATAGACCGGCTGCATCCGGATCAGGCGGCGATAGGCCGAGGCCATCAGGAGGGTGATCGAATAGCCGGCCGCGGTCAGGAGGGCGGTGTGGATGACGAAGAACCAACCCATGTCGTTGGCGATGCCGGAAAGGGTGCGGAGCACGAAATAGCCCGCCCAGCCGGTCGACTGGAGGATCCAGAAGGCGCGGTTCTTGTCGTCGAAGAACGGCTGCTGGCGGAGCCCGAAGGGGTTCCAGCTGCGCCGCCGCGGCGCCGGGCGCGGACTTGCCTCCGCGATCTGGACTGCGCTGTTACTCGCCATTGCTACCGGCGCCTCTCTAGCGCCAAGGGAGGGCGGGGGCCAGTGCCGTGGCCGGCAAACTTGACTCTGGGGAAAATGCGTCGGAACATAAAGTGAACAACCGAGTCCGAGTCGCATGCCTGCTTCCTTGTCCAGGGATGCGCGCCTCGCCGCCTTGCGGGCGGAGGTGCGCGCGATCGAACATTCCGGTCCGGCCGGGGCCGGGGCGGGGCCGTGCCTGGCCTTCGGCATCGCCGAGATGGACGAAAGGCTGGCGGGGGGCGGGCTCGCCTGCGGGCTGCACGAGGCGGCGCCGGCCTCGCCCGCCGCTTCCGACGAGGCCGCCGCCACCTTGTTCCTCGCCGCGCTCGCCGCCCGCTTCGCGATGGCGCGGGGGGAAGGGGGGCAGGTGCTCTGGGCGCTCGCGCGGCGCGATCTGTTCGCGCCCGGCCTCGCGCAGGCGGGGCTGACGCCCGACCGGCTGATCTACGCCGAATGCCGCAATGACGACGAGGTGCTGGCGGTGGTCGAGGAGGGGCTGCGCCATGGCGGCCTCGCGGCGGTGGTCGGCGAGGCCGGCCGCGTCGCGATGGCCTCGGCGCGCCGGCTCCAGCTCGCCGCCGAGGAGGGCGGCACGGCGGCGCTGCTGCTGCGGCGCCGGCGCCGGGCCGAAGCCGACCCGCTCGGCCAGCCTTCGGCCGCGCTCACCCGCTGGCGGATCGGAAGCGCGCCCTCCGCGCCCTTGCCCCACGACGGCATCGGCCGCGCCCGCTGGCACGTCGCGCTCGCCCGCCAGCGCGGCGGGCCGCCTTGTCAATGGCTCCTGGAGGCTCCCGATGCCGAGGCTCGCCTCGCTCTTCCTGCCCGATCTGGCGACCGACCGGATCAGGCGGGCCGCGCCGCCGCCTGAGGCCGCCGCCCGCCTCCTCCTCGGCGAGCGCGTCCTGCCGGCCCGCGGCGGCCACTGGCGGCCGGGCGCGCGCTGGGCGCGGGAGGCGCCGTCGCGCGATGTCACCCTCCGCGCCGGGGCGGGCGCCCTGGTCACCGCCCGCCGGGTCGGCAATCGGGACGTGCTCGCCGCGGTCTGCGCGCAAGCGCGCGCGCTCGGCCTCGCGCCCGGCATGCCGCTCAGCAAGGCGCGCGTCCTCCTGTCCGGCCTCGACGTTCGCGCCGCCGATCCCGACGGCGACGCCGGCTGGCTCGCGCATCTCGGCGCGTTCGCCGCCCGCCGCTGGACGCCGCGCACGGCGCTCTCCGGGCCGGACGGGCTGTGGCTCGATCTGACCGGCGTCGCCCATCTGTTCGGCGGCGAGCGGGCGATGTGCGAGCGCATCCTCGCCTTCTGCGGGCGCCTCGGTTTTTCCGCCCGCATCGCCGTCGCCGGCACCGCCGGAGCGGCGCACGCGCTCGCCCGCTTCGGGGCTGAGCCCCTCATCCTCTGCCCGCCGGGCGGCGAAGCCGAGGCCGTCGCGCCGCTGCCGCTCGCCGCGCTGCGCCTCGACGAGGCCGCCCTGAGCGCCGCCCATCGGCTCGGGCTGGAGCGGATCGGCGAGCTCATCGCCATGCCCAGGGGGCCGCTCCAGCGCCGCTTCGGGGCCGGGCTGCTCACCCGCCTCGACCAGGCGCTGGGGCGCGCCGCCGAGCCCTTCGATCCGATCGTCCCGGCCGAGCCCCCCTCGGTCCTGCTGCGCTTCATGGAGCCGATCGCCACCGCCGAGGCGATCGAGCACGCCATTGGCGATGCCGTGCGCCGTCTCGTGGCCAGGCTCGCCGCAGCCGGGCTCGGCGTCCGCCGCCTCGTCCTCGCCTGCCAGCGCGTCGATAATAGTGAGCAGTATCAGTATGTTAACCTCTCCCGCGCCACACGCGACGGCGATCATCTTCGGCGGCTCATTTGGGCGAAGACGGAAAAGATCGAGCCCGGCTTCGGCATCGAGCGGCTCCGCCTCGTCGCCGCCCGGGTCGAGCCCCTCGCCCCTCGGCCCATCGACGGCGCGCTGGCCGGCGAAAGCCCGGCTCCCGATCTCGCCTTGCTGATCGACCGCCTCGCCGTCCGCCTCGGCGCCCGCCGCGTCCATCGCCTCACCGCGCTCGAAAGCGACCTGCCCGAACGCAGCGTCGCCCGTATTGGCCCGCTCGCCGATGTCGCGCGCTGGCCCCGCTGGCCTCGTCCGGTCCGCCTGCTCGTCCCGCCGGAGCCGGTCGAGCAGGTCATGTCGGCGCTTCCGGACGGACCGCCGCGCCGCTTCCGCTGGCGCGGGCGGGCTTATCAGGTCGCCGCCGCCGACGGTCCGGAGCGGGTCTATGGCGAATGGTGGCGGCGCGCGGAGGAGCGGGAGTCGGTCCGCGACTATTTCCAGGTCGAGGACGAGACGGGCGCCCGCTTCTGGCTGTTCCGCAAGGGCGACGGCGACGATCCCGCCACCGGCGATTTGAGCTGGCACATGCACGGGCTGTTCGCATGACCTATGTCGAGCTCCAGGCCGCGACCCATTTCAGCTTCCTGCGCGGCGTCTCCAGCGCAGAGGAAATGTTCGCGGCCGCCGCTCTGCTCGGCTATCCGGCGCTCGGCATCGCCGACCGCAACAGCGTCGGCGGCCTCGTCAAGGCGCTCCGCGCCGCCGACCGGACCGGCGTGCGCCTCGTCGCCGGCTGCCGGCTCGATCTGATGGACGGGGCTTCGCTTTTGGTCTGGCCCGAGGACCGCGCCGCCTGGTCGCGGCTCACCCGGCTGCTCACCATCGGCAACGGCCGGGTCGACCGCAAGAAGGGCGAGAAGGGCCAGTGCTTCCTCCACTGGGAGGATGTCGCCGCCAAATCGGACGGGCTGGTCGCGGCTCTGGTGCCCGGCGAGGCCGACGCGGCCGCCGAAACCGCGCTCGCCCAGGTGGCGGACATTTTCGGCCGCCGCGCCCATCTCGCCCTCACCCATCGCCGCCGTCCGGGCGAGGCGAAAAGGCTCCATGCGCTCGATGCGCTCGCCCGCAGGCACGGCCTGCGCGGCCTCGCCACCGGCGACGTCCTCTACGACGGGCCGGACAAGCGCATGCTCCAGGACGTCGTCACCGCGATCCGCGAGCATTGCACGATCGACGAACTCGGCTTCCGCCGCGAACGCTATGCCGACCGTCATCTCAAGAGCCCGGCGGAGATGGCGCGCCGCTTCCAATCCTTCCCCGACGCGGTCCGCGCCAGTGCCGAGATCGCCGAGCGCTGCGCCTTCTCGCTGCGCGAGCTCAGCTACCAATATCCCGACGAGATCGTGATGTCGGGACGCTCGCCGCAGGAGGCGCTGGAGCGGCTGACCCGGGCCGCGCTCGCCGGCCGCTTCCCGGCCGGCGTGCCGCGCGATTATGCGGACCTGCTCGAGCATGAGCTGCGGCTGGTCGCCTCCTGGCGCTACGCGCCCTATTTCCTCACCGTCAATTCGATCGTCCAGTTCGCCCGCAGCCAGCAGATCCTCTGCCAGGGCCGCGGCTCGGCCGCCAATTCGATGATCTGCTACGTGCTCGGCATCACCTCGATCGACCCGATCGCCCACAAATTGCTGTTCGAGCGCTTCCTCTCGGACGACCGCGACGAGCCGCCCGACATCGACGTCGATTTCGAGCATGAGCGGCGCGAGGAGGTGATCCAGTGGATCTATCAGACCTATGGGGAATCCCATGCGGCGCTGACCGCCGTGGTCAGCCGCTACCGTACCCGCGGCGCGGTCCGCGAGGTCGGCAAGGCGCTGGGCCTTTCCGAGGACGTCACCGCGACCCTGTCCGGCCAGGTCTGGGGCTGGTCGAACGACGGCGTCGCCGAGCGCCATGTCGAGGAACTGGGCCTCGACCGGCACGACCCGCGCCTCGCCTTGACCCTCGAGCTGACCCGCCGGCTGGTCGGGACGCCCCGCCACCTTTCCCAGCATCCCGGCGGCTTCGTCCTCACCCGCGACCGGCTGGACGATCTCGTCCCGATCGAGCCGGCGACGATGGCGGACCGCAGCGTGATCGCCTGGGAGAAGGACGATCTCGAGGAATTGAAGATCATGAAGGTCGATATTCTCGGCGTCGGCATGCTCGGCTGCATGCGCCGCGCCTTCGACCTGCTCAGCCAGCACAAGGGCCGGCGGCTCACCCTCGATTCGCCCGAGATGCAGGAGGACGATCCGCACGTCTACGACATGATCTGCGAGGCCGACACGATCGGCACCTTCCAGATCGAGAGCCGGGCGCAGATGTCGATGCTGCCGCGCCTCAGGCCGAGGGAATTCTACGACATCGTCATCCAGGTCGCGATCGTCCGGCCCGGGCCGATCCAGGGCAATATGGTCCATCCCTATCTGCGCCGCCGCGAAGGGAAGGAGCCGGAGGAATATCCCTCGCAGGCGCTGCGCGACGTCCTCGAAAAGACCAAGGGCGTGCCGCTCTTCCAGGAGCAGGCGATGAAGGTCGCGATCGTCGGCGCCGGCTTCACGCCCGCCGAGGCCGACGCGCTGCGCCGGTCGATGGCGACGTTCAAGACGACCGGCGGGGTCAGCCATTTCCGCGACAAGATGATCGGCGGGATGATCGCCAACGGCTATACGCACGATTTCGCCGAGCGGACGTTCAGGCAGATCGAGGGCTTCGGCAGCTACGGCTTCCCCGAAAGCCACGCCGCCAGCTTCGCGAAGATCGCCTACGCCTCGTCCTGGATGAAATATTACCATCCCGACATCTTCTGCGCGGCCCTCCTGAACGCGCAGCCGATGGGCTTCTACGCCCCCGCCCAGCTGGTGCGGGACGCAAGGGAGCACGGCGTCGAGGTGCGCCCGGTCTGCATCAACGCGAGCAGGTGGGATTGTACTTTGGAAGCCTGCAATTCCTCCCCACGATTTCGTGGGGAGGGGGACCACCCGAAGGGTGGTGGAGGGGTAGATGGCGAGGCCTCATCAGTTACCCCTCCACCATGCTCCGCATGGTCCCCCTCCCCGGCAAAAGCCGGGGAGGAATTGCTCCCCCTCCGTCTCGGCCTCAGGCTGGTCAAGGGCCTGGCCAACGAGCATGGCGCGAGGATCGCGGCCGCCGCGATGGAGCGGCCGTTCGCCTCGGTCGAGGACGCCTGGGCCCGCTCCGGCGTACCGGCGGCGGCGCTGGAGAAGCTCGCCGACGCCGATGCCTTCCATTCGCTCGGCCTCGACCGGCGCCAGGCCTTGTGGCGGGTGCGCGGGCTCGGCCATGCGCCGCTGCCCTTGTTCGCCGCCGCCGAGGCGCGCGGGATCGAACCGGAAGTGGCGCTGACGCCGCTGACCGAAGGTCGCGAGGTGGTCGAGGACTATCGCGCCGTCCAGCTCTCGCTGCGCGCCCATCCGCTCGCCTTCCTGCGCGCGGAGCTCGACCGCCGGAACATCGTCCCGGCCGCTTCGCTCGCCGCGCTGAAGGACGGCGACAAGGTCCGCATCGCCGGCATCGTCCTCGTCCGCCAGCGGCCCGGCGCCGGCAACGTCACCTTCCTGACGCTCGAGGACGAGACCGGCATCGCCAACGCGATAATCTGGCAGCGCATCTTCGAGGCGCAGCGCCGGATCATCCTCGCCGCCGCGATGGTGAGCATAACGGGCACCCTCCAGCGCGAGGGCAAGGTCATCCATATCGTCGCCGACCGGCTCGAGGATCTGACGCCGCTGCTGCACCAGGTCGGCGCGCGGCATTTCCCGCACCGCCCCGGCCCCGCCGACGCCGCGAGGAACGGCGGCCGCGACTCGCGCGAGCCCGGCCCTCGCCTGCCCGGCATGCCCGACGGCGGCCTTCGGATCCGGTCGCGCAATTTCCATTGAGTTTCGATCGGGCCCGCCTAAACGAGTCGCAGCTTCCTAAGAGAGAGTGCCATGCGTATCCCCCTCATCGCCCTGATCCTGGTCCTCGCCGCGCCGGCCGCCGCGCAGCAGCCGCGGCTCGGCCAGCGCACCACCTCGCCCGAAGCGATGGTCGCGCAGATGAACCCGGCCTCGCCCGAGGAGGAGATACGCGCCCTGGTCGCCGCCGCCGACGCCCACCCGCTCGGCACGGCCGAAAATCCCGTCCGGGTCGGCGGCCCCGCGGGCGAGCGCGCCTATCTCGTCCGGCTGCGCTGCCCGGGCGGCGCCGCGCCCCGGATCGGCGCCCGCCGCGAGGCCGGCATCGGCGCGTTCGGCTCGGTGGTCGCGTCCTACGAAGTGAGCTGCGGCGACTCGAACAGCCCGATCGTCTTCGACATGTACCACGAGGAGCATGTCGAAAGCCGCGCCCCCGCGGGCTTCACCCTCGCCCCCTAGCGCGATGGTCCGCTCGGCGCTGAAGTGGCTGGGCAGGATCCTGCTCTTCGTGCTGGTCGGCCTGTGCTTCGCGCCGACCCTGGTGCCGCCCTTCCTCGACCGGGTCTATTATCGCGGCCCGGTCAGCGATCATTTCGACGGCCGCCATTTCTTCAATCCCGGCGCGCGCGCCTCGCGGCGGCCCGACCCGGGCCGCTACCTCAATCGCTGGGCGAGCGGCGAGCGCGCCCCCTGGCCGGAAACCGTGCCGGTCCGTCCCACCGTGCCGCCGCGCCGCGTCATGGGCGCCGACATGCTGGTCACCTGGATCGGCCACTCGACCGTGCTCGTGCAGACCGCCGGGCTCAACCTCATCACCGACCCGATCTGGTCGGACCGCGCCTCGCCTTTTTCGTTCGTCGGTCCGCGCCGGGTCCGCGCCCCGGGCGTGCGCTTCGCCGATCTGCCGAGGATCGACCTCGTCCTCGTCAGCCACAATCATTACGACCATCTCGACCTGCCGACGCTGCGCCGGCTGTGGGACCGCGACCGGCCGGCGATCGTCACCAGCCTCGGCAACGACGCGATCCTGCGCGCGGCGGGGATCGACTCGGTGGCGCTGGACTGGGGGCAGATCTTCGTCCGCCCCGGCCGCTTCGAGGCGATCGTCGAGGGCAACCATCATTGGGGCTCGCGCTGGGGCGCGGACCGCAACCGCGCGCTCTGGTCGGCCTTCACGGTGCGGACTCCAGCGGGCAACATCTTCTTCGCCGGCGACACCGGCTGGGGCGGCGGCGCCTGGGCGCGCCAGGCGGCGCGGCACGGCCCGTTCCGGCTCGCTATCATTCCGATCGGCGCCTATTTGCCGCGCGAGGTGATGCGGGAGAGCCATGTCGATCCCGCGGAGGCGATAGGCATCTTCGCGGCGCTGAATCCGGCCCATGCGCTCGGCGTCCACTGGGGCACGTTCCAGCTCGCCTTCGACGCGATCGACGATCCGCCGCGCGCGCTCGCCGCGCAGCTGCGCCGACGCGGCATCGCCCCCGGCCGCTTCGTCACGACCGAGGTCGGGCGCACGTTCAGGGTGCCGGCACGATGAGCCTGAGCGCCCGCGGCCGGATTCGGTAGCGGAGCGGAGTCTCCATCCGCTCGGTCTCGCCGTCGACCGAGACGGTGAGCGCCTCGCCGTCCGAGGACACCTCCAGTTCGGGCACATAGGCGGTGACGAAGTCGCGCTGCTGGTCGAGCTTGCCGAAAATGCCGCGGATGCCCGCCCACAACAGGTGCAGCCGGCTCCGCGCGCGAATCGCGTAGAGGCAGAGCTCGCCCCGGTCGAGCGCGTCGCGCTGGCCGAGCGCGAGCAGGTTCACCTGGTAGCGGTTGTTGCCGACGAACAGCATCGGCGTGCGCACCGGCGCTTGCAGCCCCTCGGCGCCGATCCACAGGCGGTGGCGGCGGAAATGGCGCAAGGTCGTCAGGCTGGCCGAGAGCATCGCCAGCCTTTTGCTCCGCCCGAGCCGCTCCTGCTCGACCTCGCGCAGCCGCACCATGTCCGGGTAGAGGCCGACCGAGCTGTTGTTGACGAACACCCGCCCGTTCACTTCGGCGACGTCGATCGCCCGGACATGGCCGCCGGCGATCACCGCCACCGCCTCCTCCAGCTTCACCGGAATGCCGGCGTCGCGGGCGAGATGGTTGAGCGTGCCCAGCGGCAGGATACCGAGCGGCCGCTTCGTGCCGGCGAGATGCCCGGCGGCGCAGCTCAAAGTGCCGTCGCCGCCGCCCGCGACGACGGCATCGAGGCCGGGCGCCCCGGCGGCCGCCTTCAGCGCATCGAAAATGTCCGCGGAATCGGTCGGCCGGACGTCGGCATCGACGCCGGCCGCATCGAACGCGGCCTCGATTCGTGCCGCTTCCTCGTCATCGCCGCTGGAGGTGCCGCCACCCTTGTTGACGATCACCCGGACCTTCATCGCGTCAGGCCGGGCCCATCCGGAAGACGCACAATTTGTTGCCGTCGAGGTCGCGGAAATAGGCGCCGTAAAAGGCGCCCGGGCCCTCCGGCGTGCGCAGGCCGGGCGCGCCCTCGTCGGTGCCGCCGAGCGCGAGCGCCTTCGCATGGAGCCGGTCCACGGTCGCGCGGCTGTCGGCGGCGATGGCGGTCATGTTGCCGTTGCCGGCCGTCGCCGGACCGCCGTCATAGGGCCTGGTGACGGCGATGCCCGGCCGCCGGTCGCCGGTGCCGTAGAGCGTGAAGCCGGTTTCCGGGAACTCCATCTTGCGGGTCGCGCCCAGCTCGCCGAGCAGCGCGTCGTAGAAGCCGCGCGCCCTGTCGAGGTCGTTGGTGCCCAAGGTCACGTAGCCGATCATCGGCTTTCCCTTTCCGTCGCGGGCCTTCAGCCCTGCTTGTTCTGACCCTCGCCGCCGCCCGCGTCCGGGGTGCAGTCGCCGGTGCGGCGCCCGGTCAGGCGGGATTCGATCTCGACGTCGCCGTCGCTGACCAGGATCGTCCGCACGTTGCGGCGGAATTCGGCGCTGTTCGCCTGGAAGGTGCCGTCCGCCGACATGGTGATGTTGCCGATGAGGCCGTCGCGGGTGCAGGTCAGGGTCACGTTGATGCGGCCGTTGCGGACATAATAGGTGCCGGTCCCATAGGCGCAGCGATAGCCTTCGCCGGCGAAGAAGGCGGTCGGCAGCTCGCTGCCGGCGCCGACGCACAGGCTCGCCGTCGCGCGCGTGCCGGCCGGCGTGTTGATGGCCGGCCGGCCCTGGTCGGCCTGGCGGAAGGCGGTGACCTCGGAGGTCAGCTCCCACTGGCCGGGCGCGAGCGCGGCGGCCCGCTCCACCTTGTTCTCGGTCGGCGCCCCGCCGCAGCCCGCGACGAAGACGAACGCAATCAGAGCCGGTGCACGCATCCCCCATCTCCCCCTTGTCTTTGGGGTCACTCTAGCGGGCGCGCGTGCGGAATCAAAGCGGCGCTCAGCGCGCGGCGCAATCACCGGTGCGGCGTCCCCTCATCGTTCCCGACATGGTCACCGATTGCGGCCCCGGCGTCCCCGGCGGCGGCGTCACGTGGGAGGTGATCCGCGCTTCCATCGTCGTCGCCGTATAGCTGCCGTCGAGCGTCATCTGGGCGCTGCCCCGCCCCGGCTGCTGGCAGGTGCCGTGGACCCGGATCGTGCCGCCCGCGAAGGTGTTTTCGGTGAACTGGCAATTGCCGGCGTTGCTGCCCTGATTGAGCATGTTGCCGGCCGGATTGGCGGCCTGCTCCGGTGTCATGCACTCGGAGCGCGTCTGCGGCTGGCTCATCGCCGCCCGCATCGGCGCGAGCTGGGCCTCGGGGATGCCGGGGACCTCGATCGAGGTGAATTGCATCGTCGTTTCCCACTGGCCGGGCTGCAGTGAAACCGCGCTGCCGGAACAGGCGGCGGCGAGCGCGACGGTCGGTGCGAACAGTGCAAGCTTTTTCATCTGTGTCTCCCCAGCTCCGGTGGTCGGCGGAGTCGCCACCTTGGGCCGGAGTGTGTCGCAATATCGCCGGCGAGGCAATCGGCGTTGCGGAGGCCGGGACGCGAGGCCATATCCGGGCCCATGGCGATCACCATCCGCACCAGCCTCGCCGAGCCCGAAACCGGCCGTACCTTCGTGCCGCACCGTCCCGAGCGGCCCGCCAAGGCGGAGGGCGGCCGCCGGTTCAGGATCGTCTCGGACTACCAGCCGGCGGGAGACCAGCCCCAGGCGATCGAGGAGCTGGTCGACCAGTTCCGCGAGGACGAGAAGACCCAGGTCCTGCTGGGCGTCACCGGCTCGGGCAAGACCTTCACCATGGCCAAGGTGATCGAGGCGCTGCAGCGTCCCGCGCTCGTGCTCGCCCCCAACAAGATCCTCGCCGCCCAGCTCTACGGCGAGTTCAAGAGCTTCTTTCCCGACAATGCGGTCGAATATTTCGTCTCCTATTACGATTATTACCAGCCCGAGGCCTACGTGCCTCGGTCCGACACCTACATCGAGAAGGAAAGCTCGGTGAACGAGGCGATCGACCGGATGCGCCACTCGGCGACGCGCTCGCTGCTCGAGCGCGACGACGTGATCATCGTCGCCTCGGTCTCCTGCCTCTACGGCATCGGCTCGGTCGAGACCTATTCGGCGATGACCTTCAGCCTCAAGAAGAGCCAGAGCGTCGACCAGCGCGAGATCATCCGCAAGCTCGTCGCCCTCCAGTACAAGCGCAACGACCAGGCCTTCGCCCGCGGCAATTTCCGGGTGCGCGGCGACAATCTGGAGATCTTCCCCTCCCACTATGAGGACATGGCCTGGCGGATCAATTTCTTCGGCGACGAGATCGAGGAGATTGTCGAGTTCGACCCCCTCACCGGCAAGAAGATCGCCGCGCTCGATTACGTCAAGGTCTACGCCAACTCGCACTACGTCACCCCCGGCCCGACGCTGAAGCAGGCGATGGAGGCGATCCGCTTCGAATTGACCGAGCGCCTCAAGGAGCTCCAGGCCGAGGGCCGGCTGCTGGAGGCGCAGCGGCTCGAGCAGCGCACCAATTTCGACCTCGAGATGATCGCCGCGACCGGCTCGTGCGCGGGGATCGAGAATTATTCGCGCTTCCTCACCGGCCGCCTGCCCGGCGAGCCGCCGCCGACCCTGTTCGAATATCTTCCCGAAAACGCGCTTCTGTTCGTCGACGAGAGCCACCAGACCGTGCCGCAGGTCGGGGCGATGGCGCGCGGCGACCACCGCCGCAAGCTGACTCTCGCCGAATATGGCTTCCGCCTGCCGTCCTGCATCGACAACCGGCCGCTGCGCTTCAACGAATGGGACGCGATGCGCCCGCAGACGGTCGCGGTCTCGGCGACGCCGGGGCCGTGGGAGCTCGACCAGACCGGCGGCGTCTTCGTCGAGCAGGTGATCCGCCCGACCGGCCTCATCGATCCGCCGGTCGAGATCAAGCCGGTCGAGGACCAGGTCGACGATCTCGTCCACGAGGCGCGCGAGACCGCGAGGAAGGGCTTTCGCACCCTCGTCACCACCCTCACCAAGCGCATGGCCGAGGACCTGACCGAATTCCTGCACGAGGCGGGCCTCAGGGTCCGCTACATGCATAGCGACGTCGAGACGCTCGAGCGGATCGAGCTGATCCGCGACTTGCGGCTGGGCGTCTACGACGTCCTCGTCGGCATCAACCTGCTGCGCGAGGGCCTCGACATCCCCGAATGCGGGCTGGTTGCGATCCTCGACGCCGACAAGGAAGGCTTCCTGCGCTCGGAGACCTCGCTGATCCAGACGATCGGCCGCGCCGCGCGCAACGTCGAGGGCAAGGTCATCCTCTACGCCGACCGGATCACCGGCTCGATCGAGCGCGCCCTGAACGAGACCAATCGCCGCCGCGAGAAGCAGGAGGCCTATAACGCCGCCCACGGCATCACTCCGACCACGATCAAGCGCAACATCGCCGACATTCTCGCGGACGTCTCCAACCGCGACAGCGTCATGATCGACACCGGCGACGACGACGCGCCCCACCTGGTAGGCCACAACCTCCGGGCCTATCTCGACGATCTCGAAAAACGCATGCGCAAGGCCGCGGCCGACCTCGAATTCGAGGAGGCCGGCCGCCTGCGCGACGAGATCCGCCGCCTCGAAGCCGACGAGCTCGGCCTCGCCACCGAGCACAAGCGCGCGCCCGTGCTCGGCCATTCGAGCGAAGGCAAGCCGGGCACCAGGAAGACCCGCTACGGCAAGCAGAAGTCGATCCGGATGGGGCGCCGGATGCGGTAGCTTGACATTAATAGTTCTTTGCGCTCTTTTATGCCTCTAGATCGGAGAGCGCTATGCAGGTTGAGATAGATTTCGAGGTTTATAAGGGTCTTACGGCCCTCAGACGCCACGAAGACCACAGCTACAATGACGTGATTCGTGAGCTCCTGAAGCTTCCCGTGCCAAGTCTTAAGGCACAAGGTCACGACGGGTCCTCGCTCCACGCCACCGAGCAGCCGGCCAAGCGAAGCTTTGAATCGCGCGACCTTTCACTTCCCCATGGGACACAACTCAAGGCTACCTACAAGGGAAGAGTCTATACCGCTCGCATTGACGATGGTCGCTGGGTCGACAGCGAAGGTCGGGAGCATGGTAGTCCCTCGGCGGCCGCCCGGTTCATCACCGGAAGCAATGTGAATGGGCTTCGATTCTGGCAGGCGCGAAGGATGGGCGACCACGATTGGTGGAAGCTCGACGTACTGGTTCTGCTGGGATGATCTGCGGCCTCATCAAAGGGGCCGTAGACCGCAATGTCCACGGCTGCCTCCGCTTTGGGCTGTTGAAGATCCCGGGCGGTCGCCATGCCGAATAATCCCGCAGGCAAAGCCTTTGACCCATCGCCATCTGTCCTATATAAGGGACAGCGTTTCGAGGTTCGAATTACCGAGGCTTTTGAAAGCTGGCTCGACGGCTTGCGCGACCATCGCGGGCGTGCTCGCATGCTCAATCAGCTGCGCAAGCTCGGTGATGGGAATTTCGGCAACGCGAAGTCGCTGGGCGAGGGCGTTCACGAGTTGCGGATGGATTTCGGGCCGGGCTATCGCGCCTATTTCATCAATCGCAACGATCGCCTGATCCTGCTGCTTTGCGGCGGTGACAAGTCGAGCCAGAAGCGGGATATCGCGCTGGCCAGGGAAATGGCGAAGGGCGATTTCGATGGGATACAAGACGAAGGTGTTTGATCCCGCCAGATATCTGAAATCCGAGGAGGAAATCATCGCCTATCTCGACGCGGCGATGGCGGACAATGATCCGGCCCACATCGCCCGCGCACTTGGCGACGTCGCGCGCTCCGAAGGGATGACGGAGATTTCGCGCCGGACGGGCCTGGGCCGCCAGGCGCTCTACACGGCTCTGTCCGAGCAGGGCAATCCGACGCTCGAAACAATCACCTCGATCATCTCCTCGCTGGGGCTTCGCCTTTCGGTGCAAAAGGCCGCATGAACTTGCCCCCTTACGCCATCAACCTGTCTCGCTCGGATGAGGACGCTGCTGGATCGCGGACGTTCCCGATCTTCGTTACTGCTCGGCCCATGGCGAGACGCCAGTGGAGGCCGTGACCGAAGTGCAGGAGGCGATCGCTCTTTGGATTGAGACAGCGCAGGCAGAAGGCCTGCCCATTCCCGAACCGCGTTACCGGCCTGGCGCCGCCTGAGGAACGAGCAAGCGGATTCCCCGTTGACTCGACCATGATCCGCAAGCTCAACTCCGGCTGGCGCCTCTATTCGCGCAGCAAGGATCCGAGGACCGGCAAGCGCCGCAATCTCGGCACCTTCGCGACCCGCGCGGCCGCCGAGAAGCACGAGCGCGAAGTCCAGTATTTCAAGCGGCACTAGCTGGCGGGGCCGCGGAAAAGCGCTAAAGGCGGGGCAGGCCTGAAGAAGGGATTCGCCGATGATCCGCCGCGCGCTGCCCGTCCTGATCCTCCTCGCCGCCGGCTGCGCGCGCTCCGAGGATGCGAGCCTGGTGCCGTCGGGCGACAATGCGAGCGCACGCACGGTCGAGCAGGTGCGGCCCGAGCGCGACGCGGAAGAGCCGGCGCTCGGCGAATGGCGCTCCACGCTCCAGGACGAGCGGCGGGCGATCGAGTTCGGCCCGCGCGGCGCCTCGCCCTTGTTCAGCATCGCCTGCGACGCCCGCCGCGGCCTGCTGCTGCAGCGCCACGGCCTCGAGCCGGCCGGCGATCTGCCGGTGATGCTGGTCAGCGTCGGCAGCGAGACGCGCCGGCTCGCCGTGACCGGCGGCGACGGCCCGATCCCGATGCTCCGCGCCACCCTCAACGGCAGCGACACGCTGGTCGCCGCCCTGTCGCGCACGACGACCCCGATCGCGATCCGGATCGGCGATTCGGAGCCCCTCATCCTGCCCGCCAGCCCGACGATCGGCGCCTATATCGGCGAGTGCCAGAGCGGCGCGCTGCCCGGGCCCGCCGGGCCGGCGACCGCCAATGCCGCCGCGCCCGCCAATTCGACCGACGCCGGCGATTGAGCGTCCATCCGATGCGCGTCGTCCGCTCCCTCGGCACGGCGGCGGCCGCGGCGGCGCTCGCCGCCTGCGCGTCGCGCCCCGCGCCGCCCGCGCCGGCGCCGGTCCTGGCGCCCCTCCCCGCGCCGCCGCCGGCCCCGGCCCCGGCGCCGCCGCCGGTCGACTGGCAGGACGGGCCGCTGAGCCCGGGGGACTGGACGCTGACGCCGGCGGCGGACGGCGGCCAGGCCGAGTTCGAATCGGGAAATGTCGGCTTCGTCGTCCGCTGCGGAGGCCGGGCGGTCCTGATCGGGCTGACCGGAGCGCAGGCACCCTCGCTCCTCATCCGCACCAGCTTCGGCGAGCGCAGGCTGCCGGCGACCGCGGCCCATTTCAACGAAATGATCGTCGGCCTCGCCGCCGCCGATCCATTGCTCGATCAAATGGCGTTCAGCCGCGGCCGCTTCCTCGTTCAGCCCGAAGGGTCGCCGGCGCTGGTCGTCCCCGCCTGGCCCGAGCTGGCGCGGGTGGTCGAGGATTGCCGCCAATAAAAAACGCGCCGAAGCGGCGCGCGAAGCGTGGAATCCTAGCGCCAAAAAAATCAAGATCAAGTCTTGATCCGCGATTCGGCGCGACTCATACAAGGCGCAAGTCCAACACAAGCGAAAGGAGGTGATCCGATGTCTCATGGTTCAGCAGAGAGGTCGGTCAAGTCCGTTCGGGAGCTGAAAGCCTAGGCTTTCAATCACTTCCGGGCAGTCGGCTTCCGGCCGCTGACCATGTGAAAAGGCCGCCGGGGAACCTTTTCCGGCGGCCTTTCGCTTGTCCGCCGAGGAGGGACGAATGACCGACGAGAAGCGGCCGGACGAGGCGGGAGGGCAGGGCCATCCCCTCCCCGACAGCGCGGAAGCGCGCGCGGACGAGATTCCCGAACATCTGGTCCGCGAGAAGGGCCGTGGCGACGATGCCCGCGCCGCCGCCCGGCCCGGCGCCGATGCGGTCGCCCCTGATGGCGAAACCTACCCCGTGGATCAAGGCTAGCAAGGAACTGTTCGCGCGCTCGCGTGTCTGTTACGCGGAAGGTACGAAGCAGCAGGAGTTTCCCATGGCCAAGAAAGCTTCAGGCAAAGGCAGCGCAGGCGCCGGCGCCGGCGGCAAGACCGCCGCGGACAAGATCCCCGACGCGTTGCGCGAGGCCGGGCGGCGCGCCGCCGAGCTCGCCCAGAACCCGCTCGCGCGCAGCCTGCTCGCCGCCGGCCTGGTCACGGCCGCCGCCGCGCTCGCCGCGAACAAGAACGTCCGCGACACCGCCAAGCGCAGCGCCCGCCAGGCGCAGGACGCCGCCGAGGCGGCGGCCGACGCGGCGGTCGACAGCGCCAACAAGATCGGCGCGGCGATGATCAACGCCGCCACCGAGGCGGTGCGGCGCATGCTCGGCGAAGCCGGCGAAGGCATGGCCGCGGCGGCCGCCGCCGGCGCCGGCGGCGCGGCCGCACGTCCCACGCCGCCCCGGAGCCCGAAGAAGAAGCCCGCCAAGCGGGGCAAGAAGCCCGCCAAGCCCGCCGCCAAGCCCGCCGCGGCCAAGCCCGCGGCGGCCAAGAGCGGCCCCGCCGCCAAGCCCGCCGCGAAGAAGAAGCCCGGAACGAGGAAGCCCGCGAAGAAACCCGCCGCGAAGAAGCCCGGGAAGAAGCCCGCCGCGAAGAAACCCGCGGCGGCAAAGCCGGGCCCGGGCGGAACCAAGGGCAAGTAGCCCGGCTCTCGTCATCCCGGACTTGATCCGGGATCCATGAACGCGGACCGCGCCAATCTGGCGGCTCCCGCGCTCATGGATCCTGACCTTCGTCAGGAAGACGGGGGCGGCTGCTGTGTAATGCAAAAGGGGCGCTCCGGTTGGAGCGCCCCTCTTCGTTTCAGTACTGCCCGCAGCTCTTAGCGGCAGCGCCTGCGGCTGTGGCTGCGCTGGATCTCGCGGCCGACCAGGGCGCCGGCGACGGCGCCGACGATCGTGCCGGTGGTGCGCTCGCCGCGGGTGTCGACCGCGCGGCCGACCAGGGCGCCGGCGGCGCCGCCGACGATCAGGCCGGTGGTGCCGTTCGAGCGGCGGCAGCGATAGCGGCCGCGGCTGTCGCGCCAGGTCGGGCCGACATAATAGCCGTCGCGATAATAGCGGCTCTGCGCCTGCGCCTCGCCGGCTGGCAGCGCGAAGGTGGCCGGAACCGCCATGGCCGTCGCGGAGACGGCAAGAATGAGTGTACGCATCTGATTTCTCCCATGAGGCGAAGCTCGAATACGAACCAACGCGCCCGCCCCGGACCCGGTTGCATGAACCTCAAACAACGTGCCGGTCAGGCTGTGGCAAGGCGCGGGTGGACGTGGGCCCGATTGCGCCATACAGGCGCTCCGGCACTCCCCTCCAGAGGAAGAACGGGCTTTGGCGAACGTCACCGTGATCGGCGGCCAGTGGGGCGACGAGGGCAAGGGCAAGATCGTCGACTGGCTGGCCAGCCGCGCCGACCTCGTCGTCCGCTTCCAGGGCGGCCACAATGCCGGCCACACGCTCGTCGTCGGCGAGGAGACCTACAAATTGTCGCTCCTCCCCTCGGGCATCGTCCGCGGCACGCTCTCGGTGATCGGCAACGGCGTCGTCCTCGATCCCTGGGCGCTGAGGGACGAGGTCGGGCGGCTGGCGGCGCAGGGCGTGGCGGTCACGCCCGACAATCTCCAGATCGCCGAGACCTGCCCCCTGATCCTGCCCTTCCACCGCGATCTCGACGCGCTGCGCGAGGACGCCTCGGGGGCCGGCAAGATCGGCACCACCCGGCGCGGCATCGGCCCGGCCTATGAGGACAAGGTCGGCCGCCGCGCGATCCGGGTCTGCGACCTCGCCCATCTGGGCGCGCTCGGGCCGCAGCTCGACCGCATCTGCGCCCATCACGACGCGCTTCGCGCCGGCTTCGGCAGGAAGGGGATCGACCGCGCCCGGCTCGAGCGCGACCTCGGCGGCATCGCCGAATTCGTGCTGCAATTCGCCCGGCCGGTCTGGTTGACCCTCAACGAGGCGCGCGCGCGGGGCCGCCGAATCCTGTTCGAGGGCGCGCAGGGCGTGCTGCTCGACGTTGATCACGGCACCTATCCGTTCGTCACCTCGTCCAACACCGTCGCCGGCGCCGCCGCCGCGGGCACCGGCCTCGGCCCGGCCGCCGCCGGCTTCGTGCTCGGCATCGTCAAGGCCTATACGACCCGGGTCGGCTCCGGCCCGTTCCCGACCGAGCTCGGTGACTCGGTCGGCGAGCGGCTCGGGACGCGCGGGCGCGAGTTCGGCACGGTGACGGGGCGGAAGCGCCGCTGCGGCTGGTTCGACGCGGCCCTGGTGCGCCAGTCGATGGCGGTCGCCGGAGTCACCGGCATCGCGCTCACCAAATTGGACGTGCTCGACGGCCTCGACGAGGTGCGCCTCTGCACCGGCTACACGCTGGACGGGCGGACGCTCGACCATCTGCCGGCCCATGCCGCCGATCAGGCGGCGGTCCAGCCGGTCTACGAGACGATGGCGGGGTGGAGCGAATCGACCGCCGGCGCCCGCAGCTGGCGCCAGCTGCCGGCCCAGGCGATCAAATATATTCGCCGGATCGAGGAGCTGATCGCCTGTCCGGTCGCCCTGGTTTCGACCAGCCCGGAGCGCGACGACACGATCCTCGTGCGGGATCCCTTCGCAGGCTAGAGCGTCGGCCGCGCCTCGAAGCCGGCGGGGGCGGTCTCGTCGCTCTCCTCGACCTCGATCCGCTCGACCCGGGCGGCGGGCGGCCCCTGCCGGCAGTGCTCGATCATCGCCCGGATCGCCTCGTCGCCGCCCGCGACCAGCATCTCGACGCTGCCGTCGCGGCGGTTGCGGACCCAGCCCGAAAGGCCGAGCGCGCGCGCCGCGTCGACCGCCCAGCCGCGATACCAGACGCCCTGCACCCGGCCGTGGATGACGAGGCGACGGGTCATCTCAGGAGCAGCCCTCGATCAGCTCGACCGCCTGCCAGGTCCCGACCCGGATCGAGCGGGCCCGGCCGGTTTCGTGATCGGTCTCGACGATCAGGCCATAGGGCTCGCCGCGCGCCCGGTAGACGAGATAATGACCCTCCGGCCCGGTATAGGGATGGGGCTCGACCCGCATCGCCGGTCCGTAGAGCCGGCGGATCTCGGCCTCGGTCATGCCGACGCGCGCGCCCGACGCAGTGCGGTAGCGGGGATCCTCGGTCTCGATCCGAACCACCCGGCCGCCGCTCACCATCATCGCCAGGCCCGGCCAGCGCGGCGCCTGCCAATAAGCGCAATCGACCTCTTCGTCGGGATAGCGCTCCCCGGTGGCGCCCATCCGCCTCAGCGCCGCGACCGGCGTGCCGATCCGCAAGGTCCCGATGCCGTGCAGCGTCAGCGGCGCGTCCCACGGATCGGCCAGCGCCAGCGCGAGCAGCGCGAGAATCATGGTCCGCTCCTTTCGCCGCACTGCGCCCGGTGCAGCAGCTTATGGTCGGCGAGCACCAGCGCCACCATCGCCTCGACCACCGCCGCGCCGCGCAGCCCCACGCAGGGGTCGTGCCGCCCGGCCACGCCGAGCGCGGCGACCGACGAGGGCGGCTTGAAGGCCGCGCGCAGCACGATCGGCGCGCCGGTGGCGATGCCGCCGGTGACGCCGCCGGCCAGCGCCGGATCGGCATTGTCCTCGCCGCGCAGCCGCGCCGCGCCGAAGCCGGCGCCGATCTCGACGCCCTTGACGGCGTTGATCGACATGATCGCGCCCGCGAGCTCGGCGTCGAGCCTGGCGTAGACGGGCGCACCCCATCCCGCCGGGACCCCTTCGGCGACGCACTCGACGATCGCGCCCAGCGAGCTGCCTTCGCTTCGCGCCCGCTCGAGCGCCGCCTCCCAGCCGTGCGTCTCGCCGCCGACTTCGACCACGCGCGCGGCGATCGTCACTTCCGGGATCACGAGCCGCGCCACCGCGCCGGCCGCGACCCGCGCCGCCGTCTCGCGCGCCGAGGCGCGGCCGCCGCCGCGCGGGTCGCGCCGGCCGTATTTGGCGCGATAGGCGAAATCGGCGTGGCCGGGCCGGTCGGGCGCATCGGCGGGATAGTCGCCGGGCCGCGCGTCGACATTGTCGATGACGAGGCTGATCGGCGTGCCGGTGGTGAGGCCCTCATGGACGCCCGAGAGGATCCGCACCCGGTCGGGCTCCGCGCGCGGCGAGACCAGGCCGCTCGCGCCCGGACGCCTTTGGTCGAGCCAGCGCTGGATGTCCGCCTCGCCCAGGGCCAGGCCGGGCGGGCAGCCGTCGACGACCGCGCCGATCGCCGGCCCGTGGCTCTCACCCCAGCTGGTGAAACGGAAGAGACGGCCGAAGCTGTTGACGCTCACGTCGTGGCGATGTCCGGCGCGTCCTCGGCCTTCATGCCGATCACGTTATAGCCGGCATCGACATGGTGGATCTCGCCGGTGACGCCCGCGGCGAGGTCGGAGAGCAGATAGAGGCCGGCGCCGCCGACATCCTCGATCGTCACGTTGCGCCGCAAGGGGCTGTTATATTCGTTCCACTTCATGATGTAGCGGAAGTCGCCGATCCCGCTCGCGGCGAGGGTCTTGATCGGCCCGGCCGAGATCGCGTTGACGCGGATATTCTCGGGGCCGAGGTCCATCGCCAGATATTTGACGCTGGTCTCGAGCGCGGCCTTGGCGACCCCCATCACGTTGTAGTGCGGGATCACCTTCTCGGCGCCGTAATAGGACAGGGTCAGCAGCGCGCCGCCGTTCGGCATCAGCGGCCGCGCCCGCTGCGCCACCGCGACGAAGCTGTAGGTCGAGATGTTCATCGTCATCAGGAAATTGTCGAGGCTGGTATCGACGAACTGGCCCCGGAGCTCGTTCTTGTCGGAAAAGCCGATCGCGTGGACGAGGAAGTCGATCGTCTCCCAGCGCGCTTTCAGCGTCGCGAAGGCGGAGTCGAGATTGGCCATGTCGGAAACGTCGCAATCGATCAGGAAGGCCGCGCCCAATTGCTCGGCGAGCGGCCGCACCCGCTTCTCCATCGCCTCGCCCTGATAGGAGAAAGCGAGCTCGGCGCCCTGTTCGGCGAGCTTGCGGGCGATTCCCCAGGCGAGCGAGCGATCGTTGGCGAGCCCCATGATCAGGCCGCGTTTGCCGTTCATCAGGCCGGTCATTCCTGCTCCTTTTCCGCCAGCTGGGCCGCCTTGTCCTCCGCCTGCACCGCTTTCTCGATCGCCTTGTGCTCGGCCTCGGCCGCCGCTTCCTCGTGGATCACCGCCTCGACATCTTCCGCGGTCGGCAGCGGCGTTTCGGCGAGCGCGGCGTTCAGTTCCGCGCCGATTACCAGACCGAGACCGATAATGAAGAAGAAAAACAGCGATATGATCACGCCGGCGAGGCTGCCGTAGGTGAGGTCGTAATCGGCGACGCTGGAGAGCGCGGCCGGCAGCAGGGCGGTGGTCAGCACCCACCAGAGCGTGACGAAGAGCGCGCCCGGCCATTTGCGGCAGCCGGAAAAGCGGTAGCGCTTGGGGGTCAGGCTGAGGAACAGGAGATAGAGCGCGCCGAACAGGACCAGAGCGGGCGCGGCGCGCAGCAGGGTCAGCGCGCCGACCAGATCCTGCGCTCCGGGCACCTTCTCGACCAGGAATTGCTGGACCCCGGAGAGCAGGATCGAGATGCTGAACGCGAGCATCGCCAGCAGCACCGCGGCGATGATCATCACCACCGAGCCGAGGCGATATTCCCAGAACGGCCGGCTGAAGGTCACGCCGTAGGCGCGGCGGATGATGTCGCGGATCGTCTCGATGAAGCTGCCCGTCGTCCACAGCCCGACCAGGGCGCCGAGCCAGAGCAGGCTCCCCGAGCGCGCCTCGAGCACGTCGTGGATCGGCCGCTGCAGCACGTCGGCGACGTTGCGCGGCATCGTCTGAAGCAAGGCGTTGACCGCATTGACGCTCTCCTCGGTCTGGCCGAACAGCCGCGCCACCGCGGCGGCGACGATGACGAACGGGAAGATCGAGAGCAGGGCCAGATAGGCGAGGTTGCCGGCATGGATGAAGCCGTCGGAATAGACGCCGATCGCGACCCGCTTGATCACCTCCCAGCTGCGCGAGCGCCGGCTCTTCTCCCTGATGACTCCGAAATGCGCCTTGGCGCTGGCGAGCCGCTTGCGCCTTGCTTCCGGTGATTCGGGTGAGATTTCGCGCACGGGCGCTTAAACGCCGAGCCCCGCGCGCGGGTTCGTCTTGCCGCGCCCGCCCCAGCCCTCGAGGAAGCGGGCGAGCTCGGCATCGTCGGGGACGTCGACCATCAGATTGACGAGCTGGTCGCCGCGCTGGCCGTTCTTGCCGGTGAAGCCCTTGCCCTTCAGGCGCAGCACCTTGCCCGAGCTCGATCCCCTGGGGATGCTGAGCATCACCGGCCCGTCGACGGTCGGCACCCGGACCTTGGCGCCCAGCGCCGCCTCGTCGATCGAGACCGGCAGATCGAGCCGGATGTTGGCGCCGTCGCGCCGGTAGAAGCGGTGCGGCTTGATGCCGATGGTGACGATCGCGTCGCCATTGCCCGCGGGCCCCGGCTGGCCCTGACCGGTGAGGCGGATCCTGGTGCCGTCCTCGACGCCCGGCGGCAGCTTGATGTCGAGCGTCTTGCCGCTGCCGAGCGTCACCCGCTGGCCGGCCAGCCGCGCCGCATCCTCGAACGGCACGTCGAGCCGATAGGCGACGTCGGCGCCCTTTTGCGGCGGCGCGCTGCGCCGGCCGAAGCCGCTGAACGGGCCGCCGCCGCCGCGCCGGCCCATCCCGCTGAACAGGCCCTCGAACAGGTCGGAAATGTCGGCCGCCTCGCCGCCGCCGCTGAACTCGAACGGCTCGCCGTTCGGCCCCCGGAAGCCGCCGCCGCGGCCGCCGCCGGCGCCGCCGCCGAAGCCGAACGGCATCCTGGGATTGCCCTCCTCGTCGATCTCGCCGCGGTCATATTGGGCCCGTTTGTCCTTGTCGGTCAGGATGTCATAGGCCTGGGTCACCTTGGCGAACCGCTCGGTCGCCTTGGGATTGTCCTTGTTCTTGTCGGGGTGCAGTTCCTTGGCGAGCTTGCGGTAGGCCTTCTTGATCTCGGCCTCGCTCGCGCCGCGCGGGACGTTCAGCTGCGAATAGAGGTCGGCCATGCGCGTGAAATGGGCCATGTTCAAAAGGGGTGCAAGCCGCTTGTGCCGTTCCGGGCCGGCCCTGTAGGACATGGTACATGGCCGACGACCCGCATGCCCTCTTCGATATTTGGTTCGCCGAGGCGCGCGAAGCCGAGCCGAACGACCCGGAAGCGATGGCGCTCGCCACCGCGGACGGCGCGGGGCGCCCGTCGGTGCGGATGGTGCTCTTGAAGGGCCACGACGCGCGCGGCTTCGCCTTCTACACCAATTCGCACAGCCGCAAGGGCGAGGAGCTCGCTGCCAATCCGCGCGCGGCTTTGCTGTTCCACTGGAAGTCGCTGCGCCGCCAGGTCCGCGTCGAAGGCGCCGTCGAGCCGGTCGGCGAGGCCGAATCCGATGCCTATTTCGCGACTCGCTCGCGCGATTCCCGGCTCGGCGCCTGGGCGTCGGACCAGTCGCGGCCGCTCGCCTCGCGCGCCGCGTTCGAGGCGCGCTACGCCGATCTCGCCGCCGATTACGAGGGCAAGGAGGTGCCGCGCCCGCCTTATTGGTGGGGCTATCGGCTGGTGCCCGACCGGATCGAGTTCTGGAGCGACCGGCCGCACCGCCTGCACGAGCGCCGGCTGTTCACGCGCCGCGCCGACGGCGGCTGGAGCGAAGGCCTGCTCTACCCATGAGCTGGGACGAGCGCGCCTCGCTGACTGCCCGCGCCGCGCTGGCGAGCGTCGCCGCCGCTTTGCTGCTGCTGGGCCTCAAGGCCTGGGCGGCGCTCGCCACCGGCTCCGTGGCGATGCTCGGCTCGCTGGCCGACACCGGCCTCGACCTGATCGCCTCTTTGGTCACCCTGTTCGGCGTGCGCGTGGCGGCGATGCCGGCCGACCGCGACCACCGGTTCGGCCACGGCAAGGCCGAGGCGCTGGCGGCGCTCGCGCAGGTCGTCCTGATCTCGATCTCGGCGATCGGGATCGGCTGGCGCGCGATCGACCGGCTGCTCACCGGGGCGCAGACCGCTTATGCCGACACCGGCATCGCCGTCTCGGTCGCGGCGATCCTCGTCACCCTGGCCCTGGTCGCGTATCAGCGCTCGGTGATCCGCCGCACCGGCTCGGTCGCGATCCGAACCGACAACGTCCATTACCAGAGCGACCTGCTGCTGAACCTGTCGGTGATCGCCGCCCTGGTCCTCGACCAGTATCTCGGTTTTGCCGGCGCGGATCCCCTGTTCGGGCTTGGGATCGCGGCCTGGCTGATCTGGGGCGCCTGGCGCGCCTCGAGCCAGGCGCTCGACCAGCTGATGGACCGCGAATGGCCCGAGGAGAAGCGCCAGCGCTTCCTTGCCATCGCCTCCAGCCGCCCCGAGGCCAGGGGCATTCACGACGTCCGGACTCGCAGCAGCGGCGCCCACGATTTCGCCCAGTTCCATATCTGGGTCGATCCGAAGATGAGCGTCGCCGCGGCGCACGAAGTGGTCGAGGCGATCGAGGCCGACCTCGAGCGCGAGTTCCCGGGCTGCGAGGTCCTCATTCATCTCGACCCCGAGGGCCAGGTCGATCATCCCGGCGACCCGCTGCGCGAGGTCGACGAAACCAGGGAGGCCATTCCCGAATGACCGAATTGCGCTTCGTCCAGGTCGACGCCTTCGCCGACCGCCCGTTCACCGGCAATCCCGCGGCGGTGATGCCGCTCGACGCCTGGCTCCCCGACGAAACCCTCCAGGCGATCGCCATGGAGAACAATCTTAGCGAAACCGCCTTCACGATCCCGGCCGACGGCGGCGCGGCCGATTACGAGCTGCGCTGGTTCACGCCGACCGCGGAGGTCGCGCTCTGCGGCCATGCCACCCTCGCCAGCGGTCATGTCCTGATCGGCGAAAGGGAGCGCGTCCGCTTCCGCACCCGCCGCGCCGGCATCCTCGCCGTCTCCCGGACCGCCGCCGGCTACGCCCTCGATCTTCCGGCGATGCCGATGCGGCCGGCCTCCGCCGCCGACCTCAGGGATGTGATCGCCCGCGACGGCGCCGGCATCGTCGACATCATCACCCATGACGGCGCCAGCGACTCGGCTCCGCCCGAGCTCCATCTCGACCGGTCGGGGACCGAGAAGACCGCGATCCTGCTCATGCCCGACGAGGCGGCGGTGCGGCGCTGCCGGCCGGACCTGCGTCGGCTCCGGGAGATCGACGTCATGGCGATCGTCACCGCGCGCGCCGACGCCGATGCCGGCCATGACGTCGTCAGCCGCGTCTTCGTCCCCGCCTGGGGCGTCGACGAGGATCCGGTCACCGGCTCCGCGCACGCGGCGCTCGCCCCCTTCTGGAGCGAACGGCTCGGCCGGGATACCTTCACCGCCTGGCAGGCAAGCCGGCGCGGCGGCCTCGTCCATTGCCGCCTCGACGGAGACCGCGTCATGCTCGGCGGTCAATGCGTGACCGTGATCGAGGGCGTAATGCGCCTCTAGCGCGGTTCGCCGCGCCTGGGGAATCGTTCGCCGCAAATCGCGCTCTTACGGGATTTCCTTGTCTGCCTTTTCGGTAAAGAATCGAAAAGGTTGGTGGGGAAGGGCGTGGCATGCTCAGCATCCTGATCGTCGAGGACGAACCCTTGTTCGCCGCGACGCTCAAACATCTGGTCGAGCTCAATCCGCTCTACAGCGTCACCGCGCTTGCCGACGATCGGGTGAGCGCGCTCGCCGCCGTCGCCGAGCGGCGGCCCGACCTCGCCTTGGTCGACCTCCAGCTCGCCCACGGCAATACCGGCTTCGCGGTCGCCTCCAAGCTCGGCGATCTCGGCATTCCCTGCTTGTTCACCACCGGCAAGGCGCCCGATTTCCCGATGCCCGATCTGGCCTTGGGCTGCCTCGTCAAGCCGTTCAGCGAGGACGATCTCGTCCGCGCACTGAAGGCGGCCGAGGACATCGTCCGCGGCCGCCAGCGGGTGCGGCCGAGCCGGCCGGGAAACCTCCGCCTCTACGCCGAGGAAGCGGCCGCCGCCGAGGCCGCGCCGCTGGGGCCGGTCCCGGTCCCGGCCCGCTCCAACGCCCGCCGCACCCTCAGGGCCCGCGCCGGCCGCCTCTGGCGCGCCGCGCAGCGCAGCCTGAGCTTCGGCTAAGCCCCGGTCCGTCATCCCGGACTTGATCCGGGATCCATGAACACGGATGGCGAGACTTTCCCACCTCCGTGTTCATGGGTCCTGACTTTCGTCAGGATGACGCAGCGAACCTACGAGTTCAGGACCGCGTCCGCTCCGCCGCGATCCAGGCGTCGATCTCGCTTTCGAGCACGTCCAAAGGCACCGAGCCGTTGCGCAGCACCGCGTCGTGGAAGCGGCGGATGTCGAAGCGCTCGCCCAGCGCCGTCTCGGCGCGGCGGCGCAGCTCGATGATCTTCAGCCGGCCGATCATGTAGCCGAGCGCCTGGCCGGGCCAGCTGATGTAGCGGTTCACCTCGGCCTCGATATTGGCCTCGGAGAGCGCGGTATTGTCGCGCATGTAGGCGATCGCCCGCGCCTTGTCCCAGCCGAAGGCGTGGATGCCGGTGTCGACGACCAGCCGGCAGGCGCGCCACATCTGGTAGCTCAATTCGCCCATCCGCCGCTCGGGCGTGTTGTAGAGGCCCATTTCGCGCCCGAGGCTCTCGGCATAGAGGCCCCAGCCTTCGGTGAAGGCGGTGAAGAAGGCGAAATTCTGCCGGAACGGGACGATATCGACTTCCTGCTGGAGCGCGATCTGGAGATGGTGGCCGGGGACCGCCTCGTGGAGGCTCAGCGCCGGGATCTCCCACAAGGGGCGCTGGTCGAGCTTGGAGGTGTTGACATAATAGGTGCCCGCGATCCCGCTCTGCGGCGAGCCTTGGTTGTAATAAGCGGTGGTCGTGCCCTCGGCGGTTTCGGCGGGGATTTCGCGGATGCCGTAGGAGAGCCGCGGCAGCGTGCCGAAATAAGCGGGGAGCTGGCCGTCGATCGTCTTGAGGACGCGCGCGGTCGCCTGCATCAGCTGCTCGGGCGTCGTCGCGTAATAGCGGGGATTGGTGCGCAGATCGCGGATATAGGCTTCGCGCGAGGCGAAGCCGGCCTCGCGCGCGACCGTCTCCATCTCGGCGCGGATGCGGGCGACTTCCCGGAGGCCGATGTCGTGAATCTGCCGCGGCGTCAGCTCGGTGGTGGTGTTGGCGCGGACCTGGAAGGCATAATAATCGGCGCCGCCGGGCTGGGCGGAGATGCTGTCGCTGCGCGCGCAATGGGGAAGATATTCGCTGCGGTAGAAATCGAGGTGGCGGCGGTAGGCGGGGTTGAGGGTCTCGGTGATGATCGTGCGCGCCCGCGCCTGCATCGCCGCCCAGTCCGCCTCGGATATGGCGGCGGGGCGGGCGCGGGTGAACGGCTCGTAGAAGCGGGACTGGGTGGGGTCCTCGACGATCACGCCGGAAATGGTGCGCTCGTGGCCGCCGAGCACCGAGCAGGGCAGCACGAAGCGGCCGCGCACCGCGTTGCGGGTGATCGCCAGCGCCTGGTCGTTGAGCCGCGGATATTGGGCGATCCGGGTCAGGTAGCTTTCATAGTCGGCGCGGGTGCGGAACGGCAGGTTGCGGGCCATGCCGACAAAGCCCTGGTGCCAGCCGTCATAGGTGGTGAACAGCATGTCGCGCTGGCCGAAGCGGTCGGCCTCGACGGTTTCGGCGAGGGTGCGGCGCAAGATGCCGCGGGTGACTCGGTCGGCGGCGCCGAGCTCGGAGGCCGGGATCCGCTCGAGCCGGTCGAGAAAGGCCTGGGCCTCGCGCACCTGCCGGCGCCGTCCCTCCTCGGAAAGGTCGGCAATCTGGTCGTCATAGTCGCGCACGCCGAGCGCGGTCGCGTAGACCGGCGCGTTGCGCAGCAGCCAGCGATAATGCTCGTCGAGCAGGGCGCGGAAATCGTCGGTCGGCGTCGCGGCGGCGGGCGCGGCCAGGCTGAGCAGGGCGGCGGTCAGGATGGTCAGGCGCATGCGTGTCTCCCTCGCAAGCCGCCTTCCTATCCTGACCGTTCGCCGCCGCAAATGGCGCTTCGTCGAAAAAGCGCTGGCGCTCGTCGAGCCAGCCGCTAGCGTCCCGCCGCCGCCAGGGAGGGAAACGCGCATGACCGTCGCCGAAGCCGCCGCTCAGCCAGAGCTCGAAGCCGCCGATCGCAGCGACCGGGCCTTTCTCGGCCATCCCAAGGGCCTCGGCTTCCTCGCCTTCGCCGAAGGCTGCGAGCGATTCTCCTATTACGGAATGCAGGCATTGCTCGTCCTCTACATGACCCATCAGCTGCTGCTGCCCGGCCATGTCGATAACGTCGCCTTCTTCGAGCCCTTCCGAAGCATCGTCGAGGGCATCTTCGGCCCGCTCAGCCCGCTGGCGCTCGCGACCACGATCGGCGGCCTCTATTCGGGCCTCGTCTATCTGACGCCGATTCTCGGCGGCATCCTCGCCGATCGCGTGCTCGGCCGGACTCGGACCATCACGATCGGCGCGGTGCTGATGGCGGCGGGCCATTTCATGATGGCCTTCGAGGTCAGCTTCCTCGTCGCAATGCTCTTCCTGCTGCTCGGCGTTGGCGCCTTCAAGGGCAATATCGCGACTCAGGTCGGCGAGCTTTACGGACCGGACGACCTGCGCCGCGCCGACGCCTTCCAGATCTACCTGCTCGCGGTGAACATCGCCGTGATCATCGCGCCCTTGGTCTGCAGCACGCTCGGCGAGAAGGTCGGCTGGCATTACGGCTTCGGCGCCGCCGGGGTGATGATGGTGATCGGTCTCCTCATCTATCTCGGGGGCCGGCGCTGGTTGCCCGCGGGGGCTCCGCGCGGCAGCCGGGGCAAGCCGGAACGCCCGCCGCTGGTGAAGGGCGACGGCGCCCGGATCGCGGTCCTCATCCTCATTCTGCCGCTGCTGCTGCTGTCGGCGGTCGGCAATCAGACGATCTTCGGCTCCTACCTCCTCTGGGGCGAGGCCAATTACGATCTCGTCTTCTTCGGCCAGAGCATGCCGGTTGGCTGGCTGGTCTCGCTCGATGCGATCATCTCGACGACGACGATATTGCTGTCGATCCTGTTCTGGCGCTGGTGGGCGAAGCGCTGGCGCGAACCGCAGGAAATCACCAAGCTCACGATCGGCGCGCTGATTTCGGCCCTGGCGCCGCTCGCTTTGGCGATCGCTTCCTGGCAAGCGGCGGCCAGCGGGCAGAAGGTGGGGATCGGCTGGGGCTTCGCCTTCCACATCATCAACGACATCGGCTTCGCCAACGTCTTCCCGGTCGGCCTCGCCCTTTATTCGCGGGCATCGCCCAAGGCGGTCGCGGGGACGATGATCGGCGTCTATTACCTGCATCTCTTCGCCTGCAACATGCTGGTCGGCCGCCTCGGCGGGTTCCTCGAGACCCTGGACGGCGCCCAGTTCTGGTTGCTGCATGCAGGTCTCGTCGCCGCCGGCGCGCTCGGCCTGCTGGTCGTCCGCTCCTTCGCCGGCCGAATCCTCGCGCCGGCGCCGCTCGACGAGCCGCGGGAGTCGGAGGCCCCGGCTTGACTTCGCGCCCGTCCGGGCGTACCCGCGCGCTCCCTTCGGCACAGTGCCGAACGACGGAGGACGATTTGTTCGATTCGCATAGCAGAATCGGCTGTCGGCCCGCTTCCCTCCCGAGCTCGCCCAAGCGCTAGCCGCCTGGCCGGGTCCGGGACCCGGCGGCACCGAACAGCCATCTAGTTGAAACGCCCGACCGCGCCCGGAATCCGTCCGCGCGCGGGTTCGGCATGGCAGGTGAATCATGGGCGAGAAGCTCTTGGCGCAGCGCCTCATCCGGCTGTTGCGCGACACGCAGGGACGGTCCAGCCGGACCGCGCTGGCGCTGCTCGACTGGGCGGCGGACCAGCAGGACTGGCTGTGGCCCGAGATCGCGTTCGCGGAGGCGGACGCCGGGGCCGGCCCGGGAGAGGAGATCTCCTGGGAGCGGCTGCCGGCGCTCGCCGATGCGATCCGCGCCGACGAGGCCGAGCCGCCGCTGTTCGCCTGCGTCGACGCCGCTTCGGCGTTGCTCGGCTTCGACTCGTTCGAGCGCGAGGTGCTGCGCGTGGTTGCGGCGCTGGACCGGCTGCCGCGGCTGGCCGCCTTCCGCGGCCGCCTGTTCGGCTGCGGCGAGGACATGGCGGCGCTGGCCGGCCGGCTCGCCGGCGCCGAGGCGGGCGATGCGGCGCGGCGCGTGCGGCGTTCGGGCCCGGTCGCGCTCGGCCTGCTGTTCACCGGCAACGGCGATTATGCCGGCGGCTGTGGCGGCCAGGATCTCGGCGTCGACTGGCGGTTCGGGCGCGTGCTCGATGCCGGCCTCACCGATCCCGGCGCCCTGATCGACGCGCTGGCGGGCATCCGCCAGCAGGCGGCGCTCGCGCCCGACGATTTCGCCGACCAGCGCGAGGCCTTCCGGCTGCTCGTGCGGCTGCTGACCGGCGCGCTGCGGCGCGGCGCGGCGGGCGTCAACCTGCTGATCTACGGTCCGCCGGGCACCGGCAAGACCGAGTTCGCGCGGACGCTGGCGGCGGCGGCCGGTGCCGACCTCTACGCGGTCGGCGAGGAGATCGAGGGCGAGGAGCCGTCGCGCGCGGACCGGCTGTCGGCGGTGAAGCGGGCGCAGCGGCTGCTGGCGCGGCGCGGCGGGTCCATCCTCCTGTTCGACGAGATGGAGGACCTGTTCGCCGAGGCCAGCCTCTATGCGGGCCACAGCCAGCGGCGCACCGCGTCCAAGATCTTCGTCAACCGGCTGCTCGAGGGCAACAAGGTGCCGACGATCTGGACCAGCAACGCGATCGACCTGGTCGATCCCGCGCACCTTCGGCGGATGAGCTACATCCTGAGGATGGCCTATCCGAACCCGAAGGCGCGGGCGCGGATCGTCGCGCGCGTGGCGGAAGCCGAGGGCATGGCCGAGGCGGGCGCGGCGCTCGACGGGCTGCTGCCGGCCGAGGAGGGCACGGCGGGCCTCGCGCGCGCCGCGCTGCGCGGCGCCGCGCTCGCCGGCGGCGGGCCCGAGGAGGCGGCGGCGGTCGGCCGCTCGCTGCTGCTCGGCCTGCGGGGCGGGCGCAGCCTGCCGCCGCGCACGGGCGCGGGCGTGACCGATCTCAGCCTCTACGAGGCGGATCGGCCGATCGCCGCGCTGGTCGACCGGATCGCCGCCACGGGCGCGCCGGCCGACGTGTCGCTGCTCCTCACCGGCCCGCCGGGGACGGGCAAGACCGCGCTTGCCGCCTTGGTGGCCGAGCGGCTGGACCGGCCGCTCGCCGTCAAGCGGGCGTCGGACCTCTTGTCGTCCTGGGTCGGAGAGACGGAGGCGCGGATCGCGGACGCGTTCGCCGAGGCGCGCGACCGCGGCGCCGTGCTGCTGTTCGACGAGGTGGATTCGCTCCTCTTCGATCGGGCGGACGCGCAGCGTTCGTGGGAGGTCAGCCAGGTGAACGAACTGCTCACCTGGATGGACTCGCACCCGCTGCCGTTCGTCGCGGCGACCAACCACCCCCGGCGGCTCGATCCGGCGGCGCTCCGGCGCTTCGTCTTCAAGATCGAGCTCGCTCCGCTGTCGCCGCCGCTGCTGGCGCGGGCCTGGGTCCGCTTCTTCGGCGGGCCGGCGCCGGCGGGTCTGGCGCGGGTCACCGGGCTCACCCCCGGCGACTTCGCGGTGGTCGCGCGGCAGCTGCGCTACGGCGCGGCGGCCTCGCCCGCCGCGATCCTCGCGCTGCTCGAAGCCGAGGCGCGGGCGAAGCCGGAGCCGTCCGAGAGGATCGGCTTCTGAGAAGAGGGCAGGGCGGCCTCGGCGCCGTCCTGCCCTCCAATCAGCCCGCCTTGGCGGGCAGCGGAAAGAGGGTGACGAAGCGGGCCGCGAGCTTCCGATCGCCTTCGACCTTCAGCGCGCCCTCGGCCTCCAGCGCTTCGATCGGCACGCCGCCATAGACCGCGCCGGCAATGGCCGGGGCCGGGCCGGTGAAGACGAGGTCGGCGCCGTCGGCCGGGCCGCGCTCGGCGGTCATCCGGCTGTCGGCGATCTCGACGCGGAAGGTCTCGGCGCCGATGCGGAAGCCGATCCGGCCCCTGAGCCCCTTCATCCGCGCCGGATCGCCCATGGTGCGGAAGGAGAGCATGAGCGAGGTCGCGGAGAGCGGCATCGTCGGGTCGTGCGCCGGCGAGCGCGTCGCCCAGCGGCCCATCGTCTGGACGATCGGCTCGGCCTCATAGCCCCATTGGGTCAGCTCGTAGACCCGGGCCGAGGCGGGCGGCGGCAGCCGCCGGCGCCGCACCAGGCCGACCGCCTCGAGCCCCTCCAGCCGCTGGGTCAGCGTGTTGGCGCTGATTCCGGGAAGGTCGGCGCGGATGTCGCTGAACCTTTTCGGGCCGAGCATCAGCTCGCGCATTACGAGCAGCGCCCAGCGTTCGCCGATCAGGTCGAGCGCGTGGGCGGTGCCGCAGGCATCGTCGTAGCGGCGGCGCGACGGGCCGTTCCGCGAATCAGTTATTTTTTCTAACTCCACAGTTGCATTTTATAACATACTGGGGCATCAGCGTCAAATCCCGAGTCGCCGACTCGGAGCTGGGAGAGAGACAATGTCGAAGCTGATTTTCGTGAACCTGCCGGTCGCCGACCTCAACGCCGCCAAGGCGTTCTACGAGGCGATCGGCGCGGTCAACAATCCGACCTTCACCGACGAGACCGCAGCCTGCATGGTCTTTTCCGAGACCATCCACGTGATGCTGCTGACCCACGACAAGTTCGCACAGTTCACCCCCAAAAGGATCGCCGACGCGCACGCGACCAGCGAGGTGCTGATCTGCATCTCCGCCGACAGCCGCGAGGCGGTCGACGAGATCACCGCCAAGGCGCTCGCCGCCGGCGGCCGCGAGCCGCGCGAGAAGCAGGATTATGGCTTCATGTACGGCCGCAGCTTCGAGGATCTCGACGGCCATATCTGGGAGCCGATGTGGATGGACATGGCGGGCTTCGAGGCCGCGGCGGCCAAGCAGCCCGAATCCGCGGACGCCTGACTCGGTGGAGCGGTCGCCAGGCACGTCCGGGTGGGCAATCCGCTGTTCACCCACGTCCTGCGGGGGGTGTATAGGGACGTGATCATACGGGGCGGCCTGTGGCTTCGCGACCCTCGCCTGCGCGCGCTCGACCCGCCCGCGCGGCTGAAGATCGAACAAGGAGAGAGAGAATGACTTATGTCGAAGGATTCGTGCTTGCCGTCCCCACCGCCAGGAAAGAGGACTTCCGCAAGCATGCGGCCGATCTCGCGCCCTTGTTCAAGCAATTCGGCGTAACCCGGGTGGTCGAGGCCTGGGGCGACGACGTCCCCGACGGCAAGGTTACCGACTTCAAGGGCGCGGTTAAGGCCGAGGAGGGCGAGAATGTCGTCTTTTCCTGGTTCGAATACCCCTCCAAGGCCGCGCGCGACGCCGCCAACGAGAAGATGCGCAGCGATCCGCGCATGGAGGCGATGGGCGCTTCGATGCCGTTCGACGGCAAGCGCATGATCATGGGCGGCTTCGCGTCGATCGTCGACGAGAGCGCCGAGGGCGCGATGGGCTATGCCGACGGCTTCGTCGTGCCGGTGCCCGAGGGCAAGAAGGAGGCCTATCGCGAGATGGCCGCCAAGGCGGCCGTCGTCTTTCAGGAACATGGCGCGACCCGCGTGGTCGAAGCCTGGGGCGACGACGTCCCCGACGGCAAGGTCACCGACTTCCGCCGCGCGGTGAAGGCCGAGGAAGGCGAGACCGTCGTCTATTCCTGGATCGAATGGCCGTCCAAACAGGTCCGCGACGAAGGCTGGAAGAAGGTCATGGAAGACCCGCGGATGAAGCCCGACTTCGACAACATGCCGTTCGACGGCAAGCGCATGTTCTGGGGCGGCTTCGCGCCGATCCTCGACCAATAGCCGAAAGGAACCGAACCATGTCCGATCTCGCGACCGCCGAACCCGCGGCCCCCGCCGCGGCGAAGCAGGGGACCGGCGCCTTCTTCTGGTACGAGCTGATGACGCCCGACCTGGACGCGGCGATCGCCTTCTACACGAAGGTGGTCGGCTGGACCGCCTCGGACATGCCGATGCCCGGCGACGGCAGCCAGCGCTACGTCATCCTCAACGTCGGCGAGCGCGGCGTCGGCGGCGCCCTGCAGCTGACCGACAAAATGCGCGACGGCGGCGCCCGGCCCGGCTGGCTCGGCTATATCCATGTCGGCGACGCCGACTCGGCCGCGATGCGCATCACCGAGGCTGGCGGCAAGGTGCTGATGGGGCCCGACGACATAGCCGAGGTCGGCCGCTTCGCGCTGGCCGCCGATCCCGGCGGCGCCCCCTTCTACGTGATGATGCCGTTCCCGCGCGCCGAGATGCCGCCGCTCGCGCCGACGACTCCGGGCGTGGTCAGCTGGCACGAGCTCTATTCGAGCCTCGGCGACAAGGCCGCCTTCGATTTCTATGCCGCCCAGTTCGGCTGGGAGACGCTGGACGAGATGGATATGGGGCCGATGGGCAGCTACCGCATCTTCGGCAAGGACGGCATCCGGATGGGCGGCATGATGAGGAAGCCCGACAGCGTGCCGGTCTCGGCCTGGGGCTTCTACGTCAACGTCGAGGGCCTCGACGCCGCCGTCGGGCGCATCGAGGCCCATGGCGGCAAGGTCGTGATGGGGCCGATGGAGGTTCCGGGCGGCTCCTGGGTGTGCCAGGCGGTGGATCCGCAGGGCGCCCATTTCGCGCTGATTGCGCCGACGCGCTGAGGAGAGAGACGATGACCGGCAACAAGATGATCACCTGCCTGTGGTTCGACCATGGGAAGGCGCGCGAGGCGGCCGAATTCTACGCCGCGACCTTTCCGGACAGCCAGGTCGGCCCGGCGCACGAGGCGGCCGCCGACTATCCCGGCGGCGAGCAGGGCAACGAGCTGACCGTCGAGTTCACATTGCTCGGCCGGGCCTTCGTCGGCCTGAACGGCGGCCCGAACTTCACGCCGAACGAAGCGGTGAGCTTCATGGTCGTGACCGAGGACCAGGAGGAAACCGACCGCTACTGGAACGCGATCACCCGAAATGGCGGCGCCGAGAGCATGTGCGGCTGGTGCAAGGACCGCTGGGGCTTTTCCTGGCAGATCACGCCGCGCGTCCTCCTGGAGGCGATGGACGATCCCGACCGGGACGCCGCCAGGCGGGCGATGGACGCGATGATGAAGATGAAGAAGATCGACATCGCCACGATCGAGGCGGCGCTCGCCGGCGAGACCGAACCGGCCGACTAGCCCCCTCCGCGTCGTCATTCGGACGTGATCCTGGCTTTCGTCAGGATGACGCAGCGAGCTTGCGGCGCCTCACCAGGTGACGGTGAGAGTGATCGTGTCGCTGTAGGAGCCGACGCCGACATTCTGGCCGGCCGGAATGCGGCCGTAGACGGCCTGCGAATAGTGGCGCTGGCCGCCGGAAGTCGTGCCGCCGCTCAAGGTCTGGGTGACGGTGCCGGCGGTGCCGTCGCCCCACACGATGTTGCGGGCGGTGGTCGTGTAGAGGTTGTAGCCGAGGCTGAACGAGCCGGCCGTCATCCTCCGCGGCGCGTAGGAGCCGGAAGCGCCCGTGCTCAGCGCGACGGTCGGGGCGGGATCGCTCGTCTTGCAATCGACGTTGACCGTGCCCGTGCTGTCGTCGGGCGAAGCCGATTGCGGATCGTAGACGCCGAACGCGACTCCGGTGGCCCCGATCGTGCAGGCGGCGCCGGCCGGCGCCGCCGACGCCAGCGCCACGGCGGCGATCGCAAGACGGCTAGCGCGCCGCATAGCTCGGCTCCGCCCGACAGATCAGATCGTCGAGCCGCGGCTGGAGATCGTCGCCGTCGGGCACCGATGCGGTGAACGCACAGCTCCGCGACTCCCAGCTCGCCCGCATCCGCAGCACTCCGCTCACATTCGTAGCATAGACCTCGCCGCCCGAAACCGCGACAAATGTCTCGGCCGCGCCTTCGACGCGCACCAGCGCGCCGGCGGGCAGGTCGCGGCCATCCTCGAGGCGGACGTGCATCAGCACGCCCCGCTCGCGCCGCGCCGCGAAGCTGACGGCCGAGCCGGCCCTGGCGAAGGGGCGGACCTCGATCTCGCTGCGCGCCAGGCTGACGTCGAGCGGCAGGTCGCCCTCGTCGACCCGGATCACGTTGCGGTCGAAGGCGCGCAGGCCCGGCACGATCAGGAAGCCCGTCCTGTCGGTGACTCCCACCGGCTGGTTGTCGGCGAAGACGTGGACGCCGGGATAGCCGTCGAGCCGGACCGCGGCGAAGCTCTCGCCGAGGCTGCGCGAGGCGAAGACGCGCCCGCCCATCCAGCCGATCGAGCCGCGCGCGGAAAGGCGCGCGCCCACCGCGCCGCGCACATAGGTCGCCTGCGCGGTCAGCGTCGCGACCGGCATGTTGCGGACATAGGTCGCGTCGGCGACGCTGTCCTCGCCGACCTGGGCCATCAATCTGAAGCCGTCGCCGGGGCCCGGCGGCGGATCGTCCTGATAGGAGAGATAGGCGGCGTTGCGGCCGTGCTCGCGGTCGACGCTCAGCGACGCGCTGCGGCGCCCGCCGAAGGCGAAGGAGAAATGGGCGCCGACGCTGGTCCGGCGCGCGCCGACGATCGAATGGCGGGCATAGAGCTGCACCGCCATCCGGGAATTGAGCTGCCACGAACCGAAGATCCCGGCCACGGTCTCGTCCCGCTCGCCCCGAAGAGAGCGGTGGAGGAAATTGACGCCGATCCCGCCGCGGCGGAACGGCATGTCGGCGAAGGCCTGGAGGGTGTAGCGCGGCGGCGGCCGGTCCTCGGGGAAGCCGACCGCGGCATAATGGGCGCTGGCATAATCGGCGAGAATGCCGATCGAGAGGCCGGACGAATGCCGCTCGAACGAGGCGGCGGCGCGGAAGCCCATCTGGTCGCGCGCATGGCTGACCGCTATCGACCCGCCGACCTGGGCCAGGTCGAACAGGATCGCATTGACCGCCGCTCCCGCCATCTGGGCATTTTTGCTGACTTGTGCGATCGCCTCTCCGGTTACACGGTCGGAAAATCCGTAACGGTGGGTCGTTGACGCGAAGAACGAGCCATATTGGTTGCTCCTGCGGCCGAACGCCTCGCGCAGGAAGCCGGCCTCCCAGGAGAAATCGTGCAGCCCCGCGCGCAGCAGCTGGGCCGAGGCGTAATAGCTCTGCTCGGAGACGATCTCGCGGCCGAGCAGATCGCGCATGACGAGCTGCACCCGGCCGCCGCCCGAGGGGACCGGCACGTTGCGCAGCTCGAACGGCCCGGGCGACACCTGCTGCTGCCCCTGGAGCGTGCTGTTGACGTAGACGTCGACGACCGAGGGCACCGCGGCGCTGCCGCTGACGCCGGGCAGGGGCATGGTGATATAGCCCGGCTGGACGGCGAAGTTGCGCGCATATTGGACGCCGGCGAAGCGCACCGGCGCCGCGCCCGGGCCGGCCGACGAAATCGAATCGCCGATCCGGATGCTGGTCATATGATCGGGCCGGTCGATGGTCCAGGTCGTTTCCAGCCGCGTCACGCGCGTCCGGCCGCCTCCGGCCGAGGCGATGAAGCTGGTCTGGCCCGCGCCCGCGCCGGTAAAGATTCCGGCTTCGAACGCGCCATTCAGGTTCGTCTTGCCGCGATAATGGTCGGCGAAGAGGTCGTAGTTCAGGAAGGCGCCCGCGGCGGGCGGGGTCATCGCCATCGACGCGCGTCCGTCGAGCGCGGCGCGCTGTCCCTCGAACGCGCCCGGATCGGCCTCGATCGAAATGCTTTGCGCCGCCTCCGAGACGGTGAGGCGCAGCGCCGGCATCGCCGCGGCGAGATAATAGGCCTCGCCCTCGACTCGCAACGGGGCGGTCGCGGGCGGGCGGATCCGCCAGGCGCGCAGGAAGCCGGCGGAAAGGTAGATTCGGCCGGCGCGGTCGCGCAGGAACTGAACCGGCTCGTCGCCGGCCTGGCCGTTGACGGTGACGTCGAGCAGCGCCGGGGTCAAAGCGAGGGCGAGGGCGGCGGCCTCCGGCCCGGCGGTGGCCGCGGCTTCCGTTTCGGCTGCGCTCGCGCCGATGACGTCGGCCGCGGGCGCGGCGGCCGGGCCGAACAGCAGCGTAAGGAGGAAGCCGAGCCTAGCGGTCGTGCTGCGGCGGCGAGGTCGCGCCATGGTCCGCGATCCTGGAAATCTGCTCGAACCGGGCGCGATCGCCGATACGCGGAGCGGCGCCGACCAGCCAGCGGCGGGTGCTGCCGGGCAGGACGGTGCCGAAGCTGAAGCCGTTCTCGAGCCGCAGGCCGGTCGCGGCCTCGGCCAGAGGCTGTTCGACGCGGACCCAGCCGGCGCCGTTGTTGCGCGCCTCGATCGCCCACTGGCCGTCGGCCCGGCGGGCGGCGCGCCAGGCGAGGTCGGCGGGCGCGCCCGCGGCGAGATTGGCATAGAGCGGCAGGTTGAGGCGCAGCGCGACGCGAATGCCGGCGCTCGCCGGCGCCGCCTCGGGCACCTCCTCGATGATGAGCCGGTAGGAGCGGGGCGCCGGCGACGGGCGCCGCGCCCCGACCCGCACGGTCTGGGTCGCGTGCGGGGGAATCGTGAAGACCGGCGGCGAGACGATGAGCTCGGCGGTCTCTTCATAAATGTCCTCGCCGCCGTCCTGCCGCCAGGCGAGCGGGTGGGCGCGGATCGTGACCGGCACGTCCTCTTCGTTGCGAACGGTGACCGATCCGGTGCGGCGGGCGCCGCCGATCTCGACGAGGACGGGATTGACCTGGAGCGTGCCGGCGGCGGCCGGGGGAAGGCCGGCCGCCGCCGAGAGCGCAAGGGCCGCGCAGGCGGCGAGGGGGATGAAACGCCGCATGCGAAGGCCCTTGCTCTTTGCTCAGTAGCTGATGGTGACCGCGACCGTGTCGGCGTAGCTGCCGACGGGAACGCCGGTCTGGCCGCCGGCGATGCGGCCGTAGACGGTGACGGATTGGGTCGAGCCGGTGCCCGTGCCTCCGATCGTTCCGGTGCTCGCGGTGCCGTCGCCCCAGACGGTGGTGCGGGCGGCGGAGGTGTAGATGTTGTAGTTGAGCAGATCCGACCCCGCGGTCATCCGGCGGTTGGTATAGCTCGCGCCCGAGCCGGCGCCGACGCCCGCCGAAGCGGTCCAGGCGCTGCCGTTGGTGCAGGTGATGGAAAGGCCGCCGCTGGCGTCGACGTTCGACGCGGAGGTCGAATCGACGTTGCCGAACGCGAGCGGGCTGGTGGAAACGGTGCAATTGGCGGTCACGGTCGCGCTCGTGGCGAGGCTGCCGCTGGCGGTGCCGGCGATCGCCGGGGCCGGCAGGCAGACCAGCGCCAGCGTGGTGGCGAGCGCGCCTTTGCTCAGGGTCTTGAACATATCCAGTCCTTTTCGTCTGTCTTGCAGGGCGCGCCGTTCGACGGTTCCACTGCTTTCCTTGCGGATCGTTGCCCGCCCTGCGGTTTCTACGGTCAAAGCTTTAAGAACGTCTTAAGGACGATCTTCCTTTTCAATAGGTTACGGTGACGGAGACGGTGTCGGCATAGGCGCCGGCCGGGACCGAGGTCTGGCCCGAGGCGACCCGTCCGTAGACGGTGACGCTCTGGGCGCCGCCGGTGCCGGTGCCCCCGATCGTCGCCGTGCTCGAAGTGCCGTCGCCCCAGACGGTGGTCCGGGCCGCGGTCGTGTAGATGTTGTAATTCAGGAGATTCGCGCCCTGGGTCATCCGGCGGTTGGCGTAGCTGGCGCCGCTGCCCGAGCCGACCCCCGCCGACGCCGCCCAGGCGGTGCCGTTGGTGCAGGTGATGCTCAGGCCGCCGGTCGCATCGACGTTCGATCCGCCGATCGTGTTGACGCTGCCGAACGCGAGAGCGCTGGTCGAGACGGTGCAGTTCGCGGTCACCGTCGCGGTCACGCTCATCGTCGAGCTCGCGGTGCCGGCAAGAGCGGCGCCCGGCACCGCGCCCAGCAGCGCCGTCCCGGCCGCCAGCGCGCCGATGCGAGAGATGATTCGCATTCCTGGTCCTTCCGGTCCCTCGCGCAAAGCCGGGTGTGCCGCCCGGTCCGCGCCTTGATTTCAGTGGCGCGGTTAACGAAACCTCGCCCAGGACTGCGGCAATTACCGGAGCCGGGTTAAGAAGTTCTTAAGCCTGAAATTGGCGCGGGACTTGGGCTCTCGCGCGCACGCGCGCGTTCGCTTTTCCCTAGTCGGAACGCCGGGTGGCGGCGAGCAGCAGCAGGGTCAGAGCGAAGGGGAGGGCGGCGGCGATGCAGAGCAGGCGCGCGGTGCCTTCGAGCGCCGCCGCGCCGGCGAGCAGCGGCAGCGCCGCCACGAGGTTCAGCGCCGGCAGTCGCCGCCGCAGGTTCAGGAAGGCGGCCACCGCGAGCAATGCGAACAGGGGCGCCCAGGCGGCCGCGCTCCAGCGGCCGCCCGGGCCGCCGCCGAAGCCGTCGCGGCCGGCCGCGAGGAAGGCGAGCGAGACCAAAGCCATCACCAGCAGCAGCGCGGCGGCGAAGGCGTTGAGGATTCGAAGCAGCGGAGCCATCGGCGGTGGAAACTGGCCCAGTTCCGCGCTTCCCGCTAGGGGTCATGGGATGAGCTTCGACTCCGTCCGCGCCTGGCTGGCCGAACATGCGCCCGAGCTCAGGCTGATCGACGGCCATGCGAGCACCGCGACCGTCGCCGACGCCGCCGCCGCGCTCGGAGTCGCCCCCGCCCGGATCGCCAAGACGCTGGCGGTCCGCGCGGGATCCGAAACCTTCCTGCTCGTCGCGCGCGGCGACGCCCGGCTCGACAATGGCAGGTGCAAGGCCGAATTCGGCGCCCGTCCGCGCATGCTCGGGCCGGACGAGACGCTCGCGCTGACCGGCCATCCGGTCGGCGGCGTCTGCCCGTTCGGCCTCGCCGCGCCGATCCCGGTCTATCTCGACCGCTCGCTCGAGGCCTTCGACACCGTCTATCCCGCCGCCGGCTCGCGCACCGCCTCGCTCGAGATCGCGCCGGAGCGGCTGTTCGAGCTGGTCGGCACCCGCTGGGTGGAGCTGTGCACGGTGCCGGGCGAGCAGCGACGAGACGATGCTACGTCATCCTGACGAAAGTCAGGACCCATGAACACGGTGATGGCAAGTTCGCGCGATCGGTGTTCATGGATCCCGGATCAAGTCCGGGATGACGCCTTTGGGGGAGGGATGACGCCTTTGGGAGAGGATGACGCCCTTGGGGAGGGATGACGCCGCCGTCAGGAGGACGGTGAATGAAGAAGCCCTCCAGAAGCCCGGGGGGTTGGGCTGCTGGAGGGCTCCTGGTTCGCCCCGGCGCGTCTCTTTCAATCGGCTGCCGGTCCGGCGGTGGCGTAACGACCGGTTCCCGGTCAGGGTTCCGATCCTTCGCCCTTGCCGGATCAAATAACGAACATGGCCGCCATTGTCAAGAACAGAAATGGAACAGGCTAGGCGAGCGCCTCGGCGAGGCCCTTGAGCGCGGCACGCGGGTCGTCCTCGATCGTGCGGCCGTGCGAAACCAGGATGCGGCGCAGCGCCGGATCGTTCGCCCAGGCGAGGAACTGGCCGCGCAGCGCCGCCTTGTCGTCGACCAGGTTGCGCCGGACCGGCGTCGGCAGATGCGGCTCCTCGCCGGCGAAGCCCATCCGCTTCAGCAGCCAGCCGCCGAAGCCCTTCGCGTCGGTGATGTTGCCGATCAGGTCGTTGACCACCAAAGTCAGCCCGCCCGGCCGGCGCACCTCGAGCGCCGCCTCGCGCCCGCTCGTGCCGGGCACGATCACCAGCCGGACCGAGGGATCGCCGAACTCGCCCGCGGTCGCGTCGACCGGCACCGCCTCCTCGACCGCGGCGCGCGCGCCCGGCGGCGCGATCACCGCGAGCGCGGGATAGCGCGCCTTCCAGATCTTCGCGTCCATCCGGTGGTGGTCGTTGGGGACGATGAGGAAAGCCGGCGCGCCGAAATCCTCGAGCCGCTTCATCTCGGCGTCGTCGAGCGCGATCGCGGAGAAGATAACGAGACGGCGGTCCTTCAGCCGCACCACCGTCATCCGCCGCGGCAGCGTCATCAGCGGCATCCCGATCTCGCCGACCACGGTCAGGATGTCGTCGGTCACGAGGGCCGGCGGATCGTGCGGCAGCACGGTCCATTCTTCGAGATTGCGGGGCATCGTCTCCTCCGTGCGGTGAGACAACGCGCGCCGGCTCCGGAGGTTCGAAAAGCGACTCTACCTGAGCGCAAGCGAGGGCAGCGCGATCTTCTCGTCGGCATCAAGAGAATTTCCCGCCGTTCGGCTGGGCGGCGCTCCCAGGTCAGCGTCGCCGAGAAAGCCTCAATCCGGTCGTGGCGGAGCGGGGCGCACGAGCGTTCCGCCGCGCGTCCGCTTGAAATAGCGGGTTGCGGGCTGCGGCTGCAACCGGCCGGTCCGCCCATAAGGAAAATGGGCGAGCACCTGGTCGACGAAAGCCAGATCGAAGTGCTGGGCGATCGATTGGATGTCGGGATTGTCCACGAATTGCTGGGCGACCTGCGCGAGCCGTCTCTTCCAGGACCCGTGAGGCGCCGAGCCATGAAGTCCCGCGGCGCCATAGGAGAGAAGCATGTTGGAAGCCGCCTCCGCCTCTCGAAAGCGGATTGTCGCGTTGCTGCAAAAGCGCGGGTCGTCGGCCAGGTCGGCAAGCCGCTTGCCCCACCGCTCCATATCGGCGATGAGCCCGCGCTGGCCATAGAAGGAGGCGGCAAAGAAGCTGCCCAGCGCCTCGGACTCCCTGATATCATTGTTCGCGCAAAACCGGTCGTCGCCGACAATTTGGAGCAGACGCCCGCCCCAACGCTCGAGATCCTCCCAGCGACGGTGGTCACCGTAATGGTGCATGGCGCAGGCGCAGCGGCTGGCCATAATCGTCCATAGCTCATCGATCTCCGAACCCAGCGCCTCGGTCATCGACGAAAGGCTGCGTCCAAGGCTCTCGAGCCGAGTCCATCGCTGATCTTCGCCGCACAAGTGGAAGGCGATTGCCGCCCCCTTCGCCACCAGCACGGGTATTTCGCTTTCCGCCTCCGGCAAGTTGGCGTGCGATCCTATTTCGGAGAGGATGGCGAACCAGCGCTCGGCGTCGGGATATCGATGCAGGGCCGCATATTGATCGATGGCGTAGAGGGCCGCGCTTCCGTGGATGCGCAGAAGCTCGATATCTGCCGGATGGCTCTTGGCGGAGACGAGCTCGGCGAGCTTTCGACCCCACCGTTCGAGGTCATCGGCGGATCGCGCCTCTCCATAGACGGTCATCGCCACACCGGCGGCCCTGGCCTGTCCCCGTCGGCCGGTGGCGGTGCCGGCGAGCCCGTGATCAGCGAGCGACCCAAGCCGTTCACCCCATCGCTCGAGGTCCGCCCAGCGCTCGCTGCGGCCATAGCCTTCCATCGCGGTCGCGATCGACCATAGCTGGCAACCCAGCAGCTGCTCGCTGTTCGCGACGAGCGGATCCGAACCCAGCTCGCTCAGCTCCTCGCCCCACCGTTCGAGGTCGTTCCAAGCCGCGACTCCGGCGTAGTGGTTGATGGCTTCCTTCGCTCCCTCCGCTTCGAGCAGGCGAATGTCGAAATCCGACTCGAGATCGTCCTGATGCGCTTTCTCGAACAGCCACCGGCCCCAGCGCTCGAGCTCCTGGCTGCGCGAGGTTCGGGCGTAATGGTGCATCGCGTGGAGCGCTGCCGCGAGCTCGCTTCGCCGGGTCTGCAGATCGGCCGCGATGCGCGCATCGTCGGCTCGGTCGGCCATCAGCTTTCCCCAATGCTCCAGCTGATCCCATGCGTGTGACTTACCGAAGAGGTGGATCGCGCCGGCGGCCGCGTTCGCTTCGCTCCTTCGGATCTGCAGATCGAACGGCCGGATCTTCGCGATCTCGCTCAATTCCCAGAGGGCGTGCTCCGCCTCGCCGACCGAACCGGCGGCGGCGGCCAGCTCCGCGAGTTCGGCGGCGCGCCGCCGCACCGCCTCGACGCGCTCCGGACAGAGCTCGTCAAAAGTCGCTTGAAGCCAGCGCAGGATCGCCGTGAGCTCGGCCGATCGCGCGCCGGGAGTGGCAAGCTCGCGGCGATCGCCCCAGATCGCACCCAGCCGCGTTTCCACACGCTCCGGCGCATCGGCCACCATCGCCCTTACGAATCCGGTGCGGGCCGGAAGATCGATTCGCGAGAGCAGCCGAAGGAGAACCTCTTGGGCCAGATCTTCGGGACGAAGCTCCGGAATCCTCCGTTCCAGATCTTCGCGGCGCGCATCCTCAAAATAGGGAAGGATGGCGCCGGCATCGAACGACGACATATGGGCGCGCACCTTGTCGGTCTCGATGGGACCGGCCAGAGCGGCAAACACAAGCGGTATCGCAACGCCGGGCGCCGGGGTTCCAACCTCCGTCATGATGTCGGGAAAAAGCCGTTCCGCCCAATCGGAAAGGGCCTCGGCATAATTGGCGGCGTCCGGCAAATTGGAAAGGATGATCGCGGCCCGCGGCCGGCCGGCACTTTCCGTCAGCAGCCGAGTCACCTCCGCATCGCTCGCCGCTCGAGCGAACATTTCGGCGACTTCGTCGAGGTCGAGACCCGCCAGCCTTATCGTCGGCAATTGCGCACGGCGAACCGGCTCGCGTTCCTCCGCATCCGCGAGGTGGACTGGAGGCGTGACCTGATCGACCACCAGGACTCGAACCGGCCATCTCTTGGTGGCCGACTTCGAGAGAGTGAAAAGAGCCTTGGCGAGGTCGCGATCCCAATAGGTGCGGGCGTCGTCGATCACCAGCGCGGTCGGCCGGCGCGGCCTCCAGCTTGCCAGCCGCAACCGGTCCTGGAGGCTATGGTCGAGAAAGCCAACGTCCCAACCAAGTAGCCGGGCTTCAGCCAGCCACTCGATCGCCAGCCTCGATTTTCCAATACCGCTCACGCCCAGCAGGAAGGCCCACTGAAACGGCTCCCTGTCGTCCGGGAGCGTGAGCATTGCGCGCAAGGTCGCGCGCTCGGGCCTCCGTCCGGCGAACGGAAGCGCGGTTCTTTCCAGATTCGTCATGGTGCGCTGGCGCAGAGCCTCCAGGTCTCCGCTTACGAAGCCCGGCGGATCAGAAATCAGCCAGGCCAACGCTGTCCTGAATGGGGGCAAGCGCGAAACACCCAGCACGAGAATGAAGAGAGCACCGGGACCTGCGACCCATCCGGCGATCGTCGTTCCCGTCGGGTCTCGGGTGAGCCAGAAGGTGAGTCGGGGCGCGATTCCGGTCAGAGGCTCGAGTATCTGCAGCAATGCCTCAATCGGAGAGAAGCCAAAAAACAACTTGAGCGCAAGCCCGACAATCGCGGCGGCAACCGCGGGCAGATAGTCTCTGAGCCGGCGCCGCCATTTAAGAGCATTTTCAGTTCGTTGGTCCGCCATTGCGTGACGTATTGCTTCCGCTCGATATTCAAATAGGAAACTGGCCATAACATAGGCCGGCCGTTCGCCCCAGCACCGGCTCCCGCTGCCTTCCGGGCTTCCGCGTTTGACGCTGACCGGGCCCGCGAGGGGCGTTGGCGGAAGTGGAAAGACCTGCGCCAAGCCGCGTTGAACGATCATGCCGAGAGCCGGCGACAATGCGCAAAAGGCCTGGGAGGCGGTCCGCGCCGAGGCGATGCGCTGCACCCGCTGCGACCTCTACAAATATGCGACGCAGACGGTGTTCGGCGAAGGCGCGCTTGGCGCCCGCATCCTCTTCGTGGGCGAGCAGCCCGGCGACCAGGAGGATCTGGCCGGGCGGCCGTTCGTCGGGCCGGCGGGGCAGGTGTTCGATCGGGCGCTCGCCGATGCCGGCATCGAGCGCAAGCGGACCTACGTCACCAACGCGGTCAAGCATTTCAAGTTCGTGCGGCGCGGCAAGCGCCGGATCCACGACAAGCCGAACGGCGGCGAGATCGCCGCCTGCCGCTGGTGGCTGCGGCAGGAGCTGGCGCTGATCCGGCCGCCGCTCGTCGTCGCGCTCGGGGCGACCGCGGCGCGCGCCCTGTTCGGCAAGGTGGTGACGATCTCGGCGCTGCGCGGGCGCGGCCATGCTTTGCCCGAAATCGGCGAGACCTGGGTCACCGTCCATCCGAGCTTCCTGCTCAGGGTGCGCGACGACCGGGAGGCCGAATATGCCCGCTTCGTCGAGGATCTCGAGCGGATCGGGACGCGGGCGAAGGCGCTGGACGGCTGGAAGACCAGCCGGTAAAGGCCCGCCTCATGCACCGGATCGCGCTCACCGCCCGATATCGCCGGTCCGCCTGACGGGTTCGCGCCCGTCAATCGCGGACGGGCTGGGTATGAGTGAACCCAAGGGACTGTAAATCCCCCGCTTCGGCTGTGAAGGTGCAAATTCCTTCCCCGTCCACCAATCCCTAAAGCCGGACCAGCATCTTGCCGGTATTGCCGCCCGAAAACAGGTCGAGAAAGGCCTGCGGCGCGGCCTCGATCCCGTCGCGGATCGTCTCGCGCGACGTCACCTTGCCGGCCGCGATCCAGCCGCCCATGTCGCGGTAGAAATCGGGCATCTCGGCGAGATGGTCGGTGTAGATGAAGCCCTTCATCATCAGCCGCGTCGGGATGATCCGCATGATGTAGCGGAAGGCGTGGTTGGAGCCTTTATTATAGTCCTCGATCATCCCGCAGATCGCGAAGCGCGCATTCTGGCGGGCGGCGGCGAAGGCGGCGTCGAGATGGTCGCCGCCGACATTGTCGAAATAGACGTCGATCCCCTTGGGCGCGGCCTCGGTCAGCAATTTGACGATCGGCCCCGCCTTGTAGTCGAGCGCCGCGTCGGCGCCCAGCGTTCGCACCCAATGACATTTCTCGGCTCCCCCCGCCGAACCGATCACGGTCATGCCCTTCGCCTTGGCGATCTGGACCACCGCCGAGCCGACCGCGCCCGCCGCCGCCGAGACGAAGACGATGTCGCCCTCCTGCGCCTGGGCGACCCGGAGCAGCCCGAAATAGGCGGTGGCGCCGGTGAGGCCGAGATTGCCGAGCCATTGATGGTCCTCGACCGGGATCGGCGGCACCTTGTTGAACGCTTCCGCCGGCCCTGCCGCGCGCTCGCGCCAGCCCTGCATGTGGAAGACGGTGTCGCCCTCCTGGAGCGCGGGCGAGCGGCTCTCGACGACCTTGCCGACGGCGCCGCCCTGCATCGGCTCGCCGAGCGCGAAGGGCGGCACATAGGATTTCACGTCGTTCATCCGCCCGCGCATATAGGGGTCGACCGACAGCCAGCCATTGTCGACCCGGACCCAGCCGTCCTGAAGCTCGGGCAGCGGGGCCTCCTTGAGGGCGAAATTATCCATCGTCGGCAGCCCCGTAGGGCGCGACATCAGATGCCAGGCGCGATTGGCGGTCATGGGCGGTCTCCTCGCCGCCCGCTTTCGCCGTAACGGCGGCGGGAGTCAAAAGGGGACACACGGGTGCGTGTCCCCTTTCATTCCCATTCATTCCTCGTCGGGATAGGTGCCGGCGAAGCTTCGGTTGAGCACGTGCGGGCCGCGCCGGCCCGAATCCTCGCGCTCGAACAGGGCGCGGCTGCGATGGTCTTCCTGCCAGCGCCGCCGCGCCTCCGCGGCGTCGATGTTGAGCACGACCTTGTCGTCGACGCGCTCGATCCAGCCGCACGGAATCATATGGTGGACTCCGCCGCCGGCCTCGTCGCCTTTGGTGAGGACGAGGCGGTCGCCGCGCGTGCAATCGACGGTGCCGACATGGCCGCCGTCAGAGCCAGTCACCTCCATATGCTCCGTCACCCGGCCGACCGCCTGACGCTGCCGCACGCGCTTCTCGCGCCAGTCGCCAAACTCGCGGTCGAAGCGCGCCTGATTCTCGCGGCGATAGTCGTCATAGTCGCGGTCGAGCTCGGCGAGCTGGCGGTCGCGCCAGTCGGCATAATGCGGGTCGCGGCGGGCGATCGCGAATTCGCGCGCCGAGCTCGCGGGCATGCCGGCGATGCCGATGTCGCGGCCGAAGCCGCCGGGGCCGGCCCGGCCGAAGCGCGGCGCGCCGGTCTCATGGTAGCGGCCGGGGTCGCCGTAAAGATAGTCGCCGTCGGCCGTGCCCGGTCCGTACCAGCTGCCGGCGCCGTCATCGGGGTCGTCGCTCTGGCCGCGCCAGTTGCGGTCGCCGAGCCGATGCGGCCGCGGCACCTGGTTGCCCCAGCCGCCGCCGAAGCCGTCGTCGCCGCGCCAGCCGGGCCCGCGGCCGCGCCTCTCGTCCCGTTCGTCATAAGCCATGTCACTCTCCTTCGCTCGCGGCGTTGAATGCTGCGGGCAAAACGACCCGGCAAAGGGGCGCGTTCCGGCGGCGAAGGCGGGGTGTGGCTCAGCGGCGGCGGGGCGGGGCGGGGGCGAAGCGCCAGCGCGTGCCGCCGGCGCACTTGATCCCGGAAAGGGTCGCGGTCCCGCCTTTCTCGAGCGTGGCGAGCAGCCGGCCGAGCCGGTCGCCGCGCGGCGCCGGCCCGCCCAGCGCGGCGATCATCCGGAGCACCAGCCGCCGCCTGAGCTCGGCCGGCAGGCCGGCCGGGTCGAGCGTGGCGCCGTCGGCCCGCTCGCGCCACAGCCGCTCGGCGGCCCAGTCGAGCGCCTCCTCGGCCTCGGCCAGGGCGGCGGCGCTGCGGGCGAGCGAGGCGGGGTCGAGCCAGTCGGCGTCGGCGAGGCGCCTGCGCGCCCGCGCCCGATCGAAGCGCTCGTCTGTGTTGCTCGGGTCGGCCACGGCGCGGATGCCGGCGGCCTCGACGATCGCCGCCAGCTCCGCGCGCCGCCAGCCGAGCAGCGGCCGGACCAGCGGCGGATTGACGGCGCGGATCCCGGCGAGGCCGGCGAGACCCGAACCGCGCATCAGCCGCATCACCAGGGTCTCGGCCTGGTCGTCGAGATGGTGGGCGGTGAGGAGGCAGTCGGCGCCGATCTCCCGGGCCCATCCGCCGAGCAGCGCGTAGCGCCGGGCGCGCGCCGCCGCCTGAAGGTTCGGGCCGTCGGTCATGCCCGCCCTCAAAGTCGCGTGCGGCACGCCGAGCCGGCCGCACAGGCCCGCCACGAATTCGGCCTCGGCCGCGCTTTCGGGGCGCAGGCCGTGGTCGACGGTGGCGGCCTCGACCCGCCCGGGACAGGCGGCGCGGGCGAGCAGCAGCAGCGCCAGGCTGTCCGGCCCGCCGGAAACGGCGAGGGCGAGCCGCTCGGGCGCGGCGCCGGTCAGCGCCTCGAGATCGACGCGGAAGCGGGCGGCTTGCTCCTCCATGACGCCATCCTAGCCTTCTCGCGCAGGGCGGGGAAATCGCTTATGCTCGGCGCGATGCGCAGGGTCACCCGCCGGTCCTTCCTCGTCCGCGTCGCCGGCGCCGGCATGGCGGCCGGCGCGCTCGGCACGGTCGCCGGCGCGCAGGAGAGTGATTCGGACAGCGGGCCCAAAGGCGACCCGGCCGGCCGCGGCCGCGGCCGCACCGGGGAGAGCGACGGCGATCCGACCGATCCCGCCGGCTACGGTCGCCCGCGCAGCGGCTGCACCGACAGCGACGGCGGCGCCAATTCCGACCCGGCCGGGCGCGGCCGCTGCGCGACCGGCGAAAGCGATTCCGACAGCGGCGCCAATGCCGATGCCGCCGGCCACGGCCGCCCCCGCACCGGCCTCAGCGACGGCGACAGCGGCGCCGGCGGCGACCCGGCCGGGCGCGGCCGCGGCCGCGGCGTCTGCAGCGACCGCGACCGCGGCCCGACCGGCGACCCCCCCGGCCGCGGCCGGCGCTGCCTCAGGCGTTAGCGGGAAAGGTTTCATTCCGGGAACGTTTTGGCTTCCCAACCGCCCGAAATGTGTTAATTCTTCACCGGTCGCAGCGAAGGGAAGATCGCCGATGAAACCGACTCGCAAGCTCAGCCGCCGTTCATTCCTGGCCACCGTCGCGGGCACCGCCGCCGCCGCCGGCGCGATCGGCGTCATCGCCGCCGATCCGGCCGAGGCCTTCGTCCAGTCGGACAGTGATTCGGGGCCGAATGCCGACCCGCCAGGCGGCGCCCGGGGCACCGGCTGCACCGACGCCGACAGCGGCAGCTATTCCGATCCGCCCGGCAACGGCCGCTGCCGCCGGCGCGCGCGCCGCTCCGGCTGCACCGACGCCGATACCGGCCGCTATTCCGATCCGGCCGGCAACGGGCGCTGCGTCCGCCGCCGCCGCCGCTCGGGCTGCACCGACGCCGATACCGGCCGCAATTCGGATCCGGCCGGCAACGGGCGCTGCGTGCGCCGCCGCCGGTCGTGCACCGATTCGGACACCGGGCGCTATTCGGATCCGGCGGGCCGCGGCCGCCGCTGCTAGCGCGCGGAGCGATTCGCGAAAAAGGGGACGGGCGCCCGCCTGTCCCTTTTTTTGTCAGTGGAAGCGGTAGAGCTCGGGGCTGACCAGGGGCGCGCCGGCGATTCGCGAGGGCTCCGGCAGCGGCCGCTCCTGCCAGGCATAGCCGGCGAGGATCGAATCGAGCAGATTGGGCGCCTTGGCCAGCGCCTCGCGCCGGCGCCGGGCGACGACGACAAGCTCGGGCACGTCCGGCAGGGTCAGCATGACCATGCCGTCGCCTTCAGCCTGGACCCGCGCCGGATAGGCAAGCATGCGCTCTTCCCCTGTGAGTCGCTGCTGCCAACGCGCTGGTGCGAATTAGGGTCCGATTCGGAGCAAATGGGGACTGTCCCCCTGTCAGTTGGCGGCGGCCTCCTCGCAGCGGGCGTCGGTGCGCGCCTGGGGGATTCGGCGGCGGATCTCGGCGCGCATGTTGGGATAGACCGAGGCGAGCTCGTCATAGACTCGGCAGGCCTCGGCGCGGCGATTGAGGCGGGTCAGCGCCTGGCCGAGATAGAAGAGGCTGTCGGCGGCGCGCTCGCCGCGCGGATTGTCCTGATAATTGGCGAGCAGGATTCGGGCGGCGGTCGCCGGCTTGTTGTCGTCCAGCTGGGCGCGGCCCTGGAGGTTGCGCATCCAGCTGGTCCAGCGGGTGTTGGGGTAGCGCGTCGCCGCCGCGTCGAGCGCGGCCGCCGCCTCGGCGTAGCGATGCGCGTCCCAGAGCCGGAAGCCGGCATTATAGGCTTCCTCGGCGCTGTCGGGCGCGGTCGCGGCGGCAGGCTCGCTCTCCGCCGGCTGCGGCCGCGGCGGGGTCCGCGCCGGCGTCGCCGCGGCGGGCGGCTCCGCGGCCGGCCGCGCCTCCAGCCGGTCGAGCCGGGCGCCAAGCTCGGTCCGTAGCCGGACGAGCTCGGCGCCGGTTTCGCGGTTGCGCTGGCCGGCTTCCTCGATCTGGCCGGTCAGGCTGCGCAGCTGCGCCTCGAGCGCGTCGACCCGCGCGGTCAGGCTCGACAAGGCGTCGCCGGAGACGTTGGCGCCGGGCGCCGCGCCGGTCTGCGGCTGGATTTCGGGCATCACGAAGCGCCCGCCGGGGAAGACGCGCCGCTGCACCGCGCGCAGCTCGCGCTCGATCCGGTCGACGCGGCGGTCGATCGGCTCGTCGCGCCGCTGCGCGAGCACCGGTACCGCGACCGAGGCGATCAGGACCAGCCCGAGAAGATGGAAACGCATGAGACCCCCCACTGCCGCTCGCCGCTCATGATATGGGAAGCGCGCGGCTGTCGCCAGCGTTAAGCGACGAACTATTGCGCCGGGGGCATGGCCGGCGCGGCGGGCGCCGGAGCGGCCACGGCGCGGGCGGCGAGGTCTTCGGGGCGGAGGCTGACATCGTCGATCACCTGCTCCGTCGGCGCGAGCGGACCGAGGTCGCGCGTTCCCACGGCGACCCGCAGATTCTGCGGCCGGCCGGTGCGGATCAGGGGTTGGCGGGCGGTGGCGGGGAGCTGGTAGCGGTCGCCGGCGGTCATGCTGCCCATGAAAATCGTCGGCCCGCCGGGACCGTCGCTGATCCGCATCCAGACCTCGCCGGTCGCCACCAGCGTGACCGGCTGTCCGGCCACCGCCTGCGGCGTCGCCGGCGCCGGCGCCGGGGAGGCCGGCGTCGCGGCCGGCGCCTCCGCGACCGGGATCGGCGCCGGTTCCCGATCCAGCGTCCGCCGCCAGAGCAGATAGCCTGTGATCAGCACCGCCGCGATCACGACCGCGATCAGCGCCAGCGACCTCGGCGGGACCCGCGCGGGATCGGCCTGGGCATAATATTCGGGCGCGGCGGCGCGGTGGCTCGGGCCGCCGATCTCGTCGCGCAGCTCGCGCGCGAGAGCGGCGCCGTCGAGGCCGACCGCATTGGCGTAGTTGCGCGCGAAGCCGATCGCATAAGTCACCGCCGGCAGCGCGTCCCAATCCTCGCGCTCGATATTCTGGAGGTGGCGAATCGGGATGCGGGTCCGGCCGGCTATGTCGTCGAGGCTCATGCCCTTCGCCTCGCGCGCGCGCTTCAGCCGCTCGCCGAGCGAGACATAATCCTCCTGGCCAGCTTGGTCCTGCTCGGTCATCGCTCCCCTGTCTCGTCGCCGGGGCCCCGTGTCAACCAATGCCGGGTGAGGAAGGTCCGGGCCGCCCTAAGAGATCGACACGCCGTTGCGCTCGGCCCAGGCGGCGAGCGCGGCGCGGAAATCGGCGGGCGGCCGCTTCAGCAGCCGGTCGAGCGCGCGCGCGCAGGCGCCGGCGTCGAGCGAGCGGATCATCGCCTTGACCGGGCCGACCGCGACCGGGGTGATCGACAGCCGCCTTATGCCGATGCCGACCAGCGCCATCGCCTCGAGCGTGCGCCCGCCCATCTCCCCGCAGACGCCGAGCGGCACGCGGTGCCGGTCCGCGGCCTTCGCGATCCGCCTGAGGAACCTCAGGATCGCCGGCGACAGCCAGTCGTAGCGCTCGGCGAGCCGCGGGTTGGAGCGGTCGGCGGCGAACAGGAACTGGGTGAGGTCGTTGGTCCCGATCGAGAGGAAGTCGAGCTTGGGCAGCAGCACGTCGAGCATCTCGGCGAGCGAGGGGACTTCGAGCATCGCCCCGTAGAGGATCTTCTTCGGCAGCGGCTTGCGGCGCTCGGCGAGCCACGCCTTCTGCTCCTCGACCAGCGCCCTGGCGACGTCGAACTCCCAGGGCTCCGAAACCATCGGGAACATGACCTGCAGCTCGCGCCCCGCGGCCGCCTCGAGCAAGGCGCGGCTCTGCGCCTTCATCAGGCCGTCGCGGTCGAGCGCGAGCCGGAGCGCGCGCCAGCCCATCGCCGGATTCTCCTCCCGCTCGGGGGCGGCGTTCAGATAGGGCAGGCTCTTGTCGCCGCCGACGTCGACGGTGCGGAAGATGACCGGCTTCTTGCCCGCCGCCTCGATCACCGCGCGGTAGAGCCGCTGCTGCGCCTCGCGCCTCGGCAGCGTCGCCGAGACGAGGAACTGGAATTCGGTGCGGAACAGGCCGATCCCGTCGGCGCCGGTCGCGCCCAGGGCCGCCACATCGTCCCGAAGCCCGGCATTGACCATCACCGAGATGCGGGTGCCGTCCTTGGTGACGGGCGGCAAATCCTTGACCGCGGCGAATTCGGCGCGGCGCTTCTGGGTGGCGGCGAGCTTGGTGTCGAACGCCTCCTGGATCGCCGGCGTCGGCCGCGCGAAGGCGACCGCCTCGCCGCCGTCGAGAAGCACGGAATCGCCTTCCCCGATCAGCTGGCGGACGGCGCGGACCCGCCCGATCATCGGCACGCCCATCGCCCGCGCGACGATCGTGACATGGGCGGTCAGCGACCCCTCTTCGAGGATCACGCCCTTCAGCTTGCGCCGGTCATATTCGAGCAGTTCGGCCGGGCCGAGATTGCGGGCGATCAGGATCGCATCCTGCGGCACCGCCGATTTGGCGGCGGTGCCGAGCTGGCCCGAGACGATCCGCAGGAGCCGGTTGGCGAGGTCGTCGAGGTCGTGCATCCGGTCCTGGAGCAAGGGATCGTCGATCTGGCGCATCCGCTGCTGGGTGCGCTGGCGGACCCGCTCGATCGCCGCCTCGGCGGTGAGCCCGGAATCGATCGCCTCGTTGATCCGCCGCGACCAGCCCTCGTCATAGGCGAACATCTTGTAGGTCTCGAGCACCTCCTGATGCTCGCCGACCGTGCCGAACTCGGCCTGGCCCATCATCGCGTCGATCTGCTCGCGCATCCGCGCGAAGGCCGAATAGACGCGGCGGCGCTCGGCCTCGATATCCTCGGCGACGGTATGCTCGATCAGGATGCGCGGCTGGTGGTAGACGGCGACGCCCGCGCCCATGCCGAGCACCAGCTTGAGGCCGGAGAGGCGGGCCATGCCCTCGTCGCGCGCCTGCTCGGCGCTCGCCGTCGCCTTGTCGGCGAGGCCGGCATTGGCGATCAGCTCGGAAAGCACCATCGCCACCGTCTGCAGCGCCTCGATCTCGAGATCGTCATAGGCCCGGGGCTCGGCATGCTGGACCGCCAGCACGCCGATCGCGCGCTCCTTGCGGATGATCGGCACGCCGGCGAAGCTGTGGAACAATTCCTCGCCGGTCTCGGGCCGGAACACGAATTCGGGATGGCTCGCCGCCTCGTCGAGGTTCAGGATCTCGACATCCTTGGCGATCGTGCCGACCAGGCCCTCGCCGAGCGCGAGCCTGGTGACGTGCACCGCCTCCTGGTTGAGGCCGACGGTGGCGAACAATTCGAGCACGCCGTCGCGCAGGAGGTAGATCGAGCAGACCTCGCTCGCCATCGCCTCGGCGATGATCTTCACCACCTTGTTCAATTTGGCCTGGGCGCCGAGCTTCGAAGCCATCACGTCGTGGAGACCGGTCAGGATCTCGCGGGCGGAGGCGGCGGAGGTGGCGGTGGCCATGTCCGGCCAGCTATCAGATATGGGAGCGGCGTTCCAATCGGTTTCGGCCGGTTAGCCCGCGCTGAAGACGTGCGCCGACATCGGCGCCTCGGAGCCGTCGAAGCGGACCAGGGCGGCGGCCGCAGCGTCGGTCGCCGCCTGGAGGCCGGCCGGCGCCCGCGCCTCGATCTCGGCGCGCAGCGGCGTGCCCTGGCAAAGGCCGGTGGCGGCGTCGCGCGCGGCGACGAGGCTGGTCTTTTCCACCGTCTCCGCGGCGATGTCGGCGAAGCCGGCGGCGCGCAGGTCCGCCTCGATCCGGGCCGTGTCGTGATAGCCGAACGGCACCCGCTCGAAGAAGCCCGGCGGGTCGTCCGGGAACAGGGCCGCGACCGCGCCGGCGACGGCGGCGGTCACCGGATTGCGCTCGATCCGGTCCCAGACGTTGAACAGCAGGCGGCCGCCGGGCTTCAGCACCCGGCGCGCCTCGGCAAAGGCGGCAACACGGTCGGGGAAGAACATCGCGCCGAACTGGCAGACGACGGCATCGAAGCTCGAATCCGCGAACGGCAGCGCCTGCGCGTCCGCCTGCTGGAACTGGACGCGCCAGGACACGAGCCGCTTCGCCGCCACGTCGAGCATCGCCTGATTGAGGTCGGTCGCGACGATCTCGGCCTGGGACGCCTCGCGCATCAGCGCGCCGGTGACGATGCCGGTGCCCGCGGCGGTTTCGAGGATTCGCGCCGGCTGGAGCGCGGCGGTGCGCCCGGCCAGGTCCCAGGCATAAGGCTCGAACAGGAGCGGCCCCAGCAGATCGTGATAGAGCGCCGGAATCGAGCCGGCGAAGAGGGCGTCGGTCGAGGTCATGCGTCGGCCGAGCGACGCTCGAGCGCGTGCGCGGCTTCCTCGGTCAATTGGGCGAGGATTTCGGCGACGCTCGCTTCCTCGCGGACCATGCCGACCGACTGGCCGGCCATCACCGACCCCGTCTCGACATCGCCCTCGATCACCGCGCGCCTGAGCGCCCCGGCCCAATAATGCTCGATCTGGAGCTGGGCCTCGGCCATCTCCACTTTTTCCTCGTCGAGCAGCTGCGCGACTTCGCGCTGCTTGGCGGCGAAGCTTTCCATCTCCCGGTTCTTGAGCGCGCGCACCGGGATCACCGGCAGCCGCGGATCGATCTGGACCGAGGTGATCGCGTCGCGCGCGGAGGCGCGGATGAACGCCTTCTTGAAATTGGGGTGGGCGATGCATTCGTGGGCGCAGACGAAGCGCGTGCCCAGTTGGACGCCGGCCGCCCCCATCTCCAGATAGCCGGCGATCAGCCCGCCATGGCCGATGCCGCCGGCGACGAAGATCGGCAGCTCGGCCGAAAGCGGCGGCAGGATCTCCTGGGCGAGCACCGAGGTCGAGACCGGCCCGATATGGCCGCCCGCCTCCATCCCCTCGATCACCAGCGCGTCCACGCCCGAGCGGATCAGCTTCTTCGCCAGGGCGAGCGCCGGCGCGAAGCAGATCAGCTTGGCGCCATTGCCCTTGATCCGCTCGATCGCGCCGGGCGGCGGCAGGCCGCCGGCGAGGACGACATGGGAGACGTCATGCCGGGCGCAGACGTCGATCAGCTCCGAGATCATCGGGTGCATGGTGATCAGGTTGACGCCGAACGGCCGCGCGGTGCGCTTCTTCGTCTCGGCGATCTCGGTATCGAGCAGATCGGGCGTCATCGCCCCGCAGGCGATCACGCCGAACGCGCCGGCATTGGAAAGCGCGGCGACGAGGTTGCGCTCCGAGATCCAGCTCATCGCGCCGCCGAGGATCGCGGTCTCGCAGCCGAGGAACTCGGCGCCGCGCTTCATCAGGCGCCTGAGGCGGTCGTGGCCGATCGAGGAAGAAACGTCATTCACCTTTTCACCGTCACCCCAGCGAAGGCTGGGGTCCATGCCGAGTCCGTATGGATGCCAGCCTTCGCTGGCATGACGGAGGAGTAAGTCAAGCCGCGTCCTCCTGATCGAGCCCGAACGCCGTGTGCAGGACACGCACGGCGAGCTCCGTATAGTCCTCGGGGATCAGCACCGACACCTTAATCTCCGACGTGGCGATGGCGAGGATGTCGATCTTGCGCTCGGCCAGGGTCGCGAACATCCGCGCGGGAATCGCGGGATCGGAGCGGATGCCGACGCCGACGATCGACACCTTGCAGATCGCCGTGTCCGTCGCGAGCGCGGCATAGCCGATCTGGGCCTTCTCTTTTTCGAGGATGTCGGCCGCCAGAGCGAGCGATGCGGCGGGGACGGTGAAGGTGATCTCGGTGGGATTGCCTTGCGCGATCATGTCGTAGTTGATGCCGCCCGCGGCGAGCGCGCCGAAGATCGCGGCGGCGTCGCCGGGCGTGTCGGGGAGGCCGCTCACCGTCAGCCGCGCCTCGTTCCTGTCGTGGGCGATGCCGGTGATCAGCTGGCGTTCCATGGCATATTCCTCCAGCGCGTCCTCGCGCACGATCAGGGTGCCCGGCCGGTCCTCGAACGAGGAGAGAACCTGCAGCGGCAGATTGTAGCGCATGGCGAGGCCGACCGAGCGGGTCTGCAATACCTTGGCGCCGACGCTGGCGAGTTCCAGCATCTCTTCATAGGTGACGATCGGGAGCTTGCGCGCCCTGGGCACGATGCGCGGATCGGTCGTGTAGACCCCGTCGACGTCGGTATAGATGTCGCAGCGGTCGGCCTTCATCGCCGCCGCCAGCGCGACCGCCGAGGTGTCCGAGCCGCCCCGGCCCAAGGTGGCGAGGCTGCCGTCGGCGGCGACGCCCTGGAAGCCGGGGATGATCGCGATCCCCTTTTCGTCGAACACGCGCTCCAGGACGGCGACGTCGATCCCCTCGATCAGGCCGGCGGCGTGGCCGCTGGCGCGGATCGGCAATTGCCAGCCCATGTAGGAGCGCGCGTTCAATCCCATCCCCTGCAGGGTGATCGCGAGCAGCCCGCTCGTCACCTGCTCGCCCGAGGCGACGACGACGTCATATTCGCGCGGGTCGTAGAGCGAGGCGGCCTCGCGGCAGAGCTGGATCAGCCGGTCGGTCTCGCCCGCCATCGCCGAGACCACCACCGCCACCTCGTGACCCCGCTCCGCCTCGCGCCGGACCAGCCCCGCGACATGGCGGATGCGCTCGCTCCCCGCCATCGACGTGCCGCCGAACTTCATCACGATGCGAGGCATTCAGGCGCCCAGAATCCCGATGGCCGGCGCCATGCCAGCCAAAGCCCACATCTCTTTCGCTTCCTCCCGCCAAGCGCAAGGGGTTTTGGCTCTTCGGCATCCCATGCAGGATCGGCTCCCCGGTGGCTCTGTGATCGCGCTACCCAGGGATGGGCGAAATGCCCCACACGAGGCTTGGAGTATTGTCTTCAATGCCGAGGTTTTACATATTCCAGGAGGGGGAACAACTTTATGAGTCGAAGCGCGCATGCACTGACGGCAAGTTTGGTTTTGGCCCTCGCCAGTTCCTCCGCTTGGGGATTTCAGGACGAGACTGAATGGGTGGCGATGAGAGTGCGGGGAAACGGCTTCACAAGCTATCACGCGGTTCCCGAAGCCGATCTGCGTAGCGCGGGCTCGCCGCGAGAACGCTGGGACTTGCTCATGCAGGAAGGCCCTTATTCCAGGTTTGATAGGGCTGTCCGCTTTCAGGAGGGGGTCTCTCATTTTTTTGTCCCGGTCTGCCGAGGGCGCCCGTCTTGGCGCGACCGGGTCCGGCGGACCGTGTCCCGATATGATGCGACGGTGGTTTTGCAGTGTCACTAGACGAGAAAATCGCCTTCATCACGCGGCTCATCAGGTCCATCGGCTCGATCGTCGGACTTGCCGTTCCGACCGCAATTCTCATCCGGCTGGGGCGCCTGCCGGATTATGTCAGCGATACCGCGCTCATCCTCTTGCCCTCTGTGACGATCGCGGTGATCATCGCGATTTTCGTGCTCGGCGAGCAAATCGGGAAGCTGGCCAGCGGGCGCATTGCGGCTGCTTTGATCGCATGCGCGATGGCGGGCGCCACGTGCACGGCCGTCTATTCTCTGACGGCCTACAATTTGGTGATCGGACGCAATATCGTCAACGAAGCCGGGACCATCCAATCATTGCGCGACATTAAACCGCTGACCCCTACCGACAGAATTCGCGCGATCATTCATCCCTACCGTGACGACTATCATGTCGCACTCATGCGCAGTCCGTACGCGGGCGAGCTGCGACGATTGATGCGCGACAATAATCAGTCGGCGGTGGGGCTCATCCTCGTGACCATGCTCCTCGCTCAATTGCTGCTGGTGGTGGCGATCGTCGGCGGCGCATGGTGGCTGGCCGAGCGACAGGCGGCGGCACTTGAGGCGGCAGCCGCGCGCGAGTCTCGGAAGCGAAAACGAACGCAGGATAGGCGCGCTCGTCGGGACTGATGTCGTTCAAGGATGATTCTGTCGTTCTCAAGCGCTCCTTTCTTTGCGTAGCGGAGGCGGATAGGGACATCGCACGTTCGACCCTCAGGGATGACTGGGATATGAAATGACCGGGGAGTCCATCACCATCGACCCCAAAGAAGCCGCGCATTTCGGCGCGCTGGCGGCGGACTGGTGGGATCCGAAGGGCTCATCGGCGATGCTGCATCGGCTCAATCCGGTGCGGCTCCGCTACATCCGCGACCGGGTGGACCGGCATTGGGGGCTGGACGAGACGAGCCTGAAGCCGCTCGCCGGACGGAGCGCCGCCGACGTCGGCTGCGGGGCCGGGCTGCTCGCCGAGCCGCTGGCGCGGCTGGGGGCGGCGGTGACCGGGATCGACGCGGCGCCCGAGACGATCGAGGTCGCGCGCGCGCATGCGCTCGGGCAGGGGCTGGAAATCGACTATCGCGTCGGCGGCGCGGAGGCGCTGGACGGGCGCTACGACCTCGTGACGTCGCTTGAGGTGGTCGAGCATGTCGCCGATCCCGCCGCCTTCGTCGGCGCGCTGGCGGGCGCCGTGGCCGCGGGCGGGCTGCTGATCCTGTCGACGCCCAACCGCACGACATGGTCCCGGCTGATCATGATCGGGCTGGGGGAGGGTACGGGCCGGATCCCCCGGGGCACGCACGATTGGGACAGGTTCCTGGCCCCCGAGGAGCTCAGGGCGCTGGTCCGCGCCGCCGGCCTCGAGGTGATCGACACGACCGGCCTCGGCTGGCGGCCGACGCGCGGCTTCGCGCTGAGCGACGACCTCTCGCTCAACTATCTGGTGACCGCGAAGCGCGGCTGAATCAGCGGCAGCGGTCGAACCGGTAATTGTCGAAGGCGGTGAGCGCGGCCGGGGCGCCGTCACGGATCTCGAAGCGCATCACCCAGCCCTCGCCGGGAATCGGCTCCATCCGGACCGCGTCGGGCTGATCGAACGGCCCGCCCTCGGCGCGCAGCCGGCCCATCGCCATGGCGGGATGGCCGTTGCGCTCGGAGATCGTGATCGTGCCGAGCTCGGCGTTGCAGTAGCGGCCGGCATAAGCGGCGGCCGGCAGCGACAGCCGCCACGGCCGCGCCGCCTGCTCGGCACGCGCGGCGGCGATCCGCGCCCGCCGCTGGCCGAGCTGGCCGACGACGCGCTCGATCAGCGCGTTGCCGGCGGCATTGGCCGCGGCCGGCCCCTCGGCGAACCAGGAATAGGCATAAGCGGCGACGACATCGGCGAGGATGGCGCCGGCGCCGTCATCGTTGGACAAGGCGACGACGCCGAGGTCGCGACCCGGCATGAAGGAGACGTGGGCGCGGGCGCCGGGGAAGCCGCCGAAGCTATGGTAGAGAGTATGGCCAATATGGTCCCCGGAATACCAGCCGAGGCCGTAGCCGGTGCGGCGGAACATCTCGCTACGATCGTCCATCGTCCCGATCGGGCGGTGGGTGGCGGCGATCACCGCCGCGGGCAGCCGGCCGGCGGCGGTGCCGCGCTCGGCGGCGAGCTGGACCTGGACCCAGCGCGCGAGGTCGCGGGCGCTCGCGAACATGCCGCCCGCCGACTGCATCGTGTCGTCCTCCTTGACGAGGTAGACGGGCGCGGTCCCGGCCGCGACCATGGTGGTATAGGGCGCGGCGAAGGCCAGCTGGCGGCGGGCGCGCGCGACGTTTTGGGTCAGGCTGTGCGCCATCCCGAGCGGGGCGAGTACCTCGCGATCGACGATGTCCTGCCAGCGCCGGTGCAGCCGGCGCTCGACCAGCATCGCGGCGACATTGTAGCCGAGATTGGTGTAGCGGTAGGTGCCGAGCGGCGCCTCCCGGTTCTGCCGCAGCCCCCTCAGCAGCCGCCACAAGGTCGCCGGATCGTGCTCGCCGGTGAAGGCGAGGCGGAAGACGATCGGATAGCAGCTGAGGCCGTGGGTGTGGCTCAGCAAATGGCGCAGCGTCACCCGGTCGGCCTGCAGCTCGGGCGCGAAGCTTATGTCGGGCGCGAGCTCGGCCAGGGTCCAGTCGAGGTCGATCTCGCCGCGCGCGTCGAGCGCGGCGAAGGCGAGGCCGAGAAAGCTCTTGGTCGAGGAGGCGATATAATAAAGCGTGTCGGGCGTGGCCGGCCGCCGCGCCGCGAGATCGGCGCTGCCGACGGCGCGCAAATAGATCGGCCGGTCGCCGCGGGCGACCGCGACCGCGATCGAAGGCACGTCGGGCAGGCGGGCGGCGGCCGAAGCCAGGAACGCATCGAAATCGGCGGCGAACCTTTGCTCCTGCTCGCTCAGCGGCCGCGGCGCCGCCTGCCGCGCCGGCGCGCTGGCCGGGACCGCCGTGCCGGCCGTCGCCGCGACGCTCGCCAACAGGAAAAAGATACGCTTGCTCATTGCCTTGCCCCCTCCATCCGCATCGCTGTATTATGTCAATAACTCACAACGAGTCTAGCGGGGTTCGCGACTGAGCCTCGTGATCAGGATCGCCGAGCGCTTGGCCTGGCGGGTCAGGCTGTCGAGGGCGATCCATTCGCCGGCCGCATGGGCGTTGCCGCCGGCAGCGCCGAGGCCGGCCAGCGTGTCGGCGTCGGCGGCGACGAAGCTCGAATCGGCGGCGCCGCGCCTGGCCGGGTCGTATTCGGGCATTTCGGGGAGGCCGAGGTCGCGGTTCACCGCGTTCAGCCGGGCCAGCACCGCCCGGTTGCCCGCGGTCGGCGCCATCGGCGGATAGCCGTCCTCGGAAAAAACCAGCTCGGCCTCGGTGCGCGGCAGGTGGGCGGCGACGATCGCCTGCATCCGGGCGCGGGCGCGTGCGTCCTGCTCGGGGGTGAGCGCGCGCAGGTCGCCGCGCGCGATCGCGGTGGCGGCGGTGATGTTGGTCTTGCCGGACGCGGCGACGCGCAGCTCGTCGGCGTCGATGCTCGCCGGGGTGCCGCCGGCGAGCAAAGCGACATTGTAGGTGAGGTTCGGCTCGGCCAATTCGCGGCGGAAGGCGTCGAGGATCCGCGCCATTTCGTAGACCGCGCCGTAGCCGAGCTCCTCGCCGAATATGCCCGAGCTGTGGCCCGAGCGGCCGTGGGTCGTCAAAGTCCAGCTGGTCGAGCTGCGGCGCGCGACGGTGCCGAAATCCTGGCCGTCCTCATTGGCGAGATTCTCATATTCGAGCGCGACGTCGGCCCAGCGCCCGGCCTCGATCAGGTCGCGCCGCGCGGCCGCGATCGGCGCGCCGGGCCGCTCCTCGTCGCCGGTCATCACCACCATGATGTCGGCGTCGCGGAGCGTGCCGGCGGCGTGCATCGCCCGCAGCGCCGCGATCATCACCACGTCGCCGCCCTTGCAGTCGCCGACGCCGGGCCCGGTGGCACGGTTGCGGTCGCGGGCGAAGGCCTGGAACGGGCTGTCCGGCTCGAACACGGTGTCGAGATGGCCGATCAGGAGGATGCGCTTGCCGCGCCCGTTGCCGCGGTGGGTGGCGACAAGATGGCCGGCGCGGCCGGTCGCCGCCATGTCGATCCAGCGCACCTCGAAGCCCAGCGGCTCCAATTCGGCGCGAAACATCTCGCCGACGCGCCTTACGCCCGGCAGGTTCAGCGTGCCGCTATTCTGGTTCACCAGCCGTTCGAGCAGCCCGACGTGGCGCTCCGCCTCGCGGTCGACGGCGGCGGCCATCGCCCGTTCCTCGCGGCTCAGCCGGGCCTCGAGCGGAGCGGCGAAAGCGAGCAGGACGAGCAGGAAAAGGGCGCGCATCCGCTTCCCCTTCCTGCTCGCGCGGACCGGGTCAAGGCCGAACCCGGGCCGCGCTCGTGCGTTTCATGTTCGAAGGAGACGCGCCATGACCGATCCGCGCACCCCTGAAAACAAGCGCGAGCAGGAGCAGCTCCCCGACGATCTCGACCAGAATGCGGGCGCGGGCCTGTCGGCCGGCCTGTTCGGACAGCACGGCTCGGAGGACGCCCAGCTCCTCGCCGGCGCCGGACGGGAGGAAGGCGATGTCGAGCAGCCGTCGCCGTCCGAGGACTCCGGCACGGCCGTGCCCTGACGCCCGCGGCGCGTTCATCCTCGGTTGCTTTGCGCGCGCCTAAAATCGGGGTAGAAGCCGCGCAAACGCCTTTTTCAGCAGGATTCTCATGGCCAACACCTTCCTTCGCTCGCTGGCTCTGGTCGGCGCCGTCGTCTTCATCCCGGCGACCACCGCCTCGCTCGCCCAGGTCGACGTCAATTCCTATCGCGAGCTCGACCAGTTCATGTCGGTGCTCGAGCGGGTGAAGGCCGAATATGTCGACCAGGTCGACGACGCGACCCTGATCCGCGGCGCGATCGACGGCATGCTCACCAGCCTCGATCCGCACTCCTCCTATCTCGACGAGCGCGGCTTCCGCTCGCTGATGACGACCACCGACGGCAATTATGGCGGCCTCGGCCTCACCGTCACGATGGACGACGGCGCGGTCAAGGTGATGGCGGCGACCCGCGGCACCCCGGCCGACCGCGCCGGCCTCAAGTCGGGCGATTTCATCACCCATATCGACGGCCGTTTGTTCTACGGCGGCACGCTCGACGAGGCGGTCGAGCGGATGCGCGGCAATCCCGGCACCAGCGTGCGCCTCACCATCGTCCGCCCCGGCCGCGACCGGCCGTTCGACGTCACCATCACCCGCGCGATCATCGACATTCCGGCGGTGACGTCGTCGGTTCGCGACGGCGTCGGCATCCTCACCGTCACCACCTTCAGCCGCGTCACCACCGAGGCGACCCAGCGCGCGATGGCCGATATCGAGCGCCAGCTCGGCCATCCGCCTTTGGGCTACATCCTCGACCTCAGGTCCAATCCGGGCGGGCTGCTCGACCAGGCGGTCGGCCTCTCCGACCTGTTCCTCGAGCGCGGCGAGGTGGTCTCGCAGCGCGGCCGCCGCCGCACCGACATCGAGCGTTATTATGCCCGTCCGGGCGACGCCGCCCACGGCCTGCCGCTGATCGTGCTGGTCGACGCCGGCACCGCCTCGGCGTCGGAGATCGTCGCCGGCGCGCTCCAGGACCATCGCCGCGCGATCGTCATGGGCGAGCGCACCTTCGGCAAGGGCTCGGTGCAGACCCTGCTTCCGCTCGGCAACGGCTCGACCGCGCTCCGGCTCACCACCGCGCGCTACTACACGCCCTCGGGCCGCTCGGTGCAGGAAGGCGGCATCACCCCGGACATCAACGTGCCGCAGCTTTCCGATCCCGATTATCGCCAGCGCCTCGCCCGGGTGCGCGAATCGGATCTCAGGCGCCACCTCGTCAACGAGATCGGCGTCCAGGAAGAGCTGATCCAGGACGACGGCCGGCCCGATCCGCGCTTCGCCGCCTCGACCGAGGAGCTGACCCGCCAGGGGATCACCGATTATCAGCTCCACTACGCGCTGCAGACGATCGCCCGGCTCGCCCGGCTCCAGCAGCCGCCGCAGATCGCGGCCGGCTCCGCGCGCCGCACCGGCAGCCGTCGTTGATCACCAACTCCGACGAGCAGGACCGGCTCGCGCTCGCCAAGCTGCTCGTCATGCTGGTGGCGGGGGGATTGCTCGCGGCGGCCCTCGCCTTCCAATATTGGGGCGGGCTCTATCCCTGCGAGATGTGCTGGTGGCAGCGTTATGCCCATATCGCGGCGCTCGCCTTCGTCGGCGTCGCGCTCGTGACCGGCGGGGGGCGGGCGCTGGTCGCGCTCGCCGCGCTCGCGATCGCGGCGAGCGGCGCGATCGGCTTCTATCATGCCGGCGTCGAGCTGGGCTGGTTCGAGGGCTTCACCAGCTGTACCTCGACCGCGAGCGGCGCCTCCGTCCAGGACGTCCTCAAATCGATCATGGCCGCGCCGATGATCCGCTGCGACGACGTCCAATGGTCGTGGCTCGGTATCTCGATGGCGGGATGGAATGCGATCCTTTCGCTCGTTGCCGCGTTGGTGATCCTATGGCTGAGCCTCAAGAAGCCGCGGCCGCTCTAGGCGGCTGGCGTCCCGGCGATCCGCGTCCGGACGTCGCCTCGATGCTGCGCGTCGACCAGGCCGGCGAATATGGCGCGACCCGCATCTATGCCGGCCAGCTCGCCGTGCTCGGCGACCGCCACAAGAGCGCCGCGCTGATCGCCCGCATGGCCGCGCAGGAAAAGGAGCATCTCAGCCAGTTCGACGCGCTGCTCGCCGCGCGCGGCGTGCGCCCGACCCTGCTCCAGCCGTTCTGGGCCGTCGCCGGCCACGCGCTCGGCGCGGCTACCGCTTTGATCAGCCCGGCCGCCGCCATGGCCTGCACCGCTGCGATCGAGGACGAGATCGACGCCCATTATGCCGAGCAGCTCGAGGAGCTGGGCGACAGCGATCCGCCGCTGTCGGCGCGGATCGCCGCCTTCCAGGAGGACGAGCGCGCCCATCGCGACGCCGCGATCGCGGCGGGCGCCGAAACCAGCTTCGGCTATCCCTTGTTGTACGGAGCGATTAGGGCGGGCTGTCGCGTCGCCATCGAATTGTCGAAGAGGATCTGAAGATGCGCTTTCTCTTTCTCGCCGCCGCCCTCGCCGCGCTGCCCGCCTCGGCGCAGCAGCCCGGCGTCGCGGTCCCGGGCACCCCGGCCCCGGCCGCCGATCCGCGCGTCAACCAGGTGATCGTCTACGGCAGCGATCCGTGCCCGGCGAGCACGGACGAGGAGATCACGGTCTGCGCGCGGCTGCCCGACGAAGACCGCTACCGGATTCCGCCGAACCTGCGCGAAAATCCCAACGCCCCGGCCAACCAGGCCTGGCTCAACCGCGCGATCGAGCTCTCCTATGTCGGCCGGTCGGGCACCGACAGCTGCTCGACCGCGGGCGCCGGCGGCTTCACCGGCTGCATGTCCCAGATGATCAACCAGGCCCGCGCCGAGCGCCGCGGGGCCGGCGACGTCAACTGGACGCGGATGGTCGAGGAAGCGCGCCAGGAGCGCGAGGCGCGGCTGCGCGCCGCCACCCAGGAAGAGGAAGAAGCCGAGCGCAATTCGAGCAGCCCGAATTAGGGCCGGTTCGGTTGCGGCAGGATCGCGCTCATTCCTCCCCAGCTTCTGCTGGGGAGGGGGACCACCCGCAGGGTGGTGGAGGGGTAATTGGCTCAGCCGAGGAAGCTGCCCCTCCACCATGCTGCGCATGGTCCCCCTCCCCACGAAATCGTGGGGCGGAATAACCGATGAGCGGCCTCAGGCGCGAGATCGGCTTCGCGGGCTCGGCCTTCCTGTCGTTCAACGGCATCGTCGGCGCCGGCATCTTCGCGCTGCCGGCGACGCTCCACCTTCAGTTCGGCGCGTTCAGCCCCTGGCTGTTTCCGCTGTTCGGCCTGCTCGTCCTGCTCGTCGCCCTGCCGTTCGCCCGGCTGGCGGCGCTGATGCCGCATTCGGGCGGTCCGGTCGCCTATACCGCCGTGTTCGGCCCGCTCGCCGCCTTCCAGGTCGGCTGGCTCTATTATGTCGCGCGCAGCGCCGCCCTCGCCGCGAACGCCAACGTCTTCGCCACTTATGCCGCCGGCCTGTGGCCGCCGCTCGGCACTCCCGCCGGCCGCGCCGCGACGATCCTTGGCCTGGTCGGCGGCCTCACCCTGGTCAACGTCGTCGGCGTCCGCCGCGCGATCCGGATGCTCGACGCGCTGACGCTCCTGAAGGCGCTGCCGCTGGTCGCGCTCGCGATCTGGGGCCTGATCGAGGCGGCCGGCGCGCTGCCGGCGCCGGGGCCGCCGCCCTCGCTGACGGCGATCGAAAGCGCCGCGCTCGTCATCCTCTACGCGTTCATCGGCTTCGAGAATTCGGTCGTTCCCGCCGGCGAGACCGCCGAGCCGAAGCGCACCATTCCGCGCGCGCTGATCGCCACCGTCGCCGCCACCGCCGCGCTCTATTTCCTGATCCAGCTCGCTTATGTCGCGGTGATGCCGCGGGGCGCCGCGCCGGCGGCGCCGCTCGCCGCCTTCGCCGAAGCCCTGATCGGCCCGGCCGGCGCGATCCTCCTCACCGCCACCGCTCTGGCCTCGGTAGCGGGCAATGCCTGCGGGGCGATCACCTCGACCTCGCGGATCACCTTCGCGCTCACCGAGCAGGGCTCGATGCCGCGCTGGTTCGGCCGGATCAGCCCCCGCTTCGCGACGCCCGCCAATTCGGTGCTGTTCATGGGGCTGGTGATCGCCGCGCTCGCTCTGTCCGGCAGCTTCGTCTGGCTGGCGGTGATCAGCACGCTCGCCCGCCTCGCCGTCTATTCGGCGAGCATCGCGGCGCTGCCCGCGGCGCGGCGGCGCGAGGGGCTGCGGTCCGGCGCCGGCACCTTCCTCCTGATGGCGGGCGGCCTCTCCGTCTGCCTGTGGGCGGCGCTGCAGTCGCGCTGGACCTCCTGGCTCGGGCTCGCGCTCGCGCTGGCGGGGGGCTTGCTGCTCTACGCGCTGGCGCGGCGTCAGGCGGGCTCGAGCTCCGCGGCCACCGTCTCCTCGATCCAGCCGCCGCCGAGCAGCCGGTCGCCCTCGTAGAGCACCGCCGCCTGGCCGGGCGAGACGCCATATTCGGGCGTCTCGAAATGGACGGTCTCGCCGTCGAAGCGCGCCGGCGCCGGCCGCGCCAGCGAGCGCACCTTGGCGGTCAGTCCGCTTTGCTGGTCCTCGCCGAGCCAGTTGACGCCGGCCAGGCGGGCGCCGCGAACCGCGAGCGCCTGCTTCGGCCCGACCACCACCCGGCCATGCTCGGGCTCGAGCCGGAGCACGTAGAGCGGCTCGGCCCGGCCGCCGATCTCGAGGCCGCGGCGCTGGCCGACGGTGAAGTGGATCAGGCCGCGATGCGCGCCCAGCACCCGCCCGTCCCGGTCGACGATCTCGCCAGGCCGCGCCGCTTCCGGCCGGACCCTCGCGACCAGCCGCGCATAATCGCCGTCGGGGACGAAGCAAATGTCCTGGCTGTCGGGCTTGGCGGCGACGGCCAAAGAGAGCTCGCGGGCAATGGCGCGCACCGCCGGCTTGGGCATCGCGCCCAGCGGGAAGCGCAGGAAGTCGAGCTGGTCGCGGGTCGTCGCGAACAGGAAATAGCTCTGGTCGCGGGCCGGATCGGCGGCACGGCGCAGCTCCGGACCGTTCCTGCCGATCGCGCGCCGGACATAGTGGCCGGTGGCGAGGCAGTCGGCGCCGAGGTCGCGGGCGACGCTCAGGAGGTCGGTGAACTTCACCCCCTGGTTGCACGAGATGCAGGGGATGGGGGTGCGGCCGCGCGCATATTCGTCGGCGAAGCGCTCGATCACGCTGTCCCGGAACCGGCTCTCGTAATCGAGCACATAGTGGGCGATGCCGAGCCGCTCGGCGACCGCCTTGGCGTCGTAAATGTCCTGGCCGGCGCAGCAGGTCCTGGTCCGCCCGACCGCCTCGCCATGGTCGTAGAGCTGGAGCGTCACCCCGATCACCTCGGCGCCGCTCCGCGCCGCGAGCGCGGCCACGACCGAGGAATCGACGCCGCCCGACATGGCGACGACGATCCGGGCCCCTCGCGCGGGCCGGTCGAGCTGGAAATCCGCGTCCATCGCGGGGCCAGATAGGCGCTAACCCCGCCCGCGGCCATACCCCGCGCGGGCTTTACCGGCTTTTCACCCTCTTCCCCTAAGACTCGGCGCCATGGACGAATCCTTCCGCTTCCGCGCCAGGCGGCTGCTCGACGGCAGCGAACCGGCGCCGCTCGAATACGGCCTGCTGAAAGCGGCGCTCGCCGCCCAGGCCGCAGCCAGCGAGGCGGCCCGGGCCCAGGCGCGCGCGGCGCCGCCGCCGGCCGAGCCGATCGGCGAGATCGTGCTCGCCGGATCGGCCTGGAAGGAGGCGGCCTCGGCGCAGCGCGGCTGTTTCAACCGTGCCGAAGTGAGACGCAGGCTCAACGTCCCGTAAAGCATGTTCACCGTGAAATTTACCTTGGCGTTTTAGCCTTCCTTCAATGCTCTGCCGCTAGAAGGGCGAACGCAGACGGCGCTTGGTAGCCGGAGGCGCGTGAAGTTTGAGGTACGAATGATCGAGAATCAGAAAATCCGCCCCGCCCAGGTCATCGGCCCGCTTGGGGAGCCGCTCACCATCGAGTCGCTGCCGCATCCGACCACGACGCGCTGGGTGGTGCGCCGCAAGGCCGAGGTCGTGTCGGCCGTCAATGGCGGCCTGCTCTCGGTCGACGAGGCGTGCGAGCGCTACGGCCTCAGCCTCGAGGAATTCGCCGGCTGGCAGCGCGCGGTCGACCGCTCGGGCATGCCCGGGCTGCGCGTCACCCGAATCCAGCATTACAAGACGCTCTACGAGCGCCAGCAAAGCTATTGAGGGGACAGTACCCGACTGTCCCCTCCCCGCTTTCCCGCCTTCGACCCTCATATCCCCTCAGGAACAAGCGCCTTCGTGGCGCGTCTTGGTTCCCGACCGCCGCGCCGACGCGGCCTCAGAGGAGGGATAAATGGGCATCATCATTTGGCTGATCATCGGCGGCATCGTCGGCTGGCTCGCGAGCCTGATCATGCGCACCGACGCGCAGCAGGGCATCCTGCTCAACATCGTCGTCGGCATCGTCGGCGCCTTTCTCGGCGGCCTGATCTTCAATCGCGGCAACATCAACGAAGCGCCGCTCAGCGTCACCGCGTTCATCGTTTCCCTGATCGGCGCGATCATCCTGCTGGCGATCGTCAACCTGGTCCGCGGCCGCGGCCTGCGCTGACCCGCCTTCCGGCATTGCGAGGGAAGGGCCGCCCGTCCGGGCGGCCCTTTTCGCATCAGCCCCTGCGTCCGGCGATCATTCGGTAGACCAGCAGGATCAGCACCGCGCCGACGATCGCGGCGAGGAATCCGGCGCCTTCGCCGGGCCGATACCAGTGCAGCTGCTGGCCGAGGAAGCCGGCGAGCACCGCGCCGGCGATGCCGATCACGATCGTGATCAGGCAGCCGCTCGGGTCCCGTCCCGGCGTGATCGCCTTGGCGATCAGCCCGGCGAGCAGGCCGATGACGATCCACGCGAGCCAGCCATGATCGGCAAGATATTGAGACATATCGCTTCCTCCTTGTCCGGGCCGGCGGGGCGCCGATAATCCGGCATGGTAAACACCAAACAATGGTTGTAAAGCGCGGTTCCCGGGCGCCCGGGCGGGGATGCGGGGCGCTCGTGATTATGACTTGTTCGAGGTGATTTATTCGGCTAACACAGCGCTCCAAGGAGCGGCTGCGGCCGCGCTGTTCGAGTGGGGACGATGAAAGCGATGAACTACGAGTCGACCAAATGGAGCCGCGACGCGATCGACGATGTCGCCGTCGATGAAGCGACGCTGGCGAAGCGCCGCCGGCGCCGGCGAATCATCATCGCCGTGCTCGTCGCCGCCGCCCTGGTGGTGCTCGCCCTGTTCATGCTCGGCGGCCGCGGGGAAAAGGCCGCCGGCCCGAAGGGCGATGCCGGTCAGCAGCTGCCGGCGGTGACGGTGATCGTTCCCGGCCGCCAGGATATTCCGGCCCTCATTTCGGCGACCGGTTCGCTCGGCGCTCGGCGCGACATGCCGGTCGGAGTCCCCGGCGAAGGCGGCCGCATCGAGCGGGTGCTGGTCGAGCCGGGCCAGTGGGTCCGCGCCGGCCAGGTGCTCGCCGTCATCGACCGCTCGGTCCAGTCGCAGCAGGCGGCCCAGCTCGCCGCCCAGATCGAGGTGGCGCGCGCCGACATGCGGCTCGCCCAGAACCAGCTCGATCGCGCCCAGCGGCTGGTCGGCCGCGGCTTCATCAGCCAGGCCGACCTCGACCAGAAGCGCGCCACCCGCGACGCCGCGGCGGCCCGGGTCAGGGTCGCCGAGGCGCAACTGGGCGCCACCCGCGCCCAGATCGGCCGGCTCGACGTCCGCGCGCCGACCGCCGGCCTCGTCCTTTCCCGCTCGGTCGAAGCCGGCCAGGTGGTCGGCCCGGGCTCGGGGGCGCTGTTCCGCATCGCCGCCAATGGCGAGATGGAGCTGCTCGCGCGCCTGCCGCAGACCGATCTCGCGCGCCTCCACACCGGCGTGCCGGCCTCGGTGACGCCGGTCGGCTCGGCCGTAGCCTATCAGGGGCAGGTCTGGCAGGTTTCGCCGATCATCGATCCGCTGACCCGGCAGGGCATCGCCAGGGTGCTGATCCCCTACAATAGCGAGCTCAGGCCCGGCGGCTTCGCCGAGGTGGAGATCCGCGCCGGCTCGGTCAGCGCGCCGCTGCTGCCGCAATCCGCCGTGCAAAGCGACAGCCGGGGCAATTTCGTCTACATCGTCGACAATCAGAACAAGGTGCAGCGCCGGCAGGTCACCCTGGGCGAGGTCAGCGACCGCGGCGTCGCGATCGTGAGCGGCCTCAACGGCAATGAGCGGGTCGTCGGCTTTGCCGGCGCGTTCCTCAATCCGGGGCAGCGCGTCCGGCCGGAGCGCGCGGCGCCCGGCCGCTAAGGATTTTCGTCGATGAACTTCCGCAATATTTCCGCATGGTCGATCCGCAATCCGGTTCCCTCGCTCGTCCTCTTCATGTGCCTGACGCTGGCCGGCCTGGTCAGCTTCATGCGGATGGACGTCCAGGCCGATCCGGACATCGAATTCCCGATCGTGTGGATTTCGATCTCGCAACCGGGCGCCGCCCCGACCGAGCTCGAGACCCAGGTCACCCAGCGGGTCGAAGCGGCGGTGCGCTCGATCTCGGGCATCGATGAGATCAATTCCTCGGTAAGCGAAGGCAATTCCCAGACCGTCGTCCAGCTCGAGCTGGGCACTCCCGTCGATCGCGCGGTCAACGACATTCGCGACGCGATCACCCAGATACGCGGCAACCTCCCCGACGGCATTCTCGAGCCGCAGGTCGGGAGGGCCGATACGTCGGGGGACGATATCGCCAGCTACGCGGTGGTGGCGAGCGACATGACGCTCGAGCAGCTCAGCTGGTATGTCGACAATACCGTCTCGCGGGAGCTGCTGTCGGTGCCCGGCCTCGCCGCGGTCAATCGCACCGGCGGCGTCTCGCGCGAGATCCGGGTCGTGCTCGATCCCGCGCGCCTGCAGGCGCTCGGAATCACCGCGGGCCAGGTCAATCAGCAGCTCCGCCAGGTAAATATGAACGCGGCCGGCGGCCGCGCCCAGATCGCGGGCTCGGAGCAGGCGCTGCGGATCCTGGGCAATGCCGGCAATGCCTTCCAGCTCGGGCAGACGCAGATTTCGCTGGGCAACGGGCGCACCGTCAAGCTGGCGGACATCGCGCAGGTCCGCGATCTCCATGCCGAGCAGCGCAGCTACGCCACCCATAACGGCCGGCAGGTGCTCGCCTTCGGCTTCCAGCGGGCGAAGAACGAGTCGGACGTCAGCGTGTTCGAGGGGGCGATGGAACGCCTCCGCGCGCTCGAGGAGCGCAGCCAGGGCAAGGTCCGTTTCGTCGAGCTGTTCAACTCGGTCGAATATACCCAGGCGCAATATGAATCGGCGATGGAGGCCCTGGTCGAAGGCTCGCTGCTCGCGGTGCTGGTGGTGTTCCTGTTCCTGCGCGACTGGCGCGCCACGGCGATTTCGGCGATCGCGATCCCGCTCTCCGCGATCCCGACCTTCTGGTTCATGGAGCTGCTCGGCTTCTCGCTCAACACCATGACCTTGCTCGCGCTCGGCCTCGTCGCGGGCGTGCTCGTCGACGATGCCATCGTCGAAATCGAGAATATCGTGCGCCACATGCGGATGGGCAAATCGGCCTATCAGGCCTCGATCGATGCCGCCGACGAGATCGGGCTGGCGGTGGTCGGCACCACCTTTTCGATCGTGGCGGTGTTCCTGCCCGTCGGCCTGATGCCCGGCGTGGCCGGCGAATATTTCAGGAATTTCGGGTTCACGGTGGTCGCGGCGGTGATGATCAGCCTGCTCGTGGCGCGGCTGATCACGCCGATGATGGCGGCCTATTTCCTCAAGGCGCACGGCCAGGCGAAGCATGGCGAGGGCTGGTTCATGGACAAATATATGTCCCTGCTGCGCTTCACGCTCCGCCATCGCTGGGTCACCGTGGTCGGCGGCGTCATCTCGCTGGTGCTCACGGCCTTCGCCCTGATCGCGCTGCCGAAGACCTTTTGGCCGGACACCGACCAGAATTTCGCGAGCGTCACCGTCGAGCTGGTTCCGGGCACGACGCTCGAGCAGACCGGCCGCGTCGTCCGGCAGGTGGAAGCGGTCCTGCGCCGCCAGCCCGAGGTCAAGAGCGTCTTCGCGCGCGTGCGCGTCGGCAGCGCGACGGTCTCCGCGAACCTCAGGGACCGCGACGAGCGCGAGCGCACCAGCCAGGAGTTCGAGCGCGGCGTCGCCCCGCAGCTCAACACGATCCCCGACGCGCGGGTGTTCTTCCGCTCGCAGCAGACCGGCGGGCGCGCCGTCAACATCCCGCTTGGCGGCGACGATCCGGCCGTCCTGATGGAGGTCGCGCAGCGGCTGCTCGACGAAATGTCGCGGATGCCCGAGCTGGTCGCGCCGCGGATCAGCGGCGATCTGCCCCGGCCCGAGATCACGGTCCGGCCGCGGATGGATCTCGCCGCCGATCTCGGCGTCACGACGGCCGCGCTCAGCAGCGCGATCAGGATCGCCACGCTCGGCGACATCGACCAGAACAGCGCCCGCTTCTCGCTGTCGGACCGGCAGATTCCGATCCGGGTCGCGATGAACGAGAATGCGCGGCGGCGGCTGGCGACGATCCAGAACATGCCGGTGCCGACGACCAGCGGCGGCTCGGTGCCGCTGAAGCTTATCGCCGACATCCGTTTCGGCGCGGGCCCGACCCTGATCCAGCGCACCAACCAGGTGCGGCGCCTCACCATCGGCACCGACCTTGCTCCAGGGGTCGTCGCCGGCGACGCCGAGCGCAAGATCGAGCAATTGCCGACGATGCGCAACCTGCCGCCCGGCGTCCGGCGTCTGCTGCTCGGGTCGAGCCGCTGGCAGCGCGAGCTGATGCGCGACTTCGCGATCGCGCTCGGCTCGGGCGTGTTCCTCGTCTTCTCGGTGCTCATGCTGCTGTACCACCGGTTCCTGCCGCCCTTCGTGAACATGGGCTCGCTGCTGCTGGCGCCGCTCGGCGGCCTGGCGGCCCTGATGGTGACCGGCCATGCGCTGTCCCTGCCGGTGATGATCGGCTTGCTGATGCTGTTCGGAATCGTCGCCAAGAACTCGATCCTCCTGATCGACTTCGCGCTCGAGGAGATGGCGAAGGGGGTGCCGAAGAACGAGGCGATCCTCGATGCCGGCCACAAGCGCGCCCAGCCGATCGTGATGACGACGGTCGCGATGAGCGCCGGCATGGTGCCGACCGCGATCGCACTCTCGGGCGATTCGGCCTGGCGGGCGCCGATGGGCGTCGTCGTGATCGGCGGGCTGTTGCTGTCGACCTTGCTCACCCTGGTGCTGGTGCCCGGCACGTTCAGCCTGGCGCTCGGCGTCGAGGAGCGGCTTGGACCGTGGCTGCGCCGCTGGTTCACGACCGGCGGCAAGGAAGCCTCGTCCCCGGCGCAGCTGCCGGCGGAGTGATGTGCCGGCGGCGGACCAGTTTGAACTGAGCCCGCCGCCGTCTATTGGGCAGCGATGAACCGGTCCGACATCCGTCGGCTCAGCCCCGCCCAGAGCGCGCGCGGCATGCGCACGCTGGCCACCGCGATGCTGGCGGGGATGGCGGCGGTGTTCATCGCCGCCACCCGGCTCGATCACCTCCACCCCGCCTGGGGATTCGTGCGCGCCTTCGCCGAGGCGGGGCTGGTCGGCGGCATCGCGGACTGGTTCGCGGTCACTGCTCTGTTCCGCCGCCCGCTCGGCCTGCCGATTCCGCACACGGCGATCATCCCCCGCAACAAGGACCGGATCGGCGACGCGCTCGCCAGCTTCCTCAAGGACAATTTCCTCACCGCCTCGGTGGTCGCGCGGCGGATGAAGAATGTCGACGTCGCCGGCGCGGTCGGCCGCTTCCTCGCCACCCCGGGCGAGGGGCGGCTGCGCGCGGGCGGCTCGCGGCTGCTCGCCGACATCCTCGAGGCGCTCGACCAGGAGAAGCTGGGCGGCATGGTGAAGGCCGCGGTCGCCGAGCGGATGCGCCGCGTCGAGATCGCGCCCTTGCTCGGCCAGACGCTCGAGGCGGCGATCACCGAGGAGCGCCACGTCCCCCTGGTCGACGGCATCGTCACCTGGGCCGGCCGCACGCTCGATGCCAATGAGGATATGATCCGCGCCATGGTCCACCAGCGCGCGGGCTGGATCCTCAAGCTCGCCGGCCTCGACGCGAAGCTCGCCGACGCGATCGTCGACGGCCTGCGGAAGCTCACCATCGACATGGCGCTCGATCCGCACCACCCGCTGCGCGCCAAGGCCGAGGAGGGGCTCGCCCGCCTCGCCTCGGGGCTGCGCTCCGATCCCGAGCTGCAGGCGCGGGTCGAGGCGTGGAAGAACGAGACGATCGAGAACGAGGCGGTCGCCGACTGGCTCGGCGGCATCTGGGAGAAGAGCCGCGCCGGCCTCCTCAAGGGCGCGCGCGACCCCGATGCCGCGCTCGCCGGCAAGTTCGGCGAGGCGCTGCGCCAATTGGGCGAGACGCTGCAGGAGGAGCCGCGGCTCAAGGCGACGATCAACCAGTTCGCCCGCCGCGCCACCGTCGGCGTCGTCGCCTCTTATGGCGACGGCATTGTCACCCTGGTCTCGGACACGGTCCGCGCCTGGGACGCGCGCACCGTCTCTGACCGGCTCGAGGGCGCGGTCGGCCGCGATCTCCAATATATCCGCATCAACGGCACCCTGGTCGGCGGCCTCGTCGGCCTCGCCATCCACACGATCGAAGTGCTGGCATGAACGAGGACGAGGAGCTGCGGGAACTGGCCGAAAATCGCGGCTGCAAGCTCGTCAAGTCGCGCGTCCGCACCCCTGGCCGCGGCGATCATGGCCGCTTCGGCCTCAAGGACAGGAAGACGGGGCGGGAGGTGTTCGGCTTCGGCAGGAAGGGCCTGACCGCCACGCCTGAAGAGATCGAGGACTTCCTGCGCGGCAACGCCGCGGCGACCTGGAAGAGCTCGGTCGGGTCGGCGAAGGCCCGGCCGAAGCCCAGGCCGGCGCCCAGGCCCAGAGCGGAGCCGAGGCTCGTCCTTCGCGACGCCCGGCCCAGGGACGCGGCGGCGCTCGCCGACCTGATCGTCGCCCTGGGTTACGAGGTGACCCCGGCCGAGATCAGGCGGCGGCTCAAGGCCGTCGCGACGATCGTCGCCGAGAAAGGCGGGCTGGTCGGCGCCGTCACCCTCGCCGTGACGAACGTCCTCCACCGCCCCAGGCCCGTCGGCCGCATCTCGATGCTGGTCGTCGCCGAAGCGGCGCGCGGCGCGGGCATCGGCGCCGCCCTGGTCGCCGAAGCCGAAAGGCGGCTCGAGGCCAAGCGCTGCGGCCTCGTCGAGGTCACCAGCAACCGCAAGCGCCTGCGCGCCCACGCCTTCTACGAACGCCTCGGCTACGAACGCACCTCCCACCGCTTCGCCAAGCCGCTCTGAGGCTGGCGCGTACGCTGCGTCATCCTGACGAAAGTCAGGACCCATGAACACGGAAGCGCCAGGTTCTTGTTTGCCGGTGTTCATGGATTCCGGATCAAGTCCGGGATGACGAAGACAGGTCTAGCCGTCGCTGGCGCGTTCGATGTCGGCGCCGACCGCCTGGAGCTTTTCCTCGAGCCGCTCGTAGCCGCGGTCGAGATGGTAGACGCGGTTGACCTGGGTCTCCCCTTCGGCGGCGAGGCCGGCCAGCACCAGGCTCATCGAGGCGCGCAAATCGGTCGCCATCACCGGCGCGCCGACCAGCCCCTCGACGCCGCGCACCACCGCCGAGCGGCCGCGCACCTCGATGTCCGCCCCCATCCGGGCCAGCTCGGGCACGTGCATGTAGCGATTTTCGAAAATCGTCTCGGTCAGCAGGCTGGTGCCGCGGGCCAGCGCCAGCATCGCCATGAACTGGGCCTGCATGTCGGTCGGGAAGGCGGGGAAGGGCGCGGTCGAGATCGACAGCGGCCTGATCCCGCCGTCGGCGATCACCTTGACCCCGTTCTTGCGGAATTCGAGGATCGCGCCGGCGTCGGCCAAGCCCGAGAGAATCGCGTGCATCGAATCCTCGCGCGCGCCGACCAGCTCGATCGCGCCGCCGGTGATCATCGCCGCGCAGGCATAGGAGCCGGCCTCGATCCGGTCCGGCATCACCGCATAGGTGGCGCCGTGCAGCCGGTCCTTGCCGTGGACGGTCAGCGTGTCGGACCTGAGCCCCTCGATCTCGGCGCCCATCGCGATCAGGCATGAGGCGAGGTCGGTGATCTCGGGCTCGCGCGCGGCATTCTCGATCACGCTGGTGCCGTTGGCCAGCACCGCCGCCATCAGCGCATTCTCGGTCGCGCCGACCGAGACCGAAGGGAAGGAGATGGTGCCCCCGGTGAGCCCGCCTTTGGGCGCGGTCGCCTTGACGTAGCCGGCGGCGAGCTCGATCTCCGCGCCCAGCGCCTGCAGCGCCTTCAAATGGAGGTCGATCGGCCGCGTTCCGATCGCGCAGCCGCCGGGCAGCGACACGGTCGCCTCGCCGGTCCGCGCCAGCAGCGGCCCCAGCACCAGGATCGAGGCGCGCATCTTGCGGACGATGTCGTAGGGCGCCACGGTCGCGGCGATGGTGCTGGCGCGGAAGGTCATCACCCGGCCGAAATCGCCCTTGCGCGCGCCCTCCACGGTGGTCGAGACGCCGAGCTGGTTGAGGAGGTGGCCGAAGCTGTCGACGTCGGCGAGCCGCGGCAGGTTCCTCAGCGTCAGCGGCTCATCGGTCAGGAGCGCGCAGGGCATCAGGGTCAGCGCCGCATTCTTCGCCCCGGAAATCGGGATGCGCCCTTCGAGCGGCTTGCCGCCCCGGATGATGATCCTGTCCATCGCGCGGCTCTTAGCCTTTGTGCGCCGACGCGCAAGCGGAGCGACCGGCCAAAAAAGATGCGGAACCGCAACGTCTTGATTTCGATCAGGGCGCAGGCGAGAATTCGCCTTTATTGTCGGGCGTTGGGTGCGTGCGGGCCCGGGGGGGACGAGTAAATTTGGCCGGATCCTGTTTAGCTGAGCGACTCAGCCATTATCTTCGCCTGTCCGCGGGCGAGCAGGAGGCGCTCGACCGGCTCGAGGACCAGGATCGCGGCTTCCGCCGCGGCGCCGTCATCATCCGCGAGAACGAGGTGCCGCGCGAGATGTTCATCGTCCGCTCGGGCTGGCTCCATTCCTCGCTCGTGCTCGGCAACGGCAGCCGCCAGATCATGCGCTTCCATTTCAAGGGCGACGTGCTCGGCCTGCCCTTGCTCGCCTTCGCCGATTCACCCGAAACGGTGACCGCCGTCACCGACGTCGTGCTCTGCCCGTTTCCGCGCGAGCGGGTCGCCGCGCTGATCGCCGACCATCCCCGGCTCGCGGCCCTGCTGGTCGCGCTCGCCATCGCCAGCCGGGTCGCGCTGGCCGACCGGCTCGCCTCGATCGGCCGCACCGCGGCGCGCGCGCGCGTCTCCTCGTTGCTCTGCGAGATTTACGGCCGCATGAAGATCCTCGGCCTGGCCGAGAATCGCACCATCCAGCTGCCCCTGACCCAGGAGGAGATCGGCGACGCGACCGGCCTCACCGCGGTCCACGTCAACCGGATGATGCGCTCGCTGGTCGAGGACGGGCTGATCGAGCGCCAGGGCGGCCAGCTGCGCGTCGTTGACGAGGCGCGCCTGTGCGCCGACGCCAATTACACCGACCGCACCGCGCTCGACACCAGCTGGATGCCGCCGCCCCGCTGACCCTTCCCTCGTAGGGAAAAATAGGGACAGTCCCTGTTTATTCGACAGGGCCGGCGGAAACTCAGGCTTTCTCCAGCGTGCACTGGAGGGGGTGCTGGTTGGCGCGGGCGAAGTCGATCACCTGCGCGACCTTGGTCTCGGCCACCTCATAGGGGAAGATGCCGCAGACGCCGACGCCGCGCTGGTGGACGTGGAGCATCACCCGGGTCGCGTCCTCGATCGACATCTTGAAGAAGCTCTGGAGGACATGGACGACGAACTCCATCGGCGTGTAGTCGTCGTTGAGCATCAGCACCTTGTAGGGCGAGGGCGTCTTCGTGCGGGTGCGCGTCTTGGTGGCGAGGCCGAGGCCCGTGCCGTCTTCGTCTCCGGGATTGCCGTTCGCTGCCAGGATGCGGTCCATGCCCATATCAACGCATAAATATGGCAAGGTGGCCTTAACGGGCAAGGGCATCCGGACGCAAAAAAAGGGCGGCCGCCCCAACGGGAGCGACCGCCCTTCTCTACGGTTCGGACCTGCCAGTTACGCGGCGAGGGTCTTCACGCGCTCGGCCGCCACGGCGTAGCGGCTGTTGATCGGCTCGGCGACGTCGCCGGCCAGCTTCATCACCGTCTCGCTCATGCGGGCGCTCTCGGCGACCGCGGCGTCGAACGCGCTGCGCGCATAGTCGCCCTGGAGCTTGAAGAAGTCGGTCGCCGACTTCACCTCGGCGAAGCGCTTGAGGGCCGCCGAAGCGTCCTCGAAGCTCTTGCGGCTATATTCGGCCGCGTCCTGGCCGAGCGTCTCGACGCCCCTGGCGGCGACCTTCGAAGAGGCGACGATCGCCTCGACATTGCCGCGCGTCAGGTCGGCGAGCTCCTCGACGATCTTGGCGCTCTTCTCGAACGCGGTCTTGGCGCGGGCGTTGACGTCGCCGATCACGGCGGTGAACTGCTCGGCGGCGATCTTGCCGGTCTCGTTGGTCTTGTTGGCCATGTTCTTCACTCCTGTCTTGATGATGGTCGCGCCGGCGCGGGCCGGCCTGGCTTTACGGGTGGTGCGGGCGGTCGCCGGCTTCCTGGCCGGCTTCGCCTGCTTGATGGTCTTCCTGGCGGCCCGGCGGGCGGGCTTCTTCGCCTTGGGCGCGGCGGCTTTCTTCACCGGCCTGGCGGCGGGCGCCGGCTCGGCCCTGACGGCCTCGGCCTTCGGGGCGTCCGTCCTGGGGGCTTCCGCCTTCGGCAGCATTTCCGCCTTGGTCTCGGTCACTTTCGCTTCGGTCTGGTCGGGCACGTTCAATTCCTTCTATGCTGCAATGCAGCAAATAGGAGGGCCGAAGCGAGATTTCAAGCGTTTTTTTGTGCGCTGCAACATATAGGCAGTACGACAGCTATTCCAGAGGCTTAGCGCGCCTTCACATAGGTGCCGGGTGCGTCCTCGATCGCCTTCAATTTGCCCTTGCCGGGGACGCGCGCGCCTTTGGCCGGCACTTCCTCGTCCGAAATGCCGCGGATCCAGCCGATCCAGTCGGGCCACCAGCTGCCTTTGGTCTCGGTCGCGCCGGCGACGAACGCGTCGAGCGTGTCGGCCTTCGTCTCGTTGGTCCAATATTGGTATTTGCCGGCCTCGGGCGGGTTGACGACGCCGGCGATATGGCCCGAGCCCGCCAGCACGAACCGCAAGGGTCCGGAAAAATGGTGGGTGATCTTCCAGACGCTTTGCGGCGGCGCGATATGGTCCTCGCGGCCGGCCTGAACGTAGGTCGGCGTCTTCACGATCCTGAGGTCGATCGGGGTGCCGTCGATGGTCACCCCGCCCGGCTGGACCAATTTGTTCTCGCGGTAGAGCTGGCTGAGGTAGGCGCGGTGCCATTTGGCCGGCAAATTGGTGGTGTCGCCGTTCCAGAACAGGAGGTCGAACTGCGGATAATCCTCACCCATCAGATAGTTGGAGGTGACGTAGCTCCAGATCAGGTCGCGGCCGCGCAGGAGGTTGAAGGTCGCCGCCATGTAGCGCCCGTCGAGATAGCCCTTGTCGGCGCTCAATTGCCGGATCAGCTCCATCTGCTCGTCGCCGATGAACAGCTTGAGGTCGCCCGCTTCCGAGAAATCGACCTGGGCGGTGAAGAAGGTCGCCGAGGCGACCTTATCGGCTTCGCCGCGCGCCTCCATGAGGGCCAGGGTCGCCGCCAGCATCGTCCCGGCGACGCAATAGCCGATCGCGTGGACTTGGCTGACGCCGAGCGCCTCGCGGACCGCGTCGATCGCCTCGGCCTGGGCGAGCACATAATCGTCGAGGCCGATGTCGGCGAGGCTCTCGTCGGCCGACTTCCACGAGACCACGAACACGCTCAGCCCCTGGTCGACCGCCCATTTGATGAAGCTCTTCTTCGGGTTGAGGTCGAGAATGTAGAAGCGGTTGATCCAGGGCGGGAAGATGATCAGCGGCACCGCCAGCACCGTCCCGGTCGCCGGCGTGTACTGGATCAGCTGGTAGAGCGGGGTCTGCCGGATCACCTTGCCCGGGGTCGCGGCGATGTTGCGCCCCACTTCGAACGCGCCGGCATCGACATGGCTGAGCTGCCCGCGCTCGAGGTCCTTGAGCAGATGTTCGAGGCCCTTGAGGAGGCTCTCGCCCCTGGTCTCCATCGCCCGCTCGATCACCTGCGGGTTGGTCAGCGCGAAATTGGAAGGCGCCATCGCGTCGACGAACGCCCGGGTGGTGAAGCGCAGCTTCGCGCGGCTGTCCTCGTCGATCCCCTCGATCGCGTCGACCGCGCCGAGCATGCGCTCGGAGACCAGCAAGTAGGTCTGGCGGATCGTGTCGTAGAGCGGGTTCTCGCGCCATTCCGGCGCCGCGAAGCGCCGATCCCTGTCGGCCCTTTCGGCGAGCGCGCTCGGCTCGGGCGCGCCCCCAAGCGCGCGCTGCCAGATCGACAGCCCTTCGCTCCACAGCTCGGCCTGCATCCGCATGATCTTCGCCGGATCGCCGAACATCGCCATGCCGGGCCAGGCCGCGGCCATCTTCTCCGGATCGGGCGCCGCCGCCGCGGCCGCGCCCATCTGCTCGGCGAGATGCTCCATCATCAGCTGCTGCGCGCGCCCCATCACCCAGGTCCAGTGCTGCATGTCCTCGAGGCTGGGCATGGCGAAGGCGGGCGCCGCCGCCGGCGCCTCGGCGTCCTTGGTGTCGGGGTCGGCCATGTCGCGGATCCTCGTCCTTTGCCCCGCTCTGTACCGGCGCAGGACGCCGGGCGGAAGCCGTTGCGGCAATTCGAAAAGCTATGATATCCACCAAAGATGCGCGCGGCTTCTGCGCCGGCGCGTGGCATGGGGGAGGAGCGGATGAGGATTCGCAGGGGGATCGTGTCGGCCGCGGCGTTGGTGGCGGCCATGCCCGCGCTGGCGCAGTCGGGCTGGACCCATATCGGCCAGGCGGTCGCGGGCGCCGACGCGAGCAGCGCGACGATCGCGGCCCATGGCGATCCCCGCTACCGCCAGGTGATGGTCTGCGTCGAGGGCCATGCGATCCGGCTCACCGACACCATCCTCCGTTATCAGGACGGCCGCATCCAGACGATGCAGCTGCGCGCCCGCGTGCCCGAGGGAGGATGCAGCCGGATGTCCGACCTCGGCGGCCGCAACCGCCTGATCCAGAGCGCCGAGGTCGGCTACGACCCCGCCACCCTCCAGGGCGCCCGCGCCACCGTCCAGCTGTTCGCGCGCTAGCTCAATCCGGGTGCAGGATCCGGTCGACGCCGCGCGCCAAAGCGCGGGCGGCGGCGATCACGTCGACCATCACCGGCTGGGGGCAGAGCCGGAGGCAGCCGCCCGCGGCCATCGCCTCGCGGCCGGTCGGGAGGTCGCCGGCGATATGGTGGACCGCGCCCGGCACCGGCGCGTAGGGGACGCGCACGTTCTGGTCGTCGGCGCGGCCGCAGACGACGATATCCTCCTCGTCGCTCTGGCGCGGGCAGCGGCGCAGGCCGCGCGCGCGCGCCATCACCGCGTCGAACTCGGCATCCCAGGCGGCGAGCGCCTCCTCCGCGGTGACGACCGGCGGGTCGGCCGACGCCGCCGCGGACCAGGCCGCGGCGATCAGGGTCAGGGCGATTCTCGACTTTGTCATGGGCCTCGCTTACTTGCCCCTGCGAACGCCCCTCATCGGCGCGGGAGGATGACACGAATCATGGTCAAGGCAAGCCATGTTCTCGATCGGGTGCTGGTGCTCGAAATGGTGCGGGTCACCGAGGCGGCGGCGGTCGCCGCCTCGCACCTGATCGGCCGCGGCGACGAGAAGGCCGCCGACGCCGCCGCGGTCGCGGCGATGCGCGAGGCGCTGAACCAGCTCGACTTCGACGGCACCGTGGTGATCGGCGAGGGCGAGCGCGACGAAGCCCCGATGCTGTTCATCGGCGAGGAGGTCGGGCGCAAGACCGGGCCGAAGGTCGATATCGCGGTCGATCCTCTCGAAGGCACGACCCTGTGCGCGAAGAACATGCCGGGCGCGATTGCCACCATGGCGATGGCCGAGGGCGGCACGCTGCTCAATGCGCCGGACGTCTACATGGAGAAAATCGCGATCGGTCCGGGCTATTCCAAAGGGGTGGTCGATCTCGACGCGCCGGCCGAGCAGAACATCCGCAACCTCGCCAAGGCGAAGGGCGTTCAGCCGGCGGAGATCACGGCGCTGATCATGGACCGGCCGCGGCACGCGGACCTGATCGCAGCCGTGCGCAAGACCGGTGCATCGGTCGCGCTGATCACCGACGGTGACGTTGCGGGCGTGATCCATACGACCGACCCTGAGGAAACCGGCATCGACATCTACATCGGCATCGGCGGCGCGCCTGAAGGTGTGTTGGCCGCGGCGGCGCTGCGCTGCATCGGCGGCCAGATGCAATGCCGGCTCGTGCTCGACACCGAGGAGAAACGCGAGCGATCGCTCAAGATGGGCATCAAGGACCCGCGCAAGAAATACGAGATCGAGGACATGGTGAAGGGCGACTGCCTGTTCGCCGCGACGGGCGTCACGACCGGCTCGATGCTGAAGGGCGTAAAGTTCCGCAACGACGTGATCGAGACCGAGACCGTCGTGATGCGCTCGGTCACCGGCACGGTTCGCTGGATCAAGGCCGAACACCGGCAGCTCGACAAGTTCCATCTGGACTGAGTCCGGTGGCCGCACGCATCGAAATCCGTCCGATCGGAAAGGACGAACGCGCTGACTGGGAGCCGCTGTGGAAGGGCTATCTGACCTTCTACAAGGCGGCGCTGCCGCCCGAGCAGAACGATCTGACCTGGACACGGCTGCACGATCCGGCCGAGCCGATGCATGCGCTTGGCGCCTATGTCGACCGCGAGCTCGAAGGCATCGTGCATTATCTGTTTCATCGCTCCACCTGGACGGCCGGCAATTACTGCTATCTGCAGGACCTCTTCGTCGCCGAAGGCGGGCGCAAACATGGGCTCGGGCGCGCTCTGATCGAGGCGGTGTATGCCGAGGCGCGAGCGGCGGGCGCAAGCCGGGTGTATTGGCTGACCCACGAGACGAATGACGTGGCGCGGGGGCTCTACGACAAGGTCGCGGACCGCTCCGGCTTCATTCAATACCGCAAGATGCTCGGCTAGATGATCTCCTGGTTTTCAAAAACTGTATTTGGATCAATATTTTGCTTTCTACTCTTGATGTTGGACGCGAGCGCTGCGGACTGTCGCTGGCATGGCCGCAACACCCGCGACGCGATTGCGAGCCATGTCGCGGCGTTGCAGCGGATCGAGCACGAGGCGTCCGACCGGATCAAAGGTCTCGACAGTCGGCCCGTTCGACGTCCTGCTCGGCGAAGCACGCAAGAGGATGGCGATCGTGGCGTCTCCGTCGGCACTGGAAGACGAGAAGACGCTGGAGCGATGCCGCAATGCGACGCACCCGATCCGGAAGGTCTGCGCTGACGCCGGACAGATGCTGGTCGACATCCTCGGCAAGCATATGGCGAGCGAGAAGCCCGAATACGACAGAGCGCGCTACGCCTTGTTCATGGCCGAGTGTGCCAAGGCGATGGAGCTGAAGCCGCTGAAGTCTCTCATTCGCGCGAACGAATAAGGCTGCCTCGGCGTATCAGGCCGATACCGCTTCGGTAAGCGGGCTCACACCGGCACGCGTTTCACGCGCCAGCAGGCTCCCGAGGTAGCTCGCAACCGCGCCCATGCCGCTTCCGGCGCTTCCCGCGCGGCCGTCCTTCGCCTCGGCATCGGGATTGTAGTTGGTATTGGTGTTGACGTCGTAGGTGAACGGCCGGCCGTTCTCGTCAACGATGAATTCGACGCCCGCGATTGCGATGTCGTTCGCGGCGAGGAACGCCTGCCAGCGCGCGATCAGCGGATGGCTGAAGTCGCGAACGATCTGGAATTTGTCGCTCGGTGCGACCGCGGGTCGTGCGCCCGCAAGGGCCAGTGGTTCGATCTCGCAGGCATCCGCCGGACAGAGCTCGAACCCCTGAGACGTGTCGACTCTGACCGCGTACAAGAACTTGCCGCCGACGAACTCGACGCGCGTGATGAATGGTTCGGGCGCCTCGATGTAACGCTGCACCAGCGTGATGCCGTCCACGGAATTCGCGAAATCTTCGCCGGCGAGATGTTCGTCCAGCGCCGCGGCCGACAGCAACAGCCGGACGCCCAGACCCTTGCCGGCGCGATTGTGCTTGAGGATCACCGGGAAACCGAGGCGGCGCGCCGCATCCGCGATATTTTGCTTGCCGACGACCGCCAGAGTCTGCGGCGTCTCGACGCCGAATTTGTTCAGCGCTTCATATTGCGCGACTTTGGAGAGTTCGAGTTGCAGCGCCCGCTCCCCGTTCACGACCACGGCGCCGTGACCCTTGAGCCAAGCCAGGACCGCGCCGGTCAGTTCCGGGGCGTAGCGATGGTCCCGGGTGTGGGACGACGCGCTCATGCGATTGTAGAAGACGCCCGGCGGCGGCGGCGCGCGCAGGTCGAGAATCCCCTCATCGAGATGCCATTCGCCAAAGGGGATGCCGCGTGCGGCGAAATTCGTCCGCAGCGGCACGATCCACTCGTCGTTTTCATGGATGACGTAGACCTTCGGCGAGCGATCCTGAGGCGTAAGGCTTTGGCGCATGATCTCCACCGCGAAGCTGCCGCACAGACGTATTTGCGCGTGCCGCGCACCGCAACGCTGTCCCGCGAGAAAGGAATGGACGACCTTCGCAGCCGCTTCGCGCAGGTCGATTTTTCCCCCGGCCTCGGTCTTTTTAGATCAATATCCCGGCCGGAATCGGCCAAAGCTCAATGCTCATGATGCCATCGTTTCCCGCCATCAGTGGAATGCCGGCTGCATTCCTCGGCGTCGAGCGCTCGGTCACGGGACGCAGCTGGCGCGCGCGTCTGGATGCGCGCGGCGAGACGCGCGCCACGACGATCACGCAGCGTCACGGCGTGTCTGAGCTGCTCGCGCGCGTGCTGGCGGGGCGCGGTGTCGAGGCGGAGGGCGTTGCGGAGTTCCTCGACCCGACCGTTCGCAAGCTGATGCCGGACCCGGATGTGCTGACCGACATGCCGAAGGCGGCGGTACGCATCGCCGAGGCCGTCATGCGCAACGAAAAGATCGCCATTTTCGGCGACTATGACGTGGACGGCGCGACCTCCGCGGCGGTGCTGGCGAAGTTTCTGCGTCAGGCCGGCCGTGAGCCGCTGATTCATATCCCGGACCGGCTGTTCGAAGGCTACGGCCCCAACACCGAAGCCATTGGCGCGCTCGCCGAAAAC
>DASZDS010000019.1:0-129229 GCA_035941735.1 Allosphingosinicella sp.
CCCCTTCCTCAACCAGTACCGGTTCGACCCGAAGACGTGCGAGATCGTCTCGATCCTCAACCGCAGCGCGACCGAGGCGCTGCTCGCGCTCGCCGCCAACCATGACGGCGGCAATGCCCGCGACCTCGTCGAGAGCTTCGCCGAGCGCCACCCGTGCGACCGCATCCGCTTCGCCGCGCTGCGCGAGCTCGCCGCCGCCGAGGCCGACGTCGACGCCCGCCTCGAGCGGCTCGCGCGCGGCGCCGCCAGCCCCAACCCCTTCGTCGCCGCGATGAGCGCCCGCGAGCGGGCGCGGATCGCGGCGAACCGGAGCTGGATCGAACGCTAGCGGCTTCCTTGCCGCTCCCAGTTGCTCGACAATAGGGGGCTATTGGCCGAGGAAGGCGCAGTGACCGGGGGCCTCTGGCCGGAAGCGGACGCGCAGCTTTTGGTGTGGGACTTGGGCATGCCCCGTTCGCTATCAACAATGCAATTACAGCTTACGCCGCCCGTTTGGATGGCGACTGATGCATTCGGGAAGCTGACACCCTGGTGACGATTGAGATCAAAGTCGATCGCAGCATCCCGAGGCGCTGGGTGGGAGATGAGGTGGAGCACACGCTGAACTACCTAGCGCTCGGGGGACCCCGGGAGCGTAGCCGTCGTCTTGAGAATGGTGAGCATCTGCTCGTGCTGATTGATCAGCACGCGGGCGCAGAGGTCGGCCACGAAGGCCACTTCTATGAATCGCTTCCAATGAGTTTGATCACTCACATTGAGTGGGTTCCTGCCCTTTAAGTTGAAGTGAGCCATCGCGTCTCGAAATTGCTTCTGCAGGAAGTTATCGAACAGGTCCTTGATGGGCTTGCCCACATAGCTACGTAGGCCCTTTGGGAAGTCAGCATGCTCCGGAACGAGGGCCTTGGGCGTGACGAGTTCCTTACCTGCGTGCTTCGCGCGCTTCCGCAGCTCAGTTCGGAGTGAGCCAAGCAGGCCTTCCATGATCTTGAAGAGGCAAAGGACGCGGTAATACGGGCTGCTTGAGTTCTGAGCCTCCCGGTACAGCGCGTAGACGGGCGCGAGTTCCAGGTGGAGGGTCTCTGCGCCATTGCCAATCACCGTCGGTCGCGGCGGCGAGACGAAGTACATCGACTGCACTTCGGTCGTTGTGTCTCGCACAACAATTAGCTCGATGAAGATCGGAACCGCTCCTGTGAGCGACACGCGATCGATGAAGGCTGACAGCATCACCATGAAAGCGCTGTGGGCGTCGTCCGCGTTGACAGCGTTGATACTCGCTGAAACCATCGACAGTTCGTTGCTCGCATTCTTAAAGAAGCGCATAAGCCCGTACGTCCCCGCCACCTCGAGCTCGTGTACATTTCCAGGTACGGTGAGGTACGAGCCGCCATCGTCCGGCCCAAAGGCTCCCTGAAGGTCGAGGGTCGCGGGCGAGCGGGAGAGCCTTGCCTTCACCTCGAATGCGTGCCGAGCAGCTACAGGCGCTCGTGGCGCCGGCGCGTCACCCGCGCTGTTCGTGAAGAAGGGCACAATCTCCAATGAACCAAAGATACCCGGCGCTCCGAGCTGGTCCAGAGAGATGGTCAAACTGGCGTCTGGCGTTTGTCCCAGCACCTTCACCGTTGGATCGTCGTCGCTCATTGGATCAAGCTAGGAAGGAAAGAGCAATGCGCAAGAGAAGCAATGCGCCGGGATCAGAGGGGACATTTCGCCCCCTACTCCTCGATCTGCTCGATCGTGAAGCAGAGCTCGCCCACGCGCCATTCGCTGGGTGGCTCAGGCAGATAGAACTTCTCTTCTGGAACGCTTAGCTCCCTAAGTATGGCAATAAGGCGGTCGAGAGAACCCGCCTCCGGCTCGTCACGCATGCGCGCTGTCGCCGTCGCGAGCTGAGCCCAATTCGAGAATGCGGCATCGCCGCCATCTACCACGCTCCGGAGCGAATGAGCGAAATGGCGAGTCACTACCATCAGGCTCACGGTCGGACGGGCAGCGGCAGTCGGCAGCCGTAGCGTGGCTCGGACCTCGGACGCGGTTGCCGCGGCCAGCCATGCGCGCACCTTCACCAGCCATTCGCTTACCTGCTGGTTCAGCCTGGCCGTGCGCGACAGCATTGTTGCCAGATCGGCCCCATAGTGATCCTGGTGCTTCAGCTGGAACAGGATCACGCGGTCCGCCGAGGCATCGACCGCCACCAAATCGAGATCCGTCAGCACCTTTCCGTTTTGGCGCAGCTTGATGTTCCCCCGGAATCCAAGGTCCGCGAGTGCAGAGCGCAGCATCCCCTCGACGCCCCGCTGCATCACGCCCTCGCGCTCACGCTGTGCACGGTCATAGTCCTTCGGAAAATGGTGTTGGAGTGAGTTGAGGAGGAAGAGAAGAATGTCGGCGTTGGCACCGGACAGCACCTTGATGACGTGCTCCTCAGAGCACTGGACCAAGGGCGGTATTGGGGCGCCAGGGCGATCGAGCAAGGCCCGGTTCCGCCGGCTCACCGAGAGCACGTCAAACAGAATGCGAACGCCTTCCTCCGTCACCGGCACGTGGCCTTCCCGGGCTTCGCCCCAATAATTGATGAAGTCCCGCATGTTTTCGAGATAGCTCGAGGTCTCGCCCGAGACCGTGAGAACGTCTTCAATCCTAATCGTCCGGTCCTTCTCCAGCAGAGCCTGCACGAATGCTCGATGGCGATGGCCCGACTGTAGTATGAAGGCGGCGGCCAGCTTGTAATGCTGAAAGGTCATCCCGCCAAAGCGCGTGGAGAAGTGGAAGGCATCATACCCCTTCGCGAGTTGGATCTCGTTGTAGCCCCTTCCGTAAAAGTAGACATCCAGCGCCGGGTCGCTCTCGTAGCCGATGAAGTGCTGCCCGTAGGGATAGACTAGCTCGGTCAGGAGTGACCGCACCTCGTCGCCGATCTTCGCATCGACATAGGCCTGCGGGCCCAGCTCAAATTCGCGTCGACCCCGTTGGACATAGTACTCGTCGAGCTCTCGCTCATGCATCTCGTCATCGACCACGCGCGCGGGCAGGATGATGCCGTAGCCATCGCCCCTCTTCTCGATGCGGCCTGATCTGGCGGCCAGGCTCTGGGCCACCCGACGACCATGGCCTATCTTGCCAAGGTCTGAGATGAGGGCGAGCACCGGTGCCGATGCCGCCAGCTTGCGCTGGACTGTCCAGGTTGGCGCAATGAATTGCGGGTGCGCGTCCAGTGCCAGCTTAATGACGCGGTTCACGCCGAGCCGCATCAAATAGGCCCGCTGATGATCCTCATCTGTCGCGGGGCCGTTCCGATGTACGCCCTCTAGCTCCAGGTCCATCTCGTTGATGGCGATCCGCATGACGAGCCCATACTCGTCGGCCGCGATCCATTCCGCCATCGCAGCCTCTTCGCGGGTAAGGCTGTCGTAGAACTCCCGCAGCGTCTCGTCGACCAAGCGACCCTCCTTACTCATCCAATGCGTCATCCGCCCTCTGTAGCCACACTGTGGGGCCGCCGCAGAAGCAGAATAAGTATCTAGGCCATCAATTGCTGGCGATCGAAACCACTCTCGATAGAGGCCGCTTTGGGCATCGGCGTGAACGCGCCGGAACGGCGGCAACAGGCGCATGGCTGCCACAATACGAATGGCATCAATGGGTCGAATGCGGACATCGACGCGGGGCTGGAGCGGCGCGCGCGCGAGCGGGCGCGCGGCGCGGCGCACCGGAGCCGAGCGCCGGGCACGTGCCAGGCACGGGAGCGGTGGGCTGGAGGGATTCGCGCCGCCCAAGTCCTTCGCGGCGGGCGCGAAGGCGCAGGACGGACGCGGACGGACGGAAACGGTGCGGCAAGCGCCGGCGCTCCGCATTTTCGCGCAGCCGAGGCTTCACTGCTAATGGATTAGCAGTGTGCTAATAGATTAGCCGTGAGTTTCGGCGCCAGCGACGTGCCGGGCAGGAAGGGAGATCGAGCCGTGCCAGTCTCCCGCGCGGCCCTGGTCGAAGGGGCGGTGAGGCCGCAGGCAAGACGCACCGGGGAATCTCCCTCGGTGCCTGGCAGCGGGAGCGGTGGGGCTGGAGCGACTGGCGCCGCCTCTAGGAATTTCCCTCGGTGCCTGGCACGTGCCTGGCACGTGCCTGGCACCCAAGGTTCCCGGTCTAGTCGTGACGCGTGACAAAGGCGGCAACAAGGTCGCGCCACGCGGCGGGCTGATCGAACTGCGCCATGTGGCCGGCCCCGGCAACCTGCGCGTAGCTCCCGTTTCGCAACAGCGGCAACAGCGCTCTGGTCCCTTCCTCCGTGACGATGTCGAGCTCGCCGCGCAGCAGCAGCGTCGGAACCCTGATCCGCGACAGCAGATGTTCGTCGTCGAACCCGCGAAGTGCCCCGCCGAAGCCGCCGCCGAACAGATCATCGCCGACAAGAGCCATTGCGACCGCATCGCCCCGGTCTTGCGGCGTCGGCGCCATATAAGGCAGGCACAGTTCGCGCATGCCGGTGCGGACGCCGGGCGTAGCTACGTATCGGCGCCTGAGAGCGGTGAGCGCCCGCCGATATGCCGCATTGTCGACGGCGGCGCCGCCCCCGCGGTAGTGGGCCGCCATGATTGCGGCATCGTCGGCCGGCAGCTGGGCGGCGAGCGTCCGGAGACCCTCGGCGAAGCGGCGGGCTGACAGTGGCGCGCCCTGCAGGATCAGGCTTCTGAGCCCGCGCGGACGCCGGGCGGCATAGCGGTTTGCGACGATTCCTCCCCAGCTATGGCCGAGGACGTGCAGGCGCCCGACGTCGAGGGCGGCCCGGATCGCGTCGATCTCGTCCACGAAGCGGTCGACGGTCCAGTTGGCACGATCCCCGGGCGCATCCGATCTGCCGGAATCGAGTTGATCGTAGAAAATGAGCCCGCGGTTCGCGGCAAGCGGCAGGGCCGGGAAGAACTGGCAAAGCGCGGCGCCCGGTCCGCCATGCACGAACAGCAACGGCGCGCGTCGGCGGTCCAGCCGGCCATTCACCCGGACATAGATGTTGCCGCCGCGCACGGGCACACGAAGCTCGCGATCATAATCCGGAACCCCGGTCTCGATCGCCGCGCCGGTGCGCTCGGCCAGCATCGCGAAGGCCAGCGTGCCCCCGATCATCGAACGCCGAGAAATCAGCATGACATCCTAGCCCGCCCCGCAATCTCATGACCGAAGCACGCGCCGCCATCCAGGCCCAGCGGCAGCTGTCAGGGGTTATGGCGAAGGTGCCCCATGGCCGCAATGGGTCGAAAGCGGACATGGTGAACGGCCGCGGCGTCGGGGAATAGACCGGGGCGCGACTGACTAGGGGCGGAGAAGGCGGGTGAGGATCTCGATCAGATCCGCATTGCGATAGGGCTTGCCCAGCACCGGCCGGTCGCGATAGCCGTCGTCCATGCTTTGACCGCTATAGCCCGTCGAGAAGACGAACGGCACGCCGCGCGCGGCGAGTGCGTCGGCCACCGGATAGCTCGTGCGGCCATCAAGGTTCACGTCCACCATGGCGGCGTCGAAGTCCTGCGCCTCTATGAGATCGAGAGCCTGTTCGACGGTGGCGGCAGCGCTCACGGCCTCGCAGCCGAGATCGGCCAGCATGTCCTCGATGTTCATGAGGACCAGCATTTCATCCTCGACAACGAGGACGCGGCGGCCGGAAAGCAGGTCATCCATGGCGGGCGACTTGCGGTGCGGGGATGTCGATGGTGCAGACCACGCCGTCCGGTCGATAGTCGAGCCTGGTGGTGCCGCCCAGTTCGAAGGCCAGACCGCGTTCGATCACCCGCGAGCCGAACCCCTTCCTGGACGGCGGCGTGACGGGCGGGCCGTTTTCCTCGCGCCAGTTCAGAATCAAGCGGTTGCCGCCCGGCGCCGGCTCGATCGTCCAGGCGACCCGGACGCACCCGGCGTCGCCGGAAAAGGCGCCATATTTCACCGCATTGGTCGCGAGCTCGTGGAACGCGATGCCGAGGGCCAAAGCGGCTTTGGGCGGAAAACGGACGTTTGCGCCGGTGACCTTGAACCGCTCCGACCGGCCGTCCGCGACCCCGAATGGCTCCAGCGCTGCGTCGACTATGTCATGCAGCCCCGCACTTTCCCAATTCTCGCGGGTCAGGAGATCGTGCGACCGGGAGAGCGCGAACAGCCTGGACTCGATCGACTCCCGGATCACCTCGGGATCGGATGCGTTTCGCAAGGCCTGCGCGACGATCGATTGGACCGTTGTGAGCGTATTCTTCACCCGATGGTTCAGCTCGTCGATGAGCATCCGGGACTGGGCCTGCTCCTCCTTGTGCCGGGTGAGATCGATGAAGGACGCGAAATGCTGGACGACATCGCCGCTTTCGTCCCGAACCGGGCTGACGAAGAGAGCCGCCCAGAACTCGCTCCCATCCTTGCGGCGGTAACGGACTTCCGAACTGTGGTCGTCGCAAGCCTCGAACGCGGCTTCGACGAGCGTCAGCGTCTTGGGATCGGCACCCTGCGCCAACAGGAAGTTGAAGCTGTGGCCGAGCACCTCGTCCCGCTCATATCCGGTCAGACGGAGAAAGCTGTCATTGGCGAAAATGATCGGATTGTCCGGTTCCTTCGCGTCCATGAACACCATCGGCATGCGCGTCTCTTCGGCGGCGACGACAAACGGGCCACCCTCTTGACGAAGGTCCTCGACTTCGCCTTCCGCGCGCGCCTGTTCCTCGGACTTGTTCGCTTCGTTCGACATTGCGCGGCGATCCGTTCCATCGGTCCGCCCCAGCCCCAGTGATGCGCCCTAGCCGCGTTGGACCTCTTCGGCCAGTGGCAAGGCGAGCCCGGCGCGCATCGGCGCCGCCTTTGCCTCGTGGGAAAGGTGCAGCAATAAGCGCGTGCTGTCATCCCCAAGGCTGTCATGGTTGTCGGCCGTAAAGCTCGCGCGAAGGTCCCTCATCCCTGCCCGCAAGGAGATGGAAGGGTCCTTAGCCGGCTCGACAGCCGAGGTTCACAATTGAGGGGGTTGCCGTGGCGGCCCGAATCATGCCCGCGCTGGCAGCTGCCCGACCTCCAGCGGACATTTTGAACTCTGAAGCGTTGACGGCACCGTGACCAAGCGCGGCGAGGCGAAATCATGACGGTCGATCTCCGAGACCCGCAACGTGGCGAGCAGTTGCTGGACACGCCGCATTTGGCGGGCGCGCTGGAAAGCGATCAGTTCAAATCATTCCTGGACCATGTCCCGGTAGCGATCGGCGTTTCGGAGCTCCGGCCTTCCGAGCGCATCGTCTATCTCAACAAGGAGTTCGAGCGTCTCTCGGGCCAAACCGAGTCCGACCTGACCGGCAAGCTGTGGAATTCGCTGACCGGGCGGGCAACCGCGTCGAACGATCACCGCCAGCTGAGCGACGCGATAGCCGATGACCAGGATTACATTGGCGCTTTCACGATCGATACTGCTTCATCCGTAAGCCTCGATGCCTGGTCCAACATCATTCGCGACGACCAGGGAGTGCCGGTGTTTCGATTGGTCGCGTTGTCGGAGGCCCGGCAACGGGGAGAGCCGGGCCAGCTGCAGCTGGAACAGCTGATCCGGGAGAAGGACACCCTGCTTCGGGAGCTGCAGCACCGCGTCAAGAATAACCTGCAGATGATTACCGCCCTCGTCCGGCTCGAAGCACGCGCCCTCCCGGACGGTGCGATCGTTACCCGTTTCGACCGGCTGGCCGGCCGGATCGAAGCGCTTGCCCTGCTCTATCGCTCGCTTTCAGAAGCGTCGAACGAGGATAGCGTGGATCTGGGCACCTATCTCAGCGAGATCGCGTCGGCGGTGATGCGGGCTCACGCCGTTGAGGGAATCCACCTCGACTTGCAGGTAGACAGCTGGCCTGTCTCCCTGAACGTCGCGATGCCGGCCGGATTGGTTGTCAACGAGTTGCTCACAAACGCGCTCAAACATGCATTTATCGGCCGCGACGGCGGCACAATCACGTTGCGATGTGAGGTTGGTCCCTCAGGATGTCGGGTCGTGGTCGCCGATGACGGAGTCGGGTTAGGGCCGGGCGTCCAGTGGCCGACACCCGGCAAAATGGCTGCGCTGATTGCCAAATCCCTTGTGCAGAACGCCAGCGCTCGGATCGACGTCAATTCGGGGGCGGGCGAGGGTCTCCGCGTCACGATCTACTTCGACCGCGCGGCTGCCGAGCCCAAGACGCCCACGCACTAGATTGTTTCGGCAGCTGGTGAATGTCTCGAATGGGTCGAAAGCGAACATCGATGCCGGGCTCGAGCAGCGCGCGCGAGCGGGCGCGCGCGAACGCGCGCTTCGCGGCACGGCCGCGGCCGGCGCCGGCGCCGGGGCTCAGCTCTTGGCCCGGCTGGGCGCTTCCTCGCTGTTCCGTTCCTCGATCCGCCCGGGCACGATCCACATGACGGCGGCCGGGCGATCCTCCTCGATCTGCGCCTGCTTGGCCTTGACCGCGTCGCGCACGGCCTCATCATGGGAATCACGCCACGGTCCGGTGAGTGCCGGCGTACGGTACCGGTAACGTCGCACGGTCTCCTCCTCCCGTGCTTCTAGTCTCCGGCGGACGGCAAATCTTTCGGACCATGGTTAACTTTTTCTTGCAAGGAATTAGGGAGCGCCGATTTCCCTTTTCTTGCAGTACTCTAGATCATGACTGGACAGGGACCGGCGATGACCAGAAAGAGACGATCAGCGCTCGGGCGCTTCCTCGCCAGCGAAACGCTCGGCGGCTGGCTGCTGCTCGGCGCCGCCGCGCTGGCGCTGATCGCCGCCAACAGCGGCCTCGCCGCGCCCTATCGCGCGCTGCTCGAGAGCGCCGCCGGCCCGATGTCCGTGCACCACTGGATCAACGACGCGCTGATGGCGGTCTTCTTCCTGCTCGTCGGGCTCGAGATCAAGCGCGCGTTCACCGCCGGCGAGCTCGCCGACCGGGACAGCCGCCGGCTGCCCCTGATCGCCGCCGCCGCCGGCATGGCGGCGCCGGCTTTGGTCTATCTCGCGATCGCCGGCGGCGCGCCGGGGCTGGCCAGAGGCTGGGCGATCCCCGCCGCCACCGACATCGCCTTCGCGCTGGCGGTGCTGGCGCTGCTCGGACGGCGGGTGCCGGCGAGCCTGAGGCTGTTCCTCGTCACCGTCGCCATCGCCGACGATCTCGGCGCGGTCGCGATCATCGCCATCGTCTATTCGGGCGCGCTGAACCTCGCCGCGCTCGCCGCCGCCGCCGCGCTCCTGGCCGGCCTCTGGCTGGCCGGGCGGGCCGGCGCGCTCCGCCTCTGGCTCTACGTCCCCGGGGCCGTCCTGCTCTGGTACGCGGTCTGGCTCTCGGGCGTCCACGCGACCGTCGCCGGCGTGCTCGCCGCCGCGATCGCGCCGGGGCCGCTGCTGCACCGGCTCGAGGACGCGCTGGCGCGGCCGGTCGGCTGGCTGATCGTCCCGCTGTTCGGCTTCGCCAATGCCGGCGTCGCGCTGGGCGGCGGCGGCTGGCTCGCCCCGCTGCCGCTCGCCATCGCGCTCGGCCTGTTCCTCGGCAAGCAGGCGGGCATTTTCGGCGCGGTCCGCCTGTGCGCCCGCGTCGGCCTCGCCGCGCCGCCGCGGGGCGCGACCTGGCTCCAGATCTACGGCGTCGCCCTGCTCTCGGGGATCGGCTTCACGATGAGCCTCTTCATCGGCGCGCTCGCCTTTCCCGGCGATCCGGCGACGGCCGACCAGGCCAAGGCCGGCATCCTGATCGGCTCATTGCTCTCGGCGGCGGCCGGCTATGGCGTGCTCCGCCTCGCGGCCAATCGCGCAACCTTTTGACCTCGCTCACAAAAGCTATCGGGCGGGGCAGGAAAGGCTGGTATTTGGCCCAAGCCGCCACTACATCGCCCCGCTCGGCATAATTGGGTGAGACGGTGCGCATTCAATCTCGATTTGCGGCGGCTTTCGTCTGCCTTGCGGTGAGCGGCCCCGCGCTCGCCCAGGGCGCGCCGCTGCCCGCGCCGACCGGGCGGCCGATGGCGATCGATTTCGGCGCCGATCCGGTGCTTCGCCTGCGCCGCCAGCAGAGCGGCTTCGAGCAGTTCCGGAGCGCGATCGCGTCGGCCGTCGAGCGCCATCCCGGCACCGCGGAATCGGCGGCGGTCGAGGACGAGGCGCTCGCCATGGTCGAGGAGGCGCGCGCCGCCGCCCTCCCCAGCGTCGACCTCAGCGTCACCTCCTACCGGGTCATCTCGCGCGATTTCTCCAACGATCCGTTCAACATCATCGAGCGCTCGCGGCCGCGCCAGCGCACCGACGCGATCCTCTCGGTCCAGCAGCTGCTGTTCGATTTCGGCGCCACCGCGCGGCGCATCACCGCCGCCGGCGCGCGCCTCAGGGCGGCCGGGGCCGACCTCGAGGCGGCGGCCGACCGGGTCGCGCTCAACGCGGTCGCCGCCTGGTACGACGTCTTCGCCTATCGCGCGCTGGTCGCCCTCACCCAGGCCTTCGTCGCCAGCCAGCGCGACCTGCGCGCGGCGGTCGAGGTCCGCATCCGCGAGGGGGTTTCGGCCGAGGGCGACCTCGCCCGGGTCGATTCCTACATCGCCCAGGCCGAGACCCGGCTCGCCCGCTTCCGCCGGCTGCTCGCCAATGCCGAGGCGCGCTTCACCGAGCTGACCGGCGCCGCGCCGCCCGCGCTCGAGCGCGCGCCGACCCCGGGGCCGACGGTGCCGACCCGCGAGGACGCGGTGCTGGCGGCCGAGCAGTCGGCGCCGGTGCGCAGCGCCGAGGCCCAGTTCGACGCCTCGCACCAGGAAGCGCGGGCCGCCCGCGCCGACCGCCTGCCGCAGGTCGCGATCGGAGTCGACGCCGGCCGCTACGGAGTCATCGAGAACGACCGCGACTACGACGTTCGCGGCCGGATCGGCATGCGCTGGCGCATCTTCGGCGCCGCCGACGCCCGCTCCGAGCAGGCCGAGGCGCGCGCCCGCCAGGCCGACGCCCGCGCCAGCCGGATCCGCGAGGAAGCGGGCCGCGACGCCGCGATCGCCTGGTCCGACGTGCGCGCGCTCGAGGCCCAGCTCGAATCGCTCGAGGCCGCCTATGTCGCCAGCCGCCGCTCGCGCGACGTCATCGTCGAGCGCTTCCGGGTCGCCCGCGGCACATTGTTCGACGTGGTCGCCGCCGAGGACAGCTATTTCGAGAGCGCGACCGCCTATATCCAGGCGCTGACCGAATTGGACGCGGCCCGCTGGGTGCTGCTATCGCGGATGGGCCGGCTGCTCGACACGCTGAGGATCGACGCCGACCAGCTCAGGGGTGAGGGATGAGCTCGGACAATCTCATCAAGATTCCGAAGCCGCGCCTCGCGGAATGGCTGATGGCGCCGATGCGCGCCAACCGCTCGACCTACTGGAAGGTCGCGCTGGCGGCGGTGTTCATCAACATCTTCGGCCTCCTCACCTCGCTGTTCACGATGACGGTCTACGACCGGGTGGTGCCGAACAACGCGACCTCCTCGCTGGTCGCGCTGACGATCGGCCTCGCCATCGTCGTCATCTTCGATTTCATCCTGAAGCTGCTGCGCGCCTATTTCGTCGACCATGCCGGCGCCAATATCGACCGCGACATCGGCGAGGCGGTGTTCGACCGGCTGCTCAAGATGCGGCTCGAGCTGAAGAAGGGGTCGACCGGGGCGCTCGCCGGGATGATGCGCGAGCTCGAGGCACTGCGCGACTTCTTCGCCTCGGCGACGCTGGTCGCGGTGGTCGACGTGCCGTTCATCTTCCTGACCCTGCTGATCGTCTGGATCATCGGCGGCGTGGTCGTGATCATTCCCGCCCTGATGGTGCCGCTGGTGGTGCTGATCGGCTGGATCACCCATCCGGCGATGGAGCGGCTGTCGGCCAAGGCGATGGGCGAGGGCCTGCAGAAGCAGTCGGTGCTGGTCGAGGCGATCGGCGGCCTCGAGACGGTCAAGACCGCGGGCGCGGCGCCGCTGCTGTCGCGGCGCTGGCTCAAGGCGGTGCAGCAGCATTCGGACAGCTCGCTGCGCCAGCGCCTCGTCGCGGCGATCGGAGTCACCTTCGCGACCTCGGCCGGGACGATCTCCTATGCCGGCGTGGTCATCGTCGGAGTCCACGAGATCGCGATCCGCGAGCTCACCATGGGCGGGCTGATCGCCTGCTCGATCCTCGCCGGCCGGGCGATCGCGCCGCTCGCCCAGATCTCGCAATTGCTGACCCGGATCACCTCGACCCGGACCGCCTACCGCCAGATCAACGAGATGATGCAGATGCCGTCCGAGGGCCCCGAGGGCGAGGCGCTCCAGCTCTCCGGCGTCGACGGCCGGATCGAGTTCCGCAACGTCGGCTTCAAATATCCGGGCGCGCCCGAGCGCGCGATCGACGGCCTCAGCTTCACCGTCGAGCCGGGCGAGCATGTCGCGCTGCTCGGCCGGGTCGGCTCGGGCAAGTCGACGATCGCCCGGCTGATCCTCGGCCTCTATCCGCCCGAGGAAGGGCTGATCATGATCGACGGCACCGACATCCGCCAGCTCGATCCGGCCAGCCTCCGCTCCAATGTCGGCGCGGCGATGCAGGAGAGCGTGCTGCTGACCGGATCGGTGCGCGAGAATATCGCGCTCGGCCGGCCCGGCATCGGCGACGAGGAAATGGTCCGCGCCGCGCAGATTTCCGGCACCCACCAGTTCATGGGCCAGATCGCCAACGGCTACGACCTCAGGCTCGCCGACCGCGGCGAGGGCCTGTCCGGCGGCCAGCGCCAGTCGATCGCGATCGCCCGCGCGCTCGCCGGCCGGCCGCCGATCGTGCTGATGGACGAGCCGTCGAGCGCGATGGACGCGCAGACCGAGGGCGGGCTGATCCAGCGGCTCCAGGAGGAGCTGAAGGGCCGCACCCTGATCCTCATCACCCACCGCCCGCCCTTGCTCCAGCTCGTCCAGCGGATCATCCTGATGGAGCGGGGCAAGATCGTCTCGGACGGCCCGCGCGACAGCGTGCTCAAGCAGATCATGCGCCCGAAAGCGGCCGCCTAGAGATGCACGGCACCCATCTCGAAGACCTGACGACGCGGATCAAGCCGCGCACGGCATCGAACCTCCTGCTCTGGTTCGTGATCGCCTTCGTCGTCGCCTTCTTCTTCTGGGCGGGCTTCACCGAGCTCGACCGGACGGTGCGCGGCCAGGGCCGGGTGATCCCGAGCTCGCGCCTCCAGGTCGTTTCCAACCTCGAAGGCGGCATCGTCCAGGACATCCTCGTCCGCCAGGGCCAGCTGGTCCGCGCCGGCGACGTGCTGATCCGGCTCGATCCCACCCAGACCGGCGCCGAATTCGGCAGCGGCGAGGCGACCGTCTCGGCCTTGTCCTTCAAGATCGCCCGGCTCGAGGCCGAGATCATGGGCCGCGAGCCGGTCTATCCGGCCGCCTCCGATCCCGTCCTCGCCGACCAGATCCGCATCGAGCAGGCGCTGCACGCCTCGCGCATGGCCGATCTCGCCGGCATCCTCGGCGCGGCGCGGGCGCGCCTGAGCCAGGTCCAGCGCAGCGTCGCCGAGGCCGAATCCGCCTATCAGGCGCGCACCGAGACCTATCGCCAGCGCCGTTCCGAAGCGCGGCTGATCCGGCCGCTGGTCGAGCGCGGCATCGAGCCCCGCCTCAGCCTGATCCAGGCGGAGAGCGCCGCCGACATCGCGCAGAGCGAGATGGAGGGCGCCGGCCAGGCGGTGAGCCGCGCCCGCGCCGGCGTCGCCGAGGCCAATTCGACCCTCGCCCAGGCGCAGCAGCAATGGCGCGCCCAGGCCGCCAACGATCTCGCCACCGCCCAGGCCGAGATGGCCGCGCGCCGCCGCGCCCTGCCGGCGCTCGCCAACCGCCTCGAGCGCACCGTGCTGCGCGCGCCGCTCGCGGGCCGGATCAACCGCGTCCTCGTCACCACCCGCGGCGGCACCATCCGCGCCGGCGAGCCGGTGGTCGAGATCGTTCCATCCGAAGGCAGCCTGCTGATCGAGGCGCGGGTCACCCCCGCCGACATCGCCTTCGTCAGCCTCGGCCAGCACGCCCGCGTCGCGATCACCGCCTACGACCGCTCGATCTACGGCGTGCTCGAAGGCCGCGTCGTCGGCATCTCGCCGGACGCGGTCGCCGAGGAGCGGACCGGCGAGACATTCTACATCGTCAGGGTCCGCACCGACCAGGCGGAGCTGCGCGCCCCCGGCGGCGGCCAGGCGATGCCGATCGGCGCCGGCATGGTCGCGGAAGTCGACCTGCTCGGCGAGAAGCGCACCGTCCTCCAATATCTGCTGACCCCGATCACCCGGCTGCGCGAGACGGCGCTGCGCGAGCGCTAGGCCGGCGCGCCCGGGCGGGCGCCTGCGCGCTTTACGCCGCCCCTCGATGAGTGGCATGAAGCCGGCAATGACGAGAATCCTCCTGAGCGCGCTCGCGGCGCGGCGCGGCGGCGGCATCACCTATCTGCGCAACATCGTCGGCACCTTTCCCGATCGCCCCGACGTGCGGCTGTCCGTCCTCGGCCACGAATCGTGCGAGGGCATGACGGCGCCGTCCAACGTCGAATGGATCCGGGCGCCGCGCTGGGCCGGGCCGCCGATCACGCGCTTCCTGTTCGGCTTCTTCTATTTCCGCTTCCTCTGGCCCCGCCGCCGCGAGTTCGACCTCGTCTATTGCGCCGGCGGCAGCTTCGACGTTTCGCTGCCCGGCGGCGTGACCAGGGTCGTCGCCTTCCAGAACATGCTGCCGTTCGACCGGGAGGCGCGGCGCCGCTACGGGCCGGGCTGGATGCGGCTGCGCCACTGGCTGCTCTGGTTCGTCCAGGGCTGGGCGCTGCGCCGCGCCGATTTCGTCATCTTCGTTTCCGAACATGGCCGCCGGGCGATCGACAAGCTGGTCGGCGGCCGCCGCGGCGGCTCGGCGGTCATTCGCCACGGCGCCGAGCGGAGCGGGGTGCCGCTGGACCCGGACGTCGCCCGCCTGCTGCCGGAGCGGTTCGTCCTCTATGTGTCGACGATCGACGCCTACAAGGCGCAGGTCGAGCTGGTCGAGGCCTGGGCGCTGCTGCGCAGCCGCCGCCCGGTGCCGGAAAAGCTGGTGCTCGCGGGGCCGAACTATCCGCCTTATGCGCGCCGCGTCCGCGAGACGATCGCCCGCCACGGGCTCGAGCAGGAGGTCATCCTCCTCGGCGCGGTCCGCCACGAGCAGATTTTCGATCTCACCGGCCGGGCGCTGGTCAACCTCTTCCTTTCCGCCTGCGAGAATTGCCCGGTCACCCTGCTCGAGCTGCTGTGCGTCGGGCGGCCGCTCTTGGTCTCCTCGCGGCAGCCGATGCCGGAGCTGGGCGGCCCCGAACTCGCCTATGTCGATCCCTATGACGTCCCCGCGGTCGCCGCGGAGATCGGCCGCCTGCTCGACGATCCGGCCGCGCGGCGGCGGCTCGGCGAGGCGGCCGCGCGGCGGGCGCTGATGTTCAGCTGGGAGCAGTGCGGCGCCGCGACCTGGCAGGCGCTTCAGGCGGCGCTCGAAAAGGGGGCGCCGCGGCCCGCGCCGAGCGGCGGCCAGCCGCAGGCGGCGTCCCGGTAAAGCCCGGCATAGAGGTCGGCGGCGCGGCCGGCCGCGAGCGGCAGGACCGCGGACCGGGCCGCGGCCGCGACATCTCGCGCCAGCGCCGGCCTTTCGATCAGCGCCGCGACCGCCGCCGCCAGCGCATCGGGATCGTCCGGATCGACGAACAGGGCACCGCCGTCGCCGACGGCGTCGCGGTGCATCGCGATGTCGGACAGGACCTGCGGGGTTCCGGCCGCGGCCGCCTCCAGCACCGCATTGGGCTGGCCCTCGAACCGGCTTGCGGAAACGAACGCCGACGCGGCCTTGAGCCAGCTCCAGCCGTCCTCCCGGAAGCCGGCGAAGAGGACATTGCCCTCGATCCCCAGCTCGCCCGCGAGCGCCTTCAGCGCGCCCGCTTGCGGCCCTTCGCCGATTATGGCGAGCAGCAATTGGGGATGGTCCGGACGGAGCCGCGCGACGGCGCGCAGCACCGCATCGATCCGCTTCAGCGGCACCAGCCGCGCCACCGCCACGAGCAGCGGGCGCCCCGCCCCCGCTCGCTCCGGGGGCATGGCCGGCGCGGCGTCGATCGCCTCGAAATCGACGCCATTGGCGATGATCGCGCGGCGCGGGTGATCGGGCCAGACCGCGAGGCCGGCGGCGCTGTTGGCGACGACGATATCGGCGAAGCGGCCGAGCCAGGCGCGGGCGCGATCCTTGGCGCGGCCGCCATAGCCGGCCGGCGACGATCGTTCCGACAGCACCCATCGCCGGCGGGTGGCGAGCGCGACCGCGCCGCCGATCACGTCCATCTGCGTCAGCCAGGTGTGGATGACCTCGGCGCGGGCGGCGCGGGCGGCGCGGGCGAGCTCCGCCACGAGCCGGGGATCGTGATTGCCGGCGGCGGCGATCGGGAAGCAGGCGATCCCCGCCGCCGTCAGGCGCGCCGCGTCGTCGCCCACGAAGCGGCTGAACAGGGAGACTTTGAGCCCGCGCTCGACGAGCCGGGGCGCGAGCAGGCGGACCTGCCGCTCCGCGCCGCCGCCGACCAGGCTCGGAATGCAGAGCAGGATGCGGGTGTCCTCTTCGCAAGGCGGATCAGTCGGCATGGCGCACCCTGCGCTTCAGCCGGCGGAGCAACGCCTTCGCGCGGAAGCCGAAACCATAGAGGGCGCGGGCCAGCGGTATCGGAAGGCGGGCGATGGCGAGAATCAGCCGGTCGTCCGGCCGCGGCGGTCGCGGATAGAGCCCCGGAAAGGCGCGCAGCGACGCGACATCGCCCTCCCTGGCGGCGATCCGAACGCTCAGCCCGAGCCGGTAATCGACATAGCGATCGATCGCCTCGCGCCTTCGAGCGCTTTCGATTCCCGGCCGGCGCTCGGCCAGCAGCGCCATTTCGGGCCCGAGATCGCTCAGTGCGCGGAGCGTGCCATAGCGGGGCACCTTGCGGGACTGATCGGTGATGCCGCCGGTATCGAGCCGGTAGATGGCGGTGACCCGGCTCGACGTCGCGACCGGCAGCTCGAGCGCGATCCGGGCCCAATATTCGCTGTCCTCGCTCTGCTTGTGATCGACGAACCCGCCGAGCGCTTCATGGGTCGTCCGGGGAATGGCCGCGGTGCTGGTGTGGAGAGCCGGCGCGCCGCTCGCCTGGCGCTCGAAATAGTCGATCGTCGCGATCACGGGCGGGTCGGGACCCGCCGGCGGATCGAGCTCGTCGCGGCCGCGCCGGACGAAGGCGGTGCCGATCAGCCCGGCGTCGGGAAAAAGGCGGCGGACGCGGTCGAGCTCGGCGAGATGGTCGGGCAGCCAGAGGTCGTCGGCGTCGAGGAAGGCGATCCAGTCGTGGCGCGCCGCCGCGATGCCGGCGTTGCGGGCGGCGCCCGGGCCGGCATTGGCCTGGGCCAGCGTCCTGATGCGGGGATCGCCGAACCCGGCGAGCAGCGCGGCGCCGCCGTCGGTGGAGCCGTCGTCGACCACCACCAGCTCGAAGTCCCGCCAGCTCTGGTCGAGCACGGTCGCGACGGTGGCGGCGAGCGTGTGGCGCTTGTTCCACAGCGGCATCACGATGCTGAACATGGCCCGTCCGCCGCTAGACCCGTCCCGCCGCGTGGCGGGCGGGGGCGTCGTCGCACAGGCGCCCGCCCTCGAGGCGCAGGATCCGGTCGCAGCCGGCCAGCGCCGATTCGCGGTGGGCGACGATGACGATGGTGATGTCGCGGCCGGCCTCCGCCACCGCCGCGATCACGGCGTCTTCCGTTTCCCGGTCGAGATGGCCGGTCGCCTCGTCGAGGATGAGGACGTTGGCGCGCTTGTAGAAGGCGCGGGCGATCGCGATGCGCTGGCGCTGGCCGCCGGACAGCCAGGAGCCGCGGTCGCCGACATTGGTCGCATAGCCGTTCGGCAGGCTCTCGATGAAGGCGTCGACATGCGCCCGCGCCGCCGCCGCGCGCACCCGCGCCATGTCGATCTCGCCTTCCGCCGCGGCGAAGGCGATGTTGGCGGCGATCGAGGCGTCGGCGAGATAGATGCTCTGCGGGACATGGGCGATCTGCGCCTGCCAGTTGGCGCGGGCCGCCTCGTCGAGCGGGCGGCCGTCGACGCGGATCTCCCCGGCGCTCGGCTCGAGCAGCCCCATCAGGAGGTCGAGCAGGCTGCTCTTGCCGCTGCCGGTCCTGCCGGCGAGGCCGATCCGCTCGCCCTTGCCGATGACGAGGCTGATCTCGCGCAGCGAATATTCGCCGCCGTGCCGGCGCAGGCTGACTCGGTCGAGCCTGATCTCGCTCCGGAACGGTTCGGGATCGGCGATCCGGCGGGCGGCGACCGTCTCGGCGTTCAGGAGCAGCAGCAGATCGCCGACCGCGTGGCGGTGGCCGCTCGCCTGGGTCCAGCCGAAATGGGCGGTGTTGAGCAGCGGCAGCAGGCGCTGGGCGCCGAGCGCGAGCGCGCCGAGGACCGGGAGCGCGCCGGCGATGCCGCCCGGCTGCCGGCTCATCCCGAGCGCGAGCAAGGCGATGAGGGCGATGCCGGCCGCCTCGAGCACGAAGCGCGGCGCCGCGGCGGCGAAGCCGATCGCGGTCTGGGCCCGGCGATAGGCGCGGTCGAGGCGGCGGAAATGCGCCTCGAACACCTCCTGGCTGTGATCGAGCAGGATGTCGCGGATCGCCCCCAGCCCCTCCTGCACCGCCTGCATCCGCGCCGAGGCGAGCGCGGCGGTGGTCCGCGATTCGCGGCGCAGGCGGCCGGCGAGCGCGTAGCTCGCCGCGAGATAGGCCAGGGTCGCGGCCGCGGCGGCGGCGGCGGCGGCCGGCGCGATCGCGGTCAGCACGCCGATGATCGCCAGCGCCATCACCGCCGCGGTGACGCCCTGCAGCAACGGCAGCACCACCTGGTGGATCAGCACCTGCACCTTGTCGATGCCGGCGAGGATCATGCTGGGATTGCGGCTGATGTAGAGGCTGTAGGGCTGGCGCAGCATTCGGGCGAAGATGTCGGTGCCGACGTCGTGGCCGAGCGAATAAGCGAACTGGTGCGTCAGCCGCTGGATCGCGAGCCGCGCGGCGGCGGAAAGCAGGACGGCCGCGACGAAGAGGAGGGTGGCGCGCAAGGCGAGGTCGCCGCCGCCGCCCGCCCCGGCGAGGGCGAGGAACAGGCCGTGGCCGGGAAGCTGCGCGGCCCGGCCCGGGTCCGAGAGCAGGGCGATGAAGGGAAGCACCGCGCCGATCGTGATCATCTCCGCGAGCGCGCCGGCCAGCATCATCGCGACGACCAGGCCGAGCTGGCGGCGGCGGCGCTCCGGCAGCGTGCGCGCGAAGGCGCGCAGCGTCGCCGGCAGCGATTCAGCCAGACCTTCTTCGCTCCCGCTCATCGCGGCGAGCATAGAGAAGCGGCCGGAGAATGCATCGGGAAAGAGCGCCGCCGCGGCGGCGGCGGGTCAGTTGCGCCGGCGCGGGCGCTGGTCGCCCCAATCGTGGCCCGAGCCGAAGCCGGTCCAGCGCGCCGGCGAGACGGCGCCGAGGAAATGGAGGAACCTGCCGCCATATTCCTCGCGATAGGCGCCCTGGAAGGCGAGCGCGTCGACGAGCAGCAGCACCGCCAGGAGCAGCGCGAACGCCTTCAGTTGAATCGCCAGCATCATCCACTCCCCGGCGCAATTCCGGTGCGGGGAGGATAGGGCGGCGTGGTTGACGGGGGGTTAAGGCCGCGCCCGCCCCGCCGGGCCCTCCGGAGACTATCGAATCGCGGGCAAGCCGCCGGGAATGCCGTTCGGCGAAAGCACGTATTGATGGACGCTGATTTCCCGGGAGCGGAAGCCGCCGGCGCTCGCGAGATAGTGATATTCCCACATGCGGCAGAAGATCTCCGGATCCATGCCGAGCTTTTCCCTGCCGAGCGCCTTTATGGAATCGCGCTGCTTTCGGAACTTGCCCATCCAGGCAAGCAGGGTCGGGTCATAATGGGCGCCGATGTCGTGCACGTCCTCCACATGGAAGAGGCCGTGGACGGCGGTGCCGATCTGCCCCGGGGTGGGGAGGCAGCCGCCCGGATAGATGTACTTGTTCATCCACGGATCGATGTACCGGGACGGCTTGTGCGCGACGATGGTGTGGAGCACCAGGCGTCCGTCGGGCTTCAGGGACCGATGCGCGACTTCGAAGAAGGCGCGGAAATTATCCGTCCCGACATGCTCGAACATTTCGGCGGATATGACCGCATCGACCGGCTCGTCGAGCCTGATGTCGCGATAGTCCTCGACCCGCACTTCCACGGCGTCGCCGTAACGCTTCCCGATATAGTCGCGCTGGCCGTTCGATACCGTGACGCCGATCGGGCGGGCGCCGCATTCTTCCGCGGCATAGCCGGAGAAGGCCGCCCAGCCGACGCCGATATCCAGCATCGTCGCGCCCTCGCCGATGCCCGCTTTCCTCATCGTGAGCCTGATCTTCTCTTCCTGCGCCTCATCCAGAGTCTCGGTTCCGGTCCGGTAATAGGCGCAGCTCCCGGTGAGCCGCCGGTCGAGCGTCGCCTCCCACACTTCGAAGGGAATATCGTAATGGAGTCTTCCGAGCGCGAGCGTCTGCGCCCTGGTCTGACGGTTGGTGAGCGTCGCTCCGACAAGGAGCAATAGATTGGAGACGTTGAGCCGGACCGCTCTCTCGACTTTGCCTCGGTTAACCCGTGCGAAAAATTCAGCGAGATCTTCGCACTCCCATAGGCCCTGCATATAGGCCTCTCCGACACCGACGCTTCCGCCGGCGACGATGCGCCCAAAAACCTCCGGGCTCTTCATCCGCGGGTCCCACGGATTGGGACCGTTCACTTCGACGCCCACGTCTGCGAGCGCCTTTCTGACGGCGTATTCGGCGGTCATCGAACTATGTCACGATCATATAGCACGTTCCCCCGCGTGCGCCGCGTCGTACCTAGTCTAACTTCGGGCGGCGAACGGCCCGAAGACTAATGCGACTCTTTTATGCGGGTTGAATACTGAGGCCAGCCTTTTTTTATGCTCGTCCCGTTCGGGCGACGATCTCCGGCGCGGGCTCGGGTACCGGGTCACAGGCCGGGCGCGGGAGAAAGGGATGGTGGACAGGGCTGGATTCGAACCAGCGTACGGGAAACCCGGGCAGATTTACAGTCTGCTGCCTTTAACCACTCGGCCACCTGTCCAGTGGAGCGCGATATAGGAAGCCGGCTCCCTTGGCGAAAGCGTCCGGGCCTGTCAACGAGTCAGGCGGGCCACAAGCCGGCCATCGCCTCGGCGAAGGCGTGCCACCCTCGCGAGCCCATCACCGCCATCATGGCGACCTGGCTGGCGACCATCAGCGTGCCGCCATAGATCCAGACGCGGTGGACCCGGCCCCGGCTCGCCCAGTCGTAGAGCGCGCCGGCGAGGATGATGAGGTCGGGCCCGAAGATGAAGCTGAACGGCGCCGTTCCCTGGATCGGCCCGAGCGGGATGCGCGCGATCGCCGCGCCGAGCAGGGCCGCGTTGGAGAGGAGGATCAGCCGCTTGTGGCTGTCCGCGAAATTGCGCCAGCGTATCGCGAAGAAGATCGTCACCGCGAAGCTGTTGATCGCGAAAAAGGGCACCGCGTAGAAGACGTAGACGTCGCCGAGGCCGCGAAAGCCGCCGTGCATCGCCGCCACCGCGGCGAAATTGCCGAGCAGAACCATCGCGGCGGCGACGCCGGCCCCGAAATAGCCGAGCCTGCGGTGCAGCGCGAGGTTGCGCCGGGCGATCAGCAGCGGCTGGACCACCATCAGCGCCACCCAGGCGGTGAACACGGCGCCATGGGCGATGAGCAGCGGGCCGATGTCCGGCGTCGTCGGCGGCGCCTCCATCCAGCGCGCGAAATAGAAGGTCGGCGCGAACCCCCAGATCACGGTCGCGGCGATGGCGAGCCCCATGCCGGTGTAGAAAGCGCGGTCGTTGCGGATCCGGACCGCGGCGGGCGATGCGATCGTGGCCATGCTTGCTCCCCTCCCTCCCGTTGCGCCTTGCCTAACATTCCCGCCCTCGCCATGGGAAGCGCCATGCGACGCAAGGCCCGCCAGGCGACCAAGGCCGAGAACCGGCCCCGCTTCTGGGGCCGGCACGCGGTCGCCGCCGCGCTCGCCAATCCGGCGCGCGAGGTGGTCCGCCTGTGGGCGACGCGCGAGGCCGCCGCCGGGCTCGACATCGGCAGGGTCCCCGTCACTTATTCCGACGTCGCCGACCTGGGGCGGATGGTGCCGCGCGACGCGCCGCACCAGGGGGTGGTCGCCGAGGTCGAGCGGCTCGACGACATCCTGCTCGCCGACCTGCTCGACGAGGCGGCGGACGGGCGGCCTTTGGTCGTCCTCGATCAGGTCACCGATCCCCACAATGTCGGCGCGATCCTGCGCTCGGCGGCCGCCTTCGATGCGCTCGGCCTGGTCACCCAGGACCGCCACGCGCCGCCCGAATCGGGCGCGCTCGCCAAGGCGGCGTCGGGGGCGCTCGAGACCGTCCCCTGGGTCCGCGTCGTCAACCTCGCCCGCGCGCTCGAGGAGATGGCGGCGGCAGGCTTCTGGCGGATCGGGCTGGCCGGCGAGGCGGAAACGACGCTGGCCGAGGCGCTCGGCCCGGCCCGAATCGCCCTGGTGCTCGGCGCCGAGGGCGAGGGCCTGCGCCCGAACAGCGCCGCCCATTGCGACGCGCTCGCCCGCCTGCCGATCACCGGCATCGAGAGCCTCAACGTCTCCAACGCCGCCGCGATCGCCCTCTACGCGGCGACGCTATAGGATACAGTCACTTGGAAAATAGGGACTGTCCCTCTTTTCAGTCTTCCGGCGCGATTTGCACTCTCAGCCCGTCGAGCGCGGCGGTGAACTCGATCTGGCAGGAGAGGCGGCTGGTCGCGATCTTGTGGTCGGAGGTGTCGAGCAGATCGTCCTCGTCGGGCTTGCGCGGGCCGACCCGCTCGAACCAGTCCGGATCGACGTGGACGTGGCAGGTCGCGCACGAGCAGCAGCCGCCGCACAGCGCCAGCAATTCGTCGAAGCCGTTGTCGCGGATATTCTCCATCACGCTCCAGCCGACGCGCGCCTCGACTTCATGCTCGGTCCCGTCGCGGGTGAGGATGGTGAGGCTGGGCATGCGGATCCTTGACGAGAAGAAAGGGGATGCGTTCGCGGCGCCCTATGCTAGGCGGCGCGGGCGAGCGCAAGCGGGAGCGGAGATGGGCATCACGGCGAAGGACCTGGAGAAATCGCTGAAGGCGCTCGGCCGGATCGAGCCCGCCTTCGCCGCCGCGCTGAAGCGGGTCGGCCTGCCCGAGCCCAGGGCCGGCGCGCGCGGCTACGTCACCCTGCTCCGCGCGATCGTCGGCCAGCAGGTCTCGGTCAAGGCCGCGGCGGCGATCTGGGCGCGGGTCGAGGCCGCGACCGGCGGCGCCGAGCATCCCGCCAACATGGCCGGGACGAGCGAGGAGGCGCTGCGCGCCGCCGGCCTGTCGCGCCAGAAGATCGCCTATGCGAAGAGCCTCGCCGAGGAGGTGCTGTCGGGCCGGCTCGATTTCGATCGCCTGCCCGCCGACGACGAGGAGGCGATCGCCCATCTCACCGCGGTCAAGGGGATCGGCCGCTGGACCGCCGAAATCTATTTGCTGTTCGCGGAAGGGCGCCCCGACGTGTTCCCGGCCGGCGACCTCGCCGTCCAGATCGAGCTCGGCAACATCATGGGCCTCGAGGCCAAGCCGACCGAGAAAGCGGTCCGGGCGCTGGCCGAGCCCTGGCGCCCCCATCGCGGCGCCGCCGCCGTCTTCGCCTGGCACCACCGCCGGCAGAGCGACATCCTCGCGAAGGAATAAGAGGGACAGTCCCTGGTTTTCAGGCGTAGCGGGCGCGGCGGGCCTCGCTGAGCCGCTCGCGGAGCAGCTCGTCGAGCTCGTCGAGGGTGAAGGGCTTTTCGAGCACCGGCGCGTCCTCGCCGGCGGCGGCGCGCAGCGCGCGCAGGGCGGCGTGGCCGGTCGAGAAGACCACCGGCAGGTCGGGCGCCAGCGCGGCGATCTCGCGCGCCACCTCGGCGCCGTCCATGCCGGGCATGACGTAATCGAGGATGATCAGGCTCGGCGGCTCGGCGGCGCGGAGCGCGGCGAGCGCCGCGTGGCCGTCGGCGGCCTCGCCGGTCCGATAGCCGAGCTCGTGCAGCGCGCGGACGATCGTCGCGCGGACCTGGGGGTCGTCGTCGACGACCAGGATCGTGCTGGCTTGGGCCACCGGAAGTCCTCCAACCCGCGCCGGGCGCGGCGGTTCCCTATTCGGCGGCTTCGCGCAGGAAGCCGGTCTCGCGCAGCTGGCCGAACGCGTCGGGATAGCCGTAATCGACCACCGCGCGCAGCTTGTAGGAGGCGGGCGCGGGCGGACGGCGGGCGGGCACCGGCGCCGGCGGGATGACCCGCGGCCGTCCGGACGGGCGCCGCACCACCATGTCGCGGAACCATTCGCCGACATAGGTGCCGTCGAAGCGGTGCACCCGGCAGCCGACGATGCGGCCGAGCGGGGCGCCGTCGAGATCGTAGATATTGGTTTCGAACACGAAGCCGACGGGCTCGCCGCCGGTGCTGTACACGTACATCGCCACTGAATTGGTCCCCACGCGGCACGCGCGGCAGGCCTGCCCCACCCGCGTCGCCATCCTGTCGCAACCGGCGGGGAGTGGGAAGGTGCGGACGGGCCGCCCTGCGACGACTTGTTTTCCCCGGGCGGCGGGCGGAATATAGCGGCGGTCACGGGCGGCGCGCGCGGCGCGCGCCAAGCCGTTGCAGGAGCGTAGCAAATGAACGGACTCAGGCTTATTCCCACGGCGCTGGCGCTGGCGCTGGCGATCCCGGCCGCGGCGCAGAACAGCAGCGCCGAGCCGCCCGGGACGACGACGGCGACCCCGCCCAAGACCGAGCCCGCGCCGCCCGCGACGACGCCGCCGGCGGCGACGACCCCGGTCCCGGTCACGGTCGAGCCCGCCCAGCCGATCATCGTCGCGCCGCCGGTCCAGCAGGCGCCGCCGCCGGTGACGATCCAGCCCGACGTCGCCTATCCCAACGGCTTCGCCGATCCCGCCGACCCGTTCGCCAACGACCTCGCGCTCAGCTACCGCCAGCGCGAGGGCTTTCCCTGGGGCCTGCTCGGCCTGCTCGGCCTGCTTGGCCTGATCCCGCTGATCCGCGGCAACGGCCGGGTCCGCACCGTCTATGTCGAGCGCGACGAGGAGCCCCGCCGGGTCGTCCGCCGCGAGCGGATCGAGGAGGAATAGGATCGGCAAGATCGGGGACAGTCCCCGGGATGGGGACAGTCCCCCGTCAGGCCCGAACCCGCAAATCGTCAGCGCGCGTCGACCAGCACGATCTCGGCGTCTTCGAGCGCCTTGACCGTCAGTTTCTCCTCGCCGGCAATGGCGACGCCGTCGCGGGGCTCGGCGCGGACGCCGTTGACCTCGATCGGGCCCTGGACCGCGACCAGATAGGCGTGGCGCGCCGGATCGAGGCCGAGCTCGGCGGTTTCGCCGGCCGCCAGGGTCGCGCCCATCACCCGCGCCGCGGCGTTGATCCGCAGCGCTTCCCTATCCTCCTCGAAGCCGCTCGCCAGCGTCACGAACCGGCCCGACCGGTCCGCCCTGGGGAATTGGGCCGCGCCCCAGCCGGGCTCGGCGCCCGGCCGGTCGGTCTCGACCCAGATCTGGAACAGGGTCGTCGCCTCGTCCTCGAGATTATATTCGGCGTGGCGGACGCCGGTGCCGGCGCTCATCACCTGGACGTCGCCGGCGGCGGTGCGGCCCTTGTTGCCCATCGAATCCTGGTGGGTGATCGCGCCCGAGCGGACATAGGTGACGATCTCCATGTCGCGGTGCGGGTGCGGCGGGAAGCCGGAGCGGGCGGCGATCTCGTCGTCGTTCCAGACCCGGATCGCGCCCCAGCCCATCCGGGCGGGATCGTGATAGTCGGCGAAGGAGAAATGGTGGCGGGCGTCGAGCCAGCCATGGTCGGCATGGCCGAGCGTCTCGAACTTGCGGATGTCGATCATGATGTTGTTCCTTGCTGAGCCGTTATCACTCGGGTCAGGCCGCCAGCTTCAGCGCCTCGCCGGCCGCCGCGATCGCCGCCTCGGCGGCCTCCGGGCCGGAGGCGAGCCGCTCGGCGCGGACGACGGTCACCTCGGTGATGCCGATGAAGCCGAGCATCGTGCGGATATGCGCCTCCTGGCTGTCCATCGCCGCGGCCGGGCCGGCGCTGTAGAAGCCGCCGCGGCTTTCGATCACCACCGCCTTCTTGCCCGTCATCAGCCCCTCCGGGCCGCCCGCGGTGTAGCGGAAGGTCACCCCGGCGCGCAGCACATGGTCGAACCAGGATTTGAGCGTCGAGCTCATCCCGAAATTGTACATCGGCGAGGCGATGACGAGGATATCGGCGGCGGCGAGCTCGGCGACCAGCGCGTCGGACAGCGCCCGCGCGGCCAGCTCGGCCCCGGTCTCGGGCGTGCCCTTGATCGCGGCGACCGTGTCGGCGGTGAGATGCGGGAGCGGATCGGCGCCGACGTCCCGGCGGACGATCGCGGCGCCGGGATAGGCCGCCGCGAGCCGCGCCGCATGCGCCTCGGCGAGCCGGCTGGAAACCGAGGCGGCGCCGTTGGCGCTGCTGGTCACGATCAGGATGTTGGTCATGGTCTGGCACTCCGCTTGGTCTTGCCGAGCGGATATGGGGCCGCCAATGCGTTGCCGGTAGCCCTCAGTCACGCAATCCGATGTTGCGCAAAACGCAACGCCGGCCGCTAGCGCCTCCGCACCGGCACCCGTTCGGTCTGGATGCTGGTCACCGGACCGATGCGCGTCGCCGCGGTCGTGTAGACGGCGACCACGTCGAGCTCGACCGGACTCTGGATGACGAAGAAGCCGGTCCAGAACGGCCCGTGCGGGATCGAGGCCGCGTCGAGCGCGCGGGTGATCATCATGCAATCGACGTCGGTCGCTCCATCCTCGCCGATCCGGAAGGGCGAGGTGAGCGGCGTGTGGCCGCCAGGGGCGCCGGACGGAGCGATCACGACCTTGTAGACGAACGGCACCGCCTCCCCGGACGGATTGTGGACGTTGATCGCGGTATAATAGGTGCCGGGCGCGACGGCCGGGCTCAGCGTCGGCCGGACGTTGGTCCCGCAGACATATTTGACCGCATATTCGTTGCGCCCTCCCGATTGGGCGGCGGCGGGCGTCGCCGCCGCGAGCGGCAGGACGAAAAGCGCGGCGGCGGCGTAAAGCTTGATCCCTTGGCGCATGGCATCCCCCTTTGTGGTGCGCGCCGATGATACGCCGATCGTTCGGCCGCGTCGACAGGGCGCCCTCCCGGACCCGCGAAAACGGGTTGCGGGACGGCGCGCAATGGGTTAGGGATCGTTGCGGAAAATGATACAGTTGACCTAGAGGTGTTTCGTAATATGGAACCATCGGTCCCCGATCTGCTCGACGTCCTCGCCTTCGCGGAGGTCTACGATACCGGCTCCTACACCGGCGCGGCCGAGCGGATGGGGCTGTCGAAGCCGGTCGTCTCCCGCCGCATCGCCCGGCTCGAGCGGCGGCTCGGCGCGCGCCTCTTCACCCGCACCGCGCGGGGCGCCGACCCGACCGAGATGGGCCGCATCTATTACGGCCGGATCAAGAAGATCCTCGCCGATTTCGAGGATGCGCGCGAGGTGGTCGCCAATGCGACCAACCAGGTCGCCGGCCGGATCCGGCTGTCCGCGCCGCTCTCCTTCGGCATTTCCTACCTCGCCGAGGCGCTCGCCAATTTCGCCGAGGAGCATCCGCAGATCGAGCTCGACATCGAGTTCACCGACCACAAGATCGATCTCGTCGGCGGCGGCTACGATCTCGCGATCCGGATCGGGAAGCTCGCCGATTCCTCGCTGGTGGCGCGCCGCATCGCGCCGGTGAAGAAGGTGGCGATCGCCAGCCCCTCCTATCTCGACGTGCACTGCCCCCAGCGTCCGCAGCGGCCGTCCGATCTCGCCGGCCTCGACGCGCTGCTCTACGGCAACGAATCCTGGCGCTTCCGGGTCGACGGAAGCTGGGAGACGGTGCGCGGCAAGCTCCGGATGCGGACCAACAATGGCGAGATGCTCTGCATCGCCGCCCAGGGCAATGTCGGCGTCTGCCTGCTGCCGCGCTTCATCGCCGCCGACGCGATCGCGAGCGGCGACGTCGAGGTGATCTTGCCCGATTTCGAGCTCGAGGAAGGCGCGCTTTTTGCGATCATGCCGCCGGGCCGGGCCGTCACCGCCCGCGTCCGCAAGCTCGTCGACTTCCTCGCCAGGCGCTTCCACGATCCGAGCTGGGATCCGTGCTGGGAGGCCGAGAAGAGCCGCGCGGCGAGAGCCCCGGCCGACGCCGCGGTCTAGTCCGGCAGGTCGCCGTCATCCGCGGGAGGCGGCGGCGCCTCGCCTTCGGTGGCGCGCTTGAGATAGGCGTTGCTGAAGTCGATCCGGAACTCGCACCACAGCAGCAGGTGGTCCGACATCTGGAAGGTGCGCCAGTCCTTGTAGTAGCGGCTCTTCTTCCTGGCGTCGGGCTTGGCGGCATAGGCCTCCCCCATCGCCTCCAGGTAGACCGCCTCGTCGCCGTCGCTGAACACCGATTCGGAATAGTTGAATATGCCCGCTTTCTGCGTCGCCTCGAACTTGTCGGGGCGGACGAGGAAGGCGATCTGGTCGAAATATTTGTTCATGCCGAGGTTGCTGCCGCCGAGCTTGCGCAGCGCTTCGGGGATGTCGAAGCCGGCGTCGGTCAGCGCCGTGAAGGTCGCATCGTCGCGGGTGAAGATGTTGAAATCGCCGAGCAGGATCATGTTCTCGGCCGAGGTGTTGCGGGTCTTGGTGACCTCGCCTTGCGGCCGCGCCGGTTGGATCTGGGCGGCGGACTTCGCCTTGCGCGCGAAGAAATTGGCGAGGTCGCTTATCTCCTGGACCCGCCGCGGGTCGTCCTTCACCGACTGGCCGTAATAGATGTGGACCGTGCACAGGTTGAACTTCACCCAGCCCGAGCGGAAGCCGCACAGGAAGGGGGTGCGGGCGAATTGCAGCACCGGCTGCTGCTTCCGCGGCGGCAGCACGACCTCGCCGGCGAGGCCGCCGAACGCGACCTTGCGGCCGTCGTAGAGGAAGGCCATCCGCTCGCCATTGCCGCCGGTGCCCTCGGTGACGTCGGTCACCACATATTTCCACCAGCCGCCGAGCATCTCCTGGACCGCGTCGAGCGCGCTCAGATCCTCGCGCACCTCCTGGATCGCGACCAGATCGAAATGGCTGATGATCTCGGCAATGTAGTGCAGCGATTCCGCCGAGCGGAATCCGTATTTCTCGGAATCGAACTCGCGGATGTTCCAGGTCGCGAGCAGCAACGTGTCAGTGACCGAGCGTCGCGGCACTTCCTTTTCCAGTTGCGCGCGCAGCTTCAGCAGTCCCGCGGCGGTCCGCTGCCGGACATCTTCGGGCATGTCCCGCAGCGCATAATAAAAGGCCATGGCGCGATCTCCCGCCGGAGTCTCCGGGACTGGCAGGATGCGCACGATTCGCCGCGCCGGACAAGCGGCCAAGACTGTGGACCGGCGGCGCCGATCCGCTAAGAAGCGCCGCGACGCAGCGAAGGACTTTCCGCGATGGCCGACGACAACCCGCCTCCCGACCGCCTCTCCAACAATCCCAAGAGCCCGCATTTCGACATGGCGGCGCTGCAGCGCGGCATCGGCATCCGCTTCCGCGGCCGCGAGCGCGACGACGTCGAGGAATATTGCGCGTCGGAAGGCTGGATCCGGGTCGCCGCCGGCAAGGCGGTCGATCGCCACGGCATGCCGGTGACGGTGAAGCTCAACGGCGAGGTCGAGACCTGGTGGCGCGACGAGGCCGGCCGCGCGGCGGCCGCGGCGGAGGACGCCGGCTAGGGGGCCGCTCGCCCGCGGGGCCGCTTGCCGCTGACCTTCGGCGCGGCCGACCGCGGCGCGTCGCCGAGCGTCTTCAGCGCGTCGAACAGGTCGGAAACCGGGCGCGGCCCGCTGTCCCCGGCCTTGCCGGCGGGCATCGCCGCGACCAGGTCGGCGACGAAGAAATCGGCCAGCCGGCGGTAGCTTTCGAACTGCGATTCCGAGAAGAACTGGTCGGCGGTGCTTTCGTGCGGGAAGCTGCTGCTGCCCTTGGCGTAGGAGATGACGTCGACCGGCAGCCCTTCGTCGATATAGCTCGGCTTGATGTAGAGGATCCACCCTTCGCAGCCCGCTTCGGGATAGTCGATCGTGCCCAGCGCCCAGCTCAGTTGCGGGTCCGGCTTGTGGACCTCGTCGCGGCTGGCGATGTGCAGCTTGCCGAAGCGGATGTTGACGTCGAAGTCGATCTTGACCTTGCGCACGGCGTTGCCGAGGTCGGCGAAGCTGCAGGTCGGATCGGCGCCGGCATCGCTGACCACGATGTAGCGGCAGCGCCGCCGGATCATCTCGTAAAGGCCGAGATTCTCGAAATGGCCGCCGTCCGACAGATAGACGTCCGGGCCGCGGTCGTGGGTCGAGCCGGTGAGCTCGCTGATCAGCGCGGAGATCGAGTTGACCGGGCTCGAACGGCCGATGCCGGGGCCGAGGCTTTCGGCCCGGGCCGGATTGGGCAGCCAGGCGCCGAGCCGGACGTTGAACAGGGTCATCAGGAAGGCGGTCGCCGGCGAGCTGTTATAGCCCATGTTCGGGCTCGCCGCCGCGCCGGAGATCGACATCGCGGTCGCCAGCGTCACGCCGCTGGTCTGGCCCAGCGCCAGATCGGGCTCCTGGCCGCCGAACACCGTCGACGTGACGAAGGCGCCGGTGCGCCGGCTCGGCGCCTTGCCTTCGCGCGAGAGCATGCCGCTGCCGCAATATTGCGGGGTGAAGACGAACGGCTCGGCCTTGCGCTCCTGCCACGCCAGATTCTCGGTCGCGGTCACGTTGAGCGCGACGTTGACGACCGGATAGAGGACGGCGCGCTCGCCGCAGCGCGGAGTCAGCAGGTGCATGCGGACATTGTCGGCCGAATCGAAGCCGGTGAAGGGGTCGGGCTGGCGGCGCTCCGGCCGCCGCGCGGCGCCGAGGAAGGCGCGGGCGAGGCGGTTGCGATAGAAGCCGTTCAGCGAAAAGCGGTTGACCTGGATCTGGCGGCCGAAGAAGACCAGCAGCCCGAACAGGATCGCCGCCACCGCGAGATGGAGGACGACCTTGGGATCGAGCCATTGCGGCGGCGTCCCGAGCAGGACGTCGAGCTGCTTCGAGAGCAAGGCCGCGAACATGATCTCGAGCCGCCCGAAGATCATCAGCAGGGCGACCACGAACAGCAGGGTCGCGACGCTGATCGCGGCCGAGAGCGGCAGCAGCTTGAGGATCCTCGCCGTGATGTTGCGGGCCGTGGTCGCGCCGCTATGCTCGCTGCGCCCGCCCGCGATCGCGACGAGCCCCGAAAAGAAGGCGACGAAGCCCGGCGCGGTGAGGCTGGCTTCGTTCATGTTGAGCCCCCAGACCCGGTTGAGCAGCAGCACCGACGGGGCGAGGATGCCCCAGAACAGCATCGGCTTGATCTTGGTCGCCGATACGCGCGCCACCCACTCGCGGTCGTCGTCGGGGCGCACGCTGGGCCCCTCGGACTCGCGGAACGCGGCGAAGACGATCGAGCCGATATGGGTCGCGGTCAGGAACCAGAGCGGCCCGAACACGGTGAGGAGGACGGGGCTCCATTCCGAGGTGCGCGGAAACAGCCGGTCGAACAGGGTCGCGCCGAAAGCGACCCAGCCGGCCGTGACCAGGAACGTCATCGGCCACACCCAATAATCCGCGCGCAGCGTGCGCGCCCGGTCGCCGCGCAGGGTCAGCCCGCCCGCCAGCAGCCCCGCGACCATCCCGGCCAGCGACACGACCGCGATGTCGAGGCCGCCGTCGAACAGGACGTAGGTCAGCCCGGTCTCCTTGGGCGAAGCCGGATTGAACTGCTCGGCGGACAGGGTGAGCGTCGCGACGACCGACCAGGCGACGAGCGGATAGACGATCCGGCGGCCCAGCAGCGCGTCGCCTTCCCCGGGCGGCGCGAGCGGGTCGCTCGACTGGAAGCGGTAGCTCGGCAGCAGGCGGACGGTGGCGAAGGTGGCGCGCGCGATGCACAGCGCCAGCAGCGCGAGCAGGCCGTAGAGCACCCGCCGGTCCCAGGTCACCGCGTTGCGGATCGAGGACACGCTCTCGAGGAACAGGTTCGGCAGCAGCGCGATCAGCAGCAGCAGCGGCGCGAACAGCAGCCAGTTGACGATGATGTTACGGACCGAGATCGCCACCGCCGTCCAGGTGTCGTTGGAGCGGATGCCGACCCGGGGCGTGATGAAATTGGAATTCTCGCGCAGCCGCTTGACCTCGTCGGGCTCCTTGTCGGAGCGCAGCTTGTCCATCACCGCGTCGGCGCGCCCCTCCTCCTCGTGGATCCAGCGCTGCAGCCAGCAGCCGATATAGCCGCCCCCCGAGACGGTGGAGAGATAGTGGAAGCCGGTCAGCAGGCGCGCGCGGCTCAGCACCTGGAGGACGCCGAGCGCGAAGGCGGCGCTGCGGATGCCGCCGCCCGAGAGGCACAGGGCCGCCTGGTCGTTGCCGTTGGCCTTGCGGCAATAGACTTCGGGGTCCTTCGCCTCTTCGTCCTCGCCCCAGATCAGCCGATATTCCTGGAACAACACTTCCGAAGTGGCGAAGGCCGGCGCCGAAGTCGGCGGCGGCGGCGGCGGGGGAGGCGGCGGCGTTGCTTCCTCGCTCATGGACATCGCCCCTCCCCGTCCGCCGAGCGGCGACGAAATAGCCTAAGCTATTCCGCGACTCGCGCGGCTCCCCGGCCACTATACATGTTTCGGGCGCGATGACCTGCTTTTGCTCTGGCGCGGCGGCGCCGATCGTCCCGTTCCCGCCGCCTCGCATCCGCGGCAGGCCTTCGCGCATTGAAGCGCCGTGAAGATCGCCACGTTCAACGTCAACGGCATCAACGGCCGGCTGCCGCTGCTGCTCGACTGGCTCGCGCGGGACGCGCCCGATATCGCCTGCCTGCAGGAATTGAAGGCGCCCGAGGAGCGCTTCCCCGCCGCCGCGATCGAGCAAGCGGGCTATGGCGCGATCTGGCACGGGCAGAAGAGCTGGAACGGCGTCGCCATCCTCGCCCGCGGCCGCGAGCCGGTCGAGACCCATCGCGGCCTGCCCGGCGACCCCGCCGACAGCCAGTCGCGCTACATCGAGGCGGCGGTCGGCGGCATCTTGATCGGCTGCCTCTACCTGCCCAACGGCAATCCCGTCGGGACGCCCAAGTTCGCCTACAAGCTCGGCTGGACCGAGCGCTTCATGGCGCGCGCCGCCGAGCTGGTCGGGCTCGACTGCCCGATCGTGCTGGCCGGCGACTATAACATCATCCCGACCGACAAGGACGTCTACAAGCCCGAGCGCTGGGCCGACGACGCCCTCTTCCAGCCCGAGCCGCGCGCCCAATATGAGCGCCTGCTCGCCCAGGGCTGGACCGACGCGCTGCGCAGGCTCCACCCCGACGAGCGGATCTTCACCTTCTGGGACTATTGGCGCGACAGCTTCGCCCGCGACGCCGGCATCCGCATCGACCACCTCCTGCTGAACGGCGTCGCCGCGAAACGCCTCCAGGCCGCCGGCGTCGACCGCCACGTCCGCGCCCGCGAGAAAGCGAGCGACCACGCCCCGGTCTGGATCGAACTGGCCGCCTGAGCGCCATCGCGGACCGCTTGCCTCGCCCCAGATTTGATTTGTGCGAATCGGACGCCCGACATAAGTTTTGACGAAAGCGGGAGGGGCCCAAGATGATCGGAGCAACCGCCCTCGGCATTGTCGTCGGCTGGATTGTAGCGATGAATGGCGCCGCCGCTCTTGGCGGGGGCTCGAAGATGGCGCTTCTTCGCGTCTTCGGCTGGAATCTTTTCTTCTTCGCCGCGCTGCTTTGGGTCTGCCAGCTTCAACTCGGCTGGGCCGGCGCCGTGATTGCCGTCACGGGCGGGGCGGGCGGCATGCTGCTAGCGGTCGGTTTCGTGGCGCTGCTGCAGCGGCAAAGGCTGGCGCGGGCCGATCGGCAATGAAAACTTGGCGAGGGAGGGAATGATGGGGATGTCGCTGGCGCAATGGGGAGCATTCAGCTTCGGCCTGATCCTGGGCTGGTTCCTCTATTTCATCAACCGCTACCGGACCGGCGACGTGCAGTTCAGCGACCTCGCCACGGTCATCGGCGCGATCGGCGGAGCGGCCGTCCTCAACCTGTTTCCGGTGGCGGGCGACCTCTTCGGGCCCTACGGCATCGGGCTGGCGATCGGCTTCTTTCTCTATTTCATCGTCCTCCTCGGCCTGGTCGGAAAATCGGAGAATTTCGACGCCGACTGGTTCCTCGACGGCCGCCGCAAGAACCCCGCCGACGGCTGGGGCTATGCCTCGCAGACGCAGCCGCGGCCGCCCATGGCCCAGCCGCCCGGTCTGCACGGCACCAATCCCGGCGGAGGCGCTGCCGGCGGGGGCGGCGCAAATCCGTGAGCACGAAGCCGCACTACCGGTTCTGCGCAGCGCCGCCGCCGCCGGCGCTCGGCGGCGTCCCGGCGGGCTACAAGGCCCGCGCCGCAATGCTCAACGCCGCTTTTTGGGGCGCCGGGACCACGCTTCGCGTCGGCTTCCTCGACGGCAGCGTCGCGCTGCGCGAACGCGTCCGCGACCTCGCCAAGCTCTGGCTGGCGCAATCGGGGGCCAATATCAATTTCGAGTTCTGGACCGGCGCCGGCGTCGATCCGGACGGGGCGGAAATACGGGTCGCGTTCGGCGCCGACACCGCGTCCTGGTCGCATGTCGGCAAATATGCCGGCGCGGTCGCGGCGGAAAAACCGACGATGAATCTCGGCTGGATGACGGAGACGCTGGACGAAGCCGAGGCGCGGGCGGTGGTCCTGCACGAGTTCGGCCATGCTCTTGGGCTGATCCACGAACATTTGAGCCCGGTGCACGTCATTCCCTGGGACCGTGCCCGCGTCACGGCGGACCTTCAAGCCCGCGGCTGGTCGATCGACGATATCGATGCCAACATGTTCGCGGTCTTCCCGCCCGATCAGATCTTCGCGACCGACCTCGATCCGCATTCGATCATGATGTACGAAATCCCGCCCGAATGGACCCACGGCCAGTTCACGGCGCCGTGGAACTCAAGCCTGACGTTCAAGGACAAGCGGCTGGTCCGGGAAGCCTATGGCGCGCGGCCCGGCGCCGCCCCGCTGGTGGAAGGCTGAGCGATGGCGAGCCGCGCCCTGCCCCAGGCCCGGGCGAGGATGCCGGCAAGGCCGGCGCCCGGGCGCAGCCAGCCGTCCGCCCGGGCGATCGTGGTCGGGATAGGGCATTATCCACGCTACGGCGCGGGGGGCACGGCGGAAAACGACCTGAAGGGACCCGAGCTCGACGCCACCATGATGGCCGAATGGCTGGTCGAACAGGAAAAGGCGCATGTGACGCTGATCACGTCGAGTGGCCGGAGCGGCCAGCGCGGCAGCCGAAACAAGAAGTGGAAGGTCACGGATATGCGGCCGCGCCTGGAGGACGTCCAGGCGCCGCTCAACGGCTTCATGGTCGATTCGATCGACGCGGTGCAAAAAGGGGGCAAGAGCCGGCTCGCCAACCGTCTTTACGTCTATATGGCCGGCCATGGCTACATGCCCGAACCCAACCATCTCGCGCTGGTGACCACCGAGTCGATCAATCCGGGCTTCATCCAGAGCATCCAGGCAACCTCCTGGGTCGATTGGTTCGCCGAGCAGCATCATTTCGACGAGATCGTGCTGTGGATGGATTGCTGCGCCGAGCGGAACTATCTCCAGCCGAGCAGCAAGCCGCTGCAGCCGGCGACGCCGGCCCGGCAGGGCCGCGCCAAGATGTTCGTCGCCTTCGCCGCCAAGCCCAGCCTTCAGGCCTATGAAGCGCCGATCGACCCGGACGGCCCGGTCAGGGGCATATTCACCGCCCGGCTGCTCGACGCCCTGGCGGGGGCCGCAACCGACGAGACCGGGATGGTCACCAGCACCAGCATCATCGGCCACCTGAGCGGCGAAGGCCTGGTCGGGGAGGAGGCGGTGGAATCGACCGCGGGGACGGCCCATGCCGAGCATTACTTCCCCGGCCGCGACCTCATCGTCTTCGGCCCCGGGAAGCTCCCGAAATATGTCTTGAAGGTCCCGCTGGCGGACGGCGCCAAGGTGAAGATCACGCGAGGTCCGGTTCTCCCGGTGGCGACGCGGGTCGTCGCCGGCGGCGCCGTGAAGGTCGGCCTCGGCACCGGCTACTACAAGGCCGAGGCGCCCGGTTTTTCGAGGCTGTTCGAGATTGCTGCGGGGAGCGCGACCGATGTCGACCTCAGCTGATTTCGACGGAGAGGGGCCGCGCCTGATCGTGAACGGCGACCTCGATGCGGAGCTCTACGTGATCGGCAACGACCTGCGGACCGCGGCTTATGGCGTCGGCTCGATCGACCAGCGGCTCGCCGCCGGCATCTACAAGCTGCGCGCGGTCCGCGGCGGCGCCTCGAAGGAGCAGCTGATCGAGGTGACCGGGGACCTCGTCGAAATAAGGCTCAAGATCGAAAAATTCGCGGCGATCGCGCCGATCGCGCCGATCTTCGGCGACAAGGTGCCGGCGATCGAAGGCTTCGCGCAGAAGCTGCTAGCGGCCGCGAGGATGTGGCCCCGGGCGGGGAAGTCGCCGGCGATGCCGTGGAGCCGGCTGATGGTGCTCGGCCACAGCACCGCCGGCAGCGAGGCCGACGATCCGCTGGCGTGCATGCGGATTTTCCCGTGGCGGAATATTGCCTCCCGGCGAAGCCTCGCGGCCGGCGCCCGCGCGAAGCGGATCGGCGACGAAATGTGGCGCGGCTCGGCGATCCTCTGCCGTCCGGGGACCTATATTCTCGACTTCCACGACGGCATTCAGTGGGTCCGCCAGGCGGTGTTGGTCGCGCCGGGGTGGGACACGCGAATCTTCATGCGGCGCGGCAGCGCGGATATGCCCGGGGCGCCGCCGGAGGTCTCGATCCAGATGGCGCGGCCCGACGCTCCGGTCGTCTACGACGATCGATACCAGACGGTAGAGGTTGCGCGGCGCGCGCTCGAGCTTAACCGCCCGATCCTGGTCAAGGATCACTTCATCGACAATCTGCTGGAAGGCAAATGGTCGAACCCGATCATGGGCCTCACCGGCCTGCACCTCTTTCTGGAGGCCATCGAGCGGAGCGAAGCAGACCCGTCGGCGTCGCAGAAGCGCCGCGTCGACATGTCGGGCTCCCGCATCCAGCATGGCCGCGAGATCGTGCGCGAGGTGATCGGCAATCTCCACAAGCTGCTGCGCGGCGGCGGCGCCCGCCACCCTTCCGAGGTTCCCGACTCGGACCTGACCGAGCCGGTGCCTGCCGACCTCGCCGCGCTAGAAACGCGCGCAGGCCGATTTCTCGACGCGCCGCCGGTGCCCCGGCCGGCTCTCGATCACCCGCCGATGTTCTGGGCGAGCTGGGTGGCGCTTCGCGACGCCCCGGCCGACGTCGCGCGCTACGACGTCCAGCAGCGGCTGTGGAGCGAAACCGCGCACAGCATCGCCGCCGGACCCTATTTTTCGTGGCAGGCGCGGCGGGTGAGCCTGTCGGGCTACGTCCTCGCGGCGCGGGAAATGGCTGCCGCCCTGCCGCCCGCCGCGGCATCCGGGGCCATGCCGGCGGCCGCGCCGATGGAGAAAGCGAGCCGGGCGGCGGACGCGGCAGCCTTGGACGTGCCGCTCGACCCCATCGAGGCCGAGGGCATCGGCCGGGCGCTCGGCATCCCCTCAACCCTCACCAGGTTCATCTGACGCCGCGACTTCGTCGTAAAGCTGTTCCAGCCGCGCGCCGAGCCGGACCCGGTCGAACCTTTCCTCGGCCAGCGCGCGCGCCGCCTCGCCCATCTCCGGGCCCGCGCGGAGCGCCGCCGCGAGCGCACCGGCGAGCGCCCCGCAATCGCCTTCGGGGACGAGGAAGCCGGTCCGGCCCTCCTCGACCGCTTCGGGAATGCCCGAATGGTGCGTCGCGACCACCGGCAGGCCGGACGCCGCCGCCTCGACGACGACATTGGGCAGCCCTTCCGCGTCGCCGTCGGCGGCGGTGAGGCTCGGCGCGGCGAGGACGGCGGCGCGGCGCATCCATCGCGCCACCTCCAGGGCCGGCAACGCGCCGAGGAATTGCACCGCGGGCCCCGCCCGCCGTTCGAGCGCGCCCCTGAGCGGGCCGTCGCCGATCACGACCAGCCGCGCGCCGGGCAGCCCCGCCAGCGCCTCGATCAGCACCTTCGTCCCCTTCTTCTCCACCAGCCGCCCGACATGGAGGATCAGGCCGGGCTCGCGCGGTTCCTCGCCGGGCCGGAAGCGGTCGAGGTCGACGCCGTTATGGTGGGTCAGCGTCCGCTCTTCCGGAAAGCCGCGGGCGATCGCCCGGCGGCGAAGCGCGTCCGAGACGGCGAGGAACAGGGCGCCCTCGCGCTGCAGCCGGCTTTTGCCGAGCGCGTAGCGGATCGAGCCCAGCCGGCCCGAGCGCAGCAACGCCGCGTCCGAGCGGGTCACGTCATAGCCGCGCAGGCTGGTGACCAGCGGCACCCCCAGCGCCCGCGCCAGCGGCAGCACCCTGAGCCCGTCGGTCCCGAAATGGGCGTGGATCAGCCGCGGATGCGCCGCGCGCAGCCGCCGCTCGATCGATCCGCCGCGGCCCCGCAGGGCGAACAGCGCCCGCTCGAGCGCGCTGCCCGGCAAGATCGCGTCCCCGTCCCAGCCCTTGCGCTCGAGGCCGACGATAAGCGGCCGCCAGCGGGTCAGCGCCGCCGCCTGGTCCTGGATGAAGCGCTCGGTCGGGTTGAAGACCGGCGTCCGGAAGATCGCCGCCACGGGCCTGGACATAGCGCTTGGTCAACCGCCGTCCCCGCGGATACAAGCGCAAAGTGACCGCCTCCACCGCGCAGCGCCTGATCTTGCGAGGCGGACGTTCCGCCGCCCTGGGCTTCCTGATCCGGTTCGGCGCGCGGCTGTTGTTCGTGCTCGTCGCCGGCCGGCTGTTCGGCGCCGCTCTGTTCGGCGCCTATGCGGTCGCGGTCGCGGTGGTCGAGCTCGCGGTGACGGTCGGCGGCGCCGGCCTGAAGCGCCAGATCTTCAAATTGCTGGACGAGGAGCAGGGCGGCCGGACGCCGCCGCACATCTTGATCGACGCGGCGATCCTCGTCTTCGCCGCCAGCCTCGTCTGCGTCGCCCCGGTCATGCTGGCGATGGCGATCCTGCCGGGCACGATGGTCGCCGACAATACCGAGACGGCGCTGCTGCTGCTGGCGCCGATGATCCTCGGCCAGGCGCTGCTCGACCTGCTGCTCGCCGCCACCCGCTGGACCCACCGGATGCGCTACCAGGTCTGGGCGCGCTCGGTGATCGAGCCTTATGCCGGAGTCGCCGCGGCGATCCTCGCCTGGGCGCTGGGCTGGCGCGAGACCGGCCTCATCCTCGGCTATTGGGCGGGGACGATGGCGGCGCTCGTCTACGCGCTGGCGGGGGCCCGCGCCTGCCTCGGCCCGTTCCGCCTTTTCGCTTGGCGCTTCGCCCCGGCGCGCATCGCCGCGATCGTCCGCGCGACCGCGCTGCCGACCCTGAGCGACTTCACCAACGCGCTCGCCGGCCGGCTCGACCTTTATCTGGTCGGCCTGTTCCTCGGCGAGGCGCCGGCGGGCATTTACGGCATGGCGCAGCAGGTGCGAACGCCGATCCGCCAGGTCCGCCAGAGCTTCGACGGCCTGTTGACCCCGATCGTCTCGCGCACGCTCAGCCATGGCGGGCCGGCGCGGACCGGCCGCGCCACCGCCTCGGCCTCGCGGCTGATCCTCGCCATCCAGCTGCCCGCTCTGGTCGGGCTGGCCGTGCTCGGCGAGCCGCTGCTGCGCGCGATCGGCCCCGAATTCGTCGCCGGCTATTGGGCGATGCTGCTGCTCGCCGCGGCCGAATCGATCCAGGGCGCGTTCGGCGTCAGCGACCTCATCTTCTTCTACCGCCGGCCGCAGCTCGTCATCTTCATCACCCTCGTCAGCGCGAGCCTGAACGTCGTCGCCGGCTGGCTCCTGATCGCGCGCTACGGCGTCGCCGGCGGCGCGCTCGCGGCGCTGATCGCGGTCGCCGGCGCAGCGCTCGCGCGGCGGGCGCTGCTGCGCGGCGTGTTCGGCGTCGCCGTGCCGCTGCGCTACGTCGCCGCGCCCTTCTCGGCCGCGGCCGCCGATCTCGGCGTCGCCCTGATCGTCCTCGCCTTGCCGCTCGAAAGCGCCGCGCTCCGCCTCTCCCTCGCCTTCCTGTTGGGCCTCGCGGCCTATGCGGCGGTGCTGAAGGGGGCCTTGTGGGCGACCGGCCAGAGCCTGTCGCTGACCCATTTCGTGGTCGAGCCTCAGGCGTAGCCGAAGCGCTCGATCCAGGGCTGCAGCGCCGGCAGCACCGGCGCCATTTCGCCCTCATAATCGCGCCAGCGGCCGATCCCGGCGGCGCTCAACCCCCCGGTCAGCCGCGCCGCCCCCGGCGTCGCCACGCCCCGGGCCGCGACCTGGCGGTGAAAGTCGCGCAATTCGGGCAGCCATTCGATGCCGAGCGCGGTGCAGATCGCCTTCGTCTCCGCGTCGAAATCGGCGATCATCGCCTCGAGCCGGCAGGGCTGGACGAACAGGCCGAACGCCCGTTCGGTCGCCTCGGCCAGCTCCATCGTCGCCGCGTAGAGCTCGGCGGCGCCCTCCAGCGTCAGCAGCTGGTGGGCCGGCTCGCTCATCGCGAAGCGGGTGGCGAAGCAGCTCAGCACCGTGTCGCGCGGGTCGCGGCGCGCCACCAGCACCCGCGCCTCGGGAAACAATCGCGCGATCAGCGGCAGCTTGAAGATGTTGAAGCCGTGCTTGTCGACGAAGACCCGGCCCGCCGGCTCGGCGCCGGCGGCGGCGACCCGGCGCCAATAGGCGTCGCGATGGGCATCGAGATCCTCGTCCGGCGCGGCGCAGAACTGGGCGATGTCGGCGGCGTCGGCGAGCCAGGCGCGGGCGGCGTCGACCAGGCACTCCCGCTCGGCGAGAATAGTGACTTCCGGGTGCGCGGCGAGCACCTGCTCGACCAGGGTCGCGCCCGAGCGCGGGAAGCCGACCAGGAAGACGTGGCGCCGCGCCGGTCCGCCGCCGCCCCGCCCCCAGGTCGCCGCGACCCTCCGGCCCGCGAGCGCGCCGGTCAGCTCGCGGACCAGGCCGAGGGTGCGGCCCGCATGGTCCGCCGCCTGCTCGGCGCGCAGCGCGTTGCCGGCTCGCCAGGCCGCGAACGCCTCGCCGAACCGGCCCTCGGCGTCGAGCGCGTCGCCGAGCAGGCCCTGCGCCAGCGCCCGGTCGGGCGCGGGCAGCTTCCGGTCGCGGAGCAGCACCCTGAGGCGCGATTCGGCGATCGCCGGCTGGCCTTCGGCGAGGTCGGCGCCGGCGAGCGTCATCAGCGCGTCCGGATAATCGGGCTGGCGCGCGGTCACCCGGGTCGCGAGCTCGCGCGCCGAGTCCGGATCGCCGCGCCGCAGCGCCAGCGAGGCGAGGCCATTGAGGGCGACGAGGTTGCCCGGCTCGAGCGCCAGCGCCGCCTCGAAGTCGCGCCGCGCCGCGTTGAGCCGCGCCAGCGCCACCAAAGCGGTGCCGCGATTGGCCAGCGCCGGCGCGAAGCCGGGATCGGCGGCCAGCGCCGCGTCGAACTCGGCGGCCGCTTCCTCGGCCCGGCCGAGCCAGAGGAGGTTGAGGCCGAGCGCGTTGAGGATTCCGGGCGCGCGCGGCGCCGCCGCCTTGGCGCGCTGGAGCAGCTCCAGCGCGTCGGCGAACCGCCCTTCCGCCTCGCGCCGCCCGGCGGCGAGGCTCAGCACCAGGACATGGTCGATGCCGTCGCCGAGCGCGTCCTCGGCCAGCTTGCCGGCGCGCTCGATCTCGCCGGCGCTCGCCGCTTCATGGATCGCGCGCAGCCGCGCCCTGTCCGTCTCGGGATCCCGCGCCGGCTTCGCGCCGCCGCCATTGCCGTTACTCGAGCTCATGCGGATCCATGGATAAATGGTGCCCAGAAGAGGACTCGAACCTCCACGCCCTTGCGAGCGCCAGCACCTGAAGCTGGTGCGTCTACCAATTCCGCCATCTGGGCACGGGGTAGGGAGCGCGAGTTAGGGGGCGGGCTTGCGGTTGTCAACGAACCCGCAAGTTCCTCCCTGTCGCCGAGGGCGATGGGGAGGATCGGGGCACGGGCCGGAGGGTCCTAGTTGACGATCAGGTCGAGATTGCGGCCGGCAACCGTGATCTGGGCGGTCTTTCCCGCGGCGATCGTGTAGTTGCTTTGGCTCGGGAAATAATTGGTCGCGTTGTAATTTATCTTTGTTATCGTCTTGTTGGCTGTGACGGAGCCGCCGGCGCGGACATCCACCAATGTGCCGTCTCTGTACCCAAGCGAAAGAAGTCGGCCGGTATTGTTGGCAATTGGCGTCTGCGTGGTCCCGACGGTGTAGCTGGTCGTCGAGTCCGTGAACGTGAGGGTGGTAGGCATTGCGACTCCCCCTTTCAGGGCCCCGGAAGACCCTCTTCAGATCAAATCGTTGGAGCGGGTGCGCTTTTTATAGTCGGCAACTCCGATTTCTACAATGTTCGGTAATATATAAGCAGACTCGGTCGCTACCGTTGCACGGTTTGACTTATCTTGGACTTGGAGTCAATCGCCGCTGCGCGGGAAGCACCGCGCGGCGGGCGGAAAGGGCGCGCTTGCCAACGCCGACGCCCGGGGACTAGGGGCGTTCCCATGACCGTCAAGACCGAGCGCCTGATCGCCCTGTTCGGCGGCGGCGGCTTCATCGGCCGCTACGCCGCCCAGGCCCTGTTCCGGGCCGGCGCCCGCGTCCGCATCGCCGAGCGCGAGCCGAGGCGCGCCTTCTTCCTGAAGCCGCTCTGCGGCCTCGGCCAGATCCAGTTCGCCCGGGTCGACCTCGCCGATCGGGCCGCGGTCGCCGCCGCCGTCGCGGGCGCCGACGCGGTCGTCAACCTGGTCGGCATCCTCAAGGGCGATTTCGAGAAGGTCCATGTCGCGGGCGCGCGCCATATCGCCGAGGCCGCCGCCGCGGCCGGCGTGCCGGCGCTGGTCCACGTCTCCGCGATCGGCGCCGATCCGGAAAGCCCCAGCGCCTATGGCCGCTCCAAGGGCGAGGGCGAGCTCGCGGTCCGCGCCGCCTTCCCGGCCGCGACGATCCTGCGCCCTTCGATCGCGTTCGGGCCCGAGGACGATTTCGTCAACCGCCTCGCCCGCCTCGCGCGGCTGCTGCCGGTGCTGCCGGTGATCCGTCCCGCCTGGCGGCTGCAGCCGGTCTATGTCGCCGATCTCGGCAAGGCGGTCGCGCTGGCGGCGCTCGATCCCGCTCCTCATGCGGGCCGCACCTACGAGCTCGGCGGCCCGCAGGCGATGACCATGGCGGAGCTCAGCGCCTGGATCTGCGCGGAGACCGGCCGCAACCGGCCGCTCGCTCCGGTCCCCGATCCGGTCGCCCGGCTGGTCGCCCGGCTCGCCGGCTGGCTCCCGGGCGCGCCCTTGACCTGGGACCAGTGGCTGATGATGAGCGAGGACAATGTCGCGGCCGGCCCCGGCTTCGAGGCGTTCGGCATCCGCCCCGCCCCGCTCGCCGCGGTCGCCGAGACCTGGCTCGTCCGCTACCGCCGCCGCGGCCGCTTCGCCCGGCCCTCGGCCTCCTGAGGCCGCGATAAACGGCGAGTTTCCTTCCCTTGCAGGGGAGCGGGATCCGGGCGAATCGGGGACCGGCGCCGGCGGACGCAGGGCTCGCCGGCCGGGCCCGATTCAGGGGAAGAGCGGCGTGCGCGTGAACAGGTTGCGGGGTCTCAAATCGAGGCCGCCCCACATCACGAGCGCCACCCCATTCCATAGATTGCCCTGGAAGAAACCGTCCTCGTTGCGCGGATCGTGGCGCAATCCGGTGATGTGCCAGACCACGATGTCGGTGTTGTTCACCGACTCACCGTTTATCAGCTGCGGCAGCTGATACAGCATCTCGCTCCCGCGGTACCGCGTCACCCAGAAGTCATGCTGGGCAAACGGCTCGATGTGGCGAGGCGCGCCGCCACGGACCGGCCGGAACTCGTAGCTGATCTGGTTGCCGGGCGTGCTCACTGCGGTGTCCCGCACGACCAGCTCGGTGAACCGGGTTGGATTGACGTCAAGCCATCCTTCGACGCCGTTGTTGAAAAGGGTGAAGGTGTCGCTTGCGGTTCCGGCTGAAGTCGTCTCGACATGCTCGTAGGTATAGGGAGTGTCGCCGCCGGCCCCGTTCAGATCCATGTCGATGCGCCACAGCGCGTTGTGCATATGTCCCATCGTCTCGTGGCCGGGATAGTTGCGAGATGTGGCGCCAAGCCTCAGCGTGATCGTGCCATCGTCCCGAAAGCCGTAGCGCATGATGTAATTATAGTTGGCCGAATCGAGCGTGGCCCACAGCGCCAGCTCCTGGCCATGGCGCACCCCTTGGTCGTCCTTCCACATCAGCCCGTAGCTGGTCACTTCGTGCACCACTACGCCGTCGATGATGCGGCCGCACGGGCCAGCGTCGTTCTGGCTCGCCGGGACCAACGGGAAACTATACTGGGTGAGATCGTAGAAGCGGGGATTGCCGGCCTCATAGGGCACGAAAATATCGGCCAGCCGCGCGTCCCAGAGAATTCGCATCCACTGGCTGTTGGGAGTGGTCCTGAACCAGGCGCCGGTGATGTACAGACCCCGGCCGGTCGCGTGCGCGAAGCTCACGCGCCACGCCGTCGCCGAGGCGCCCGGGCTCGGCGCGGTCGGGAAGGTCTGTTCGACGAGCCCGGCCTGACCGGTCGGCGGGCTGAACGTCGCGCATGGCGCGGTCTGGGCCGCCGCCGCGCCCGCGACGGTCAGGCAGGCGAGCAGGGCGAGGGTGCGGATGGAGCGAACGATCATTGCCTGTCCCCCTCTCGCGGGCCGTGGCCCTCTTCGATAATTACCTGGCGGCCCGTCAGGTCGACATAGACCAGGGGCCGCGACATATAGTTGGTGCCGACTCGAAACAGCAGGCGCACGATCCGCCGGCCGAACCAGGGATCGCTGCGGTCCAGGGTCCTGACCAGCAGCGGTTCGACGACCAGCCGCTCGCGATACTGGCCCACGGCCGCAGTCACCCGGCGGTCCGCGAGCGCCAGCGCGCGTGCCTCGGCGAACTCTCCTTCGGTGAGCCGCACAGGCACGTTGCGCGTTGCGACCTGCTCGCCCACCCGGCCCGCTTCGAGGTCAACCACCGAAGTGATGACGGTGTCGTCGGCGTAGCGGTAATGCTGCACCCGGTAGAGCGGCGTCAATTCGCGGTCGCCAGCCTTACGGCGAATGATATCGACGCCGATGAAGATCGTACGCGCTTCGGCGAGGAAGCCGCGCAATTGCGCCGAGCGTTCCGCGACGTTCCGGGCCCGCTGGGCAGTGGCGGCCGGAACATCATCCGAGGCGGTTTGCTCGCCTTGCCGAGCGGGCTGTCCCGAGGCGGGCAGCGCGCTGGCGAATAGCAAGAGAACAGAGAGAGACGCATGATGCAATTTCATAGCGATGGTCCCTATGAATACCGTCCCCAATACGACTGCAGCGTTCAGACATCATAGCATTGTCAGGAAAAAGATGGGAGTCTCGATTTGTCGCGACGCTTTATTTTCTTGCCCCATTGAATTCGTCGGGCGGACCTGCATGCCGCCTTCACGCATCAGGGCTTCGCCTGAAGGGCTCCACACCTTTTTCTTGCGATGCGACGTCGCTGACCTCGCTTCCGCCGATAGGGATCTCCGGAACCGAGGACCAATGGGCCCGCGCCCGATGCAACGGCCTGCTCGCCCTTCTCTTGCCGGAGGGGGACAAGAACAGGGACTCCAGCCTTCGCTGGTATGACGTGGAGGCTGGACCGGCCGCCTTGTCCCCCGCTAAGCCCGCGCGCCATGGGCCTGATCCTCACCATCATCCTGCTCGGCATCGTCGAGGGCGTGACCGAGTTCATCCCGGTCTCCTCGACCGGCCATTTGATCCTCGCCGGCGAATTGCTCGGCTACGACGCGGCGCGCTGGGCGGTGTTCAACGTCGTCATCCAGCTGGGCGCGATCCTCGCCGTGATCGTGCTCTACTGGCGGACCTTCTGGGCGGTGCTCGTCGGCCTGGTCCGGCGCCAGCCCGAATCCTGGCGGTTCCTGCGCAACGTGCTGATCGGCTTCCTGCCGTCGGCGGTGCTCGGCTTCATCCTGATCGACCGGATCGAGGCGATGCTCGGCAGCCCGACGATCGTCGCCTGGGCGCTGCTGCTCGGCGGGGTCGCCATTCTCGTCATCGAGCGGACCGCGCCCCAGGGCCACGAGAAGGGGGTCGCCGACATCTCGCTCGGCAAGGCGCTCGGCATCGGCCTGATCCAGTGCCTCGCGATGGTGCCGGGCGTCAGCCGCTCGGGCGCGACCATATTGGGCGGCCTGTCGCTCGGCGTCGAGCGCCGCACCGCCGCCGAGTTCAGCTTCTTCCTCGCCATCCCGACCATGCTCGGCGCGACCACGCTCGAGCTCGCCAAGCATCACGACAATCTCGGCGCGGCGAGCCCGCTCGGAATCGCGATCGGCTTCGCGGTGTCGTTCCTCGTCGCCCTGGTCGTGATCCGCTGGTTCATCGGCATCGTCTCGCGACGCGGCTTCGCGCCCTTCGGCTGGTATCGGATCGCCGCCGGCAGCGCCGCGTTGATCTGGCTGGCCTTGCGCTAGGGCACCGAGTACGGACCCCAGGCGTTCAGGATAGACTCATCCGCCCCGGCGCAGGGCCGGGACCGAGTCGTTCGAAGGAGTTTCAAAGATGCGTCTGCTGCTTATCGCCGCCGCCTCGACCCTGCTCGCCGCCCCCGCCGCCGCCCAGCCGCCGCGCGGAGCGCCGCCGCCGCGGCCGAGCGACGAGATCCGGTCCTACGCGCCGGCCGTCGACCGCGCCGCCGACGCTTTCCTCGACATCGACCTCGGGCCGCTGCTCGACGCGGTCGATCCCTATCGCCGGCACGGGCCGCGCACGCTGCGCGACATGGCGCGGCGCGACGATCCCGATTTCGACCGCCGCCTGCGCGCCTCGATCTACGGCAATGCCGCGGCGATGGGCCGGGTCGCCGACGCGATCGCCGCCGCCCAGCCGGCGCTGCGCCACGCCGCCGACCAGATCGAACGCGGCATGGCCGACGCGATCGACGCCGCCGAGGCGCCGCCGCCGCCCGACGAGGATTACGCCGCTCCGCCGCCGCCGCCTCCGGGCGACGTCGACGACGATTGGGATCAGGACGTCGACGACGAGCCGCAGGGCGAGCCCGAGCCCAATTGAGCGGTGGACTGAGCCGCCGCGCGCGTTAATGAACGCTGCCCATGTGGCAGCTCTATCAATTCCCGCTTTGCCCGTTCTCGCGCAAGGTCCGCCTCGCGCTCGCCGAGAAGGCGATCCCGCACGAGCTGGTCCGGGTCTCGCCCTGGCTGCAGGAAGACGAGTTCATGGATTTGAACCCCGCCGGCCAGACGCCGGTGCTGGTCGAGCGCGACAAGGGCACGGTGCTGATCGATTCGGGCGCGATCTGCGAATATTTCGAGGAGACGGTCGACCGCACCCCCTTGATCCCGGGCACCGCCGTCAACCGCGCCGAGATCCGCCGCCTCGTCACCTGGTTCGACGAGAAGCTCTACCGCGACGTCGTCTCGCCGCTGATGGACGAAAGGATGACGAAGCGGCTCGTCGCCCGCGACCCGCCCGACACCGGCGCGCTGAGGCGGGCGATGACCTCGGCCAACGCCCATCTCGACTATCTCGACTATCTGCTCGACCATCGCCGCTGGCTCGCCGGGCCGGTGCTGACCATGGCCGATCTCGCCGCCGCCGCCCATCTTTCGGTCGCCGACTATCTCGGCGGGATCGACTGGCGCGGCCACAAGCAGACGGTCGACTGGTATGCGGTGATGAAGTCGCGCCCCAGCTTCCGGCCCCTGCTCGCCGAGCGGATGGAAGTGATCATGCCGCCGCCGCATTACGACAAGCCCGACTTCTGACGGCCCCGACAGGCCGTCACCCCGGCGAAAGGCCGGGATCTCGTGGAGACCCGCCATGACCTTCCTCCACGAGGTCCCGGCTTTCGCCGGGATGACGGAAAGGGTTGATCCCGGCCCAACCGGAGCCCACATGCCCGTCATGCTGATCGAAACCGAAACCACGCCCAATCCGGCGACCTTGAAGTTCATGCCCGGCCGCGAGGTGATGAAGGCGGGCACCCGCGATTTCGCGAATCCCGAGGCGGCCGAGGCCTCGCCGCTGGCCGAGGCGATCTTCTCGACCGGCGAGGTCGAAGGCGTGTTCTTCGGGCGCGACTTCGTCTCGGTGACGGCGGCGCCCGGGGTCGAATGGCGGCGGCTGAAGCCGCAGGTGCTCGAAGTGCTGCTCGACCATTTCGCCAGCGACGCGCCTTTGTTCCGGGCCGGCAGCGCCGGCGCCGTCCACGTCGCGCCCGAGGCCGGGATCGACGACGATCCGGCCGACGCCGAAGTGATCGCCCAGATCCGCGAGCTGATCGAGACGAGGGTCCGGCCCGCGGTCGCGCAGGACGGCGGCGACATCCAATATCGCGGCTTCAGGGGCGGCACCGTCTTCCTCGCCCTCCACGGCGCCTGCTCGGGCTGCCCCTCCTCGACGATGACGCTGAAGAACGGCATCGAGAGCCTGCTCAAACATTACGTCCCCGAGGTCGAGGCGGTCGAAGCCGTTTGACCCCATCGCGTCATTCCCGCGAAAGCGGGAATCCCGCTTCTTTCCCGATGCAGACGCGAAGGTGAAGCTGGACTCCCGCTTTCGCGGGAGTGACGATGAAATGATGGGAAGGTGCTGGACTGAATGCTGCTGGTGATCGACAGCGCGACCGCGGCCTGCTCGGCGGCGCTGCTCGGCCCCGACGGCGGCCTGATCGACGAGCGCCACGAGCTGGTCGGCCGCGGCCATGCCGAGCGGCTGCTGCCGCTGATCGCCGAGCTGCTCGCCGGCCGCACGCCCGAATCGATCCTGGTCGATTGCGGCCCGGGCAGCTTCACCGGCGTCCGGGTCGGGATCGCCGCCGCCCAGGGCCTGGCGATCGGCTGGCGGGTGCCGCTCGCCGGCTATTCGTCGCTGGCGGCGATCGCCGCGGCCTCGGGCGAAGCCGAGGTCGCGGTCGCGCTGGCGGGGGGACATGGCGAGCTTTTCGTGCAAAGCTATGGCGGTGACCCGCTCGCCCCGCTCGACGATTTGCGCTCGCTCGCCCCGGCCGACGCGGCGGCGCTCGTCCGCGCGGAGGTCGTGCTCGGCTCGGGCGCCGAGGCGCTGGTCGCGGCGCGCGGCTTCGGCCGCTGCCGCGACGCGCTGCCCCGCGCCGCCGACGCGCGCCTGCTGCCGCCCGCGCTGCGCGGGCTCGCGCCGCGCCCGATCTACGGCCGCGCGCCCGACGCGAGGCCGATGAGATGAGCGCGCCCGCGATCACCCTGCACGAGGGCGGCATCGCCGATCTCGACGCGGTGATGAACGTGATGGACGACAGCTTCGATCCGCGCTTCGGCGAGGCCTGGACGGCGTCGCAATGCGCCGGCCTGCTGCCGATGCCCGGCGTCTGGCTGACGCTGGCGCGGGATGGGGAAGCGGTGATCGGCTTCGCTCTGGCGCGCGCGGTCGCCGACGAGGCGGAGCTGCTGTTGCTGGCGGTCAGGCGGGCGATGCAGGGCCGCGGTGTCGGCAAGATGCTGCTCGAACGCTTCGCCGACGCGGCCAGGGACCGCGGCGCGACCCGCTTACATCTCGAAGTCCGTGAAGGAAATCATGCCCTTAGCCTCTACGAGCGAGCGGCCTATACTTTGGTGGGGCGGCGCCGCAACTATTATAGCGGGCGCGCCGGCCAGACCTACGACGCGCTGACCTTGGCGAAAAGCGCACAGCTTTGATCGACTACGGTAACGTTTCGGGGTTGTCAGAACCGGCGAAACGGACCTATCCACATCGATGACAGTTGGCCAAGACTGTCGCACTCCTCTGAATGAAGGTTTCAACGACACATGGACACACAGGACAATTTCGGTGAGACGCTGATCACCCTCACCGCCGACATTGTATCGGCGTACGTCAGCAACAACAGTGTGGCGGTCTCCGACCTGCCGTTGCTGATCTCCAACGTCCACAGCGCCCTGTCGGGCCTCGGCGACCAGCCGGAAGCGCCGGCGCCGCGCCCGGAGCCCGCGGTTTCGATCCGCTCCTCGGTCAAGCCGGACTATGTTGTCTGTCTCGAGGACGGCAAGAAGCTCAAGATGCTCAAGCGGCACCTGATGACCCACTATAATCTGACTCCGGACCAGTACCGGCAGAAGTGGGGCCTCAACGCCGACTATCCGATGGTCGCCCCCAATTATGCCGAGCAGCGCCGGACGCTGGCCAAGAAGATCGGCCTCGGCACCAAGCGCAAGCGCGCGCCGAAGAAATAGGGAGGCGAGCTTCTGACGGGACGCGCCATCCCCGCGCCGCGGGGGTGGTGCCTTTCGCGTCCGCGCCCTTTGAATCGGGCGGCGATCTGCTCTAAGTGAAGGGAACATGACCCGCAGCATCGATATCGAAGCGCTGTGCGCCGAGAAGGGCCTGAGGATCACCGAGCAGCGCAAGGTGATCGCGCGGGTGCTCGGCGAATCCGAGGATCATCCCGACGTCGAGGCGCTGCATGCCCGCGCCGCCGCCGTCGATCCCGGCATCTCGATCGCCACCGTCTACCGCACCGTCCGCCTGTTCGAGGAGGCCGGAATCCTCGAGCGGCACGATTTCGGCGACGGCCGCGCCCGCTACGAAGCCGCCGCCGAGACCCATCACGACCATCTCATCGACGTCGAGACCGGCAACGTGATCGAGTTCGTCGACGAGGAGCTGGAGGCGCTCCAGCGCCGGATCGCGGAGAAGCTCGGCTTCCGCCTGGTCGATCACCGCATGGAGCTTTACGGCGTCGTCCTCAGCCGCGACAATTAGGGTGATGCTTTTCTATCTCCGGCTGGCCGGAATCGTCGCCGGCCTCCTCTTTTGCGTGCCGCTCCATTATCTCTGGAAGCTGTTCGGCGCGCGCTCGATCTGGCCGCAGCTCTTCCTCGTTCATGCCGGCCGCTGCTGCGGCATGCGGGTCCGAATCGAGGGCGTGCCCCTGAAGTCGAAGGTGCTGTTCGCGGCCAACCATGCGACCTGGCTCGACATCCTCGCGCTCGGCGGCGCGGCGCCGGCGATCTTCGTCTCGCGCGACGATCTCGAACATTGGTCGGTGGTCGGCTGGCTCGCCGACATCAACGACACGCTCTACGTCGCCCGCCACGCCCGGCGCGAGGTCCACGGCCAGGCCGACCAGATCCGGCGCGCGCTCGGCGAGGGCCGCGCCGTCGCCTTGTTCCCGGAAGGAACCACCGACGGCGGCGACGAAATATTGCCCTTCCGCCCGAGCCTGTTCGCCTCGCTCTACCCGCCGCTCGACGGGGTCCGGGTGCAGCCGGTCGCGATCGATTACGGCGCGGCCTTGCCCGAGATCGCCTGGGTCGGCAACGAGGGCACCGGCGCCAACGCCCGCAAGGTGATGTCGCGCCCGGGCACCTTCCTGGCGACGTTGCGCTTCCTCGAGCCGATCGATCCGCACGCCGCGGGCGACCGCAAGGCGCTCGCCGCCCGGTCGCGCGACGCGGTGGTCGCCGCCCTGCCCGCTTCCGCATGCGCGGGCGATCCCCTATATCCGCCGCGATGAAGACCGCGAACCCGAAGACCTTCCAGGTCAAATCCTTCGGCTGCCAGATGAACGTCTATGACGGCGAGCGCATGGCCGAGCTGCTCGCGGCCGAGGGCATGGCAGCGGCCGGCGACGGCGCGGAGGCCGATCTCGTCGTCCTCAACACCTGCCACATCCGCGAGAAGGCCGCCGAGAAAGTCTATTCGGACATCGGCCGGCTGATGAAGCGCCGCGGCGCGCCGCCGCCGATGATCGCGATCGCGGGCTGCGTCGCCCAGGCCGAGGGCGCCGAAATCCCGCGCCGCGCTCCCGGCGTCGACATCGTCGTCGGCCCGCAGGCCTATCACAATCTCCCCGACCTGGTCCGCAAGGCGGCGCGCGGCGAGCCGGCGCTCGACACCGACATGCCCGCGCTCTCCAAGTTCGGCGCGCTGCCGGCGCGGCGGCGGCCGAGCCCGAGCGCCTTCCTCACCGTCCAGGAAGGCTGCGACAAATTCTGCACCTATTGCGTCGTTCCCTACACGCGCGGCGCCGAAGTCTCGCGGCCGTTCGCCGCGGTGATGGACGAGGCACGGGCGCTGGTCGATGCCGGCGCCCGCGAGATCATCCTGCTCGGCCAGAACGTCAACGCCTGGCGCGGCGGCGATGGCAAGGGCCTCGACGATCTGATCCGCGCGCTCGACGCGCTGCCCGGCCTCGAGCGCATCCGCTACACGACCAGCCACCCGGGCGACATGACCGAGGGGCTGATCCGCGCCCATGCCGAGGTGGAAAAATTGATGCCCTACCTCCATTTGCCGGTGCAGTCGGGCAGCGACCGCGTGCTCAGGGCGATGAACCGCAGCCACAGCGCCGATTCCTACCTGCGCATCCTCGACCGGGTCCGCGCCGCCCGCCCCGACATCGCCCTTTCGGGCGACTTCATCGTCGGCTTCCCCGGCGAGAGCGACGCCGAGTTCGAGCAGACGCTCAGCATCGTCGCCGCGGTGAACTATGCGCAGGCTTTCTCGTTCAAATATTCGCCGCGGCCGGGAACGCCGGCGGCGACGATGGACGATCAGGTGCCCCGCGAAAAGATGGACGAACGCCTCCAGCGCCTCCAGGCCTTGCTCAACGCCCAGCAGCTCGCGTTCAACCGGGCGAGCGTCGGCCGCCGCTGCGCGGTGCTGCTCGAACGGCCCGGCAAGCGGCCCGGCCAGCTGGTCGGCAAGTCGCCCTGGCTGCAATCGGTCCACCTCGAGACCGACGCGGCGATCGGCGACATCGTGGAGGTCGAGCTGATCTCGGCCGGTCCGAACAGCCTCGCCGGGGCGGCTCTCCTGTCGGTGGCCGCCTGATGGCGCAGAAGAAAGCCGCCGCCGACGCCGGCCCGCGCGCCCGGCTCGAGGTCGAGTTCGAGCAGCCGCACCTGCTCGGGCCCCTGTTCGGCGAGTTCGACCGCAATTTGATCGCGATCGAGGACCGGCTCGGCGTCTACATCGCCGCGCGCGGCGCCAAGGTGCAGATCGAGGGCGAGCCCGAGGCCGCGACCCGCGCCCGCGAGGTGCTCATCGGCCTCTACAACCGGCTCGACGAAGGCCACGACATCGACGCCGAGCTCGTCAACGCGATCATCGCCATGTCGGGCCAGCCGACGCTGGACGGGATCATCTCGCCCGAAGTGGTCGAGCCGCCCAAGGTGATGATCCGCACCCGCAAGAAGACGATCGTGCCCCGGTCCAAGGCCCAGGCGGTCTACATGGAGGCGCTGGGGCGCGACGAGATGATCTTCGCGCTCGGGCCCGCGGGCACCGGCAAGACCTATCTCGCCGTCGCCCAGGCGGTGCAGCAGCTGATCGGCGGCAGCGTCGACCGGCTGATCCTCTCGCGCCCCGCGGTCGAGGCGGGCGAGCGGCTCGGTTTCCTTCCCGGCGACATGAAGGAGAAGGTCGATCCCTATCTGCGCCCGCTCTACGACGCGCTCTACGACATGCTGCCGACCGAGCAGGTCGAGCGCCGCATCGCCTCGGGCGAGATCGAGATCGCGCCGATCGCCTTCATGCGCGGCCGCACCCTCTCCGACGCCTTCATCATCCTCGACGAGGCGCAGAACACGACGCCGGCGCAGATGAAGATGTTCCTCACCCGCTTCGGGATGCGCTCGCGGATGGTGATCTGCGGCGATCCCAAGCAGGTCGATCTGCCCGAGCCCGGCAAGTCCGGCCTGCACGACGCCGTCGCGCGCCTGGACGGCATTCCGAAAATCTCGATGATTCGGTTCGGCCCCGGCGACGTCGTCCGCCACCCGCTCGTCGGCCGCATCGTCGAAGCCTATGAAGGGCCGGCGGAATGATCGGCGCCCTGAGCGTCATCCCGGCGAAGGCCGGGATCTCGGGACAAGAACTCTCGATGAGCCTCGCTGGGACCCCGGCCTTCGCCGGGGTGACGGTGGAAGGCTCATGATCGGCGTCGAGACCGACGTGTCGGGAGACTGGGACAGCGGCACCGACTGGGCCGCCCTGGCGCGCAGCGCGGTCCATGCCGCGGTCGCGATGAGCCGCCATCCCGGCCTCTCGGACAGCGAGGTCTCGGTCAAGTTCACCTCGGACGAGGAGGTGCGCGCGCTCAACGCCGCCTGGCGCGGCAAGGACAGCCCCACCAACGTCCTCTCCTTTCCGATGGTCGGCGAGGAGGAGCTCGCCGGCGCCCAGCTGCTCGGCGACATCGTCCTCGCCCGCGGCGTCTGCGCGCGCGAGGCGGAGGCGAAGAATGTCGGCGTCGCCACCCACGCCGCGCATCTGCTGGTGCACGGCACGCTCCATCTGCTAGGTTACGACCACGAAACGAGCGCGGCGGACGCGGAGGAGATGGAAGAAGTCGAGCGCCGGGCGCTCGCATCGATCGGCATCGCCGACCCTTATCATGTGACGGAAGTTGAGCCCTGACATCATGGAAGAGGACAGTCGCAGCGGCGGGGAACAGGGCCGGACGGTCTGGGGCGGGCTTCGCGCCCTGATCTTCGGCGGCGGCGACGAATCGACCCTGCGCGACGAGATCGAGGAGGCGATCGAGAATCGCGAGGGCGAGGATCCCCGCGTCGGCGACCTTTCCCAGGTCGAGCGGCAGATGCTGCTCAACATCCTCCACTTCGGCGAGAAGACCGCGGGCGACGTCGCCGTCCCGCGCGGCGACATCCTCGCCGTGCCAGCCACGACCGGCTTCGACGGGCTGGTCGCGGCCTTCGCCGAGGCCGGCCACAGCCGCATGCCGGTCTATGAGGAGAGCCTCGACACCGTGATCGGCATGATCCACGTCAAGGACGTGTTCGCCGTCCAGGTCGGCGAGGCGCCGCCGCCCGACGACATCCGCACCCTGATGCGCACCCCGCTCTACGTGCCCGAATCGATGGGCGTGCTCGATCTGCTCGCGCGGATGCGCGCCGAGCGCATCCATCTCGCGATCGTCGTCGACGAATTCGGCGGGACCGAGGGCCTGATCACGATCGAGGACGTGGTCGAGGAGATCGTCGGCGACATCGAGGACGAGCATGACGAGGAGCTGCCTGGCCTGCTGATCCCGCTCGAGGGCGGGCTCTGGGATGCCGACGCCCGCGCCGAGCTGGAGGACGTCGCCGAGACGGTCGACGCCCGTCTGGGTACGGTCGAGGAGGATGTCGACACGCTCGGCGGCCTCGCGTTCGTCCTTGCCGGGCGGGTGCCGGAAACGGGCGAGATCCTGGAACATCCGAGCGGCTGGAGACTTGAGGTGGTCGACTGCGACTCCCGCCGCGTCCGCCGTCTCCGCCTGCATCCTCCGGAGGAGCGCCACGCGGCCGACTGACGAGGCCCGCGATGACCCGCCTTGCCCTCATCCTCGCTTTCCCCCTGCTCCTCGCCGGCTGCGGCGACCAGGCCCGGCTGAACATCGCCCAATCGGTCGGACCGGCGCCGGCGCTGCCGCCCGAGGTCCATACGCCGATCCCGACGGTGCACGTCGCCCCCGCGCGCGGCTGGCGCGGCGGCGGCATGCCGGTCGCCGCGGCGGGCCTGCAGGTCGCGCCCTTCGCCACCGGCCTCGATCATCCGCGCTGGCTGCTCACCCTGCCCAATGGCGACGTGCTGGTCGCCGAGACCGCGGCGCCCCCGCCCGACCCGGCGCACGAGGACCACAGCATCAAGGGCTTCTTCTTCCGCCACTTCCAGCGGGTCGCGGGCTCCGCGGTGCCGAGCGCCAACCGGATCACGCTGCTGCGCGACGCCGACGGCGACGGCGTCGCCGAGCTCCGGACGCCCTATATCACCGGCCTGCGCTCCCCGTTCGGCATGGCGCTGGTCGGCTCGACGCTCTACGTCGCCAATGCCGACAGCCTCGTCGCCTTCCCCTACGATCCCGCCGCGACCGGCATCCATGCCGCGCCGCGCACGATCACGGCGCTGCCGGCCCAGCGCAACCACCACTGGACCAAGAGCCTCGCCGCCGGCCCCGACGGCCGCCTCTATGTCGGCGTCGGCTCCAACTCGAACGTCGCCGAATATGGCATGGGCGAGGAGGAGGAGCGCGCCGCGATCTGGGCGATCGACCCGGCGAGCGGCACCCACAGCCTCTACGCCACCGGCCTCAGGAACCCGGTCGGCCTCGACTTCATGCCGGGCACGAACCACCTCTACGCGGTCGTCAACGAGCGCGACGAACTGGGCAGCGACCTCGTCCCCGATTACCTCACCCGGGTCCGGCCCGGCGCCTTCTACGGCTGGCCCTGGTCCTATTACGGCCAGCATGTCGACCGCCGCCCTGAGCCGCCGCGGCCCGACATGGTCGCGCGCGCGATTCCGCCCGATTACGCGCTCGGGCCGCACGTCGCCGCGCTCGGCCTGACCTTCAGCGACGGCGCCCGCCTCGGCCCGCTCTTCGCCAGCGGCGTCTTCATCGGCGAGCACGGCTCGTGGAACCGGCGGCCGTTCAGCGGCTACCGGGTCGTCTTCGTCCCGTTCGTCGGCGGCCGGCCGTCGGGCCAGCCGGTCGACGTCCTCACCGGCTTCGTCGACGCGCGCGGCCGCGCCCGGGGCCGCCCGGTCGGCGTCCAGATCGCCCGCGACGGCGCCCTGCTCGTCGCGGACGATGTCGGCAACACGGTCTGGCGGGTCAGCGCGGTCCGCTAATAGGCCGCCGGCGCGCCGCCCGCGCGCTCCGAGGTGAACCATTTGGCGAGAACGAGCCCGCCGGCGATCAGCATCACGCCGTCGGCGAGGAACACGAACAGGCTCATCTTCCAGCCGCTGCCATACCAGATCGGGTCGCCGAGATGCATGAAGGCCGAGGTCGCGATCCCGACCAGCAGCACCACCTTGGCCTGGCGGGCGAAGTCGCCGCCGACCGCCTTCAGGGCGAGGCCGAAGATGAAGATGCAGACCGCCATGTGGATGAAGCCGAGCACCATCGCCATCGCCATCGTCGGCACCTGGCCGGCCGCGGCGAAGGTGATCAGCGCCGACGGCCCGGCCATCCAGGCGTTCTCGTCCATCGGCACCGCGTAGTTGCCGCTCGCGGGCAGATGGGTGCCGAGCGCCGCCTGGACCGCCTGCGCCGCCTCGGGCGCGAGCGGGCTCAGCGCCATCGGGAAGAGCAGTCCGAAGAAGATAAAGCCAAGCACGAACATGACGATGGCGGCGACGATGGCGCCGACAGGCAGTGAGCGCATGATGATCCTCCCCTTGCCGCGTGGCGCGGCGCCGGCATCATAATCCGTTCGCCCGGCGAAACAAAGTTGCGGCGACGGACAAGGCGTGACAGCGTGCGCCGATGGAGTTCGAACATATCAGGCTGGAGCTGAGCCCGGCCGCGGTCGCGACGGTGACGCTGAGCCGTCCCGACAGCCTCAACGCGCTCAGCGCGGCGATGCTCGACGAACTGCGCGCGGCGGTCGAAAGCCTGCCGGGCTCCGGCGCGCGCGCCTTGCTGCTTACCGGCGAAGGACGCGGCTTCTCGAGCGGCGCCGATTTGGCGTCCGGCGGCGGCCTCCCGGACGACGTCGGCGCGGCGCTGGAGGCGCATTACAATCCGCTGATCGAGGCTTTGTTCGCCTTGCCGCTCCCGGTCGTCGCCGCGGTCAACGGCCCCTGCGCCGGCGCCGGCTGCTCGCTCGCGCTGGCGGCGGACATCGTCGTCGCCGGCCGCTCGGCCTATTTCCTCCAGGCGTTCGTCAATATCGGCCTGATCCCCGACGCCGGCGCGACCTGGCTGTTGCCGCGGCTTGCCGGCCGCGCCCGGGCGATGGAGATGATGATGCTCGGTGAGCGCATCCCCGCCGCGCAGGCGCTCGACTGGGGCATGATCGCCCGCGTCGTCGACGACGAGGACCTGGCCGCCGAAGCGGTCGCGCTCGCCACCCGACTCGCCTTGGGGCCGACCGTCGCCTACGGCCTGATCCGCCGCCTCGCCCGCGAGGCCGGCCACCTTTCCCTCGGCGACGCGCTCGCCGCCGAGCGCATCGCCCAGCGCGACGCCGGCCGCACCGACGATTTCAAGGCGGCGGTGATCGCCTTCCTGCAGAAACGCCAGCCGAGCTTCGACGGCCGATAATTGCCTCCCCGCCGCCCGCCGCCTAGAAGCCCGGCCATGGGCACCACCATCGAAGAGCTGGAGAAGCGCCGCGAGCAGGCGCGGCTCGGCGGCGGCGAGAAGCGGATCGCGGCCCAGCACGCCAAGGGCCGGCTGACCGCGCGCGAGCGGCTCACCGTGCTGCTCGATCCCGGCTCGTTCGAAGAATATGACATGTATGTCGAGCATAATTGCGTCGACTTCGGGATGGAGAAGCAGAAGGTCCCCGGCGACGGCGTCGTCACCGGATCGGGCACGGTCAACGGCCGCCTCGTCTTCGTCTTCGCCCAGGATTTCACCGTCTTCGGCGGGTCATTGTCCGAGCGCCATGCCCAGAAGATCTGCAAGGTGATGGACATGGCGATGAAGGTCGGCGCGCCCGTCATCGGCCTCAACGATTCCGGCGGCGCCCGCATCCAGGAGGGCGTCGCCAGCCTCGCCGGCTATGCCGAGGTGTTCCAGCGCAACGTGCTCGCCTCGGGCGTGGTGCCGCAGATCAGCCTGATCATGGGCCCGTGCGCGGGCGGCGCGGTCTATTCGCCGGCGATGACCGACTTCATCTTCATGGTGAAGGATTCCTCCTATATGTTCGTCACCGGCCCCGACGTGGTGAAGACCGTCACCAACGAGGTCGTCACCCAGGACGAGCTCGGCGGCGCGATCACCCACACGACCAAATCGGGAGTCGCGGACGTCGCCTTCGAAAACGATATCGACGCCCTCCTCGCCACCCGCGACTTCGTCGACTTCCTGCCTTTGTCCAACCGCCACGACCTGCCCGAGCGCCCCTGCCACGACCCGTGGGACCGGACCGACGACAGCCTCGACACCTTGATCCCCGACAGCGCCGCCAAACCCTACGACATGCACGAGCTGATCCGCAAAGTGGCCGACGACGGCGACTTCTTCGAGCTCCAGCCCGCCCATGCCGCCAACATCATCACCGGCTTCGGCCGAATCGAGGGACGCCCGGTCGGGATCGTCGCCAACCAGCCGATGGTGCTTGCCGGAGTGCTCGACATCGCATCGTCGAAGAAGGCCGCCCGCTTCGTCCGCTTCTGCGACGCCTTCGACATCCCCATACTCACCTTCGTCGACGTCCCCGGCTTCCTCCCCGGCGTCGCCCAGGAGCATAACGGCATCATCAAGAACGGCGCGAAATTGCTCTTCGCCTATGCCGAGGCGACCGTCCCCAAGATCACCGTGATCACGCGCAAGGCCTATGGCGGCGCCTATGACGTGATGGCGAGCAAGCATTTGCGCGGCGACCTCAATTACGCCTGGCCGACCGCCGAGATCGCGGTGATGGGCGCCAAGGGCGCGGTCGAGATCATCTTCCGCAAGGACATCGGCGACCCCGAGAAGATCGCCGAGCGCACCGCCGAATATGAGGAGCGCTTCGCCAACCCCTTCGTCGCGGCGAGCAAGGGCTTCATCGACGAGGTCATCTACCCGCACTCGACGCGGCGGCGGATCGCGCTGGGCCTCAGGAAGCTGCGCGACAAGCAGCTGGAGAATCCCTGGAAGAAGCACGACAACATTCCGCTCTGATGGACAATGCGTTTTGACGAAATCCTGGTCGGGCTGGTCGCCCTCGCGCTGGTGCCGCTGATCGGCTGGCGGATCGTGCGCGGGCTGCGCGACGGGCGGCTGCCGATCTACCGCACCTATCTGGACCGGGCGGACGGCCGCGCCAGGTTCGCGGTCCTGCTCGGCCTCCACGGCCTGAGCCTGGTGCTGGTCGCGGTCGTCGCCGCCGACCTGCTGTTCGGCCTGCGCCTCAGGGACGCGCTGTGACGATGGGGCGGAGCAGGCTGATCGCGGTCGCGCTCGGCGCGTTCCTGCTCGGCGCGCTGACCGTCTGTCTGGTCCTGCTCATCCGCGGCGGGGGCGGAAGCGAAACTGGCAATGCCGCGCAGCCCACGCCGCGGCAGGTTGCCGCACCGCCTGCCGTGATGCCCGCGGTCAAGGCGCTGCCGTCGGCGGGACAACTCGCCGCCGCCTTCGCCGCTGCGTTCGGACGTCCCGACAGCGCCCGAATCGACGGCGACGATCACAGCTACCGCTACCGCCCCGAGCGCTTGATATGGATGGGCGAGCGCGCCGTCCTGATCAGCCTGGGTACCAATGTCGAGGATTTCCACGCCGCCTCCGGCACCATGGCGGTCCATTATCTGGCGCCCGAAGGGACCGGCTTTCGCGTCACCGGCGCGTGGCCGGAGATCGGCGGCGGCGGCACCTTCGGCGCGGCGCCGCATCATGTCGCTGTCAACCGGTCGCTGTCGCCTTATCCAGTGATCTCCGGTGAGGGCGGCGGCACCTGGCAGGGCTATACCTGCAGCTGGGCCTATCTGATCGAGCTCGGGCCGGACCGGCCGATCGAATCGGGCCCGATCCCGCTCTCCTACACGAATGCCGGGGCGGTGCTGCCGGAAACCGGAAGGACGATGGGCGGCGACCTCGAGCGCACCGTCGAGGGCCGGATCGGCAACATCCGCCGCGGCCGCGGCTTCGACGTCATCTTCACCGGCACCGAGCGTTTCATCGAGCATTACGACTATCGCGGCAACCGGTTCGCGCGAAACACCCCGGAGTCGCGCGCCGTCTGCTGATCTGGCGGAGGGCCCGGCCGGAGAGTCGATAGCGGCCCGGATTCGTGCTAATCAGCGATTCTCTGGCGAGGCGAGGCGGGGCGGAGACGCATGAGCTGGACGCGGCGTCTGAATCCGAAGTTCCAGGAGAATCCGGAGAATCTCGGAGACGGGGTTCCCGGTTACCGCATCCGCATCCTCCATGTCGTTCCGAAGCCGGTGCCCGAAGACGTCGTCCAGGAATATCAGGTGGTAAAGAGCCTGGTCCTCACCATCGACGATAATTGCTCGCTCAAGTTCAACACATTCTACCGCCTCGATTGCGTCGATCTCGGCGGCCGCGCCGAGATCCCCGACCTGCTCGCTCTCGATTACCGCGACAAGGAATATTGCGTGGTGTGGGAGCTGGCCCGGCACACGATCGGCTTCGGCAGCAAGACCAAGCGCTACGAAGAGGTTAGCAACCTGAAGATCAGCGAGAGCTACGCCAAGCAGATCATCGGAGAGATGACGGAGCCCATCACCACGTTCACCACGACCTACCTGTTCTCCAAGGGCGATTGCTGCACGAACCTGGTGAAGTTCCTGCTCTGGGGGATGGAGCCCCGCCGGCGCGACGAGCTGCGGGTCGATGGGCTGGGTGACTTCCCGCCGCCGAAGCCGCCGAAGCCGTCGCCGACGCCGCCGACGCCGCCCGAGCCGCTTCCGCCGCCGGCGCCGAAGCCGCCGAAGGAGGGCAAGCTATGAGCCCCGTCACCCTCGCGCAGGCTGAAATGCTCCACGATCTGATCGGCGAAGCCGCGATCGCCGTTGGCCTGCGCGCGCGCTATCTCGGGCCTTTGGCCTATCCGGTCACCGAGGGCCAATCGCCGTTTTTCCGGCCCTCGGTCTGGCTGCTCGTCCGCCGCAACGAAGCGGACGACGATTACGAGGAGGAGCTGGTGCTCGCGGGTGAGGAGATGTTCCGGATCTCCGTCGCCGCGGACGGCGCGGCGGACGCATCCGAGAGCTGGAACCTTGCGATGGCAAACTTGTCGATGCGGTTGCATATCGAGGGCGTAACCGAACGCGGCCGGGCGTTCCTCGGTCCGTTCAAGGCCAGAATCGGCGCCGGCTAGCGCCCTTGCCCGCGTCGGCGGCCGCCCCTATCCCGATCCATCCGCGCGACCGCAACCAGCGAGGTGCCTCCATGCCCCTAGGCCGATTGAACCATGTCGGAGTCGCCACCCCCTCGATCGAGCGGAGCGTCGCGCTCTATCGCGACCTGCTCGGCGCCACCAGGATCCACGAGCCGTTCGACCTGCCGCCGCAGGGCGTCAGGGTCTGCTTCGTCGATACGCCCAACAGCCAGATCGAGCTGATCGAGCCATTGGGCGAAGCCTCGCCGCTCCACAATTTCCTGGCGAAGAATCCGGCCGGCGGCCAGCACCATGTCTGCTTCGAGGTGCCCGACATCCACGCCGCCAGGGCCGAGATGGAGGCCAGGGGCGCCAGGGTGCTCGGCGAGCCGCGGATCGGCGCGCACGGAACATTGGTGATTTTCGTGCATCCGAAGGATATGGGCGGCGTTCTCGTCGAACTGATGGAGACGCCGCGGGAAGCACATTGAATCTTCCCGCTCATCCTGAGAGGGACTAACCCCGGACTTGATCCGGGGGAAGGCCCGTATCGAAGGACCCTTCACGATGGTTGTGCGTCCTTCGATACGCCGGTTCGACAGGCTCACCGGCTACCCAGGATGAGCGGTGTGGTATGAGGTTCGCTTGACCGAAAAGAAACCGACCAGATCCGATTGGGACGCCGCCGCCGCGAAGGAGGTGAAGGGCAAGGACCTGACCTGGCGCACGCCGGAGGGGATCGACGTTCGCCCGCTCTACACGGCCGAGGATGTCCAGGGACTCGACCCCGGCCTGCCCGGCTTCGCGCCGTTCACGCGCGGTCCCTATGCCTCGATGTACACCGGCCGGCCCTGGACGATCCGCCAATATGCGGGCTTCTCGACCGCCGAGGATTCGAACGCTTTCTACCGCCGCAACCTCGCCGCCGGGCAGAAGGGGCTTTCCGTCGCCTTCGATCTCGCCACCCACCGCGGCTACGACAGCGACCATCCCCGCGTCGTCGGCGACGTCGGCAAGGCCGGGGTGGCGATCGACACGCTCGAGGACATGCAGATCCTGTTCGACGGCATCCCGCTCGACGAGATGTCGGTGTCGATGACGATGAACGGCGCGGTGCTGCCGGTGATGGCCTTCTACATCGTCGCCGCGGAGGAGCAGGGCGTGTCGCAGGCCGAGCTCACCGGCACCATCCAGAACGACATCCTGAAGGAATTCGCGGTCCGCAACACCTATATCTACCCGCCCGCGCCCTCGATGCGGATCGTCGCCGACATCATCGAATATTGCTCGGCCAACATGCCCAAGTTCAACTCGATCTCGATCTCCGGCTACCACATGCACGAGGCCGGGGCGACCGCGGTGCAGGAGCTCGCCTTCACGCTGGCCGACGGCATGGACTATGTCCGCGCCGCCCGCGCCAAGGGGCTCGACGTCGACGCCTTCGCGCCGCGCCTTTCCTTCTTCTTCGGGATCGGCATGAACTTCTTCATGGAGGTGGCCAAGCTCCGGGCGGCGCGCTGCCTCTGGCACCGGATCATGGAGGGGTTCGGCGCGAAGAGCGACAAATCGAAGATGCTGCGCACCCACTGCCAGACCTCCGGCGTGTCGCTGACCGAGCAGGACCCTTACAACAACGTCATCCGCACCACATTGGAGGCGATGGCGGCGGTGCTCGGCGGCACCCAGAGCCTCCACACCAATTCACTGGACGAGGCGGTCGCGCTGCCGACCGATTTCTCCGCCCGGATCGCCCGCAACACCCAGCTCGTGATCGCCGAGGAAAGCGGCATCGCCAACGTCGCCGATCCGCTCGGCGGCTCTTATTATGTCGAGGCGCTGACCGCCGAGCTCGCGGAGAAGGCCTGGGCGCTGATCGAGGAGGTCGAAAGCCTCGGCGGGATGACCGCGGCGGTCGCCACCGGCATGCCCAAGCGCCGGATCGAGGAGGCCGCCGCCGCCCGCGCCGCGCGCGTCGACCGCGGCGAGACCGCGATCGTCGGCGTCAACCGCTACCGCAAGGACGAGGAGGATCATCTCGACATCCTCGACATCGACAATGCCAGGGTCCGCGCCGGCCAGATCAGGCGGCTGGAGAAGACCCGCGCCGGCCGCGACGCCGACAAGGCCAAAGCGGCGCTGGACGCCTTGCGGGAGGGCGCCGAAGGATCGGCCAACCTCCTCGCCCTGTCGGTCGAGGCGGCGCGGGCGCGCTGCACCTTGGGCGAGATCAGCCAGGCGCTCGAAGACGCGTTCGGCCGCTACGGCACCGTGCCGACTCCGGTCGAGGGCATATACGGCGCCGCCTGGGCCGACGACCCCGCCTGGGACCGCGCGACAAACGGCGTCGGCGCGCTTCGCAACCGGCTCGGCCGCAAGCCGCGCATGCTGGTCGCGAAAATGGGGCAGGACGGGCACGACCGGGGCGCCAACCTGGTTTCCTCCGCCTTCGCCGACCTCGGATTCGAGATCGTCCCCGGGCCGCTCTTCCAGACCCCCGAAGAGAGCGCGAAGCTCGCGGTGGACAAGGACGTCGACGTGGTCGGCGCGTCCAGCCTCGCCGCGGGCCACAAGACCCTGGTCCCCGAGCTGATCGGCCATTTGCGGGACATGGGCCGGCCCGATATCAAGGTCGTCGTCGGCGGCGTCATCCCGCCGCAGGATTACGACATGCTGCGCGCCGCCGGCGTCCAGGCGATCTTCGGCCCCGGCACCAACCTCGTCGAGGCCGCCGGCGAGGTGCTGAAGCTGCTCGGCCACAATCTGCCGCCGCTCGAGGAGGCCGCGGAATGATGAGTTTGTTGCTGGCGCTCGCGCTGCAGGGTTCGCTCGATGCCCGCGCGCGGGAATTTCATTGCGCCGATCCGCAGACCCAGCTGGAGATGAACATGTGCGCCGGCCTCGATTTCGAGCGCGCCGACGCCGAGCTCAATGCGGCATGGCGGGTCGCCATCGCCGAGGCCCGCACGCGCGATCGCGAGATCGACCGGCGCTACGACCAGCGCCCGACCACCGAAGCCAAGCTGCGCGAGGCGCAGCGCGCCTGGCTCGTCTTCCGCGATGCGCATTGCACCGTCCAGGGCTATGACGAGGCGCGCGGCGGCAGCATGGAGCCGATGGTCTATAGCGGCTGCCGCGCCGCGCTCACGCGGCAGCGCACCGCCCAGCTGCGCGGGCTGGGCGAGCGATAGCATCGATGTTCAAGAAGATCCTGATCGCGAACCGGGGCGAGATCGCCTGCCGCGTCATCAAGACCGCCCTACTCCACCGACCAACCTCGCCAGAAGTGGCTCCGGATCAGCTAGTTGATTAGCGAGCCGATGGTGCTGTCAACAATGCTTCTCACTATTTGGCCTCCTACAAGGAACGGCTGCACGGCCCCTTCCGGCCAAGCTTAATCATGTATAAGCGGCTGCTATGGGAAACCTACCCACGCTTTCCTATTTGGGCGGCTTGGCTGGAACGGCGTTGGGCGGCGCATTGCTGTCGTGGATCTTCCAGACGCTCTGGGAAACCTATCTTCTGAATAGAGCGACCGACATCACGGGTGTGTGGAAGTCATCTTGGCGCCCGAACAATCCCACTGAGCGCGGAAAATGGTGCCAAGAGGAGGTCACCATATCAAAAGGATTTGGTAGGCTAAAACTGCAAAGCCGAAATAACGACATGGGCTATCAGTGGGTCGGATACGGCAAGATTTTCAAGAAATGCTATGTACAAGTTCAGTGGAGATCGTTGAGACCGGCCGCGTCAAACGCAGGACTGCTGAGTCTGACGATCAATCCGCAAGGAACTTACTTGTTCGGTGTTTTTCACGCTCCTAACGACGAAGGGCGTTTCGAAGTTGGGCCTTGTGCCATGGGGCGGGATGAGGTCAGTTTGGCCGCCGCCAAGGAGCGCCTGAAATCCCTAAGATGAGTGGCGATCCAGGCTTTGCCGCACCTCAAGGTAGACCCAAGTTTTTCCCACGATACAACAGCGCCATGTTCAAGAAGATCCTGATCGCGAACCGCGGCGAGATCGCCTGCCGCGTCATCAAGACCGCCAGGCGGATGGGGATCGCCACGGTCGCGGTCTATTCCGACGCCGACGCGCGCGCGCCGCACGTGAGGATGGCCGACGAAGCGGTGCGGCTCGGGCCGCCGCCCGCGTCGGAGAGCTATCTCAACGCCGAGCTGATCATCGACGCGTGCAAGGCGACCGGCGCCGACGCGGTCCATCCGGGCTACGGCTTCCTCTCCGAGCGCGAGAGCTTCGCGAGGGCGCTGGACAAGGCCGGCATCGCCTTCATCGGCCCGCCGCCCGAGGCGATCGCGGCGATGGGCGACAAGATCGAATCGAAGAAGCTGGCGCAGGCGGCGGGGGTCAGCGTCGTCCCCGGCTTCATCGGCGAGATCCGGGACACCGACCATGCCGTCGAGATCGCGGGCGGCATCGGCTACCCGGTGATGATGAAGGCCTCGGCCGGCGGCGGCGGCAAGGGCATGCGGCTCGCTTATTCCGAAAAGGACGTGCGCGAGAATTTCGACAGCGTCCGCCGCGAGGGCAAGGCGAGCTTCGGCGACGACCGCGTGTTCATCGAGAAGTTCGTCGAGAGCCCGCGCCATATCGAGATCCAGCTGCTCGGCGACCGGCACGGCAATATCCTCTATCTCGGCGAGCGCGAATGTTCGGTGCAGCGCCGCCACCAGAAGGTGGTCGAGGAGGCGCCCTCCCCCTTCGTCACCCCGGAGATGAGGAAGGCGATGGGCGAGCAGGCGGTCGCGCTCGGCAGGGCGGTCGGCTATTACAGCGCCGGCACGGTCGAGTTCATCGCCGGCGCCGACAAGAGCTTCTACTTCCTCGAGATGAACACGAGGCTCCAGGTCGAGCATCCGGTCACCGAGATGGTCACCGGCCTCGACCTCGTCGAGCAGATGATCCGGGTCGCCGCCGGCGAGAAGCTCGCTTTGGGCCAGGACGAGGTGAAGCTCGACGGCTGGTCGATCGAGACCCGGATCTATGCCGAGGACCCCTATCGCGGCTTCCTGCCCTCGACCGGCCGGCTGGTCCGCTACCGCCCGCCGCGCGAGAAGGAAGGGGTGCGGATCGACGACGGCGTCGCCGAGGGCGGCGAGGTCTCGATGTTCTACGATCCGATGATCGCCAAGCTGATCACGGCGGCGGCCACGCGCGAGGAGGCGATCGACCGCCAGATCGCCGCGCTCGACGGCTTCGCGATCGAGGGCATCGGCCACAATGTCGATTTCCTCTCGGCGCTGATGCAGCACCCGCGCTTCCGCGCCGGCGAGCTCACCACCGGCTTCATCGCCGAGGAATATGCCGACGGCTTCCGGGGCGCCCCCGCGGACGAGGCCCTGCTCGCCGACCTCGCCATAATCGCCGCGCTCGCCGGCCACGAAAGGGACCGCCAGGCCTGCGCCGTCGACGGCCAGCTGAACGGCCCGGTCCCGGCACCCGAGCTGCGCGTCGTCCGCATCGCCGGCGCGGAACACCGGGTGCGCTTCGAGACCTATGAGGGCGGCAGGCTCGCCTTTCTCGACGAGGACGGGCCGCGCGACGTGATCGGCGGCTGGCGGCCGGGCGAGCCCCTGTTCAAGGGCACGATCGACGGCCGCGAGCACCGCGTCCAGATCGCCCGCAAGGGCCGGCAGTGGCGCCTCGCCACCCGCGGCGCCTCCCACCTCGCCGACGTCCTCCCCGAGCATGTCGCCCTGCTGTCGCGCCACATGATCGAGAAGGTCCCGCCCGACCTTTCCAAATATCTGATCTGCCCGATGCCGGGCCTCCTCACCGCGCTCCACGTCGGCGCCGGCGACAGGGTCGAGGCGGGCCAGCCGCTCGCCGTGGTCGAGGCGATGAAGATGGAAAATATCCTGCGCGCCGAGAAGGCCGGCATAGTCGCCAAAATCGACGCCCGGCCCGGCGACAGCCTCGCCGTCGACGCGGTGATCCTCGAATTCGAATAAGCGCCTCATTCCTCCCCGGCGACAATTTTGTGCTGGCGCCGCAACGATGTCCGGCGAAGGCCGTTCAGCGCTCCATGACGAAGCTCCGCATCCCGCTCCGCCTGGCCGCGCTCGCCGGCGTCGCCGCCCTCGCGCTCCTCGCCGCGCCCGCATCCGCCCAGGATGAGGACGGCTACACGATCATGGTCGGCGCCGGCGCCCAGACCTATCCCAAATATCCGGGCGCCGATTCCTATGGAATCAACCCGCTGCCGATCTTCGGCTTCCGGCGCGCGGGCTCGCCGCTGCCGTTGAGCGCGCCCGACGACGGCATCGGCCTCGGCTTCCTGGGGCGCGGCAGCGTCTTCGACCTCGGCCCGGCGGTCCGCCTCCAGAACAAGCGGGAGGAGGACGATGTCGGCGCCGCCGTCGGCGATGTCGGCTTCACCATCGAGGCGGGCGGGTTCGTCCAGGTCCGCCCCGCCGAGAATTTCCGGCTGCGCGCCGAGCTGCGCCAGGGGTTGGGCGGCCATGACGGCCTGGTCGGCGACGTCGGCGCCGACCTCATGCTGAGCGACGGAGACACCTACGTCTTCTCGATCGGACCGCGCGCCCGCTGGGCCGACGGCGATTATCATGCCGCCTATTTCGGCGTGACTCCGGCCGTCGCCGCCGCGACCGGCCTGCCCGCCTTCGATCCGGACGGCGGCTTCTACGCGCTCGGCGCCATGGCCGGGCTCACCTACAAGCTCGGCCGCAACTGGGGCCTGCGCGGCTATGTCGGCTACGACCGGCTGATCGGCGACGCCGCCGATTCGCCGATCGTCCGCCTGTTCGGGTCGCGCAGCCAATTCTCCGGCGGCGCCGGCCTGTTCTTCGAGTTCAACATCGGCGGCGCGCGCCGCTAGGGCACACCGGCGGCGCGGGCCCGAAGCGCCTCTCGCCGGCGGCGAGCGGTTCATCCTTGCTTCATCTTCCGGCGGCGAAACGAAAGATGCGCGCGACAGAAAGCGCTTGCATCGTGCTACAAATGTGGCATGCTACACCGGTAGCAGGTGAAAAGCATGATGATCGATTCCCTTCCCAGGCGCGAACGCGAGATTTTCGAATTGCTGTGCAGCGCCGGCGAGGCGACCGCGGCTGAGGTGCGGGCGGCGATGAAGGACCCGCCTTCCTACTCGGCGGTCCGCACCCTGCTCGCCCGGCTCGAGGGGCGCGGCTTCGTCAAGCACAAGGTCGCCGACCAGGCCTATGTCTACAAGAGCGTGCCGCAGCCCGCCAAGGTGCGCGAATCGGCGCTGAAATCGATGGTGAAGACTTTCTTCGACGGCTCGGCCGCCAATGCGGCGACGGCCCTTCTGGGCCTCACCAAGAGCCTGTCCGCGGACGAAGCGGAAGCCTTGCTGAAGGCGATCCGCGAAGCAGAGGAGCGCGAGTGATGGACGTGTCCTTCTTCGGCGAAATGGCCTGGAAATCGGCGCTGATCAGCGGCGCCGCGCTGGCGCTGGCTTTCGCGCTGCGCTCGCGCGCCGCGTCGGACCGGGCGCTGGTGCTTCGGCTCGGCGTCGCCATGCTGCTGCTGCTGCCGTTCATCGCGCTGGCGCTGCCCGCGCTCAGGATCGAGGCCTGGGCCGCGCCCGCGCCGATGCCCGCCGCCGCCGCTCCGCTCGCCCTTGCCGGCTCCGCGCTGCCGTTCGCGCTCCCGGCCGATGCCGGGCTGCGGCCCGCGGCGCCGACCATCTGGGACGATCCCACGCCGCTCGTCCTCCTCGCTTATCTGGGCGGGCTGCTGATGGTCGGCTCGCGGCTGCTTGCCGGCCTTTTCACGCTCGGCCGCTGGACCCGCGCGGGACGCGAGGTGACCTGCCCCGAATGGCTGGCGGCGTTCGAGCGCGCGCGCTGGGCCGCGCCTCGGGGAGAGGCGCTCCGGCTGCTGGTTTCGGACGCGGTGCCTTCGCCCTTGAGCTGGGGCTGGCGCCGGCCGGTGATCCTGATCGATCCCGACACTCTGGCCGAGCCCGACGAGGCCGCGGCGATCCTCGCCCATGAGGTCGCCCATGTCGCGCGCCGCGACTGGCCGGTGCTGATGCTGACCCGCCTCGCCGCCGCGCTCTTCTGGTTCAATCCCCTGGTCTGGCTGCTCGAGCGCGAGGTCGTGCAGCAGGCCGAGGAGGCCGCCGATTGCGAGGCCGCCGCCTGCGTCGAGCCCGCCCGCTATGCCCGCACGCTCCTGTCGTGGGCGCAGGTCAACGGCCGCCTGATCCCGGCCAACAGCATCGCGCCGTCGGAAAGCGCGCTCGCCCGCCGGGTCAGGGCGATCCTCGACGGGCGCCTGCGCGAGCGGCCTTCGGGCTCGGCGTTGACCGCTTTCGCCGCTTTGCTGTGCATCGCCGTCGCCGCGCCGGTCGCGGCGATGCAGCTGGTCCAGGCCGCGCAGCCCCCGGCGCCGCCGCAGGCGCCGCCCGCCCCCGGAGCGCCGCCCGCGCCGGACGCGCCCGACGCGCCGCCGCCTCCGGCCGCTCCGCATGCTCCGCGGCCGCCGGCGCCGCCCGCCGACGTCGCCGAAATCGGCCCGGCGGTGCGCGAAGCGCTGGCCGAAGTGCTGCCGCAAATTCCGCAGATCGTCGCCGAGGCGACCGCCGCCGTCGACCCCGAGGAGATCCAGCGCGCGGTCGACGAAGCCCTGCGGGAGGCGGAGCCGGAGATCCGGCGGATGTCGAGCGAGGATCGCGAGCGGGTGAATCGCGAGGTCCGCCGCGCCGTCGCCCAGGCGCGCGTTCAGATCGCCCAGGTGGACCGCACCCGGATCGACGCGGCCGTGCGCCAGGCGCACCAGGCCGCCCAGGCCGCGCCCCAGGCGATCGCGGTCGCGATGGCGAGCGGCGCCCACGGCATGATCAGCGGCGCCGCCGGCATGGAAGCCGGCGCCCGGCGGATGGAGGAGCAGGCCCAGCGCTTCCGCGATCGCGGCTATCGCGAGCGCATCATCGCCCGCGAAGCCGCCCGCGGCCACCGCGTCACCCACGAGGACCTGATCGAGGCGGCCGAGGGCATGGAAGAGGGCGCGCGGGGCATGCGCGAGGGCGCCCGCGAGATGCGCGAAGCGGCCCAGCGGATGCGCGAGGGCCACAGCGACTGATTCCCCGCGAGGCGAGCTAGGGAGTGGCGGGCGGCGGCGAGGCCGCCCGCCATTTTTTTCAACGGCCGATTTGGCTTGAACGACCGCTCGCCGCGCTTCATGGACAGCCGGCCGGGCGGCCCGGGGCGTGGCCGGCCCGGTCTGTTCCCGCGCGGCGAAGGGGTGTCGTCACGTAAAGCCCTTCAAGGAGATCGACATGAAGAAGTCCGTCCTGGCGGCCGCGGCGTTTGCCGGGCTTGCCGCCGCCCCGCTTCAGGCCCAGCCGACGGCGCCGTCGAGCCCCGCCTCGACCCGCGCCGAGGTGCAGCAACGCGTCGCGCAGCGTTTCGCGATCCGCGACGCCAACCATGACGGCTTCCTCGCCAGCGACGAGCTCGGCGACAGTGCGGCGATGGCGATCGCGCAACTCGACGCCGACCATGATTCCAAGATCTCCCTCGCCGAGGCGACCACCGCGATGATGGCGCTGTTCGACGGCATCGACGCGGATCATGACGGCACGATCAGCCCCGCGGAGCAGGCGGCGGCGGAAGCGCGGATCGGGCAGCCGCGGCCGGCCCCGCCGCCGGAGCCCGAGCCGGCGCCGCAGCCCGACTGATCCGGATCGGTCCCGGCTTGCCACGGACCCCGAACCGGGCGTACCCGTTTAGCACCCGGGGGAGCGCTGGCCGGAAAGGAATCCGAGTGGAGTCGAGGCGCGCCTATCTGAACGCCGTCGCCGGCGTCGTTCCCGAACATGACGTGCATCGATTGTTCATCGACTGGGCGGGGGACCAGGTCGAGGATCCGCGGCTGCGCAAGCTGTTCCTGCGCATGGCCGAGCGGTCGGGCATCGAGCATCGCTGGTCGGTGCTGGAGCCGGCGCCGGGCGGGCTGCCGCACGATCATCCCGGCGGCTTCTATCACGGCCCGATGCCGGCGACCTCGACGCGGATGCGGCGCTATGCCGCCGAGGCGCCGGAGCTGGCATTGCGCGCGATCGGCAAGCTCCGGGACCAGGTTTCCCTGGACGGCGTCACCCACCTCGTCGTCGCGAGCTGCACCGGCTTCGTCGCGCCGGGAATCGATCAGATCATCGCCCGCCGGCTCGGCCTCGAGGGCGTGGAGCGGACGCTGGTCGGCTTCATGGGCTGCTATGCCGCGGTCTGCGCGTTGCGGACCGCTTATCATATCGCCCGCTCCGACCCCGATGCGCGGGTGCTCGCGGTCACCGTCGAGCTCTGCACGCTCCACCTCCAGCAGACGCAGGCGCTCGAGCCCCTGCTCGCCATGCTCCAGTTCAGCGACGGCGCCGCCGCGGCCCTGGTGACGGCCGAGCCGGGCGGATTCGAGATGAGCCATCTCTTCTCGATGGCGCTCGAGGATTCGGCGGAGCTGATCCAGTGGCGGATCGGCGATACCGGCTTCGAGATGATTCTGTCGGGCGAAGTGCCCGCGCGCATCCATCACGCCCTCGAACGGGAGGAGGTGCGCGAGACCCTGTTCAACGGCTGGGGCGCGGACGATATCGACAGCTGGGCGGTCCATGCCGGCGGCCGCTCCATCCTCGACGCGGTCGAGAAAGGGCTCGACCTGCCCCAGGGCGCGCTGTTCGCCTCGCGCGACATCCTCGCCCGCTACGGCAACATGTCGTCGGCGACCCTGATGTTCGTCCTTGCCGAGCTGATCGGGCGGCCCGATGTCGGCAAGGGCGTGGCGCTCGCCTTCGGCCCCGGCCTCGCCGCCGAGGGCTTTCACTTCGAGCGCGTTCCGCGCGAGAAGCCTGCCCCGGCGGAGGCCGGGGAGCGGGCCTCCTGACCTCGGCGCTGATCGTCGGCGGCGGACCGGCGGGGTCGGCGGCGGCGATCGCGCTGGCCCGGGGCGGGGCGATGCCGGTGCTGATCGAGCGCTGTCCCGGCGAGCGCGACGTGGTTTGCGGCGGCTTCCTCGGCTGGGACGCGCTGGCGGCGCTGAAGCGGCTGGGGCTCGATCCGGCCGCGCTGGGCGCCCGCCCGATCCATCGGCTGCGGCTGGTGGCGGCGGCGCGGACGATCGAGGCCGATCTGCCCAGGGCCGCCGCCGGCCTGTCGCGGCGCCGGCTCGACGCGGCGCTGCTGCGCATGGCCGAGGAAGCGGGCGCGGCGGTGCTGCGCGGGCGCTCGGCGCGCGCGCTCGACGGCAACCGCGTCCGCCTCGACGACGGCGAGGAAATGGCGGCCGACGCCCTGTTCCTCGCCACCGGTAAGCACGAGCTGCGCGGCGCGGCGCGCGCGATCGGCGGGAGGCCGGTGTCGGTGGGCCTGCGCGCCGCGCTGCCGCCGCTGCCCGATCTTGCCGGCACGATCGAGCTGCACCTGTTCGAGGGCGGCTATGCCGGCCTGCTCGTCCAGGAGGACGGCGCGACGAACCTGTGCCTGACCGTCACCCGGGCGCGGATGGCGGGCAAGCCCGAGGCGCTGCTGGCCGAGCTGATGGCGGAGGCGCCGCTGCTCGGCGCGCGGATCGGGACGATCCCGTCGACATGGGAGGCGGTGGCGGGCGTTCCTTATGGCTGGCGCGCGCTGGCGACGTCGCCGGGCTGCTACCGGATCGGCGACCAGGCGGCGGTGATCGCGAGCCTGGCCGGCGACGGCATCGCGATCGCGCTCGCGAGCGGCGTCGCCGCCGCCCATGCCTGCCTCGCCGGCCAGGGCGCGCCCGCCTGGCAGCGCGATTTCGCGAAGCGTTCGGCGCGGCCGATCCGGGTCGCCGAGGCGCTGCGCCGGCTGGCGGCCAGGCCGCTGCGAAGGAAGCTGATGATGGCGCTGGCGGGCGTTCCGGGCGTCGCGAAAGCCGCGGCCAGGCTGACCCGGATCGGCTAGCGGCCGGTCACCGCGGCGGGGGCGTCGTCGCGCCACTGGCCGGATTGGGCATGCTCCTCGCGGACATTGGACTCCGGCAGGTTGCTGACCGCCCAACGGGCGTCCTGCGGGATGTCGGAGGGCGGCGGCGCCGGGCGGCCGAGGTCGAGGCGCGCTTCCTCGTGCGCGAGCACCGGCAGCGCCGCCGCCGCGGCCTGGCGCATCAAGGTCATCGCCGGCCGGGCGAGCGGCTCGCTGCCGGCATAGGCATCGCCGAACGCACCCGGCGCGCCGGCGAGGCCGGGCAGGCGGTAGAATATGTGCGCGCCGATCACGTTGGTCTTGGTGAGGCGGGGCGCCCAGGCGGGGAAGACGGCATTGGTGTGATAATGGGTGGCGAGGCCGACCGGATCGTAGGTGCGCCCCGCCAGCGCCTCGGCGGCGATCCGCCGCGCCCGATCCCAGGCGGCGCCGACCGGCGCCTCGCGCAGCGAGCCGTCGCAGGTGAAGGTGAACTGGCAGCCGCCGCCGGCGCGCATCGGCCCCTGATAGACGACGCCGCAGATGCTGTTCGGCCAGGCCGGGTGCCGGACCCGGTTGAGCACGACCTGGGCGACGGCGCGCTCGCCGGCCTCGCCCTCGGAGCGCGCTTCGTAATAGACCGCCTGGGCGAGGCAGTCGATCGAGCGCAGCTGGTCGAGCGGGGTGCGGGCGGCGAATACGTAGGAGCCGGCCGCGGGATTGGGGCCGCTGGCGACCGGGATGGCGGCGTTGGCGAGCTGCGCCTGGTCGCCGATCAGGAAGGAGAAGCCGGGGCCGGCATCGGCGGCGGCGGCGAGCGGCGACGGCGCCGTGAACGCCTGGATCTCGGCCTCGGTGAGCTGCAGCCGGGGCGGCGCGGCGACGGTCGCGGGGACGCAGGAGGCGATCGGAACGAGCAAGGCGAGCGGCAGCCACCGGCGCCCCTTCCGCTTCATCTCCCGGCCGATCTGAACGCCCAACGCCATGCCCGCCTTCCGCTCGGAATGAGGCTTGTGAAGGCGTCCGATAGGGGATTCGGCGACGCCCCGCCCGTGCTGATTTCAGCGCGTCCCAATAAGGGACAGACGTGGAGGAAGGGTTACCGGCGGCTGGATTCGCGGCGGCCCGGCCCGCCGCATTCGGCCTTGGTCGAGCGGCGGCGGCGCTTCGTCGAAGCGGCCGCGCATTCGCCGAAGCGCGGTGCGAAACCGTCGAAAGAAAGGGGCGGACGAGGCGATCAGGCGCGATGGGTGCGTCAGCGGCCCGCACGGCGAAGGTTCCCCCGCCGAGCCGGACGGGCCGCCACCACCCAACCAGGCCGTTCCGGCCGAACCAGGAGATTGAAGATGTACCGTTCGACCTTCCTCGCTCTGGCCGCCGCCGCGGCCGCCGCCATCGCCACCCCCGCCGCCGCCCAGGCCGACTCGGTCACGATCGGCTATGGCGACCTCAACCTCGCCAGCCAGGCCGGCCGCGCCGTCCTCGACCAGCGCATCGACGGCGCCGCCCGCCAGCTGTGCGGCGAATTCTCCCCGCTCGAGCTCAAGATGCTCACGCTGAGCCGGACCTGCCGCGCGTCGGTGCACGCCGATGCCCGCGCCCAGCTCGCCCGGGTCATCGTCGACGACCAGTTCGCCGCCATCGCTGTGAGCCGCGCTGCCCTTTGAGCCCACCAAGGCAGCAACGCTCCGCTGGGAGGCGACGGTGCCCCACCGTCGCCTCCCTTTTTATGTGCGCGGCCGCAGCGCCCGCGAACCATTTCAAGCACATGGAAAATAGGGACTGTCCCTATTTATCGGCTCAGCGCCCCGCGAACCTCTTCACGTCATCCACGTAGGACCGCCCGATGCGCTGCTCGCCGCCGTCGGAAAGGCGCGCGGTCCAGTGGCCGGCATCGTCGCGGTAGAGGCCGGTGATCGTGTCGCGGCGCAGGATCACCGAGCGGTGGACGCGCAGGAACAGCGCCGGATCGAGATCCTCCTCGAGCTTGGCGATGGTGCGGTGGATCAGCCAGGAGCGGGCGCCGACGTGGAGCCGCATATAGTCGCGCTCGGCGGTGACCCGGTGGATGTCCGAGGCGGCGATCCGCACCAGGCCCGAATGGTCGGGCACCCAGAATTCCTCGACATGGTCGGAAGCCGGCCTGCCGCCGGCGCGGCGGCCGCCGGCGAGATGGGCGCGCACCCGCTCCAGCGCGCGCGCCAGCCGCTCCGGATCGACCGGCTTCATCAGATAGTCGATCGCGGCGACGTCGAACGCGGCGACCGCGAAATTGTCGAAGGCGGTGACGAACACCACCGCCGGATCCACGCCCGATTCGGACAGCGCCCGGGCGACGTCGATCCCGTCCATGCCCGGCATCGCGATGTCGAGCAGGACGAGGTCGGGCGCGACCGCCTCGGCGATCCTGAGCGCGCCCTCGCCGTCATTGGCGGTGCCGACCAGGCTGACGCCCTCGAGCCGCGCGAGCAGCAGCTGCAGCCGCTCGACCGCGAGCGGCTCGTCGTCGACGACCATCACCCTGAGCGGGGCCGCCTCAGCCATGGGTCACCGCCGGCATGTAGAGATGGACGGTATAGCCGCCGTCCGGATCGGCGCCGGCGATGCAGCCCGAGCGGGGGCCGTAGCGGGTGGCGAGGCGGTCGCAGACGTTCCTGAGGCCGACTCCGGTCGAGCCGTTGTCGTCGTCCGCGGCGGCCGCTTCGCCATCGTCCTTGACCTTGATGTGCAGCCGGCCCGCTTCCTCATAGGCACTGATCCGGACCGTCACCGGCTGCTTCGACTTGGCGACGCCATATTTGACCGCATTCTCGACGATCGGCTGGAGGATCAGCACCGGCACCCGCGCGGTCAGCAGGGCGTCGGGCACGTCGACCTCGACGCTGAGCCGGTCCGGAAAGCGGATCTGCTCGATGTCGAGATAGAGGCGCTGGAGCCTTATCTCCTCGTCGAGGCTGACGTCGGCGGTGGGGTCGGCCGAAAGGGTCGCGCGGAAGAAGGTGGAAAGGTTCATCAGCATCCGTTCGGCGACGTCGGTCTTCTGGGAGAGGATCAGCGAGGAGAGGCTGTTGAGGGTGTTGAACAGGAAGTGCGGGTTGATCTGGTATCGCAGCGCCCGCAATTGCGCCTCCTGCGCCTCGCGGGCGAGCATCGCGCTGTGCCGGTCGGCGGCGCGCAATTGCTTGGCCTGGCTCATCGCGACGAAGAAGGCGGCCCATGCGGCGAAGATGAAATACCAGCTGAGCGCGCCCTCCGCGACCGACTTCCAGAGCATTTCCCACGGCGTCATGTTGCGCATGGTCGGGTCGTTCGCGGCCGCGTCGAGCGGCGCGTAGACGTAGAAGATGTAATAGTTGAAGGCCGAGAACAGCATCGAGGCCGGCAGGCAGAGCAAGGCGGCGAGGATCGCCTTGACGTTGAGGCTCCTGGCCGCGACCGGCCGCATCGCCAGATAGACGAGGAAGGTCAGCGCGCAGCCGACCAGAGCGGCCAGCGCCCGGCGCGCCATCATCTCCCAGAAGTCCGGATATTGGAGGACGACCGCGCGCAGCGTGATCAGCCCGATATAGAGCAGCCAGAAGGCGATGATCGATTTCAGCGCGATGCCGAGATCCGGCAGGCGCCGGCCTTCCGCCGCGGGGAGCGTCCTGTCCATGGCCCCTGTTAGCGCAGAGCCCTGCGAAATGCCTTGCCGCCCCGGGTCGTTCGCAGAAAGGCCGCTCGCCTTGGTCGAAAATCCGGGCAGCGGACGGCGATAGCCGGACGAGTCGGGCTCGGCGAGCAGGGGCGTCGGATACGCGCCGTCGTCATGATTCTTGCCCACCGGATTCGTCTAGCACGGCGGATTCGGCGCCGTCACCGCCGACGTGGCATCCGGCCCGGAGGCGAAACCAAGTTCGTTCCGGCTCCGCAAGAATCGGGCATTTCCGCCAATATCGCCGCCCTCGCTGTTGCCGTTGGGCGACAGTCGCTCAGGTCCGCGCTCCCTCCACGCAGTTTTGCGATTGCGGGCGGATTCGAACTCTGATTCAATTCTGAACGGGGAGCGGGGCTTTGGTTAACGGCTTGGTAAGCCGTGCCGGTGCATGATCCCCAGCAGGGCAAAAGGAGTGTGGGATCATGAGTACGAGGACTCGGCCCGCCAACGGAGCGGCGGCGCTGGCGGAAATGCGGGAGTTCGCGGGGTTCGGCAAAGGCACGCAGCGCTACATCCGCCGCGCGCTCGACGTCGGTCTCGGCCGCCGCGACGCGGTCAAGCGCTGGTCGCGCGACCCGGCCGAAGCCGCCGGCATCCGCGCGCAGGAGCGCATCTACGCCCGCCTCGACCATATCCGCTCGTTCGTTCCCGACGACAGCGGCCTCGACGCAATGGAGCCCTTGATGGCGCCGCTCGTCACGATGACCGCCTTCGATCTCGGCCAGGACCGGCTGCCCTGCTTCGCGTCCTACCGCTTCCTCTACGAGCGCCTGATCGGCGCCAGCGTCCGCCCCTGGCTGCCCGGCGCCTTCTGCGCCGCCGCGGCGCTGCCGCACCTCCATCCGGATCGCCGCCGCACCCTGCTCCAGTCGATCAGCGAGGCCGCTGCGACCGCGCCCGGCTGGTCGAACCGCGAGCCGGTCTTCTTCCCCGAATGGGTCGAGAAGGTCGACATGACGGTCGTCGGCTAGGCCGTCACACCACGTCTTCCTGGGGCGGGCTTTCGGGCCCGCCCTTTTTCATTCCCTGCCGGTCGTCATCCCGGACTTGATCCGGGATCCATGAACACGGAAGCTGATACGTCGCACGCCGGTGTTCACGGTTGCTGACTTTCGTCAGCATGACGGCTGAGGCGGGCGACGAGCGCCTCGGCGAACAGGGTCAGCGTGTCGTCGCGGGCGCCCATGACGACGATCCGGTCGCCCGGGCGCGCCAGCGCGAGCAGCCGGTCGGCGCAGGCCGCGCGCTCGGCGACATGCTCGGCATGGCGGCCGCGATCGGCCACGCCGGCGATGATGTCGCCGCTGCCGACCTCGCGGCTGGTGGTGCCGCCATAATAGACCGGATCGGGCATGATCAGCACGTCCTCGGCCGCCATCTCCGCGGCGAAGCAGGCGATCAGCGCCTCCTTCATCGTCCTGAGCGGTCCGTAGCCGTGCGGCTGGAAGAACAGCAGCAGCCGGCCGGGGAAGGCGTGAAGGGTCCGCAGCGTGGCGGCGATCTTGTCCGGATTGTGCGCGAAATCGTCGATCACGCTCACGCCCCCGGCCGCGCCGACGCGCTCGAAGCGGCGGCGCAGCCCGCTGAACCCGGCGAGCGCCCGGGCGCCCTCGGCGAGCGGGACGCCGACCGCCTCGGCGGCGGCCAGCGCGGCCAGCGCATTTTCGGCATTGTGACGGCCGGGGACCTGGAGTCGGACGGCAATGTCGCCGAGCCGGAACGAGACCGAAAACGGCTCTTCCGCGATGTCCGACCCGAACAGATCGGCGGCCTCGTCCGCGAAGGAATAGCTACGCAGCCGTTCGGGCGGAAGCGCGGCGGCGAGGAAGCGGGTTTCGTCGTCGTCGAGGTTGAGGACGATCGTCCCGGCCCTGGCGGCGAAATCGCGGAACAGGTGCCTGAGCTCGTCCAACGACTTGTGGTCGAGGCTGATATTGTTGAGCACGGCGACGCTGGGCCGATAGAGCGCGATCGAACCGTCGCTTTCGTCGACTTCGCTGACGAAGCTGCCGCCGGCGCCGACCAGGGCGCTGGCGAACGGCATTTCGCGGCTGACGAAATTCTTCATCACCGCGCCGTTCATCACGGTGGGATCGCGCCCGGTCTCGTGCAGGATCCAGCCGATCATCCCGGTCACGGTCGACTTGCCGCTGGTGCCGCCGACCGCGATGCCGGTTTCGGCGGCGTTGAACAGCTCGGCGAGCAGCGCCGGGCGGCCGAGGCGGCGCGCGCCGATCTCGCGCGCCCTGACGACGTCGGGCACCGTCTCCTCGATCGCGGCCGAGGTGACGACGATCTGCCCTGCGTCGGCGATTCCGCTGCCGTCCTGCCGGAACAGCGCGATGCCGCGCGACCGCAGGAATTCGAACTTGGCCGGCAGCCGGTCCTGGTCGAGCGTGCGGTCGGAGCCCGCGACCTTGTGCCCGCGCGCCTGAACGATCAGCGCCAAAGGCAGCATGCCGCTGCCGCCGATGCCGCAGAAGAAATAGGATTTGGCCTCGCCCATCGCCTCGCCCTATTGGCGGATCGAGGAGGGAGCAAGGCATGCGGATCGCGGTGGTGGCGCCGAGCTCCCGGTTCGACGACTGGCGGGACGTCGCCGCGCGCGTCCAGGCGATCGCGGCGGCGCGCCGGCCCGCCGCCGACGTCCGCTTCCACCCGCAATGCGGCAAGGTCGATCATCATTTCGCGGGCACGGACGACGAGCGCGCCGCGGCGCTGATCGAGGTCGCCAACGATCCCGCCGTCGACGCGGTGTGGTTCGCGAGGGGCGGCTACGGCTCGAACCGGATCGCGGAGCGGGCGCTCGCCGGCTTCGGCCCGCCGGCGCGGGAAAAGGCCTGGCTCGGCTACAGCGATTCCGGCTTCCTGCTCGCCGCCCTCCACCGCGCCGGCTACGCGAACGTCGCGCACGGCCCGATGCCGCGCGACCTCGTCCGCGACGGCGGCGAGGCGGCGGTCGCGCGGGCGCTGGACTGGCTGGTCGAGCGCTCGCCCTCGGCGCTCGAGCCGGGCCTCGAACCCGGCCGCCGCCACGCCGCGTTCAACCTCACCGTGCTCGGCATGCTGCTCGGCACTCCGCTCGAACCCGACCTCGCCGATCACGTCCTCCTGATCGAGGAGGTCTCGGAGTATCTCTACGCGATCGACCGCGCCCTGTTTCACCTCGCCGCCAACCCCGCGATCCGGCGCGTCGCCGGCATCCGGCTGGGCCGCGTCGGCGACATCCTGCCGAACGATCCGGCGTTCGGCGCGGACGCGCGAACGATCGTCCGCACCTGGTGCGGACGCTACGGAATCCCCTATCTCGGCGACGCCGACATCGGCCACGATTCGGGCAACAAGGTGGTCCCGTTCGGCCTGCTCTGACGCTGTTCGCCGGTTTACCCACAGAAAACCCGCCGAACCGAGCCAAAACACCCTATTTCCCCCTCTCATTGCCATTGCCAAGCGAGAGGATTTGCGCTCTCTATCCGGCCAGCACACATCCACAGGGAGGGAAGTATGGCACAAGGAAGACAGAGCGGTTTGCAGCGTCCGGTCACGCCGTCGGCAGATCTCGCCGCGATTACCGGCTCGGATCCGCTGCCGCGCAGCCAGGTGGTCAGCAAGGTCTGGGATCATATCCGCAAGAACAACCTGCAGAATCCCCAGAACAAGCGCGAGATTCTCGCGGACGACAAGCTGCGGAAGATTTTCGGCAAGGACCGCTGCTCGATGTTCGAGATGAACAAGCATCTGTCCCGCCACCTAAGCTAGGTCCGACGGGCCCGGCGAGCGCCGGGTACGAGGCCAAGAGAGCCGCCCGCCGGATGTCCGGCCGGGCGGCTTTCTTTTTGCGCAGGGCCTGGACTTTAGCCGCGCCAGCGCAGCCCGAGCCAGAGCGTGCGCGGCGTCGCGCGCTCGACGATGCCGGCTCCGGAAATGCCGGCGACGACCTCCTCGTCCGTCAGGTTTTCGCCGCGCGCCTCGAGCGCGAGGCCGCGGCCGAGCGGCACTTCCGCGAGCGCGTCGAAGGTGAGCGCGCCGGGGATCAGCTGGCGGTTGAGATCGTCCTCATACTGGCCCGAGACGTAGCGCGCGCCCGCCGACGCATAGGCGCCGCGCCCGTCCCGCCAGGCGAGGCTGGCGGTGAGGCTGTGGCGCGGCGTCTGGGCCGGGCGCAGGCCGTCCAGCGCCGCCGCCGCGCCGCTCGCCCGCACCCGGGCGTCGGCGAGGCTGTAGCCGGCGGCGAGGCGGAAGCGGCCGATCTCGACGCTGCCGTCGACCTCGAGCCCGCGGCTGGCGATCGCGTCGATATTGTCGCGCCTCCGGAACTGGCCCCCGGCCGCGACGAAGCCGACGCCGGGAAACAGGCCCGGCCCCTGGCCGAGGGTGACGTTGGCGATGGCGTCGGCGAGGCGGTTCACGAAAAAGGTGACTCCGATCCGAGCGGCGCGGGCCGGTCGAAGCTCGAGGCCGGCTTCGATCCCCCGCAGGCGCTCGGGCGCGAGCGCCGCATTGGCGGCGGTCGCATCGGCGCCGACTCGAAACGGGCGGTAGAGCTCGTTGAGGGTGGGGAGGCGCCAGCCCAGATAGGCGGCGCCGCGCAGCGTGACCGGCGCCGCCGCCCGCCAGGCGAAGCCGGCGCGGGCGGTCGGCTCCCAGCCCGTGCGGTCGGGGAAAGCGGTGTCGGTGAGCGGCGCGCCGCCGGCGAGCAGCCGTTCGCGCAGCGAGCCATGGGCGATCCGCCAGCGGTCGAGGCGGCCGCCGCCGGTGAGGGTCAGCGCGCCATGCTCCCAGCCGGCCTCGGCGAACGCGCCGAACGTGGCGGCCTCGCCGCCGGCGACGCGGCCGCGGGTCGGCGCGCCCTGGACGAACTGGAACAGCTCCTGGGTGCGCCCCGAGGTCGCGCGCCAGTCGGCGCCGAGGCGCAGCTCGAACGGACCGGTGACCGGACGGAGCTCGACCCGCGCGCCGAGGCCGGTGGAGGGTACGCTATATTGGTCGAGCGTCAGGGTGGTGGTCGCGCGGTCGGCGCTCACCGCGGCGAACTGGTTGGCGAAATCGCGGACCTGGACATAGGCGAGCACCGAGAAAGGCAGGCGACCGCGACCCACCAGCCGCAGCGAGGCGTCCGCGCCGCGCGTGCCTATCACGCTGAACGCGGTGCCGCGCTCGCGCCGGTCGGCAAAGACGGTGAGATTGGCCTGCAGCTCGGCGGCGGCCGAGAGCGGCGCCACCGCGCGGGCCGCGACGCTCGCCTGCTCGTAGCGGGCGGCGCGATCCGCGGGCCCGCGCTGGCGCGCGACCACGGGGACGAAGCCGTCGCCGCGCGCATAAGCGGCGGCGAGGCTGACCAGGCCGTCGCCGAGACGGCCGCCGAAGCCGGCGAAGGCGTCGACGCCGTCGCGGCTGCCATGAGCGAAGGCCGCCGATGGCGCCAGGGCGGCGCTGTCGAGCTCGATCGTGCCGGCGAGCGCGCCGGGACCGTTGGCGCCACTGCCGCCGCCGCGGACGACGCGGATCCGGCCGAGCCGGCGCGGATCGAAAGCGGGCCACGAGATCCAGCCGCCGAACGGGTCGGTCTGCGGCACCCCGTCGAGGATCAGGAGCGCGCGGCTCGAAGCGTTGCCGCCGAGGGCGCGCAGCGTCGCGCCCTGGCTGGTCGGGCTGGCGCTGCGCGCGTCCGAGCGCCGGAATTGCTGGAAGCCGGGGACGTCGCGAAGCACGTCCTCGAGCCGGGCCGAGGCCGAATGGTCGAGCCGGTCGCGGCCGATCTCGGTGACGTCATAGGCCTCCTCGCCGAGCCCGGCTTCGAGACCGCGGCCGGTGACGACGATCTCGCTCTCCTGGGCGAGGGCGGCACCGGCGGACAAAGCGAAGAGAACGGACGCGAAACGGATCACGCTCCGCGCTTACAGCAAAAAGCCGCGCCGGCGAGGGGAAAAACCGGCGCGGCCTTCGCAGCTTGCGGACGCGGTCAGGAAGCGGACGGCTGCGCCTGCTGGGCGGCGGCCTCGAGCTGGGCGCGGGTCAGCGAGATGACCAGGCCCTGATCGTTGCGGCCGAAGCTGGTCAGCGGCAGCTTGGCGCGGGCCGTGCCGGTGGCGACGACGGCGCCGGTCGCGTCGACCGATTCGATCGTGCCGACCATGCCGCCGGCCTGGTCGCGGACCTGGACTCCGGCGTGGACGTCGGCGGCGGTCGCCGCGACGGTCGCGCCGGCCTGAGCCGAAGCCGCGGGCTGCGCGGGGGTCGCTGGCTGCGCCGGGGTTGCGGGCTGTGCCGGAATCGCGGCCTGGGTGTCGGTCGCGGGCTGGGCCGGAGTGGCGGGCTGCGCCGGAGTCGCGGGCTGGGCCGGGGTCGCGGCCTGGGCCTGCGCCGCGGCGCCCGCCTCCACGGCAGCCGGGGCCGGCTGCTGCGGCTCCGGCGGCGTCGCGGTCTCGGCCCGGGTCGCCGCGTGCGCCTGGGTGGTCACCTCACCTTGGGTGCCGGGCTCGGCGTTGGTGTCGACCGGATCGGTCGCCTGCTCGGTCGCGTCGGGCGTAGCCTGGCGGGTCTGGGCATCTTCGGTGGCATTGTTGGCGGTCGGCGTCGCCGACTCCTCGGCCGGCGGCGGAGTCGGCGCCGGCGCCGGCGCCGGCGTCCGGCGCGGGTGGCTGGACTGGGTCGCGGTGAGCGGCGTCTGCGCGGCGGCGACGGCGGCCGGCAGCGCGATCGCGGCGACCGCGGCGAGCAGCTTCATTCTGTGGGTCATCGCTTCCTCCATGAAGGGGGTTCGACCGGTCAACAGACGCGCGCGAGGCAAGGTTCATGCCGACGGGGCAGGCCGTTCCGACTCAGGGATGAAGCGCGCCTAGAGAACGTACTTGCTGAGGTCCGTATCCCGGGCGATCGCGGCGAGCTGGCGCTCGACATAGGCGGCGTCGACCCTGACCGTCTCGCCCTGGCGCTGCTCGGCCTCGAAGCTGACGTCCTCGAGCAGCTTTTCGAGCACCGTCTGGAGCCGGCGCGCGCCGATATTCTCGACCTGCGCATTCACTTCGGCCGCGATCCGCGCGAGCGCCCTTATGCCGTCTTCGGCGAAGTCGATCGTCACGCCCTCGGTGGCGAGCAAGGCGCGATATTGCTCGGTCAGGCTGGCGCGCGTGTCGGAGAGGATGCGGACGAAATCGCCTTCGGTCAGCGCCTTCAGCTCGACCCGGATCGGCAGCCGGCCCTGGAGCTCGGGGAGCAGGTCGGACGGCTTGGCGACGTGGAACGCGCCCGAGGCGATGAACAGGATGTGGTCGGTCTTCATCGGCCCGTATTTGGTCGCGACCGTGGTGCCCTCGATCAGCGGCAGGAGGTCGCGCTGGACCCCTTCGCGGGACACGCTGCCGCCGCGCACGTCCGAAACCGCGATCTTGTCGATCTCGTCGAGGAAGACGATGCCGTTCGCCTCGGCGTCCTTCAAGGCGGTGCGGTTGACGTCGTCGGGGTCGAGGCGCTTGTCGGATTCTTCCTCGAGCAATTTGGCGAGCGCCTCGCGGACCGGCATCTTGCGCTTCTTGCGCGGCTGCTGGCCCATCGCCTTGCCCATCAAATCGGAGAGGTTGATCATGCCGACCTGGCCGCCCATGCCGGGGATCTCGAACGGCGTCGACGGCTGGTCGATGACGTCGATCTCGACCTCCTTGGCGTCGAGATGGCCCTCGCCGAGCATCTTCTTGAAGCTTTCGCGGGTCGCGGCGCTGGCGTCCTTGCCGGTGAGCGCGTCGACGAGGCACTCGGTCGCGGCCTGGCCGGCGGCGTCCTTCACCGCCTCGCGGCGGCGCTCCTTTTCGAGGCGCACCGCCTCCTCGACGAGGTCGCGGGCGATCTGCTCGACGTCGCGGCCGACATAGCCGACTTCGGTGAACTTGGTCGCCTCGACCTTGACGAAGGGCGCGTCGGCGAGCTTCGCCAGCCGGCGGCTGATCTCGGTCTTGCCGCAGCCGGTGGGCCCGATCATCAATATGTTCTTGGGGGTCACTTCCTCGCGCAGATCCTCGGGCAGCTGCTGGCGGCGCCAGCGGTTCCGGAGCGCGACCGCGACCGCGCGCTTGGCCTCGTCCTGGCCGATGATATGCTCGTCGAGCGCGGCGACCACGGCTTTCGGAGTGAGCTTCTCGTTCATCGATCCCGCCGCTCTCGCCTGCTGCTGGTCCCGGCCGACGTCCGGGAAGGAGGTCTGGTAGTTCATCCTTCGCTAGATTGGCGTTCAGGCGGTGCAGCGCAAGCCCGCGAACAATTGCCGAAGCGACTCGATGATGCGGGCGATCGCGTCGGGCTGCGGAGTCGCGTCCCATTCGCCGCGCTCGAAGGTGCCGCCCAAAAGGATGCCGTCGGCGCGCGGGAACATGTGGCCGGCCTCGCCGAGGAAGGCGTAGCGGATCTCGCTCTGGGGCAGCAGCATGGCGAGCTGGCCGCGCACCGGCTCCAGCCCGGTATCGCCGAACAGGGCGCGGGCGCCGAGCCCGGTGCAGTTGAAGACGAGCCGCTCCGGCAGCGCCGCGAGCCCGGCCGGAGTCGCGAAGTCGCGGACCGCGATCCGTCCGCCGGCGAGCTGGACGTCGCGGATCAGCTGGCGCAGATAGCGGCCGGGCTCGACATAGAGCGTGTCGTAGCGCGTCATCGCGGCGACCGGAAAGGGGTGCTCGTCCGGCCCGAGCAGGCGGTTGGCGGGCGGGAAGGTCGGCAGGAGCTGCGGCTCGGGGCCGCCGCTCCTCTCGGCATAGGTCGGCAGCCAGCGTATCCCGTAATCCTCGCCGACCATGATCTGGAAGCGGCGCCAGCTATAGTCGAGCGCGGCGAGGAACTGGGCCCGCCATTGCGGCGTCACCAGCTCGCGGTTGTAATGGCCGAACGGGTGGAACTGGCCGCCGGCGACGTTGGAGGTGGTGTCGGGCGGCAGCGCCCTGGCGTAGATCGTGACCGCAAAGCCCGCTTCCTGGACCAGGCGGGCGGTGGAGAGCCCCATCACCCCGGCGCCAATCACCGCGACCGGGCCCTGGTGGCCGGGCAGGCCGAGCTCGGTAGCGAGCTTCGATGTGCCCCAGGAAAGGGTGATCCCCGAGCCGCCATGGCCGTAATTGTGGACCAGGCGCTTGTCGCCGAGCGGCTCGGCCCGAACGACGAATCCCTGGGCGCGATAGGGGCGCAGGCCGGCCAGGGTGCGGATCACCCGCTCGGGCGCGACGTTCACCGGCGGCAGGCAGCCCCGCGCCGCCGGCCGCGCTATCGTCGTCGCGCAGCCCGGCAGCACCAGCGTCGAGGCGGCGGAACCGAGAAAGGCGCGGCGGTCCATGGCGACAGCCTAGCCTTCTTCGTCATTCCAGCGAAAGCTGGAATCCATGCGGACTCCGCTTGGACCCCAGCCTTCGCTGGGGTGACGCGTCAGGCGGCCGCGCCCTCGATCACTTCGACCGTCAGCTGGTCGTTGGTGTAGACGCAGATCTCGGCGGCGATCTTCATCGCCTTGCGGGCGATCGCTTCGGCGTCCTCCTCATAATCGTAGAGCGCGGTCGCCGCGGCGAGCGCGAAATTGCCGCCCGAGCCGATCGCCGCGATGCCCGAGGCCGGCTCGAGCACGTCGCCATTGCCGGTGAGGATCAGCGTCACGTCCTTGTCGGCGACGATCATCATCGCCTCCAGGTTGCGCAGATATTTGTCGGTCCGCCAGTCCTTGGCGAGCTCGACCGCGGCGCGCATCAGCTGGCCGTGATGCTGCTCCAATTTGCGCTCGAGCCGCTCGAACAAAGTGAAGGCGTCGGCGGTGGCGCCGGCGAAGCCGCCGATCACCGCGCCCTCGCCCAGCCGGCGCACCTTCTTCGCATTGGGCTTGATCACCGTCGATTGCAGCGACACCTGGCCGTCGCCGGCGACGACCATCCTGCCGTTCTTGCGCACGCCGAGGATCGTCGTGCCATGCCAGACTTCCATCTTGGGCTCCCGCTGTTGCCGCCCCTATCTGGGATGCGCCGCGCCGCCGCGCAACGTTCAGCGCCAGCGGCGCGCATTGCCACGAATGCGCTCCAGGTCCCGCCAATGCGTCTCGACCCGGGCGCGTCCGTCCGCGGTGAGGCGGGCGCGGGTCCAGGGTATCTTGCCCTGATAGCCTTTCTCGACCGCGACCAGCCCGCCCGATTCGAGCTTCGAGAGATGGCTGGAAAGATTGCCCTTGGTGAGGCCGGTGACGGTCAGCAGATATTGAAAGTCGGCCTCGGCGCAGGCGAGCAGGGCCGAGAGGATGGCGAGCCGGGACGGTTCGTGGACCAGGCGGTCGACGGCCGCCAGCTCGGCGAACGGCGTCTGGTCCACCTCAGGCGCCCTTCATCACGGCGCGCATTTCGTCATCGTCGAGCAGGACGGCGGCGGTATAGCCGGCACCGAGCACCAGCAGCATCACCGAAACCAGCTCGCGGCCGGTGATCGCCGTGGCGAGCGGCACGAGGCCGAGGCCGGCGAGGCAGGCGGCGAGGGTGAGATAATGGACCCGGCCCTGCCCGGTCGACTTGCGATAGAGCACCAGCCCCACCGCCCAGACGAAGCCCGACAGGAAGACCGGCAGCGCCTGCGGATAGAGGCTGTCGAGCGCGAGCGAGGCGAACATCGCCGGATAGACGAGCAGCCATTTGATCCGCGAGCGGAGCGCATGCGCGCCCGGAATCGGCCGGACGCTGCCGAATTCCGCGCGGTAGCGGCGGCCGATGCGGGCCGAGACGATCAACGCGAGCACCGTTGCGGCGATGAGCAATCCCTTGGTGAGTCGTTCGTCGATCCGGGCATTGGTGACGAAAGCGGCGACGATCAGCACCGGGCCGAGGGCGATGAAGCGGCGGCCCTGCCAGAAGAAGAAATTGTCGGTGACGGCGCGCACCCGCTCGCTGCGCTCGATGTCGTCGATGGTGATGCCAGCCATGGATTCGTCCTCCTCCCGCCAGAATATGCAAACTAGTTTGTATTGTCAACTCAGGTGCCGCTTCCGCAGGATCGGGATGCGCGATATCGTCGGGCCGGATTTTCAGGAGAAACGCATGGCCCGCCTCGCCAGCCGAAAGATCGCATTGCTGGCGGCAGCGCTCGGCGCGACCGCCCTGGCCGCTGAAAGCACGGGCGATTCGGCGCGGCGCGATCCGCGGCTCGCGGGCGGGTCCTGCTCCATTCCCGTCGCCGACGCGTCCAAGCGCCCCGCCGGCGGGGGCTCCCCGGTGCTGGTCGACGGGCTCGGCTATGCCGGGCTCGAGGCCGACAGCGCGAACCGCGAGGCGCGCGCCTGGTTCGCGCAAGGGGTGCGGCTGGTCTACGCGTTCGACGAGGCCGAGGCGATCCGCGCCTTCCGGAAGGCGCAGCAGCTGGATCCCGATTGCGCGCTCTGCTTCTTCGGCGAGGCCTGGGCGCGCGGGCCGACGATCAACCTCCAGCCGCGCACCGAGGAGCTCGGCGCCGCCCGCGCCGCCGCCCGCCGCGCGGTGGCGCTGTCGGAGCGCCTCTCGCCGCGCGACCGGACGCTGGTCGAAGCCATGGCGATCCGCACCCGCGACGGCGCCGCCTTCGGCAACGCGGCCTACGCAGATTTCCTGGAAGGCGCGGCGCGCCGCCTGCCCGACGACGATACGATCGCGATCATGGCCGCGGACGCGCGGATGGTCGTTTCCCCGCGCCGGATCCGCCCCGGTTCCTCGAGCCAGCGGCTGCTCGAGCGGGTGCTGCGCCGCAACCCCGATCATGGCGGCGCCATCCATTATTACATCCATTTGACCGACTGGATCGACCGCCAGGCGCTGGCCGTGCCCTATGCCGACCGGCTCGGCAAGATCGCGCCGGCGGCGAGCCATCTCGTCCACATGCCGTCCCATTCCTATTACGGCGTCGGCCGCTATCGCGACGCGGCCGCCGCCAACGTCGCCGCCGTCGCCGCCGACCGCAGCTTCGCCCGCCGGGTGCGGCCGCCGCCCTCCGACTATCGGACCGGTCTCTTGCGCCACAACATGCACTTCGCGATCGAAAGCGCGCTCATCCGGGGCGACGGCGCCACCGCGCTGGCGGTTTCGGACCAGTATCGCGACGCCTTCCTCGTCCGCCGTGCCGGCGCCGGCGCGCGGCTGCTCGGCTCGGCGACCTATTATGCGCGCGGGCTGCACGGCGACATAGAGGCCGCGCTGGCGATGGCCGAACCGGACAATGCGATCGAGAAGGTGCTGCGCCGTTACGCGCGCGGCGAGGCGCTGGCGCGGCGCGGCGACGCGGGCGCGGTGCGCGCCGAGGCGGCGGCGATCGCGGCGCTGCGCCGGGGAAGCGAGGCGCCGTCGCTGGGGCCGGCGGGGACGCCGCTCGCCGCCGTCCTGCAGCAGGTGCTGGAGGGGCGGGCCGCGATGCTGGCCGGCGATGCCGCCGCCGCCCAGGCCGCCTATCGCGCGGCGATGGACGCCCAGCTCGCCTCGTTGAGGGGCAGCGATCCGCCGCTTTTCTGGTATTCGGTGCGCCGCAGCCTCGCCGCCGCGATGCTCGCCGCCGGCGACGCGCGCGGGGCTCGCGCGCAGCTGCGCGCGTCGCTGCGCCACTGGCCGAACGATCCGCTCGCGCTCTACGCGCTGTCGCTCGCCGAACGGCGGCTCGGCAAGGCCCGCGACGCCGACCGCGCGCTCGCGCTGGCGCGGGCCGGCTGGGCCGGCGACGTCACCGCCGTGCCGCTGGCCCGTATCTGAAGCAGCATCTTGGTGCCTGGCACGTGCCAGGCACCAACCTTCGCTAGAGCCTGAGCCCAAATCTCGGCCCGACCCACGTCATCCCAAGATAGAGTGCGATGGTGAGGGCGCATCCCGCGAGTAGCGCCCACCAGAACGAATAGCCCTGCCTCAGCATCGACGGGATCAGGAGGAACATCGGCAGCGACGGGATCACGAACCAGAACGTCGCTTCGACGTGCGCCGCCATCCGCACCGGATCGTGGGTATCCCGCCAGAGCCAGAGCATGGCGAGGATCGATACCAGCGGCAGCGACACGATCAGCGCGCCCCAGCCCGGCCAGCGCCGCGCAACCTCGGAAGCGACCGCGATCAGGAAGCCCGAGATGACCGCTTTGACGATCAGGTATGTCATGGACGGATCGTAGCACAGGACCAGGCATGGCGAACCGGGCGAAAGTGCCACTGCCTCGCCGCGGCGCGGGCCGGCTGGGCGGGCGAGGTGAGCGCGGTGATGCTGGCGCGCACCTGATCCTTCGATTAGGCAAAGCGGGATGGAACTGCTGCTCCTCCTGCTGCTGCTCGGCGCGGTGGTCGTCCTGTTCGTCCAGATGAGCGGCCTCAACGCGCGCCTGCGCGAGCTGGAAGGGCGTGTTGCCCCCGGGCGGCACGCCGAGCCCGAGCCATGCGCCGAACCCGAGCCGGCGCCCCGGCCCGTCGAAGAGCGCCCGCCTGCCCCGGCGCCGGCGCCGGCGCCTTCGCCGGCGGGCGTGGTGACGTTCGACTGGCACCCGGAAGAAATCCGCGAGGAGCCGCCCGAGCGGACCGAAACGCTCGGCGGCCTGTTCGAGCGCTTCGTGGCGGGGCGGCTTCTGATCTGGATCGGCGGCGCGGCCCTGTTCGTCGCCGGCATCCTGCTCGTCCGCTATTCGATCGAGGTCGGGCTGATCACGCCGGCGGCGCGGATGATCGGCGCCGCAACATTCGGCCTGGTGCTGATCGGCGGCGCCGAATATGCGCGGCTCGGGCGCTTCTCCGACGATCCGCGGATCGCCCAGGTGCTCGCCGGGGCGGGCCTCGCGATCCTCTATGCGACCGCTTATGGCAGCCATGTCCTTTACGGCCTGCTCGACGACCGGGCCGCCGGCGCGGCGATGGTCGTGGTCAGCGCCGGCGCGCTGGCGATGTCGCTGCGCCACGGCGCGCCGACCGCGGTCATGGGCCTGATCGGCGGCTTCCTGACGCCGTTCCTCGTCGGCAAGCCGAGCGCGAGCGCGATCCCGCTGCTCGCCTACCTGGCCCTGCTCGACCTTGCCCTGTTCGCGATCGCCTGGCGGCGCGGCTGGACCTGGCTGGCCGCGGCCGCGGTGCTGCTGAGCTTCGTCTGGAGCGGCTATGTCCTCACCAAGCCGCCCGGCGACGCGCTGGCGGGCGGCGTCTTCGTCCTCCTGCTCGGAGTCGCCGCCTCGCTGGCGCGGCCCGGCCAGGGGCGGCATTTGCGGCTGATCCAGCCGCTCGCCATCGCCGCGCTCCAGCTCGCCGCTTTGGTCGCCCGCACCGATCTCGGCATCGAGGCCTGGTCGCTGTTCGGCCTGCTCGGCGCGGCGAGCATCGTCCTGGCCCTGCTCAAGCCCGAATATGAGGTCGCGCCGCCGGTCGGCCTCGGCCTGGCCCTGATCCTGCTCGCCGCCAAGGCGGGCAGCGTCGCCGACCCGTTCGTGCCCGAGGCGGCGATCGGGATCACCCTGCTGTTCGGCGGCGGCGGGCTCGCGCTCGCCCTGTGGCGGGGGCGGACGCTGTGGACCGGGATCGCCGCTTTCGGCCTGATAGGCCCCGCCTTGATCGTCCGCGCGCTTCGGCCGGAGCTGCTCGACCGGCCGGCATGGGGGGCGCTGTTCGCCGCGCTCGCGGTCGGCCCCGCTTTGCTGGTCTGGGCGAACCGCGAATCGGCCTCGGCCGGGCCGCCGCCGAGCCCGACCCTGTCGATGGCGGGCGCGGCCGCGGCGCTGCTCGCCGGCGCCGCGATCTGGGATCTCGCCCCGGCCGATCTCGTCGCCGGCGGCTGGCTCGCGGTCGCGCTGGCGATGGCGCTGGTGGCGCGGCGGCTGGGCGACCTCGCCGCGCGGACCGTCGCGCTGACCGCGGCGGCGGCCGGCGCGCTGCGCGCGCTCGCGATGGTGCCGGACCTGTGGATCGCGCTGTCGGGCGGGCTGATCGGCTTCCATGTCACCGCCGACCTCCTGCCGGATGCGCTGGCGGGCTTCTATTCGCTCGCTTTGCCGGCGCTGCTGCTCGCCGCGCTGCACGTGGCGCTGCCGCCGCTGCCGGACCGCGCGCGCTGGCTGCTGCCGGCCGTCGCCGGCCTGTTCGGCGCCGCCGCGGCCTATGTCTGGTTCAAGCAGGCGTTCGGGCTCGCCGAGGGCGGCGATTTCGTCGCCCGCGCCCTGATCGAACGGACGATCATCACCCAGGCCCTGTTCCTCGCCGGCTGGCTGCTCGGCGGCCGGCCGGCGCTGCGCCGGGCGGGGGCGGCCCTCACCGCGCTCGCGGCGGCGCGGCTGATCTGGTTCGACATGATCCTGTTCAATCCGGTCGGCTACGACCAGTGGGTCGGCACGATCCCGGTCCTCAACCTGATCCTGCCCGCTTATCTCCTGAGCGCGCTCTGGCTCTACGCGGCGCGGCGCCGGGCCGAGGAGGCGACCCGCTCGGGCTTCTGGCTCGCCGCCTTCCTCGCCGCCCTGATCGCCGGCGTCGCTTTGATGGTGCGGCAGGCCTTTCACGGCGCGATCCTGACCGGCCCGGAGCTGCCGCTCGCCGAGACCTACGGCTATTCGCTGGCCGGGCTGGCGGTGGCGATCGGGCTGATCCTCGCCGGCATGCGCATCCCGGACAAGGCGCTGCGGCTCGCCGGCCTGCTGCTGCTGACCGCGACCATCGTCAAGGTCTTCCTGGTCGACGCCTCGGAGCTCAAGGGCATACTCCGGATCATTTCCTTTCTCGGCCTCGGCATCGCCCTTATCGGCATCGGCCGGCTCTACGGCCCGGTGCTGCGGGCGGAGCGGGACGGCGCATGAGCGAGGACGAGGACCGGGCGGCGATCGGCGCGGCGGTCGACGAGATGTACGCGATGATCTCGGGCCCGAAGGGGCCGCGCGACTGGTCGCGGCAGGCGCGTTGCTTTCATCCCGAGGCGCGGCAGATCCGCACCTGGGTGGACGGAGACGGCCGCCCCGCCTGCCGGATCATGGGCCTCGCCGATTATGCGCGCGACACCACGCCATTCTTCGCCGAAAATGATTTTTACGAGGTCGAAACCGCCCGCCGGATCGATCTGTTCGGCAACATCGCCCACGTCTGGAGCGCCTACGAGGCCCGCCGCGCCCCCGACGAGGCAACGCCCGAGCGCCGCGGCATCAACTCGATCCAGCTGTTCCGCGATCCCGAGCGCGGCTGGCGGATCATGGCGATGATCTGGGACAATGAGCGCGAGGGCGTGAGCCTGCCGCGGTTCGAATAGTGGTCGGGGCGACTGGATTCGAACCAGCGACCCCCACACCCCCAGTGTGATGCGCTACCAGGCTGCGCTACGCCCCGACCAAGGGCGCGCATGTAGGCGGCGGCCCGGATGAAGGCAAGCGGCGGTTGACTTGCCCGGGCAGCCTGCCGAAACGGGGCGGGCGATGCGATTTGGCGTGAGCACCTTTGACGAGATCAAGGGCCTGACCGGCCTGGAGATGCTGCGCGCGATGCTCGCCGAGGAGCTGCCCGCCGCGCCCATCGGCGGGACGATGGGATTCCGGCTGGTCGAGGTGGATGAGGGCCGCGCACTGTTCGAGGGGATTCCGAATCCCGGCCTGCTCAACCCGCTTGGCGCCGTGCATGGCGGGTGGGCGCTGACCCTGATCGACAGCGCCTGCGGCTGCGCCGTCCACACCGAATTGGACGCCGGCACCGGCTACACGACGGTCGAGACCAAGGTGAACTTCACTCGCCCGATCGCCCCCGATGGCGGCCCGGTGCGCTGCGAGGGCCGGGTGCTGAGCCGCGGGCGCCAGATCGCCACCGCCGAAGCGTTCCTGCGCTCGGCCGAAGGCAAATTGCTCGCCCACGGCACCTCGACTCTGATCATCCTGCCGATGCGCTAATCGCCCATTACGTTCTGCAGGAAGCTCGCCTCATAGGCCTTGATGCTGATCGAGCGGATGTCGGCGCCGGCGAGCGGCGCCATCAGCTCGGGGATGCGCGCCGAATGGGCGTCGAGCGCGGCCTGGTCGCGCCACGCTTCGGTGATCAGCAGCACGTTGGGGTCGCCGAGGTCGGCGCCATAGGCATAGCGTTCGCAGCCCGCTTCGGCCCGCGACGATTCGACATTGCGCGCCAGCGCATCCTTCAGCCGCGCGATCTCGCCGTCGCCGAACCGCACCTCGCCCATCACGATGATCATTTCACGCCTCCCTGTCCTTGCCTTGGCAATCGCCAGTCCCCATGATAGGCGCACCGCGCTTTCCAAGGCGAGCGCCTTCGCGCCGCGCCCCTATTTTCCAGGTAGGAACAGATGTTCGAATCCCCAGCCTTCGCACAGGCCGCGACCAGCGGAGCCCAGGCCGGCCCGCCGATCTGGCTCAGCATTCTGCCCTGGGTCGCGATCCTCGCCATCTTCTACCTGCTCATGATCCGGCCTCAGCAGCAGCAGATGAAACGGCACCGGGAACGGGTCGGCGCGATCAAGCCGCGCGACATCGTCGTCACCAATGGCGGCCTGATCGGCAAGGTGACCAAGGTCGACGACGAGGAGGTCGAGATCGAAATCGCCCAGAGCGTGCGCGTCCGGGTGGTCAAGACGATGCTGAGCGACATCCGCCCGCACGGCGCCAAGGCGGCGAACGATTAAGGTGCGGGCATGCTGAATTTCCCCCGCTGGAAGGTCTGGGGCATCACCCTGCTCTGCGCGTTCGGGGTGCTGCTGGCCGTGCCGAGCCTGATTCCGCCGCGCGCGATGGCGAACCTGCCGCACTGGGTGCAGGCCGTCCAGCAGAAGATCCATGTCAATCTCGGCCTCGATCTCGCCGGCGGCAGCCACTTGCTGCTCGAGGCCGAGACGGCCGACGTCGCCCGCCAGCGGCTCGAGGGAATGGAAGAGCTGATGCGCCGCGAGCTGCGCCGCGCGAGCATCCGCGTCGGCGAGGTCTCGACCAGCGGCGGCCAGCTCAGCTTCGTCGTCCGCAACCCGGCCCAGCTCGGCGAGGCGCGCCAGATCGCCGCCGCCCAGAGCCAGGGCGGCACCGCCCTTTCCGTCACCCAGGACTGGGACGTCGGCGTCGAGGGCACCCGCATCACCATGCGCCAGAACCAGGGCGGCATCGCGCGGGCGATCGACGAGGCGATGGGCAATGCCCGCGAGGTGATCGACCGCCGCATCAATGCGCTCGGCACGCTCGAGCCGACCATCATCCGCCAGGGAACCAGCCGGATCATGGTCCAGGTCCCCGGCATGCAGGACCCGGAAGCTCTGAAGCGGTTGATCGGGCGCACCGCGCGGCTCGAGTTCAAGCTCGTCGCGCAGATTCCCGAGGATCAGCTGCGCGCCGGCCGCGCCCCGCCCGGCATCCAGATCCTTCCTTATGTCGAGGATGGCCAGTCGCGGCCGATGGCGGTGCAGCGCCGCGCCATGATCAGCGGCGACCAGATCGCCGACGCGCGCCAGAATTACAACGAGAATGGCGAGCCCGCCGTCGCCATCAGCTTCGACACTGCCGGCAGCCGTCGCTTCGCCCGGGTGACCCAGGAGAATGTGGGCCGTCCGTTCGCCATCATCCTCGACAATGTAATCATCTCGGCTCCCAACATCCGCGAGCCGATCCTCGGCGGCAGCGCCTCGATCGCCGGCAGCTTCACCGTCGAGAGCGCCAACCAGCTCGCCATCTCGCTGCGCTCGGGCCGGCTGCCGGTCGAGCTGCACGTGATCGAGGAGCGCACCGTCGGTCCCGATCTCGGCGCCGATTCGATCCGGCTCGGCGTGATCGCCTCGATCGTCGCCACGCTGGCGGTGATCCTCTTCATGCTGATCACCTACGGCCGGTTCGGCGTCTACACGACGATCGGCCTGATCCTGAACGGCCTCATGATCGTCGGCATCATGGCCCTCTTCAACGCGACCCTGACCCTGCCCGGAATCGCCGGCTTCGTGCTCACGATCGGCGCCGCGGTCGACGCCAACGTGCTGATCAACGAACGCATCCGCGAGGAGCAAAGGCGCGGGCGGCGGCTGCTCGACGCGCTCGAGACCGGCTATAAGGAGGCGCAGACCGCGATCTTCGACGCCAACATCACCAACGTGATCGCCGCCGTGCTGATGTATTATTTCGGCTCGGGGCCGATCCGCGGCTTCGCCGTGGTGCTGATGATCGGCATCGTCACCTCGGTGTTCACCGCGGTCAACGTGACCCGGATGATGGTCGCGCTCTGGGTCCGCCGGGCCCGGCCGAAGGAACTGCACATATGAAGCTGCTCAAGCTCGTTCCGGACAACACCAACATCGATTTCATGCGGTGGCGCAACATCGCGCTGGTGCTGTCGATCCTGATCACCGCGGCCTCGATCGCGCTCGTCTTCACCCGCGGGCTCAACTGGGGCGTCGATTTCGTCGGCGGCCAGAGCGTGCGCGTCACCTTCAGCCAGCCGCCCAATCTCGATCAGCTGCGCAGCCGCGTGAACGGCCTCGGCCTCGGCGACGCGAGCCTGCAGGAATTCGGCTCGCCCAACGTCATCTCGATCCGAATGCCGCTGCCCGAGGGCGGCGAGACCGCCGCCACCCGCGCCGCCACCCAGGTCCGCGGCGCGATCACCGGGCTCCATCCCGACGCCCGCTTCGACGCGGTCGAGACGGTATCGGGCAAGGTTTCGGAGGAGTTGCTGAAATCGGGCGCGCTGGCGATCACGCTGGCGATGATCGGCATCGCCATCTACATCTGGATACGGTTCGAATGGCAGTTCGGCATCGGGGCGCTGGTCACGCTGTTCCACGACGTCTGGATGACGATGGGCTTCTTCTCGCTCACCCAGCTCGAGTTCAACCTGAACGTCGTCGCCGCGATCCTGACCATCGTCGGCTATTCGCTGAACGACACCGTCGTCGTCTACGACCGGATCCGCGAAAATCTGCGAAAATACCGAAAGATGGAAATCGTGCCCCTGCTCAACCTCTCGCTCAACGAGACGCTGTCGCGGACGATGGTGACGAGCCTGTCGATCCTGCTGGCGCTGCTCGCCTTGCTGCTGATCGGGCCGGACGTGATCTTCGGGCTCACCATCGCGATCTTCGTCGGCATCTTCGTCGGCACCTATTCGTCGATCTACATCTCCTCGCCGGTGCTGGTCTGGCTCGGCGTGACCACGGCCAGCTTCCTGCCCAAGGATCCGGTCAGCCGCGCCGAGCGCGGGCCGCGCAACGAAGGTTATGACGGCGCCCAGGTTTGAAGCGAACCCGCCCGGCCCCGGCCCGCGCGTGCAGGGCTTCGCCGGGCGCAGCTTCCTGGTCGACGGCGCGCCCTACGAAAGCGTGCTGCTGACGCCGGAGCGAGCCGCGCGCTGGGAGGCGCCGGCGCTCGACCGGCTCGAACCCGCCCATGTCGAATCGCTGCTGGCGCTCGAACCGCCGCCGGAATTCCTGATTCTCGGCACCGGCGCGGCCCAGGCCTTTCCGCCGCGCGGCTTCGTCGCCGCGCTCGAGGCGATGGATATCGGCGTCGAGGCGATGGACAGCCGCGCCGCCGCGCGCACCTGGGCCATGCTGCGCGGCGAAGGCCGCTGGATCGTCGCGGCGCTGATGCCGCTCTAGCCGGCCAGGCCGGCGAGGTGGTCGCGCAGCTCGGCGGCGTTGCGCGCCCAGCTGAACCTCGCCGCGGCCGCGCGCACCGCCGCCCGATCGGGCGGGGCCGCGAGCAGCTCGCGCACCGCCGCGGCGATCGCTTCCGGATCGCGCGCCGCCAGCCGGCCGGCCTCGGGCCGGTCGATCACCTCGCGGGCGCCGCCGACGTCGCTCGTCACCACCGGCGTGCCGCAGGCGAGCGATTCGACCCAGACATTGGCGAGGCCTTCCGAAGCCGTCGGCAGCACCATCACGTTCGCGGCCGCGAGCAGCCCCGGCAGCGCTTCGTGGGGCCGCGCGCCGAGAAACCGCACCCGCGATGCGAGCCCGAGGGTTCGCGCGAGCTCCTCGAGCCGGCCGCGGTCGGGGCCCGCCCCGACCAGGATCAGGGTCGCCTCGGGCAGCAGCGCCAGCGCCGCGAGGGCGAACTCCTGGCCCTTGCGCGGGATCAGGTTGGCGACGGTGATCAGCACGGGCTTCTCGACGCCAGGCGCCGCGCCGGCATCTGGCCGGAAGCGATCGAGATCGACGCCGGTATGATGGACCCGGATCTTCTCTTCCGGCAGCCCAAGCGCGATCATGTCGCGGCGGAGCGCGGCGCTGACCGCGAGCAGCCCGCCCGCGGCCTCGCCCGCGGCGAGGATCTGCGCCGCGATGTCTGGCCGCTTTCCCCAGAGGTGGATGTCGCTGCCGCGGGCCTTGACCGAAAACGGGATTTCGAACGCATCGGCGAGGCGCCTCGCCGCCGGCCCGTCGGGCCAGAAGAACTCGGCGTCGATCACGTCGAACGGAAAGCGGCTGCGGATGTCGCGGAGCAAGGGCAGCAGCGCCGCGGCCATCGCCTCCGGTCGCCGCGCCTTGAGGAGTGCCGGCCAGATCCGGTAGCGCGGCCGGTGGACGACGAGGCCGTTGCGGGTCTCGCGCGCCGGCAGGGCCCGCAGCCAGGAATAATGGGGATGGAGCGACAAAGGCCAGACCGGCAGGCCGACCGGCGCCACCACCTCGACCTCGACGTCGGGCAGCGCGGCGAGCTCGCGCGTCTGCCGTTCCACGAACCCGCCGAAGGCCGGCCGGACGCCGTTGGGGAACAGGGTGGCGAGGGTGAGCACGCGCAGCATCGCGACGCGCATAGCAAAGCCGGGTCGAGGACGCGCCATTAAACGCGCGTTCATCGCCCGGCCGCTCTGATGCGAGACGCCGCTTGGCCTCCGCCCGACCCTCCGCTAAGAAGCCCGCCATGCAGATCAAATCCCGTGCCGCGTTGCTCCTCGCGCTCTCCGTCAGCCTGGTTCCACTTTCCGCCTGCGCCTCGCTGCTCGGGCGCGGCCGGACGAAGGCGGACACGCGCTACGTCGCCCGCGACGTCAACACCTTGTACAACGCGGCCTGGGACCGGATGCGGCAGCGCAACTACGCCCAGGCGGCGCTCATCTTCGACGAGGTCGAGCGCCAGCATCCCTATTCGATCTGGGCCCGGCGGGCGCAGCTGATGAGCGCCTTTTGCTATTATGCGGCCGCCGACCACACCAAGTCGATCGAATCGGCGCGGCGCTTCATGTCGATCCACCCCGGCAACCGCGATGCGCCCTATGCGCTCTATCTGATCGCGCTCAATTATTACGAGCAGATCAGCGACGTCACCCGCGATCAGGCGGTCACCCGCCAGGCGCTGCAGGCGCTGGGCGAGGTCGTCCGCCGCTACCCGGATTCGCCTTATGCCGCCGACGCGCGGGTCAAGGTGGACCTCGTCCGCGACCACCTCGCCGGCAAGGAGATGGAGATCGGCCGCTTCTATCAGCGGCGCCGGCAATGGCTGGCGGCGACGGTCCGTTTCCGCACCGTGATCGACGAATATCAGACCACCAGCCACGCCCCCGAGGCGTTGATGCGCCTCACCGAATCCTATCTGGCGCTGGGCATACCCGAAGAGGCGCGCCGCTCGGCGGCCGTCCTCGGCGCCAATTATCCCAACACCCGCTGGTACCAGCGCGCCTACGAGCTCGTCCAGCGCCACGCCCCGCAAGCGGCGGCCGCCGCTCAGCCGCCCGCGACTTGATCTGCCGCGCGGCGCGGTGGCAGAGACAGGCTTGTGCTGACCGCCCTTGCGATCCGCGACGTCGTCCTGATCGACACGCTCGAGCTCGAGTTCGGGCTCGGCCTCGGCGTGCTGACCGGCGAGACCGGCGCCGGCAAGTCGATCCTCCTCGACGCGCTCGGGCTCGCGCTCGGGACGCGCGCCGACAGCAATCTCGTCCGCGCCGGCCAAAGCCAGGCGGCGGTCAGCGTCACCTTCGAAACGCCCCCCGATCATCCGGCGCTGGCGCTGCTCGACGGCAACGGGCTCGCCGCGGAGCCGGGCGAGCCGCTCGTCATCCGCCGCATCGTCAAGGCCGACGGCGGCAGCCGCGCCTTCGTCAACGACCAGCCGGTCTCGGCGGCGCTGCTGCGCGAGCTCGGCGCGACTTTGGTCGAGATCCACGGCCAGCATGACGATCGCGGCCTCCTGAACCCGCGCGGCCACCGCGCCCTGCTCGACGCCTACGGCCGCATCGACGCCGGCGCGGCCGAGGCCGCCTGGCAAAGGCTGCGCGCGCTCGAAGCGGCGCTCGCCGCGGCGCGCGCCGAGGCGGAGACGGCGGCGCGCGACCGCGAGTGGCTCGAACATTCGGTCGAGGAGCTCGGCCGCCTCCGCCCGGAGCCGGGCGAGGAGGAAAGCCTCGCCGCCCTGCGCGCGTCGATGCAGGCGGGCGCGCGGCTCGGCGACGAGCTCGGCACGATCGCGGCCTTGCTCGGCGGTTCGGAGGGCGGGCTGGCCCAGATCCGCCAGGCGGCGCGACGGCTCGACCGGATCGCGGCCGAGCATCCCCTGCTCGCCGAATCGCTGGCGGCGCTCGACCGCGCGGTGATCGAGGCGGCCGACGCCGAAGCGGCGCTCGATCGCGCCGCCGACGCGCTGACCTTCGATCCGGCCCGGCTCGAGGAGGCCGAAGCGCGCCTGTTCGAGATCCGGGCGCTGGCGCGCAAGCACCGCGTCGAAGCCGACGCGCTGCCGGCCCTCCAGCTGGAGCTGACTGGAAAGCTCGGCGCGATCCGGGCGGGCGGCGAGCGGATCGCCGCGATCGAGGCCGATCTTAAGCATGCGCGGGCCGGCTACGACGACGCCGCGGCGGCGCTGAGCGCGGCGCGCGCGGAGGCGGCGGCGCGACTCGACACGGCGGTGGCGGCGGAACTGGCGCCGCTGAAGCTCGACCAGGCCCGGTTCCGCACCGCGCTCGCCGCGGCCGAGCCGGGCCCGGCGGGCCGCGACCGCGTCGAGTTCGAGGTGTCGACCAATCCGGGCGCGCCGTTCGGGCCGCTGGTCCGGATCGCCTCGGGCGGCGAGCTGTCGCGCTTCATCCTCGCGCTCAAGGTGGCGCTCGCCGAGGAAGGCGGAGCGACGACGATGATCTTCGACGAGATCGACCGCGGCGTCGGCGGCGCCGTCGCCAGCGCGGTCGGCGAGCGCCTCCACCGGCTCGCCGCGCGCGGCCAGGTGCTCGTCGTCACTCATTCGCCCCAGGTCGCCGCCCGCGGCGCCCGCCACCTGCTCATCGAAAAGAGCCATGACGGCCTCGTCACCCGCACCGGCGTCCACCTCCTCGACGAGGCCCGCCGCCGCGAGGAGATCGCCCGCATGCTGTCCGGCGCCAACATCACCGACGAGGCGCGGGCGCAGGCCTCGAGGCTGCTGGAGGCGGCGTGAGCTTCATCGATCACGACCCGCCGCGCGAGGCATCGCCGATGCAGGCTGTCATGCTCGGCGCGAGCGCCCTGTGGATTGTCGCGGCCGCGACCTGTCTGATCTACGTTCTTCAGATCGCGACCGCGATCTGCGGCAATCAATGCAACGAGACCGCGCGCGTCATGACATACGGCTGGATGGGCTTTGGCGCGGCCATGGCATTTTCCGGCTGGCTGGTCCTGTCCGCGATCAGACGCACGGTGGCCAGGCGCCTCCTGGTGGCCGCCTTTATCGTGGACGTGCTGATGGCGGTGCCGTTCGTCGGCTTCTTCATTCTCCTCGCGACGTCCGGGCTGTGACGGAAGCCGACGTTGCCGCTGAGCTGAAGCGCCTTGCGGCGGAGATCGCGCGGCACAACGCGCTTTATCATACCGAGGACGCGCCGGAGATCAGCGACGCCGAATATGACGCCCTGGTCCGGGAAAACGCCGCGTTGGAGGCCCAATTCCCTCACCTCGTCCGCGCCGACAGCCCGTCGCGCCAAGTCGGCGCGGCGCCGGCGGGGCACCTCGCCAAGGTCCGGCACGCGCTGCCGATGCTCAGCCTCGACAACGCCTTTTCGGAAGAGGAGGTGGCCGACTTCCTCGGCCGGGTGCGGCGCTTCCTCAGCCTGAGCGAGGAGGAGGAAGTCGCGCTGACCGCCGAGCCCAAGATCGACGGCCTGTCCTGCTCGCTGCGCTACGAACAGGGCGCGCTCGTCCTCGCCGCGACGCGCGGCGACGGCACCACCGGCGAGGACGTGACTCCCAATGCCCGCACGATCGCCGACATCCCGCAGCGCCTCCCGGCCGGGGCGCCGGACGTGTTCGAGATTCGCGGCGAGGTCTACATGTCCAAGGCCGATTTCGCGGCGCTGAACGCGCGCCTGCTCGCCGAGGCGGAGGAGCCGGACAAGGCGCGCCAGTTCGCCAATCCGCGCAACGCCGCCGCCGGCTCGCTCCGGCAGAAGGATCCGGCCGTCACCGCGGCGCGGCCGCTGCGCTTCTACGCGCACGGCTGGGGCGAGGTCTCGGCGCTGCCCGCCGACAGCCAATTCGGCATGATGCGCGCGATCGCCGGCTGGGGGGTGCCGATCGCGCAGGATCTCATGCGCTGCGCCGGCCTCGAATCGCTGCGCGTCCATTACCGCGCGATCGAGGCAAGCCGCGCCGACCTGCCGTTCGAGATCGACGGCGTCGTCTACAAGGTCGACCGGCTCGACTGGCAGCGGCGGCTCGGCCAGGTCGCGAGGGCGCCGCGCTGGGCGCTGGCGCACAAATTCCCGGCCGAAAAGGCCGAGACCCTGCTCGAGGCGATCGACATCCAGGTCGGCCGCACCGGCAAGCTGACCCCGGTCGCGCGGTTGCGGCCGGTCGGCGTCGGCGGGGTCACCGTCACCAACGCCACCCTCCACAATGCCGACGAGATCGCGCGGCTCGGCGTGCGCGTCGGCGACCGCGTCCGGATCCAGCGCGCCGGCGACGTGATTCCGCAGGTGCTGGAAAATCTCACCCCGGATGAGAGCCGGCCAGCCTTCGTCTTCCCGGACAAATGCCCCGAATGCGGATCCGACGCGGTGCGCGAGGAGGGCGAGGTCGACATACGCTGCACCGGCGGCCTCATCTGCCCCGCCCAGCGGGTCGAGCGGCTCCGCCATTTCGTCAGCCGCCACGCGCTCGACATCGAAGGGCTCGGCATCACCCATATCGAAAGCTTCTTTCGCGACGGCCTGCTGCAATCGCCCGCCGACATCTTCACCCTCACCAGGGAGCAATTGCTGAGCCGCGAGCGCTGGGCCGAGATTTCGGCGGCGAACCTGATCGCCGCGATCGACGCGCGCCGCAAGCCGCCGCTCGACCGCTTCCTCTACGCGCTCGGCATCCGCCATGTCGGCGAGGTCACCGCGCGCGACCTCGCCCGGCGCTACCGCAGCTGGGACGCGTTTCAGGCGATGATCGACGGCGCCCTGGCGATCCGGCGCGACATGGCGCCGGCCGAGGGCGAGGAGGAGCGCAAATTCCTGCAGCGCCGCGGCAAGGCGGTGGTGGAGGCGGTCGGCACCCAGAATATCGGCCCCGAGGTCGCCTCGGCCCTGCTCGATTTCTTCGAGGAGCCGCACAATCGCGAGGTCATCGCCGCGATCTTCGCAGCCGGCGTGGAGGTGGCGGACGTCGTCCACGAAGTTCGCGACTCGCCGGTCACCGGCAAGACGATCGTCTTCACCGGCAGCCTCGAGGCGGTGTCGCGCGACGAGGCCAAGGCGCAGGCCGAGTCGCTCGGCGCCAAGGCGGCCGGCTCGGTTTCGGCGAAGACCGATCTCGTCGTCGCCGGCCCGGGCGCCGGCTCGAAATTGAAGAAGGCCGAGGAGCTCGGAATCAAGGTCGTCACCGAGGCCGAATGGCTCGAAATCGTCGCGGCCGCCCAGTCTTCATAGCCGCGCCATTCTGGTCTTATTTGCGCGCCGCGCACGCCCGCGAATCTGATACATCGGAATGAATGAAGGGGAGGGGTGCGATGAGTCGCCTGACTGTCCTGCCTGTCGCCGCGTCGCTGCTCTTGAGCGGCTGCGCCTATCACCGCCTGACCGTCGCCGATCCCAATCCCGCGGGTCCGTGGATCGGCGTCGACAGCAACGCCGCCGCCTTCGGCGCGGTCGAGCGGCGGACGGTGGCCGAATGCCCGACCAATCTGCTCGACCAGGTCCGGGTCCGCCAGACCTTCGGCCAGGCGCTCGCCACCGTGCTGACGCTCGGCCTGTGGATGCCGACGCGACTCGAATATCGCTGCGCCAAGGCGCCGACGTCCGAGGGCTCGACCGAAGAAGGGTCGACCGGGGGCTGAACCATGGCCGCCGACCCCGACCTCGTCCGCAAGGCGCCCGACACGTGGCAAAACCTGCACGGCACCGTCAGCGTGCCGCTGAAGGCGCGGCTCACGATCCTCAACAAGGCCAAGGGCAAGTCGACGCTCGACGGCATGCGCGACACCGCCGGCCGCCTCCAGGCGATCGTCCGCGACGCGGTGGCGCAAAAGGTCCGGCTGCGCCCGGTCGGCTCGCGCTGGTCCTTCTCGGAGGTCGCGGCGGGCAAGGACGGCTGGGCGCTCGAGACCGACAATCTCGACATGAGCTTCGCGGTCGCCCCCGCCAGCCTCGATCCGGCCAGCCGCGAGCAGCCGGACGCGCTGATCCTGGCGCAGTGCGGGCGAACCATCTCCAAGATCAACCAGGCGCTCGAGACGCCGGCGCGGGACCGCGCGCTCAGGACCTCGGGCGCCAGCAACGGCCAGACCGTCGCCGGCATGATCGGCACCGGCACCCACGGCTCGGCGATCGACGTCGGCGCGATCGAGAGCCAGGTCGCCGGAATCCAGCTCCTCACCGGCAGCCGCAACCTCTGGATCGAGCATCCCGACGCGCCGGTGATGAACGCCGCCTTCGCCGCCAGGCTCGGCGCCGAGCCGAGGCGCGACGCGCTGCTGTTCCGCGCCGCCCTGGTCAATCTCGGCGCATTGGGCCTGGTCCATGCGGTGCTGCTGCGCGCGGTGCCGCGCTATTTGCTGCTCTCCTCGCTGAAGCGGATGAAGGCCGCCGAGGTCGCGAAGGCGATGTCCAGCCTCGATTTCGCCGCGACTCCCCTCCCCGATCCCGCGCGGCGGCCCTATTTCTTCATGGCGACGGTGGTCCCCTCCGATCCGGGCACGGCCTATGTCACGGTCCGCTACAAGGAGCCCTGCCCCGCCGATTACCTGCCCGACTACACGCTGAAGAGCCGCTACGAGCCCGGCAACGACCTGCCCGCTGTCGCCGGCAAGTTGCTCGACGTCGCCCCGGCGCTGCGGCCGGCGCTGACGCCGCTGATGATCAAGGCCGAGCTCGCCGAATTTTCGGGCCGGCTGGGAACGCCGGGCGAGACCTACAACCACACCAATTCGAAGGCCGGGGTCGCCGGCTCCGCCACCGCGGTGCCGGTCGCGCGGGTCGCCGATGCGCTCGCCGCGGCGCGGGCGGTGTTCGAGGCGGACAAGGGCGCGCCGATCGCCTGCGCCTGCCGCTACACGAGGAAGTCGCCCGCGCTGCTCGGCTTCACCTGCTTCGAACCGACCTGCGTGATCGATTTCGACGGCGTCGACACCAAGGCGACCCGGCGGGTGATCGCCGCCTTCCGCGACCGGCTCGACGCCGAGTCGATCCCGTTCGCCCAGCATTGGGGCAAGATCCACTCGCTGACCCGGGCGCGGGTGCGAAACAGCTTCGGCGCCGCGGTCGACGACTGGACCAGGGTGCGCCACGCGCTGATGCCCGACAAGGCCGAACGCGACGCCTTCTCGACGCCGCTGCTCGATTCGATCGGCCTCAACGACTGAGTCCCCCCATCCGTCATGCTGACGAAAGTCAGCATCCATGAACTCAGCCCGCGAGAATTGACGATACGGGTGTTCATGGCTCCCGGCTCAGGTCCGGGATGACGGATTCTGGTTAGCGGCGCTTGCGCAGCAGCAGCGTGGGCCAGTCGCCGCGGTCGATTCGCCCGGCCATCCTCATCCCGTGCCGCCGGTAGGCGCCCGCGACCGCCCCGGCCTGATGCCCGAGCAGGCCCGCCAGGATCAGCCGTCCGCCCGGCGCCAGCGCGCCCGCGAGCGAGGGAGCGAGATCGATCAGCGGCCCGGCGAGAATGTTGGCGATGACGAGGTCGTAGGGCGCGCGCGCCTCGAGCCGGCGATGGTCCATGCCCGCCGCCGCCGCCAGCTCCAGCTGCCCCGGCGCGCGGCCGAGGGCGATTCGATTCACCGCCGCATTGGCGGCCGCGACCTCGACCGCGACCGGGTCGACGTCCGAGGCGATCGCCCGCGCCGCCGGCCACAGCCTGAGCGCGGCGAAGGCGAGCAGGCCGGTGCCGGTGCCGATGTCGGCGAGGTTGCCGATCCGCGCGCCGCCCGCCCTGAGCCGGTCGAGCGCGACCAGGCAGCCGGTGGTGGTTTCGTGCTGGCCGGTGCCGAACGCCCGTCCGGCGTCGATTTCGAGCGCCACCGCATCGCCCGGCGCCCGATCGCGATGCGCGGGCGTGTGGACGAAGAAGCGGCCGGCGCGAATCGGCTCGAGCCCCTGCTGGCTCAAGGTCACCCAGTCCTCGTCGCCGAGCTGCTCCACGATCGGCCTCGCCGTCCGGGCGCTCGGCATCAGGCCCAGCAACGTCGCGAGGTCGCCCGGCTCCGGCGCCGAATCGAAATAGGCGTCCATCCGCCAGGCTTCGCCGTCCGCCTCGCTGGTCATCAGCACCGGCGGCGAATCGAGCGCCGCGAACTGGGCGATGTCCTCCCTGAGCGCTTCCGCTTCCGCCCGGGTGCAGGGAAGGGTGACCTTCCAGGTGTCGGCCATCAGATCGCGATTCGGCGCGACTGCACGACCCGCAGGGTCGGGATGTCGACGATCCGGTAATGGAGGTTGAACCGCTCGCGGACGATGAAGCCGATCCGGGTCGGGCTCTGCATCCAGACGCTGTCGACGCCCTCCAGCCCCTGCATGACATAGGTCTGCCCGCCGCCGGCGAGCGTGCCGACCAGCAGGTCGAAGAGGTCGTTCTGCCCCGGCTGGGCGACCAGCAGCGCGAAATAGGCCGGCGGGGGCGGCGGCGTCTGCTCGCCGGCCACCATCCTGTCTCCCGCCCGCGGGACGAGGATGTCGGCCTGCGCGGGCAGGAACCAGCTCTCCGCGATGCGGCGGCCGTTGTCGGGCAGGATCCGGCGGGTGGCGCCGGTGGTCCGGTCGAGCAGGATGATGTTGCGCAGGTCTTCGCCGCCGCCGCCCGAATAGGAGCCGAGCGCCGACCGCCGCCCGGCCGGCGCCGCCGCGATGTTGATCTGGAGCAGGTTGCTGCTCTCGAGCAACCGGACCCCGCTGACGATGAAGCTGAGCTCGGGCCCTTCGCCGACGACTTCGGCGGGCGGCGGCCGGCCGCTCTCGAAGCGCATGATGGTCGCCGCGATGTAGATGAACGCGGCCACCCCGAGCAGCCCGACGATCGCGAACACCCAGATGATCCAGTGCGGGCCCTTGCCCGCGCGCGCCGGCGTGGGTTCAGCGGACATAGGAGCCTCCGTTGACGTCGATCGCGGTGCCGGTGGCGGAGGGCGGCGCCTCGAGCGCGAGCCAGCGTACCGTCTCGGCGATCTCGGCGGTGGTCGCCGGCCGGCCGATCGGCAGCTCGCCCAAAGCGGCGACGCCGCCGCGGCTGTCGAGATAGTCCTCGACCATGCCGGTGACGGTGAAGCCCGGGCAGACGGTGAAGGCGTAGATGCCCTCGCCGGCATAGGCGCGCGCGATCGTCTTGGTCATCGCCGCCATGCCCGCCTTGGACGCCGCATAATGCCAGTGATCGGGGCTGTCGCCGCGCCAGGCGGCGCGACTCGACACGTTGACGATTCGTCCGCCCCCACCGCGCTCGCGGAAGTGGAGCACGGCGAGCCGGCTGAGCTCGGCCGCGGCGATCAGGTTGATCCTCAGCGTCCGCTCCCACCGCGCGGTCCAGTCGTCCGACTCGATCGGCGCCGCCTCGAAGATGCCGGCATTGTTGACGAGCACGTCGATTCGCCCCTCGAGCCGCTCCAGCGCCTCGTCCCAGAGGCCCTGGGCCACGCCCGGCCGCGCGAGGTCCGCGGCGATTCGCCCGCCCCCGCCCTGGGTGGAATGGCCGATCGCGCGATGATCCTCGAACGCGGCGAGGATCGATTCGCCGATCCCGCGGCTGGTGCCGGTGACGAGGATGTGGAGCGGCTGCGTCATTCGGCGCGGATAAGCGGAAAAACGGTGACAGTCACCATTTCTCCCCTCTCCCCAGTGGGGAGAGGGAGTCTGTCAGAGGATCCGAGTCAGATAGTCGCTCATCCGCTCGCTGGCGCTCGCGGTCAGGCCGACATAGCGCTTGCGCAGGTCCTCCTGCCCGCCCGAGCGGATGACGAGGCCGGACCGCTCCATCCTCGCGAGCAGGCGGCGGCCGGCGGCGGGCTTCACCCGCGCCGCTTCATAGGCTTCGGCGATGCTCAGCCTGCGCCCTTCTTCGCGGGCGATGAACAGCGCCAGCATCAGGTCCCAAACCGGCTCGCCGAACAGCCCGGCCGGGAAATAATCGTCGCGCCGGCGGCGCTCCAGATAGAGCCGCTCAGCCATGGCGGCCAAGGAAGCGCCCGCTAATGAGGAGGGGAGGACGCTGGCCAGGGCCGCGATCCGGCCGAGCGCCTGCTGCACCGAATCTATCGCCTGCTGAATCTTCTCCGAACCCGCGTCTTGCATGGTCTGCTCTTCCGACGGCCCAGATTAGCGGATTTATTACATCCAGAAAGAATAATCTCACTTTATCCCCCATTTTTCTCGCGCCCCCTAGATCAGGCCAAGAGCGCGAAAGCTCGACCAGCCCGATCGGGCGATGATCACATGGTCGTGGATTCGGATGTCGAACGGCCGGCCGGCCTCGGCGACTCGCCAGGTGGCGTCGATGTCGACCTTGCTCGGCTGCGGATCGCCCGACGGATGGTTGTGGGCGAGGATGAGGGCGGTGGCGCCGGTTTCGAGCGCGCGCCGCATGATCTCGCGCGGGTAGATCGACATCTCGCTGATCGACCCCTCCCCCATCAGCTCGTCGCGCAGCAGCCGGTTCTTGGCGTTGAGGAAGAGGACGCGCAGCCGCTCGGCGGGCAGATGCGCCATGTCGGCGAACAGATAGTCGATCAGCACCTCGGAATTGGAGAAAACCGGCCCGGAGAGCGCCTCGGTCTTCAGCGCCTGCAGCATCGCCGCCCGAACCGCGCGCAGCTGCCGCACGGCGCCGGCATCGCCGACGGTGCGCGCCAGCGCATTGGGTTCGGCCGCGAGGACCGCCGCCAGCGACCCGAACTCATCGACTAGGCTGTCGGCCCAGTCTCCCGCCTGCGCGCCCAGGGGGCGGAGAAGCTCGACCAAGATCTGTCGACACCGAACTTCGCCACCCGCCGCTGATGGCGGAACGTCCCCAGCGCAATCAGCAACAACATCGGATAGCTCCAGAACGCCAGTGCGAAAGCGTAAGCCCAAGGGAATCCCTCCGGGTCCGCCAGTTTTATGGCGTGCCCCGCGGTTCCGATGGCTTGCAACGCTGTCAACCATGATGGCCAGTATCTCTCCGCGAATAGTGCGAGGATTAGAAAACCGACGAGGGCTGCCCCGTCGACAATGAGAATTCCGACTTCAAGCGACGCAAAGCGAGTGGCGGGACTGGATGCTGCAACGACGGTGAGACCGGTGCCGATTGCAAAGATCGCCGCTCCGATCCGCTCTGGCGCCCCTCCTCGCAGGAATGCGTAGCCGCAACAGGCGAGCAAGAGGGCGTTGAAGAACAGGAATTTGACCATGGCTTGACCGGACCACGCAATGGTGATCCGGTCAAGCCGACCCCCCTCCTCTGTTGGGGGCCGATCGCCGCCAAGATGCCTATCAAGGCCTCCTGATCGGTGATTTGGTGACTCTTGGGCACAAGACTCATCCCGTCGATTTCACTAGTCACGCGACCGCTTGCAAATGGCGAGCGTCTCCGGTTGGCATTGGCGGTTTGGGTAGTTCATCGCCAATAGCCACAGTACGTAGCCCCACTTGGATCTTTGCCTCGCTCAACCGCCTATGAGTTTCGACGATGTCGCACCGCGCGCGAGCCAACGCAGCGAAGGCGGCGGCTGAGACCTCAAATGCTTCTTGACCGACCAAGGCCGATAGACTGGCATCCTTCCGAGCCGTGACCATTTTGCTATTCAGTTCGGCCGTGCGCGCTAAGGCAATGTCTATCGCGTCTTCGGCTGCCAACAGGCTCTCGGCGACCTTGATTGCGGCCTCGCGACGATCTTTGAGCATAAAATCTCCCTCCCGCGCAGTGATGCTGCACGGCCCATTGCTTCCGGTTGTCGAGACTTACTGGTTGTTCAGTGCCACTATGAGCCTGACGATTGCGTCCACTCCAGCGAATAAACCGCCAAACGCAATTGCGATTCCGACCACTATGCCGACTATCCACGCCAATCGTGTCAGCACTCCTACATCATTCGGTCTTGCTCCTCCGACCGGGAGTGGCAGCCTGGCGCCGGGCGGGGACGGGATCGCGGCTTCGTAAGCCATCTGCTCTTCCCGCAGTCCCCGGCCCGAAGGTTCGCCGTAATGCCGCCGCTCGCCCTCGAACAATGCGGCGATTGTCGCCGGTTCGGGCGCACTGGCAATGTCCCACGGCGGGTTAACCTGCGACGGGTAGGACGGGGCGCCCGCCGCGCCCTCGGCTTCGGCGAGCAGCCTCGCCGCGTCGCGGCGCCGGTGGACGCCCAGGATCCGCATCGCGGTCTTGATCCGCTGGGCGACGCCGTCCGGGCTGATGCCGAGCGTGCGCGCGATCTCCTTGGTTTCCATGTGGCGATAGACCATGCGCAGGCACTGGCGCTGCCCCTCGCTCAATCTGGAGATCCGATCCTGCCCCATGACGGCGCGCAGAATATCCCCGTACGGGCTTCGAAGAAACGGATTTATTCTCGATGGCCGCTTTCGCCCCGCGGCTAGCGGTCAGGCGGCGAAGCTGCGGACGAACTTGCCGGCGCTGGCCTTGAACTTCGCCATCTGTTCGTCGACCTCGCCGAAGCTCTGCTCGACCTCGTCGATCTCGCTCGCGACATTCTCGGTGTCGGCGCGGATCGCGGCGATCGTCGAGGACATCGAATCGGCGGCGAGCGCGGTTTCGTCGACGGCCGCGGTGATCATCGTCACCGTCTGCGCCTGCATCTCCATCGCCTTGCGGATGCGGTCGGCGCTGACCTGGACCTCGCCCACGGTGCTCTGGATCGAGTCGTTGGCGTCGAGGGTCTGCTTGGTGGCGCTTTGGATCGCGGAAATCTTGGCGGTGATGTCGTCGGTGGCGCGGGCGGTCTGGGCGGCGAGGCTCTTGACCTCCTGGGCGACGACCGCGAAGCCGCGGCCGGCATCGCCGGCGCGCGCCGCCTCGATGGTGGCGTTGAGCGCGAGCAGATTGGTCTGGCCGGCGATGTCGCGAATCAGGCCGAGGATCGATTCGATCGCCTCGACATGGGCGGACAAAGCCTGGCTGACCTTGACCGCCTGCGAGGCCTGGTCGCCGGCCCGAGTCGCGACTCCGGCGGCGACCTCGACCTCGTTGCGCGCTTCCTCGATCGCCATGATCAGGCCGGCCGCGGTCTGGGCGGCCTCGCGCATCGCGACCGCGCTCTGCTCGGCGGCGGCGGCGACCTCGCTGGTCTTGCCGAGCATGCCGCGGGCGGCGGCCGAGGCGTCGGCGGCCTGGCCGCGGACCTTGCGGCTGCCCGATGCGGCGGTCTCGACGACGCTCATGATCTCCTTGTTGAAATCGTCGCCCTTGGCGGCGCGGCGCTCGCGCTCGGCGGCGGTGCGCAGCACGTCGTAATGGGCCGAGAAGACGTCGATCTCGAGCGCGGTCAGCGCCAGCACCGCGCGCGACAGCCGCGCCAGCCGCCCGGAGTCGCCGGCGCAGGCGCGCACCACCGCGTCGAGCACCGCCTGGCCGCAGGCGGTGATCCCCGAATAGAGCGTGGTCAGCGAGATATTGGCCTTGGTCGCGGCCTCGACATAGCCGCGCGTCATCTCGACCCAGTGCGGGTCCGAAAGCGCGCCGTGCTTGGCCTCGATATGGGGGACGATCCGCTCGGTCAGCTCGTCGATCTTCTCGGGCGTGATCGGCCGCGACAGCTCGTCCGACTGGGCGTAGCGCTCCCAATAGGCGCGCGCGATGGCGCGCTTGTCGGGTTCGATCAGGGTCCAGATCTCGCGGCAGCTCTCCTCGAGATTGCCGTCGGTATCGAACATCCTGATCCGCCGCTGAAGGTCGCCTTCGCCCTGCCGCTCGCCCGTCATCGCCCTTTGTCCTGCTACGCTGTGCCCTGTGAGAGGGCAGTTAAGGGGCAATTGGTTAAGATGGTGTTAGCCAATGCGAGGGGCGGTTACGGGGGAGTGCCGCTGTTCAGCGGTACTCAGGGCCGGCATAGCCGCCGCTCGGCGCGCGAGATAGATTCCAGGAACCCTTTTCCCGCCTCGGTGAGCCCGTGACGAAGAGAGTCTATCGCAACCGAGGCGACCTCTTCACCAATGGAATCGATGCGGCGGCGGACGTGGCCGATTCCCTCTTGGGCTATCTCCCCAGCGCTTAGAAGATCTCGGAAATAGGCCGAGATGCATGCGCACACATACAGTCCATGAAGGATGCCTTGCAGCTGCCGCGGCTCCTGCTTCCAGGGAGAATACAGTTTTGAGGCGGTGTCGGCGACCAGCGGTATCCGGGCCTCTAGCTCGCTCAATTGCAGATGCATTGTCTCGTGCAGGACGTTTTCGGCGAGCCGCAGGCCCGATACCAGCCCAGCAGCGGGGGGGGCGGAAACGAAGATCCAGCCTGGCCAGCGAGGCTCGCTGTGGCTCACGTCATATTCTTCGCGAGCGCCCAAGAGATAAATTTCAGCGACGACTGCGCGGACAACGGCGCTGACCGAGGGCTCCTGATCGATCACGTGTTCGGCTGCCGCCATGACTTCCGAGCGATCTCCGATCGCCTCCTCCGTCAGGAAGAGGAAGTCGCGGGACTTCAGCTCTGAGGCGACCGGCTCCGGGGGCTCTCCGATCAAATCAGCAAGCCAACCGGGATAAGAAGGCGTTGCCTCCAACGGCAACGACTCAATCAGCCAGGGGCGGTGGGGTTCGACCAATGCCGACACGCTCAGTCCTCCCGCCGGAAGGAGAAGACCAGGGTGTAACGCTCGCCTCGCACCGTTGGGGATACGGCATGGTAGGAGGCTGGCGAGATTTCGAACGCGACCGCCGACCCATGGACCGGGCGGATGATGCGGGCGACATCGTTCGCGTTCGAGGATGAGAAGAGCATCAGGAAGCCGCCATTCTCGTCCGCCCAGTTTCGGTTCAACTGCACCAGGAGCCGATGCGTCTCTTCCCCCCCGATATAGTCGTTGTGAATCCGGATCGTCTGGCCGCCGGACAGCCGGTGGGCGGTGGCTTCCACGAGACGCACATTGCCCGGCGCAATGGGCGCAACCATGGATTCGATGTAGCTTTCCAGCGCCTCGGGGGCGATGAGGCCCTCGAGGCGAGCGGGAAGGGTGTCCTCGCTCAGCTCGAACTCGTGCTGCTCGTAGAAATCCGCAATCCGCAGCTTCCACGGCGCTTCCGTTTCAAGCCAGTCGAGGACCTGCTCCGCCAGGCTGGGATCGAGAAAGGAAGCGCTCACGGCGTGAGGGAAGGGGTCCGTGCGGGCTTCGACCGGCGCCTGGCAGGTCATGCTGCCGCGGGAAGGCTGAGGTGCGGCGGAAGCGCTTCCGTCATCCGCGCGATCAGCAGCTTCTGGTCCGCGCAAAAGACGGTGGGATTGTCGTATCCGTTCGCGTCGTCGTAGCGGTGGGTGAGCATTCCGCCGCCGCAGACATTGAGATGGGGGCAGGAATGGCAGATCGGCGAGGTCGGCCGCTGCTGGTCGTGATAGAAGCGGAAGGCCGGCGATTGCACGACCTCGGCCAGCTCATGCGTATGCACCGACCAGGGCTCTTCGAACCGATCGCCGGGGGCCGAGCTCTTCAGGGTATCCGTTTTCGTGATGCTGCCGTCGGTGTCGATGACGGCGATGCCGAAATCCGTCAGGCCGACACCTTCCTTCACGCCCGAGCCGCCGAGCAGCAGCTTCATCATGTCGTCGAGAACGCGAATACGGGGCGGGTTCCTGTCGGCCAGATAGACGCGAAGAATGCCGGTCATCCAGGTCCCGTATTCAACCGAATCCACGGCCGCCTTGCCCTGCGGGAGGGTGGACCGATTCCCGTCGCGGTAGAGGAAATCGACGCTCGGGACGCTAAGCTCCTTGAAAAAGGCGTAGACGGAGGCGGGCGAGGATGTCGGGTCAACCACGGCTAAGACGCCCGAGAACAACTGCGCCGCCCCCCGATGTCGCTTCAGGGTCTCGACGCCCGCGACGACCGCGGCATGGGTTGGGCGATCGCGCCGGTCCACCCGACATGAGTCATGTATCTCCGCCGGACCATCGATGCTGACCGAGATGCCGACTCCCTGCAGGGCACAGATGTCCAGTATCTCGTTGGTGATCAGTACGCCGTTGGTCTGGATGCTGATGGAGCAAGGCGCCGGCAGGGTCGAACGAAGGCCCTCCAGCAACTGGCTTAGACGGGATGCGCCGATCAGAAGCGGCTCACCGCCGTGAAGCACCACCGCGAAAGGATGATCCTGTCGGCGATACAATTCGCCGAGCTGGCGGATCACCCGATCCTGCGTCTCCGGGCGCATCCGCTTGGGCAGGCCTTTCCAGGCCTCGTCCCCCATATTGTAGACGTAGCAATAGCTGCAATTCAGGTTGCAGCGGCTGGCAACCTTTAGGAGGACGGTGTCGATGCGCACACGCGGATCAGCGGTTGTGGCGGTTGTAGGTCCGGTTGTAGGCGCGAGTGACCTCGAAAGCGGTGCTGCGCACCTCCTCGATCAGGCGGGCGATGGCGACGCTCTCGAGCTTGGCATCAAGACAATCACCGGACTGAGCCGTGGGTGGCAGGGTCGAACGGACATCCATATCGGGGCTCCCAGCTAGAATGCATCATTTTTTATAGCGCTACAGCCTGGGGATAGGAAGGCGTCTCCACTAAAAATTTGTAATCTAATACCTGAGGGCTGGTGGCCTCTCTAGAGTCCGGTTTCACAAATAAATTCAAATACCAATTAATAAATTTAACGAAGCTGATGATGCATGATAGACGGAAACTAGCGCAGATGACACATACATTTAACAAGTGTCTCTAAGCTGATAGTAGCGTCGGCTATTGAATCGCCACAGCTATTACGACTATGCTTAACTTGGGACGATGTCGTACGTTGGGATTGTTCGCTCGGCAAGGCCCGTCCAATCGAAGCCCTCGACTTGCTGAACATCAGCTGTAGAGTGGGTGGGGCAATCGAGGGCTGCCAATGCCAACCAGCTTAACCGCCTATCGCATCCTAAACGTGTCGCCCGGTGGGAGCATCGATGACAAACGATGAAGCCCCTCGCCTTGTCGATGTCGAGCATCTCGCGAACGCGATTGAACGAGCGTGGGACAAGCCACCAGAACGCGGTCGCGCCGTTTTTTTGATCGGCGCAGGGTGCTCCGTAAGCGCCGGCATTCCAGCGGCGGGCGGAATGGCCCGTCGCGTGGCGATAAAACTAGCCCAGATTTACTCGCGACGAATGGACAATGGTGCCTTCGACATGGACATAGGCGACTTGACCGATGCCACCGAGCTCGATCGCCTCGGACGCGCGGCTTTGGACTGGCTCCTTCAGGATGGCCGCATATCGCCCGACTATCCCAAGACTTCCGATGGTCCCGACTGGGCGAGGCTGTATCAAGAATTCTTTGAGCACCATCTCATGTCCTCCAATGCACAGAGGGAGCTCATTTCCGAAGTCGTAGATTTGGCTGGCGATAAGCTTAATTGGGCTCACGCATGTCTCGGGGAATTGGTTGAACGGCGGTTCGTCCATAGTGTCCTAACCACCAACTTTGACCAATTGGCTTTAAGAGGAATGATACGGGCTGGGAGAATTCCTGTCGTGGCCGATGCACTCTCGACTCTGAATCGCATCGTGGCGCGGCCACCTATTCCTCAGCTAGTTCACCTGCACGGCTCGATGCATACCTATTCTCTGCGAAACAGCCGAAGAGCAGTGCGTGAAACGAAAGAGGATGAGCCCGCACCCGCCATGATGCATCAGGTCCTCCAAGCGTGCGACGTTCTTGTCGTGGTGGGCTATGCCGGTGGCGAGGAAGGCATCATGGATATGCTCCTTTCTGTCGCTCGTCGGATGGATGGTCTCGTTGTTTATTGGGTCGTTCACAATACGGAAACGGAGCTTTCTCCAGGCACCCGGGAGCTTTTGACACTCGAAAACAAGTTTCTGGTGGACGGAGGGGAGGCCGACAAATTCTTCGGCGATCTGATGCGGCGGCTTCGTCTTGGTCAGCCTAGCTGGGTTGACGATCCGGTAGCGGAACTGTTCAAGCAGCGTGACCTTTTGGTGGCGCCTCAGGAAATAACGGAAGTCCGAATTCTGATTGAGGAATATCGGCGATGTATCGATTATGCCGAAGAGCACGGTCGTGATCTTGGAGCGGCCGACGATCCGATCCTGCGCGCTGCTGAATTGCGCGCGGCAGGCGAGTACGGTGACGCCTGGGCGGCGCTCGCTGGGAAGGATCTGCACGATAATCCGGAGGCCGAGCGACTTCGTGCTCTCAACGCGCTTTCACTGTTCGAGGAGGACATTGATAACCAGCGCCCGATGCTCGACGTTGCGATGGAGGCGTTCAAAAGTCTCGTGGGGCGCACAACGGGCTCCGTACGCCTCGCCAACATCTTATCGTTGTTAGACGCACTTTTTGACCTGAGCGATGTCGAGAACGTCGGAAACAGTGTAGGGGCCTTAAATGAAATCGTAGAAACCGTAGATATCTGGCTGCCTGAATACGACACGCAACTCCAAGCCAAAGCTAATCTTCTTCACTACCGTGCCATGGCACGGCACAAAATCGCTGATCCAACGGAAGACCAAGAGAAGTTACTTGACGCCATAAGTGACTATCGCGAGGCTATACGGCTGCTGGATTTGGTGGATGATCGCTCGGGGAAGGCGCAAGACGCACGCGAGGGCCTTGCCGGTGCATTGCAAGTCGTCGGCGTCCAGACCCACAATGTGGATGAGATAAACGAGGCGATTGCTCTTTTCAGATGGGTCTCATCGCAGCCACGTCGCGATGTGAAGCCCGGTGAAGAGGGCGGCGTGCTCTTCAATCTCGCCGGAGCGCTTGCAGAGCTATGGTTCCTGGTTGGACAAACTGCAGAGGGCACCGCGGCATGGGATGAGTCGCTCCAGTTGCTCGCCAAGGCAGAGGAGTCATTCCTGCAGGCGGGCGAAGAAGATCGTGGAGCGCAGGTTCAAGCCTTGGCAAAACGGCTGCGGGATTCCCGGCCTGGAGCTGCATAGGTCGGCACACATCCCCACCCCGCGCACCTCTCACCGAGACTAGAAGGCGGCGCCGACGTCAAAGACGCCCTTTCCCGAGCAGGCCTCAGGGGGACACGTAACCTTTTCACGAAAAAGTAGGTGTCCCAATCTCCTAAAGCCGCCTGACCCGCGGCTCCGCCGCCGGCGTCTCCAGCAGCAATTCGGTGAGCGCCCAGACCATCGCGTCGGCCCGGTCCGGGCTTCGCCCCGGCCCCTGATAGTCCCCGCCGAGGATCATGCCGGCGAGCTGGTCCTCGCGCTCGGGGAAGCGGCCGGCGAGCCTGGCTTCGCCGGTATCCCCGTCGCCATTGGCGCTTTTTCGCCTTTCGTGCATTGTCGCGCCATGGGCGACGGCAAGGCGTTCGACGAGCTTTGGGGGGCGGGCCGCGGCAGGGCCGCGCGCGCCGGCTTCGAGCCGCTCGCCAAATGGCTGGCCGACACCCCGCCCGCCGAGCTCGCGCGGCGCCAGCACGCCGCCGAGGCCGCCTTCCGCAGCCTCGGCATCACCTTCTCCGTCTATGGCGAGGAGCAGGCGGCCGAGCGGATCATCCCGTTCGACATCGTGCCCCGCATCTTCTCCGCCGCCGAATGGGAGCGGCTCTCGGCCGGGCTCGAGCAGAGGGTGCGGGCGATCAACGCCTTCATCGACGACGTCTACGGGGCGCGGCGGATCATCGCCGACGGCATCGTCCCGGCCGACATCGTCCTTTCCAACCCGCAATATTGCGTGCCGGTCGCCGGATCGCGGCCGCCGCACGGCGTCTACGCCCATATTTGCGGGATCGACCTCATCCGCACCGGCGCCGACCAATTCTACGTGCTCGAGGACAATGTCCGCACCCCCTCGGGCGTCTCCTACATGATCGAGAATCGCGACGCGATGCTCCGCCTCTGCCCGGAATTGTTCGACATCTTCCCGGTCCGCCCGGTCGATTCCTATCCCGAGCTGCTGCGCGAGACGCTCTATTCGGTCGCGCCCGAGGGGGTGAGCGAGCCGCGCTGCGTGCTGCTGACCCCCGGCCACCACAATTCGGCCTTTTACGAGCACAGCTTCCTCGCCGACAATATGGGGATCGAGCTGGTCGAGGGGCGCGACCTCGAGGTCGACGACGGAATCGTCCGGATGAAGACGATCGACGGGCCGGTGCGGGTCGACGTCATCTACCGGCGGATCGACGACGCCTTCTTGGATCCGCTCGTCTTCCGCCGCGATTCGCTGCTCGGCGTGAACGGGCTGATGGCCGCCTATCTCGCCGGCAACGTCACCCTGGTGAACGCGCCCGGCACCGGCATCGCCGACGACAAGGCGATCTATTCCTACATGCCGGCGATCGTCCGCTATTATACCGGCGAGGAGGCGAAGCTTCCCAATGTCGAGACCTGGCGCTGCCGCGAGCCGCAGGATCTCCGCTACACGCTCGACAATCTCGACAAATTGGTGGTCAAGCTGGTCGACGGCTCGGGCGGCTACGGCATGCTCGTCGGCCCGACCTCGTCCAGGAAGGAGATCGAGGCCTTCCGCGCCCAGCTGAAGGCCGCGCCGGAGCGCTATATCGCCCAGCCGACTTTGCCGCTCTCGACCGTGCCGACCCAGTGCGCCGACGCGCTCGCGCCGCGCCATGTCGATTTCCGCCCGTTCGTCCTCACCGGCGCCAACGGCGTCACCATCGTCCCCGGCGGCCTCACCCGGGTCGCGCTGCGCAAGGGCTCGCTGGTCGTCAATTCGAGCCAGGGCGGCGGCACCAAGGACAGCTTCGTGCTCGCCGCGGCCGAGGCGGCTCCCGCCGGGGCCGGGCTCGGACCCTGATGCTGTCGCGCACCGCCTCGAACCTCTACTGGATCGGCCGCTACATGGAGCGCGCCGAGTTCACCACCCGGCTCGTCGAGGCGACGATCCGGCTCGCCGCTTTGGGCGGCCACGCCCATGTCGAGCAGGCCTGGCTGAGCGCGCTCTCGGTGGTGCGGGCGCCGCCGCTCGACGTCAGCCGCGAGGGGCTCGGCGCGCGCCGCTACCTGACCCTGAGCGCCGACAATCCGAGCTCGATCCGCTCGTGCATCACCGCCGCGCGCGACAATGCCCGCGCCGCCCGCACCGCATTGACCCGCGAGGTCTGGGAGGCGATCAACCGCGCCTGGCTGATGATCCATGCCCGCGCCAGCCCGGGCGGGGTCCAGGGAACGCTGAACCTCGTCGAGGAATTGAAGGCGGAGCTGCGCGGCTTCGAGGGCGCGCTCGCGCGGATGCTCAGGAACGAGGGCTATTGGTTCATGCGGCTTGGCTCGATGATCGAGCGCGGCGACGCCACCGCGCGGCTGCTCGACGTCAAATATTATCTGCTGCTGCCCGAAGGCCAGGAGGTCGGCGGCAAGCTCGACCGCGACCAGTGGACGACGATCCTCCAGATCGTCTCGGCCAAGACCGCCTATCGCCACGTCTATCGCGAGGCGCTTAAGCCGTGGCTGGTCGCCGACATGCTGATCTTGCGCCGGGAGCTGCCGCGCTCGCTGGTCTGGACCGCCGAGGAGACGGTCGCCCTCCTCGGCGAGTTCGGCGCGCGGTCGGGGCGGCAGGGGCCGGCCGACCGGCTCGCCCGCCTGCGCCTGTCGAAGCTCCAGGAGCTCGAGATCGGCGCGATCTTCCGCGGCGGCCTGCACGAATGGCTGCACGCCTACATCCGCGACAACAATGCGATCGGCGCCGCGATCGCCGGCCAGTTCCGGTTCAGCTAGGGATCCTGAATGCAGCTCAGCATCCGCCACGTCACCACCTACGGCTACGCCCGGCCCGCGAGCGGCGTCATCCAGCTGCTGCGCGCGACGCCCTTGAGCTTCGCCGGCCAGACCGTGCTCGACTGGCGCATTGACGTCGATGTTGACGCCCGTCTCCGCGAGGCCCGCGACGGCTACGGGAACGTCACCCACATGCTCTATGTCGACAAGCCGGTTTCCCGGCTCTCGGTCTCGGTCAACGGGCGGGTGCTGACCGAGGATCGGGCGGGCGTCGTTTCCGGGCTGCCCTACGATTTGCCGCCGCAGGTCTTCCGGCGGCCGACGCCGCTGACCGAGGCGGGGCCGGCGATCGTCGCGCTTTCCCGCACCCTCGCCTCGGGCCCGGACCCGGCGCTGGGGCGCCTCCACAATCTCAACGCCCGCCTCTACGAGGCGATGCGCTTCGACACCGAGGCGACCGCGGCCGACACCAGCGCCGAGCAGGCCTGCGCCGCCGGCCACGGCGTCTGCCAGGACTTCGCCCATATGTTCATCGCCGTGGCGCGCCAGCTCGGCATCCCCGCCCGCTACATCTCCGGCCACCTGTTCCGCCGCGACGGTGCCCATGTCCAGGAGGCGGCGCACGCCTGGGCCGAGGCCTGGGTCGGCGATCTCGGCTGGGTCGCGTTCGATCCCGCCAACGGGATCAGCGCCGACGACGCCTATGTCCGAGTCGCCTGCGGCCTCGACTATCGCGACGCCGCCCCGGTCGCGGGCGCACGTTCGGGTGGCGGGGCCGAGGAACTGACGGTAGAGGTCGCGGTGAACGAAACGCAGGCGCAGGCGCAGTCCCAGTCGCAAAGCTGAAAGAGGATCGATGACCTATTGCCTCGGCATGCTGCTCGACGCCGGCCTGATCATGATCGCCGACAGCCGCACCAACGCCGGCGTCGACGACATCTCGTCCTTCCGCAAGCTGCACTGCCTCGCCGACGGCCCCGACCGCTGCATCTACGCCGCCTCGGCCGGCAATCTCTCGACCTCGCAGACGGTGATCAGCCTGCTGCGCCAGGGCCTGCCCGCGGCCGAGGGCGGCGAGATGGTGCGGACGATCGCCGAGCCGACCAGCATGTTCCGCGCCGCCCAGCTGGTCGGCGAGGCGATGCAGATCGCCAACGAGACGGTCGTCAAGGCGCTCGCCTCGCTGAAGATCAGCGGCTCCGCCTCGCTGCTCCTCGGCGGGCGGATCGGCGACACGCCGCCCGCGCTCTTCCTCATCTATTCGGCGGGCAATTTCATCGAGTGCAAGCCGGACATGCCCTTCTTCCAGATCGGCGAGACCAAATATGGCAAGCCGATGCTCGACCGCACCATCCATCCGGCGACCCCGCTCGGCGAAGCGGTGAAGATCGGCTTCCTCTCGTTCGACGCCGCGATCCGCTCGAACCTCGCGGTCGGGCGGCCGCTCGACCTCATGGTGATGCCGGCCGCGACCGGAGCAAAGGTACTGACCCGCCGGATCGGCCTCGACGATCGCTATTTCAACGACCTCTCCGCGCGCTGGGGCGATCTGCTCGCCGACGCGGCGGCGACGATCCCCGACCCGCCGTTCATGGCGGACCTCGGGTGAGGCCGTGACTCCCTTCGAGGTGCTGCGCCGCCACGGCCTCGGCTTTCCCGAGACGGTGGAGGATTTCCCCTGGGAGCACACCGCGCTGAAGGTACGCGGCAAGGTCTTCGCCTTCATGGACGACAGCGAGGGAGAGCTCAGCATGACCGTCAAGCTGCCGGTCAGCCGCGACTTCGCCCTGGTTTTCGATTTTGCCGAACCGGCCGGCTATGGGCTCGGCCGCTCGGGCTGGATCAGCTGCCGCTTCGCCGCCGGCGAGAGTCCGGACCTCGACCTTCTCAAGCGCTGGATGGCGGAGAGCTATCGCGCGGTGGCGCCGAAGAAGCTGGCGGCGCTGCTGCCCCCCGAAGATTAGAGGGCGATTTGCGAATCAGGGCGTAAGTCCCTATGCCGTGCGGCAATCCCTCCGGCAGGAACCCGATTCTCAATGTCCACCCATCATGAATTCTACCTCGAGCGCGCCGCCGAGGCGCGCCGCGATGCCCAGGCCACGCCGCTGCAGAACGTCCGCGAGCGCTGCCTGCGCGCCGCCGAAGCCTGGGAGCAGATGGCCGCCCGGGTCGAGCGGACCGGCCGCATGCGCGCCGAAACCGAAGCCAAGAAAGCGGCCGCCCTCGCCGAAGCGCAATTGTAGCGCCGCCCGCACGTCAAAGCTCGTCATCCCGGACTTGATCCGGGATCCATGAACACGGATCTTGGAGGCTCCCGCCGGAGTGTTCATGGATGCTGACTTTCGTCAGCATGACGAAGACGGGGATGCCTGCCGGTCAGGCGAGCGGCAGCTCGCGCTGCTCGGGGTCGAACAGGTGCCAGCCGCCCGGCCCGAGCTTTTCGAGCGGGCGGAAGCGGGACTTGTAGGCCATCCGCTTCGAATCCTCGACCCAATAGCCGAGATAGACATAGGGCAGTCCGGCCCGCCCGGCGCGGACGATATGATCGAGGATGATGTAGGTGCCGAGGCCCGAGCGGCGCTCGTCGTCCGGCTCGAAGAAGCTGTAGATCATCGAGAGGCCGTCGGTCTGCTGATCGGTCAGGCAGGCGCCGACCAGCCGGCCGGGGACGCCGTCGACGCTCGGCTCGCGATATTCGACGATATAGGTCTTGACCGGGCTCTGTTCGATCATGTCCGAGAAATCGTGCTCGTCCATCTCGACCATGCCGCCCTCGGGATGGCGGGCGCGCAGGTAGCGGCGCAGCAGCTCATATTGCTCCTCGGTCGCCCACGGCTTGCAGGCGGTGACCTCGAGGTCGCGGTTGCGGCGGATGACTCGGCGCTGGGTCGCGCTCGGCTGGAACTCGCGGGCGACGACCCGGACCGAGATGCAGGCGGCGCAATCGAGGCAGGACGGCCGGTAGGCGACGTTCTGGCTGCGCCGGAAGCCGATCCGGCCGAGCGCGTCGTTGAGGTCGCTGGCGTGCGGGCCCGCGAGCTCGGTGAACACCTTCCGCTCGGTCTTGCCCGCGAGATAGGGGCATGGCGACGGCGTCGTCACGAAGAAACGCGGAAAGCGGAAAGGTGCGCTCAAGTCGACTCCACCGGACAAGCGTTTTGCCCGCCCTTATATGATCCCGGGCCGGGCGATTGGAAAGCCGAAACGGGTCCGGATCGGCACCCGTTCCACGCTGGGACGAACGTATGGAGAGCGTTACCTAATCCCTGCGCGATTCACTCGATCGGGACGGGGTGGACCTTGAAGCCTTCGGCGTGGAGCGCCTCGGCGAGGCGGTCGAGCTGGGCGGCGTCGCGCGCTTCGCACTCGACGTCGATCGCCGCGTCCTTGGCGGGCAGGCTGGTGAAGACGCGCTGGTGATAGACTTCGACGATGTTGACCTTGTGCGCGTCGAACAGCTTCATGACCGCGGCGAGCGCGCCCGGCCGGTCCTGGAGCTGGATCCGAAGCCGCGTCATCCGCCCGGAGCGGGCGAGGTCGCGCAGCAGCACGTTGGCGAGCAAATGGGTGTCGATATTGCCGCCGGTGAGGACGAGGCCGACCTTGCGGCCGCGGAAGCGGTCCGGTTGAGCGAGCAAGGCCGCGAGCCCGGTCGCGCCGGCGCCCTCCGCCACCGTCTTCTCGGCCTCGACGTACAGGACGATCGCCCGCTCGATGTCGCGCTCGGAAACCAGCAGGATATCGTCGACGAGATGGTTGATGATCCCCGCGGTCAGCATCCCCGGCGCCTTGACCGCGATCCCCTCTGCGATCGTGTCGCCGGCGCACTTCATGCTCGCGCGCGCGAATTTCGCGTACATGCTCGGGTAGAGCTCGGCCTGGACGCCGATCAGCTCGATGCCCGGCCGGAGCGCCTTGGCGGCGACTCCGACCCCCGAAATCAGGCCGCCGCCCCCGATCGGAACGATCAGCACGTCGAGGTCGGGCGCGTCGGCGAGCAGTTCGAGCGCGACCGTTCCCTGGCCCGCGATCACTTCGAGGTCGTCGAACGGATGGACGAAGGTGAGGCCGCGCTCGTCGGCGATCCGCAGCGCCTCGGCATGCGCCTCGTCGAACAGTTCGCCGTGGAGGATCACCTCGGCGCCGTGGCCCTCGGTCTGGCTGACCTTGATGGTCGGCGTCGAGGCCGGCATGACGATCGTCGCCGGGACGCCCAGCCGCCTGGCATGATAAGCGAGCGCCTGGCTGTGGTTGCCGGCCGAAGCGGCGATCACGCCGCGGGCGCGGGTCGCTTCGTCCATCAGCAGCAATTTGTTGAGCGCGCCGCGTTCCTTGTAGGCGCCCACATGCTGCAAATTCTCGAACTTCACCCATATCGCCGCGCCGGTCCGCTCGGAGAGGGTGAGGCTCTTCATGGTCGGCGTGCGCACGACCGCGCCGCGAATGCGCTCGGCGGCGGCCTCGACGTCGGCGAGGGTGATGGGCAGGTCGGTGGGCGCCATTGCGGCGCCGTCTAGACCATCTGGCGCGGCGCGCAAACAAGCCTTATCGCCGGGCCATGCTGCGCAGACTCTTCCTCCTCCTCGCCCTCCTGTTCGCCACCCCCGCGGCGGCGGACGTGCTGGTCGACAACGTCAACGGCTACACTGCGGGCGCGGACGGGCGGCTGCTCCGCTTCAACGGCATGGTGGTCGGCGACGACGGCCGCGTGCGGCAATTGCTGACCCGCGACGACCGCCGCCCCGCGCGCCCGCGCTATCTGATCAACGGCCGCGGCCGGACGCTGATCCCGGGCCTGATCGACGCCCACGGCCATGTCATGGGCCTCGGCATGGGGGCGCTGCAGCTCGACCTTTCCGACACCAACTCGCTGGCCGAGGCGCGGCAGCGTATCGCCGCTTATGCCGCCGCCAACCCGACCCCGCGCTGGATCGTCGGCCGCGGCTGGAACCAGGAACGCTGGCGCCTGGGCCGCTTCCCGACCGCCGCCGATCTCGACGCCGTCGTCGGCGACCGGCCGGTCTGGCTCGAGCGGGTCGACGGCCATGCCGGCTGGGCGAACAGCGCGGCGATGCGCGAGGCGGGCGTCACCGCCGCCACCCAGGCGCCCGCCGGCGGCCGCATCGAGCGCGCCGGCCGCGTCCCCTCCGGCATCTTCGTCGACGCCGCGCAGAATCTGGTCGAGCGCGCGATCCCGCCGGCGCCGCCGCTGACCCGCGACCGCGCGCTGGCCCGCGCCCAGGAAATACTCCTCGCCAACGGCCTCACCACCGTCGCCGACATGGGCACCAGCGTCGAGGACTGGGCGGTGATGCGCCGCGCCGGCGATGCCGGCACGCTCAACCTGCGCATCCTCTCCTACGCTTCCGGGATCGACAATCTGCTCGCCATCGCCGGCACGAGGCCGACGCCGTGGCTCTATGACGGGCGGCTCCGGATGGTCGGGGTCAAGCTCTATCTCGACGGCGCTCTGGGCTCGCGCGGCGCCTGGCTCAAGGCGCCCTATCGCGACGCGCCCGGCCAGCGCGGCCTGCCGCTGATGACCGATACCGTCCTCAAGAATCTGATGAGCCGCGCGGCGATGGACCATTTCCAGGTCGCGGTCCACGCGATCGGCGACCAGGCCAATGCCGCCCTGCTCGGCGCGATCGAGGAGCTGTCGGCGACCTATGACGGCGACCGGCGCTGGCGAATCGAGCACGCCCAGATCGTCGATCCCGCCGATCTGCCGCGCTTGGGCCGGCACGGCATCATCGCCTCGATGCAGCCGACCCACGAGACGTCGGACTGGCGGATGGCCGAGGCGCGGATGGGGATCGATCGGCTGCAGGGCAGCTATGCCTGGCGCTCGATGCTCGACAATCGCGTGCCGCTCGCCTTCGGTTCGGACTTCCCGGTCGAGAGCCCCAATCCCTTCCCCGGCCTCGCCGCCGCAATCAGCCGCGAGGATGGCGAAGGGCAGCCGCCCGGCGGCTGGCTGCCGCGCCAGCGCCTGACCCTCGAGGAGGCGTTCGCGGCCTTCACCCGGGGCGCCGCCTATGCCGGCTTCGCCGAGGACCGGCTCGGCACGCTCGAGCCCGGCCATATGGCCGATTTCCTCTTCATCGACCGCGACATCTTCGCGGGCGCCACGCCGGCTCAGATCCGCGAGACGAGGGTGCTGGAAACCTATCTCGGTGGGGCCAAAGTGTGGGAGCGGTCTACAGCGACCTCAGCCGCCCCACGGTGAGGATCTGGGGCAGCGTCTCGGCCTCGCGGCCGGGCGCGTAGTAGAGGTAGAGCGGGACGCCCGATCGCCCGTGCGCTTCCAGGAAGCGGCCGATCGCCGGATCGCCGCGGGTCCAGTCGCCGGCCAGCACCGCGATGCCGCGCGCGCGGAACGCCTCGGCCACGGCGGAGCTGGCCATCGCGCCGCGCTCGTTGACCTTGCAGGTGAGGCACCAGTCGGCGGTGAAATAGACGAACACCGGCCTTCCCGCGGCGCGCAATGCGGCGAGCCGCGCCTCGCTGAACGGCTCGGCGGGGAGCGGGCCTTCCATCCGCGCCGCCGGCGCCTCGGTCGGCAGCAGGGCAAGCGGCGCGGCGACGGCGAGCAGCAAGGCGGCCCAGGCGAGCCAGCGGCCGCCGCGTCCGAGCCACCACAAAGCGAGGCCGACGGCGATGGCGGCGCCGAGGCCGAGGCTCATCCCGTCGACTCCGGTCTGGCGGCCGAGGATCCAGGCGAGGCCCAAGGCGGTCAGGAACATCGGCAGCGACAGCAGCCGCTGGAAGGTCGCCATCCACGGCCCGGGCCTCGGCAGCAGGCGCCGCAGCGCCGGCACGAAGCCGAGCAGCAGGAAGGGCAAAGCGAGGCCGAGCCCGAGCCCGGCGAAGACGGCGAGCGCCCCGGCCGCGGGCAGGACCAAAGCCGCGCCCAAAGCGGCGCCCATGAACGGGCCGGTGCAGGGCGTCGCCACGAACGCGGCGAGGGCGCCGGTGAAGAAGGCGCCGCGCATGCCGCCGGCGCGGGCGAACCGGTCGCCGGCGCCGATCGCCGGAAGCTGGAACAGGCCGGCGAGGCCCAAAGCGATCGCGCTGACCAGCAGCAGCAGGATCAGGATCACCCGCGGGTCCTGGAGCTGGAACGCCCAGCCGACCGCCGCGCCGCCCGCCCGCAAGGCGAGCAGCAGCCCGCCGAGCGCGAGGCAGGTGGCGATCACGCCCGCCGCATAAGCGAGCGCCTCGCGCCGCGCGCCGGCCTCGGTCTCGCCGGCGCGGGCGAGGCTCAGCGCCTTGAGGCTGAGGATCGGGAAGACGCAGGGCATGATGTTGAGGATGAGGCCGCCGAGCAGCGCGCCGAGCAGCGCCCACAGGATTCCGGGGCCAGGCGCCGGGCCGACCGGCACGCCCGCGGCCGGCACGTCGCCGCGCCTCGCGGTGAAGGCGAGGCCGCGGCCGCCGGCGAGCTGGAGCACGCCTTCGACCGTCTCGAGCGCGCCGGCGCGCCGCCCGGCCATGGTCTCGACGATTACTGCATCGCCGCTGCGCGAGACGGTCTGCGCCGCCGAATGGGATAGAGCGTCGAGCGTCGCCGGGTAGAAATAGGGGTGGTCGAGCGCCGCCCCCGCCGGCAGCGGCAAGGCGAGGCGGATGCGCCCGCCCCGCGTCTCGAACCGGCCCTGGCTCGCGGCCGCCAGCGGAATCGCCCGGCGATAGGCTTCGAAGGCCGGATCGGGGTTGCGGGGCGCGCCGATATCGACCTGGGTCGAGACTGTCGCGCTCTCGGGAACGCAAAGCTCGTCGGTGCAGACCAGATAGTCGAGCCGGGCGTCGATCGGGAAGGCCGCGCCGGGCTCGGCGCTCGCCGGCACCGCGACCCGCACCAGCAGCGCATAGTCGCGCTCGAACACATAGTTCATCAGCCCGGCGATGGTCAGCCGGCCCGGCATCGGATAGTCGAGCGCCCCGGCGCGCCAGCCCTCGGGCAGGCGCCAGCGCACCCGCGGCGCGTCGCCGGCGTCGCCCGGGTTGCGCCAATAGCCGTGCCAGCCGGGCTCGGGACGCATGAGGAAGGCGAGCGTGATCGTCGATCCGGCCGCTGCGGCGGCGGTTTCCGGCACGAGCCGGACGTTCATGTGCCGCGCCGCCGGCTGGGCGAAAGCGCCGCCGCCGAACAGCATCAGGAGCAGGAAGAAGAGGGGCCGGAGCCGGTTCATCGTCGCGCTATAGCGGGCGCGTTCCGCCTTCCCAAGCGCGCCCG
>DASZDS010000020.1:0-94947 GCA_035941735.1 Allosphingosinicella sp.
GGGACTGTCCCACCCCCGGGGACTGTCCCACCCCCGGGGACTGTCCCACCCCCGGGGACTGTCCCACCCCCGGGGACTGTCCCACCCCCGGGGACTGTCCCCCTTCAGGCGCGGCCGATCAATCTCCGGGCCATGTCGCCGGCCACCCGGGCGGGGTTCTGGCCGGTCGCCTCGCTCTCCGCCCAGATCGCGTCGAGCTTCCCGGGGATCGCCTCGATCCGCTCGCGCACCGTCTCCTGGTCGCCGTCCTTCAGATATTCGGTCGAGACGTTGATGATGCCGCCGGCGTTGATCACATAATCGGGCGCGTAGAGGATGCCCCGCGCCTGGATCCGGTCGCCGTCGGCCGGGGTGGCGAGCTGGTTGTTGGCGCCGCCGGCGACGATCGGCACGTTCAGGGCGGCGATCGAGGCTTCGGTCAGGATCGCGCCGAGCGCGTTCGGGCTGAGCACGTCGGCTTCGAGCGCCATGATCGCGTCGGTGGCAACGACGGTGCCGCCCGTCTCGTCCGCCAGCGCCCGCGCCCGGGCGCCATCAATGTCGGCGATGCTCAGGCGGGCGCCCTCCTGCGCGGCGCGGCGGGCGAGCCCGCCGGCGACGCTGCCCGCGCCCTGGATCGCGATATGGAGGCCGGCGAGGCTGTCCCGGCCGAGCTTGCGCTTCACCGCGGCCTTGACGCCGAGGAACACGCCGTAGCTGGTATGCGGCCCCGGATCGCCGCCGACCGCGCCTTCGGCCACCGGCAGGCCGGCGACGAAGCGCGTCTGGCGAGCGATCGCGACCATGTCGGCGACGTTGATTCCGACATCCTCGGCGGTGACGTAGCGCCCGCCGAGCGCCTCGACGGCGCGGCCGTAGGCGGCGAGCAGCTCCGGGCTCTTGGTCTTGCCCTCGTCGGCGAGGATCACCGCCTTGCCGCCCCCCAGGGGAAGCCCCGCCATCGCATTCTTGTAGCTCATCCCGCGCGACAGGCGGAGCACGTCGGCGACCGCATCGCCGGTCTTCGCATAATGCCAGAAGCGGGTGCCGCCGGCGCCGGGGCCGAGGTGGCTCGAATGGACCGCGATCACCGCGTTCAATCCGGTCTTGCGGTCGGTGACGAAATGGACGAGCTCGTGCGCGTCGAAATCGGGAAAATCCCAGAGCGAGTCCATTCGGTCGATCCTGTCCTGGTGTCTCGTTTTAGCAAGAATGGGGCGACCAACGGGACTTGAACCCGCGACCCCCGGTACCACAAACCGGTGCTCTAACCAGCTGAGCTATGGTCGCCACGCATGCCTGGATGCGGGGCGCACATAGGGTCGGGCATGGGCAAGCGTCAAGGATGGGATGCGGCGCGCTCCCGTGCGGCCAGCAAGGCGGCAAGCTCGAGATGGCGGCGGCGCGCTTCGGCATCGGCGGCGCGCGCGGCGGCGCGCTTTTGCTCCTCGGCGCGGCGGGCGTAATAAGCGCGGTCGGTTTCCATAGGCCCTCCCCAGCCGCGTCCCGTGACACGTTGAGGAACGTGCGCGGCGACGGGTTTAATCCCCGGGATCGAGCCAGCGCGCCGCCTCCTCCGGCGTGCGCTTGTTCCGATCGCGGTCGACCATCAGATTGGCCTGGCGCATCCGCTCGACCGGGATCGCGCCGACCAGCGGCCTCAGCGCGGCGATCGCCCGCGGGTCGGTCCCCGGCGCGGCGAGCAGCAAAGCGTCGTAGCCCGGCAGCGCCCGGCGCGGATCGGGGAGGGTGACGAGGTCGAGCGCGGCGATCCGGCCGTCGGAGGAGAAAGCGGTGATCACGTCGGCCGAGCCGTCGGTCACGGCGCGGTACATGAAGGTCGGGCTGTAGGAGCGCTGCGCCGCGAAGCGGAGCCGGTAACGCCCCGCGACCGCGCGCCATTCGGGCCGCGACAGGAATTCGAGATCGGCGCCGAGCGTCAGCCGCGGGGCGGCGCGGGCGAGGTCCTCGAGGCTGCGGACTCCGAGCTCCTCGGCGCGGGCGCGGCGCATCGCCAGCGCATAGGCGTTCTCGAAGCCGAGCGGCCCGATCACCCGGACCGGCAGCCGCCGCGCGAGCTCGGCGCGCATCGTCTCGGGCGGCGGGGTGTCGGTGCGGCGCAGGATGTTCGCCCAGAGCGTCCCCGAATAGTCGACATAGACGTCGATATCGCCGGCGGCGAGCGCCTGGTAGGCGATGGTCGAGCCGAGATTGTCGCGGCGCTCGGTGCGGTAGCCGGCGGCCTGGAGGCGGCGCTCGATCACGCTCGCCAATATATATTGCTCGGAAAAGTTCTTGGCGCCGACCACGATCGTCTCGCCGCCGGCGCGCGGCAGCGGGATCAGGGCGGCGGCGAGCGCCGCCGCGATCCCGGTCAGCCCGGCCAGCCAGCGCCGGCGCGAGCGAAGGGCGAGGCCGCGCTCGATCAGCCCGAGCAGGAAGTCGGCGGCGAGCGCCAGCGCCGCCGCCGCCGCGCAGCCGGTGAGGACCCGCTCCCAATTCTCGGTCTGCAGGCCGGAGAAGATGAGGTTGCCGAGGCTCGGCTGGCCGACCGTGGTCGCCAGCGTCGCGGCGCCGATCGTCCAGACCGAGGCGGTGCGGATGCCGGCGAGGATGACCGGCGCCCCCAGCGGCAGCTCGATTTGGGTCAGGCGCTGGCGCGGCGTCATGCCGAGCCCGTCGGCGGCCTCGAGCACGCCGGGATCCACCCCCTCGAGCGCGGCGACCCCGTTCCTCAGGATCGGGAGCAGGGCGTAGAGGCTGAGCGCGATCAGGGCGGGCAGGAAGCCGAGCGCCGGAATGGCGAGCCCGGTCGCCCGCCCCAGGATCAGCAGGGCCGGATAGAAAAGCGCGAGCAGCGCCAGCGCCGGCACCGTCTGGACGAGGCCGGCGAGGCCGAGCACCGGCGTCCTCAGGCGCGGGCTGCGCGCCGAGGCGATCGCGAGCGGCAGCCCGGCGAGCACGCCGATCGCGACCGCGCAGCCGCTCAAAAGCAGGTGCGATTGCGCGAGGCCGATCAGCTCGGTCACAAAGCCGCCAGAAGCTCGGCCTGCCGCCGCGGCACGTCGATCATCGCCTTGACCTCGGGGTCGGCGCTCCGCGCCAGCTCGGCGGGCGCGGCGTCGGCGCGGATGCGGCCCTCGATCAGAACCACCACCCGGTCGGCGAGCAGCAGCGCCTCGGCGACGTCGTGGGTGACCATCAGGGTGGTGAGGCCGAGCTTGTCGTGGAGCGCGCGATAGGCGCGGCCGAGCGCGTCGCGGGTGACGGGATCGAGCGCGCCGAACGGCTCGTCCATCAGCATCAGCTTCGGCCGCGCCGCCAGCGCCCGGGCGACGCCGACGCGCTGCTGCTGCCCGCCCGACAGTTCGCGCGGATAGCGGGTCGCCATCTCGCCCGGCAGCGCGACGAGCTCGAGCAGCTCGGCGACGCGGTCCTCGTCCGAGCCCATCAGCCGCGGCACGATGCGGACATTCTCGGCGACATCGAGGTGCGGGAACAGGCCGATGCTCTGGATCACGTAGCCGATGCCGTGCCGCAGCTCGGCAAGCGGGATGTCGCGCGTGTCGCGGCCGTCGATCGTGACGATTCCCTCGTCGGGCTCGACGAGGCGGTTGATCGACTTCAAGAGGGTCGTCTTGCCCGATCCGGAGGGCCCGACCAGGGCGACGAACTGCCCGCCCTCGACCGCGAGGTCGACATGGTCGAGCGCGGCGCGGCCGCCATGGCGCCTGGTCAGGCCGGAGATGTGGAGCGCGGTCATCGCAAGGGCGTGGTGGGCGCGGCAAGGATTGAACTTGCGACCCCCGCGGTGTGAACACGGTGCTCTACCACTGAGCTACGCGCCCACGCCCGAGCGGACGGCGGCCAATAGCGGCCGCGCCTTGAGGTGTCCAGATCAGGTGTTGACCGAATCCTTCAGCCCCTTGCCGGCCTTGAACTTGGGCTGGGTCGATTCCTTGATCTGCATCGGCTCGCCGGTGCGCGGGTTGCGCCCGGTCGAGGCTTTCCGCCGCGAGCAGGAGAAGGTGCCGAAGCCGACCAGGCGGACCTCGTCGCCGCGCTTCAGCGCGCTGCTGATCGTGTCGAACACCGCCTCGACCGCGCGCGACGCATCCCCACGGCTCAGGCCGGTTCCGTCCGCGACCTGGCCGATCAGCTCCTGCTTGTTCATCTTCAACCCCCGATCGAGAAAGACTCGCCGAAGCGAGGCCCATCGGGGCGCGATTAAATGACACGGAGCGAACAGGAGTCAAAAGGAAAGAGGTGTCTCTCTGCCCTCGGCTGGGTCAGCGCTCGATTCCTCCCTGTCCGCGAAGCGGACGGGGAGGGGGACCGCACGAAGTGCGGTGGAGGGGTAGAAGGCGAGGCATCGTCAGTTACCCCTCCACCACCCTGCGGGTGGTCCCCCTCCCCATCGCCTGCGGCGACAGGGAGGAAAAAAGAGCTAGTGGCGGACCGAGGCTCCCGTCGCGTCGTCCGGCGAGGCGGCGAGCTCCGAGGGCGGCAGCGCCGCGAGCTCGTCGGCCTCGCTCCATTCGATCGGCACCACCGGCGTCGCCAGCGCCTCGCGCAGCACCTCGTCGACATGGGCGACGATCACCAGCTCCAGCTCTTCCTTGATGTTGGCCGGGATCTCGGCGAGGTCCTTCTCGTTCTCGGCCGGGATCAGCACCTTGGTGATGCCGCCGCGCAGCGCCGCCAGCAACTTCTCCTTCAAGCCCCCGATCGGCAGCACGCGCCCCCGCAAGGTCACCTCGCCGGTCATCGCGACGTCGCGGCGGACCGGGATGCCCGAGAGGGTCGAGATGATCGCGGTGACCATGCCGATGCCCGCCGACGGGCCGTCCTTGGGCACCGCGCCCTCGGGCAAATGGACGTGGATGTCCTTGCGGGAGAACAGGCTCGGCTTGACGCCGTAGCTCGGCGCGCGCGCCTTGACGAACGAGAAGGCGGCCTGGATCGACTCCTGCATCACGTCGCCGAGCTTGCCGGTGGTCTTGATCTGGCCCTTGCCGGGGACGGTCACCGCCTCGATCGTCAGCAATTCGCCGCCGACCTCGGTCCAGGCGAGGCCGGTGACGGCGCCGATCTGGTCTTCCTCCTCGCTCATCCCGTGGCGGAAGCGGCGCACGCCGAGGAAATCGCCGAGATTGTCGGGATCGATCGCGATCGTCTCGGCCTTGCCCTCGAGGATCTGGCGCAGCGCCTTGCGCGCGATCTTGGCGATCTCGCGCTCGAGCGTGCGCACGCCGGCCTCGCGGGTATAGTGGCGGATCGCGGCGCGCAGCCCCTCCTCGCCGATCGTGAGCTCGCCCTCCTTGAGGCCGTGCGCCTCGATCTGCTTGGGGATGAGGTGGCGCCGGGCGATCTCGACCTTTTCATCCTCGGTATAGCCTTCGAGCCGGATGATCTCCATCCGGTCGAGCAGGGGCTGCGGCATGTCCATCGTATTGGCGGTGGTGACGAACATCACGTCGGAGAGATCGTAGTCGAGCTCCAGATAATGGTCCTGGAAGCGGCTGTTCTGCTCGGGGTCGAGCACCTCCAGCAGCGCCGAGGCGGGATCGCCGCGGAAATCCTGGCCAAGCTTGTCGATCTCGTCGAGCAGGAACAGCGGGTTGGAGGTACCGGCCTTCTTGATGTTGGTGACGATCTTGCCGGGCAGCGAGCCGATATAGGTGCGGCGGTGGCCGCGTATCTCGGCCTCGTCGCGCACCCCGCCCAGCGACTGGCGGACGAACTCGCGCCCCGTCGCGCGGGCGATCGAGCGGCCGAGCGAGGTCTTGCCGACGCCGGGCGGGCCGACCAGGCAGAGGATCGGGCCCTTCAACCTGTTGGTCCGCGCCTGCACCGCGAGATATTCGACGATCCGCTCCTTGACCTTCTCGAGGCCGTAATGGTCCTCGTCGAGGATCCGCTCGGCCTCGGCGATGTCGTGCTTCAGCTTCGATTTCTTGCCCCAGGGCAGGCCGAGCAGCACGTCGAGATAGTTGCGGCTGACCGTCGCCTCGGCCGACATCGGCGCCATCGCGCGCAGCTTCTTGAGCTCCGAATTGGCCTTGGACCGCGCTTCCTTGGAGAGCCGGGTCCGCTCGATCTTGCGGGCGAGGTCGGCGAGCTCGTCGCCCTCGCCTTCCTCGCCGGCATTGCCGAGCTCGCGCTGGATCGCCTTCAACTGCTCGTTCAGATAATATTCGCGCTGGGTCTTCTCCATCTGGCGCTTGACGCGGCTGCGGATCTTCTTTTCGACCTGCATCACGCCCAGCTCGCCCTCCATGAAGGCGAACGCCATTTCGAGCCGGCGGACCGGATCCAGCTCGGCGAGCAGGGCCTGCTTGTCGGCGACCTTGATGTTGACGTTGGCGGCGACCGCGTCGGCGAGCTTGGAGGGCTCCTCGATCTGGCCGAGCTGGACCGCGGTCTCGGCCGGCAGCTTGCGATTGACCTTGGCGTAATTCTCGAACTGCTCGATCACCGAGCGGACCAGGGCCTTGACCTCGACGCCCTCGGGCTCGGTCATCGCCACTTCCTCGATCTCGGCGGTGAGGTGGCCCCCTTCCTGGCGCAGCGTCTTCAGGGTCGCGCGGTGGCGGCCCTCGACCAGCACCCGCACCGTCCCGTCGGGCAGCTTGAGGAGCTGGAGGACGGTGGCGACGACGCCGAGGTCGTAGAGCGCCTCGCGGTCGGGATCGTCCTCGGCCGGGTCGAGCTGCGAGACCAGGAAGATCGACTTGTCCGCCGCCATCGCGCTCTCCAGCGCCGACACCGATTTGTCGCGGCCGACGAACAAAGGCACGATCATGTGCGGGAAGACGACGATGTCGCGCAGCGGCAGGACGGGATAGGATTCGCTCATGTAAACTCCACAGGCGGGACCGCCTGGGCCCGCTCGCTTGCTATATGGGGCAGAAGGCGGGCCGCATCAATGAACCCTTCGAGACGGGCCTTCGCCAGGCTCAGTCCCTCCTCAGGATGAGCGGGAGAGTGAAATGAACAACACTCGCTCATCCTGAGGAGCCGTTGAGCTTGTCGAAACGGCGTCTCGAAGGACGCCGACCGGAGCTTTGCAATTGACCCTCCCCGGGGCCCGGACTAGGACTTTGCCGGCTGTATCGGGGAGTATTACCCAATGTATCGCGCTGTTTTGATTGCCTTGCCGCTGCTGGTGACGCCGGTCGCGCTGCCGGCTCCCGTCGCCGCCGCGAGCGCGGTCGAGGCCCAGTCGGCGACCGGCCGGAATTGCGAGCAGCAGAACCAGCGCAGCCGGCGCCGCGGCCGCGGCATCGGCGGCGTTCTCGGCGGCATTGCGGGCGGCTTCATCGGCGGCCCGGTCGGCACCGTCACCTCGGTGCTTCCGGTCGGCTCGCTGCTCGGCGAGGCGATCGCCGGCCTGCTCGACTGCCGCGAGCAGCAGCAGGCCGCCACCGCCACCGAGGAAGCGGTGCGCGGCGGCGTCGGCACCACCGCCAGCTGGCAGAGCGAGACCCGCGCCAACGTCGCCGGCTCCTCGACCGTGGTCGCCGCCGACACCAGCGCGGTCGACGGCGAGTGCATGACCGTCACCGACATCGTCATCATCGACGGCCAGGAAACGCGGGCCCCGAAACGGATGTGCCGGCGGCCGCCGAACAACAGGTATGTCCGGGTCTAGGCTCGGGGCGCTCGCCGCCCTGCTGGCCCTCGCGACGTCCGCGGCCGCCGGGGCGCAGCGGCCGGGGATGGACCCGGACAATCCGACCTGCCCGGCCGCGCCCAACTGGTCGAGCTATCGCGAGATGCGGTTCACCGTGCAGACGGTCGGCAGCCGCCAGGTGCTCCTCGCGGAAGGGCAGATCGACGACAACCTGATACCGCGGCTGCGCGAGGCGGTGCGGAATTTCCAGGGCGACGAAATCTGGCTGCGCTCGCCCGGCGGCAACGCCCAGGTCGGCAATCAGGCCGGCCGGTTCATCCGCGAGAACAATCTGACCACGCGCATCCCTGCCGGCTGGGCCTGCTTCTCGGCGTGCAATTTCATGTTCATGGGCGGCGTCGTCCGCCACGTCGATCAGGGCGGCCTGTTCATCGTCCACATGTTCACCCATACCGGCGACCGCGCCGCGATCCGCCAGGAGGTCGCGCGCGGCGAGGACAATACGATCGGCCTGATCGGCGAGATCGAGCAGCAATCGGCCCTGCTCGCCAGCGCCGACAACGATTTCCTGATCCGGATGGGCATCTCGCGCGACCTCCTGACCGAGGTGATGTACCGCCAGAGCGCGGTCGCCGACTCCCGCAACCGCTCGACCCGCCGCTGCCTCACCCAGGCCGAGGTCAACCGCTACAACGTCGCCACCGTGCGCTGGACGGGCCCGGCGACGCCGCGCCGTCCATAGCCGGCTCGCCGGAGATGACCGGGGACAGTCCCCTCCGAACGCGCCCACCGGGGACTGTCCCCGCACGGGGACTGTCCCCCCTTCGCTCGGGGGATGACCGGACTGTCCGCCTTGGCCCTTGCGGATCGGGTCGTAACGGGGAACAGTCGGCCCGCAACCGAGGGGGGAAGGCGCCATGGCGGAAGGGCACGCGCAAACGCTCTGGAATCCCGATCTCGCGCCGACCGGTCCCGAGCAAAGGACCTGGGCCTGGTACCATTATGCCGCGCTCTGGATCGGGATGATCGTCGCGGTGCCGGGCTGGATGCTCGCCGCCGGGCTGGTCGAGCAGGGCATGTCGGCGCTCCAGGCGGCGCTCACCGTGCTCCTCGGCAACCTCATCGTGCTGGTGCCGCTGCTGCTGATCGGCCATGCGGGCGCGCGCTACGGCATTCCCTATGCGGTGCTGGTGCGCGCCTCGTTCGGCACGATCGGGGCGCGGCTGCCGGCTTTGATGCGGGCGCTGGTCGCCTGCGGCTGGTACGGCATCCAGACCTGGATCGGCGGCGAGGCCCTGCTGACCCTCATGGGCGTGCTGCTCGGCGCGGACTTGAGGGGCGCGGCTTTGCCGGTGCTCGGCATCGGCCCCGGCCAGCTCGCCGCCTTCCTCGCCTTCTGGGCGATCCAGCTCTTCTTCGTGCGCAAGGGGCTGCTCACCATCCGCCGGCTCGAGACCTGGACGGCGCCTGCCAAGATCCTGATCTGCGCCGCTTTGGTCTGGTGGGCGGTAGACCGCGCCGGCGGCGTCGGCCCGGTCTTTTCGGCGCCGTCGGCCTTCGCCGAGGGCGGGCCCAAAGCGGGCCAGTTCTGGACGATGTTCTGGCCGGCGCTGACCGCGATGGTCGGCTATTGGGCGACGCTCGCGCTCAACATCCCCGATTTCACCCGCTTCGCCCGCTCGCAGAAGGACCAGGCGATCGGCCAGGCGATCGGGCTGCCGCCGATGATGGGGCTGATCGCGCTCGCCAGCGTGATCACCACCAGCGCCACGGTGGTGATCTACGGCCGCGCGATCTGGGATCCGGTCGCGCTGGCGGGGACGATGACCGGGCCGTTCGTTCTCCTGGGCCTGATCATCATCTCGATCGACACCGTCTCGTGCAACATCGCCGCCAACCTCGTTTCCTCCGCCTACGATTTCTCCTCGCTCTGGCCGAAGCGGATCAGCTACCGCAGCGGCGGCATGATCACCGCCGCGATCGGCGTCCTCATCATGCCCTGGCAGCTGCTCGCCTCGACCGGCGGCTACATCTTCGTCTGGCTGGCCGGCTACAGCGCGCTCCTGGGCCCGATCGCCGGCATATTGATCGCCGATTACTGGTTGATCCGCCGCGCCCGGCTCGACGTCGACGCGCTCTACCGCGCCGACGGCGCCTATGCCTATCGCGGCGGCTGGAACCCGGCGGCGCTCGCCGCCTTCCTGGCCGGGGTGCTGCCCAACTTGCCGGGCTTCCTCAAGACCGCCGCGCCGGACGCCTTCGCCTGGATCGGCCCCGCCTGGGCCGCGGCCTATGCTTATGCCTGGTTCATCGGCCTCGCCATCGCGCTGACGGTGTACGCAGGCCTGATGTGGCGGGCCCGCGCGGAGGCCCGGGGTTATTCCACGTCATCCTGACGAACGTCAGGACCCATGAACACGGAGGTGCCATGCTCGCGCAATCCGTGTTCATGGGTCCCGGATCAAGTCCCGGGATGACGTATCTGGATCAGGCCGCGTCCTCGGCCTTCTCGGCGTAGACGCGGATCGGGTCCTTGCGGCCCTCGACCACGTCCTTGTCGATCATCACCTCGTCGACTCCGTCCATCGAGGGCAGGTCGAACATCGTGTCGAGGAGGATGTTCTCCATGATCGACCTCAGGCCGCGCGCGCCGGTCTTGCGCTCGATCGCCTTCTTGGCGGTCGCGACCAAGGCGTCGTCGGTATAGGTGAGCTTGACGTCCTCCATGTCGAACAATTTCTGATATTGCTTGACGAGGGCGTTCTTGGGCTCCTGGAGGATCTTGACCAGCGCCTCGGTGTCGAGGTCCTCGAGCGTGGCGATGACGGGAAGCCGGCCGACGAATTCCGGGATCAGGCCGAACTTCAGCAGGTCCTCGGGCTCGGTATGGCGCAGCACCTCGCCGGCGCGCCGCTCGTCGGGCGCGGCGACATGGGCGCCGAAGCCGATCGACTTGCCCTCCATCCTATCGCCGATGATCTTCTCGAGGCCCGCGAAGGCGCCGCCGCAGATGAAGAGGATGTTGGTCGTGTCGACCTGGAGGAACTCCTGCTGCGGATGCTTGCGGCCGCCCTGCGGCGGAACGCTCGCGGTCGTCCCCTCCATCAGCTTGAGCAGCGCCTGCTGGACGCCCTCGCCGGAGACGTCGCGGGTGATCGAGGGATTGTCGGACTTGCGGCTGATCTTGTCGATCTCGTCGATATAGACGATGCCGCGCTGCGCCCGCTCGACATTATAGTCCGAGGCCTGGAGCAGCTTCAAAATGATGTTCTCGACGTCCTCGCCGACATAGCCGGCCTCGGTGAGCGTCGTCGCGTCGGCCATGGTGAAGGGCACGTCGAGGATCCGCGCCAGCGTCTGCGCCAGGAGCGTCTTGCCGCAGCCGGTCGGGCCGACCAGCAATATGTTCGACTTGGCGAGCTCGACGTCGGCGCCCTTCGCCCCATGCGCGAGCCGCTTGTAATGGTTGTGGACGGCGACCGAGAGCACGCGCTTGGCGTGGTTCTGGCCGATCACATAATCGTCGAGCACCTTGCAGATCTCGCTGGGCGTGGGGACGCCGTCGCGGGTCTTGACCAGAGCCGACTTGGTTTCCTCGCGGATGATGTCGTTGCACAGCTCGACGCATTCGTCGCAGATGAACACGGTCGGCCCGGCGATCAGCTTCCTGACCTCGTGCTGCGACTTGCCGCAGAACGAGCAGTAGAGGGTGCTCTTGCTGTCGCCGCCGCTCAATTTGGTCATACGTTCCGTGGGGGCCAGGCCCCCTTCCCTCGTTTCAGCCCGCCATCCTGCCGGGATTTGTACCGCAGGACAATGGTGTAATCGTTAAGAGGCCGCGTGCGGGTCTCCCTCGCCATGTGGCGTGACGGATGGTACGGCGCAAGGGGGATCAAGGGGGGCAGCTTCCCCGCCGGCGACAAGCGGGGTCCAGCGGAGAGGGAAAACGGGTCGAAATCCTGTTGGGTTAATCGCCCTGACCAATTAGTCTCGCGGAATGAAGGAAGAAGGAGGCCCGGCGAACCAAGCGGCGATCCGGTACCAGGACCAGGTCGCGGCACTCTATCTGGGGCGCATGATCGATCCTCGGCCGAGACGGATTAGCGATCGCCCGGTGATGGTGCGCGTTGAAGCGCCCGCTCACGTTGACGACGTTGTCGTTCAATTCGGCGATGGTTCGCGGCGCTACATGCAGGTCAAGCTTGCCTTGGAAGCTCGCGGTGACGCGTGGTCGAAGCTTTGGTTGGCTATTCAAAAGCAGCTTTCAGAAGCAAGTGTAGAGGGTGATCGACTTGAAATCGTTCTTGGCGAGGCGACAAAACTCTTTACGAATCTCCGCGGCTGCGTGGACCGGGCAACCTCGTCGAACGTCGAGGAATGGCTCTGCAGGCTCAATTCATATCAAAGGCGGCTAGTTGCTTCTATCGCAGCGAAGGTCGGCGGCGAAGCCATCGTTTGGCAGATTTTGCAAAGGTGCGATGTCAGCGCCATCCCCGTAGACATCATCACCCGTGACTTTGCTCCGCTTTGGATGCCACCTTCTTCCATCTCAACCGAGCGTCTCTTTGAGATATTGGCAAGTGTTGCCTCGGAAGGCGCTGGCGTCCGTACAGCCTACGACGCTTCCTCACTATACGATCGGTTACGCGCGGATTGGGACGTGATCATCGAAGATCCTCCCTTTTGGGGATCGGAGCGTTATCGAGCGGCAATCGCTAACATGGCCGCGATTGAGGTGCCAGGAACCGACACATCGCTGGGCGCAGATGCATTTTTATGGCCAAACTCGCGCCGCTACGATCGCAATCGACAGCCCGACTTCGACGACGAAGCGCCACGTTGGCGTGAATGGCAGGCCAGCTCCGAGGTTGACCTCCACAATTTCCCGAGCAAAGAACTCTCAGATGTCGTGATCGTTGCCGGGCCGGGATTTGGGAAAACGACTCTTGTTAATGCAATGGCACGGAAGGTCGCCTTGGAAGGCTTGCTTCCAGCGGTTATCCCTGTACCAGAACTTTCCAGTTCCGAACTCGGCATCACCGATTACCTTTCCCGTCAGGTGAACAGCGACTACGATGTCTCGATTGATTGGCGCGGTGCGGCTGAAGCTGGATCGGCTGTATTGCTATTAGACGGACTCGACGAGGTTTCGAGTGACCGTCGTCTAGTGATCCTCGAAAGATTAAAGGTCTACCGGTTGGCCCATCCGCGCGTACGGTGGTTGATGACGGTCAGGGATGCAGCAGCTCTAGCTCCTCCCAGCGGTGCGCTGTTGATCGAACTCTCACCGCTCGATGATGGCGACATCCCTAAGTACGTTGCCGCTTACCGGCCTAATTCCTCTGGGCTGAGCGAACGTATACAAGGATATACGCGGAGGCGTCCTGATTTGGCTCGATTACTCCGTATTCCCCTGTTCCTAGCCCTTCTATTGGCGACTCAAAGAGAAGATGACAACTTACCTGCGAATAGAACAGAATTGCTCGAAACTTACTTAGAAATACTATTTCGTCCGGGCCGATTCAAGCGTGTGGAGCGAGATGAATTAGATCCATCCGTATTACGCCGTATTGCAGAGCGTGCCGCGTTCGAAGCGCTTGAGCGAGACGAGATTGGAGTCACTGGCTCCCTCTTGGACCGCTGCTCTCAGGAGACTGATTGGAGGCTGCGTACGGATTCAGTACGCGAAGCATTGGTAAAGCGCGGAGTACTGCGCCGATCATCGGCAACAAGATTCTCATTTCCGTTCCCTATCGTGCAAGAATATCTAGCTGCACTCCATCTCCTGGAGACACGCCCAGATGACTTATCCCCGCGTTTGGAGTTGATTTCTCGGCGACCGTGGGCCCAAGCAGTTCAATTTGCGTTGGAGCAACATCCACGGCCAGCTCCGCTGATTAGAAATATTCTAGATAGGGAAGATGACGCGTTCAATACTGGGCTGCGATTGCTCGGCAGATGCATCGCGAACGGCATGCGTCCGCCAAAACGCGAGCGCGACGAAATCGGAGAGCGGCTTGCCCGCCTTTGGGGACGAGCCTCGTGGCGAGCAGCCGAATCAATAGCTGGGATTATTGTCGATGCCTTTTCCCAACCCCTCGCGGATTCGGTGCGAGAGCGCCTTGGAGATCGGCGGCTAATCCATCACGGTGCGGACAGCATCTTGGCTCGACTGAATGACCGCGCCCTCTCAATGTCTGTCCTGGCCCAGCTGCTCGAAGGCGATATCGAACACATGCTAAATCTCGGAGAATTCCAAAAGGAGGTAGATCAATTGGGCGATGAAGCGCTGCGTCTATACGTGAACCGCTGTCGCCGCCTTAATTTGCCTCGACAGGATGAGGAGGCAATTAGCGCACTCGTCGGCCATATGGCTCCCGGCAGCGTCTCCAAGCAGGCGGCAATGGCGGTCGCTTTGGATAAACAGCTTCCCGTTATCGTCCGCCTCTCGGCTTTCGGTCTGGCACGCGCGAAGCTCAACCCCGACGCAATTGCATTAGTCCGAAAGGCCCTCGCAATCGAAGGTTATCATCACGTTTCGTCCGCGACAAAGGCCCTCTCGCAAGCCGAGGTCGAACCGGCGCTGATCGCGAAGTTGCTCCGAGATCGAAAACTACCGGAAGAAAACAAGCTGCAAGCATTCGAACAGTTGGTACGCGCCTGGGGGCCGGAAGACTCCCTAGGCCGGCTTTCGGCGATATTAGCGGACGGGACACTGCCAAACGCCATGAGATTGCGTGCGCACCTGTTCGCGCTCAGTTGGGGCAGAAGGGATGCCTTGGATGAGCTCCTTTCAGGGTTTGAGACGCACAGCGCTGAGATGGTAAGCGCGACAGTTGCCCTATTCGGACATGTGCTAGAGCGAGATCCGGTCGAAAAAGCTGCTGACCTCATCTCCCGGCGCAAATGGTCAGCAAATGACCGGCTTTCCATAGTCAGTGGGTTTGCCACGGGCCTCACTTACAAAATGGAATTGTTCGGCTTTCGGTCTGGTAGCCTCATCCCCATCCCGCCTCATCCAGGCCGGACAGCTCCTTTCCCCTTATTTGAAGATTGGAAGGCTAAGAAGGACTACTCAGCCCGCCAGCGGCTGCGCCTACTATTGGAGATGATCAGGCTAGGCGTTCCGGAGGCCGAATGCGGTTTTGAGGCCGTATTCAGGTCTGCGATGGCCGAGCCCATCACGGATCCTGAAGACTCGCAATACGACCTTGCTCGTGCGTTGGACGTGCTCGAAGAGCGGGGCTACGGCCTTCCGATAGAGGAACTCGAAGGAATCGCTCTGAATGAAAAATACAATTTCTCATCGTCGGCTATTCGCATGATAGCTATCAAGGGGACCCGTGAGGCAATAGATAGCTTAGTTGGGCTTTATCCACAGGTTGCGGACGGTTGGCTTCGTACCTCCATCATCGATTCCTTAGAGCCCTTGGCAAGTCGCTTCGGAGTCCGAATAACACGCACTGACAAGAAGCTGGTATCAGCCACAATCTGATCAGCGGATTCTAGGCAAGAGCACCTGTACCAGGTTGATCCTCTGGCGAGAATCTAGGCCGCCTTGACCGAGCTCCCCTCCTCCGCCGGCTGCGGCCTTTTCTCGAAGACCTCGTCGACCAGGCCGAAGGCCTTGGCCTCCTCGGCCGATAGAACTTGTGATGTCCCGGGGGGTTAACATCCGCGCGAATGTCTACTTCCTAACGTCCGCGAAGCTTTTTTACCACGGCCGCTACAGTGTCCGCCTTCAAGGCCAAAGGGTCTACGCCCACGCCGAGAATAGTGTGGCACTGCATGTTCGGGCAAACATACATGACACCCACATAGGTATTCCCACCATCAGCCTTAATGTCGACGCTCTGCACCTTCACGCCGAACGTCGGCACCTGTCCGCAACCGGGGCACTTGCCTGTTTTGATCATTAGCCCTCTCGCAATTGAACTAGCAGCAGCTCTCAAGCCGCCTTGACCGCGCTCCCCTCCTCCGCCGGCTGCGGCCTTTTTTCGAACACCTCGTCGACGAGCCCGAAGGCCTTGGCCTCGTCGGCCGAGAAGAATTTGTCGCGCTCGACGTTCTTCTCGATCTCCTCGATCGGCTGGCCGGTATAATGCGCCATCAGCTCGTTCATCCGGTGGCGGATGCGCAATATCTCCCTGGCCTGGATCTCGATGTCGCTGGCCATGCCCTGGGCGCCGCCACTCGGCTGGTGGATCATGATCCGCGCGTTGGTGAGCGCGACCCGCATGCCCGGCTCGCCGGCGGAAAGGAGGAAGGCGCCCATCGAGGCGGCCTGGCCGATGCAGACGGTGCCGACCTTGGGGCGGATATATTGCATCGTGTCGTGGATCGCCATGCCCGCCGTCACCACCCCGCCCGGCGAGTTGATGTACATGTAGATGTCCTTCTTGGGATTCTCGCTTTCGAGGAACAGCAATTGGGCGGTGATCACCGAGGCCATATGGTCCTCGACCCCGCCGGTGACGAACACGATCCGCTCGCGCAGCAGCCGCGAATAGATGTCGAAGCTGCGCTCGCCGCGGTTCGACTGCTCGATGACGACGGGGATGAGCTGGGCGGTGATGTCTTCATGGTCCATGGCGGGGCGGCGTCCTTGAGGGGGTGGCGGTCTCAAGGGCTACATGGGGCGGGAGGGGGGCGGTGTTCAAGGGCCTTCTCCCCCGCCGCCGCGGGGGGAAGGGGTCGTTGCCGGCGACGGGGGCTCGAACCCCGCACCCGGCGCCGATCGCGCGCGGAACCGCTGGAGCGGTACGTCTACCAATTCCGTCACGCCGGCGGCGCGGCCCCTAGCCCGGGGCAGGCCCGCCGGCCAGCCTGAAGCGGGGCGAAAGGAAGCGGCCGCCGCGGGCCGCCCCCTCTCCTCCCGCTAGCCCAGCAGCAGCCGCAGCAGTTCGACGAACGCCTCGCGCGTCGCCGATTCGTCGAACTCGTCCTGGCCCTGCTGGGGAGCCCCCTCGCTGTTGGTCTGCCTGATCAGCTCGGCGATGAGCTGATCGTTGCTCCATTGCGGGTTGAACCGCGTCAGGTCGACGATCTCGATCCGGTCCATCTCCCTTTCCGCTTTGTTGCGGCCGGGCCCCCAGGCGGTTCCGGTCTCCTGCCACCGGTCCGCGTCGGCCCAGTAGAAGAACATGTTCTCGCTGTCGAAGAAATGGTCCGGGCCCACCATGAGCTCCAGCGTGCGGCGCGATTCCTGGCCGACCTCCTCCTTCATGACCGCGGTCGGCGGCCGATCCTTGCGGTCGGTGCCGCCGAAGAATTGCGGCATTCCCGCGCAATAGGCCGCTTCCCCGTCATAGGGATTGCGGAGCGCCTTGACCGGCACCCGCATCCGCTGGTTGGCCAGATCGACGAGCATGACGTAATATTTCGGCATCTTGGGCTCTCCCGGCTAGGTGCGACCGCCGCTTCTCATGGCTAGCCCAGCAGCAGCCGCAGCAGCTCGACGAACGCCTCGCGCGTCGCCGATCCGTCGAAATCGGCCACGCCCTGGTCCGGCGCCCGCCCGCAGCGGGTCTGGGCGATCAATTCCGCGATCAGCTGGTTGTTGGAGCCGTCGGCGTCGAACTGGGTGAGGTCGACGGTCTCGATCCGGTCCATCTCCGCTTCGCTGGCCTCCCGGGCGGAGCCCCACGGGGTGTCGGTCGCCTGCCAGCGGTCGGCGTCGGCCCAGTAGAAGAACATGTTGCCGCTGGTGAAGAAATGCGGCGGCGAGCCCGAAGTCAGCTCGAGCGAGCGGCGCGATTCCTGGGCGAGCTCCTGTTCCAGCGCCATCACGGGAGGATCGTCGGAATTGTCGGTGCCGCCGAAGAATTGCGGCATGCCCGAGGCGAACGCGGCCGTCCCGTCATAGGGATTGAGGAACGCCTTGACGGGGACGTACATCTCGCCGCGCTCCTGGTCGACGAGCATGAGGTAATATTTCGGCATGGTTCGCTCTCCCGGGTTCGCCGCGGAAGAGAATGGCGTAGCGGAGAGGAGGCGCGAAATCGCGGACCATCCCCTCATCTTGCCGGCCGAATCGCCGATAGATCCGGCCGAATCCGCCGCGACTGCCCGGAAATCGCCGTCGCCCCGGAAGCGGCTTCGTGCCAGGCACGTGCCAGGCACCGAGGGAAATTCCTGTCCGCCCGCCTTCAGTGCGCGTGCTGCGGCAGGCCGTCGGCGATCTCGTAATAATCGCCTTTCTCGGCGACGAAGATGTGCATTTCGAGCCTGGTGCCGGTCGGCGCCGCGAAGGCGCCCATCGCGATGCTGGTCCAGTCGCGTTCGAGCGGGTCCCAGAACAGGACCGAGCCGCAGATCGTGCAGAAGCCGCGCCGCACCTTTTCCGACGAACGGTACCAGCCGACCTTGTCCCCGCCTTCGATGGTCAGCGCGTCGCGCGGCACGTTGGTCGAGGCGAAATAGTGGCCGCTCTGCCGGCGGCACTGCGTGCAATGGCAGGCGTCGGCCGGGCCGAGCGGCGCCGAGACGCGGATGCGGACGGCGCCGCAGAGGCAGGATCCTTCGGGCATTTGGGTTCGCTCCCCGATCAAGCAGGCGCGCCAGCTTAAGCCGCGCCCCGGACCCGGTCGACGGTCTTTCCGCATCGGCAAGGTCGACCGCGCCCAATGACCCCGCGCCGCCGGAACCGGGAAAGGACGGCCGGGTTTCAGCGTTGCGGGCGACCGGGCGACCTGGGGGGCCGCGAGCAAGGAGGATGTGATGAAGTCCAGGACCCTGGCCGCTTTGGCGGCGCTCTCGCTGGCCGGCGTGGGCGGTCCGGCGGCGGCGCAATCGGCCGCGCCGCTGAGCCTCGCCCGCAGCCCGGCCCTGGCGCGCGCCGGCGCCGGCCTCGACGGAGCGAGCGCGCTCAGGGGACCGGCCAGATGGATCGTCGGCGCGGTCGTGCTTGGCCTCGTCATCTGGGGCATCATCGAGCTGCTCGGCGACGACGAGGAAGCCTTTCCCGTCAGCCCCTGACGTCGCGCCCCGCAACCTGGTGCCAGGCACGTGCCTGGCACCGAGGGAAATTCAGGAAAATTCCTGGCAGCGGGTTGTACTTCCGCGATCGTGATCAACCACGGCCGGAGCAGGCGGTCACGTTCCTCGGGCACGCCCAGATACCTTCGCGTCCTTCGCGGCTTCGCGTGACCCCATATTTCCCACGCACCGGCGCGGGGGGCGGATGGGGACAGCCAACGTGTGACTGTCCCCTAATCCCTCGCTCAATCCCCCCAGCGGAACGTCACCCGGCCGTAGAAGAAGGTGCCGGGCACGTCGTAGGTGGTGGGATCCATGTTGTTGAGGCCGCAGGTGAAGCAGGGCGGCGGATCGACGTCGAACAAATTGTTGGCGCCGATCGCGAAGCCGAAGCCGCGCAGGAAGGTGGGGTCCCAGCGCAGCTGGACGTCGGTGTAGAGGCGGTCTCCAAGCCGGTTGCCGTTGCCCTCGACGACATGGTTGATGAAGCGGCCGGTAATGGACGCGCCGACATTGCCCAGCCGCCAGTCGAGGATCGCGGTCGACTTGAACTTGGGGAAGGCCTGGTCGGGGCTGCCCTGCTCGGTGCCCTCGCGCTCGATCGTGGTGAAGCCCGCCGTGGCGGGCACGGTGACGTGATAGTTGAACAGGAAGTTCGAGGTCCAGAACAGGCCGAACGTGCCCATGCCGGTGTCGCCGGTGCGCGCGTTCAGGGTGACGTCGAGGCCGTCGGTCTCGATCGAGGCGATGTTCTGGAGGAGGCCGCGGATCTGGGTGACCTGGCCCGAGGCGGAGCGGTCGATCGCCGCGCAGGAGAGCGCGTCGCCGGCCTCGGCGCAGCGGCCGAGCAGGGTCTCGGCGTCGATCGCCGCGATCGCGCCGTCGACGGTGATGTTGTAATAATTGACCTCGAGCGAGACCCGCCGATTGAGGAAGCTCGGCCGCCAGACCATGCCGGCGCCCCAGCTCTCCGAGCTTTCCGGCGCCAGATTCTGGTTGCCGCCGGTGACCACCGGCAGCTGCGCGTTCAGCTGCACGTAGGAATTGTTGGCGGGGACGCCCTCGGCGATGCAATTGGCGCGGATGTTGGCCGGGGTGCCCGCGGTCATCCCCGAGCAGGGGTCGGCGACCTCCTGGTCGAAGCGCGACGGCGTGCCGAAGAGTTCGCCGATACTGGGGGCGCGGAAGCCTTCGGCCCAGGAGCCGCGGAACAGCAGGTCCTCGATCGGCTCCCAGTTGATGCCGGCGCTGAACGTCGTCGTCGAGCCCGACGTCGAATAATCGGAATAGCGGGCGGCGCCGGTCAGCTCGAGGCGGTGGAAGAAGCCGGTGTCGCGCAGCAGCGGCAGGCGCAGCTCGGCATAGGCTTCGGAGACGTCGTAGCTGCCCCGGGTCGGCAGCGCCGGGATGTCCGAGCCGAAGCCGGAGACGAGCACCGGATCGGGATCGAACCGGCCCGACAGCTTGCGATGCTCGATGCCGATCGCGAAGCCGGCGGTGCCGCCGGGCAGCTCGAACAGGCCGCCGGTCAGGTTGGCGGTGAAGTCCCACAATTTCTGGCGGCTGGAATCGCGCTGGGTGAAGGCGACATAATCCAGCATGGCGGGCGTGATCGACCCCGCCCCCCCGAAAATGTTGAACGGCACGCAGCCCAGGGCCGCGGTGCAGTTCGCGACCGGGCCGAGCGCGCGGGCGAGGTTCAGCGCGTTGAAATTGCCGTGGACCTCCTGGTGGGCGGTGTTGCGGCCCCAGAGCAGATTGACGTCCCAGTTCCATTCGCGGCCCATCACCGGAATGGTGCCCTCGAACGTGCCGGCGGCATAATAAGTGTCGACCTGCTGGTCGTAGCGGCGCGGTCCGTTTTCGACGACGCGGCGGCCGATGAAGGAGTAATTCGGGACCTGGCCGTTCGAGGTGCCGTCGAGGTTGCGGCCGGAACGCAGCGTCCCGAACGGGTTGAACGGGTTGCTCGCGTCGATGGTGATGTTGTCGAGCAGGTTGCCGTTGCCGGAATCGGGGCCGACGAACAGGGGCAGCGGCGCCGCCTGGTTCGAGGAATTGCGCCGATTGTAGATGGCGTGCAGGTTGAAATTGGCGCGCGGGCTCAATTCCTGGGTGAAGTTGACGAAGGCGCCGTAGCGCTCGAGCGGCACCTGGATGAAATTGTAGGGCGCGAAATTGAAGCGGTCGGCCGGCGACACGAAGGGCCGGTAGTCGGCGAGCGTCGGCGAGCGGCCGATCACGGGCGCGATCAGGGTCACGCCACCCGGAGGACCGAAATTGCCGAGGATGAAGCGGCCGTTGGGCGTGCCCGAGCTGCACGAGCCGTCGCAGGCGGTCGCGCCCGGAGTCGGGAAGAGCGAGATCGAACGGGCGGCCGAGCTCACCTCGTCCTGCTTGACGTAATTGGCGCCGATCACGATCCGGGTGGTGTCGTCGCGGCCGCCCATGCCCCAGCTCGCCTGGTAATTCTGCGAGAAGCCGTCGCCCTCGGTGAACTCGCCCAATTGCGCGGAGAGCCGGAGGTCGTTCTGCTGGCGGCGGGTGATGATGTTGACGACGCCGGCGATCGCGTCCGAGCCGTAGATCGAGGAGGCGGAGGATTGCAGCACCTCGATCCGGTCGATCATGCTCTCGGGGATCGAGTTGAGGTCGACCGAGCCGGGCACGCCCGAGGCCGAGGCGCCGTTGACGTAGCGGAGGCCGTCGACCAGCACCAGCACCCGGCGCGAGCCGAGATAGCGCAGGTCGACCTCGGCCGCGCCGGCGCCGACGCCGCCGCCGTCGGGCGGGTTGCCGAAATTGCCGCTATTGTTGAAGCGGCTGTTGAGCGCGCCGCCGGAGCTCGGCAGCCGCTGCAGGATTTCCGCGGCCGAAGTGAGGCCGGTGCGGTCGAGATCCTCGCGGTCGAGGAACACGACCGGCTGCTCCTGGTCGAGCGGGTCGCGGCGGATGCGCGAGCCGGTGATGACGATCGGCTGGTCCTCGGTCGCGGTCGGCGTCGGCGTGGTGTCCTGCGCGAGCGCGGGGCCGGCGCCGCCGGCGAGGCCGATGGCAAGCGCGAACGTCGCGCTGCTGAAAAGGGCTTTCCGAGAAACGTTCGTCATGACCGCAGGCTCCCCAAGAGGGGCGTGCTCACGGACATCGCGGGCCCCACCCCGACGCTCGCGAAACTAATCCGGATCAAGGGGAACGGGAAAGCGCGAAAGCGGAAGTTCGCCCGAATTTCCGGCCATCGTTGCAGAAGAGTTACAATCAATCGGCGCCGGGCGCGGGAAAGCTCAGATAATGGAGCCGCCTTACTTCGCGCCGGCCGCGCACCACCGTATCGAGGATCAGGCCGGTGAAGAAGCTCAGGAAAGCCAGGATCATCAGGCCGGTGGCGAGGATCGCGGTCGGGAAGCGCGGGACGAGGCCGGTCTGGAAATAGGTGATGGCGAGCGGAATGGCGAGGACGATCGCGAGCGTCGCCAGGAACAGGGCGAAGCTGCCGTAGAACAGGACGGGCCGCTCGATCCGGTAGAGATGGAGGATCGTCTTCAGGATCCGCCAGCCGTCGCGCCAGGTCGAAAGCTTGGAGTGCGAGCCTTCGGGGCGGGCGCCGTAGGCGGTCACCACCTCGGCAACCGGCATCGCGAGCTCGAGCGCATGAACCGAAATCTCGGTCTCGGTCTCGAAGCCGCGCGACAGCGCCGGGAAGGACTTGGCGAAGCGCCGCGAGAACACCCGGTAGCCCGAGAAGATGTCGCTGAAGCTGCGTCCGAACAGGCTGGAGAGCAGGCCGGTGAAGACCTTGTTGCCGAGCACGTGGCCGCGGCGATAGGCGTCGGCCTCGACCTCGGACCTGCGGGCGCCGACCACCATGTCGAGCTGCTCCTCGGCCAGCTTACGGACCAGCTCGGGCGCCGCCGCCGCGTCGTAGGTCGCGTCGCCGTCGGCCATCACGTAGATATCGGCCTCGACGTCGGCGAACATCCGGCGGACGACATGGCCCTTGCCCTGCATCCGCTCGGCGCGGACGATCGCGCCCGCCCGGGCGGCCTCCTCCCGGGTCCGGTCGGTGCTGTTATTGTCGTAGACGTAGACGGTCGCATCGGGCAGCGCCGCGCGGAACGCGACAATTGTCTGCGCGACCGCCGCTTCCTCATTGTAGCAGGGAAGCAGGACGGCGACGCGGAGCTCTTTGATCTCGATCGGCATCCGGCCCCCTAAACCGCGTCAGCCCTTCTTGGCAGGCTTCTTCGCCGAAGTCTTCTTTTCCGCCGCGGGCTTCTTGTCGGCGGCCGGCTTCCTGGCCGCCGCCTTCTTCGCCCTGGGCTTGGCGTCGTGGTCGTGGCCGCAGCCCGGCCCGTGGACGTGGCCCTCCTCCGATTCGATCGCCGCTTCCAGCTCTTCGCGGGTCGCGGTGCGCTCGCCGATCTCGGCGCTGGCGAAGAGATGGTCGACGACCTTGTCCTCGAACAGGGGCGCGCGCAGCTGGGCCTGCGCCATCGGCTCGCTGCGGATATATTCGACGAAGCGCTGCCGCTCCTCGGGCCGGTATTGCTGGGCGGCCTGCATGATCAGCTGGTTCATTTCCTGCTGGCTGATCTGGATGCCCGCCTTCTGGCCGATTTCGGAAAGCAGCAGGCCGAGACGGACTCGGCGCTCGGCGATCGCCCGGTAATCGGCGCGCTCGGCCTCCATTTCCTTGCGGGCGGCGGCCGGATCCTCCTCGTGGCTCGCCTCATGTTCGAGCTGCTGCCAGATCTGATCGAACTCGGCCTCGACCATCGATTCCGGCACCGGGAAATCGTGCGAAGCGGCGAGCTGATCGAGCAGCTGGCGCTTCATATGGGTGCGGGTGAGGCCGTTCAGCTCCTGCTCGACCTGGCCGCGCATCAGCTCGCGCAGCTGGCCAATCCCCTCCAGGCCCATCGACTTGGCGAACTCGTCGTCGGCCTTCATCGCCCTGGCGACCTGGACTTCGTTGACGAGGACGTCGAACGTCGCCGCCCGCCCCTTCAGATAATCGACATTGTAGTCCGCCGGGAAGGTGACGCTGACGAGGCGCTGGTCGTTCGCCTTGGCGCCGATCAGCTGGTCCTCGAAGCCCGGGATCAGCCGGCCCGAGCCAAGCTCCACGGCCATGCCCTCGCCCTTGCCGCCTTCGAACGCCTCGCCGTCGACCTTGCCCTCGAAATCGATGTTGACGACGTCGCCCCTGGCCGCCTTGTGCGCCGCAGGGGCCGGCTCGAAGCTCTTCTGGCCCTCGACCAGCCGCATCACGGCCGCGTCGAGCATCTCGTCGCTGGGCTCGACCTTGAGCCGCTCGATGCTGAGGCCCGCGATCTTCGCCTCGGGAATTTCGGGCAGCGCCTCGAGCTCGACGGTGACGATCGCGTCCTTGCCGTCGCCGCCCGCCTCCAGCGCCACCGCCGGCTGCATCGCCGGGCGGATCTTCTGCTCGCTCATCAGCCGCTGGACGCCGTCCTGGACCGCCTGTTCGAGCGCCTGCTGCTGGAGCGCCGGGCCGTGCATCTTGCGGATGAGGTTGGCGGGCACCTTGCCGGGACGGAAGCCGGGCATGCGCACCTGCGGCGCGACCTTCTTCAGCTCCTGGTCGACGAGCGCGTCGATATCGCCGGCGGGAATGGTGATCCGGTAGGCGCGCTTCAGCCCCTCGTTCAACGTCTCGACAGTCTGCATCTTAAACCTTCATGTCAGCGATGACGGGGGCGGCCGCTGGTGCGGGCGGAGGGGCTCGAACCCCCACATCTTTCGATACCAGGACCTAAGCCTGGCGCGTCTACCAGTTCCGCCACGCCCGCTTAGGCCACGGCAAGGGCGCGTCTATAGCAGCGGGGATGAGGAGGGCAAGGCGCTTGACCGCCTTGTTCACGCCGCCGTCGCGAAGCCCGGGTAGCCGCGGCCGCGGGTGCGGAAGAGGCCGGCGCCGGCCATGCCGAGGCTCTCCATCAGCGGCAGCGCGGTTCCGCAGAAGCCGCATTCGGCCGACAGGCGGCCGACATGCCAATGGGAGCGGCCACAGCCGGGACAGCGGTTCACCTCGCCGCCGCGATAGACGACATGATAGCCGCGCCGCGCCTGATCCTGGGCGAAACTCCGAACCGGCATCTTTCTGCTCCCTGCTGCGCACCCGTGTAACGGTGCGACGAACCGTTCTGTTCCATAGATGAGTTGAACGCAGCCTGACTGCGGCGGTTCGCTTGCGTTCATCCTGCCCAGCCGGTAGGCGAGCCGCTCGGTCTCGGCGCGGGGTGCTTTTTCGATGGGCTTCAGGATGCTGGTCGCGGGCTTCGCCGCGCTGTCGCTGTCGGTTTCGGCCCCCGCCCAGCAGTCGGCCGCGCCCGACCCGGAGTTCAGCGCCGAGGCGTTCCGCGCCCATGTCGCCTTCCTCGCCGACGATTTGCTCGAAGGGCGCGAGGCCGGGACCCGCGGCTTCGACATCGCCGCGCGCTACGTCGCCACCCAGTTCGAGGCGCTCGGCCTGACCCCGGGCGCGAACGGCGGCTGGTACCAGCCCGTCGATTTCGTCCAGGTGCGGCTGGCCGGCGCGCCGACCCTGACCGTCGCCGGCCGCACCTTCACCCAGGGGCGCGAGCTGGCCTTGCGAGCGGGGGCCGACGCCGCGCCGCTGGCGCTCGAGGCGCCGCTCGTCTTCGCGGGCTACGGACTCGACATGCCGTCGCACGGCTTCAACGACTATCGCGGGCTTGACGCGCGCGGCCGGATCGTGGTCGTCCTGGCCGGCACGCCGAACGGCATTCCTTCCGACGTCGCCGCCCATCTCAACGGCGACAAGAGGCGCATGGCCGCGGCGCGCGGCGCCGTCGGCCTGATCTCGATCCGCACCCGGGCCGACAGCGCGGCGACGCCCTGGGCGCGCGCCGCGCGTTCCGGGGAGCGGCCGCTGACCACCTGGGTCGAGCCCGGCGGCGCGCCTTTTTCCGACGCCGGCGCGCTGCGCTTCACCGCGCTGGTCGACGACAGCGCCGCGCGGACCCTGTTCCAGAGCGCGCCGCGCTCGCTCGACGCGGTGCTCGACGAGGCGGCCGTGGCGGGCATGAGGCCGCGCGGCTTCGCTCTGCACGGCACCGCCCGCGTCACCCGGCCCGCCAGCGAGGAAAGCCGCTTCGCCAGCGAGAACGTGGTCGCAATCCTGCCCGGCTCCGATCCATCCCTCGCCGGCGAATATGTGCTGCTGATGGCCCATCTCGACCATCTCGGCATCCGAACCACGGGCGAGGGCGACCGAATCAACAACGGCGCGATGGACAATGCCACCGGCATCGCCACCCTGATCGAGGTCGCCCGGGCGATGAGCCGGCCCGGCAACCGGCCGCGCCGATCGATCCTGTTCGCCGCCGTCACCGCCGAGGAGAAAGGCCTGCTCGGCGCGCAGTTCCTCGCGCGCCACCCGGTGACCGGCGGCGGCCGGATCGTCGCCGTGGTCAATCTCGACATGCCGATCCTGACCTACGATTTTCAGGACGTCACCGCATTCGGCGCCGAGCATTCGACGATGGGGCCGATCGTCGCCCGGGCGGCGGCGCGGATGGGGGTGGGAGTCGCGCCCGATCCGCTGCCCGAGGAAGGGCTGTTCACCCGCTCGGACCATTATCGCTTCGTCCAGCAGGGCATTCCCGCGGTGTTCCTGATGACCGGCTTCGCCAATGGCGGCCGCGAGCGCTTTCACGCCTTCCTCGACAGCCGCTACCACAGCCCGGGCGACGACCTCAGTCAGGCCTTCAACTGGCCCGCGGGCGCCCGCTTCGCCCGGTTGAACTATCTGATCGCGCGCGAGATCGCCGACGGCGCCGAGCCGCCGCTTTGGTATCGGGGGAGCTTCTTCGGCGACGCATTCGGCGGCAACCAGCCGCGCGCCCCCCAGCCCTAGGCCGCTTTGCGGACCGACGCCTCGCGGGCGTAGACCTCGCTCAAGGTGGTGAAGCGCCCGCCGATCTCGTCGCGGAAGAAGGCCAGCACCTGCTCGATCGCGGCGAGGAAGCGGACGAGATCTTCCTCGCTGCGGACATAGGGGGTGTGGCCCGGGGCGAGGCTCGGGCTGTGATAGGTCAGGCTGAAGGTGCGGCGGCCGCGCGCAGCCAGCGCCGCGATGAGGCGGCATTGCTCGTCGGGCGGGGTTCCCTCCGGCGTCAGCCGCGAGCGCGCGACGAGGCCGCTGCGCGCCAGCGCGCCGGGAATGCGCAGCCGCGCCGCGGCGGGGCTGTCGAACAGGGCCGCGGCCCGTTCGCCGAGGCCCGGCAGCGCGCCGAGGAAGCCGACCGTGAGCGGGACTTCGAGCAGGCCTTCGGGCAGCCAGTGCGGGGCATCGGGCCGGCCGCGGAAATCGGGGCCGCCGTCGCCGGAGAAATCGGTGTGCGGGACGTAGCTGCAATCGATCCGGTAGCCCAGGTCCGCCAGCGCCCGGCCGGTCGCGCGGCCGTAGCCGTAGCGGCCGGCCTTGAAGATCGTCGGGCGGGCGCCGAAGCCGAATGCGATCGCTTCGGTCAGCGCCGCCAGCTTGGCGCGTTCGAGCTCGGGCGGCAGGTTGCAATGATAGGAGTTGCGGACGCTCACCTCCTCGACATGCGGCGGCGTCACCCAGGGGTGGAGGTGGGCGCCGATCTCCGCCTTGCCTTCATCCCCGAGGCCCCGCAGGAAGCGCACGGCCTCGGCATCGGTGGCGACCGGATAGTCGACGACATAGGTCGGGACGATGCCGAAGCGGTCGTAGATGAGGTGGGCGCGCGCCTGGGCCGGGATCGTGCGCGTCGACACGCTCTCCCGCGAGAAGGGCCGCGACCAGTCGAACTCCTCCTCGGTGTCGACGACGATCAGCAGCTCCGGAGTCACAGCTTGCCCCCCCGCAGCGCGGCGGAGCCGAGCTCCAGCGCCCGGCACAAAGCCCAGACCGCGGTGCGGCGCGCGCCCCTGAAGCGCACCGTCGCGCGGACGATCGCCCGGCGCTCGGTCCACAGGCTGTCGATCATCGGATGGTCCTGGGCGGCGCAGCTGTCCATCCAGGCGATATCCGGGTCGTCGAGGATCGCCAGATTGTCGAGCTGGATCAGCACGCCCGGGGAATAATGGGCGAATTCCTCGTCGAACGCGGTCTTGAACGAGAAGCTGCCGGGCGCGCACAGGAAATTGACCAGCATCGCGATCGGCCGGCCGTCGAGGTCGAGACGGCGGAACTGGAGCCGGCCCGCATCCCAAGCGCGGGCCAGCGCCTCGCGGAAGAAATGCTCGGCGGCGGGCGCGGCGGCGAGCGCGGTGCCCACCCTGCCCTTCCAGCCGGCCTGCTCGAGCGCGAGGAAGGCGTCGCACCAGGCGTCGAGCTCGCCGCGATCGCCGAGCAGGCGGGATTCGAGACGGCCGAGCTCGCCGAGCCGGTTCCTGAGGCGGCGCAGCTCCTTGCGCTTCTTGGGGCGAACCGCCTGCTCGTAATAGGCGCGGGGGTCGAGCGCGCTGTCGAGGAAGGCGCGCAGCCGGCGGTGGACGACGGCGGCGCCGGGCAGGCCGCGATGGACCGGGCCCCCTTCGGCGAGGCGGCGCAGGTGGAGCAGGTTCGGCGCCGGATCGGCCGCGTCGAGCGCGGCGACCGCCGCCGCCCAGAAGGCCCGCTCCTCGCCGGCGGCGACCAAGGGCGTGCCGAGGAATGCCTGGTCGTGGCACCAGTTGCGGACGATGCGGACCGGCAGGCGGGCATAGCCGGTGGCGACCTCGACGATGACGAGGCCGATCAGCCGGCCGCCGCGCCGCACCTCGACGAGGCGCAGGTCGCGGCCCGGCGCCACCGTCTTCAGCGCCGCCGCGACGAACCAATGCTCGGCGAAGGCATTGGGCTCGGCGGCGCGCCCGGCCAGCTCGGTCCAGTCGGCCGCCAGCGTTTCGACCGCCTCGGCGGCGGCCCGGATCACGGCCCGGACGGGCGCGGCTTCGCCCCGCGCGGGCACGACCCCCGCCCGGTCGGTCGGCAGCGCGATCCGGCCCAGTGAATTCATGGCCTTTCGATAGCGCGGAGAGGTAAATTTATGGTGCGTCAGGCGCTCTGCAGCGCATAGTCGCGATACTGGTCGCGCAGCGCCGTCTTGAGCAGCTTGCCGGTGGCGGTGTGGGGGAGGCTGTCGACGAACAATATCTCGTCGGGCAGCCACCATTTGGCGACGTGATTCTTGAGGTGCGCCTGGATATCGGCGGCGGTCACCGCCGCACCCGGCTTGCGCACGACCAGCAGCAGCGGCCGCTCGTCCCATTTCGGGTGCCTGACGCCGATCGCGGCGGCCTCGGCGACGCCGGCGCAGCCGACCGCCGCATTTTCGAGCTCGACCGAGCTGATCCATTCGCCGCCCGACTTGATCACGTCCTTCGAACGGTCGGTTATCTGCAAGGTCCCGCACGGGTGGAGGACGGCGACGTCGCCGGTGTCGAACCAGTCGTCGGCGCCGGTGCAATCGCCCTTGCCGTCCTGGAAATAGCGGCGGATGACCCAGGGGCCGCGCACCTGCAGCCGGCCCGAGCTCGCGCCGTCGCGCGGCTGCGGCCGGTCGTCATCGTCGACGACGCGCAGCTCCACTCCGAACGGCACCCGGCCCTGCTTGCAGACCAGGTCGACCTGCTCCTCGAACGACAGCTCGTCCCAATTGGCCGGCGGCGCCCCGATCGTGCCGATCGGCGAGGTCTCGGTCATCCCCCAGGCATGGCCGACTCGGATCCCCATCTTCATCAGCCGCTCGACCATCGCCCTGGGCGCCGCCGAGCCGCCGATGGTGACGATGCGCAGATGCTCCGGCTCCTCGCCGGTCGCGTCCATATGCTGGAACATCGACAGCCAGACGGTCGGCACCCCGGCCGAATGGGTGACCTTCTCCTCGTTCATCAGCCGGCAGAGGACGACCGGGTCGTTGACCTGGGCGTAGACGAGCTTGATCCCGGCGACCGCGCCGGCGAAGGGCATGCCCCAGGCGGCGGCGTGGAACATCGGCACGATCGGCAGCGCGACCGTGCTCGGCGAAAGGTCGAAGCAGGCGGGCGAGACCACGGTCAGCGCGTGGATCAGCGAGGAGCGGTGCTCGTAGAGCACACCCTTGGGATTGCCGGTCGTGCCCGACGTGTAGCAGAGCATGCAGGGCTCGCGCTCAGGCCCTTCGACCCAGGCATAAACGCCATCCTCGGCGGCGAGCAGCGCCTCGAACTCGCCATTGTCGAAGCAGACATAGTGCTCGATCGTCGTCCACTGCTCCTTCAGCCTGTCAACGATCGGTTGGAAGAGCTTGTCATAGAGGAGAACTTTGTCCTCGGCGTGGTTGGCGATGTAGACCAATTGCTCGTCGAACAGGCGCGGGTTGATGGTGTGGATCACGCCGCCCATGCCGATCGCCCCGTACCAGGCGATCAGGTGATAATGGTGGTTCATGGCCAGGGTCGCGACGCGGTCGCCGCGCTTGACGCCCATCCTTTCAAGCGCCTGGGCGAGCTTCCTCGCATCGCGCGCGATCCCCGCCCAATTGGTGCGGGTGATCGTGCCGTCGGCCCAGGCGGTGACGATCTCGCGCCGCCCATGCTCGCGCTCGGCATGTTCGAGCAGCCGCGGCACGCGCAGCTCGAAATCCTGCATCCCGCCCAGCATCGCCTTCTCCCGCCTGGTTCGGCCGGAAGTCTATCCTCTCAGGAGACGAGCGCAAGCCGGGGCGGTTCGGCCATGGCCAGGCGGACGGCGATGACGCCGGGGATGCGCTCGACCCGCGCCGCCATTTCGGCGTCGACGAGGAAGTCGCGGCCGAGGACGATATCCGCCTCTCCCCCCGCCCAGCCCGCCTTGAGGCGCAGCTGGCCGTTGCCGCCGCGCTCGCCGGCGACCGCGGCCGCGAGCCGGCGCACCGCCTCGGCATCCTCCACCTCGATCTCGAGCTGGAGGCGCGCGCGCCTAGCGAGGCCCTCGAAGCCCTGCAGCGAACGGATGGTGACTCGCGGCGTCTCCTCGCCCGGGCGCCGGTCGAGCTCGACGCTGAGCAGCGCGCAGGCCCCCGCCTTGGCGAACTGGCCAGCCTGCTCGGCGACATTGTCGTCGAAGATCGTCGCCTCGAACTGGCCCGAGGAATCGGACAGGGTCGCGACCATGTAGCGGCGGCCCTTGGCCGAGGTTCGCCAGCGCGTCTCCTCGACCAGCCCGGCCATCACCGCGCCGGTCCGGCCGCCGTCGGCGGAGGCCGGCAGTGCGGCGAGCTCGGCGAACGTCCTGGCGTCGTGGGCGGCGGCGAGGTGGCGATAATTGTCGACCGGATGGGCCGAGAAATAGAAGCCGAAGCTCTCCTTCTCGGCCGCCATGCGCCGCGCCAGCGACCAATTCTCGGCCGCGGGCATGCGGATCGGCACGACGTTGGCCGGGCCTTCGCCGAACAGGCCGCGCTGGCCGCTTACCCGCGCGTCGGCGGCGCTGGAGGCGGCGGAAAGGATGGTCTCGGCCGCCGCCGACACCGCCCAGCGCTCGCCCAGCGAATCGAACGCGCCGCCGCCGGCGAGGCTCTCGATCTGACGGCGATTGAGCAGGCGCGGGTCGATCCGGGCGGCGAAATCGTCGAGGCTGCGGAACGGACCGTTGGCCCGGCGCTCGTCGACCAATTGCTCCATCGCCTTCTCGCCGACCCCCTTCAGGGCGCCGAGCGCATAGCGCACGGCATGGCCGTCGCCATGCGCCTCGACCGCGAACTCCGCCTCGCTGGCGTTGATCGACGGCGGCAGGCAGATCACTCCCATCCGCCGCATGTCGTCGACGAAGCCGGCGAGCTTGTCGGTCTGGTGGATGTCGAAGCACATCGAGGCGGCGTAGAACTCGACCGGATAGTGCCGCTTCAGCCAGGCGGTCTGATAGGCGAGCAGCGCATAAGGCGCGGCATGGCAGCGGTTGAAGCCGTAGCCGGCGAACTTGTCGATCAGGTCGAACAGCTGGTTGGCCTTGGCCTCCGGGATCCCGTTGACCCGCGCGCACCCGTCGACGAAGCCCGCCCGCTGGGCGTCCATCTCGGCCTTGATCTTCTTGCCCATCGCGCGGCGGAGGAGGTCGGCCTCGCCCATGGTGAAGCCGGCCAGCACCCGCGCCGCCTCCATCACCTGCTCCTGGACGACGAAGATGCCGTAGGTGTCCTTGAGCACGGTTTCGAGGAGCGGGTGCGGATAGGTGATCGTCTCGCGATTATTCTTGCGGGCGCCGAAACTCGGGATCGAATCCATCGGTCCGGGCCGGTAGAGCGAGACGAGCGCGATGATGTCCTCGAAGCCGGTCGGCTTCACCGCGGCCAGAGTGCGGCGCATGCCTTCCGATTCGAGCTGGAACACGCCGACAGTGTCGCCGCGCTGGAGCATCTCGTAGACCGCCGGGTCCTCCAGGTCGATGCGGTCGAGGTCGACGTCGATGTCGCGCCGGGCGAGCATGTCGACCGCCTTCTTGAGCACCGACAATGTCTTCAGGCCGAGGAAGTCGAACTTCACGAGGCCCGCCCCTTCGACATATTTCATGTCGAACTGGGTCACCGGCATCTCCGAGCGCGGGTCGCGGTAGAGCGGCACCAGCTCGGCGAGCGGGCGATCGCCGATCACCACTCCGGCGGCATGGGTGGAGGCGTGGCGCGGCAGGCCTTCCAGCTTCATCGCCAGGTCGAACAGGCGCCGGACCTGGGCGTCGCCGCGATATTCGGCGGCGAGCTCGGAGACGCCGCCCAGCGCCCGCTCCAGCGTCCACGGGTCGGTCGGGTGATTGGGGATCAGCTTGGCGAGCCGGTCGACCTGCCCGTAGGGCATCTGGAGGACCCGGCCGGTGTCCTTCAAAACGGCGCGGGCCTTCAGTTTGCCGAAGGTGATGATCTGCGCGACCTTGTCGGCGCCGTAGCGCTCCTGGACGTAGCGGATCACCTCGCCGCGCCGGGTTTCGCAGAAGTCGACGTCGAAATCGGGCATCGACACCCGCTCCGGATTGAGGAAGCGCTCGAAGATGAGGCCGAGGCGGATCGGATCGAGGTCGGTGATGGTCAGCGACCAGGCGACCACCGAGCCGGCTCCGGAGCCGCGGCCGGGCCCGACCGGGATGTCGCGCTCCTTCGCCCATTTGATGAAGTCGGCGACGATCAGGAAATAGCCGGGAAAGCCCATCCCGACGATGACCTCATATTCATAGTCGAGCCGGTCGAAATAGAGCTTGCGGTCGGCCTCGGCGAGATCGGGATAATGGGCGAGCCGCGCCTCGAGCCCGGTCAGCGCGTCGATCCGCAGCTGCTGCGCCTCGGCCGCGATGTCGCCGGCGATGCTGGGCAGAATCGGCTTGCGCCGGGGGACGCCGAACGCGCAGCGCCGGGCGACCACGGCGCTGTTGTCGATCGCTTCGGGCAGATCGGCGAACAAAGCGCGCATCTCGGCCGCCGGCTTGATCCAGGTTTCGGGCGAGGAGCGGACTCGGTCGTCGCGGTCGATCTGGCTCGACTGGGCGATGCAGAGCATGGCGTCGTGGGCGCGGTGGAAGGCCGGATCGAGATAGGAAGCCGGGTTGGTCGCGACCAGCGGCAGGCCGCGGGCATAAGCGAGCTCGATCAGGCCCGCCTCGGCCGCCTGTTCGACCGGATCGCCGCGCCGGCTGAGCTCGACATAGAGCCGGTCGGGGAACAGGTTCTCCAGCCGATCGGCCATCGCTTCGGCGGGCTGGCCCTCGGCAAGCAGGCGTGCCAGCGCCCCTTCGCCGCCGCCGGTCAGCGCGATCAGCCCCTCGGTCCGCCCGTCGAGAGCGGTCAGCGGCACGTGCGCTTCCTCCTCGACCGGCCGCCCGAGATGCGCCTCGGACACCAGGAAGCAGAGATTGCGGTAGCCCTGCTCGTCCTGGGCGTAGAGCGGCAGCCAGTCGATCACCGGCGGCCTTCCCTCCGCCGTCCCGGGCCGGGCGATGCCGAGCAAGGTGCCGATGATCGGCTGCACGCCCGCCGCGATGCAGGCGTCGGTGAACGGCATCGCCGCGTAGAGGCCGTTGCGGTCGGTCAGCGCCGCGGCCGGGAAATCGAGCTTCCTCGCCTGCGTCGCGATCGCCTTGGGCTCGATCGCGCCCTCAAGCATGGTGTAGCAGGAGAAGATGCGAAGCGGGACGTAGGGCGCCGGGTACATGGCGGGACCATGGTCCGGCAAATCGATTCGCGAAACCCCGCGCGGCAATCGGTCCACAGGAATCAGTGACTCGCGCTGTCCCCGATCCGGTGCCGGCCGCTGGTCGCCGAGAATATCCAGGGCACGCCCCGCAGGTCCGTCAGCGGAACCTGCGCCAGCCCCTGATTGGCATGGGCGAAGCGGCTGTCGGCGCTGTGATCGCGATTGTCGCCGAGCAGGAACAAATGGCCCGGTGCAACCGGTTCCTCCGCGAAGTCGTCGCCGATCGACGGGCCGGAATCGTAAATCTGGTGCGGCGAGGATTCGCCGGGAAACTGCTCGGCCAGGCGCCGCGCCGGACTTCCATCGACGCTCCACGCGACCCGATCCTCGCCCATCAGGCGCTGCGGCACCGGGCGGCCGTTGAGCAGCACGATCCCTTCCCTCAGCCCGATCCGGTCTCCCGGCAGGCCGGCGACGCGCTTGACGTACAGCCGGCCATTGCCGGCATCGACGATGACGATATCGCCGCGCTCGAGCGTCGCGGGCGCGTTCATGCGCGCCACGAACCGGTCGCCGACCTCGAGGGTCGGCGCCATGCTCTCCGCCGGCATGTACATCATCTTGTAGGCGCCGCCGAGGAGGAGCGCGAACGGAGCGGCGAGGACGAGCGCGGCGATGATCCCCGCACCGGCGAGGATCCGGCCGGCCAAAGTCATTCGATCACGCCTTCGTGGAGCCTCAGCACACGATCCATCTTCGCCGCGATCCGCTCGTTGTGGGTGGCGACGAGGGCGGCGCTGCCTTCGCCGCGCACGAGGCCCAGGAACTCGGCGAAGACGATGTCGGCGGTCGCCTCGTCGAGATTGCCGGTGGGCTCGTCGGCGAGCACCAGAGCGGGCCGGTTGGCGAGCGCGCGGGCGACGGCGACGCGCTGTTGCTCGCCGCCCGACAGCTTGCTCGGGCGATGGCTGAGGCGCCCGGCGAGGCCGAGCGCGCCGAGCAAGGATTCGGCGCGCGCGCGCGCCTCGGCATGGCTGGCGCCGCGGACGAGTTGCGGGATGACCACATTCTCCAGCGCGCTGAAATCGGGCAGGAGATGGTGGAACTGGTAGACGAAGCCGAGCGTGTCGCGGCGGATCCGGGTGCGCTCGCCGTCGTCGAGCTCGGCCGCCTCGACGCCGTCGATCCGGATCGAACCTTCGAAGCCGCCCTCGAGCAGCCCGACCGCCTGCAACAAGGTCGACTTGCCCGAGCCCGAGGGTCCCAGCAGGGCGACGATCTCGCCAGCGCCGACGGCGAGATCGACTCCGCGCAGCACGTCGATCCGCACCCCTGCCTGGACGAAGCTGCGCTTGAGGCCGGCGGTCTCGACCACCTTATTCATAGCGCAGCACCTGCACCGGATCGGTCCTCGACGCGCGCCAGGCGGGGATCAGGGTGGCGAGGAAGGTCAGGACCAGGGCCACCGAAACGATGGCGATGACTTCGACCGGGTCGGTCCGCGCCGGCAGCTCGGTCAGCACCCGCACCTCCGGGTTCCAGATTTCCTGCCCGGTCGCGCGCTGGACGAAATCGACCACCGGCTGACGGAAATAGAGCCCGGCGGCGCCGAAGAGGAGGCCGGCGAGGATGCCGAACACGCCGATCGTGAGGCCGACGGTCAGGAACACCTTCATGACGCTGCGCCGCGTCGCCCCCATCGTCCGCAATATGGCGATGTCGCGATGCTTGGCGCGGACCAGCATGATCAGCGAGGAGAGGATGTTGAAGGCGGCGACCAGGATGATCAGCGAGAGCACGACGAACATCACGACGCGCTCGACCTGAAGCGCCTCGAATATGGCCGAGTTCATCGACCGCCAGTCGTTGACGATCGCCCGGTTGGCGAGGCTTCCCGCGAGCGGCGACAGGATCGCGTCGACCCGGTCGGGATCGGCGGTCGACACTTCGATCATGCCGATCTGATCGCCCATCATCAGGAAGTTCTGCGCCTCGTCCATCGGCATGATCACGAACGCTTTGTCGAAATCGTAGAGCCCGACCTCGAAGATCGCGGCGACATCATAGTCGACGATTCGCGGCACCGTGCCGAACGGGGTCGTCCGGCCCTGCGGCGAAATGATCGTGATCGAGCTGCCGACCGAAAGGCCGAGCAGCTGGGCGAGCCGCGAGCCGACCGCGACCTCGTTGCCGCCGGGACGGAGCCGGGCCAGCGAGCCGGCGAGGACATGGTCGCGGATGGTCGGATTGCCGACGATGTCCTCGACCGGCATGCCGCGCAGCAGGATCGCCTCGACCCGCCCTTCGTGGGTCGCCATCAGCGGCTGCTCGATGAGGGCGTGGGCGCCGGTGACGCCGGGCGTGCGGCGGGCGGCATCGAGGATCGGCCGCCAGTTGTCGAGGCGGCCGCCATAGCCCTGGATGACGGCGTGGCCGTTGAGGCCGACCACCTTGTCGAACAGCTCGGCGCGAAAGCCGTTCATCACGCTCATCACGATGATCAGGGCGCCGACGCCGAGCATCACCGCGCCGAGGCTGATCCCGGCGACGAGGAAGATGAGGCCCTCGCCCCGATGCGGCAGCAGATAGCGCCGCGCGATCATCCGTTCGTAGCGGCTGAGGATCACGCGGCGAGCCTCGCCAGCGCGCTTTCGACCGACAGCTCCTCGCGTTCGCCGCCGGCGCGGCGCTTCAATTCGACGACGCCCTTCTCCAGCCCCTTCGGCCCGACGATCAGCTGCCAGGGCAGGCCGATCAGGTCCATGGTCGCGAACTTGGCGCCGCCGCGCTCGTCGCGGTCGTCGTAAAGGGTTGCCACCCCGGCCTCGCGGAGCCTGCCGTAAATTTCGTCGGCGGCGCTCGCGCAGCTGCCGTCGTCGGCGCGCATGTTGATGAGGCCGACCTGGAACGGCGCCACCGCCGCCGGCCAGACGATGCCTTGATCGTCATGGCTCGCCTCGATGATCGCGCCCATCAGCCGCGAGACGCCGATCCCGTAGCTGCCCATTTGCGGGTGGACCTGCGACCCGTCCGCGGCCTGGACCGAAAGCCCCATCGATTCGCTGTATTTGGTGCCGAAGGCGAAGATGTGGCCGACCTCGATGCCGCGGCGGCTGCGCAGCCGATCCGCGGGGACCGGGCAGTCCGCGACCTTGGCATGCTCTTCCTCCTCCATCGCATAAAGGCCGGTAAGCCTGGCGATGGTGGAGGCATCGGCGGCGAGCAGCTCGTCCCGGGAAACGTCCTCGAGCGCGGCGTCGTAGAAGAGCGCGCTCTCGCCGGTATCGGCGAGGATGTGGAATTCGTGGCTGAGGTCGCCGCCGATCGGGCCGGTGGGCGCGCGGACCGGCACCGCCTGCAGGCCCAGCCGGGCGAAGGTGCGCAGGTAAGCGACGAACATCGCCGCGTAGCTCGCCTTCAGCCCGGCCTCGTCGAGGTCGAACGAATAGGCGTCCTTCATCAGGAACTCGCGGCCGCGCATGATGCCGAAGCGCGGGCGCACCTCGTCGCGGAACTTCCACTGGATATGGTAGAGCGTGCGCGGCAGGTCGCGATAGGATTTGACCGAGCCGAGGAAGATCTGGGTGATCATCTCCTCGTTGGTCGGCCCGTAGAGCATCTCGCTGCCCTTGCGGTCGGGGAAGCGCAGCATCTCCGGGCCGTAGGCGTCGTAGCGGCCCGACTGGCGCCACAGGTCGGCCGGCTGGATCGTCGGCATCAGCATCTCGACCGCGCCGGCCTTGTCCTGCTCCTCGCGCACGATCCGCTCGATGTTGCGGAGGACTCGGTGGCCCAGCGGCAGCCAGGCGTAGATTCCGGCCGCGGTCTGGCGAATGAGGCCGGCGCGCAGCATCAGCTTGTGGCTGACGATCTGGGCGTCGGCGGGCGTTTCCCTGACGACCGGGAGGAAATAGCGGGTGAGGCGCATCGCGGCTCCCTCTACGGACGTGCCTGCCGCAAGGCAACACGAGGGGCCGCGCCGGGCGCCTGTGGCCGGTCGGCAACAGGCGCGGCGCAAAACGGCCACGCAAGCCAATCGGGCCATGACAAGGGCGCCGGCCGCGCATACCGTGATTCCCACGCAACCAAGGACTTAACGGCCTGGTTCGGGGAGGCTCCGGCCCCGTTTCCCTCTAGCGAGGTGAGGCGAAACGCGCGGGCCGAAGCGTCATAAGGGGGTAGGCGGTCGCGAGACCGTCTTACGGGTGCCCGGGCGGAAACGTCCGGGCACTTGTGATTCGGGCCCTCGGCGCGCCGCCTCGATGCGACAAAAGAAAAGGGCGGACAGGTCCGCCCCTTCCCGACCGGCTTCGCGGCGCCCGGTCAGCCGGTGGGCTGGCCGCCATGGCCGCGCTCGTTCTGGCTGTTCTTGTCGCCCGGACCGCTGTTGCCGGGCCCGCCGCCCGCCTTCTTCGAACCGGCGCCGCTGACCAGCCTGAGCTCGTAGGGGGTGAGATCGCGCATGTCGTTTCTCCGCTTGGCCGCTCCCCATGAGCGCGCGCCGCGGCAGCAAGCGTCGTTCATCGCCCCGGCGCAAGGCCGGAAAATCGGCTGTCCCGCGGTGGAACGGAAGGAGCCCCGTGGCTTGCGGGCCGGTGGCGTGTGGTGACGGCCTTCGCAGGCGTTCAGCCCCGCCGCATTGTATATTGAGGCTGGAGCGCCTATATCACTCTCGCTGACGTCGCCTGCGAGCGAGCCTGACGCCTTTTGGGCCTCTCTCTTCCTTTCGAGCTACACCGGCCCCGCCGCGCCTTTTGCGCGCGGGTAATCTTGCATGCGAAAGGGCCCAATCATGGCCATCGGCACCGTAAAATTCTTCAACACCGACCGCGGCTACGGCTTCATCACCAATGAAGGCGGCGGCAAGGACGCGTTCGTCCACATCAGCGCCGTCGAGCGCTCCGGCATGGCCACGCTCCGCGAGGGCCAGAAGCTCAGCTACGACCTCGAGACCGGCCAGAACGGCAAGACCTCGGCGATCAACCTAGCCGCCGCCGACTAGGCGTGGCCAAGGAAGAGCTGCTGCTCATGGAGGGGAAGATCGACGAGATCTTCCCCGACGGGCGCTTCGGCGTGATGCTCGACAATGCCCACCGGATCATCGCCTACACCGCCGGCAGGATGCGGCGCTTCCGCATCAAGTCGGTGGTCGGCGACCGGGTCCATGTCGAGATGACCCCCTACGACCTCTCGAAAGGGAGAATCATCTTCCGCGAGAAGACCCCGGGCCAGGGGCCGGGCGGGCCGCGCAAGCGTGCGTTCCGGCGATGAGCCCACTACCACCACCACCCAACGAGGCGGAGACTCCCGCCAAGGACTGAAATGAACATACAGATTTCCGGGCCGGCGCGGCCCAAGCTCTGGCCGCCGAAGGCACTGCTTTCGGGGCCGTTCGAGCGCCGCCTGCCCCCTCTATCCGGCACCGAGCCCAGGCGCATCGCCGGCGAAGTGCCCGAATGATCAGCGCGGCCCTCCTTTTTCGAAGGGAGGGCCTTTTTCATGACTGGAGACCGAATATGTCGAGAGAGATCGTCAAGCCCTATCTGATCGCGAAGGGCGAGGACGGCCAGTTCCGCCTCACCGTCCGCGAAACCCGCTACAACAGCCAGGGCTATCCGCTGGTGACCGCGACCCCGGTCGAGGAGACCTTCAAGAGCGCCACCGCGGCGCGCACCCATGCCCGCGAGCAATATGGCGCCGAGGCCGGGCAGTTCGCGGTGAAGTGAGCACGCGCCGGCTGGCCCGGCGATTGTTGCGCGGGCGCCCCTAAAGTTCCACACTGGTGGCGATGTGGGGGCTGGGAAGCATGAGCGCGACGCGATTGGCCGCCCTGGTCGCGAGCCCGCTCGCCGCGCTGGCGCTGGCGGGATGTACGCAGGAAAGCGCCGGCCCCGCCGTCGCCGACTTCGCGATCGACTATCCGGACTATCCCGCTCCGGCGGGCGCTCCGTCGCCACCCTGCGCGGCGGCCTCCCATGCCGGGTCGACCCACGAGATCACGTTCGACGAGCGCCGCGGCGGCCCGCTCTGGATCAGCGGCCAGAATGACGATGCGCTGGTCAGGCTCGCGCCCGACGGCGCCAACCCGCCCGCGATGCAATTCCGCCAAATGCCGCCGTGCAGCGGCCCGCACGGCATCGCCTTCGACGCCGAGGGGCGGCTGTGGGTGACGCTCGAATTTCTCGGCCGGATCCGGCTGCTCGACGCCGAGGGCCGCTTCGTGCGCGATTTCGACGTCACGACGGGCGGCGTCAGCCCGCACCCGCACGGGCTCGGCGTCGGCGCCGATGGGCGGACGATCTGGTGGACCGGCAAGACGGCGGGCGTGGTCGGCCGGATCACCGCCGACGGCGAGACCAGCAGCTTCGCGCTGCCGACCCGGGACGGCCTGCCGATCTACATCCGCGCGGGGCCGGACGGGAATATGTGGGTGACCGAATTGACCGGCAACAATATCGCCCGGGTGACGCCCGCGGGCGCGGTCACCGAATTTCCGATCCCGACGCCCGGCAGCCGCCCGATCGCGATCGTGCCGGGGCCGGACGGGGCGATGTGGTTCAGCGAGGAGGCCGGCAGCAGGGTCGGCCGGATCACGGCGGGCGGGGCGATCACCGAATATCCGGTGCCCCGCGACCAGCCGAACCGGATCCTCGCCGGGCTCGCCTTCGACCGCGCCGGCAACCTCTGGGTCCAGCAATATGTCGACCGCAACCATCCCGAGCCGGGCGGCACCGACGTCCTCATCCGGATCGACCGCGCCGCGCTGGCCGGCCCGCCCGCGGCGCTGAGGCCGGCCCATTTCACCACCTTCCCGGTGCCGACCCGGGGCACCGTCATGCACCGCATCGTCGAAGGCCCCGACGGGGCGATGTGGTTCACCGAGATGCACGCCGACAAGGTGGGGAGGATCGCGGCGGGGCCGGCGCGCTAGTCGAGCCGCCGGATCGTCCCCTCCAGCGTCGCGACGCTGAGGCCGAACCGGCGGAAGACCATCCGGTTGCGGGCGGTGCGGCCGCCCGGATGGAGCGTGATCCATTGCTCGACCGAGGGGCCCTCGGCGCTTCGGTAGCGCAGATGGAGGACGTTGCCCGAAAGCTCGCCGGTCACCGGCCCGCTCGCGTCGCTGATCGTCCCGGTGAAGCGGTTGGGGCCGGACCGGACCAGCCGCCAGCTGCGCCGCCGCGGAGGCTTCCCCTCCTCCTCGACGAGCTGGTTGAGGACCAAAGCGCCGGCGCGGTCCATATGGCCCCGGCTATGGTCGCGCACCGCGTGCCGGCCCGACAGCATGACATGCACCACCGCCTCCCCCTCGGTCCGGCCGACGAAGAAGGCCTCCGGGGCGGGCGCGGCGGGCGCCTGGAGCAGGAGCAGGGCCAAGGGACCGAGAAGGGCGGGAACGGGCACGGACGGCCCGCTTAGCCGACCTGTGGCCCGGGCGCCACAGGCGGCGCGGGGCGGGATTCGGGCGGATGTTGGCGAAAGTGGCGCGGAACGTGGGGTTGTGGGGCGGATGCGGTGGTTAGCGTGGCGGCCGCTCCCCGATCTCCGGCGGCTCCCGCCCGGATCGGGCTCTGAAAAAGACGCGCGCCATCACCGCCGCCAACTGCTACACCCCCCCCGCCAGGCGATCCGGGCAGCGGACGCCGCGGGGCTATGGGGAGAGCGAGATGAGCATGGAAGCACTTTTGATCCTGATCCTTGTCGGCGCGGTGGCGGGATGGCTGGCGGGGCAGCTCGTCCGCGGCTTCGGGATGGGCCTCGTCGGCAACATCATCGTCGGCATTCTCGGCGCCTTCCTCGGCGGCTGGCTGCTGCCGCGGGCCGGCCTCAGCTTCAGCGTCGGCAATGCGCTGGTCACCTCGATCGTCTACGCGACGATCGGCGCGGTGATCCTGCTGCTGATCGTCGGCCTGGTGCGGCGCCGCTAGCGGCGGCCGCCTAAGGGACGCAATTAGACCAGCCGCGACTGCTTCACCGCGGCTTCGATGAAGCTCGCGAACAAGGGATGCGGCTGGAACGGCTTGCTTTTGAGCTCGGGGTGGAACTGCACGCCGATGAACCACGGATGGTCCGGCCGCTCCACGATCTCGGGCAGCTCGCCGTCCGGGCTCATGCCCGAGAAGACCAGGCCGCCGGCCTCCAGCGCGCCCTTGTAATGCGCGTTGACCTCATAACGATGCCGGTGGCGTTCGCTGATCGTGTCGGTGCCGTAGATCGATCTCACCACGCTGTTGCCGCCGAGCACCGCCGGATAGGCGCCGAGGCGCATGGTGCCGCCGAGGTCGCCGCCCGCCGCGCGTTTTTGCAGGCCTTCCTCGCTCATCCATTCGGTGATCAGGCCGACTATGGGCTCTTCGGCTTCGCCGAACTCGCTCGAGCCCGCCCCTTCCAGCCCGGCGGTGTTCCGCGCCGCCTCGATGCAGGCCATCTGCATCCCCAGACAGATGCCGAAGAAGGGGACGTCCCGCGTCCGCGCGAAGTGGACGCTGGCGATCTTGCCCTCGCTGCCGCGCTCGCCGAAGCCGCCGGGGACGAGGATGGCGTGGCAGGGCTCGAGGGTGGCGGCGACCTCCGCCTCCTCGTGCTCGAACAATTCGGCGTCGAGCCATCTTATGTGGACCTTGACGCGGTTGGCGAGGCCGCCGTGGATGAGCGCCTCGGTGAGCGACTTATAGGCGTCCTGGAGGCCGACATATTTGCCGACGACGCCGATCGTGACCTCGCCCTCGGGGTTGAACAGCCGGTCGAGCACGTCGTCCCAGCGGCCCATGTCGGGTTCCGGCGCATCCTCGATGCCGAACGCGCGCAGCACCTCGGCGTCGAGCCCGGCTTCGTGATACTGGGCGGGGACGGCGTAGATGCTCGGCGCGTCCAAAGCGGGGATCACGGCCTCGGTGCGGACGTTGCAGAACAGGGCGATCTTGGCGCGCTCGCCCTCCGGCAGCTCGCGGTCGCAGCGGCAGACGATGATCTCGGGCTGGATGCCGAGGCTGGTGAGCTCGCGCACGCTGTGCTGGGTCGGCTTGGTCTTCAGCTCGCCGGCGGCGGCGATATAGGGGACCAAGGTGGTGTGGATCGACAGGCAGGTGCCGCGCGGATTGTCGTTGCGGAACTGGCGGATCGCCTCGACGAACGGCAGCGATTCGATGTCGCCGACGGTGCCGCCGACCTCGCACAGGATGAAGTCGCATTCCGCGTCCACATCGGCGCGGATGAAGTCCTTGATCGCGTTGGTGACGTGGGGGATCACCTGGACGGTGGCGCCGAGATAGTCGCCGCGCCGCTCGCGGGCGATGATCGACTGGTAGATCCGGCCCGAGGTGACGTTGTCGCTCTGGCGGGCGGGAACGCCGGTGAAGCGCTCGTAATGGCCGAGGTCGAGGTCGGTCTCGGCGCCGTCGTCGGTGACGTAGACCTCGCCATGCTGATAGGGCGACATCGTCCCGGGATCGACGTTGAGATAGGGGTCGAGCTTGCGCAGCCGGACCTTGTAGCCGCGCGCCTGGAGGAGCGCGGCGAGGCTGGCGGCCATCAGGCCCTTGCCGAGGGAGGAGACCACGCCGCCGGTGATAAAAATGAACCGCGCCATGGGAATCACCGGTTAGACGGCGCGGGCGCATTCCCGCAAGCCGTCGAATCGGATTTATTTTGCGCGGCCGCTATTGCGCCAGCGGCACGCCGGACTGGTTGGCGTTGGCGGGCGGGGCGGCCGCGGGCGCGGGCGCCGCCGGGGGCGGCGCGGTGAGCGGCTGGGTCGACGCCGGAGTCAGCGGCCGGGCGAGATTGGGGTCGATCTGCCGCGGCGTGCGGGCGCCGGCGGCGAGCGCGGCGAGCAGGATCGAGAGGGCGACGAACAGGGTCGCCAGGATCGCGGTGCCGCGAGTCAGGAAGTCCGAGGCGCCGCGCGCGCTCATCATCCCCGCCGGGCTGCCGCCGCCGGCGAGCCCGCCGCCCTCGGAACGCTGCATCAGGATGATGATGATGAGCAGGCTCGCGATCAGCGACTGCAGGATCAAAAGGAAGGTGAACAGGCCCATTTCGGTGAAGTCTTTCTCTCGTCCGTCATGCCCGCGAAGGCTGGCATCCAAGCGGACTCAGTATGGACCCCAGCTTTCGCTGGGGTGACGTTTGTAGGCGATCTAGGGGATCGCGGGCGCGGGTTCAACTGGCCGCGGCCGCCTCGATGATCGGCACGAACTGCTGGGCGGTGAGGCTGGCGCCGCCGACCAGCGCCCCGTCGACGTCGGCAACCGCGAACAGCTCGGCGGCATTGTCGGCCTTGACCGAGCCGCCGTAGAGGATCCGGATCCGCTGGCCCCGGTCGCCATAGCGGGCGACGAGCCGGGCGCGGATCGCGGCGTGCATCTCGGCGACGTCGGCCGGCGTGGCGACCTTGCCGGTGCCGATCGCCCAGATCGGCTCGTAGGCCAGGACGAGCTCGCCTTCCTCCCAATCGTCGGGGAGCGAGCCGGCGAGCTGGCGTTCGACCACCGCCATCTGCGCGCCGGCGGCGCGCTCGCCCTCCGATTCGCCGACGCAGACGATCGCGATCAGGCCGCCCTTCAGCGCCGCCTCGGCCTTGGCGCGGACCTCGGCGTCGCTTTCGTGCTGATCGGCGCGGCGCTCGCTGTGGCCGACGATCGCGAGGCGCGCGCCCGCCTCCCGGACCATCGCCACCGAGACGCAGCCGGTATGGGCGCCGCTCTCGGCCCCATGGCAGTCCTGCGCGCCGACGGTGAGGCCGCCCGAGCGGGTCAGCGCCGGCGCGATCAGGGTGAAGGGCGGGCAGATCGCGACGTCGACGCCGCCCGCGGCGCGCGCGGCCTCGGCGATCGGCGCCAGCTCGGCGAGCGAAGCGAGGCTGCCGTTCATTTTCCAATTGCCGGCGACGAGCTTGCGGCGGAGGTGCATCGGCTTTCCCGTGACGAAGGTTGCGAGGCGCGTAGCGCGCTTCTATGACCCGCGCAAACCCACTTCCGTCAGGACCCCGCATGATCTCTGGTTTCCGCAAGTCGCTTCGTTCCTGGGCGACCGTCCTTCTGCTCTTCATCGCGCTGGTCGCGATCGTCGTCACCGGCTTCGGCACCGGCGGCTTCGGCGGCCTCGGCAGCCTCTCCGGCGGCGGCCGCAGCGACGGCAGCGACACGCTCGCGACGATCGACGGGCGGGCGCTGAGCGCGAGCGAGGTCAACGACCTCGTCAACCGCCAGTTCGCCAACCTCCGCCAGCAGCAGCCGACGCTCGACATGGCGAGCTTCCTCGCCCAGGGCGCGTTCGAGCAGACGCTCGACCAGCTCGTCACCGCGCGCGCGATCGAGCTGTTCGGCGAGCGCCAGGGCCTGGTCGCCTCGCAGACCATGATCGACCGCGAGGTCGTCAACATCCCCGCCTTCCGCAACCTGACCGGCCAGTTCGACCAGAATGTCATGCGCGAGCAATTGCAGGCGCAGAACATCAACGAGGCGGCGTTCCGCGAGAATGTCGCCCAGACGCTGATGCGGCGCCAGCTGCTCGGCCCGGTCGTGCTCGGCACCCGCGTGCCCGAAGCGGTCGCGCGCGAATATGCGAACCTGCTGCTCGAGCGGCGGCGCGGCCTGATCGGCGCCGTCCCGATCCAGATCGTCGCCCAGGGCATCGAGCCGACCGACGCCGAGATCGCCGCTTTCTTCCGGCGCAACCGGATCGCCTTCACCAGGCCCGAGCGGCGGGTGGTCAAATATGCGCTGATCGGCCCGGAGCAGGTCGCCCGCGCCGGCCAGGCGACCGAGGCCGAGATCCTCGCCGTCTACCGCAACAGCCCGCGCTCCTACGGCCCGCGCGAGACTCGCGACATCCAGTCGATCGTGCTGCCGAGCCGGCAGGCCGCGCAGGCGTTCGCGGATCGGGTCCGCGGCGGCGCCGGCTTCGTCGAGGCGGCGGCCCAGGCCGGCTTCGCCGCCGGCGACGTGAGCTTCCCGAACCAGACCCGCGCCCAGTTCGAGGGGGTCGCCAATCGCGAGGTCGCCGCGGCCGCCTTCGCGGCGGCGCAGGGCGCGGTGGTCGGGCCGCTGCGTTCGGAGCTCGGCTATCACGTCGTCCGGATCGAGCGGATCACGGCGACGCCGGCGCGGCCGCTCGAGGCGGTGCGCGGCGAGATCGCGGCGGCGATCGAGGCCCGCAAGCGTATCGACGCGCTCAGCGCGCTCGTCAGCCGGATCGAGGACCGGATCGCCGACGGCGCCAGCTTCGAGGAAATGGCGCGCGCCGAGCAGCTCGCGATCGTCACCACGCCGCCGATCACCGAGACCGGCCAGCCCGGCGGCGACGATCCGTTCGTGATGCCGGCCGAGCTCAGGCCGCTGCTCCGCCCCGCCTTCGAGATCGACGCCGAGGATCCCGAGCCGCTGGTCGAGCAGATCGTCGCCAACCAGCGCTTCGCCCTGCTCGGCATCGAGCGCGTGCTGCCGGCGGCGGTGCCGCCGCTCGCCGAGGTTCGGCCCGAGGTCAGGATCGCGCTGATCCGCCAGCGGGCGGGCGCGCAGGCGCGCGCGGTCGCCGACCGGATCGCCGCCCGGATCAATGCCGGCACGCCGCCCGCCCAGGCCTTCGCCGAGGCGCAGCCGCGCCTGCCCGCGCCGCGCGCGGTCGACATGCGCCGGCTCGACATCAGCCGCTCGGGCCAGCAGGTGCCGCGCGAGCTGATCGGCCTGTTCTCGATCCCGCAGGGCCGGGCCCGGGTGATCCCGGCCGAGGGCAATGCCGGCTGGCTGGTCGTCTACCACCAGCAGCGCACGCCGGGCGACGCCTCGGCGACGCCGCAGCTGATCCAGCAGACCCGGACCCAGTTCGCCGGCGAGGCCGGCGAGGAGCTCGCCCAGCAATTCGCGCGCGCCGTCGAGCTGAAGAGCGAGGTCAGCCGCAACCAGGACGCGATCCGCCGCGCCCGCCAGCAGCTCGGCGGCGGCGCGCCGGCGGCGGACTGAGGCGCAAGCGGGGACCAGGATCGGTGATCCTCGTCCTCGACAATTATGACAGCTTCACCTGGAACCTCGTTCACTATCTCAGGGAGATCGGCGCCGAGGTCGAGGTCGCGCGCAACGACGCGCTGAGCGCCGCCGAGGCGGTGGCGCGGCGGCCCGAGGCGGTTTTGATCTCGCCCGGGCCGGGGACGCCGGACGAGGCGGGGATTTCGCTCGAGCTGGTCGCCGCCTGCGCCGAGGCGCGCCTGCCCTTGCTCGGAGTCTGCCTCGGCCACCAGGCGATCGGCCGCCATTTCGGCGGCCGCGTCGCGCGCGCGCCGACGCTGATGCACGGCAAGGTCTCGGCGATCCAGCATGACGGCAGCGGGGTCTTCGCCGGCCTGCCGTCGCCGTTCGCGGCGACCCGCTACCATTCGCTCTGCGTCGCTGCCGACGGCCTGCCCGGGGGCCTGATCGTCAACGCCCGCGCCGGGGACGGCAGCGTGCAGGGGCTGCGCCACGAATCGCTGCCGATCCACGGCGTCCAGTTCCACCCCGAAAGCATCGCCAGCGCCCACGGCCACGTGCTGCTCGCCAATTTTCTCGAGCTCGCCCGCCTGGGCGCCGCGACAGCCGCTTGACAGCTTCCAGAACGTTCCGTACACGTTCCACATACGTTCCATATCAGGGGACCGGACATGCTGACCCGCAAGCAACATGAGCTTCTTCTCTACATCGACAGCGAGCTTTCCAGGACCGGCGTCTCGCCGTCGTTCGAGGAGATGAAGGAGGCGCTCGACCTCAAGTCCAAGAGCGGCGTCCACCGCCTCATTTCGGCGCTCGAGGAGCGCGGCTTCATCCGCCGGCTGGCCAATCGGGCGCGCGCGCTCGAAGTGCTGAAGATGCCGGAGATGAAGAGCGCGGCGCCGGCCCCGGTCCGGCCGCCCCAGGCGGCCAACGATTCGGTCATCGACCTGCCGCTCCACGGCCGGATCGCGGCCGGCACCCCGATCGAGGCGCTGCAGGGCACCGACACCCTCCCCGTCCCCGCCGCCCTGCTCGGCCCGGGCGAGCATTATGCGCTCGAAGTGGCCGGCGATTCGATGGTCGAAGTGGGCATTCTCGACGGCGATTATGCGCTCATCCGCAAGACCGACACGGCGCGCGACGGCGAGATCGTGGTCGCCCTGGTCAACAACGAGGAAGCGACGCTCAAGACCTATCGCCGCGAAGGCCAGATGATCCGCCTCGACCCGGCCAACCGCCAGTACGACCCGCAGCGCTATCGCGAGGAGCAGGTCGAGATCCAGGGCAGGCTGGCGGGGCTGCTGCGGCGGTATTGAGCTAGATCCGAGCCCATCCTTCCTCCCCCTTGATGGGGGAGGAAGTTAGGAGAGACTATGGCGCGATTGAACTATGTGGAATTGCCGGTCGGCGAGATCGGCCCGGCCAAGGCCTTCTACGAGCGCGTGTTCGGCTGGTCGCTGACCGATTTCGGGCCGACCTATGCGGCGACTCTGACCGGCGACACCGACATCGGCCTGCAGGCCGACGCCGCCGAGGCGACGAAGGCGCCGCTGGCGGTGATCGACGTCGACGACCTCGAGGCGGCGCTGGCGGCGGTCGAGGCCGCGGGCGGGACGATCGTCCGGCCGATCTTCGCCTTCCCCGGCGGCCGCCGCTTCCAGTTCACCGACCCCGCCGGCAACGAGCTTTCCTGCGTCAAGGGGGACTAGCCGACCATCCTGCGACACGCTTGCGCCAGCGCGTCCGCGATCGAGCCGCGGCGCGTTTCCAGCCGGAAGTCGCGGGCAACGCATTCGAACGTGCTGTCGTGGAATCCCAGGATGAAATGGGTGAGCCTCGACCAGGTCTCCGGCCGATCCATCGGATGCACGGAATTGATCGCGGCGAGCTCGGCGATCCAGGCCGAATGGACGACCTTGAACGCGCCGTAGGCGTGGAGCCCGCGGCCGATGAGCGGGTGGCCGCGAAACGCTTCGTCATTGGGCATGCCGAGCTTCGCCGAGGCGCAGCCCTCGAACTCGACGAGGGCGATCTCCGCCTCGGTCGCCGGGCCGACCACCCTGACCCAGCTGCCGTCCCAGTCCGGATCGACATCCTCGACGACGAACAGCAGCAACGTGCGATGGTCGTTCTGGAGAAGGTGGGGCAGAGGCGCGCCGGTCGACCAGCGGACGGGGAAGGCGATCGGCGCCGCATGCGCCTCGCCCCGCGCGGCGGCGAGCGCGCGCTCCGCGCTCAGCAGCGCCTCATCCGCCGCCAGATAGGCCTCCCTCTGCCGCGACGAATGGGGCGCGATGAGCGCGCGGCCCGCCTCCTCCAGTTGCCGCTGCGCAGCCGCAAGAGCGGCCTCCAGCTCCTCGATCGCGGCGTCGTGGGTCATCGGCGCCGCTCTATGGCCGAGGCCGCCGCGGCGCAATGCGCGCGTCTCTCCCCTCCCCTTGCGCCCAGGGATGGCGGCCCTGCCGCTCGGCCACGGTCGCCACGCGGGTCGTGTCGCCGAGGAAGATGGCGAGGCCGCCGGTGCGGCGCAGCAGAGCGGCGTCGGCCTTGAGCCAGCGCGGCATGCAGGCGCGCGGCAGGCGGCGGTCGGCGACAACGATGTCGGCCTCGGCGCAGGCGCGGACCAGCTCGTCCCGGCGGATGCGGTCGCGGCTGCGGGTGACGAGCAGCCGCCAGCGGCGGCCGTCGCGGTCGATGTCGGCGGCGCACAGGTCCGGGCTGCAGGCGGCGATCGGCAGGCTCGCCAGCTCCAGATAGTCCGGCTCGGCGCCGCTCGCCTCGGCGAGCGTGTCGCGGACATAGTCCCCGGCGCGCGGCCGCAGCAAGGCGAGCTCGCCCGCCGCCGTGCGCAGCACGAGATGGCGGCCGTCGCCGGTGACGAGCAGATCGGGCGCCGGCGCGGCGAGCGCCCAGAGCCCGCCGAGCGCAACCGGGACGAGGCCGAGCCGGCGCAGCCGGGTCCGCCAGAGCGCGAGCCACAGGCCGCCGGCGCAGATCAGGTCGAAGGCGGCGGGCGCCATCGCCGGGAGCAAAGCGACCGCGCCCGGCGCCTCGCCGGCGCGGTGCGCGAGCCAGAGCAGGAAGCCGAGCGCGCGGCCGGTCAGCCACCAGAAGGGCGCGCCCAGGCCGGCCAGGTCGAACAGCAGGGCGAGCGCTTCCAGGGGCATGATGACGAAGGTGGTGAGCGGGATCGCGACCACGTTGGCGAGCGCGCCGTAGAGGCCCGCTTTGTGGAAATGAAACAGGGCGATCGGGATCAGGGCGATCTCGACGACGAGGCCGGTGAGGACGAGCGCGAGGAGGGCGCGGCCCGCCTTGGCCGGCCAGCCTTCGTCGCGCCGGGCGAACCAGGCGCGGGCGCGCGGATGCTCGTGCAGGGCGACGATCGCGACGATCGCCGCGAAGCTCATCTGGAAGCTCGCCCCGGGCAGCGATTCGGGCCAAAGCAGCAGCACCGCCAGCGCGCCGGCCGCGACCAGGCGCAGGGTGATCGCCTCGCGGCCCAAGGCGATGCCGGCGAGGACCAGCAGGGCCGCGATGCACGAGCGGACCGTCGGCACCTCGGCGCCGGTCAGCAGGGTGTAGGCGATGCCCGCGGCCGCGCCGGCGCCGGCCGCGACCAGAACGAGCCGGAAGCGCAGGGCCAGCGCCGGGCTCAGCGCCAGCAATTTCAGGGTCAGGAGCATCACCGCGCCGACGACCGCGGTGAGATGAAGGCCGCTGACCGAGAGCAGATGGGCCAGGCCCGAGCGGCGCATCGCCTCGGCGTCGGCGTCCGGAATGCCATATTGGTCGCCGGTGGCGAGCGCCGCGGCGATGCCGCCCTCGGCGCCGCCGAGCCGCGAGCGGATGTGAGCGGACAGGCGCTGGCGGGCGCCGGCGATGCGGGCGGCGAGGCTGCGGCCCGAGGCGGGCGCGACGAGCGCGACGTCGAGCGCGCGGCCGCTGCCGCCGATCCGCTGGAACCAGGCGGCGCGGCTGAAATCATAGCCGCCCGGCACCGCCATCGGCGCCGGCGGCATCATCCAGGCGCGCAGGCGGACGGTTGCGCCGGGCTCGAGCCCGGGCACCGCCTTTTCGTCCGCGACGTTGACGCGCAGCCGGACCGGCATATTCTCGCCGATCGGGCGGACGACGAGGCGGACGGCGCCGGCCGCGGCCATCGCCTGGACGCTTTCGACGCGGGCGTCGAGCGCCATCAATTGCTCGCGCCGGAGACGCGGCGCGGCGGCGCGCTCCGCCTGCCACCAGACGAGGCCGCAGCCGAGCGCCGCGGCAAGGCCGAACCAGGTCAGCGCCCGGCCCCAGCGCGTCGGCGCCGCCGCGACCCCGGCGAGCGCCGCCGCCAGGGCGAGCAGCAGGAAGGCCGCCCATTGCCGCCAGTCGCCGAGGTAGAAATAGGCGCCGATGCCGAGGATCAGGCCGACCGGGAGCCACAGCGGCAGCTGGTCGCGCTCGGCCTCGGCGAGCGCCTCGAGGCGGGAAGAGAGGCGCGAGAGGCCGTTCGAAAACAGAGTCATCCCGGACCTGATCCGTGATCCATGAACACCGGCCTCAGCGATCCATTCGCCAGCGTCGGTGTTCATGGGTCCCGACTTTCGTCGGGATGACGGCGTGTGCTAGGGGCGCTCGCGTCACGGGTCGCCATGGCCCGCATGGTTGGAGAAATCGCGCGTGAGCGCAAGCAATGTCGTCACCCGCTTCGCGCCCTCGCCCACCGGCTTCCTCCATATCGGCGGCGCCCGGACGGCGTTGTTCAACTGGCTCTATGCCCGCCATCACGGCGGCAGGTTCCTGCTCAGGATCGAGGACACGGATCAGGCGCGCTCGACCCGCGCCGCGATCGACGCGATCCTCGACGGGATGCACTGGCTCGGGCTGGACTGGGACGGTGAGGCCTGGTTCCAGTCCGAATTCGCCAACCGCCACGCGACCGTCGCGGGCGAGCTGCTCGCCGCGGGCCACGCCTACAAATGCTGGATGAGCCCGGCGGAGCTGGCCGCGCAGCGCGAAGCCGCGCAAAGCGAGCGGCGTCCGTTCCGGATCGACAGTCCCTGGCGCGAGTGCTCCGGACCGACGCCGGACGCGCCCTTCGTGGTGCGCCTGAAGGCGCCGCGCGAGGGCGAGACGGCGATCGACGACCGAGTCCAGGGCCGAGTCACGGTCCAGAATGCCGAGCTCGACGATTTCGTGCTGCTGCGCTCGGACGGCAGCCCGACCTACATGCTGGCGGTCGTCGTCGACGATCACGACATGGGCGTCACCCACGTGATCCGTGGCGACGACCATTTGAACAACGCCTTCCGCCAGCTGGCGATCATCCGCGCCATGGGCTGGCCGGAGCCGGTCTACGGCCATGTGCCGCTGATCCACGGCGCCGACGGGGCGAAGCTTTCCAAGCGGCACGGCGCATTGGGCGTCGAGGCCTATCGCGACGAGCTCGGCATCCTGCCCGAGGCGCTGTCCAACTATCTGCTCCGGCTCGGCTGGGGCCATGGCGACGAGGAGATCATCAGCCGCGCCGACGCGATCCAGTGGTTCGCGCTCGAAAATGTCGGCCGCTCGCCCTCGCGCTTCGACATGCGCAAGCTCGAAAATCTGAACGGCCATTATCTGCGCGCGGCCGATCCGGCGCGGCTGGCGGCCCTGGTCGCGCCGAACATCGAGGGCGCCGACGAGGCGCTGCTCGCCGCGGCGATGCCGGTGCTGACGGTGCGCGCCAGGGATCTGAACGAGCTCGCCGAGGGCGCCCGCTTCCTGTTCGCCAGGCGCCCGCTGGCGATGGACGAGAAGGCGGCGGTGCTGCTAGAAGGCGGCGCGCGGGAAATGCTCGCCCTCGTCCACGCGGCGCTCTCGGGAGTGGCCGAGTGGACCATGGAGGCGACGGAGCAGGCCGTCAGAGAGGTTGCCGAGGCCGAAGGCGTGAAGCTGGGCCAGGTGGCGCAGCCGTTGCGGGCCGCGCTCACCGGGCGGGCGACATCGCCGGGTATTTTCGATGTGCTGATGCTGCTCGGGCGCGCGGAGAGCCTGGCGCGGGTGGCCGACGCGATGACCGGGAAGGACGACTGAACATGGCGGACAAGGCCAGCCTCATCATCGGCGGCAGGACCCACGATTACGAGACGCTGTCGGGCAGCGTCGGCCCCGACGTCATCGACATCCGCAAGCTCTACGCCGACACCGGCACCTTCACCTACGATCCCGGCTTCACCTCGACGGCGAGCTGCCAGTCCGCGATCACCTATATCGACGGCGACGCCGGCATCCTGCTCCACCGCGGCTATCCGATCGAGCAGCTCGCCGAGAATTCGACCTTCATGGAGGTCTGCTACCTGCTGCTCTACGGCGAGCTTCCGGCCAAGGCGGAGCTCGAAAAGTTCACCTACACGATCTCGCGGCACACCATGCTGCACGAGCAGCTGGCGACCTTCTACCGCGGCTTCCGGCGCGACGCCCATCCGATGGCGGTGATGTGCGGCGTCGTCGGGGCGCTCTCCGCCTTCTACCACGATTCGACCGACATCACCGACCCGACCCAGCGGATGATCGCCTCGCACCGGCTGATCGCCAAGATGCCGACGATCGCGGCGATGGCGTACAAATACACGCTCGGCCAGCCGTTCATGTATCCGCAGAACAGCCTCTCCTACACCGGCAATTTCCTGAGGATGACGTTCGGAGTCCCGGCCGAGCCCTATGACGTCAACCCGGTGATCGAGAATGCGATGCGACGGATCTTCATCCTCCACGCCGATCACGAGCAGAACGCCTCGACCTCGACCGTCCGCCTCGCCGGCTCGTCGGGCGCCAACCCGTTCGCCTGCATCGCCGCCGGCATCGCCTGCCTGTGGGGGCCCGCCCATGGCGGCGCCAACGAGGCGGCGCTGAACATGCTGCGCGAGATCGGCAGCCCCAAGCGCATCCCCGAATATATCGCCCGGGCCAAGGACAAGGACGACCCGTTCCGGCTGATGGGCTTCGGACACCGCGTCTACAAGAATTTCGACCCGCGCGCGAAGGTGATGCAGAAGACCGCCGAGGAGGTACTGAAGGAGCTCGGCATCTCCGATCCGGTGCTCGACACCGCCCAGGAGCTCGCCGAGATCGCGCTCAAGGACGATTATTTCATCGAGAAGAAGCTCTATCCCAACGTCGATTTCTATTCGGGCGTGATCCTTTCGGCGATCGGCTTCCCGACCGACATGTTCACCGCCCTGTTCGCCTTGGCGCGGACGGTCGGCTGGGTCGCCCAGTGGAACGAGATGATCTCCGACCCCGACCAGAAGATCGGCCGCCCGCGCCAGCTCTACACCGGCGCCACCCAGCGCGACTACGTGCCGGTCGACGCGCGCTAGTCGAGCGCGGCGCGCAGCCGCCTCAGCGTGGCGAGGCCCGCGCAGAGGTCGTCGAACATGGCGCGGACGCGCTGCTCGCCGCTGACCGAGCGGAACATCGAGCCGGCCTCGAACCTGTTCCTGCCGGTGGCGGCGACGAACGCGTCCTCGGGCCCGATATAGCCGAGCACGCGTCCCGCCTGGCGCAGCTCGAGCAGCAGCCGGCGAAGGTCGGTGCCGACCACCATCATCGCCTGCTGCGGCTCATAGGCATAGACTTCGAACTTCCTCTCGAAATCGGGGTCGTTCTCGAACCGGACCCGCTCCATGCCGCCCAGCGGCTTGAAGAAGTTGAAGATGCCGCGGTCGGGGACGATGACGATCTCGGCGCCCGATTTGGCGCGCCTCTGCCAGGCGTACATCTGGCCCGAGAAGACGGTGTGCGTGTTCTTGCCCTGGCGGCGGGTCAGGGTGCCTTCGTAGAGCGCGAAGCGGCGGCCGTCGGCGTCGGCGCCGTGGAACAGGTCGGTGAAGCTCTGGCTGGATAGCCAGCTGCCGAACAGGGCCTTGCGCGCCTCGGGATAGACCGGCGGATCGAAGCCCGTTTCCATGTAGGTGAGCCCGCCCTTTTCGGCGAGCGTCTCGAGCGTCGGCAGCTTCAGCGCCTTGCCGGCCTTGCCGAGCGGCAGCGCCGCGAAGATCGTGGCGAGAATGACGATGCCGATCGCGCCGGCGATGCCGAAGCCGAGCGCGTCGGGATCGGCCGCGGCGGCGGTCGCCCAAATGAGGCCGGCCGCGAGCGCGACGCCGCCGAGCAGCAACAGCCAGAAGCGGCGGACCGCGTCCTTGCGCTTCTCTTCGATGGTGCTGATTTCGAGGGCGACCCGGCCGCTCCGGCAAAGGTCGCGATAATCCTGCTCGCCATATTCAATCATGGGAGCTTACATATCTTTCCTCAGAGGCAGAGTGAAGGTGAATCGCGCGCCCTGCCCGGGCGCGGAATCGACCGAGATGTCGCCGCCCATGAAGCGGGCGAGGCGCCGGGCGATGTAGAGGCCGAGGCCGGTGCCGCCGGGCTCCGACGGATCGACCCGCTCGAAGCGGTCGAAGATTCGCTCCTGGTCCTGCTCGGCGATGCCCTTGCCCTGGTCGGCGACGATCAAAGCGGCAAGGTCCCCTTCGCGCTCGGGCCTGAGCCAGACCTGGCCGCCTTCGGGCGTGTAGCGGATGGCGTTGGCGATGAGGTTCATCATGACCTGCAGCGCGCGGGTGAAATCGCCGGTCGCCGGCAGGCTCTCGCCCTCGCCGGGGCCGTCGATGGCGACGTTGCGGTCGGCGGCGCGCACGGCGAGCAGGCCGGCGGCGCGGCGGGCGATGTCGGCGAGGTCGATCGCATCCGCCTCGGGCCGGAAATCGGGGCGCTCGATCGCCTGCAAATCAACGAGGTCGTCAACGAGAGCGAGCAGGTGCCGGCCGGCGGCGGCGATGTCGGCGGCATAGCCGGCATAATCGCGGCGCAGCGGCCCTTCGGGCTGGGCGCGCAGGCGCTCGGCATTGTCGATGATATGGGCGAGCGGGCCGCGCAGCGCCTGATCGAGCCGCTCGCCGAACGCCGTGTCGGGGCGGGCCCGGGCCGGCGCCGTCGCCGGCTCCGCCTCGGCGCGGACCGCGGCGGCGGCGCCGCGAAAGCCGGCGAAGCGGCCCATGCCGTCGATCAGCGGCACGCCCGAGAGCAGATAGCGGCCCCTGCGGCCGCCGCGCAGCTCGGCGAGCTGGCCTTCGAAGCCCTTATGCTCGGCGAGCGCGGTGAGGATCGGCAGCGCGCCGTCCGGACCCTCGCGGAAGCGGAACAGCCGCGTCAGCTGCTTGCCGACGAACTCGCCCGGGTTGCGGCCGATCGCCGCGGCGGCGCCCGGCGAGAGCATGGTGAGGCGCAGAGTATCGTCGGTCTCCCACATCCAGTCGGCGGCGGAGCGCAGGAAATCGGCCTCGCGCTCGGCGGGCGGCCCGGCCGGCGCCGGGCAGGCCGGGCGGCCCGACCAGCCGGTAATGGCGAGCGCGATCTCCTCGCCCTGCGGCTCGGCGCGGACCCAGAGGTCGACGTCCTGCTCGCCGTCGGCGGCGATGGCGGCGCGCGAGATGGTGATGCCGAGCCGGCGGGCGAGCCGGGCGAGCGCGGCGATCTGGGGCACCGCCAGGACGCCGCCCTCATCGCCGCCGGCCTGGGCCTGGAGCGCGGCCAGCGGCGGGTCGGCCGCGACCAGCCGGCCTTCGGCGTCGAGCCGGCCGACGACGGCCGCCGCCCCCTTCTCGGCGGCGGCGCTCATGCCGCCTCCGCGGCCGGGCGGGTGCGGGTCGAGATGCGGGCGACGCTGGCGCGGTAGCCCGGATCGGCCTGCCAGAGGCGCAGCACGTCGCGGGCGGCGCCCCGGTCGAGCGTGTCGTAGAGGCCGAGCTGCTCGGCCGCCGCATCCCCTTCCGGACCGGACAGGAGGCGGCCGCGGCCGTTCAGCAGCAGCAGCAATTCGGCGGCGGATTCGCGCTCGACGCCGGCCGCGCGCAGCAGGATCGCCGGGCCGCGGCCGCGCGGATCGGCGAGCACCTCCCAGGCGGCCGCGTAATCGAGCGCGCAGAGCGCCGCCAGCCCGGCGATGAACGCGGGCAGCATCCCTTCGGAAAGGGCGCGGGCGAGCAATGCGCCGTCGAGCCGCCCGGCGGCGAGCAGGCGATGGGAGAGGCGGAGGGCGCGCGCTTCCAGCGTGCCGCCTTCGTCATAGGCGGCGAGCAGCCCGCTCGCGGTTTCCTCGATGGCGACGTCGACCGCGGCGACCTGGTGCTGCTGGACGATATAGTGGCGAAGCGCCGCGGCGACCATCCAGACGAGCTTGTGCTGGAGATCGGCGGGGAGCTCGACCGCGCCCATGACCGGGTCCTGGAAGCGGTCGAACCGGCGCGAGCGCGCGATCACCAGCTCCATCGCCTCGGCGGCGATCTCGGCGTCGGCATCGCGGACCAGCTCGAACAAAAGGTCGCCGCCTTCGTCGGCCGGGGCGTGCGCCTTCCAGAAGCGATGCTCCTCGACGCGGCGGACGAGGACGTTCGACAGATCGGCGTCGCGCAGCACCTGGGCGCGCTCGAGGATCGGCAAAGCGATCGGGACATGCGCCGAGGACAATGCCGCGTGGAGCGCCTCATGGCCGTCGAAGCGGGCGGCAAGGCGAAAGCGCAGCTCGTCCTCGAGGCCGCGGACGAGGCGGGTCAGCAAAGCCGCCGCGGTGAGGCGCTGCCACTCGGTCAGCCGCGCCTGATCGGGGAGGAGAAGGTCGGTCGCGGCGACGGCGAAGCGCTCCCGCGCCGCGGCCAGCAGCAGGCGCGCAGCGTCGCTTTGTTTTTCCCGCCCGGTCGATCCGCCTTCGGCCATGGATTTCCCTTACGCCCGACAGGGTTAAGCTCGCGCTAATCCTGATCGGCCGCCGCGCCCGTGAAATGCGCCTCGCGCTGCGCCCAGAAGAAGGAGGCGGCGGCATAAGCGAACAGGGCCGCGAGGCCGACATGCCAGAGGCCGAAGGCGGCAAAGGGCAGCAGCAGCCAGGTCATCCCCTTGCGCTCGGCGAGGAAGACGGCGCCGCGCACCCGCCGTCCCTCCGTCTCGACCGCCTGCGCCGCGAGGAAGGCGAGCGTGGTGAAGGCGATCAGGATCATTCCCCAGCCGCGCTCGGCGGCAAAGTCGTAGGCGAGGATCACCAGGGCCGCGGCGGCGAACAGCGGCATCAGATAGGCCCACCAGCCCTGGCGGACGCCGTCCTGCATCCTCAGGCGCGCGAGCCGGCGCGCAATGCCTTCGAGCGGCGTCGCGGCGAGCAATTTGGCGAGGCCGATCCAATACCAGTGGACGTAGAAGGAGGCGGCGCCGAGCCCGGTCAGCAAGGCGGCGGCGAGGCCGAGCAGCTGCGGCGAGAGCGGGCTGCCCATCAGGAAGGCGGTGCCTGCGCGCTCGAGCGGGGCGAGCAGCCGGTCCGCCCAGCCGCCGCGCGCCTCGTCGGCGTCGGCGACGATCCGCCGCTCGAGCTGGTCGAGATCGGCGTCGCGATCGAGGATCGCCACCGCCCCCTCGGCGGCGAGATGGCGCGCCCCCGCCTGCAGGGTTCGGCGCAGCAGCGTCGACTGCAGGTCCCAGTCGCGCAGCATCGCCGCGGTCTCGCGCAGCAGCGCGCCGTCGATCGCGGCGATTCCGGCCCAGCGCGAGCTGGCGTCGATCCGCTCGTAGAGCTCGCCATGGCTGCCGTCGGGGACGGTCAGCACCGCCGCGCCCTCTTCATTGGCGAGGCGGGCGAGCTGGGAGCGGCCGGCGATGGCGCCGTCGGCGACGAGCAGGACGCGGTCATAGGCGTCGACCGCCTCGGCCGCCTCTTCCGGACTGCGGACCAGCTGGACCGGCACCCGGTCGCGGCGCAGCCGCTCGATCGCGGCGGTGAGCGCCGCCGGCATCCGCTCGACGAAGACGATGATCGGGGCGGCGCCGGCGGCCGCGGCGAGCCGGACCTGGCGCTCGATCACGGTGCGGCCGGCGAGCGGCAGCGTCGCGCGCAAATGGCCCGGCTCGCCCGATTCGTGATAGGCCGCGATCAGCGCCGCAAGCGCCACTTATGGATTCCTTCCGCTCAAGCGCGGGAGGGTAAGCGCGGACGGGAAGCTTCTCAATGAAGATTCCCGGGCGGAAACGGCTTAGCCGTCGGCGAACTCGGCGAGGGCGGCGGCGATCTTGCGCAGGATGACGGGGTCGCCGGGGGCGCCGTCGAGCGCTTCCTCGGCGAGGCCGATCAGGCCGGTGAGCCCGAAGCTGGCGGCGATGCTCTTGAGCCGGGCGGCGGCGAAGCGCCAATTGGCGTCGCAGCGCGAGCGGCCGAGCAGATCGAGCTGGCGCGCCGCGCTCTCGGCGAAGGCCGCCTTCAATTCCGCCAGCAGCGCGCCGTCATTGCCGACCGCGGCCGCGAGCGAGGCGTTGAGGGCTCCGGGATCATAGGCCATTTCAATGCCGTAGAACCCGTAGCGTTAACGCACCGTTTCATATCCGCCCCAAAGTGATACAATGAGCGCATGACGATGGGGGCACAGGGCGCGGAAGCGCAGCCGCACGACGGCGACATCGAATGGCTTGGCGAGAAGCCGTGGGAAGCCGCGGCCGACCCCGACGCCTATCCCGGCAACGGCTATGAAGAGGCATCCGGACGGGGCATCGGCATCCGGCTGTTCGCCGGGCTGCTGATCCTGCTCGCGCTGGGCTGGCTCGGCGCGTCGGGCTACGTGCTCACGCGCGCCTGGCCGGGGCCGGACTTCAATGCCTGGGTCGGCTGGGCGGCGACGATCAGCGCGCCATTGATCCTGCTCGGCCTTGTCTGGCTGATCTTCGGGCGCAGCTCGCGGCGCGAGACCCGGCGCTTCACCGAGGCGGTGCGGGCGATGCGCGCCGAGAGCGAGGCGCTGGAGGCGGTGCTCGCGATCACGACCGCGCGGCTGGCCGAGAATCGCGCCGCCCTGAGCGAGGAATCGGCCCGGCTGATGAGCCTGGGCGACGAGGCGTCCGAGCGGCTCGGCCGGGTCACCCAGCAGATCGCGCGCGAAACCGCCGAGCTCGACCGCAGGGCGCAGGCGCTCGACAGCGCGGCCGAGGCGGCTCGGGTCGACGTCGGCGTGCTGATGGCCGACCTGCCCAAGGCCGAGGCGCAGGCGCGGGCCGCGGCCGAGGCGATGAAGCAAGCGGGGCTGAGCGCCCATGAGCAGGCGGCGGCGCTGGAGGGCCAGCTCGCCGCGCTCAGCGCGCGCAGCCGCGAGGCCGACGAGGCCGCCGGCGGCTCGGCGCAGCGGCTCGGCGCCCATATCGCCCGCATCGAGAGCGGCGCCGAAGCCGCTGCGGGCCGGATGAACGACGCCTCGGCCCAGATGGAGGCGGCGGTCGACGGGGCGATGGCGCGGGCGGCCGATTCGGTCGACCAGGTGCGCGCCGGCCTCGAGGCGCAGGGCCAGACCATGCTGGCGATGATCGAGCAGAGCCGCGCCGCGTTCGAGCAGGCCGGCGCGGACACCACCCGCGGCCTCGCCGAGCGGCTCGACCTCGCTGGCCAGAAGATCGAGCTGCTCGCCGGACGGCTGGCGACCCAGGACCAGGCGAGCCGGACGCTGCTCGCCAACATCGCCCGCCAGATCGACGAGATCGGCAGCCAGATCGCCCATGTCGGCGCCAGCGGCGACGAGCAGAATGCCCGGCTGACCGAATCGATGGGGGCGCTGCGCGATATCGCCCAGGCGCTGCAGCGCGAGATCGCCCAGGGCGAAAGCCAGAGCGAGGCGCTGACCGGACGCGCGCAGGCGCTCGGCGCGGCGCTGACCCAGGTCACCGCCCAGCTGCGCGAGGAAATGCCGCCGGCGATGGCCGGGATCGAGATCCAGGCCGAGCGCACCGCCGCCTCCGCCGCGGCCGTGACCGGCCAGATGGTGGCGATGCAGGAGGCGGCCGATCAGGCGGCCGCGCAGACGCAGGCGAGCGAGGCGAGTATCGCGCGCCAGCGCGAGGCGCTCGACGCGCTGCTCGCGGCGCTCGGCGAGGGCGTCGGTGGCGCCGAGGAGAAATTGCGGGGCCTCGCCGCCCTGGTCGGCGAGACCGACGGCCAGGCCGCGCAGCTGGTGCGCGACACCGGGCCGGAGCTGGTCGAGGCGCTGGTGCGGGTCCGCGAAGCCGCCGGCCAGGCCGCCAGCCATGCCCGCGAGGCGATCGCGGCGGTCATCCCCGAGAGCGTCGACGCGCTGGTCGCGGCGAGCCGCGCGGCGATCGGCGAGGCGATGGCCGCGCCGGTCCGCGAGCAGCTCGGCGAGATCGGCACCGCCTCCCACCTCGCGCTCGCCACCGCCAAGGCGGCGAGCGAGCGGCTGACCCGGCAATTGCTGACCATCGGCGAGACCGCGGCGGCGATCGAGCAGCGGATCGCCGAGGAACGGGCCGAGCGCGAGCAGAGGGAAGCGCAGGAGCTGGCGCGGCGCGTCGACTTGCTGATCGACGCGCTGAATTCGACCGCGATCGACGTCTCGAAAATCCTCTCCAACGACGCCGGCGACGCCGCCTGGGCGGCCTATCTGAAGGGCGACCGCGGCGTCTTCACCCGGCGCGCGGTGCGGCTGCTCGATTCGGGCGAGGCGCGGGAAATCCTGCGCCATTACGAGGAGGAGCCGGAGTTCCGCGACCAGGTGAACCGCTACATCGCCGATTTCGAGGCGATGCTGAGGCGCGTCCTCGCCGGCCAGGGCGGCTCGGCGCTCGGCATCACCCTCCTCTCCTCCGACATGGGCAAGCTCTACGTCGCCCTCGCCCAGGCGATCGAACGGCTGCGGAGGTAGACCTCCGCCGTCATGCTGAACTTGATTCAGCATCCATGAACGCCTGACGTGGCAGTCCGCCCATTCCGTGTTCGTGGATCCTGACTTTCGTCAGGATGACGAAGAGGGCCCTAGTTCAGCCAGTCCAGATCCTCGGCGGCGATCCAGCCGTAGCGGTAATTGGCGTAGAACAGGCCGAACAGGACCGAGGCCAGGATCGTCGCGCGCAGGGCCACGCGGCCGAAGCTGAACTCGTGCGGCGCGCTTTCGGCATGGCCCGGCGCGACCGCGACGCCGGCTTCCTCGCTGGTGCGGACGCCGAACGGCAGGACGAGGAACAGGCTGATCGTCCAGAACAGCACGTAGATGGCGGCGATCGAGGTCCAGCGCATCAGACGCGCACGACCAGCACGCTGACCACCGGCTTCTTGCCGGTCCATTCGGTCGCGCAGCGGCGCACCGCGAGCCGAACCGCCTCCCTGAGCTTGTCTTCGTTGCCCGGATTTTTCGCCGCCGCGTCGGCGGCGGCCTGGCAGGCTTCGGCGAGGAAGGCCTCGCGGTCCTCCTCGACCGGGATGCCCTGCAGGTCGAGCTCGACGCCGCCCTGGACCCGGTCCGCGCCGTCGAGCGCGACCGCGACCGCGATCAGGCCGGACGTGGCCGCGCGGCGGCGCTCGTTCATCGTGTTGCCGTCGGCGGGCAGGATGACGTCGCCGTCGAGGATCAGCCGGCCGACCCGCTCCTCGCCGAGCTTTTCCGGGCCGTTCGGGGCGAGCCGGATCAGATCGCCGTTCTTCTGGACGATGCCGTGGGGGATGCCGCGGGCGCGGGCGAAGTGCGCCTGTTCGAACATGTGGCGCAGCTCGCCGTGGACGGGGACGATGATCTCGGGGCGGATCCACTCGTACATCGCGGCGAGCTCGGGGCGGCCGGGATGGCCCGAGACGTGGACCGGGGCCTGGCGGTCGGTGATCATCTCGATCCCGTTCGCCGCGAGCTCGTTCTGGATGCGGCCGATCGCGATCTCGTTGCCTGGGATCTGCTTGGAGGAGAAGATGACGAGGTCGCCCGGATCGAGCGCCACCTTGTGCTGGCCGAAGGCGATCCGGGCGAGCGCCGCGCGCGGCTCGCCCTGGCCGCCGGTGGCGATGATCATCACCTCGCGCCGCGGCAGCGCCATCGCTTCGTCGAAATCGATGACCTCCGGGAAATCGGTCAGATAGCCGACGCTCTTGGCGACCCGGAGGATGCGGTCGAGGCTGCGGCCGGCGACGCAAACCTTGCGGCCGGTGTCCTGGGCGACATGGCCGAGCGTCTTGAGGCGCGCCGCGTTGGAGGCGAAGGTGGTGACGAGAACCCGGCAATCGGCGGCGCCGATCACGTCGTCGAGCCCCTTGCGGACGCCGAGCTCGGAGCCCGACGGCGCCTCCTGGAAGACGTTGGTCGAATCGCAGACCAAAGCGAGCACGCCGGCATCGCCGATCGCGCGCAATTCGGCCTCGGTCGAGGGATCGCCGAGCTGGGGCGTGTCGTCGAGCTTCCAGTCGCCGGTGTGGAAGACCCGCCCGTAGGGCGTGTCGATCAGCAGCGCGTTGCCCTCGGGGATCGAATGGGCGAGCGGGATGTAGCGAAAGCCGAACGGGCCGAGGCGGAAATCGCCCTCCATCTCGACGGTGTTCAGCACGACCTCGCCGGTCAGCCCCTCCTCCTCGAGCTTGCCGGCGATCAGCCCCGCGGTGAACGGCGTTGCGTAGAGCGGCACGTCAAGATCGTGGGCGAGATAGGGGATGGCGCCGATATGGTCCTCATGGCCGTGGGTGAGGACGATCCCGAGCAGATCGGCGCGGCGCTCCTCGATGAAGGCAAGGTCGGGCAGGACCAGCTCGACGCCCGGATAAGCGGGGTCGGCGAAGGTCAGGCCGAGATCGACCATGATCCACTTGCCCTCGCAGCCGTAGAGATTGACGTTCATGCCGATCTCGCCCGAGCCGCCGAGCGCGAGGAAGAGCAGTTCCTTGCCGGGTTTCATGTTTCTCCCGCGGGCCAAACCCGTCACCCCCGCGAAAGCGGGGGTCCAGCTGCCTTTACTCTTCGGCGGCAAGGAAGAAAGCTGGATTCCCGCTTTCGCGGGAATGACGGGAGGGGGTCAAGCCGTCGCGGTCCGCGCATGCAGCATCGCCAGGCCCTGGACGGTGAGATCGCCTTCGATCGCGTCGAACGCCTCGGTATGGGCGTCGAACAGGGTGGCGAGGCCGCCGGTGGCGATCACGCTGACCGGGCGGCCGATCTCGGCCTTGAGGCGCTCGATCAGCCCTTCGATCATCGCGACATAGCCCCAATAAATGCCGATATGCATCTGCTCCTCGGTGGTGCGGCCGATCACAGTCGTGCTCTCGGGCGCCTCGATCGCGACGCGGGGGAGCTTGGCCGCGGCATTCACCAGCGCGTCGAGCGAGAGGTTGATCCCGGGCGCGATGATGCCGCCCTTGTAGGCGCCGGAATAATCGACGACGTCGAAGGTGGTGGCGGTGCCGAAATCGACGACGATCAGGTCGCCTTCGTAGAGGGCGTGGGCGGCGATGGCGTTGAGGACGCGGTCGGCGCCGACCGACCTGGGCTCGGCGACGTCGAGCGCGATCCCCCATTCGGCCGCGCCCTGCCCCGCCACCAGCGGCGCCACCCCGAAATATTTCGACGCGAGGACTTCGAGATTGTGCTGCGCGCGCGGCACCACCGTGCCGATGATCACCGCCGAGACGTCGGCCTTGGTGAACCCCTCCAGCGCCAGCAACTGGTGCAGCCAGACCGCATATTGATCGGCGGTCCGCCGGGGATCGGTCGCGATCCGCCAGCGCGCGCGGATCACTCCGTCCTCGACCAATGCGAAGACCAGATTGGTGTTGCCGGCGTCGATGGCGAGGAGCATGGGAGACGCCTTAGCCGCCCGGACCGCGGTTGGCGAGAACCCAGGCGGATCGATCGACAGCTATGGAATCCGGGATGGCAGCTCCAGGCGCCACTCGGCACCGTCAAATTCGTCGAGAAGCGGCACGTCGGCATCGTCACGAAATTGAAGCTGGGTGCCGGCGGGGCAGCCGAGCTCGGGCAGGTGCAGGCGCAGCAGCGCGCGCGCCGCATCGACGTCATATGTGTCGACGTCGATGCCGCAAAAGAGGATGTCCCGGGTGCCGTCGGGCTTCTCCTCGCTCAATTGCGAGCCGCCGCCGCTGACACAGCCCAATCCGGCGAGACCCAGTTCCGCTTCCAGCGCATCCTCGTAACGTGCGGCGCGGTCGAACGGCTGAAGCGGTTCGGGTAGCAGGATGTAGATGAGCCACGTCGGCTTCTCCGCGTTGTCTGCCGGCTCCGATTTCGGAGCGAGCTTCGCCGCGAGTTTCCGCCAGAACGCCATCTCCTATACGGCCCTGCCCTGCATCCAGGGCAAGAGCCCGCCGACCAGGATCGGCAGGGTGACGAGGCTGCGCTCGCGCGCGGGGGGCAGGCGGATGCCGGCGAGGTTGGCGAGCAGGGCGCGGACCAGCGGTTGGGGGTCGCCGCCATCGGAGCGGACGACGCGGTCGACGAGGACGTGGACCGCGCTCACCCGCCCCTCCGGGGAGATTTCGAGCCGGACGACCAGCGGGCCGTGATGCGAATCCTCGACCGCCGCATGGGCGTCGATCGCGGCCTCGATCGCGGGTCCCACGGCCGCGCCCACCGCTTCGGGCGGGACCGGGCCGGCGAAGACCGCGTCGCCCTCGCTGATATGGCCGTGCAGCACGACCCGGCCGTCGAGCGGGTCCATAGCGCCCTCGATCCGCTGGACCCCGTGCGGCATGCGGTCGTCGAAGAGGACGAGCCGGTTGAAGTCGGGCTCGATCAGATCGTAAAGGCCGGTGCCGGCGTCGGCCTGGGTCAGCCGGCCGCGGAACGGATCGCCTTCCTTGAACACGATCGTCTGGCCGCCCCGGCTGTGGCGGTCGTTGCGGGTCAGCGAATAGACGAAGCCGAAGCGGCCGTTGGTCGAATCGTTGTGGATCCCCTGGCCGCAGCCGTCGACATAGAGGCTGAGATAGGGCCAGGTGACGTGGCCGAGGCCGAGCCGGTCCCTGGCCCAGTCGGTCAGCCGGGCGACGAAGCGCTCGATCAGGACGCGCGGCATCAGCCGCTCCGGGCCGGTCCGCAAATAGGTGTAGAGGCCGGGGACGTACCAATAATTCCAGATCTGGTGGGTCGCCGCCTTGTGCTGGCCCGGATTGCTGAAATGGGTGTCGAAGGCGGCCCGCATCGCCTCCGCGTCCGCCTCGGGCAGGAACGAGTCGAACACCGCGAAGGGCTCGCGCAAGGTCGTCGACGCCGAATCTGCCTCGCTCAATTTTTCCCCCGTTTTTCAAGCCCGAAGCCAAGCCTCGCCGAGGCCGGCGGCGAAGTCAATCGCGGCCCGGATGATAGGTCCGCTCGATATGGCCGGCGAGATCCTCGCGGTAGAAATAGACCGGCCGCAAATCGCCCGCCGCATAGCGCCCGGCCTGGTCGTTGAAATGGGGCGAGGCGGGATTGCCGCTTTCGCCGCCGGCGCTCACCGCCCAGGCGCGGGTGCGCGGGCCGAACTCGACGATCGCGACGAAGCTGTTGCCGCTGGTGCCGTACCAGCGCCGCGTGCCGGGATAAGAGCGGGCCCCGAACGAGGCGAGCGAACCCCAGCGGGCGACCGCGAAGGGCACCGGGATCGACGGGCGATCGTCGTCGAAGGTCTGGACGATGGCGGCGTCGTTGCGCTGGAAGCGGTTGACCTCGCCCCAGGCGACGCGCCAGCCGCCCCATTCGCGCTCGAGCCGCTCGACCGCGCGGGCGAGCGTTTCGAGCCTGTCGCGCGGGCCCAGCGCCCGCATCGCCTCCCAGCGATTGGCGTGCGGCGGGCCGCGGCGGCCGGCGAGCGTCCAGAGCTCCTCGCCCCAGAAGCTGGCCAGAGTGGTCGGCCGGGATTCTGCCGACCAGCGGCCGTCCCAGCTCCTGAGCAGCGCCACCGGCCCGTCGAGGCGGGCGCGGAGCGGATCGCCGGCCGGCAGCGCCGCCCAGGCCTCGGCGAGGCCGGGCACGATCTGCGGGAAGAAGGGCATCCAGGGATCGAAGGCGATCCGGCGCAGCCCCTCCGGGGTGAGATCGCGGACGCGGTCGAGCAGGGTGACGGCATGGTCGCCGCGCGGATTGGCGCCGGCCGTGTCCATGTAGCGCGGGAAATCGGCGGCGCGCGGACTGTCCGGCCCGGCGGCGCGCCACGGCGCGTCATTGGCATTGTAGAGCCAGCGGGTGCGCGGATCGCGGACCGCGGGCAGAGCGGAAAGCGGGGTGAGGCCGCGCCAGTCGGTGGCGGGGTCGCTGCCGTCGACCGGGTCGCGATAGTCGAAGCGGTCGTCGCGCACCGGGACGAATTGCGGGTGGAGATAGGCGATATGGCCGTCGGCGTCGGCGTAGATCGTGTCGTTGGACGAGTTCGCCTGCAGCGCCGCCACCCGCATGTAGGAAGCGAAATCGCGCGCCTTGGTCCTCAGCCAGCTTTGCTGGAGCGCGGGGATCGGCCGGTTCATCAGCGCCAGCGCGATCCAGCGGCCGCCCTGGGCGCGGACGATCGGGCCGTGATGGGTGGCGTAGGTGGTGAAGCCGCGCGTCGCGAGCCGGCCGTCGCCCTGCCGGACCCGCAGCGTCACCCGCTGCGTCCGGACCGGCCGGAGCGCACGGCCGTAGCGATAGGAGAGCCGGCCGGCGCCGCGGACGACGGTTTCGGCGAACTCGTCGACCGAATCGACCCCGCTCGACGTGTGCATCCAGCCGACCCGCTCGTTGAAGCCCTGGTAGATGAAGAACTGTCCCCAGGTGGAAGCGCCGTAGGCGTGCAGCCCCTCGTCCGACTCCATTCCGAGCTCGGAGCGGAAGAAGAAGCTGGTATGCGGATTGATCAGCAGCAGCGCGCGGCCGTCACGGGTGAGCGCGGGCGCGACCGCGATGCCGTTCGAGCCGCGCGGCTCCTCGTCATGCGGCGCGGCCGCGTGGCGCTCGCCGTAGAAGGCGGCGAGCTGGCCCAAATCGGCGCGTTCGATGTCGCCGCCGATGCTCCCTTCCGTGAACGCGAGCGCCATCCACGGCTCGAAGCGGATGAGCACGCGCGGACGCACGCCCGGATGCGTGGCGAGATAGTAATTGAGCCCGTCCGCCCAGGCATCCATCAGCGCCTTCAGCCAGGCGGGGCTGCGGCGGTAGTCGGCCTGGAGCCGGACGGGATCGATCCACAGCCGCTGGCGCAGATCCTGCCAGAGCGCGCTTTCGCCCTCGGCCTCGGCGAGCCGGCCGAGCGCGGTCAGCAAATTGGTCTCGACGCGCGGGAAATCGTCCTCGGCCTGGGCGTAGATCGCGCCGAACACGGCGTCGGCGTCGCTCACCCCGCGGACATGGGCGATGCCCCAGTCGTCGCGGGTGATGGTGACCCGTGCGGCCCGTGGGTGCGCCGCGATCGCCGCCTGCGCGGCCGGCGCGCCAAGCAGCAGCAGGAGAGCAGCGGCGGCGCGGGCTATCCAGCTGGTCATGGCCCTCCGGCGTCGTTCGTCGTGGTGGGCCCGGCAGGATTCGAACCTACAACCTAGCCGTTATGAGCGGCCGGCTCTACCGTTGAGCTACAGGCCCCGGGCCCGCATGGCACGGCCGGGCGCCGGCTTCAACCTTGGCTCGCATTGCCGTCGGGGGCCGCGGCCGCGGCGGCCGGGACCGGCAGATAGAGGGCGAAGCGCGCTTCCTCCACGACCAAGGCGCCGCCGACCGCCTCGGCGAGGTTGCGGATCAGCCTCAGCGCGAAGCCGAGGCCGAGCGCCGGCGCGCCCGGCCAGTCGCCCTCGGGGCTGTAGCCGGGATCGAGCAGATCGGCCTCCTCGACCCCGTGGATCGCGGCGGGCCGGCCGACGGCGAGGCAGAGCGTCGCCGCCTCGCCGCGCGGCGCGAGCGTCAGCGCCGCCCGGATCGCCTCGCCCTCGCCCGCCAGGCCGATCGTGCCGGCGAGCAGGCGCGCGTACATCCGCTCGGCCGCGGCGGGCTCGACCGAGGCCGGCGGCAGCCCCTCGGCGATCTCGATCGCGATATGGGCGCCGCGTTCCGCCGCCACCCGCTCGTAGGATTCGTGCAGCCGGCAGAGGAGCGCGACCGCGTCGACCTGGCTGTCCTCCGCCTCGAACCGGCGCGTCTCGAGCCGGGCGGCGGTGTCGAGATCGTCGACCGCGCCCAAGAGGCCGCGCGCCTGGGCCACGATTTCGGCGGCGCTGCCGCGATAGCCGGCCGCGGCCGGGCCCATATATTGGCCCTCGATCATCTCCGCGAAGCCGATGATGGCGTTCAAGGGCGTGCGCAGCTCGTGGATCAGCTGGCGCAGCGAATCGGCCGGGAACTGGGTGCCGAACACGCCGGCCGGCCGGGTCAAATTATAGGCGATCTCGTCGACCCGCGGCCGCCGCGCGGTGCCGCGATAGCCGAGGAAGCCGCCGCGCTGCGGATCGAAATAGGGAACGCCGGAAATCCGCCAGTCGCCCGATGCCGGGCCGCTGCCGGCGACGCCCAGGCGCGCGTCGCGAAACGGCGCGCGCTTCTCGAACGCGCCCGCCGCCTGGCCGTCGACGCCATGCTGGCCGCGCCCGGCGATCGCGGCGATGCTCTGGCCGATCAGCGGCGCGCGCGGCGCCCCTTCGACCCAGATCAGGATGCCGTCGGTGCCGGTTTCCCAGCGAAAATTCTCGGCCCGCGCGTCGGGAAGGAAGGGCGCGGCCGGCGGCTGGCTCGCGCGCTGCCGCCGGAACGCTTCGATCCGCGCGACCAGCTCGCGGATCTGCGAATCGCTTTGCGCCTCGGCGGGGACGGCAGCGGCCGAGGCCGCCGCCTCGGGACCCATTTCGAGCACGAGGTCGCTGGGACCGAAGGCGCTGAGCGCGTGCCTGACCTCGAGGTCGAGATCCTCGCGGTGGCGCAGCAGCGCGCGCGCGGCCGGGCCGAGCCGCGGCAGCAAGGCGAGCCACGCCGCCCGCTCGAGCCGCACCTGGGCGATCAGCGGCGCCGCGATCGACGGGCTGTCCTCGGCGAAGAATGCGATGAGGTCCGGCGCCGCCGCCCGTCCCGCCAGCGCGCGCGCGGCCTGGCGCCGGACCGCGGGATCGACCGCGCCGCGCTCCGCGCGCAGCAGATCGAACGCGCGGCCGCGATCGGCATCCGCGGCGTCGGCCGGGCCCTGGGCGAGCAGATCGACGAGCTGGCGCCATTGCGCCGTCCGCCCGTCCGGCCCTTCGGCCTGCCACGCGAGGGCCGTGGCGATCCTGTCGTCGAAACGCATTCCAGCGCGGTAGCCGCGCGCGGGCGGGCGCGGAAGCGCGTTGTTAGCCGCGTCGCAAAGTGGGACGCCTCAGGCGGGGCGGGTGCTCAGCCAGAGCAGCCAGAAACGCGCCAGCTCGGCCCGGTCGCCGCCGGTGACGGCGCGGAACGCCGCTTCCGCCTCGGCCCGCCGCCCGGCCATCGCCAGCGCCCCGCCGAGCCGGACGCCCACCATGCCGGCATCCTCGCCGCCCTTCTGCAGCGCGGCGCGATAAAGCTCGGCCGCCTCGGCATATTGGCCGTAGCCGTAGAAGGCGTCGCCGGTGCGCCGCGCGACCCGGCCCTCGGCGGCGGCCAGCGCCTGGGTGCGCAGCCGCGCCAGCGAGGCGCGGTCCTCGCCGACCTGGGCGGTGGCGGCGGTCAGCAAGGTGCGCGCCTGGGAGGAGGCGTTCTGGAAGATGTTGCGGCCGAAGCCCTCGTCGAGCACCGCCTTGACCTCGCCCGGCAGGCCGGCGCGGTTGGCCGCTTCGGCATAGACATAATAATCGCGCTCGCTGGTCAGCACGCCGGCCGCGCGCATCAGCCGGCCGATGTCGAGATCGGCGCCGCTGCTCTCGCCGGCAAGGTCGCGATAGACGCCGAGCGCCGCGCGCCAATTTTCCGGCGTCGGATAATGGGTGACCAGGGTCCGCGCCAGCTCGAGCGCCGGCGCGGTCGTGCGCGCCTCATAGGCGATCGCGAGCGACTGACGGTAGAGCGCCTCGGGCGCATGGCCGCCATTGGCCTCGCCGAGCTGGATCGCGCGGCGATAGAGGGTCAGCGCCTCGGGCCGCTTGTTGAGCTGGACCTTGACCGCGGCGAGCTGGCCGATCCGGTCGACGTCGTTGGGATTGAGCTCGACGAGGCGAGTCAGCGGCGCCTCCGCGCCCGCGAAGTTGCGCGCCTGGAGGAAGAAGCCGGCCTGGGCGGCGAGCAGCTGCGGCACCACCTCCGCCGGCGCGCCGCCGCTGGCGAGCATCGCGTCGACCGCCTGCGACTGGATCTGCTGGTTCTGGGTGCCGCGGCCGATCTCGAGGATCAGCTGGCCGACGATATAGCGCCCGGCCGGGCTCTGCACGCCGGCCTGCGCGGCCGGCAGGGCGGCATTGGCCCCGGCCCAGTCCTGGGCGTGGACCGCGTCGTAGAGCGGGCGCACCGCCGCCGTCTCCTCGCGGCTCAGCTGGCCGACCGTCGCCGGCTGCGGCTGCGGCTGCTGCTGTTGCTGCTCCTGCTGCTGGCGCCGCCCGCGCTGCTGCGCCTTCAGCGCCTCGAGCGGACTTTGCGCCTCGGCGAGCGCGGCCGCGCCGACGATCATGGTCGCCGCCACCAGGGCCCTGGAAATCGTCATCGGAAGTCTCCCGTAGAAATCATCATGGGTCAGGCCGGCCGCCGCGCCAGCCAGGCGAGCCAGAAGCCGGCGAGGTCCGCGCGCGGGCCGGTGACGGCGCGCAGCGCGGCTTCGGCCTCGACCCGCCGGCCGGCGAGCGCGAGCGACGCGCCGAGACGGCTGCCGACCAGATTGGAATCCTCGCCGCCCTTCAGCAAAGCCGCCTGGTAGAGCGCGGCGGCTTCCGCATATTGGCCGTAGGCGAAATGGGCGTCGGCGGCCGCGCGCGCCTGGCTCGCGGTGGCGGCGGCGGCGCTGCCCTGCGCGTGCAGCCGGGCCAGCGCCGGCCGGTCGGCGGCGGCGCGGCGGCCCAGCGCGGTGCCGGCCTGGGCGACCGCCGGCTTGGCGGCGTCGAGCATGCCGCGCGAGACGCCCTCGTCGAACGCCGCCTTGGCCTCGCCGGGGAAGCCGGCGCGGTCGAGCGCCTGGGCGAAGTCGAGATAGTCGCGCTCGCCGGCGAGCGAGCCGGTGGCGCGCTGCAGCCGCCGGAGATCGAGCTCGAGCGCGGCATCGCCGGCGGAAAGATCGCGATAGACGAGCAGCGCATCGCGCCAGTTGACCGCGCTGGGATAAGCGGCGACGAGCGCGCGGGCGAAGCCGATCGCCTGCGGCGCCAGCTGGGTGAGGCCGAGCGGCGGCCGGGTCCCGTCATAGGCGACCGCGAGCGCGCGGCGGTGCAGGCTCTCGCTCGAGGCGCGGCCGGCGGCCTGGTTCGCGGCCAGCGCCCGCCCGAACAATTGCACCGCCAGGGTGCGGTCGGCGGCGGCGGTCGCGCGGTTGTTGGTGCGGGCCTTGAACTGGCCGTAATCGGCGAGCGCCTCGACATTGTTGGGCTGGACTTCGATGATCCGGGCGAGCAGCCGCTCGGTGCGCCCCATGTCGCCGCTCGCATAAGCGCGCGACAGCTGGTTGGCGAGCAAAGAGGCGAGCTCGTCGGGCGGCGCGAGGCCGCTGTCGACGAGCGCGTCGACCGCGGCGGTGAACATCTGCCGGTCGCCACGGGCGCGGGCGATCTCGAGCTGGAAATAGGCGACCGCGTAGCGGGCGTCGGCGCCGCGGGCGGCGGCCCGGGCCGCGGCCAGAGCGGCATCCTGCGCGGCGCGGTCCGGCCCCGAGGCCGCGGCCTGCAGCGCCGCGATCGCGCCGCGCTCGTCGCGGCCCAGGTTCAGCGTCCGCCCCTGCGCGGACAGCGCGGAGGCCGCTCCGGCAACCAGCAATACCGCCGCCGCGGCCGTCGGGACCCTCATGAACTGCGCCTCCACCAAGCGAATCCGGCCGCCACGGGCGACCGGGCCGAGCCTTTAGCGGCAAGGCGTGCGGCTTGCTAGGGCCGCGGCGCTGAATGCCGCTTGAACTGGCTCTCGCGCGTGCACGCGCACGCGCGCGCGGGGTGGCGCTCGGCGGCGGCATCGGCTAGGGTCGCCTGAATCGCCGGCGCTTTGGCGCCTCCCCTCGCATAGAAACCAGGACAATCCATTGGCCAGCGCACCGCCGACCATCGAACCCAGCGACATTTCCCCCATCTCCATCGTCGAGGAGATGAAGACCTCCTATCTCGATTACGCGATGAGCGTGATCGTCGCCCGCGCACTGCCCGACGTGCGCGACGGGCTGAAGCCGGTCCACCGCCGCATCCTCTACGCCTGCCAGGAAGGCGGCTTCGTCCCGGGCCGGCCCTACCGCAAATCGGCCAAGATCGTCGGCGACGTGATGGGCAATTACCACCCGCACGGCGACAGCGCGATCTACGACGCGCTCGCGAGAATGACCCAGGATTGGTCGATGCGGGTGCCATTGATCGACGGCCAGGGCAATTTCGGATCGATGGATCCCGACCCGCCGGCGTCGATGCGCTATACCGAGGCGCGCCTCGCCAAGGTGGCGATGACCCTGCTCGACGACCTCGACAAGGACACGGTCGACTTCACCCCCAATTACGACGCCTCGCGCGACGAGCCGCACGTGTTGCCCGCGCGCTTCCCGAACCTGCTCGTCAACGGTGCCGGCGGCATCGCCGTCGGCATGGCGACCAACATCCCGCCGCACAATCTCGGCGAGGTGATCGCCGCCTGCAAGGCCTATATGGACGATCCCGCGATCACCATCGACCAGCTGATCGAGATCATTCCCGGCCCGGACTTCCCGACCGCGCCGATCATCCTCGGCCAGCACGGCGCCCGCAGCGCCTACCAGACCGGCCGCGGCTCGATCCTGATGCGGGCGCGCCACAAGATCGAGGAAGGCCGCGGCGACCGCCGCTCGATCGTGCTGACCTCGATCCCCTACCAGGTCGGCAAGAACGGCCTGGTCGAGAAGATCGCCGAGGCGGCCAAGGACAAGCGCGTCGAGGGCATTTCCGACATTCGCGACGAATCGAACCGCGAGGGCGTCCGCATCGTCATCGACCTCAAGCGCGACGCCACCCCCGACGTCGTCCTCAACCAGCTCTGGCGGCACACGCCGGCCCAGTCGAGCTTCCCGGCCAACATGCTGGCGATCCGGGGCGGGCGGCCGGAGACGCTGACCCTCAAGGACATCATCGAGAGCTTCGTCCGCTTCCGCGAGGAGGTGATCACGAGGCGGGCCAAGTTCGAGCTCGCCAAGGCGCGCGAGCGCGCCCATCTGCTGCTCGGCCTGGTCATCGCCGTCACCAATCTCGACGAGGTCGTCCGCATCATCCGCGGCGCCGCCTCGCCGGCCGAGGCGCGCGCCGCCCTCCTCGCCCGCGACTGGCCGATCGCCGAGATCGCACCCTACATCCGCCTCGTCGAGGCGATCGAGGCCGAGGTGACGGGTCACTTCTACCGGCTCTCCGACGCCCAGGTCCGCGCGATCCTCGAGCTGCGCCTGCACCGCCTCACCGCGCTGGGCCGCGACGAGATTGCCCGCGAGCTCCGGCAGCTCGCCACCTCGATCGGCGAGCTGCTCGAAATCCTCGGTGACCGGGTCCAGCTCTACGCGGTGATGCGCGCCGAGTTCGACGAGATCGCAGAGGCCTATGCGACGCCCCGCGTCGCCGAGATCGCGCCGGCCTGGGACGGGATCGAGGACGAGGACCTGATCGAGCGCGAGGACATGGTGGTGACCGTGACTCTCGGCGGCTACATCAAGCGCACCCCGCTCGAGACGTTCCGCACCCAGGCGCGCGGCGGCAAGGGCCGCGCCGGCATGGCGACCAAGGAGGAAGACGCGGTCACCGAATTGTTCGTCACCTCGACCCACAATCCGGTGCTGTTCTTCTCGACCCACGGCAAGGTCTACCGCCTCAAGGTCTGGCGCCTGCCCGAAGGCGCGCCGCAGGCGCGGGGCCGGCCGATGGTGAACCTGCTGCCGCTGGCCGAAGGCGAGACCATCTCGACGGTGCTGCCGCTGCCCGAGGACGAGGCAGAATGGGGCAAGCTCCACGTCATGTTCGCCACCGCCAAGGGCTCGGTCCGGCGCAATTCGATGGATGCCTTCGCCAACATCCGCACCTCCGGCAAGATCGCGATGCGCTTCGAGGAAGGGTCGGAAGACCGGCTGATCGGCGTCTCGCTGCTGACCGAGGAAGACGACGTCCTGCTCGCCACCCGCAACGGTAAGGCGATCCGCTTCGCCGCGACCGACGTGCGCGAGTTCCAGAGTCGCGATTCGACGGGTGTGCGCGGCGCGCGGGTTATCGGCGAGGACGAGGTCATCTCGATGTCGGTCCTGCGCGGCTTCGCGGCGACCCCGCAGGAGCGCGAGGATTATCTGCGCGCAGCCCCCTGGAAGGAGCGCCGCGAAGGCCAGCCCGAACCCGAGCAACGGCTCAGCGACGAGCGCATGGCCGAGTTCGCCGCGGCCGAGGAATTCATCCTCACCGTCTGCGCCAACGGCTATGGCAAGCGCAGCTCGGCTTACGAATATCGGCGCACCAACCGCGGCGGCCAGGGCATCACCAACATCGACAACCTCGCCCGCAACGGCCCGGTCGTCGCCTCCTTCCCCGCCCATCACGGCGAGCAGCTGATGCTGGTCACCGACCAGGCCAAGCTGATCCGGATGAGCGTCGGCGACACCCGCGTCATCGGCCGCAATAGCGCCGGCGTCCGCCTGTTCAACGTCGCCGACAACGAGCATGTCGTCTCGGCCGCGCGGATCGAGGAGAGCGCCGAGGAAGAGGGGGAGCTGGGCGAGGGCGGCGGCGAGATCGCGCCGGGCGACGACGCGGTCGTCGGCGAGGATCTGGCGGACGGCGGCGAAGGCGAAGTCTAGATTTCGCCGTCATTGCGAGGAGCGAAACGACGAAGCAATCCAGCGGGCGCGGGCCGCGCTGGATTGCTTCGCTGCGCTCGCAATGACGGGATCACTTGACAATTCTCTCAGGCGTCGCTAATTTCTGAAATTACAGAAAGGACGGGAATGTCGCTGCTCGACCATCCGGACGCCAGGGCCTTCATCCTTCACTGGGGGGAGATGGGCACCCATTGGGGGACCAACCGCTCGGTCGCGCAGATCCATGCCCTGCTCTACCTCTCCGACCGGCCGCTGCCGGCCGACGACATCGTCGACCAGCTCAGGCTCGCCCGCTCCAACGTCTCCACGGGCCTCAAGGAGCTGCAGGGCTACGGCATCGTCCGCCGAGTCCATGTCGAGGGCGACCGGCGCGACCATTTCATCGCCGAAACCGACTTGTGGGAGATGCTGATGCGGATCAGCGCCGAGCGCAAGCGGCGCGAGATCGATCCGACCATCGCCCTGCTCGGCGAGCTCGCGGGACGCCTCGCCAGGGACGATTCGGCGCCCCCGCAGCTGCGCGAGCGGGTCGGGCGGATGCACGAGTTCATCTCGACCCTGGCCGCCTGGTACGACCAGGTGCGCGGCCTTCCCAAGCCGACCCTGATCACGCTGATGAAGCTCGGCGGCAAGGTCGCCCGCTTCGTCTCGCCGCGCCCCGACAAGCACCGGAACTAGGAAGGAGCCGCCGCGCCGCACCTGACAATTTCCGCGCCAAGCAATTTCAGTTTTTACAGAATGGACCGACAGAAAGGAACGAGCCATGGTTGAGACTGCCTATGCCCTCTATCTCCTGATCTCGATCGCGATCACCATCTGGGTGGCGCACACGCTGCACAGCGAAGGCGAGGTCTTCCTGATCCAGTGCTTCGGCCACAATGAGGTGCTGGCCAAATCGACCAACCATTTGCTGGTGGTCGGCTTCTACCTCGTCAATATCGGCTTCATCACGCTGACCTTGAGCCTCGGCGACGAGCCGAGCAATTATGCCGAGGCGATCCGCTTCCTCTCCTCCAAGGTCGGCCTCGCCGTGCTGGTGCTCGGCGGCATGCATTTCTTCAACATGTCGGCGATCGCCCGCTTCGGCCGCAAGGTCAACGACTGGCTGATCGAGCGCCGGTCGGACGAAGCCGCGGTCGCCGCGGCCTGAGCCCCCGGGGACGCGGGCGCCTCCCCTCTCCCGCCCGCGTCCCCCTTCCTGCAAAGGAGGAACGCATATGCCCTGCTTCGTCCCCCGCGGCCGCCGGCTGCCTCGCCTCGCTGCCGGCCGGCGCCATCTTCCTGATCAGCCTGGCGGCGGCGGACGCCTATCTCGAGCTGCCGGCGGCGATCGCGATCGACCTGCCCTCGCTGCTCGGCTTTGCCGTCGCCTTGATCCCGGCGACGATCTTCGGCGGCCTGCTCGCCTTCATCCCCAACCTCTTCGGCAGCCTGCTGATGGCGAGCCTCGCCGAACGGCACGCGGCGGCCCGCGACCCGATCGCCTGGACCGCCGCGGGCGCGCTCGCCGGCGCCGGCATCGCCTGGACCTGGCCCGGCTTCGGCGGCGAGCCGCCGATCGGCTTCGCGCTGGTGCTGACCTCGGCGGTCTGCGCGCGGCTCTGCCGGGCGCAGTTCGAGTGGGCGGACGCTTGAAAGGCGCCGACCGGTGCGCCATCTAGCCGGCGCGGACCGGGCCCCTCTGGCAGCCGTCTTTCGCGGCTGTGATGTCGGACCGCATCGAGCAGGCTCGATGCAGGCGGGGCGGTCCCTTGCCGGCCGGGCTTGCTCTCCTGAGAAAGCGAAAAGGAGCCCGAGATGAACAATCCCGCCGCAGGCCTGCCCTGCCCCGTCTGCAAGGTGCCGCTGGTGATGAGCGAGCGCCAGGGAGTCGAGATCGACTATTGCCCGCAATGCCGCGGCGTCTGGCTCGACCGCGGCGAGCTCGACAAGATCCTCGAGCGCGCCGCCGCCGAGAGCCAGCCCGCCGCCCCGCCGCCGCGCGCCGCGCCCGCGGACTATCGCGACCGTGGCGATCATCGCCGCGACCATGGCGACCACCGCCACCACCCTCACCGGCGGCGCAAGTCCTTCTTCGAGGAGCTGTTCGACTAGGAGCCCGTCGCGTCATCCTGACGAAAGTCAGGACCCATGAACACCGGCATCGCCGGCTTTGCGCGGACGGTGTTCATGGATGCTGAATCAAGTTCAGCATGACGGGGGGCCAGGAACGGGGGCAGTCGCAGTGACTGCCCCCATTTCAATTGCTGCCCTCCATCGCCGTGATGATCACCTGCTGCCATTGGTGGTCGCCGGCATTGGGGAAAGCGAGCGCGACCTGGTTTTGCGGGTCGGCGGTGAATTGCTGGATGTCCTGGGAGAAGGACCAGACCATCATCCCCAATTTGGGCCCGCCCGCCGGCTGCCATGCGGTGAGCGCCTGGACGGTCGGGATCGAGGTGAAGCTGCCGCCCTGCGCGACCGGGCCGGCATTGACCCCGATCGTCATCTGGTCGGGCCGCATCCCCAGCTGAACGTAATTGTCGAAGATCTGCTCAAGCCCGCCGGCGAAATCGCCGTAATACATGATGCCGCCGAAGGTGAGGCTGTCCTTGATGGCGGGAATCAGCTCCTGGTCATCCCACAGGGCCTTCGAGATGATCTTTTCCGCCGGGAAGGCGGCGCGCATTGCGGCGAGGGTTTGCGGCAGCGTGTCGCCGACGATCGCATATTCGTCGTCGACGTCGATCCCGTCGAGATTGAGCCCGTCGCTGCCGAGAATCCCTGTGTTCAGATAGTCGACGAAGCCGTCGAGCTGGTCCGCCGGCACCGACGACCAGCCGACCGAGGTGCCGCCCGAGCCGATGATCGTCAGCACGACGCTGATTCCCGCCGCCTGCAGCCTGGCGACGCTGCCGTCATTCAGCGCCGCCGTCAGATTGTCGTCGAACAGGAGATATTGGTTGGCGAAGTCGTCTGGCGCGTTGAAGGTGCAGCCCATCAGGTTGATGACGTCGATCTGCGGCGTCCCGTCACTGCGGCAGTAATTGAGGACGTCGGTGAGCGGCACCACCACATTCTGCTTGCCGGGCAGGACCGGCGGCGGCCCGCTGGCTGGGCCGATGCCGACGCTGGGGAGCCAGTAAGCGGCGACCATGTCGCTGGTTCTCATCCTCGAATCTCCTGCCCAAGCCGTTCGCACGCACCATGCTATAGCGCGGACCGCGCAGGGCTCAGCAGTAAAGCTCGACCACTTCGGCGTCCGGTATGATTGCTTCGCGCAGCGGGGTGCGGTGGCAGCCGGCCGGGTCGCGCTCGAAGCAGAGCAAAGCCGAGGGCTTCTCTTCGGCGAGCGCGATCATCCGCGCGGCCTCGGCGCCGGCTTCCGGAGTCTCGAGTTGTTCGGCGTAGATCCGGTTCATCTCCGCCCAGCGGCCCTTGCGCGCCGCCTCGCGACCGGCCGGCGGCGTGCCGAGCGCCTTCAGGTGGATATAGTCGATCCCCGCCTCCTTGAGGCCGGCGGCGAGCACGTTCTTGGAGAAGCCGGGCTTGCGCGACATCGGCACCGCGCGGACGTCGATCACCCGCTCGACCCCGGCGGCCTGGAGCGCGGCCACGAGCTCCGGCTGGGTCGCGCCCTCATAGCCGATGGTGAAGATCTTCATGGCCCTCAATACGTCATTCCCGCGAAAGCGGGAATCCAGCTTCTTTTTCCATCTGCCGCAAGAAAGCTGGATTCCCGCTTTCGCGGGAATGACGAATGTGGTTCTGGGCGGCGGTGACTCATCAGGTTCACATCATCGGCGGCGGCCTCGCCGGGTCGGAGGCCGCCTGGCAGCTCGCCGAGGCGGGCGTGCGGGTGCGGCTGTCGGAGATGCGGGGCTCGGGCGAGACGACCGCGGCGCACCAGACCGAGGCCCTCGCCGAGCTGGTCTGCTCGAACAGCTTCCGCTCCGACGATGCCGAGCACAATGCGGTCGGCCTGCTCCATGCCGAGATGCGCGCGCTCGATTCGCTGATCATGGCCGCCGCCGACGCCCACCGCGTCCCGGCCGGCTCGGCGCTGGCGGTCGACCGCGACGGCTTCTCGGCGGCGGTGACGGAGCGGCTCGCCGCCCATCCGAATGTCGAGCTGGCGCGCGAGCGGATCGACGCCCTCCCCGCCGCCGGGCCCACGATCGTCGCCACCGGTCCGCTGACCGCGATGCAGCTGGCGCAGTCGATCGGCGCGGCGACCGGCGCCGACGCGCTCGCTTTCTTCGATGCGATCGCGCCGATCGTCCATCGCGACTCGATCGACATGGACATCTGCTGGATGGCGTCGCGCTGGGACAAGGGCGACAAGGACTACATCAACTGCCCGATGACGAAGGAGCAGTATCTCGCCTTCCGCCAGGGGCTGCTCGACGGCGACAAGACCGAGTTCAAGGACTGGGAGAAGGACACGCCCTATTTCGAGGGCTGCATGCCGATCGAGGTAATGGCCGAGCGCGGCGAGGACACGCTTCGCTACGGGCCGATGAAGCCGGTCGGCCTCGACGACCCGAGAACCGGGCGCTGGCCTTATGCGGTCGTCCAGCTGCGCCAGGACAACAGGCTCGGCACGCTCTGGAACATGGTCGGCTTCCAGACGAAATTGAAGCATGCGGAGCAGGTCCGCCTGTTCCGCACTATTCCGGGGCTGGAGCGGGCCGAGTTCGCGCGCCTCGGCGGCCTGCACCGCAATACCTTCCTCAATGCGCCGCGGCTGCTCGACGCGACGCTCAGGCTCAAGCGGGCGCCGCATATCCGCTTCGCCGGCCAGATCACCGGCTGCGAGGGCTATGTCGAATCGGCCGCTGTCGGCCTCCTCGCCGGCCGCTTCGCCGCCGCCGAGCTCAGCGGGGAGACGCCGGCGCCGCCGCCGCTGACGACGGCGCTCGGGGCACTGCTCGGCCACATCACCGGCGGCGCCGACGCGGCGAGCTACCAGCCGATGAACGTCAATTTCGGCCTGTTCCCGCCGATCGGGGGCCGCGCGAAGAAGGCGGATCGCAAGCGGCTCTACACGGAGCGGGCGCGCGAAGCGCTGGCGGAGTGGATCGCCCTGGTTCCTCCCCACGATCTCGTGGGGAGGGGGACCAGGCGGAGCCTGGTGGAGGGGTAGCTAGCGCCGGCAGGCAACGAGAATCGCCGTAATCACGGACTCAACATCCTTGATCACGTCATCGGCATTGAAGCGCAGCACACGCAGCCCCTGTCCCTGCAGCCAGGCATCCCGACGCAGGTCCCGAACTGGGTTGCCGCCCATGTCATGGCTTACCCCGTCGACCTCGATGACCAGCTTCGCCGCCGCGCAGTAGAAATCGGCGGTGCATCGGTCGAGCGGATGCTGGCAGCGGAACTTGAGCCCGCCGGGCCGGGCGCGGAGGATTTGCCATAGACAGGCTTCCGGCGGAGACAGCGAGCGCCTGAGCTCCCGCGCGCGCAGGACGGCGGCGTTTCTGTTCCACACCCTCTTCGGCCTCGCCATCCACCCCTCCACCATGCTTCGCATGGTCCCCCTCCCCATCTTGCGATGGGGAGGATTTCTTCAGCAGCGGCAATTGGCCTGCCTTGTCTGGGGCCGCCGGCGCGGGGCGGTGGTGGCGAATTCGGCGCGGCTGAGCGCGGCGTCGTGATCGGAATCGGCCTCGGCGAAGCGGCGGCTGGCGCTCATCGCCCATTCCTCGAAGGCGAGGCGGCCGTCATGATCGGCGTCGAGCCGGTCGAAGGCGCGGCGCCGCGCGTAGAGGAATTCCCCGGCGGCGATGCGGCCGTTATTGTCGCGGTCGAGGCGGTCGAAGCGGCGCTGCTCGCGGCTGCGCTCGTCGGCCGCGGGCGGCCGTCCCGGCGGCCCGGCGACGATCGGCGCTGCGCCGCTCTGCGCCGTCGGCTCGGGCACCGGATCCTCGTCGTCCTGGGCAAGGCCCGTCCAGATGAAAAAGCCCGCGCCCGCCAGCAGCAAGGCCGAGCCGGCTCCCGCGAAGAATCGCCGCATAGCCCTCCTCCTCCTGCGCGGCAGGCTAGCGCGGTTCAACGAAATCGCCAAGTCCAAAGAATCATTCCCCGCTTTTGCTTCACTTCCCGGTCAGGCGATGGCCCAGCATCCGGAGCATCCGCGCCGGCGATCCCTGCCGCTCCCAGGCGCCGTCCCGCGCCAGATCGCGGGCCGCGAGCATGGCGAGCATGCCGAGCGGGCGCAGCGGCCTGGGCCAGAGCGGGTCGGCGCCGGCCCGGGCCGCGGCGGCGAGCGCGGCCGCCGCCTCGGCGGGAGCGGCGCTGCGGCGGGCGAGATCGACCAAAGCCCAGCGCCGGCCCGCGGCCTCGACGGGATGGCCGGGCAGGCCGAGCAGGCGCGCGGAATGGCGGAACAAGGCGCCGCCGCGCGCCGCCGCATAAGCTGCAAGCGCATCCTCGCCGAGCGGCCCTTCGGCCAGCAATTCCTCCCACCCCCCGGTCATCGCCGCGAGCTCGGGCCCGGGCAGGCCGTGCGCGGCGATCCCGCGCAGGACCGGCTCGGGCGGCGGCGGCGCGCGGTCCAGCTTTTCGAGCGCCTCGCGCCACCAGGCGAGGCGAATGCGCATGACCTGGCGCTCGCGCCCGCCGGCGAGGACCGCGCCCAAGGTGACGTCAAGACGCCAGAGCGCTTCGAGCGCGGTGCGGACATGGGCCGGCGCGTAGGCGAGAGCGAGGCGGCGGTCGGCGTCGAGCGCGCCGGTCAGCGGTAGAGGACCTTCCTGGCGGCCGCGACGACGTCGTCGACCTTGATCAAGGCGAGCTTCTCGAGATTGGCGGCGTAGGGCAGGGGCACGTCCTCGTCGGTGACGCGCAGCACCGGCGCGTCGAGATCGTCGAACCCCTCTTCCATCGCCAGCGCGATCAGCTCGGCCGAGATCGAGCAGACCGGCCAGCCTTCCTCGACGCAGACCATGCGGTTGGTCTTGGCGAGGCTGGCGAGCACCGTCGCCTTGTCGAGCGGCCGCAGCGTCCTGAGGTCGATCACCTCGGCCTCGATCCCCTCCCCGGCGAGCCTGCCGGCGGCGTCGAGGGCGACGCCGACGCCGATCGAATAGGAAACGAGAGTGACATCCGTACCTTCGCGCACCACCCGCGCCTTGCCGATCGGCAGGGTGTAGTCGTCGAGCCTGGGCACGTCGAAGCTCTGGCCGTAAAGCAATTCATTCTCGAGGAATACGACCGGGTCTTCAGACTGGATCGCAGCTTTCAAGAGGCCCTTGGCGTCGGCCGCCGCATAAGGCGCGATCACCACCAGGCCGGGGACGGCGGCGTACCAGGGGGCGTAATTCTGGCTGTGCTGGGCGGCGACCCGGCTGGCGGCGCCGTTGGGGCCGCGGAAGACGATCGGGCAGCGCATCTGCCCGCCCGACATATAATTGGTCTTCGCCGCGGAATTGATAATGTGATCAATGGCCTGCATCGCGAAGTTGAAAGTCATGAACTCGATGACGGGCTTGAGGCCGCCCATCGCGGCGCCGGTGCCGACGCCGGCGAAGCCATATTCGGTGATCGGCGTGTCGATCACGCGCTTGTCGCCGAATTCCTCGAGCAGCCCCTGGGTGACCTTATAGGCGCCCTGATATTCGGCGACCTCCTCGCCCATCACGAACACGCGCGGATCCTTGCGCATCTCCTCGGCCATCGCGTCGCGCAAGGCCTCGCGCACCGTCATCCGCACCATCTCGGTGCCTTCCGGCACGTCGGGCTCGATCGCGAGGCTGGCCGGCGGCGCCTTTTCGGGCTTCGGCGCGGCGGCCACCGGGGCGGGCGCTTCCTCCTTTTCCTCGACAGGCGCCGGCGCGGCGGCCTCGCCTTCGCCGGAAATGAGGGCGATGACGGTGCCGACCTTGACCCCGTCGCTGCCGTCCGGGACGAGGATCTTCTCGATCGTCCCCTCGTCGACCGCCTCGAACTCCATCGTCGCCTTGTCGGTCTCGATCTCGGCGAGAATGTCGCCGGCGGCAACCTCGTCGCCCTCCTTGACCAGCCATTTGGCGAGCGTCCCCTCCTCCATCGTCGGGGAGAGCGCGGGCATCTTCAGCTCGATCGCCATCAATAGCTCCCCACCAGCACGTCGGTGTAGAGCTCGGCCGGATCGGGCTCGGGCGCCTGCTCGGCGAAGTCGGCGGCCTCGACGACGATCTTCTTGATCTCGTTGTCGATCGCCTTGAGGTCCTCCTCCTTCGCCCCGGCCTTCTCGAGCTCGCGCTTGACCGCCTCGATCGGGTCGGACTTGTCGCGGACCGCCTGGACCTCCTCGCGCGAGCGATATTTGGCCGGATCGGACATCGAATGGCCGCGATAGCGGTAGGTCTTCAGCTCGAGCAGGATCGGCCCCTTGCCGGCGCGCACCCAGGCGAGCGCGGTCTCGGCGGCGCCGCGCACGGCGAGCACGTCCATGCCGTCGACCTGGAGGCCCGAGATGCGGAACGATTCGCCGCGCTTGTAGAGCTGGTCCTCGGCCGAGGAGCGGTTGACGCTGGTGCCCATCGCATATTGGTTGTTCTCGATCACAAAGATGATCGGCAGCTTCCACAGCTCGGCCATGTTGAACGATTCGTAGACCTGGCCCTGATTGGCGGCGCCGTCGCCGAAATAAGCGAGGCAGACGCCGCCATCGCCCGAATATTTGTGGCCGAAGGCAAGCCCGGTGCCGAGGCTCACCTGGGCGCCGACGATGCCGTGCCCGCCGTAGAACTTATGCTCGGTCGAGAACATGTGCATCGACCCGCCCTTGCCGCGGCTGATCCCCGCCTCGCGGCCGGTCAGCTCGGCCATGATCAGCTTGGGATCGATGCCGTAGGCGAGCATGTGGCCGTGGTCGCGATAGCCGGTGATGACGCTGTCCCTGCCCGGCTCGAGCGCCGATTGCAGCCCGACCGCGACCGCCTCCTGGCCGATATAGAGGTGGCAGAAGCCGCCGATCAGGCCGAGCCCGTAGAGCTGGCCGGCACGCTCCTCGAAGCGGCGGATCAGCAGCATCTGCTTGTAGAAATCGAGCAGCTCGTCCTTGCCCGCCTTGTAGCGCTTCGGCTCGGGCGGACGCTCGCGATTGGGGGTCGCGGGGGGCGGCGCGGCATCCTTGCCCTTCCGGGCGCGCTTCGGCGTGGCTGCCTTGGCCATGAACGGCCCTCTCCCGAAGTTGAAAAGCTGCGGCTCTATGGCGGCAAACGCCGGAGCGCGCAACGGGTGCCCGCGCGACGAGAAGAGGAAGGACTTAAGGCCGCGCGGGGGCGGCGGCCGGGCGGGCGCGGGGCGCCTCGTCCATCGGGATGATCACCTCGTCGGGGCGAACCACGCCGAGCTCGCGGCGGACCAGCTCCTCGGCGAGGTCGGGATCGACATGGGCGGGATCGAGCAGATGGGCGCGGTGGGCGAGCCGGGCGCGCTCGGCCTCGAGCCGGGCGAGCCGCGCCGCTTCGACGTTCTTGGCGCGGCGATAGTCGCCCCAGGCCATGACCCCGTTCTCGCCGACGATCGCGGCGCCGAGGAAATAGGCGATGACGAGCATGCCCGCGGCCGGCCAGGCCGCGCGCCGGATCAGCACCAATGGATTACGCCCGCCCGACATCGTCTCGCACAGAATCAGCAATTCGCAGCGGAATCAAGCCTTTTAACCGCCGAACCGGAGAAATCCGGCGACCCGTTCGCTCAGCGAGTCGAGCCGTTGGCGGCGGCCGGCTCGGCGAAGCCGCCATCGATCCGGTCGACGGCGATCCGGTCGGGCGCCCCCCGCCCCATATCATGCCGGTAGGTCCGCAGGCAGAGATAGGGCCGCGACGGCGGCGCCCGCGCGTCGATCGCGGCGATCGGCCAGCGCCCGGCACAGTCCGAATCGCGACAGAAGCAGGCGTGCCAATCGCCCGCTTCGCCGCGGGCGGCGGCCTCCCGCGGCGCCGCTTCCTGGAAATAGGCGCGCCGCGGCACGACCGCGGCGCGCAGCGCGCGCAGCGGTGAGTCGCCCTCGCCGAGAAGAAAGGCGGTGAAGGCCCGGTTTCCGGCCGGCATGTCCGGCTCGGGGCCGGACCAGGGGTGGGCCAGCCGCCGGAGTCCCTCGCCGTCGCCCGCCCGCACCATCGCGAGGAAGCGATCGACGAGGTGCTCGACCGCTTCGGGCACGGGCCGGTCCGGACCGGCCGGGGTGAGATCGCCGAAGCGGACCCGCGCGGCCTCTCCCGTCTGGCGCTCGAAGCGTGCCGGCCCGGTGACCCGAAAGCCGGCCGACCGCAGCACCAGGCCGCCCCGATAGTGGCAATAGCCGATGCTCGTCACCAGCGTGTCCGGCCCCGCGCCCGCCGCCGCCGCCCGGTAGTCGCGGGCACAATCGCGAAGAAGGCCGTAAACGGTGCCGCGGCGAAGGTCGCGGGTCAGGCGGACGCCGCGACCCAGATCGAGGCCGAGCCAGCCGTCATTGGCGCGGTCGCCGCTATTGGACGCCGAAGCCGCATAGGCGCCGGCAACGTCGGCATAAAAGATGTGCCAGCGCACAAAGCCTTCGAGCCGCACGCAGCGCCCCAGCCAAGGTCGGGGATCGCGCCGCATCTCGCGCACGGAGGCGGGAATCGCCGCCCGCAGCGTGCAGGCGGGCTCGGCGGCCGGACTCGAAAGCGCAAGGGCGGCGGCGAGGATCACCCGCTCCTGTTAGCGAACGCCTCCCGCCCCGGATAGCGCGCGTCCGCGCCGAGCTCCTCCTCGATCCGGAGCAGCTGGTTGTATTTCGCGGTGCGGTCGGAGCGGGCGAGGCTGCCGGTCTTGATCTGGCCGCATCCAGTGGCGACCGCGAGGTCGGCGATCGTCGTGTCCTCGGTTTCGCCCGAGCGGTGCGACATCACCGCGCCATAGCCGGCGTCGCGCGCGAGCCCGATCGTCTCGAGCGTCTCGGTCAGGGTGCCGATCTGGTTGACCTTGATCAGGATCGAATTGGCGAGGCCGAGCTCGATTCCCATCGCCAGCCGCTCGCGGTTGGTGACGAAGACATCGTCGCCGACCAGCTGGACGCGATGCCCGAGCCGGTCGGTGAGCAGCTTCCAGCCTTCGAGGTCGTCCTCGGCCATGCCGTCCTCGATCGAGGCGATCGGATAGGATTCGGCAAGCTCGGCGAGCCAGGCGACCATTTCCTGCGGAGTGAGGGTCGCCCCCTCCCCCTCCATCCGGTAGGCGCCGTCGCGGAAGAACTCGGTCGCCGCGCAATCGAGCGCGAGAACGACGTCGTCGCCGGGCGTGTAGCCGGCCCGCTCGATCGACTTGACGATGAAGTTGAGCGCCTCATGCGCCGAGGCGAGGTTGGGGGCGAAGCCGCCCTCGTCGCCGACCGCGGTCGACAGGCCCGCATCGTGCAAGCCCTTCTTCAGCGTGTGGAAGATCTCGGCGCCGCAGCGCAGGCCCTCCGCGAAGCTCGGCGCGCCGACCGGCATCACCATGAACTCCTGGAAGTCGATCGGATTGTCGGCATGGGCGCCGCCGTTGAGGATGTTCATCATCGGCACCGGCAGGGTCGCCGCGCCGGCGCCGCCGACCGACTTGTAGAGCGGCACGCCCTTCGCCGCCGCCGCCGCCCTGGCCGCCGCGAGGCTGACGCCGAGGATCGCATTGGCGCCGAGGCGCGCCTTGTTGGGCGTCCCGTCGAGCGCGATCATCGCCGCATCGAGCCCGGCCTGGTCCTCGGCCTCGCGGCCCGCCACCGCCCGCGCGATCTCGCCGTTGACCGCCGCGACCGCGGCGGCGACGCCCTTGCCGAGCCAGCGGCCCGGATCGCCGTCGCGCTTCTCGACCGCCTCGTGGGCGCCGGTCGACGCGCCCGAAGGCACCGCCGCCCGGCCGAAGCTGCCGTCGGCGAGGCGGACGTCGACCTCGACCGTGGGATTGCCGCGGCTGTCGAGGATCTGGCGGCCGTGGACATGGGCGATCGCGGTCATCTTGTTGTGGCTTCGTGATGATCTATCTAAGGGGTGACGGCGCGAATATCGGCCCCGCGCCGTTCATGCAACTTTCCGCCGGCGCGCTGGAACGGCGCCGCCCGGCGGGTGTTTCAGAAGACGAACAGGGCCCGTTCGCAAAAGTGGAGATTTCGTCATGCCCCCTCGTCAACCCGCCTTGCCGGAAGGCACCGACCATATCGTTCGCGGCGCGTCCGCCGAGGGCAGTGAGAGCGGCGGCGGCTTCGTCGCCGCGGCCGGCGGCGGCTCGGGGACCGACCGGCTGGTCAGCCAGGTCAAGGACCAGGTCACCAGCCTGCGCGGCCAGGCCGGCGAGAAATTGCGCGGCTTCGCCGACGACGGCAAGGGCCGGGTGACCGGCCTGCTCGAGGACGTCAGCGAGGTGATCAACGACGCCGCCCGCTCGGTCGACGAGCGGCTCGGCGCGGATTATGGCGATTATGCCCACCGCGCCGCCGACGCCGTCGCCGGCTTCGCCGGCCGCATCCGCGGCAAGAGCGTCGACGACATCCTGGACGACACCAAGGATTTCGTCCGCAAGAGCCCGGCGGTGGCGATCGGCATCGCCGCGGTCGCGGGCTTCGCCCTCATCCGGGTGATCAAGGCCGGCCTCGACGACGCGCGCGGCGGCCCGGGCACGAAGGCCTGAGCTTGGACGCGCCCGGGGAGGAGCCTCGCGAGGATTCGATCGGCGAGCTCGTCGGCCGGCTGATCGAGGACGGCCGGAGCTACGCCGAAGCCGAACTCGAGCTGCTGAGGGCGATCGCCGAATATCGCGCCCAGCGCGCGCGCAAGGCGCTGGTCCTGCTCGCGGCCGGCGCGTTCCTGCTCGTCTCGGCGATCACCGCCCTGGTGATCGGCGCGGTCGAAGAGGCCGCGCTGAACATGCACCCGATCCTCGCCGGCCTGCTCGTCGCCGCGGCGATGGCCGGCGCCGGCTATCTGCTCGTCCGCCTCGGCCTCGCCGGCCTCAAGACCCTCGGCCGCGACGAGGCCGAGCGGGCGGCGCTCGACAAGGGCGAGGCGCGATGAGCGCCGCCGGGATCGAGCAGGCGAAGCGCGAGGCAATGCTGGCCCGGCAGCGTTTCGCGGGAACGCTGGCCGAGCTGCGCGAGCGGCTGCAGCCCGGCAACCTCGCCGGCGAGGCCTGGGACGGGGTCAAGGACAAAAGCGCCGACCTTGCCGAAGGGGCGCTGCAGGCGGTGAAGAGCCGGCCCAAGGCGGTCTCGCTCGCTTTGGGCGCGCTCGCCGTCTTTCTCGCCCGCCAGCCGATCAAGCGGGCGGTGAGCCGCCTGATCTCGGGCGAGGCCGAGGGCAACGAAGAGGACGACGCGGAGTTGAGCGTCACGGAAGGAGTGAGTTGATGGCTTCGAACGACAATCGCCCCGCGCGCGGCCGCGCCGCCGAGGCCCTCGAGGCGGCCCGCGAGCGCACCAGCTCCGCCTATGAGGCGGCCCGCAGCCGGGCGACCGACGTCACCCGCCAGGCGAGCGAGCAGCTCGCCGTCTATCCGGTCACGGCGGTGATCGGCGGCTTCGCGCTCGGCGCGCTGGCGGCCGCGCTGCTGCCCCGCACCGACAGCGAGGAAAAGCTGCTCGGCAAGACCGCGCGGCGCCTCACCGGCGCCGCCCGCGAGGCCGCGCAGCGGGGCATCGACGCCGGCAAGACCCAGATCGAGGAGCTGCGCGACAAGGCCGCGCGGCGGGTCGGCGAGGCGGTGGTCGACGCGGTCGGCGGCAAATCCTGACCCGGGCCGCATGAGCAAGCTGCATTTCGTCTTCGGCGGCCGGGTCAAGGACCCGCGCGGCCTCGATTTCGACCTGTCGACAGTCGAGATGGTCGGCCTCTACCCCGATTATGCGAGCGCGCTCGACGCCTGGCGCGGCAAGGCCCAGCGCACGGTCGACGACGCCGAGATGAAATATGTCGTCGTCCACCTCCACCGGCTGCTCGAGCCGGACTCCTGACCGTCACGCCTTGCGATAGCGGAATTTCAGCAGCGGGATCGCCAGGATGAGGCCGGGGATGAAGCCGCCGATATGGGCGGCGACCGCGATCGTCAGCGCCGGCCCGATCCCGGGAATGAAACCGCCGCGGGCGATCACGCCGACCAGCAGGTTCAGCCCGACCCAGGCGGCGAGCAGCCACAGGGCGTTGAGCGCCAGCGCCAGGCGCCGGTTGCCGACCCTCACCTTGTTGCGGCCGAACAGCACCGCATAGGCGCCGAGCACCGCCGAGATCGCGCCGCTGGCGCCGACCATCGGCGCCGCCGTTTGCGGGTCGGCGAGATATTGGCCGGCCGCCGCGGCATAGGCGCCGGCGAGATAGAGGATGGCGATCCCCCACGCCCCGAGCACCCATTCGACGTGGCGGCCGCAGAAGGTCAGGATCAGGAGGTTGAAGGCGAGGTGGATCGGGCCGGCATGGACGAGCGTCGCGGTCAGCGGGGTCAGCCAGAACGGCACCAGCGAATCGCCCTCGCCGGGGCGCGCGCGGAACCCGCCCTGGAGCGTCGCCCAGTCGGCGAGGCCGAGCAGGGCGACGATCAGCCAGGCGGCCGCCGTCACCGCGACGATCGCGAGCGTCAGACGGGCCTTTGTCCAGCTTGCCGGCGGCTGCATCCTAGCGAAATTCGATCTTCCTGATCTCGTAATATTTGTCGCCCGACGGGGCCGAGAATTCGACCTCCTCGCCCTTGGTCCGGCCGATCAGCGCCCGGCCCAGCGGCGAGGAATAGCTGATCCGTCCCGACTTGGCGTCCGCCTCGGTCTCGCCGACGATCTGATATTTGATCTTGTTGTCGTTCTCGTCGCGCAGGTGGACGGTGGCACCGAAGACGACCTTGTCGCCGCTGAGCGTCGAGGGATCGATCACCATCGCCCGGCTGATCCGGTCCTCGAGATCGGCGATCTGCGATTCGACCTGGCCCTGGCGCTCCTTGGCCGCATGATATTCGGCATTCTCGGCGAGGTCGCCATGGCCGCGCGCCTCCTCGATCGCGTCGATGATCGCGGGCCGCTCGACCGTCTTCAGGTGACGGACGTCGCTCTGCAGCTTCTCATAGCCCTCGGCCAGCATCGGCAGCTTGTCGACCGTTGCCATTTCACCAATGCCTTTCGTCAAAACTCGTTGGAGCGACGCTGCGCGGGCAGCGCCTGATCTCGGCGTCGATTGTGCGGGATCATGCTCTGGAGGCGGAATAATAGTCCTGGAGCGAGCGCACTTCAAGGCTTTGCGCCGTCATCACCGCGATCGCCCGCGCCACCGCCGCCGACGAGGCCGCGGTGGTGAAATAGGGAATCTTCTGGGTGACGGCGGAGGCGCGGATCGAGGCCGAATCCTTGTGGCTCTGCCAGCCCTCGGTGGTGTTGAAGATGATGTCGACGCCGCCGTCCTTGATCCGGTCGACGATGTGCGGGCGCCCCTGCGCGACCTTGTTGATCCGGGCGACGGCAAGGCCGCGGCCCTGGAGATAATCGGCGGTGCCGCCGGTCGCGATCGCGGTGAAGCCCAAGGCGATCAGCGCCTCGACCGCGGGCACGACGATCGGCTTGTCGCTGTCCTTGACCGACACGAACAGGGTCCCCGCGGCCGGCAGGTCGAGCCCCGCGCCCTGCTGCGACTTGAGGAAGGCCGTCGGAAAATCTCCCGCGATCCCCATCACTTCGCCGGTCGACTTCATCTCCGGCGAAAGGACCGGATCGATCCCCGGGAAGCGCGCGAACGGGAACACCGCTTCCTTGACCGCGATGTGGGCGACGGTGCGCGGGATCGGCGGCAGATCGGCCAGCTTCTCGCCGGCCATCACCCGCGCGGCGAGCTTGGCGACCGGCACCCCGATCGCCTTGGCGACGAATGGGACGGTGCGGCTGGCGCGCGGGTTGACCTCGATCAGATAGACGATGTCGTCGCGGACCGCGAACTGGACGTTCATCAGCCCGACCACGCCCAGGGCCCGGGCGAGCATCTCGGCCTGGCGCTCGATCTCGCCGATCACCGCGCCCTTCAGGCTGTAGGGCGGCAGCGAGCAGGCGCTGTCTCCCGAATGGACGCCGGCCTCCTCGATATGCTGCATGACGCCGGCGACGACGACGTCCGTGCCGTCGCAGATCGCGTCGACGTCGACTTCGATCGCATCCCTCAGATACTGGTCGATCAGGACCGGGCTGTCGCCCGACACCTTGACGGCGGTGTGGATATAGTCGTCGAGCTGCTCGGGCGAATCGACGATCTCCATCGCCCGCCCGCCGAGCACGTAGGAGGGCCGGGTCAGCACCGGATAGCCGATCCGCGCCGCGACCTTGATCGCCTCGTCGCGGCTGCGCGCGATGCCGTTCGCCGGCTGCCTGAGGCCGAGCCGGTCGACCAGCCGGGCGAAGCGCTCGCGGTCCTCGGCGAGGTCGATCGCGTCGGGCGAGGTGCCCAGAATGGGGATGCCCTCGGCTTCGAGCGCCGCGGCGAGCTTCAGCGGAGTCTGGCCGCCGAACTGGACGATGACTCCGGCGAGCGTGCCGCGCGAGGCCTCGACATGGAGGATTTCGAGCACGTCCTCGACGGTCAACGGCTCGAAATAGAGCCGGTCCGACGTGTCGTAATCGGTCGACACCGTCTCCGGATTGCAATTGACCATGATCGTCTCATAGCCGGCCTCCTTGAGCGCATAGGCGGCGTGGACGCAGCAATAGTCGAACTCGATCCCCTGGCCGATCCGGTTCGGACCGCCGCCCAGGATAACGATCTTCCTGGCGTCCGAAGGCTGGCTCTCGTCCTCGGGCGCGCCGAAGCTCGGCGCCTCGTAGGTCGAATACATGTAGGGCGTCTTCGCCTCGAACTCGGCGGCGCAGGTGTCGATCCGCTTGAACACCGGCCTGACGCCGAGCCGGTGGCGCAGCGCGCGCACCTCGTCTTCGGTGGTGGCGCCGATCATCGCCTTGACCGCGTCGTGGAGCAGGCCGGACGCGCGCGCCCGAGTCTTCACCCCCTCGCCCGCGACATTGGCGGACTTGAGGTTGAGCTCGGCCAGCCGCCGGTCGGAGAAGCCCATCGCCTTCAGCCGCCCGAGGCCCGCCGCGTCGCGCGGGATGCCGTCGCGGCAGATCGCCTCCTCCTCGGCGACGATCTCGGCGATCCGCTCGAGGAACCAGGGATCGTAGCGGGTGATCGCGTGGATCTCGGCGACGGTGAGCCCCTCGCGCAGCGCCTGGGCGGCGACCAGCAGCCGGTCCGGGCCCGGCCGCGCCAGCGCCGCCTCGATCTCCTCCCGGGACGCGCCGTAGAGCTCGCGCACGCCGTCGAGGCCGATCAGCCCCGTCTCCAGCCCCCGCATCGCCTTTTGCAGGCTCTCGGAGAAGCTGCGCCCGATCGCCATCACCTCGCCGACCGACTTCATCGCGGTGGAGAGCAAGGCCTCGGTGCCCTTGAACTTCTCGAAGGCGAAGCGCGGGATCTTGGTGACGACATAGTCGATCGTCGGCTCGAAGCTGGCCGGGGTGACGCCGGTAATGTCGTTCTGGATTTCGTCGAGCGTGTAGCCGACCGCCAATTTGGCCGCGACCTTGGCGATCGGGAAGCCGGTCGCCTTCGACGCCAGCGCCGAAGAGCGGCTGACGCGGGGGTTCATCTCGATCACCACCAGCCGTCCGTCTTCAGGATTGATTGCGAACTGGACGTTGGAACCGCCTGTTTCGACGCCGATTTCCCTCAAGACCGCGATCGAGGCATTGCGCAGGATCTGATATTCCTTGTCGGTCAGCGTCAGCGCCGGCGCGACCGTGATCGAATCGCCGGTATGGATCCCCATCGGATCGACATTCTCGATCGAGCAGATGATGATGGCGTTGTCCGCGCGATCGCGCACCACCTCCATCTCATATTCCTTCCACCCCAGCACCGATTCCTCGATCAGCACTTCATGGGTGGGGCTGGCCTCGAGCCCGCCGCGGACGATCTCGACGAATTCGTCGCGATTATAGGCGATGCCGCCGCCGGTGCCGCCCAAAGTGAAGCTCGGCCGGACGATCGCGGGCAGGCCGACGGCTTCGAGCGCCGCCATGGCGTCGTCGAGATCATGCGCGATCGCCGAGCGCGGGCTTTCGAGGCCGATCCGGTCCATCGCCTCGCGGAACTTCAGCCGATCCTCGGCCTTCTCGATCGCCGCCGCGTCGGCGCCGATCAGCCTGACGCCATATGTGTCGAGCGTGCCGTCCTTGAAGAGCGCCAGCGCCGTGTTGAGCGCGGTCTGGCCGCCCATCGTCGGCAGCAATGCGTCGGGCCGCTCCTTTTCGATGATGGCGGCGACATAAGCGGGCGTGATCGGCTCGACATAGGTCGCGTCCGCGAGCTCGGGATCGGTCATGATCGTCGCCGGATTGGAGTTGACGACGATGACCCTGTACCCCTCCTCCTTCAGCGCCTTGACCGCCTGCGACCCCGAATAATCGAACTCCGCCGCCTGGCCGATCACGATCGGGCCGGCGCCGATGATGAGGATCGAGGAGATGTCGGTGCGGCGGGGCACTAGGCAGGTCCCATGGTTCGGCAGCTTGCGACGGCCGGAGTGGCATTCTCGACGGTCTCTTCCCCCCTTAGAACGACGGCCTTGGTACCCCGTCGCCTGAGCACGGGATGAGTGGGCTGAACGGCCACGTTCAGCTTGCCCATCCGGTTCGGCAGGTCCGCGAAGGTGACCAATTCGAACTCTCGCCGGTCCGCGGGCTCCCAGTAATTGCCCCGGGTCGGCACTTGAACGATCCGCGATCCGTCCCTGAATTCGATCATTCCCTGAAGATCCAGGACGCCGTTGGGGTCGTCCGTCCTGGCGAGCATCGCCGAAATGGCGAGCGTTCCGGCGGCCGGGCCCCGCTCCCGGACCGTGCATTCGAGCCTGCGCTGCGTTGCCGAGCAACCCGCCAAACAACTCGCAGCCAGCACGAAGACGGCGGCCCCCTTCATGCCGCGCCCTCGACCATCTCCACGAACTTCCCGAACAAATAGCCGCTGTCCTGCGGCCCCGGGCTCGCCTCGGGATGATATTGCACGCTGAACGCGGGGCGGTCGGTGAGCTCCAGCCCGCAGAGGCTGCCGTCGAACAGGCTGATGTGGGTCGGGCGGGCGTTGGCGGGCAGGCTGTCGGCCTCGACCGCGAAGCCGTGGTTCATGCTGGTGATCTCGACGCGGCCGTCGGCGAGGCGCTTGACCGGGTGGTTGGCGCCGCGGTGGCCCTGGTGCATCTTCGAGGTCGTCGCGCCCACGGCCAGCCCCAGGAGCTGGTGGCCGAGGCAGATGCCGAACAGGGGCTTGCCGGTCTCGAGCAGCTGCCGGATCACCGGGACGGCATATTCGCCGGTGGCGGCGGGGTCGCCGGGGCCGTTGGAGAGAAAGATTCCGTCTGGCTTGTGGGCCATCACCTCCTCGAAGGTGGCGGTGGCGGGCAGCACGGTGACCCGGGCGCCGGCGTCGGCGAGGTTGCGGAAGATGTTGCGCTTCGAGCCGTAGTCGATGGCGACGACGTGGGGACGCGATTCATCGTCACACACTTCAGCGTAGCCCTTGCCGAGGTGCCAGCCGCCACCCGACCAGCGGA
>DASZDS010000021.1:0-102974 GCA_035941735.1 Allosphingosinicella sp.
GCGCTGCGGTTGAGGATCGAGACGATCTCGCACGTCTTCGGGTCGAACCGGTACTGGTTGAGGAAGGGGAGGGCCGGCGAGGCGTGCATGATGTTGATCGAGACCGACATTTCGTCGGCCGGCAGCTGGTCGTGGACGTCCCTGTGGGCGCGGTAGAGCAGCACCTTGCCGGGATCGAGTTTCGCCCGCTCGATGAACCGGAGGTCGACCTTCTCGCCCGGCACGCCGGTCACCGCCCGGGGATCATATTCGTAATAGTCGCTCCAATAGCCCGGCCCCAGATAGCCGACCGTCAGGAACGAGAAATTATGGTCGTGCGGGACGTGGTAGAAGAAGGGCGAGGTGCCGCTCGCCTTGAACACGCTGTCGCGCTCCGACGGCCAGAAATTGGCGCGGATGAAATATTTCTCCGAGGCGCGGTGGAGCATGATCACCTGGCTCGAATAGCGGTTCTCGAGGCTCTGGCGGCCGCAGCGGTCCTTCAGTTCGGCGATCGCGATCTCGGCGAGGAAGCCGCGATTGTCGGCGAGCCGCTTCAGGAGCGGGCCGGCGGCGGCGAAGCTGTCCTCGTCGGCGGGATCGAAGGCGCTGTCGTTGAGCGCCTCGACGAGCTCGGCGAGCGCGAGCGGCGGACCCTCGTCGGGGCAGGGAATGAGGCGCGGCATGTCAGGCGGCCCGCCGCGATCCGGGCGCCTCGAGCCGGTCGAGCACCGAACGGGCGGCGCGGCGGGTCTCGGGATGGGGATCGCGCGCGGCCATCCGCCTGAGGTGCGGCAGCGCGGCGGCGGCGTCGAGGCCGAGCAGCTCCCTCATCACGTGCCAGCGGACGAAGAAGTCGGGATGGTCGAGCAGCGCCGCCATCGCCGGAATCGCGGCGGCGCAGTCGAGCTTGCGCAGCAGGGTGGTGAGCATCTGGATGCGCGAGGCGGTGTCGTCATTGGCGCTGCAGCCGACGAAGGCCAGGCTCGCCGAATCATATTCGACCCGGACCGGCGCCTGGTCGAGCAGGATCTCCGCCTGGAGGAGGACGAGGTTGGCGCGCGCCTGCTCGATCACGAAGCCCCGGCGGCGGCCGTCGACGACGAGGATCTCGCCGTCCTCGACGCGGCGGGTCCCGGCCGGGCGGCAGCGGCCGGCGCCGGCGGCGGTGAAGCCGGCGCCGATCGGCGCCGCTTCCCAGAAGGAGAGACGGGCGCCGCCGGCCTTCAGGAACTTGATCACCGAGACGCGGCCGGTGAAGCCGATCGAGGTGGCGCCGCGGGCGCCGCTCTTCTTGGCGGCGAGGTCGGCGACGGCGCTGACCCCGGCGGCGATCGTCAGCCGCGGATCGTCGAACAGGACGAGGCCGGCATGGACGTCGCTGCTGGTCGCCGCGAACGGGGGCTCGAAGAAGCAGTCGGCGCGGGCGGCGGCGGCGAGGCCGGCGATCGCTTCGCCGACCCATTCATCGTCCGCGAACAGCGCGCAAACGGCGCCGGCGAGCGCTTCGGCGCTCGCGCCGTTCACACCCCGCATCATTTCCTCAAAGCGTCCCCCCCGCCACCCCACCGCGAAGGCGTTGATCGCCGCCAGGGTGCGGCGATGCCGCACGCCGTCCGCGAGCCATTCCTGCAGTTCCTGGGCGACCGTCATGTCCATCCTGTCGGATCGCAGCAAAGCGCTGGCGCGCCGGCCGAAGCCGGGCCGCCCCGTTTCTAGCAAGCACTCCTTACGGAGTTCCTAAGCGCGCCATGGAAGGGGGGTGGCCGCGCGGCCACCGGCACGTGCGATGTGGAGAGTGTCCGCGCCCCGGCCCGCCGGCTCGGGCCGGCCGGGCCCGGCACCGGGCGAAATCGCCCGGCGCCGGGGCGCCGCCCTCAGACGCGCGTGCCGACGTAGAACGCGACGCCGCAGACTATGCTGAGGCAAACGCCGCCGCCAACCTCCTGCTGCCTGACCGAGCCGGAGATCGCGACCGCGGTTTCGAGCTCGGGGAGCTTTTCGACCTCGAATCTGATCTTTTCCATTGTCTTGCCTTCCCTAGTATTTTTTCGTTGGGAGGCCGGATTTACAGGAAAGGCATTGAAACTTTGCTAAAACACGCATCAGCTTCCGTTTACCACGATGCGGCCCGCTTCATTGGCCGCTGGACTTGCGTTCCTGCCGGTAGGATTCGCGCATCGCCTGCAGCCGTTCGAGCTCGCGGCGGCCGCGGCGCACGGCGAGGAACAGAAAAATGAAAACGCCGGCGAGGGCGACGAACGTGCCGCCCATCCAGAGCAGGTGCACCAGCGGGTTCCCGCCGAGGATCAGCAGCGAGCCGCCGCCGCGATCGGCCACCGACGCGAGCAGAATGCCGAATACCAGGCCCGGCCCCATCGCGATCAGGGTGAAGCGATTGTGGCGAAGGGTCGTGCTGACCCGTTCGATCGACTGATCGAGCATGTCTTCGGTGCTGCCGGCGAGGCTCCTCAGCTCGACCTGGCGGAGCTTGCGCAACCGGATGTGGCTGCCGAGCAGCAGCAGGATCGCGGCACCGCCCATCAGGAAGGTCTCCAGGGCGGGATTGGTCCAGACCAGGACGATAACGACCGCGGAAAGCGCGACGCCGGCGACGATGTCGAGGATCTGGGAAAAACGGGCGCGGCGACTGACGGCGGCGGCGGTGCGCTGAAGGCGTTCCATCTCCGCCGGATCGAGCTGCCGGCGCCAGACGTCGCCGAGCCGATCGAGGTCGAAGTCACTCATTGCGTCTGCTCCAGCATGGATTTGAGTGCAGATTTTGCGCGCGACAATCGCAGCGCCAAGGCGTTGGGCGCGATGTCGAGCATTTCGGCGATCTCCGAATAGTCGAACCCTTCGAGCACGAGGATGATGACCTGGCGCTGCGGCAGCGGCAGCTTGCGGGTCGCCTCGAGCAGCATCTCCCGCTCGTTGCCTTCGATCGCGCTTTCTTCCGGATTGAGCGCGTCGGCCTCGAGCTTCTCCGGAAGCTCGGCGAGACGCGGCTGGCGCACCTGCTTGGTGACGAAGGAGATCGAACGGTTCTGCGCGACCCGGGCGATGAACGTCTTCAGGGAGGAATCCTGCCGGAAGCTGGGCAGCGCCTGCCAGACGGCGAGAAAGATCTGCTGGGTCAGGTCCTCGCGCAGGCTCGGGTCGGCCTCGTAGGACATGGCGATGCGGGAGATGAGCGGGCCGTAGTCGGCGACGATCCGCTCGAACGGCGGGATCGGGCCGTTGCCGTCGCCGCGGCGGGCCGCGGCGGGTGCTGGCGAATGCTGAACTTCCACGGCCCCCCGCGTATCTCGTTCCGGGCGCGACTATAATCGCAATCCGCGCAGAAGTCGCGCGCAAGTGTATCAGATTGGTAAACCTGTCCCGTTACCGGCCGGTGTTGACGCGGCCGCGCCGGCGATGGCAGGGGGAACGGCCTTCGGCCATGCGGGTATAGCTCAATGGTAGAGCACTAGCCTTCCAAGCTTGTGACGCGGGTTCGATTCCCGCTACCCGCTCCAGCCGCCGCCGCGAGGAGGGCAGCCCCTGACCGATATCTTCATTTCCTATTCGAGCAAGGACCGCGCGGTCGCCGAGCGGGTACGGGACGTGCTCGCCGGGGCCGGCTACGACATCTTCTGGGACCAGGCGACGCCGGCCGGGCAGGACTGGGACAGCTGGATCCGGGAAAGGCTGGCGGGGGCGCGGCTGGTGGTGACGATCTGGAGCAAGGCGAGCGTCGCCTCGCCCAACGTCCGCCACGAGGCGATCATCGCCCGCGAGGCGGGCAAATTGCTGCCGGTGATGGTCGACGAGCTCGAGCCGGGCGATTTCCCGATGGGCCTGTTCATGGTTCAGGCGCTGATCATCGGCCGCTCCGGGCGCCAGTTCGAAGCGGCGAGGGACAAGCTGCTGGGCGAGGTCCGGGCCCGCATCGGCGGCGCGGCCATGCCGGCGCCGGTGCGCAGGCCCCGCCGCAAGGGGCTGCTGACCGGCCTCGGCCTCGGCGTCCTGGCGGCGGCGATCGCCCTGTTCTTCGCCTGGCCGGCCCTGACCTTCGCGCTCTTCCCCGACCGGCCGCCGGTGTCGCGCGAGCAGGTCAGGCAGTCGGTCGATTCCGAATCGCTCGCCCGCCAGCGGGTCGCGCGCGCGGCGGAGAACAACCTGTCGGGCGATCCGGCGATGCTGGGATCGACCTGGGCGTGGGGCTCGGGTCAGCTGATCGCGGCGGCGCCCGAGGAGAATCGCGAGTTCGCCGCGCGCTATTACGATTATCTGCGCTCGGTCGAGAATCGGGAATGCCATTGCTATTATTCGGACAGCGTCCCCCACAGCATCGCCAATGGCTGGGTGATCCTCGCCTCGGCGCGCCTGCGCCGGCCGATCCCGCCCGGCCTGCTCGAAACCGTGCTCGCCGGCCAGCATCCCGAGGGCTGGTGGATGATCAGCCTCAATGCCGTGCGCGCCAACGAGAATGCCGCAATTCATCCGACCGCCCTGCTCACGATCGCGCTGGCCGAGGCGCGGCGCGCGGGAATCGTATCGCCGGCCGCGCGCGGACCGGTAGACGCCGCGCTGCGCCGCGCGATCGTCTGGCTCAATCGCGGGCCGCAGGACGGCGCGCAATGGTCGGACTATCCCAACAACGACCGGCGCACCGAGAATATCGTCTTCTCGGCTTATGCGGTGGTGGCGACGCGGGTCGCGGGGGAAGCGACGAGCCACGCCGCGGACGCCTTCCTCCGCGCGGTCCGCCTGCTGCCGCCGCCGACCGAGCAATTCTCTTCCGGGGCCTATATCCCGCTGACCAGCGGCGGACGCTTCTTCGACGACTACCGCCATCCCGTCTCGCCGTGGATCGGCGCCGCCTCGGTGATGGCCTACCGCCAGGCGAACGGCGCCCAGCGGCGGCTGCTGCGCGGCCTCATCCGCCAGTGGCTCGACGCCAATCTCGGCGAGGAAAATCTGCTCAGGCAGGACTGGCTCACCGGCGAGACCCTGTTCCTGCGCATGCTCGCGTTCCGGCAGCTCGCCGCGGACTTCCCCGATTAGTCCGGCTTCAGCCAGTCGATCAGCTCGCCGAACGGGATGAGCTGGTTGAAGGCGATGCCGCACCCGGTGTCGCCGCTCCAGCGCACGACGCCGGCGAGCGGACGGAAGCCTTCGAGCGCGACCACGACCTCGGCGCCGGGCTCGGGGGGCCGGTCGGCGACGACCTTGACGCCGCTCTGGGAGATGTCGCGGGCGTGCACCCAATGGGTCCGCGCGCCGCAGCGCAAAGTCGCCATCCGGTCGATCTCGACGCGCGGCGTGCGCGGCCGCCAGCCATTTTCGAGGACGGCCGGATTGGCGAGCAGCTCGGTGACGTCCATCTTGCGGTCGAACTGGATGCCGGCATTGGCTTCGCGCACCCAGACCACCCGGCCGGCGACCGGCTGACGGGTCTTCAACTCGACCTCGACGCGGGCGCCGGCGACGAGCCGCGAATAGACATGGGCCATCAGGCCGCCGGCGGAGATGTTGCGGATCAGGCACAGCTCGCGCCGGCCGCCGACGATCAGGGTCCCGACCCGCAGGATCTTGAGGTGGCGCTCGCTCAGCCGCCGGTCCGGCGGCGCCGGCACCTCGCGCGAGAAAGACAGCCCGGTTTCCACGACGCGTTCCCCCGTAACCATTCTTCCCTTCCCCGGCGGAGCCCGGGCTCCGTTTCCCTTGCTGCATTCTGCACCGCGAGGGCTTTAAGAAGTCCTTACCGGCAACACCGTTTCATCCACATCGGCCGCGAGGATTTCTTCATCTGTTGCTTACCAGTCCGGCGCGTTCACCCGATGCTTACCACTCGCGGTTAAGCCGCCTTTGCCATGAACGCGCCGCTGCCCGCCGACCTCAAGGTCGACCCGACCTTCCGTCACGACCCGCGGCCCAAATCCGCGGTCAGCACGATGACCGGGCTGATCGGCCTCGCCGGGCTGTTCGCCTGGTTCGCGCTCGCGCGCGCGTTCCGGATGGAGGGCCCGCTCGCGGCGCTCACCGCGCTCCTCGCCTGCGGCGTGCCGATGCTGCTCTGGGCGGTGCTGGTCGACAAGGTCCATCGCAATCCCACGACCGGGATCGACTGGGACGCGCCGCCGCGCCCGCTTAAGGAAATCGTCGACATCAGCCTCGCCAAGATCGCCGGCCTGTGGGGAATCTGGGCGATCATCGGCGGCCTCTATTGCGTCGGCCGCTGGTATTGGGACGGCGCCTATCTGTTCGCGATGCAGGTGCTGGGCGTCGCCGTCGTGCCGATGCTGGTCCTCTCCGTCCCTTACGTGCTGTGGCTCGACCGGCGCCTCGCCGAGCCCAAGGACGGCGCCTGGCATTTCGGCCAGCTGCTGATCGGGCGCGGCGACCTCGCCGACCGCACCGAGCTCCAGCATTTCCTGCGCGCCTGGGCGGTCAAGGGCTTCTTCACCGCCTTCATGCTGTCGATCGTGCCCGGCAATTGGTGGTATGCGGTCAACCCGGATTCGGCCTCGATCACCCAAAACCCGGTCCAGCTCGCTTTCTGGCTGATCGCCGTCATGTTCATGATCGACGTCGTCTTCGCGACGGTCGGCTACGTGCTGACGATGAAGCCGCTCGACGCCCATATCCGCACCGCCAACCCCTATGCGGCGGGCTGGACCGCGGCCCTGCTCTGCTACCCGCCCTTCATCATGATGGGAGACGGCGACCCGCTCGACTATCATATCGGCACCGCCGGCCCGGACGGCTGGACCCACTGGCTCGAAAACTACCCGCTGGCGATGGATTTGTGGGGCGGCTGGCTCGTCTTCCTGACCGGAGTCTATGCCTGGGCGACGGTGGCGTTCGGCTTCCGCTTCTCCAACCTCACCCATCGCGGCATCCTCACCCACGGTCCCTATGCCTGGACCAAGCACCCGGCCTATGTGGCGAAGAATCTGTTCTGGTGGTGCGCGGTGCTGCCGTTCCTGGCGACCACCGGCAGCCCGGTCGACATGATCCGCAACACCGTCCTGCTCGGCCTCGTCAGCGCCGTCTATTACTGGCGCGCGCGGACCGAGGAGCGCCACCTCGGATCGGACCCCGCCTATCAGGACTATGCCGCGTGGATGGAGCGCAACGGGCCGATCCCGCGGCTGATCAACAAGCTGAAGCCGCGCTGGGCCCGGCCGCCCGAGCCGGCAGCGGCCGAATAGCCGTTCCTTATTGCGAGATCCGGAGCCGATAGCGGCCGGTCGCGCCTTCCGCGAACGACGTCACCCGGACGACATAATCGCCCGCCTCCGTCGGCGCGAAGCCGAGCAACGGGTTGAAGCCGGCGCCGCCGTCATCATCCTCTTCCCCCTCGATCGGCCCGCCGTCGCGGTCGGTCGGGCGCAGGATCTGGACCACCGTGTCGAGCGTCTCCGAATCGACCGCGATCATCCGCGCCTGACCGGCCTCGAAATGGACCAGGTAATCGTCGAAATAATAGCCTTCGCGGTCGGCGTCCGAGGCGGCGAGCTCGCCCTGCCAGACGCCCCAGGCCTGGGGCGCCGTCGCCGCGGGCCGCGCCGAAATGGGCGCCGGCAGCGGCGGCAACAGCTCGACCGATGCGGTGTAGGGGCCGCGGGCGGAGGCGGCGAAGCCGAGCACGCGCAGCACGTAATCGCCGGTCTCGGCCGGGGTGAAGGGGGATATGCGCGAATTGAGGGTTTCGCCATGATCGTCATTCTCGGCGATCACCTCGCTCGCCCCCGCCCGCAGCAATTGCGCCTTCGGATCGAACGCGTCGGAGCTGACCGACAGGCGGTAGCGCTGGCCGGCGACGAGATGGACGCGATGATCGTCGTAGCGATGCTCCTCCTCGCCCTGCGCATCGCCGTCCTGGAGCTCGCCGGCGAAGGTCCAGGGCGGCCCCGCGTCCTGCGCGGCGACGGGAGCGGCCGCGAGCGCGCCCGCCAGGGCGGCGAACGAAACGGCGGTAGTGACGATGCGCATCGGATGAGCTCCCCCAGCAGCTGTTGAATATGGACGCTAGCGCGCGAAGGCGTCGGTGGCGCGGATCAGGCCGTCGAGCACGCCCGGCTCGGTGAACAGATGGCCGCCGTCGGGGACGATGTTGAGCTCGACCTCGGGCCAGGCCTGCTTCAAGTCCCAGGCGGTGACCGGCGGCGTGCAGCAATCGTAGCGGCCCTGGACGATGACGCCGGGAATGGCTTTCAATTTCGCCGCGCCCGCGATCAGCTGGCCCTCTTCGAGCCAGCCCTTGTTGGCCATATAATGATTCTCGATGCGGGCGATCGCGATCGCGAATTCGTCGTTGGTGAACTCCTCGATGACGTGCGGGTCGGGGAGAAGGGTGACGGTCTCCGCCTCCCATTTGCTCCACGCCTTGGCGGCGGCGAGCTGCTCGGCGCGATCGTCGCCGGTCAGGCGGCGCTGATAGGCGGCGACGATGTCGCCGCGCTCGGCCTCCGGGATCGGCGCGAGGAACTCGGGCCATTTGTCCGGGAAGATTTCCGAGGCGCCATAGGCGTAGAGCCAGTCGAGCTCGCTCTGGCGGAAGGTGAAGATGCCGCGCAGCACCAGCTCGGTGGCGCGGTCCGGATGGGTCTGGGCGTAGGCGAGCGCCAGTGTCGAGCCCCACGAGCCGCCATAGACCATCCAGCGCTCGATCCCCGCCATCTCGCGCAGCCGCTCGATATCCGCGACGAGGTGCCAGGTGGTGTTGGCCTCGAGGCTGGCGTGCGGCGTCGAGCGCCCGCAGCCGCGCTGGTCGAACAGGAAGATGTCGTAGCGCGCGGGATCGAACTGGCGGCGATGGTCGGGGCTGCAGCCGGCGCCGGGGCCGCCGTGGAGGAAGACGACCGGCTTGGCGCCCTTGGTGCCGCAGCGCTCCCAGTAGAGGCTGTGGCCGTCGCCGACCTCGAGCCGGCCGGACTCGAGCGGCTCGATCGGCGGATAGAGGGTGCGGCGTTCGCGGGACTGGACGTCGGGCATCAGAAGCTTTCCTCCTCGTAGATGCGGGAGATATCGCCATTCCAGGCGCCATGATAGCGTTCCAGCAGCCGCTCGGCCGGGACCTTGCCGGAGGCGAGCACCTCGCGCAGCGGATCGAGGAAGCCGGATTCATTGTCGCCCGAGCTGTTCAGGCGAGCGCGGGCGTTGAGGCCCGCCTCGGCGAAGCCGATTATGCGCTTGCCGAGCTCCTGCAGCGTTTCGCCGTCCGGAGTGATCGCCTCGAGGCCCTCGAGCGGCACGGCGTCGCGCAGCTTCTGGCGCCCGTCGAGCGACCAGTGCTTCACCTCGTCCCAGGCGGCGGCGAGCGCGCCTTCGTCGTAGAGCAGGCCGACCCACAAGGCCGGCAGCGCGCAGATCCGGCTCCACGGCCCGCCGTCGGCGCCGCGCATCTCGAGGAACGATTTCAGCCGCACCTCGGGGAAGATCGTCGAGAGATGGTCGGTGAAGTCCGAAACGCGCGGTTTCTCGCCGGGCAGCTCGGCCAGCCGGCCGTCGAGAAAATCGCGGAAGGAGCGGCCGGCGACGTCGACATATTTGCCGTCGCGGAAGACGAAGTACATCGGCACGTCGAGCGCGTAATCGAGGTAGCGCTCGTAACCGAACCCGTCCTCGAACACGAAGGGCAGCATCCCGGTCCGGTCCGGATCGGTATCCGACCAGATATGCGAGCGATAGGAGAGGAAGCCGTTGGGCCTGCCTTCGGTGAACGGCGAATTGGCGAACAAGGCGGTGGCGAGCGGCTGGAGGGCGAGGCCGACGCGGAACTTCGCCGCCATGTCGGCTTCCGAGGCGTAATCGAGATTGACCTGGATGGTGCAGGTGCGGAGCATCATGTCGAGACCGAGATTGCCGACCTTCGGCATGTAATCGAGCATGATCGCGTAGCGGCCCTTGGGCATGACCGGCAGCTCGGCGCGGCTCTTGTCGGGCCACATGCCGAGGCCGAGGAAGCACAGCCCCAGTTTCTCGCCGACCGCCTTGGCCTGGTTGAGATGGCGGCCCGCCTCGGCGCAGGTCTGGTGGAGATGCTCGCGCTGGGCGCCGGACAATTCGAGCTGGCCCGCGGGCTCGAGGCTGACCGCGCCGTCGGGGCCGGTGAGCGCGATGACGTTACCGCCCTCGATCACCGGCGACCAGCCGAACTCGGTGAGCGCCGTCAGCAGGTCGCGAATGCCGCCGGGCTCGTCATAGGAAGGCGCGCGGCGGTCGGCGCAGCGGAACACGAACTTCTCGTGCTCGGTGCCGATCGTCCAGTCCGGCTTGGGCTTCTCGCCGCGCGCGAAGGTGGCGAGCAGATCCTCGCGGCTCTCGACGATGCGGTCGTTCTTGCCGGTCTCGGTGCGGGTCGTCATCGGCGCCCTCTAGCGGGCGCGGGGGGAGGTGCGCCAGTCCCCCGCCGCCGCCATCCACAAACTCACCGCGGCCAGCGCGGCGGTGTCGGCGCGCAGGATGCGCGGACCGAGCGAGACGGGACGGGCCTGGGGGAGGGCGCGGATTTGGGCGCGCTCCTCGTCGGTGAAGCCGCCCTCGGGGCCGATCAGGATCGCGGCAGGGCCGGACGCCGGCGCGAACGCCTCGCCGCCGCCCTCGTCGGCGAAATAGAGGGTCCGCTCCGCGGGCCAGGCTTCGAGCGCGGCGTCGAGCTTCCGCGCTTCGACCAGCTCCGGCAGCGCGGTGCGTTCGCATTGCTCGGCGGCCTCGATCGCGTGGGCGCGCAGGCGCTCGAGGTTGAGGCGCTCGACGATCGTGCGGCGGGTGATGACGGGAACGAGACGGGCGACGCCCAATTCGGTCGCCTTCTCGACCAGCCAGTCGATCCGGCCGCGCTTGATCGGCGCGAAGAGGAGCCAGAGGTCGGGGACGCTCTCGCGCTCCCGGAGCCGCTCGCCGACAATGAGGGTGACCCGCTTCTTGCCCGCCTCGGCGATCTCGGCCAGCCATTCCCCCGTGCGGTCGTCGAACAATTTAACCTTGTCGCCCGCGCCGAGGCGCAGCACCGCGGCGAGATAATTGCCGTCGACGACGACGCGCAGGCCTTCCGACAGCACCTGATCGACGAACAGGCGCGGCAGGCTTTGCGGCGGCCAGGCGGGGGTTGCGACCATGAAAAGCCAATCTCCGTTCGGGCTGAGCCTGTCGAAGCCCATTCCCTTCCTTAAGAGAACAAGAAATGGCCTTCGACAAGCTCAGGCCGAACGGTATTGCGGGTGGATGCGCAAAGCGGCCCCGACCGACATCGTTCCCGACAGCGAACAGCGCGGCCTGATCGGCGCGCTGCCGGCGCCGGTGCGGCCTTACGCGTCGCTGATCCGGCTCGACCGGCCGATCGGCGCCTGGCTCTTGTTCTGGCCGTGCGCGTGGAGCGTGGCGCTGGCGGGGATGGGCGAGCGGGGCTGGCTGCTGATCCTCTGGCTCGCGCTCGGCGCCTGGGCGATGCGCGGCGCGGGCTGCGTCTATAACGACATCGTCGACAGGGACCTCGACCGGAAGGTCGAACGAACGCGGCTGCGGCCGCTGGCAAGCAGGCGCGTGTCCCTGCGGGGCGCCTGGATCCTGCTCGCCGCGATGAGCCTGATCGGGCTTGCGGTGCTGTTGCAGCTCGGGCGCTTCGCCCAGGGTGTCGCTCTCGCCAGCCTGTTCCTGGTCGCGGCCTATCCCTTCATGAAGCGGATCACCTGGTGGCCGCAGGCCTGGCTCGGCCTGGTCTTCTCCTGGGGCGCGCTGGTCGGCTGGGCGGCGGTCAGCGGCGGTCTCGACCCGGCCGGCTGGCTGCTCTGGGCGGGGTCCGCCTTCTGGGTGATCGGCTATGACACGATCTATGCGCTGCAGGACAGGGAGGATGACGCGCTGGTCGGAGTCCGCTCGTCCGCGCTGGCGCTGGGGCCGCATGCGCGGCTCGGCGTCGCGCTCTGCTACCTCGCCGCCCTGGCCCTGTGGGCCGCTTCGCTCCACCTGGTGCGGCGCGAGTGGTTCGCCTTGCTCGGCCTGCTGCCGCTGGCGCTGCACCTTTTCTGGCAGGTGGCGACACTGCGGCCCGAGGAAGGCGACGATGCGCTCGCCAAGTTCCGCTCGAACCGGGTGGCCGGCCTGCTCATGTTCGCCGCCTGCTGGGTCGTCGGCAACGCTTGAGGTTGCTTTTGGCCGCCAAGCCTCTACCTCGCGCCCATGCTCGATGTTCGTGAAGCCGAGGGCCGCGCCGCTGCCCTGGTCGAGGCCGCCGTAAAGGCCGGGGCCGACGCCGCCGACGCGCTCTATGTCGGCGACGCCGCCACCGAGGTCCAGGTCCGGCTCGGCGCCCTCGAAGACGTGACCCGCTCCGAAGGCGAGGAGATCGGCCTCAGGTTCTTCATCGGCCGGCGTTCCGCGAGCGTTTCCTCCTCCGACCTCGCGCCGGACGCGCTCGCCGCTTTGGTCGAGCGCGCCGCCGCGATGGCGCGCGAGGCGCCCGAGGATCCCTATGCGGGCCTCGCCCCGGACGACCGGCTGCTGCGCGGCGAGCCGCCCGAGCTCGAGGCCGACGATGGCGGCGATCCGTCGCCGGTCGCGCTCAAGGAGCGGGCGCTGGCGATCGAGGATTGCGCCCGCGCCGTGCCCGGCGTCACCAATTCCGAAGGCGCCGGCGTCAGCGCCGGCCGCACCCTCGTCGCGCTCGCGACCAGCCAGGGCTTCGCGCGCGGCTATACGACCAGCTTCTACGGCGGCGCGGCGAGCGTGATCGCCGGCTCGGGCGGCGACATGCAGCGCGACAGCGCCAGCCATAGCGTCCGCCATTATGCCGATCTCGACACCCCTGAGGAAATCGGCCGGCTGGCGGGCGAGCGCGCGGTGAAGCGGCTCGGCCCGGGGCGGCTGGCGAGCGGGACGATGCCGGTCGTGTTCGATCCGCGCGTCGGCGGCGGCCTGATCGGCAGTCTGCTCAGCGCCATGTCCGGCCCCGCCATCGCGCGCAAGACCAGCTTCCTGCTCGGCCGCGAGGAGGAGCAATTGTTCGGCCCGGCCATCGTCGTCGTCGACGATCCGCACCGGCGCCGCGGCCTCCGCTCGAGGCCGTTCGACGGCGAAGGGGTCGCGACCGCCAGGCGCCGGCTGGTCGACGGCGGGCGGCTCACCGGCTGGCTGCTCAACAGCGCCTCGGCACGGCAATTGGGGCTGTCGACCACCGGCCATGCCAGCCGCGGCAGCGGCGGCGCGCCGGGCGCCGGCGCGACCAACGTCCATCTCGAGCCGGGCCCGCTGACGCCCGCGGCGCTGATCGCCGACATCCGCCTGGGCCTCTACGTGACCGAGGTGATCGGCCAGGGCGTCAACCCGGTGACCGGCGACTATAGCCGCGGCGCCTCAGGCTTCATCATCGCGAACGGCGAAATCGCCGCCCCGGTCGCCGAGATCACGATCGCCGGCAACCTCGTCGACATGTTCCGCGCGCTGACCCCGGCCGACGACCTGGAGCATCGCCGCACGACCAACGTTCCCACCCTGCGGATCGAAGGGATGACGGTCGCCGGTGCTTGAGGATGTCGCCAGGATCACCGAGGAAGCCGGGCGGATCGCCGCCTCGCGTTGCGGCACCGGCTATAAGAGCTGGGAGAAGGTCCCCGGCCAGCCGGTCTGCGACGTCGATCTCGAGGTCGACGCATACCTGCGCCGCCATCTGACTGCGCTCGACCCCGAGGCCGGCTGGCTGTCCGAGGAGACGCTCGACGATTCGGACCGGATCGAGCGGCCGCGCCTGTGGGTGGTCGACCCGATCGACGGCACCCGCGACTATCTGCGCGACCGGCCCGGATGGTGCGTCTCGGTCGCGCTGGTCGAGGATCGGGTGCCCGTGCTCGGCGCGCTCGCGGCGCCGATCCGCGGCGAGCTCTGGACTGCGGCCCGGGGCGAGGGAAGCCGGCGCAACGGCGCCGCGCTCAAGGTCAGCGCTCGCAGCCGCCTCGCCGGCGCGCGGGTGCCCTCGGACAAGCTCCCCAGGGTCGATCGCGACCTGGTCGCGGTGCCCAAGCCCAATTCGATCGCGCTGCGCATCGCCCTCGTCGCCGCCGGCGAGGCCGATCTCGTCGCCACCCTGCGCTGGGGATTCGAATGGGACATCGCCGCCGCGGCCTTGATCGCCGAGGAAGCGGGCGCGACCGTCAGCGGCGCGCTCGGCCAGCCGCTCGCCTTCAACACCGCTTCGGGCGAGGCGTTCGGCGTGCTCGTCGCCACCCCCGGCATCCACGCCGCCGCCGTCGAGCGGCTACGCGACCGGGCGATGGCCGTCGTCTGATGGTGCCGGCTGCCGCCGCCTTCGCCGGTGGAACCACAGGCCCGCTTCGGCAAAGGCCAGGGTCAGCAGGCCGAAGCCGAGCGCGAAGGGCGAACGGCCGACGGCGAAGGCCCAGAGCCCGACCGAAGTGGCGATGCCGCCATAAGCCAAAGTGAAAATTCGAAAGGTCAGCACGTCGTGGCGATCGCTCACAGGCTCAAGTCCGCGACGATCAGGCGGTCGCCCGCCAGTGTGACGAAGGCAAGCCCCTGTGGGCCCTCGCGAAGGTAGATCCGGCATTCGCCCGGCCGCGGGCCCGGAGCGCAGCGCCGCCGCAGCCGCGCCGCCGTATCGGGGTCCAGAGCGTAATGCCATTCCTGGCCGGGGTCGGGGAATTCGGAATCCTCGTAGTGGCGCAGCTGGAGCACGCCGGCGGCTTGCTCCCCCAGCATCCGCTGCTGCGCTCGGGCGCCATGGACGGCGAACAGCCGAAAGGTGAGGATCGTCGCCAGGCTACCCATGATCACCGCCGTCAGGAGGCAAAGCGTAAGCAGGCCGGGCAGGCCGCGGGGCACCAGCGACCATCGATGGGCAACGACCGAGAGGATGAGCGCGCCGATCAGGGCGATCGGCGCGGAAAGGAACAAGGCGAAAACCATCGCCTTCCCCTAGACCATCCCCGGCGCCGCAAAAAGCGGGCGATGGCGGTGGTCTAAAGGAGGACGCCATTCGTCGAAACGGCGCTTCGCTTTTCAGATCAAAGGAGTATTCTGCGGGCCAAGAGATTTGGTGGGAGATTTTCCAATGACGAGAGCGCGTTCCCGCTCGTGGTTCGCGGGGATCGGGGCCGCTTTGCTGCTCTCCTCGCCGGTCCGGGGACAGGAGCAGCCGGCCGCGCCACCGGCGCAATTGCCGGACCAGCAGACCGCGGAAACCCTCGATTACCGGGTCGCCGCCGACACCAGGATGACGGTGCCGGTCACCGTCGGCGGCCGCGGCCCCTATCATTTCGTCGTCGACACCGGCTCCGAGCGAACCGTCATTTCGAGCGAGCTGGCGCGGTCGCTCGGCCTCGGCCCGGGCGACGACGTCATGGTCAGCAGCATGACCGAGGTCAGCCTGGTCTCGACCGTGATCGTCCCGGCGCTCCGGGTCGGCCAGCGGACGATGGACGACATTCACGCGCCCGCGCTCGCCCGCGCCAATCTCGGCGCCGCTGGCATCCTCGGCGTCGACACGCTCCAGACCCAGCGCGTCGTGTTCGATTTCGCGCGGCGGGAGATGACGATCATGCCGTCGCGCCGCGTCGATCCGCGCTGGCCGGAAGGAGAGATCGTCGTCACCGCGCGCAGCCGCTTCGGCCGGCTGATGCTGATCGACGCCGACGTCGACGGCCAGCGCGTCTACGTGATCGTCGATACGGGCGCCCAGATCACCGTTGGCAACAGCGCGCTGCGGCGCGCGCTGGAGCGCCGTCACCGGCTCGGGGTGACCGCGCCGGTGCGGCTGATCAGCGTCACCGGCGGCGAGTTCACCGCCGATTACACGCTGGCGCGGCGGATCCGCATCGGCGGCGCCAATATCGTCAACCTGCCGATCGCCTTCTCCGACGCCGATCCCTTCCGCCAGCTCGAGCTCACCGACCGCCCGGCGATCCTGCTCGGGATGGACGCGCTCCGGCTGTTCGAACGGGTTTCGGTCGATTTCGCCAATCGCCGGGTGCGCCTGCTGCTGCCCGATTCGTCGCTGAACGGCGCTGCGGTGCGGATCGCCGGCGGTGGCGCGACCCTGATCGGTCGCTAGGCAAGCGGCGGCCCCGGCGCGGGCCTATGTTCCACCGGCCGGAAAACTGGTATCAGGATGCAGCCGATCCGGCTTTGGGTGCGGCGAGTAAGGAAGTGATGCGCCCGAATACGGGCCCACGACCAGAGCTTTCCGCAGGCGGGAGATAGAACATGACGGGCAAGTCAAAGAAATCGGTCGACCAAGAAGCCACAGGTCAGTCGCAATCTCAGCAGCAAGCGCAGGAATACGACACCGAACATCAAGCCGACGCCTTCGGCAATATCGAGCAGGAAGGCACCCAGCTCGGCAATATCGAGCCGGAGTAGACGACATATAGGTGTGCACCGGCCGATCGCGGCGAGCTTCTTTCAGCGGGCGCTGGTGGCGGCGCGCCTTTGCGGAGTCACCCGGCTTGCGGACGTCACCGGGCTCGATCGGCTCGGGCTGCCGGTCTGGCAGGCGGTGCGGCCTGCCGGCCGGTCGCTGAGCGTTCACCAGGGCAAGGGGGCATCGCCCGAGGCGGCCAAGCTCGGCGCGCTCTGCGAAGCCATCGAGGCACATTGCGCCGAGCAGGCCCCGGCCGACGGCCCCCTCTGCAGCCTTGCCGACCTGCCGCCGACCGAACGGGCGGCCGACATCGGGGATTATTGCAAGGTCCGGACGAACCAGCCCGAAAGCGGAGAAGCGATCCAATGGTGCCGCGCCACCGATCTCGCGACTGGCACGCCTCAATATCTGCCCCATGAACTGGTTTCGCTCGATTATACGCGCGGGCTGCCGAGCTTTTTCGAACGGGCCAGCAACGGCCTCGGCGCCGGGGCCAGCGAGGCGGACGCGCTGTCGATTTCCCTGTGCGAGCTGATCGAGCGGGACGCGGTCGGAGAATGGCAGCGCCTGGATCGACCCGCACGGGTGGCGACGCTGGTCCGGCTCGACACCATCCCATTCGACTGGTTCAAGGCGTGGCGGGAGCGCTTCCTTTCGCTGGACATCGCGCTGCAGGTCTTTCGGCTCGCTTCGCTCGCCGACATCCCGGTATTGCTGTGCATGATCGGCGGCTGCGAGGAATTCGGACCGGCCTATCGCCGGTTCTACGGCACCGCCGCGCACGGCGACGCCGAGCTCGCCTTGTTCAAGGCCTTGGCCGAGGCGATCCAGTCGCGGCTCACCCTCATCGCCGGCGTTCGCGACGATATCATGCCGTCTTATTATGCGCGCCCGCGGCCCAGGCCCGCGGCCATGGGCTCGCCCGGCCGACTGATCTGGGATCGGGCGGCGCCCACCCCCTGCGGCCCCGACCCGATCGCCCGGCGCCTGGCGGCCCATGGCTATCGCCGGATCGCCGTGAAGCGCCTGGATGACGGCCTCGACGGGGTCGCCGTCACGAAGGCGTTCGTGCCCGGCCTCGGCTCGTCGCGGCGGACCCGGCGGCTGCCGCAGTGACGATCATCGCCCTTGCCGGCCCATCGCTTCCCGAGGCCGATCGCCGGCAATGGCCGGGCATAGAATGGCGGCCGCCGGCGGAAGCGGGCGACCTGCTGCGGCTGGAGGCCGATGAAGGATCGAGCGTCTGCCTGATCGACGGTTATTTCGACCACCGGCCCGCGGTCCGCCACAAGGAGATATTGCTGCAGTTGTCGCGGGGCGTGCGCATTTTCGGCGCGAGCAGCATCGGCGCGCTGCGGGCGGCGGAAATGCGCGGGTTCGGCATGATCGGCGTCGGCGCAATCTTCGCGGCCTATGTCCGGGGCACGATCGCGGGCGACGATGAAGTCGCGCTGATCCATGCCGGCGCGGATCGCGATTGGCGCCCTTTGTCCTTACCCTTGGTCGACGTTCGGGCGACGCTCTGCCGGGCCCGCCGACGCGGCACCGCCGGCCGGGCGGAGGCGCGCGCGCTGCTCGATGCGGCAGCCTCGATCCATTATGTCGACCGCGACTGGCAGTCCGTCTGCGCCCGGGCAGAATGCCCTGCCTTCCAGGCCCGGCTCGAGGACGGGGCGGTTTCGCAAAAGCATGAAGATGCCGTCGCATGCCTGCGCGCGGCGACCGAATGGGACGACGCCGGCGCGGCCCGGCCGGAGCTCGTGCGCACCTGCTTCCTCGACGCCCTGGCCCGCGAGTGCGGCGTCGCTATGCCTGGATAGCGACGTCGAGCAGCTTGACGAACCATTGCTTGCGGGCCTCGCTCTGGAACGGGTTGTGGTCGAGCACCCATTGCTTCAGCCGCCGGTCGTCGAGCGGGCTCGATCCGCACCAGCGGCGGGCCATGGATTGTTGCCAATGCCGGGAGCGCGCGGCCGCGTCTTCCGATCCGGCGCCGGCAGCGGCGAGCAGCGCGTAGAGCTCGCTCATGATGGCGGGCTCGGTCTTCGCCGTATCGTCCGGATGGTCGCGGCGGACGAGCGCCAGCTGCTGAACCGCCAGGTCGAAGTCCCCGGCCAGGAGATGCAGGAGGCCCTGCTCTTCGTGCGGCGCTTCGGTGGCGAACGGAGTGAGGTTGCGGCACCTCTCCAGGAGCTCGGCGGCGCCGTCCAGCTCATCGAGATACATGAAGGCCTTGGCAACCTCGACGAGCCGGCTCTGATTGTAGGGGTTGAGGTTGAGCGCTTCCTGCAGATGCTGCCGCGCCAGCGCGCTTTCGCCGGCCCAGAGGTGCGACCATCCCTTGACGGTCTGCAGGTGCGCCTCGGTCGGATCGATCGCGAACGCCCGGTGCGCGAGCTCGTAGGCGCGCCGGCGCTCGTCGTCGCCGGTCGAGCCCAGTCCGGAATAGCAATAGTCGGTATTGTAGAGCCGGGTCAGCGGCGGATAGGCCGGCGCGAAATTGGGATGCTGCTCGATCAGCCGCTCCCAGGCGGCGGCCACCTCCCGCGCCCCGGCGAACGAGTCCATCCCGCGCATCTTCAGCTTGGTCAGCAAATAGAGATCGTAAACGTCCTGTGGGCGCTCCGGCAGATGGGAGAGAAGATCGTCGTGAAGCCGCGGCAGCGCCGCCGCCGCGATCCGGCGGACCAGCGAGTCGACATGCGGGCCGAGGCTGCCGTCGGCCAGATCGATGCTGTCGGCCCAGATGATCCCCTGGCCGGCGAGACGGCAGAGCCGGGCGAAGGCGCGGACCGAGGCGGCCTGGGGCACGAGCTTGATCGACAGCTGATAGTCGCGCTCGCCATAGCCGCCCGCGGTCGGGACGGCGGTGGTCGCCGCGTCCGACACCAGCCGGATGTCGCGAAACCGCGACAGGGCGAACAGGATCTCCTCGCGCATCACCGCCGCCAGGTGCGGCTGCGATTCGCGCAGGGCGAGATCGTCGAAGGCCGGAATATAGAGCAAGGGCGGCCGGCCGAGCGAGGCGCCGCGCGGCGCGGGAGCCGGCTCTTCCGCGGTCGCGCGGACGCTCCCGTCGGACCCCTGCCTGACTTCGGGCAGCAGGCGATAGCCCCGCCCGTAGATGCTTTCGATATAGCGCGGCGTGCGCGATTCGTCGCCGAGCGCCCGGCGCAGCTCCTTGATCACCGAGGTCAGCGCGGATTCGCTGACGATCGTGCCGTCCCAGACCGAGGAGAAGAGCGCGTCCTTGGTCAGCAGCCGGCCTTCCTGCTCGGCGAGCTGCAGCAGCACCCGAAACGCCTTGTTGCCGAGCCGGACCGGACCCTGGGGGCCGAGCAGGCGCTCGTCGCCCAGGTCGATGGTGAAGTCGCCGAAGGTCAGAAAGTCCTGGATAACGCCCCCAATCTCGCTTCTCCGGCCGCCCGTTCCCGCCACCTAAGTAGCAGACATCGCTGGCGATCGTAGCAGAATTGCACTGCCGGTTCGACCTTCATCGCGGCGCCGGCAACCGGCCTCGGGAAGCCCGCCAATTCTGGAAAGATTCTGGGACAGGATGATTCCAGCCCCAGCACAGGATGCCGCGAATCGGACGGCCTACAAAGACCCTGCCACGGCAATCCCGCCAGGCAGACGATGGAGAAGAATGATGATCCGCAACAGCCTGTACGCCCTCGCCGCCACGCTGACCACGCTCAGCGTCGTCGCCAGCACGCTCGCCGCCATGTATGCCGGCACCGGCGCCGGGATCGCCTAAGGTGATCCTCCACAACCAAGAAGGTCGCCGCCCTCGCCATGACCCGCGAACGACCCCGATCACGGATCGTTCGCGGGATCCTTTCCCGGGCGGCATCGCCGCCGGGCTGTTCGGCGCTTCGCGGTGCGGCCATCGGGTCGAGGCGCTCTCGTCCGGCGAGGTCATCGCCGAGACGCCGCGGCTGATCCTGCGCCGCCACATGGCGACCGACTTCCCCGCCTATTTCGCGATGTCCGCGGACCCCGAGATGGCGCGCTATTCCGGCCTTCCTCCGGCCTGTTCCGACGAGGCCTGGAAGCGGCTGCTGCGCCAGGCCGGGCACTGGTCGCTGTTCGGCTACGGCTTCGTCGCCCTCGAGGAGAAGGCGACCGGCTGCTTCGTCGGCGAGACCGGAATGGCCGATTTCAAGCGCGGGCTGGGGCCGGGGTTCGACCGCGTCCCGGAGGCGGGCTGGGCGATCGCCCGCTGGGCCCAGGGCCACGGCTATGCCACCGAGGCGGCCGCGGCCGCTTTGGCCTGGATGGAGGCCCGCTTCGGCGTCCGCCGCAGCGTCTGCGTGATCCACGCCGAGAATGCCGCCTCGCTCCGAGTCGCCGAGAAGCTCGGCTACGCGCCGTTCGGGACATGCACCTATCGCGGCTATGCCGGGATCAAATTCGAGCGGCCGCGGCCCTAACCGACCTTCGGCACGCCGAGCCTGGGGATCTCGATCTTCGGGCAGCGGTTCATCACGACCTTGAGGCCGGCGGCCTCGGCGCGGGCGGCGGCATCCTCGTTGATGACGCCGATCTGGAGCCAGACCGACCTGGCGCCGGCGGCTATCGCCTCGTCGACCGCCTCGCCCGCCGCCAGCGGCCGGCGGAAGATGTCGACCATGTCGATCGGGACGCCGATCTGGGAAAGGTCGCGCCAGACATATTCGCCATGGACATGCTCGCCGGTGATCTGGGGGTTGACCGGCAACACCCGATAGCCGCGGCGCTGGAGATAGGCCATCACCCCGTAGCTCGGCCGGTCGGGCCGGTCCGAGGCGCCGATCATGGCGATGGTGCGGGTTTCCGCGAGCAGCGCGTAAATATCTTCGTCACGGGTGAGGGGCATGGAGCGGGTCCCGGCGGAGATCAATCGTCGCGGAGGTAGCGCTCTTCGCGGAGAAGACGCTGGCGGAGGAGCAGGGCATAGGTCGTCATTGCGACGCCGATGAACATGAGAACCTGCCAGAACTCGATCATGTCTGCTCTCCGATGCACATTTCTACCTTGCGCAATGCGCTGGCATTCAAATGCACGCGCTGCGCAACGCTCAACGCCGGACTTGGGGAATCGTCTAGCACGATCTGCTGCGCGATCGCACATTGTTGTTCGTATCTGCTCTGGCGACCCTTCAGAATGTCACTGCTGAGGGTGAAGACGCTGGTAATGAATGCTGCCAGCCCAATCGTCATGAAGAGCTCGATACGGGCCCATGGGCCGCCACTCGCTGCTCTTCTCTTTCGTTGATTCAAGGGAGGCAGTTCTGCCATTTCCGCGCAATAAGCGCTCAGTCGAGCGATGGCAATCCTGCGCGGGTCCCCAACCGTGCCAGCAGCCTCGCGGCCAATTCCCGGAATATCTCCGCCTCCTCGCCCTCGCCCGCGGCGGGGGGTGTGCCGGCGTCGGAGGCTTCGCGGATCGATATGCGCAGCGGGATTCGGCCGAGGAAGGGGATCTTCATCACCGCGGCCGCCGCCTCCGCGCCGCCGCTGCCGAACGGGTCGCTGGTCTCGCCGCAATGCGGGCATCGGTAGCCGGCCATGTTCTCGATCAGGCCGATCGGCTCGACCCCCATCTTGCGGAACATGTCGATCGCCCGGGTCGCGTCCATCAGCGACAGGTCCTGCGGCGTCGAGACGATCACCGCGCCGGCCGGCTTCCATTTCTGGATGAGGGTCATCTGGACGTCGCCGGTGCCCGGCGGCAGATCGACGATCAGGATTTCGCAATCGCCCCAGTCGCCCTCCATCAGATTGGTGAGCGCACTCGCGGTCATCGGGCCGCGCCAGGCGACCGCGGTGCCGGGCTCGATCAGCTGGCCGATCGAGAGCATCCTGACGCCGTGCGCCGGAACCGGCACGATCTGCTGGTCGGCGAGCTCCGGGCGGCTCATATTGCCCATGATCCGGGGCTGGGACGGCCCGTAAATGTCGGCGTCGATCAGGCCGACCTTCCGGCCCATCCGCGCCAGCGCGACCGCGACATTGGCGGCGACCGTCGATTTGCCGACCCCGCCCTTGCCGCTGCCGATCGCGAGGATCGTGCGCTGGACTTTCTCGGCGGTCATCGCGACGCGGGTCTCGGCGACGCCGGGAATGGCGACCGTCGCCGCCCGCACCTTGCGCTCCAATCGGGCACGCTCCTCGGCGGACAGGCCGGTCGCGTCGAGCATCACCGTGGCGATCCCGTCCTTGACCCGCGCCATCGCGACGCGACCCGCCAGGCCCTCGATCGCCGCCAGCTTGGCTTCCAGCTCTTCGCTCATCGGCGGACCCCTAGGCAAAGCCGGGCCGCTTGGCACTGTTTTTCCGCCGGCGCCCTACCTATAAGAGAGCGCATGATACGAATTCTCGGCCGCGGCGCGCGGGACGGCGCGTCGCTCAGCGACAATCGGGGCGGCCCCTGGGGCCCGGGCGGCGACGATGACGACGGCGCCGGCGACGGGCCGCGCAATCCCTGGGGCCAGAAGCGGCGCAAGCCGGCGCGGACCGGCGGCGGCGAGCCCGGCCCGCTCGACGAATTCCTGAGGCGGAGCCGCGAGCGGTTCGGCAGCGGCCTGCCGCGCGACGGCCGGCCTTATTGGCTCTACGGCCTGATCGCCTTCCTCGTCCTGTGGATCCTGTTCACGAGCGTCTGGCGGATCGGCCCGCAGGAGCGCGGCGTCGTCACCACCGTCGGCTATTATTCGCGGACGATGGCGCCGGGCATCGGCTTTTCCTGGCCGTGGCCGATCGGCAACGTCAGGACCCTCAACGTCGAGGAGATCCGGCCCCTTCAAATTCCCGGCAGCGGAGAGAACTTGATCCTCACCGGCGATCAGAATGTCATCGATCTCGCCTATACGGTACGCTGGAACGTCAAGAATCCCGAGCTTTTCCTGTTCCAGATGGTCGAGCCCGAGGTGACCATCCGCGAGGTCGCCGAAAGCGCGATGCGGGCCGTGGTCGCCCGCGTCTCGCTCGACGACGCGATCGGCGCCGGCCGCGCCGACGTCGAGCAAAGAGTCCAGCAGAGCATGCAGCAGGTGCTCGACGATTACGGCTCCGGCGTTCAGATCCAGGGCGTCTCGATCAACCAGTCGACCCCGCCGCAATCGGTCAACGAGGCGTTCCTCGCGGTGTCGGCCGCCCAGCAGCGCGCCCAGAGCGCGATGAACCAGGCGCGCGCCTACGCGCTCCAGAAGACCGCCGCCGCCCAGGGCGCGGCCGCGGAGTTCGAGAAGATCCTCGCCGAATATCGCGCCGCGCCCGAAGTGACTCGGCGCCGGATGTATTACGAGACGATGGAGCAGATCCTGCAGCACGTCGACACGACGATCGTCGAGGCGCCGGGGGTCACGCCCTATCTGCCGCTTCCCGAAATGCCGCGCCGCGCCGTGCCGGCAACGCCACCGCAAGGAGCGCCGGCCCGATGATCCGCACGCTGAAGAACCCGATCCCGCTCGCGCTGATCGCGATCCTGCTGCTGGTCGTGGTCGCCAGCACCTTTTCGATCGTGCCCGAAACCAAGCAGGCGGTGATCGTCCGCTTCGGCGAGCCGCAGCGCATCCTCAACCGCTACCGGCCCGGCGGCGGCTTCGGCCCCGGCGGCGCCGGCATCGCGGCGCGGATCCCGTTCCTCGAGCAGATCGTCTGGATCGACAAGCGCATCCAGTCGATCGCGATGGAGAACCAGCAGGTCCTCTCGACCGATCAGTACCGGCTCGAGGTCGACGCCTTCGCCCGCTACCGGATCACCAATCCGCTGCAGATGTACCTCTCCGCGCGCACCGAGGAGAATGTCGGCAACCAGCTCAAGCCGATCCTCGCCTCGGCGCTCAGGAACGAGCTCGGCCGGCGGCCCTTCGCCGCCCTGCTGAGCCCCGAGCGCGGCCAGATGATGGACAATATCCAGACCGCGCTCGATCGCGTCGCCCGGCAATATGGGGCCGAGATCGTCGACGTGCGGATCAAGCATGCCGACCTGCCGACCGGAACCCCGCTCGAAGCCGCGTTCGAGCGGATGCGCACCGCGCGCGAGCAGGAGGCGCGCTCGATCGAGGCGCAGGGCTACAAGCAGGCGCAGATCATCCGCGCCGAGGCCGACGCCGAAGCGACCGCGACCTATGCCCGCGCCTTCAACCAGGATCCGCAATTCTACGATTTCTACCGGGCGATGCAGTCCTATCGGACCAGCTTCATCGCCGACACTCCGACCGGCGAGCAGCCGCGCGGCCGCTCCAGCATCATCCTTTCGCCCAACAACGATTATTTGCGGCAATTCCGGGGGAGCGGACGGTGAGCACCATTCAAACTCCGTTCAGGCGTCTTACATAGCCTGCCGAAGACGCCGGAGGGCTCCCGGCAGGACCGAGATCAGGAAGGATCGATACAGTGCGTTACGTCTATGGCATCACCGGCGCCATTCTCCTCGGGGGTGCCGCCGCGACCCTGAGCCTCAACCCGGTCGGCGCCCAGACCGCGCAAAACGAGCCCGGGACGATCGCCGCCACCCCGCCCGGCGGCGCGCCGATGAGCTTCGCCAACCTCGCCGAGCGGCTCCAGCCGGCGGTGGTCAACATCTCGACCCGCCAGAGCATCACCGTCCAGCGCCGGCAGATGCCGCCGGGCTTCGAGGAATTCTTCCGCCGCTTCGGCGGCGATCCGAACCAGCAGCAGGACGAGGGCCCGGTCACCCAGCGCGGCGGCTCATTGGGCTCGGGCTTCATCATCTCGCCCGACGGCTATATCGTCACCAACAACCATGTCGTGGCGCCGGCCCGCGCCGACGCCGTCGTCGAGCAGATCACGGTGACCCTTGCCGACCGCACCGAATATGAGGCGGAGGTGGTCGGCCGCGACGTCGCTTCGGACATCGCGCTGCTCAAGGTGACCCCGACCCGGCCGCTGCCGTTCGTGCGCTTCGGCGATTCCACCCGCACCCGCGTCGGCGACTGGGTGCTGGCGATCGGCAATCCGTTCGGGCTCGGCGGCACCGTCACCGCCGGCATCGTCTCGGCGCTCCACCGCAATATCGGCGCCGGCCTCTACGACCGCTACATCCAGACCGACACCGCGATCAATTCGGGCAATTCCGGCGGGCCGATGTTCGATTTGAACGGCAACGTGATCGGCATCTCGACCGCGCTCATCTCGCCGACCGGCGGCAATGTCGGCATCGGCTTCGGCATTCCGGCCGAGCAGATCCGCCCCGTCGTCGACGCGCTGCGCCGCGGCGAGCGCTTCCGCCGCGGCTATATCGGGGTCGGCATGCAGGATGTCGACGAAGGCGTCGCCGCCGCGCTCGGCATCGACCGCAACCGCGGCGTGCTGATCCGCTCGGTGACTCCGGGCGGGCCCGCCGCCCGCGCCGGCATCGAGCAGGGCGACGTCGTCGTCTCGGTGGCCGGGCAGCCGGTCACTCCGGATCAGACCCTCGCCTACATCGTCGCCCAGCAGCCGATCGGCTCGCGCGTCCCGGTCGAGCTGATCCGCCACGGCCAGCGCCGCAACGTCACCATCGCCATCGCCGAGCGGCCGAGCGAGGAAGAGCTCGCCCGCCTCGGCGGCGGCGACGAGCAGGCGCCGGCCGCGACCAACGGCGGCAAGCCGACCGAGGAGGCGCAGTCGACCGGCCAGCGCTCGACCCAGCAGAGCCTCGGCCTCGCCGTCCAGACGCTGACCCCGGCGCTCGCCCAGCAGCTGCAGATCCGCGACGCCAATCTGCGCGGCCTCGTCGTCGGCCGGGTCGATCCGAACAGCGACGCCGGCCAGAAAGGCCTGCAGCCGGGCGATATCATCCTGTCGATCAACCAGGCGCCGGTGCCGACCCCCGAAGCGGCCGCCGCGGCGGTCGAGGCGGCGCGGCGGGCCGGGCGCAACACGGTGCTGCTGCTGGTGCGCCGCGGCAACGCGCCGCCCGCCTATGTCGGCGTGGAGCTGGCCCGGCGCTGAGCGGGTGAGCGACGCCGCAGCCCGGGATTCCTCGCGCGGCGAGCTGACGCTGCGCGCGGTCATCCTGGGCGGCGCGATCACCCTCGTCTTCACCGCCGCCAACGTCTATCTCGGCCTGCGCGTCGGCCTCACCTTCGCGACCTCGATCCCGGCCGCCGTCATCTCGATGGCGGTGCTGAGGATGTTTTCCTCCTCGAACATTCTCGAGAACAACATCGTCCAGACGGTCGCCTCGGCGGCGGGGACGCTGGCGGCGATCATCTTCGTCCTGCCGGGCCTCGTCATCATCGGCTGGTGGACCGGCTTTCCCTACTGGACGACGGCGGCGGCGACCGCGGTCGGCGGCGTGCTCGGGGTGATGTTCTCGGTGCCGCTGCGGCGCGCGCTCGTGGTCGACACCGAGCTGCCCTATCCGGAAGGGGTCGCCGCCGCCGAGGTGCTGAAATGCGGCGCCGGCAGCCGCGAGGGGGACGAGGAGAATGAGAAGGGGCTGAAGCTGATCATCCTGAGCGCGATCGCGGCCGCCCTGTTCACTTTGGTCTCCAAGACCAGGCTGCTGGCCGAGGAAGCGGCCCGCTACTTCCATGTCGGCGCCTCCTCGACCGGCATTTCGGGCGGCCTCTCCTTCGCCCTGATCGGCGCCGGCCACCTCGTCGGAATCTCGGTCGGCATGGCGATGCTGGTCGGCCTCGCCATCGCCTGGGTGGTCCTGGTGCCGATCCTGACCAGCGGCCTGCCCGGCGCCGCCGAGGAGGCCGCCACCACCCTGTTCCGCTCCGACGTCCGCTTCTTCGGCGCCGGCGTGATCGGAGTCGCCGCGATCTGGACCTTGCTCCGGCTGCTCGGCCCGATCGCCGGCGGCATCGGGGGGGCGCTGGCCGCGTCCCGGCAGCGCAGCGGCGGCCACGCGCTGCCGCTCGTCGAGCGCGACATCCCGATCGGGACGGTGGCGCTGGTGATCCTCGCCATGCTGGTGCCGATCGCCTTCCTGCTCTGGCAGTTCACCGCCGGCGGGCCGCTCGCGGCGGGGGCGATGACCCTGATCCCGCTCACCCTCGTCTTCGTGCTGATCGCGGGGGTCGTGATCGCCTCTGTCTGCGGCTACATGGCGGGGCTGATCGGCGCCTCGAACAGCCCGATCTCGGGGATCGGCATCCTCGCCATCCTGTCGGCCTCGCTGCTGCTCCTGCTCTGGTCGGGCGGCGCCGGCACCAGCCCGCGGGACACGCTCGCTCTGGTCGCCTATGCGCTGTTCACCACGGGGATCGTGTTCGGCATCGCCACCATCTCGAACGACAATCTCCAGGATCTGAAGACCGGCCAGCTGGTCGGCGCGACGCCCTGGCGGCAGCAGCTCGCGCTGGTCTGCGGCGTGCTCTTCGGCTCGCTGGTGATCCCGCCGGTGCTCAACATGCTGAACAGCGCCTACGGCTTCGTCGGCGCGCCGGGCGTCGGCCCGCAGGCGCTGTCGGCGCCGCAGGCCGGGCTCATCTCCGCGCTCGCCACCGGCGTGCTCGGCGGCAGCCTCAACTGGAAGATGATCTGGATCGGCGCCGGGGTCGGGGTGGCCGCGATCCTGCTCGACGCCGCGCTCGGCCGCGCCAGGCTGCTCAGGCTGCCGCCGCTCGCGGTGGGGATCGGCATCTACCTGCCGATGGCGGTGACGCTGCCGGTGGTGATCGGCTCGGTGCTCGGCAAGCTCTACGACGCCCGCGCCGAGAAGAGCCGCGACCCGGCCTTCGCCAAGCGCATGGGCGTGCTGCTCGCCACCGGCCTGATCGTCGGCGACAGCCTGTTGAACGTCGCCTTCGCCGGCGTCGTCGCCGCCACCGGCGACGGCTCCCCGATCGCGCTCGTCGGCGAGGGTTTCGCGACGTGGTCGGTCGTCCTCGGCCTCTTCGTCTTCATCGCCATGGTCGCCTGGCTCTACCGCCACACCAGGCGCGCCGCCGCCTAGCGCCGCCGCGCCGCCAGCCAGCCGGTGATGTCGGGCAGGCGCTCGCGGCGGACGCGGACGCGGTCCTGGATCGCGGCGATCGCGCGGTCGGCGGCGCCGCGCGACTGCGGGGTCATGTGGCGCCGCGCATAGTCGCGCAATTTCTCGAGCATCGCCGGATCGGACGAGCGGGTGGCGAGGCCGGGCAGGTAGCGCGAGCTCGACGAGGCGTCGACCAGCGCCATCACCCGCTCGCGGTGGGCGAGGGCGTAATCGAAGGCGAGATCGGGATGAGCGTCGGCAACCGCCGAGACGAGCTGGCTCGCATTGGTCGCGCCGGGCTCGTCGGTCAGAGCGAGATCGAGCGCGCGCCGGGCGAGCGACTCATCGCGGACGAAGCCGAGCAGCTGGTAGAGCTGGCCCTTGACCAGCGGGTTGCGCTCGTCGCGCGCCATGACCCGCAGCCTTTCCCAGGTCGCGGCATCGGCATTGTAGGCGACCGCGCCGAGGATGGTCTGGCGCAGCGGGCCGGAGGCGACCGAGGGGTCGTTGGCGGCGAAGCGGCGGCGGGCCTCGGCGACGACCGCCGGATCGCCCATGTCGCCGAGCCGCTGGATCAAGGTCGCCCTCAGCACCGCGTCGTTGGCGGGCTCGCCCGGCCGCGGGCTCCAGCCGACCCGGCGCACCGCCGGGCCGAGCTTGTCCGCGGCCCAGCGGGCGATCATCGCCTGGTGCGCGGGGTCGCCCTCGTACATGCGGTAGGTCTGGATGAGGATGGACGCGGTCCGGAGCAGGAGGCGGCTGTTGGCGTCGGCCGGCACCGCCTCGACGAGATCGAGGGCGGCGGCGGGCGACTGGTAGCCGGCGAGCCCGAGCTCCCAATTGTCGGCCAGCAGGCCGATCTGGTCGAGCGGCCGCAGCCGGGCGAAATTCTCGGTGAGCCGCGCGAGCAGCGGCGGCGCGTAGAGCGTCCGATAATAGCCGGTCTGGCCGTAATTGACGACGAGCGGGCCGCACCCGGGCACCGCGAGGCGCGCGGCGCCGCCTTCGACCAGGGCGCGCGCGGGCGCGCCGCCGGCGCCGGCGATCACCGGCACGTGCCAGGAAAGCGGCGCCTTGTCCGGCCGGTCGCGGCTGAACTCGCTCTGGCTGAGCGCGACGTTGGTGCGTCCCCCGGCGCAGGTCGCGCTCTCGACCCGGATCAGCGGGACGCCGGGCTGGAGCGTGAAATCGTGCGCGATCCGCGTGATCGGCCGGCGCGCCGCGGTCTCGATCGCGCCCCAGAGGTCGTCGGTCACCGTGTTGCCGAGCCGGTGGCGCGCGATATAGGCGCGCACGCCGTCGCGCCAGGCGGCCTCGCCGACATAGTCTTCGAGCATGGTGATCACCGCCTCGCCCTTTTCGTAGGTGATCGAATCGAACGCCTGGCTGATCTGCTCGACGGTGGTGACGCGCTGGACGACCGGGTGGGTGGTGGCGAGCGAATCGAGGTTGATCGCCGCCTCGCGGCCGTCGATCCGGCCGAGCAGGGGCTCCCATTCGGGATGGAGCGCGGCGGTCGCCTTGGTCGCCATCCACGAGGCGAAGCCCTCGTTCAGCCAGAGATCGTCCCACCAGGCCATGGTGACGAGGTCGCCGAACCATTGGTGCGCCATTTCGTGCGCGTCGACCTCGAAGATCTGCTGGCGGCGGGCCTCGGTGGTGATCGCCGGATCGACGAGAAGGATGCTTTCGAAGCTGAAGATCGCGCCCCAATTCTCCATCGCCCCGAAAAACTGGCTGCTGCCCGGCCCGGCGATATTGTCGAGCTTGGGAAGTGGATAGCGGGTGCCGAAATATCGATTGTACCAGGGCAGGATCTGGGCCTGGCTTTCGAGCGCCCAGCGGCCCTGCTCGCCGGCGCCGCGGCGGGTGACGACGCCGAGCTCGGTGCCGGCGGCGGTCGTCGTGATCCGGTCGAACTCGCCGACCGCGAGGAACAGCAGGTAGCTCGACATCGGCGGGGTGGTCCGGAAGCGGACGATCGCGCGGCCGTCGGCCTGCACCTCGCGCCCGGCCTCGGGCATGTTGCCGATCGCCTGCTGGCCGGCGGGGACGGTGACGGAAAGGTCGTAGGGGGTGCGGAAGGCGGGCTCGTCCCAGCCCGGGAACATGCGGCGCGCGTCGGGGGCCTCGAACTGGGTGAAGAGCGCGCGCCTGGGCCCGCTTTCGTCGTGATAGTCGAGCGCGAACAGGCCGGCGGCCTGGGTGTTGATCTTGCCGGAATAGGCGATGTCGAGCCGGTGCCGGCCCGCACCGAGCGGCTCGGCGAAGCGGAAGGTCGCGGTCTGGGCTTCGGCGTCGGTCGAGACGCGCGCGGTCCGTCCGCCGTCCGCCGTCACCGAGGCGAAGTCGAGCTCGGCGGCGTTGACGACGATCGAATCGGTCGGCTCGAGCACCTGGATGTCGATCGTCGTGGTGCCGGTGAAGCGCAGGTTCGCCGCGTCCGGGACGATCGCGATCGCATAATGAAGCGGCCTGGTGTGGCGCGGAAGCTGGCTCGGCACCCGGGCGGCGACGGCGGCGGCGGGCGCGGGCGCCGGAGCGGGAGCGGTGGCGCAGGAGGCGAGGGCGATGGCGAGGACGGAGACGAGCGGGAGCCGGCGCATAAGCGGCCTTTCATCGACAAATGTCCCCGGGGAGGGCGCATGGCCCAGCGCGGGCGGGAAGGTCAATAGCCGAAGCCGGGCGCGGGACGATGGCCTTCGAGCAGGTGGTCGCGCAATTCCTCGCCGCTCCAGACCTTCTCGACGCCGGCCTCGGCCTGACGGACCAGCCGGACGATCTCCTCGTTGACCGGCGCGCGCCGGCCGAGCTTGTGGGCGAGCTTGACGATCTCGCCGTTCAGATAGTCGATCTCGCTCGGCCGGCCCGCCGCGAAGTCGTCGGCCATCGAGGAGCGGGCGTTGGCGTCGATCTTCTGGCGCTTCAGCACCAGCGGCCGGAAGATGAAGTTCGGGGCGCCGATCACGTGCGGCATCAGCTGCGGCGAGATCGGGCCGGTCTTGGCGGGCTTGATGCCCGCGGCCTTCAATATCTCGAGCCCCTCGATCTGCGTCGCCGCGAAGATGCGCCGGTAATTGCGGTCCTCGAGCTGCTCGAGCAAGGTCTTGCCGGACAAGGCGTTGACCGCATTGTTGAGGTTGATGAGCAGCTTGCCCCAGAGGACGGCGACCATGTCGTCGGACAGGCGCAGGCGCCCCGGCCGGTCGCCGATCCGCTCGGCGAGCGCCCGCGTGACTTCATGGTCCTCGACCCAGAGCGTGCCGGCGACGCCCTTGTGCCAGCGGCCGTTGCCCAGAGCGGCGACGTTGAACGGCACCATGCCGCGCAGCACGGTCGCTTCGGGCAGCTTCTCCTTGAGGAGATCGACGTTGCTGACCCCGTTCTGGAAGCTGATCACGGTCACGTCCCTGCGCGCGTGGCGCGCGATCTCCCCGGCCGCGGCCTCGGTGCCGGTGCTCTTGACGCAGAGCGCGACGATGTCGGCGCCGGCAAGGTCCTCCGGCCGCGTCGAGAAGCGGATTTCGTCCGGCCGCAGGGCGATCCGGCCGCCGCCGCTGTCGGTCAAGGTGAGGCCGTTCGCCTCGATCTCCCGCCCGACCCGCTCGCGGCCGATCAGGGTGACGTCGAGCCCGGCCGCGGCCCAGGTGCCGCCGACCCAGCAGCCGATCGAGCCGGCGCCGTGGACGGCGATGCGGGGGGCATATTCGGGTCCGTTTTCCATCACCTCATCGTCACTCCCGCGAAAGCGGGAGTCCATAGAGCGTTTGAGCTGCACACGAAATCAGCCTGGATTCCCGCTTTCGCGGGAATGACGGGAAAGGAGATGAGCGACGAACCTAGCCCCGCCCGCGATACGGCGCGACGCCCTGGTCGGGCAGCCACAGCCCCTCGGGCGGGGGGCCCGATTGCCAGAAGACGTCGATGGGGATGCCGCCGCGCGGATACCAATAGCCGCCGATCCTGAGCCAGACCGGCTTCATCTCCGCGGCGAGGCGCTGGCCGATGCCGACGGTGACCTCTTCGTGGAAGCCGCGATGGCTGCGGAAGGAGGAGAGGAACAGCTTCAGCGACTTGGATTCGACGATCGTCTCGTCGGGCGCATAGTCGATGACGAGATGGGCGAAATCGGGCTGGCCGGTGACCGGGCAGAGGGTGGTGAATTCGGGCGCCGCGAAGCGCACCAGATAGAGCACGCCCGGGCGCGGATTGGGCACATAGTCCAGCACCGCCTCCTCGGGGGAAGCGGGGAGCGGGCTGGCCCGGCCGAGATGCTTCGTCTCCATTGGCGGCTCTCTAGCCGGTCGCCCGACTTGGCGCTAGGAGGCGGTGATGAACGTGGATCCCAGGATGGGCCGGCCGCCGCTCTTCGCCTCCTGGCTCGGCTTCGTGCTGGCCGCCGCAGCGGCGGTGGTCGCGCTCTGGTTCCTCGCGCAAATCGTCATCGCCATCCTCCTCCTGTTCTTCGCGGTCGTGGTGGGGATCGCCTTGTCGGCGCCGGTCAGCTGGTTCATGCGGCGCGGCCTGCCGCGTCAGACGGCGGCCTTGCTTACCCTGCTGCTTTTCTTCGGGACGATCGCGCTGCTCGGAGCGCTGGTGATCCCGCGGCTCGCCGGGCAGATGGTGCTGCTCGCCAATCAGTTGCCCGAATTCTTCAACAGGATCGACGGCCAGATCGCCGCCCTGCTCGAACGCTATCCGGACCTTGCCCAATATTTCAGCGGCGGCTCGCCGACTCGCGCGATCGTGCCGAGCCCGGCCGAGCTGTTCCGCGGCCTCGGCGGCGTCTCGCTGTCGCTGCTCGGCGGGATCGCGCTCGCGATCATCTTCTTCAGCTCGGTCGCCTATGTGCTGCTCGACCCGAAGCCGATCCTCAACGCCTACCTCGGCAGCTTGCCGCGCGCCTATGTGCCGGCGGGTATGCGCGCCTATCGCCGCGCCGCCCGTTCGGTGATCGGCTGGACCAAGGCGAGCTTCGTGATCGGCGCGATCCAGGCGGTGGCGGTGTTCATCTTCCTGTCGTGGATGGAGGTGCCCGCCGCTTTGGTTTGGGCGGCGCTCGCCTTCTTCGCCGACTTCATCCCGCGCATCGGCGGCTATGTGATGGCGATTCCGCCGGTCGTGCTGGCGCTGACCATCGGGCCGATGACGGCGATCTGGGTCGGGCTCTATTACCTCGTCAGCAACGAGATATTGGGAAGCGTGGTCGCGCCCAAGATTCGCGGCGCGACGATGCAGCTCCATCCAGTGCTGCTGTTGTTCTTCACCCTCGCCTTCGCGCTCGCCTTCGGCCTCTTGGGCGCGATCGTCGCGACGCCGGCGGCCGCCTTCTTCTCCGCCTTCTACAGCGAATTCTACCTGAAGCGGCCGCTCCGCCGCAGCGAGCATTGAACAAGCGCATCCTGCTTCTGCTGGCGCCGCTGCTGGTCGCCGCGGCACCGCCGCTGCTGCCGGCGGGGCAGGGCGAGGCGATCGGCGCCGAGCTATCGGGATCGGCGGCGCTGCGCACGGTCAGGACGCTCTCGCAGCATCACCGGATGCGCGGCTCGGAAGGCTATCGCGCCGCCGCCGAGGCGATCCGCGACCGGCTCCGCGACGCCGGCCTCGCCGAGGTCGAGATCATCGCGCTGCCCGCCGACGGCCGCATCTTCTACGGCACCCAGCGCTCGCGGCCCGGCTGGAATGCGCGCTTCGCCGAATTGTGGGACGGGCGCGAGCGCGTCGCCTCCTGGGCCGACCAGCCGATCAGCCTCGCCCAGGACAGCGTCTCGGGCCGCGCCGAGGCCGAGCTCGTCGACGTCGGCGCCGGCACCGCCGAGAGCGACTATCAGGGCAAGGAGGTGAGCGGGCGCCTCGTCCTCACCTCTTCGCAGCCCGGCGCGATCCAGGAAATGGCGGTCGGCCGGTTCGGCGCGGCCGGAATAATCTCCTGGGCGCAGAACCAGCGCACCGCCTGGTGGGGCGAGGATGAGAGCCTGGTCCGCTGGGGCCATCTCGATACGTTCGCGGCGCACCCCACCTTCGCCTTCATGGTGTCGCCGGCGCGCGCCCGCGCCTGGCAGGAGCGGCTGCGGCGCGGCGAGACGGTGCGGTTGCGCGCCGAGGTCGATGCCGGGCAGGCGCCGAGCGCCTATCTGATCCCGACCGCGGTGATCCCGGGGCGCGACCGGCAGCATGAGATCGTCTTTTCATGCCATCTCGACCATCCCTCGCCGGGCGCGAACGACAATGCGTCGGGCTGCGCCGGCGAGCTGGAGATCGCGCGCGCGCTGAGCCACCTCGTCGGCAGCGGCGCGCTGCCGCGGCCGGAGCGGACCATCCGCTTCCTCTGGCCGGCGGAGGTCGAAGGCACGATCGCGCTCCTCAACGCCCGGCCCGAATTCGCCCGGCGGACGCTGGCGACGATCCATCTCGACATGATCGGCGGCAACACGGAGATCACCAAGTCGATCCTGCGCGTCCACGGATCGCCGCCGAGCCTGCCGAGCTTCGTCTCCGAGGTCGGCTTCGCCTTCGGCCGCTTCGTCAACGCGCAGTCCTTGCTCTACGCCGATACCGGCGCCGCCGAAATGCCGCTGGTCGAGCCCGATGGCGGCCGGCGGGCGCTGCAGGCCGAGATCGGCGGCTTCAACGAAGGCAGCGACCATCAGGTCTGGGCGGAAGGGAGCTGGCGGATCCCGGTCATCTACATCGCCGACTGGCCCGACCGCTACATCCACACCCAGCGCGACCTGCCCGACAATCTCGACCCGACCAAGATGCGCCGCGCCATGTTCATCGCGGCGGGCGCGGGCTGGTACCTCGCATCGGCGGCTTCGTTCGAGACCCGCGCGGAGCCTTCGCCGCGCACCGCCCGATCCGGCCCCGTCTATCGCCGGCTGTTGCGCGAAGGCCCGATGGACGGGTTCGGCTACAGCTGGTTCGACGACCATCTCGCCCGCGCGGGCCTGGCGCGGCCGCGGCTGCTGGCGCGCGAGACGGGCCCGGGGCCGAGCTTCGGCTACGAGGCGCTGAACCTGGTCGACGGGCGGCGCAGCGTCGGCGAGATTCGCGACGCGCTCGCGGCCACGGTCGGCGCGGCGCCGATCGAGGAGGTCGCCGAGTATCTCGACACGCTCGCCCGGCTCGGCGTCATCGCGCGGGTGGGGAGCTAGCCTTCACCTTCGGCCGGCGCGGCGCTAGGACGCTTCAATGGACTCGCTGGTTTCGACCGACTGGCTGGAAGCCGAGCTCGGCGCTCCCGATCTGCGGGTGATCGACGCGACCTATTTCCTTCCCGCCATGGGCCGCGACGCCCGCGCCGAATATGAGGCTGCCCACATCCCCGGCGCGGTCTTCTTCGACCTCGACGAGATTTCCGATACGTCGAGCCCGCTGCCGCACATGCTGCCGAGCGAGCACAAGTTCGCCAGCCGCATGCAGTCGCTCGGGCTGGGCGACGGCAACCGCTTCGTCGTCTACGACAATTCGCCGCTGCACAGCGCCGCGCGGGCCTGGTGGATGCTGCGCGTGTTCGGCGCCCATTATGTCGCCCTGCTCGACGGCGGGCTGCAGAAATGGACCGCCGAAGGGCGGCCGCTCGCGGCCGGGAGCGAGCCGCGCCGTCCCGGCCATTTCACCGCCTTGCTCGACGCCGGGGCGGTGGTCGACAAGCGGACGATGCTCGCGCTGGCGGGCGAGGAGATCGTCGACGCGCGCTCGGCGCCGCGCTTCGCCGGCGCCGAAGCGGAACCCCGCGCCGGGCTCGAGGCGGGCCATATCCCGGGCTCGAAGAATGCGCCCCAGGGCGAATTCTTCAACGCCGACAACAGCTGGAAGCTCGGCGACGAGTTGCGCGCGGTCTTCGCCAGGGCCGGCGTCGACCTCGACCGGCCGATGGTCACCACCTGCGGCTCGGGCGTCACCGCGGCGGTGCTGCTGTTCGGGGCGCACCTGCTCGGCAAGACGGACGTCCGGCTCTACGACGGCAGCTGGTCGGAATGGGGCGCCGATCCCGCCACCCCCAAGGCGCGGAGCGCCGCCGCGTGAAGGACGGCAAGCCCGCCACCCGCCTCGTCGAGGCCGGCCGCCGCGCCGAATGGACGCAGGGGCTGGTCAACCCCGCGGTCTGGCGCGCCTCCACCATCCTGTTCGACAGCGTCGCCGAGATGAAGGCGGCCTATCCGCCGACCGACGGCATTCTCCATTACGGCCGCAACGGCACGCCGACGACCTGGGCCCTGTGCGAGGCGCTGACCGCGCTCGAGCCGGGCGCGGCGATGACCCGGCTCTACCCGTCGGGCTCGGCGGCGGTGGCGGGCGCCCTGCTGTCGATACTGGAAACAGGCGACGAGCTGCTCATGGTCGACACCGCCTACGGCCCGACCCGCGCCCTGTGCGACACCGTGCTGAAGCGGCTTGGCGTCAGGACCGTCTATTACGACCCGCTCGCCGGCGCCGGGATCGAGGCGCTGGTCGGCGACAGGACCCGCGCGATCTTCATGGAAAGCCCCGGCACCCACACGTTCGAGGTCCAGGACGTGCCGGCGATCTGCGCCGTCGCCAAGGCCAGGGGGCTGGTCACTCTGATCGACAATACCTGGGCGACGCCGCTCTATTTCCGGGCGATCGCGGCCGGCGCCGATTTCTCGATCCTCGCCTGCACCAAATATATCGGCGGCCATGCCGATCTGATGCTCGGATCGGTCACCGCGGCCGAAACGGTGGCGCCGCGGCTCGAGCAGGCGCGGCGCGTGCTCGGCCAGACCGCGGGCCCCGACGATGCCTGGCTGGCGCTGCGCGGCTTGAGGACGCTCGACGTCCGGCTGGCGCGGCACCAGGAAAACGGTCTCAAGGTCGCGCGCTGGCTTCAGGCGCAGCCGCAGGTCGCGCGCGTGCTCCATCCGGCGCTGCCCGATTGCCCCGGCCACGAGCATTGGAAGCGCGATTTTTCGGGGGCGACCGGGCTTTTCTCCTTCGTCCTCAACGGCGGCGACGATGCCGCGCGCGCGCGGCTGATCGACTCGCTCGAACTGTTCGGGATCGGCTACAGCTGGGGCGGCTATGAGAGCCTGGCGGTGCCGGCCGATCCCGCGCGGACGGCGACTCGGCTCGAGCTCGAAGGGCCGCTGGTGCGGCTCCATGTCGGCCTCGAAGATGCCGACGATTTGATCGCCGACCTCGCCGCCGCGCTCGCGCGCCATGGGGGCGCGGAATGAGAGATCTCGGCCTGCCGATGCCGGACAGCGTGGCGTTGACGCAGGTCGGTGCCGCGGCCGGGATCGCCGCGGCGGTGATCGCTCTGGCCTGGCTGGCGGGGCATTGGGCGGGGCCGCCGATCGCCGCTTATTGGGAGCGCAAGGCGGGGGCGCGCGCCGAAGGGATCATCCCGAGGGTCTGCGCGCTGGTCCGCTATCTGATCATCTGGCCGGCGCTCGTCATCGCGCTCAGGGCCTATCCCTGGCCGACGCCCGCCGCCTTCGTGCTCGGCCTCTGCGCCGCCGCGGCCGCGGCGATGGCGGTGCGCAACGTCGCGCGCGGCCTCAACCTGTCGCGCTGGATCGCCTGGGCGCTGGCCTTGTTCCTGTTCGTCGCGATCCTCGCCGACGCGATGGGCGGCCTCGCCAAGATCACCGGGCCGCTCGATTCGGTCGCTTTCTCGGTCGGCGCGCGGCGGCTCTCCTTGCTGGCGCTGATCCAGATCCTCGTCACCCTGCTCGCGCTCTACGCGGCGGTGAAGCTCGCCAACCGCTTGATCGCCCAGTCGCTCAAGCATGCCGGCGGGCTCGACTCGACTCAGCGGCTGCTCACCCAGAAGCTCGCCGCGATCGCGATCATCGCCGTCGCCTTCTTCGTCGCCATCGACCTCGCCGGGATCGACCTCACCGCGCTCGCGGTCTTTTCGGGCGCGCTCGGGCTTGCCGTCGGCTTCGGCCTGCAGAAGACGTTCGGCAATCTGATCGCCGGGATCATCCTGCTGATGGACCGCTCGATCAAGCCCGGCGACGTCATCTCGGTCGGCGAGAGCTTCGGCCAGGTCAACAAGATCGGGGTGCGGGCGGTTTCGATCGTCACCCGCGACGGCAAGGAATACCTGATCCCCAACGAGCTGCTGATGACCCAGGAGGTCGTCAACTGGTCCTATTCGACCCGCGACGTGCGCATCTCGATCCCGATCGGCGTCGCCTATGATTGCGACGTCAGGCTCGCCCAGCAGCTGATGATCGAGGCCGCGGACGCGAGCCCGCGCGTGCTCGCCACGCCCAAGCCCGCGGTCTGGATGACGGCGTTCGGGGAGAGCGCGATCCAGCACGAAATCCGGATCTGGATCCTCGACCCCGAAGCGGGCATCGGCGCGGTCCGCTCGGACATCCTCAACCGGGTCTGGGAGCTGTTCCGCGCGCACGGGATCAAGATCCCGTTCCCGCAGCGCGACGTCCACGTCAAGGACTGGCCGCAGGGCGGCCCGCCGGCTAGCGCAGAAGCTCCGCCAATTCCCTGAGGGCGCGCTCGAGGGCGTCGGCGAGGCGGGCGGCGGCGGCGGGCGGCGCGCGGTCGCCGGCGACGAGCAGCGCCTCGACCCCGGCGGCCGCCCAGACCGAACTCTCCTCGGCGAGCGCCTCGAAGCGGCGCCGGGCGACCGGGAGGGCGCGGTCATAGGCATCGCTGATCTGCGCCGCTTCATCGAGCAGCGCCTCGGCGCCGAGCGGCCGGCGCCGGCCGGCGATCCGCTCGACCAGTCGCAGCGCCTCGCGCAGCTGCGCGACCAGCCGGGCCGGATCGGCTCCCGGAGAGGCGGCGGGAGAAGGCGCCTGGTGAGTCATGCGCCCCAAGCTAAAGCGTCGGCGCTAAGGAAGGGCTAACGGCCATTGCCTGTTCATCCGCGCTGAGGCAGGTCCGTGGCGATGCCGGAACAGCTGCTCCTCGCCGCCGCCCTGCTTGCCGCCGCCCAGGAAGCGCCGACCGCGGCGCCGGGCGCGTTCGAGGTCAGCGGCGAGGCGAGCCTGATGTCCGATTACCGCTTCCGCGGCATCTCGCGGTCCGACGAGGACCCGACGGCGCAGGCCGGGCTGATGCTGCGGCACGAGAGCGGCCTCTATGCCGGCGCCCGCGGCACGATCCTGCGCGGCAACGACCCCTTCCGCCTGCGCAACCCCGCTTTCGGGGATCAGGGCGATGCGCAGCTCGACCTCTACGCCGGCTACGGCGCCGATCTCGGCGGCGGCTTCGATCTCGATGCGGGGCTGGTCTACTACGCCTTCATCGGCGGCGACGGCGCGACCGATCATGCCGAGCCTTACGCGTCGCTGTCCTATCTGATCGGCCCGGCGCAGTTCACGGGCGGCGCCAAATATGCGCCCTCCCAGGCCGGGACCGGGCATGAGGACATGCTCTACCTTTACGGCCGGGCGGAGGTCAGCGTGCCGTTCCGGCCCTGGGCGTTCACCGCCGAGGCGGGGCGGCAGGACTGGGGCCGCTACGGCAGCTATTGGACCTGGTCGCTGGGGGCGCGCTATCACGTCCAGCTCCCCGGCGTCCCGAACACCGAGATCGGGCTTTCCTACGTCGACACCGATCTGCCGCCCATCGCCGGCCAGGATGCGGGCGTCAGGCTGACGCTGGAACTTACTTTTTAGCCGTCACCCCGGCGAAGGCCGGGGTCTCGGGTCGACCGCGCCGCGGGGCTGCGGGCCGCCGAACAGGGCCTGCGCGCGGGCGGGCGCTACCACGTCCGCCGAGATCGGCCTCGCGCGGGCGCGACGCTGGACTGATCCTATCGGCTGCATATACTCTTAGGGCAACAGTATCTCTCTTGCCTAAATGAAGTGAACGGAGCAAGTTTCTCCCTTGTTATTCTGTTCCCGTCCGGGCTGCGACTGAGTCGTATGTGAAGCTGGCGGTTCGTGCTCATTGCACCTTTAGTGAACATTTGCTCGAGGTGGTGCTCCTATGGCTGTTACCTCACGTCGCGCGCGGCTGATAGGTTTTCTGGCTATTGCCTTTCTCGGAGTCGCGTTCGCCCGTATCGCCCTTGCCATTCCTCAGGATCCCACATGGTCGGACGACAAGGGCTGGGACGATGTCACCAATTATTCGACGATCCAGGCGGTCGGCGTCGGCAATGAGCTTTACCTGCTGGCGCGCGCCAATGCGGGAATGATCACGCTTCGCTTCGATCTGGCGACCAATCGCTGGATCAATGTCGCCGTCAACGACCCGGTGTGGGCCGACGGCAATGGCTGGGCCGACGTCACCAATTACTCGACGATCCAGGCGGTCGGCGTCGGCAACGAGCTGTACCTGCTGGCGCGGGCCAATGCGGGAATGATCACGCTTCGCTACGATCGGGCGACCGACCACTGGGTCAACGTCGCCGTCAACGACCCCGTGTGGGCCGACAGCAATGGCTGGGGCCATGTCAGCCATTATTCCACGATCCAGGCGGTCGGCGCCGGCAGCGACCTTTACCTGCTGGCGCGGGCCAATGCCGGGATGATCACGCTTCGCTACAACCGCGATTCCGACCGCTGGGACAGCGTCGCCGTCAACGATCCCGTGTGGGCGGACAGCAACGGCTGGGACCATGTCAGCCATTATTCGACGATCCAGGCGGTCGACGCCGGAAGCGCGCTTTACCTGCTGGCGCGGGCGAATCGGGGTATGATCGCGCTCTTCTACAACCGGGCGCGGGACAGGTGGGTGAATTCGCCCCTCACCTCGCACGCGTTGAGAGCGATGCGGCACAGCCTGGCGATATTGTCGGACGACGAGGCGGACTCGATCTTCGCCGAAGCGTCGAGCATCTTGCAATCCAACGATGGGCCATTCGATGTGCCCTGCTCCGTCGTGCTGCTCCGGGCCGGGCCGGTCACGACGTTCGCCGACACCGATGGCACGATCGACACCAGCGCCGAGCTCGAAACCGTCTTTGGCTTGAACGGGAACGTCAAGGTGGTGGAGCGGATCGACTTCTGCGGCGTGTTCAATGTTGCGATCCGCGGTTGCGGCGGGATACCCGGATCCTCTTTCATAGTCGAACGCGTCGAAGGCCTCGACGGAATGATATGGGCTCACGAATTCGGGCACAATCGCGGCCTGTTTCACCGGGACGATTTGCCCGAAGCCTTGATGTATTTCAGGGCCGGCGCGACCCACAGACGCATCAATCGGTCCGAATGTACCGCGTTTGGCGGAACGCCATTGTCTGAAGCGCTCATTGCGGAGCTGGCCCAGGCGGCGACCCAGCTGCTGGATGAGGGCCAAGCGGTGGCGGATTCGACCGCGGTCACCGGGCGGCATCCCGTCGTGGCCTTCGTCAGGCAAGTCTATATTCACGGCGTTCCGCTCGACGAGGCTGCAAGATTCGGATCGGACGCGGTCGCGCCGCTGCTGGCTCTTCTCAACGATCGGAGGCAGGTGCGCTTTCACGAAAACGCCGCGCTGGTCCTGGGGATGATCGGTGATGCGCGGGCCTTCGAGCCACTCGCGGCATATATCGCCCGCCCGCCGGTTGACGGCGCCACAGGCTCCGTCGACAGTGCCTCGCGAGCCCATCAGGCGCGGGTGGCGTCGATCATCGCCATTGGCTATCTGGCCAATCGCGCGAACAGCGATCCGGCCGTGGCCTATCTCATCGAAAGCACCAATCCGGAGATCTGGCGCGGGCGCCGATTCCAGCCGATCTCCCATCTTCGCATGTCGGCCGCGGAGCAGGAAGCCGATCTCAGCAAATATGCCATCTTCGCGCTCGGCCTGTCCGGAGATTCCCGGGCCCGCGCGCATCTCCTGTCGCTACGAGGGCGCGAGGCCATGCTTCGACGGAGATACGGCGACGCCATGAACGGCGTCGTCGAGCAAAGCCTCAGCCTGCACGCCGAGGTTTCGCGCCGCGGGCTGGTGGCCTATTACGGCCGCCGCCAGGCGGATTGAACAGCCGCATCGGATCCGACAGCGCAATCGGGCGACGCGGAAAGCCGGCGTCAGTTCGGAACGCTGACCCGGGCTTCCTGGCCGTCGCCCTGCGGCAGCTGGAGCATCGTCTGGACGAGCGTGCCGCGGCTCACCACCGCGGTCCCCGGATCGCCGGCGACCGAGCGGGCGCCCAAGGCGGCGCGGTCGGCGCGGGTGACCTGGAGGAGATTGTTCTCGACCGCGCTGCGCGGCTGCGGGCCGCCGAACAGGGCCTGCAGCGCCTGCGCGCGCGGATCGGTGCCGCTCTGGTCGGGCTCGCCGGGCCGCGGCGGGGTCAAGGCGAAATCGGGCGGGACGACCAACGGCGCGTTGCGGGCCACGGCGAACTCGTCCGGGCGGGCGCGATTGAACGGGCCGCCATTGGCGCAGCCGGCGATGCTGGCGGCGGCCGCGAGGCCGAGCACGAGATGGGGGGTACGCATGGGTCAGGCTTCCTTCTTCTTCGCCCTGCCATCGCGCATCAGGAGCGCGCGGACAAGCAAAAGCAGCACGCCGATGGTAATCGCCGCGTCGCCGACATTGAAGACCAAAAACGGCCGCCACTCGCCGAAATGGAGGTCGGCGAAATCGACGACGTGGCCGAAGCGCACCCGATCGAAGATGTTGCCGAGCGCGCCGCCGAGCACCAGAGCGAGCGCGAACGAATCGTCGCGCCTTTTCTCGCGCCACAGCCACAGGGCGACGAAGACCGCGATCGCCGCGGTCATCGCCACCAGGAGCCAGCGGCCGAGCTCGCCGTCCGCCGACAGGAGGCCGAGCGAGATGCCGGTGTTCCGCACCCAGCGCAGGTTGAAGAAGCCGGTGATCTCGATGACCTCGCGGAATTCGAGCTGGAGCGGATGGGTGACCACCCATTTCGTCGCCTGATCGGCGACGAACACCAAAAGGGCGACCACGAGCCCGAGCCTGCGGTTGCGCCGCAGCCGCGCCCCGTCGGCCTCAGCCATGCACCACCCCCTCGCAGCGCGCGCACAGGCCGCCATCCTCGGCGACCTCCGGCAGATGGCGCCAGCAGCGGCCGCATTTCAGATAGTCGGTTCGAGTCACTTCGATCCCCTCGCCCGTTCCCGGCATCACTTCGGACACGATGTAGATTTCGGCAAGATCGGCAAGGCTCTCGTCGGTGAGGTCGAGTTCCAGATCGGGATAGAGGATCCGCGCCTCGAGGCTCGAGCCGATCACCTTTTCGCGCCGCAGCGGCTCGATGCACTCGGTGACGCGCTCGCGGGTGGCGCGGACGAGCGCCCAGCGCGCGGCGAGCGCCTCGTCGCGCCAGCCGGGATCGATCGCGGGCCATTCGAGCAGGTGGACCGAGCCGCCCTCGGGATAGCGCGTCTGCCAGACCTCCTCGGTGGTGAAGCACAGGATCGGGCTCATCCAGCGCACCAAGGCGTGGAAGAGGATGTCGAGCACCGTCCGGCAGGCGCGCCGCTTCAGCGCGGCCGGCGCGTCGCAATAGAGGCTGTCCTTGCGGATGTCGAAGAAGAAGGCGGAGAGGTCGTCATTGGCGAAGGCCATGATGAGGCGGCTGTAGCGGTTGAAGTCGAAGCCCTCCGCCGCCTCCCTCAATTCCGCGTCCAGCGTGGCGAGCCGGTGCAAGACCCAGCGCTCGAGCTCGGGCATCTCGCCGGGCGCGACCATTTCGTCCGCGGAAAAGCCGTCGAGCGCGCCGAGCAGATAGCGGAAGCTGTTCCTGAGCTTGCGATAGGCGTCCGAGGTGCCGGCGAGGATCTCCTTGCCGATCCTCACGTCCTCGAAATAGTCGGTCGTGGCGACCCACAGGCGCAAGATGTCGGCGCCGCTGTCGCGGATGATGGCGAGCGGATCGACGGTGTTGCCGATCGACTTCGACATCTTGCGGCCGTCCTGGTCGAGCGCGAAGCCGTGGGTCAGGACCGCCTCGAACGGGGCGCGGCCGCGGGTGGCGCTCGATTCGAGCAGGCTCGACTGGAACCAGCCGCGATGCTGGTCCGATCCCTCGCAATAGAGGTCGGCGCGGACGCCGGCGCCGTAGCGCGCCTCGATCACGAAGGCGTGGGTCGAGCCCGAATCGAACCAGACGTCGAGAATGTCGGTGACCGGCTCGTAATCGGCGAGGCTGTAGGCATTGCCGAGCAAGGCCTGGTGGTCGGCGCCGAACCAGGCGTCGGCGCCGCCTTCGTGGAAGGCGTGGAGGATGCGGCTGTTGACGACCGGATCGCGGAGGTAATCGCCGGTCTCGCGGTGGACGTAGAGCGCGATCGGCACGCCCCAGGCGCGCTGGCGGCTGAGCACCCAGTCGGGCCGCCCCTCGACCATCGCGCGCATCCGGTTCCTCGATTTCTCGGGCACCCAGCTTGTGTCGTCGATCGCCTTCAACGCGGTCTCGCGCAGGCTCGGCTCGCCCCGGTCCATCGGAATGAACCATTGCGGCGTGCAGCGGTAGATGACCTTGGCCTTGGAGCGCCAGCTATGCGGGTAGCTGTGCTTGAAGTCGGCACTGGCCGAGAGCAGGCCCCTGGCCTCGCGCAGGTCGGAGCAGATCGGCCCGTCCGGCGCGTTGAACCTGGCGTTGATCACCGAGCCCTGGCCGCCGAGCCATAGCCAGTCCTCGCGATATCTGCCGTCGTCGGTGACCGCGAACACGGGATCGATCCCGGCCGCCTTGCAGACCAGGAAATCCTCCTCGCCATGGTCGGGCGCCATATGGACGAGGCCGGTGCCGGCCTCGGTCGTGACATGATCGGCCGGCAGGAACGGCCGCGGCTCGGCGAAGAAGCCGCCGAGCCGGTGCATCGGATGAACGGCGATTGCGCCTTCAAGTCGGCGGCCCTCAACTCGCCTGGGAACATCGCCTGCCACCCGGCCCGTTCTACGTTGGAATTCGTCGACGAGATCCCAGGCCACAAGGAAGCGGGCATCAACGCCGCCTTCCTCGATCAGGGCGTAGTCGATCTCGGGGTTGTAGGCGATCGCACGGTTGACTGGGATGGTCCACGGGGTGGTCGTCCAAATGACCGCACGCGTTCGGCGAAGCTCCGGCGCCAAGGGAGCCGACTCGATGTAGAAGCCGACGTCGATCTGGGTCGAGACGATCTCCTCATATTCGATCTCGGCCTCGGCGAGCGCGGTCTTCTCGACCGGCGACCACATCACCGGCTTGGCGCCGCGGTAGATCCGGCCCGCCTCGGCGAGCTTCAGGAATTCCTCGCAGATTTTCGCCTCCGAGGAGAAGTCCATCGTCCGGTAGGGATCGTCCCAGTCGCCGGTGATGCCCAGGCGGATGAACTGCTCGCGCTGCACCTGCACCCAGCGCTCGGCATAAGCGCGGCATTCGGCGCGGAACTCGCGCGGCGGCACCTGATCCTTGTCGAGCTTCTTCTTGCGATACTGCTCCTCGATCTTCCATTCGATCGGCAGGCCGTGGCAGTCCCAGCCGGGGATGAAGGGCGCGTCCTTGCCCATCAGCGACTGCGAGCGGATGATGAAATCCTTGATCGATTTCATCATCGCATGGCCGATATGGATGTCGCCATTGGCATAAGGCGGGCCGTCGTGGAGGATGAAGCGCTCGCGCCCGGCGCGGAGCTTGCGCAGCTGCTCGTAGAGCTTCGTCTCCGCCCAGCGGGCGAGGATCGCCGGCTCCTTCTGGGCGAGGCCGGCCTTCATCGGGAAGTCCGTCTTCGGCAGGAAGACGGTGGATCGGTAATCGGGTTTTTCGGACATGGGCGCGGGGGGCTTAGGCGAGCGGCGGCGCGGCGGCAAGGCGGCGCTTGGCCTCGGCGGCGTCGGCGCCGATCTGCGCCTTGAGCGCATCGAGGCTCTCGAACCTGTGTTCGTCGCGGATGAAGGCCAGCAGGTCGACCTCGAGCGTCTCGCCGTAAATCTCCTCGTCGAAGTCGAAGAAATAGGGCTCGAGCAATTCCCTGGGCGGATCGAACATCGGCCGGTTGCCGAGATTGGCCACCCCCTCCAGCGTCCGCGCGGCGAGGCGGGCGCGGACCGCATAGACGCCGAAGCGCGGCCGCTGGTAGCGATCGAGCGGGATATTCGCGGTCGGATAGCCGAGCTTGTGGCCCATCCGGTCGCCATGGACGACCGCGCCCTCGATCGCGAACGGCCGGGTGAGCAGCCGCGCCGCGGTGTCGCAGTCGCCGGCGACCAGGGCGTCCCGGATTCGGCTCGAGGAGACCGGCTCGCCGTCGTCGTCGACGGGCGCCACCGCGTCGACCGAGAGGCGGTTGGCCTGGCCGAGCAGCTTCAGCACGTCGACATTGCCGCCGCGGCCCTTGCCGAAGGTGAAATCCTCGCCGGTGACCACGCCGGCGACGCCGGCGCGGCTGGCCAGATAGTCGGCGACGAAATCGGGCGCCGTGACCTGGGCGAGCTCGGCATTGAACTGGTAGACCAGCATCGCGTCCGCCCCGGCCGCGCCGAACAGCCGCTCGCGCTGGTCCAGGGTGGTCAGCCGGAAGGGCGGGACATCGGGCTTGAAGAAGCGGACCGGGTGGGGGTCGAAGGTCGCGACCAGCGCCGGCCGCCCCTCGGCGCGGGCGCGCGCGACGGCGCGGCCCACCACCGCCTGGTGGCCCTTGTGAAAGCCGTCGAAATTGCCGAGCGCGACGATGCCGCCGCGGAGTGCGTCCGGGACCGCCGAGCTCCCGTCAAGGCGCTCCATGAAGCAGGCTATAGGCAATGGCTAATCGCGCGACAATGGAACCCGGCGGCTAAGGGTCGTGAACCGGAATGCGGGAAACCCGCCTTCCGCCGGCCAGCGCTCCGGAATGGCGGGATGGTGCCAGATCGCCGGGTCCGGTTCCGGGAAGAAGGTGTCGCCCGCCGGCTCGAGATGGACCTCGGTGAGGTGGATCGTATCGGCGATGGGAAGGAAGAGCCGGTAGATTTCGGCGCCGCCGATGATCGAGACGCGATCGCCTCCCACCAGCGCGAGCGCGTCGGCGACCGAATGGGCGATTTCGACGCCCTCCCGGCGCCAGGCCGGGTCGCGGGTGAGGACGATATGGCGGCGGCCCGGGAGGATGTTCGGCAGGCTCTCGAACGTCTTGCGCCCCATGATCATCGGCGCGCCCGAGGTGATCGCCTTGAAATGGCGCAGGTCCCTGGGGAGCCGCCAAGGCAGCGTCCCGTTCGCCCCGATCACCCCGTTGTCGGCCCTGGCGACGACGATCTCGATCCTGGGTCGCGTCAAACCGCCACCTCGGCCTTGATATGGGGGTGGGGATCGTAGCCCGAAATCTCGAAATCATCCGGCGCATAGCCGCCGATGTCGGCCGGGCGGCGGAGCAGGGTCAGCTTCGGGAGCGGCCGCGGCTCCCGGGTCAGCTGCTCGCGGGCCTGGTCGAGATGGTTCGTGTAGAGATGGCAGTCGCCGCCCGTCCAGACGAAGGTGCCGGGCATAAGGCCGCATTGCTGGGCGAGCATGTGGGTGAGGAGGGCGTAGCTGGCGATGTTGAACGGGACGCCGAGGAAGACGTCGGCGCTGCGTTGGTAGAGCTGGAGGTTGAGCCGGCCGGCGGCGACCTGGGTCTGGAACAGGCAGTGGCAGGGGGCGAGGGCCATCAGATGGAGGTCGGCCGGGTTCCAGGCGGTGACGATCTGGCGGCGCGAGGCGGGATCGCGGCGGATCAGCTCGATCAGGGCGGCGATCTGGTCGATCTCGCGCCCGTCCGGCGCCTGCCAGTGGCGCCATTGCTTGCCGTAGACGGGGCCGAGATCGCCGGCCTCGTCGGCCCATTCGTCCCAGATGCTGACCTTGTTCTCCTTGAGCCAGCCGATGTTGGTGTCGCCGCGCAGAAACCAGAGCAATTCGATCAGGATCGAGCGCAGGTGCAGCTTCTTGGTGGTGAGCAGGGGGAAGCCCTCGGCGAGGTCGAAGCGCAGCTGGTGGCCGAACACCGAGCGGGTGCCGACGCCGGTCCGGTCCTGCTGGGCGACGCCCTCGTCGAGGATGCGCCGGAGGAGATCGAGATAGGGCTGCATGGCCCGGCTCCTATGACCTTTCCTCCGGCCGGATTCCATTCCAAAGTGGCGCGGTGACCATCGTCACCGCCCGCGATGCCGCCGACCTGTTCGCGCCTTTGTTCGCCGACCGCCCGGGCGAGACGCTGGCGGTGCTCTATCTCGATGCCGGGCGCGGCGAGATCGCGGTCGACCAGCGCGCCGTCGCCGGCGACGCGATCGCGCTGCCGATCCGCGACATCCTCCACGCCGCGCTCAACCACAATGCCGCCGGCCTCGTCGTCGCCCACAGCCATCCGAGCGGCGATCCGCGGCCGAGCCGCGCCGATATCGAGGCGACGCGGCGGCTCGCCGAGACCGCGGCCGCGCTCGGCATCCTCCTCCACGACCATTTGATCTTCGCCGGCGGCGAATGCCGCAGCTTCCGGGAGCTGGGCCTGCTCTGATCCTCCCCGGCAAAAGCTGGGGAGGATTCTACGGGTTGCATGCCGGAATGTCGCGCGGCTCGGGGCGGGGGGCGCGGACCTCGAACTGGGCGAAATAGGATTCGTTGTCGGGCAGCCGCTCGAAGCGGGTGAGGCCGTAGCCGACCGCGTTGAACTCGCAGACCAGCATCCGCTGCGGCGTGCCGTGGCGGTCGGTCGGCCGGTCGGCGTCGACGACGATCACCCGGCCGCCATTCTTGAGCGCCGCGCGCAAATTCCAGAGGAACTCGGAAGGGCGGGCGATCTCGTGATACATGTGGATCATGAAGACCCGGTCGAACGAGCCGGCGGGAAGCTGGGGGTCGTTGGGCTGGCCGAGCCGGATCGCGACATTGTCGAGCCGCTCGCGCTGGATGCGCTGGGCGAGGTTGCGGATCGTCTGCGGGACGATGTCCTCGGCGAGCACGCGGCCCTTGGGCCCGACCAGGGGCGACAGGCGCACGGTGTAATAGCCCTCGCCGGCGCCGATGTCGGCGACCGACATGCGCGGCCTGACGTCGGCGAGGCGGGCGACGGTGGTGAACTCGCCGACGCTCTCGCGGGTATCCTCGTTCAGGTAGCGCGAGGAGATCGGCGCGACCGGCCGGTGCGGCTCGGGGAAGGGGGAGGCCTTCTCCTGCGCGCGCCCGCAGCCGGCGAGAAGGAGCACGGCAGCGAGGGCGGCCCTAGTCGACATCTTCGACGTCCACTTTCTCGCCGGTCACGCGCTGGGACAAGGCGGCGGCCATGAACCTGTCGAGATCGCCGTCGAGCACGTCGGCGGGCGAGGTCGAGGTCACGCCGGTCCGCAGGTCCTTCACCAGCTGGTAGGGCTGGAGCACGTAGGAGCGGATCTGGTGGCCCCAGCCGATGTCGGTCTTGGCCGCGGCGGTCGCGCTGGCCTCGGCCTCGCGCTTCTGCAGCTCGTTCTCGTAGAGCTTGGCGCGCAGCTGGTTGTAGGCCTCGGCGCGGTTCTTGTGCTGCGAGCGCTGGTTCTGGCACTGGACGACGATGCCCGTCGGGAGGTGGGTGATCCGCACCGCCGAATCGGTGGTGTTGATATGCTGGCCGCCCGCGCCCGAGGCGCGATAGGTGTCGATCCTGAGGTCGCCCTCGTTGACCTCGATGTCGATATTCTCGTCAACCACCGGATAGACCCAGACGCTCGAAAAGCTGGTGTGGCGCCGCGCGTTCGAATCGTAGGGGCTGATGCGGACGAGGCGGTGCACCCCGCTCTCGGTCTTGGCATAGCCATAGGCATTCTCGCCCTTGACCAGCAGGGTCGCCGACTTGATTCCGGCCTGCTCGCCGGCATGATGGTCGACCAGCTCGACCTTCATGCCGTGGCGCTCGGCCCAGCGGGTGTACATGCGCTGCAGCATCTCGGCCCAGTCCTGGCTCTCGGTGCCGCCGGCGCCGGCATTGACCTCGATATAGGTGTCGTTGGCGTCGGCCTCGCCGGCGAGCAGGGCGGCGACTTTGTCCTTCTCGGTGCGCTCGGCGAGCTCGGCGAGCGCGGCGACGGCGTCGTCGACCATCGCCGCGTCGCCCTCGGCCTCGGCCATTTCCATCAGCTCGATCGTGTCGGCGAGCTCCTTCTCGATCGTGCGGGTGGCGGCGATCGCCTCGTCGAGGCGGCGGCGCTCGCGCATCACCGCCTGGGCGGCCTTGGGATCGTTCCAGAGATCCGGGTCCTCGACCTTCGCGTTCAATTCCTCGAGCCGCCTCAGCGCCCGGTCCCAGTCGAGGAACCGGCGCAGGAGCGCGAGGGCCGACCCGATTTGGTCGATGGAAGCTTGCGCTTCGGCGCGCATGTCTGGACTCTCCCTAAACCGTCATTCCCGGGAAAGCGGGAACCCAGCTTTTCGATCTCGGCGGAAGGCAGCTGGATTCCCGCTTGCGCGGGAATGACGAAGTTGGGCGGGCCTAATAGATGCCTCCCTCTCTTTGCAAGAAGTCGCTGTCGCGCTGGTCGGCGGCGGGGCCGGCGGTGCGCGCCTGGCGGGCGAGCGGGGCGATCTCCTCGCGGGTGGCGGTGCGCCTGGGCTCGCTTTCGGGCTTGAACGCCTCCCAGATCACCGCCGCGTGCGGATCGGTGCCCGGCCAGATGCCGAACGCGCGATGGCCGGTGCGGCGGTCGATCGCGACCATGCGGATGCCCTGCGGCGCTCGGAACGGCAGGATCGGCATGCCCACGAACGCCTCGCGGGCGAACTGGCGGAAGATCGGCGCGGCGAGCGTGCCGCCCTGGGCGTAGCCGCCCATCGGCCGCGGCCGGTCGAAGCCCATATAGAGGCCGGCGACGACCTGCTGGGAGCCGCCGATGAACCAGACGTTGGTCGGGCCCGTGGTGGTGCCGGTCTTGCCGAACAGGGGCCGGCCGAGGTCGCGCAGGATGGTCGCGGTGCCGCGCTGGACGACGCCTTCGAGCATGTGGACGATCTGGTAGGCGGTCATCGCGTCGACCACCTGGCGGGTCCGCAAGGGCGGGCGCGGCATCGGCCGGCCGTTCCAGTCCGGCGCGTTGCAGCCGTCGCAGGGCCGCGTGTCGGCGCGCCAGATGACCCGGCCGTGGCGGTCCTGGACATAGTCGATCAGGGTCTGGTTCAGCGCCCGGCCCTGATTGGCGAAGGTCGAGAAGGCGTTGACCATCCGCGCCACCGTGGTGTCGCCGGCGCCGAGCGCGATCGCGAGGAACGGGCGATAGTCGCCGACCCCCATCTGGCGGGCGCGGCGGACGACGTTCGTCATGCCGATCTGGTTGGCGGCCCGGACCGTCATCAAATTGCGCGATTGCTCGAGGCCCCAGCGCATCGTCTGCTCGCCGGCATAGCCGCCCGAGAAGTTGCGGAAGCATTTCTGCGAAGGCGTGCCCTGGTTGGCGCAGAACGGGCCGTCGATGATGATCGAGGCCGGGGTCATGCCGTTGTCGAGCGCGGCCGAATAGACGATCGGCTTGAAGGTCGAGCCCGGCTGGCGCAGCGCCTGGGTGGCGCGGTTGAAGTTGGAGCCGCGCACGTCCCAGCCGCCCTGCATGGCGAGCACCCGGCCCGAGGCGACCTCCTCGACGACCATGCCGCCGGAGACTTCGGGGATCGAGCGCAGCGCCCAATTGCCGCCCTCGGCCTCGACCGCGATCACCGCGCCGGGCCGAAGCGCGTCGAACGCGGCGCCGCCCGTTCCGCGGCGCGGCATCGAAGCGAGCGAAGCGGGCATGGTGCCGGTGCTGCCGTCGGTGAAGCCCAAAGTGATGCTGCCGGCTTCCTTCGACAGGACGACGGCGGCGCGCCACGCGCCGGGGCCGAGCGGCGCGATGGCGAGCTGCGAGCGCCAGTCGCGGGAAATGTCGATGGTGAGGCCGGGATCGCGCCAGCCGCGGCCGCTTTCGTAGCGCCTCAGGCCGTCGCGCAGCGCGGTCTCGGCGGCGCGCTGCATCTCGGGATTGTAGGAGGTGCGCACCCACAGGCCCCCGGCATAGACGCTGTTCGGCCCGCGCTCGGCGCCGGCGCCGTAGCGCTCGACGAGGGTGCGGCGGACCTCCTCCATGAAATAGCCGCCGACGTTGCGGGTGATGTCGCCGCTGCTGCCGCGCACCGTCACCAGCGGCGTCGCCACCGCCTCGTCATGCTGGGCGGAGGTGATGAAGCCGTTGCGCAGCATCTCGGCGAGGACGAAGTTGCGCCGCTGCAGCGCCCGCTCGTGATGGCGGACCGGGTCGTAATTGGACGGCGATTTGGGCAGGATCGCGAGGAAGGCGCTCTCGGCGAGGCTGAGCTGGCCGACATCCTTGTTGAAGTAAGCGCGGGCCGCCGCCTGCACGCCATAGGCGTTGCGGCCCAGATAGATCTGGTTGAGGTAGAGTTCGAGGATCTGCTCCTTGGAGAGCGCCGATTCGATGCGGCGGGCGAGGAACGCCTCGCGGATCTTGCGGGTCACCGAATATTCGTCGCCGACGAAGAAGATCTTGGCGACCTGCTGGGTGATGGTCGAGCCGCCGCGGGCGCGCTCGCCGGTGCCGGCCTTGGAGACATAGTCCCAGACCGCGCCGACCAGGCCCGGATAGTCGATGCCGCTGTGCGAGAAGAAGGTGCGGTCCTCGGCGGCGAGGAAGGCGTTGATCAGGGGGACCGGGAATTCCTCATAGGCGAGCTGGACCCGCCGCTCGCGCGCGAAGGCCTGAATGGGCGCGCCGTCGACGTCGCGCACATAGGTCGGCAGCACCGGTTCGTAGCTCAACAGGCTCTCGGCCGAGGGCAGGCCCCGCGCGAACAGGAACCAGAGGATCGCGTAGAGGATGAACGGGATCGCGGCGAGGATCGTCAGCACCCTCACCCAGCGCTTCTTCCAGGCGCGGCGCACGAAGGCGCGGGCGGCGGCGAGGCGGCCCGAAGCGCGGCGGAGGGTGATACGCTGGGCGGTCTGATCGGCACTCATGCTCGGCGCGGTCTAGCCGATGGAGCAGGGGAGGTGAAGGCGGTTCGCGCGGGCGCGAAATGGACGACCCGGACGAAGTTGACAACTTTGACATGGAATCGCGTTTTTCGCGCGTCCCGCCGAAACGCCGACCGGGGCGCGCCGCTTTGCCTGCCGACCGCATGCGGGGCAGGTGGGGAGGCTGACCGTTAGAAAGAGCCAATCGGGAACATAGCAGGAACAAGCCGGATGGTCAAGCGCCCCGGCACAAGTCATCGGTTTCCATATTGTATCGCCGTAAAACCCATGTAAAACGACGGTCATCAGGAAAGGCGCGAGGAGATTGAAAGAGCCTGGGATGACCACTTCGCCTGAATCCGCCGATCTCCGCGCAACCGCCGTGCGGTTCGACGACTCGATGATGTGGGTCGAGCTAAACGACGGTCGCACGCTCGGCATCCCGCTCGTCTGGTTCCCCCGTCTGCTCCACGGCACGCCGGAGCAGCGCGCAGACGTCAGCATCAGCGCCAGCGGCCTGCATTGGGAGGAGCTCGACGAGGACATCTCGATCGCCGGGCTGCTCGCGGGGCGGGGCGACATGACCCGCGCGCGGACCAAGGCGGCATAGCGATTGAACCGTGCGCGAGGGAGATGATCCCGGGAGCCGATGTCGATGATTAAGCTCGTTTCGATCCGTCCGGCCGGCGAGACGGCGGTTCCAACCTGGTCGCACATCGCTGAGAGTCGATAGCAGAAGGAATGGGCGGATGAAGGCCTTCCTTGCTCTATGGGGCGCGCTTTTCGTAGCAATAGCCGTGAGTGTCCTCGTCTATAATTTGTCCAACCATGCTGCGCTGCCCGCGATCTCGGGGTTCAATATTTTTGGAAATGTTTCCTTCTCAGCTGCGCTTGCGACCTTGATCTGGTGGATCCGTGAGGACAATCCTGTCTTTTCGCGAAGAACGCTGATTGGTGCTATCGCATTCATATTGAGCTGCGTCGGAATTGTCGTAATCGGGCTTTTTCAGCTTTATGACGCTCGGATCATTGGCGTCCTCCTGACGAGCCCAATCGGAACCATTGGTTCCTATCCGGCCGGGCCTGATGCACCCCTTGTTGATGGCGCCCGACTGTGGGCTTTCTCGCTTGCTGCACCCATCGGAGTAGGGCTCATTCTTGGATTGGGACTTCGGAGGATATTGCCGCGCTCCCGCCCTACCGGCAATAAGCCCGGCGTCGACGCTTCGAAACCATGAAAATTACGGTGACAGTGTACTAAATTGACAGTGCCGACGCGGAGGCATTGTCACCGCGATGGGGCCGCTCACGCGCCCCGCCGCTCGATCAGCCTTCGCGCGAAATGCGCCTCGATCGCCCTTCGCATCCCTTCCGCGATCTGCTGCCGGCCCTCGGGGGAGCTGATGTAGCGGGCGTCGCGTTCGTTGGTGAGGTAGCCGCTTTCGAACAGGATCGAGGGCATGTCGGGGGCCTTGAGGACGATGAACGCGGCGAAGCGGTGCCAGGCAGGGCGGAAGGGGAAGATCGGGGCGGCCTCGCGGTAGAGCAGGCGCGCGAAATCGGCCGAGACGTTCATGCTCTCGCGCTGGGCGAGGTCGATCAGGATCATGTTGACGCCGGGATTGGCGGACAAGGGCGTGCCGGCGATGCGGTCGGCCCCGTTCTGCTGGCTGGCCAGCAACGCCGCCTGCTGGTCCGAGGCGACCTCGGAGAGGGTGTAGACGGTGGCGCCGTGGGCGGCGTCGTTCAAGGGCGCGGCGTCGGCGTGGATCGAGACGAACAGATCGGCGTCGAGCCGGCGCGCGATCTGGTAGCGTTCGTCGAGGCCGCGATAGCTATCGTCCTCGCGGGTCATCGCGACCCGCACCCGGCCGGTGGCGGCGAGCGCGTCGCGGATGGCGAGGCCGAGCGCCAGAGTGATGTCCTTCTCGCGCCGGCCGACGAACGGCGAGGCGGCGCCGGGATCGTGGCCGCCATGGCCGGGATCGATGACGACCAAGGGCGGATTGTCGCCGCGCGCGGCGGTGACCCGCGGCAGCGGCCCGAGCTCGTCGGCGGCGAGCGGATTCAAGGGAATGTCGATGCCGGGCGCGCCGCCGGGTCCGCCCGCCGGGCCGATCCCCGGGACGAACCCCGCGCCGAAGATCGCGAACAGCAGCGGCAGCAGCCAATCCATGCGAACTATGTGCCGCGCCGCGCGCGCCGCCGCCAGCGAAAAACCGACGCGGCGAACCTCCATTGCCCGAAGCGGGAAAATTCGCGCCGCGACGGTTGCCGCTCGCGCCCATGGGTGCTAGCAGCACGTCATCGGACCGCGGCGCAAAGCCTTGCTTTTCCGCGTCCGATTGGAATTCGCCGGCGTTCCAGCCGGCCATCTAGGTTGACGCTGTATGTGGTATTCTCCCTCCAGGCTGCTGCGCCGCTCGTTTGACGGCGTGCCGGGCGGGACGCTGGCGCTGGTGACCGGCTTGCCATCTGCAGCAGACGCACGATTTCATCTTTCAACCCGGACTTTCGAAGCGCGGCGCGAGTTTGCCGCGCGGCCGTCCATATTCGAGCGCCTGCACCTGTCGGTGAGAATCGCGGTGCGCGCGTGGAGTGAACTTAATGACGATGCGCATGCTGATCGACGCGCGCCACCAGGAGGAGACCCGGGTGGCCGTGATCAAGGGAAATCGGATCGAGGAATTTGATTTCGAATCCGCCGAGCACAAGCAGCTCAAGGGGAATATCTATCTTGCCAAGGTGACCCGGGTCGAACCGTCGCTGCAGGCGGCGTTCATCGATTATGGCGGCAACCGCCACGGCTTCCTCGCCTTCTCCGAAATCCACCCGGATTATTACCAGATCCCCAAGGAGGACCGCGAGGCACTGCTCCGCGAGGAGGCCGAGCACGCCGCCGAGGAGGAACGGCTGCGCGCCGCCGAATATGATTCCGAAGACGAGGGCGAGGGCCATGTCGTCGAGGTCGACGACGAGCCGATGTCGGCCGAGCCGGTCGAGGCCGCCGTCGAGGCCGAGCCCGAGGGCGAGGAGGACGAATCCGCGCCGCGTCCGGCCGAGGAAGCCGAGAATGGCGGCGACGAGAGCGCCGCCGAGACGCTGAGGCGCAAGCGCCAGAATCTGCGCCGGCGCTACAAGATCCAGGACGTGATCCGCCGCCGCCAGGTGCTGCTCGTCCAGGTCGTCAAGGAGGAGCGCGGCAACAAGGGCGCGGCGCTCACCACCTATCTGAGCCTCGCCGGCCGCTATTGCGTGCTGATGCCCAACACTTCGCATGGCGGCGGCATCAGCCGGAAGATCTCCAACGGCGCCGACCGCAAGCGGCTCAAGCAGATCATGGCCGATCTCAATCTGCCGATGAGCATGGGGCTGATCGTGCGCACCGCCGGCCTGTCGCGCACCAAGACCGAGATCAAGCGCGACTTCGACTATCTCGCCCGGCTGTGGGACGAGATTCGCGAGAAGACGCTGAAGAGCTCGGCGCCGGCGCTCATCTACCAGGACAGCGACCTCATCAAGCGCGCGATCCGCGACATCTACAATCGCGACATCGACGAAGTGATCGTCGAGGGCGAGGAAGGCCATGCGAACGCCCGCCAGTTCATGAAATTGCTGATGCCGAGCCACGTCAAGAGGGTGAAGCAATATGCCGACCCGGTGCCTCTGTTCCAGCGCTACGGCGCCGAGGACGAGCTTTCGGCGATGTACCAGCCGCTCGTCCAGCTGAAGTCGGGCGGCTATGTCGTGATCAACCCGACCGAGGCCCTGGTGTCGATCGACATCAATTCGGGCCGCTCGACCCGCGAGCACAATATCGAGCAGACAGCCTATGCCACCAATCTCGAGGCGGCGGCCGAGATCGCGCGGCAATTGCGCCTGCGCGACATGGCCGGGCTGATCGTGATCGACTTCATCGACATGGAATCCTCCGGCCACATCCGCAAGGTCGAGAAGGCGATGAAGGAGGCGCTCAAGAACGACCGCGCCCGCATCCAGGTCGGCCGCATCTCCTCCTTCGGGCTGATGGAGATGAGCCGCCAGCGCCTCCGGACCGGCGTGCTCGAGGCTTCGACCCGGCCCTGCCCGCATTGCGAGGGCACCGGGCTGATGCGGACCGCCTCGTCGGCCGGGCTTTCCGCATTGAGGATGCTCGAGGACGAGGCCGGCCGCGGCCGCGGCACCCGCATCCTGCTCCGCGCCGGGCGCGAGGCGGCGGTCTATCTCTTGAACAAGAAGCGCGCCGAGATCGGCGAGGTCGAGGCGCGTTACGGCGTCGCGATCGAGGTGCTGATCGACGAGGGCTTCGAAGGCGCGCGGATGGCGGTCGAATCGCACGGCCCGCCGCCCGCCGAGCGGCCGCGCGCGCTGCAGCTGCCCGAGCCTGAAGCCGAGGAAGAGATCGGCGAGGAAGAAGAGGAAGCCGAGGCCGAAGAGGGCGAGGAAGAGGAGGAAGCGGCCGAGGCCGCGCCGCGCCGCGACGGCGAGGAACGCGAGGATGGCGGTCGCCGCCGCCGGCGGCGCCGCCGCCGCGGCGGCCGGAGCCGCCGCGAGCGTCCGGAGGAGGGCGCCGAAGCCGCCGAGCCGGCCGAAGCCGCGCCCGAGGCTGAGCCCGCGCCCGAGGCCGAGGCCGAGGTCGAGGCCGAGCCCGCGCCCGAGGAGCCGGCCAGGAAGGCCCGCCGCCGGCCGCGCGCCCGCAAGGCCGAGACGGCGGCGCCCGCCCCCGAAGCCGCGCCCGAACCCGAAGCCGAGGCGGCGCCCGAGCCCAAGAAAGGCGGCCGGCGCAAGAAGGCCGAGGCCGCGCCCGCCGAGGACAAGGTCGCGCCCGAAGCCGCCAACGATGCCGGGCCCGCGCCCAAGCCGCGCCGCCGCAAGGCGGCCGCCAAGCCCGCGCCCGCGCCCGAAGCGGCCGAGGGCGAGGAAACGGACGCCGACGGCGAGCCGCGCCGCGGCTGGTGGCAGCGGACCTTCGGCGCCTCGGCCGAATGAGGTTTCATCGGCCGTTCAGGCGGCGGGAAGGATGAGCGAGGCGATGGCTGAGGCATCACAGACGGCGCGCCGCCCGGGCCGGTTCCTGATCCGGCTGCTGATGCTGATCGCGCTGAGCTTCGCGGCGGCGGCGCGGCCGGCATTGGCCCAGCAGATCCTGCGCGACGCCGAGACCGAGGCGCTGCTGCGCGACATCTCCCGGCCGCTGATCGAGGCGGCGGGGCTGCAGCCCGAGAATGTCCGGATCGTGATCATCGGCGATCCTTCGATCAACGCCTTCGTCGCCGGCGGCCAGATCGTCTACATCCATTCCGGCCTGTTCACCCGCGCCGAGAACGCCAACGAGGTCCAGGGCGTGATCGCCCACGAGCTCGGCCATATCGCCGGCGGCCATGTGCTGCGCCAGGAGGGCGTCCAGCAGGCGACCGGCATCCTGATCCTGTCGATGCTGCTCGGCGCGGCGGCGATCGCGGCCGGCGGCGGCGAGGCCGGCATGGCCGCGATCATGGCCGGCCAGCAGGCGGCGATGGGCCGCTACCTCTCCTTCACCCGCGACCAGGAAAACGGCGCCGACCAGGCCGGAGCCGCCTTCCTCGCCCGCGCCGGAGTCAGCGGGCGGGGCTCGATCGCCTTCTTCCGGCGGCTCGAGAATCTCGAGCAAAGGCTGGTCGCGCCCGGCCAGATCGACCGCTACGCGCAGACCCATCCGCTGAGCGGCGAGCGGATCACGCGCCTCGAGGAGCGCTATCAGAGCGACCCCGCCTGGGAGCGCCGCACCGACCCGGCGCTCGAGGAGCGCTTCCAGCGGGTCCGCGCCAAGCTTTCGGGCTATGTCGACGACGCGCGCCAGGTGCTGGTGCGCTACCCGGCGGGCAACAATTCGATTCCCGCCCATTATGCCCGCGCTTATGCCTATCACCGCACCGGCCATCCCGACGAAGCCAATGCCGAGGTCGAGGCGCTCCTGAGGGCGCGACCGCACGATCCCTATTTCCTCGAGCTGAAGGGCCAGGTCCTGCTCGAAAGCGGCCATCCGCACGAGGCGCTGGCGGCCCTGCGGGAAGCGGTGTCGATCGTCCCCGATCAGCCGCTGATCGCCGCCCTGCTCGGCCATGCCCTGATCTCGACCGAGGACCCGGTCAATTTCGAAGAGGCGAAACGGGTGCTGCGGCTCGCCGTCGCGAGAGACAATGACAATCCCTTCGCCTGGTACCAGCTCGGCATCGTCTACGACCGCGAGGGAGACCAGGCGCGCGCCGCCCTCGCCACCGCCGAGCGCTACAATCTCGAAGGCAATCCGGGCCTCGCCCTGCCCAATGCCGAGCAGGCGATGATGGGCATTCCGGTCGGCACGCCCGACTGGCTGCGCGCCCAGGACATCGCGATGGTGTCGCGGAGCGCGGTCCAGCGCCAGCAGCGGCGGAACCGCTGAATGGCCTTGCCGGGGGGCGGCTGGCGGTCCAGCGCCGTCGCCGGCCTCGCCGGGATGCTGATCGGCGCGGCCGCGGTCGGCGGCTATTACGCCCTCAGGCAGCCCGACCGGGCGGCGACCGAGGCGATCGTGCGCGACTATGTCCTCAACCATGGCGAGCTCCTGCCCGAGGCGGTCGAGCGGGCGCAGCGGCGCCAGGCCGGCGCTGCCGCCGCGCGGCACCGCGCCGCGCTGGAACGGCCCTATCGCTCGGCCTGGGCGGGGGCGGCCGACGGCGACGTCGTTTTGGTCGAGTTCTTCGATTATGCCTGCCCCTATTGCCGCGCCACCAATGGCGACGTCGACCGGCTGCTGGCCGAGGACCCGCGCCTCAAGGTGGTCTGGCGGGAGCTGCCCGTGCTCGGGCCGGGCAGCGAAGCGGCCGCCCACGTCAGCCTCGCCGCCGCCCGCCAGGGCCGGTTCCGCCAGTTCCACCAGCGGCTGTTCGCGCTCGGCCGGCCGACCGAAACGGCGGTCGCCCAGGCGCTCGCCGACAGCGGCGCCCGGCGCGAGGAGGCGAGCGCCGAGGGCCGCGCCGAGCTGGCCCGCAATTTCGAGCTGGCGCGCGCGGTCGGCGCCACCGGCACGCCGACCTTCGTCGTCGGCGACCAGGTGCTCCAGGGCGCGGTCGGCTATGAGGCGCTGAAGGCCGCGGTCGCCGCGGCGCGGAGAAATTAGGGACAGTCCCTAATTTCTAAACCCTTGCGCGACCACGTACCATTCGGACGAGCCCTTGCGGCTGGCGGGCGGCTTGGCGTGCTTCACCGTGGCGAAGCGGCGCTTCAATTCGGCGACCAAGGCGGTATCGGCGCCGCCGGCCAGCACCTTGGCGACGAAGGCGCCGCCCGGCGCGAGCACTTCGCCGGCGAAGTCGAGCGCGGCCTCGACCAGGCCCATGGTGCGCAGATGGTCGGTCTGCGGATGGCCGACCGTGTTGGCGGCCATGTCCGAGAGGACGAGGTCGGCGGGGCCGCCGAGCGCCTCCCTGAGCCGCGCCGGCGCGGCTTCGTCCATGAAATCGAGCTCGAGGATCGTCGCGTCCTCGATCGGGTCGGTGGGCAGGAGGTCGATGCCGACCAGCACGGCGTGGGGCAGGCGCCGGCGCACGACCTGGGCCCAGCCGCCCGGGGCGATGCCGAGGTCGACGACGCGCTTCGCGCCCTTGAGGAAGCCGAAGCGCTGATCGAGCTCGATCAGCTTGTAGGCGGCGCGCGAGCGATAGCCCTCGGCCCTGGCGCGCCTGACATAGGGGTCGTTGAGCTGGCGCTCGAGCCAGCGGGTCGAGCCGATCTTGCGGCCCTTGGCGGTCTTGACCCGGGTCCTGAGGCCGCCGCCCGAGCCGCTCGGGCTGCGGCTCATATCCGGTGCCCGTCCCTCGCCATGAGCGAGCGCAATATGCCTTCGCGGATGCCGCGATCCGCGACCCCCAGGGTCTCGGCCGGCCAGATGTCCATGATCGCCTCGAGGATCGCGCAGCCGGCGACGACGAGGTCGGCGCGCTCGTGGCCGATGCAGGGGAATTTGGCGCGCTCGGCATGGTCCATCGCCGACAAAGTGGCGCTGATCTCGCGCATCGCCGCGGCCGGCATCTTGAGCCCGTCGACCGCGCGCCGGTCGTAGCTCGGCAGAGCGAGGTGGACGCTGGCGAGGGTGGTGACGGTGCCGCTCGTCCCCATCAGCCTGATGCCGTCGCGGCCGCGCGGCAGCAGGTCGATGAAGTGGCGGAAGGCGTGGCGGACGCGCTCGCGCATCCGGCCGTAGGCGGCGAGCCGCTCCTCGGTGGTGGCGAAGTCGCGGCCCTCGCTCTCGGTCAGCGAGACCACGCCCCAGGGCGCGCTCCACCAGCATTTGATCCGGGGCTCGCCGCCGTCGGTGTCGATCAGCACCAATTCGGTCGAGCCGCCGCCGATGTCGAAGATCAGCGCCGGGCCGTCGCCGGGCTCGAGCAGGCGGTGGCAGCCGAGCATGGCGAGCCGCGCTTCCTCCTCCGGCGCGATGATCTCGAGGCAGATGCCGGTCTCGCGCTTGACCCGGTCGACGAAATGGCGGCCGTTGACGGCGCGCCGGCACGCCTCGGTCGCGACCGAGCGGGCGAGCGAGACTCGGCGGCGCTTCAGTTTCTCGGCGCAGACCGAGAGCGCGGAGACGGCGCGGTCCATCGCCGCTTCGGAAAGCTTGCCGGACGTGGCCATGCCCTCGCCCATTCGCACCACGCGCGAGAAGGCGTCGATCACGGTGAAACCCTCGTCGGTCGGGCGCGCGACGAGCAGGCGGCAATTGTTGGTGCCGAGATCGATGGCGCCGTAGGTGTGGCGGGACGCCCACCGCCGCGGCGGGAGGCTGGGGGGAGCCGCCGTGGCCGGTTCCGGGACCGGCGCGAGCGGGGCCGGAACGGCTTGCTGCGGCATACCGGGACTTCTCATTCTGTTTTCGTTTCGGGAGGCAAGAAGCCGCCCTACTGACCTGAGGCCGTTGTACATGAGCGCGGGGAGGGCGGCAAGGAGGGCGGATTCGGCGGGCGTCCCGGCTGGATGCGAGCCCGGGAGAGGTTAGCGCCTGCCTCGTGCCTGGCACGAAGCTGCTGAAGGCTGCATCGTCACGCCTGAGTCGCGGCTCTTGTTTCACCCAAAGGACCAAAGGACCAAGGAGGCCGGAGCGCCTGGATTGGCCGAGACTGGACGATCGACCTTTGGTTTGAGCGACGCAGTCGCTCCGCTATGAACAAATACTCATCGAGGACCACATGTCGGCTGAACCGCCTCGGCGCCTTTGGTCCTTTGGTGCTTTGGGTGAAATCAGCCCCTTGAAGAGAAAAGAGGGACTGTCCCTATTTTCGGCCCGGGATGACCCGGGGGGCGGCGTTGACAGGGCGGGCGGCCCTGCCTATCTCGCGGCCCTTCTTGCCCCGTCGTCTAATGGTAAGACAGCGGACTCTGACTCCGTCAATCGAGGTTCGAATCCTCGCGGGGCATCCACCTCCTTCCTGAATCAGCACCCGCCTCGGCTCGGCTCGCGCGCTCGACGGCATGCGTGGCCTTTCCGACTTTCGATATGGGGCTTGACGATCATCGATAAGGATATTATCGTTTATCGATATTCCGATTCGTTGGAGCGAGCCGATGCCCCGATCCTATTCCGCCGCGCTGCCGATCGCCTATGTCGTGCTGCGCATCCTGATCGTGCTGAACTGGATGCTCGGCGCCGCGATCCTCGTGCTGCTGTTCGTCATGCCGCACGAGCAGTGGATCATCGCCGCGTTCAAGATCCCGCCCTCGGTCGACGCGAGCCGGCTGATCACGGGCCTGCGCGCGGTCGCGGCGATCGGCCTCGTCACGATTCCGATCAACTATCTCATCCTCAAGCGGCTGGTGGCGATGGTCGAGACGGTGCGCGTCGGCGATCCGTTCGTCGCCGCGAACGCGCAGCGCCTGCAGTGGATCGCCTGGGCGCTGGTCGCGCTGCAGCTGCTCAGCATGGTCATCGCCGCGATCGCCCGAGCGATCTCGACCCCGGCCTATCCGGTCCGCCTCGACGCCGGCTTTTCGGTCAACGCCTGGCTCGCCATCCTCCTCACCTTCGTGCTCGCGCGGGTGTTCGCGGAAGGCGCGCTGATGCGCGAAGAGCTGGAAGGGACGGTGTGACATGGCGATCGCCGTCAAGCTCGACGACCTCCTCTACGCGCGGCGGATGACTCTGACCGAGCTCGCCGAGCGGGTCGGAATCACGATCGTGAATCTGTCGATCCTGAAGACCGGCAAGGCGCGCGCGATCCGCTTCTCGACGCTCGAGGCGATCTGCGCCGCTCTGTCGTGCCAGCCGGGCGACATCCTCGAATATCTGCCCGACAGCGCCGAGGAGGCGGAAGCGGCATGAACATCCTCATGGGAATCCATATCGCGGCCGGGCTCCTCGCCCTCCCTGCGGGCACGCTCGCGGTCGCGGCGCCCAAGGGCGGGCGGCTGCACGCCCGCGCCGGCACTTTCTTCTTCGCCGCGATGCTCGTGCTCGGAGTCACCGCTTCGATCCTCGAGCCGTTCCGGGCGCAGCCGGGTTCCCCGATCAGCGGCGTCATCGTCTGCTACTTCGTCGCGACCTCCTGGGTCGCCGCGCGCCGCCGCGACGGGACGACCGGCCGGTTCGAGATCGTCGCCTGCGCGACCGCGCTCGGCCTCGCCGCGCTCATGGCCTGGAGCGGCTTCACCGGCGCGACCACGCCCGCCGGCCCCGGGCCGGTCTTCGCCTTCGCCATCCTGCTCCTGCTCGCCGGGCTGCTCGACCTCAACGCGATCCTGCGCGGGAAGCTCACGCCCGCGCAGCGGATCGCGCGGCACTTGTGGCGGATGTGCTTCGCCTTCTTCATCGCCACCGGCTCCTTCTTCCTCGGCCAGCAGGACGTGCTGCCCGCGGCGGTCCGCGGTTCGCCGGTCCTCTTCGTCCTCGCCTTCGCGCCGTTCGGCGTGATGGCCTTCTGGCTCGCCCGGGTGCGGCTCGGGAAGCGCTTTCGCCCGATCCTCGCCGCATCCTGAAATGGAGATCTGACATGGCTTCGACTATCGCATCCGCCGCGCCGCCGCCCGCGCGCGCCGCCGAAGGCGAGGTTTCGCTGCTCCGGCTCTATGTCCTGCGCGCGATGTACCTGGTGCTGGTGGTCGGGCTCGGCGCGATGATCGTGCCCGAGATCGTCAGCCACCCGCTCGCCAGCCGCGGCGTCATCGCGAGCCTGCTCGGCGCCGTCTGGCTGCTCGCCTTCCTCGGCCTGCGCTACCCGCTGGAAATGCTGCCGCTGCTGCTGTTCGAGCTCGTCTGGAAGGCGATCTGGCTGGTCGCCTATGGTTTCCCGCAATATTCGTCCGGCGCGCGGCCGCCGACCTTCGCCGAGGATTCGTTCAACATCGGCTGGGGCATGATCCTGCTTCTCGTCATCCCCTGGCCCTATGTCTGGCGCCGCTATGTCAAGCGGCCCGGCGCGCGCTGGCGCTAGGAGGGAGTCGGCATGGCTTCCGCTTCGCCGAGCATCTGGAGAAGGGGCGAACGGGAGGTCTCGCCGGCGCGGCTCTACGTCCTGCGCGCGTTCTGCATCCTGTTTTTCCTCGCCGGCCCCTTCATCGCGCTGCCCGATGTGATCGACCCCGCGCCGACCAGCCGCGGGCTGATGTCGAGCATCGTCGCCGGCTTCTGGGTGATGTCGATCCTCGGGCTTCGCGACCCGCTCAGGATCATGCCGATCTTCCTGTTCGAATTCGCCTGGAAGATGATCTGGCTCATCGCCTTCGGGCTGCCGCGCTGGTGGTCCGGGACGGACGCACCGCATTTGCGCCAGGATCTCTGGGATATAGGGGCCTTCCCGTTCCTGCTCGCGCTGATCATCCCCTGGGGCTATGTCTGGCGCCACTATATCAGGCGCTAGGCCGTATCGATGGAAGAGTTGCTCGCCGAAGTGCTGGAAGCGGCCGCGCCGCAGCGCGCCGCGGGCAAGGTCGCGACCTATATCCCGGCGCTGGCCAAGGTCGATCCGGGCAAGCTCGGCATCGCCTTCGCCGACCAGGACGGGCGGGTCTGGGGGGCGGGCGATTGCGACGAGGCCTTCTCGATCCAGTCGATCTCCAAGGTGTTCATGCTGGCGCTGGCGCTGGAGCGGCTCGGGCCGGCTTTGTGGGACAAGGTCGGGCGCGAGCCCTCGGGCTCGGCGTTCAATTCGATCGTCCAGCTGGAGAGCGAGCGGGGCAAGCCGCGCAATCCCTTGATCAATCCCGGCGCGATGGTGGTGACCGACCAGCTGATCGGCACCCGCTCCGGCGACGAGGCGATCGCCGAGCTGCTGGCGCTGCTGCGGAGCCAGGCGCGCGACGGAACGATCGCGGTCGACGAGGAGGTGGCGGCGTCCGAGGCCGCGACCGGGGCGCGCAACCGGGCGCTGGCCTGGTTCATGAAGAGCTTCGGGACGCTCGCCAACGAGGCCGACATCGTCGCCGGCGCCTATTTCCGGCAATGCGCGGTGGCGATGTCGTGCCGCCAGCTGGCGCGCGCTGGCCTGTTCCTGGCGTTCGACGGCCGCGATCCCGAGACGGGCGGCGAGGTCACTACCTCGGCGCGCTCGCGGCGGATCAACAGCGTGATGATGCTGTGCGGCCATTACGACAATTCGGGCGAGTTCGCGTTCCGGGTCGGCCTGCCGGGCAAGAGCGGCGTCGGCGGCGGCATTCTCGCGATCGCGCCCGGCCATGGCAGCATCGCGGTCTGGTCGCCGGCGCTGAACCCGGCCGGGACCAGCGCGGCGGGCGCGGCGGCGCTCGAAGCCCTGGTCGAACGGACCGGCTGGTCGGTCTTCTTCTGAAAGGGCGGGGACAGTCCCCGGGGGTGGGACAGTCCCCGGGGGTGGGACAGTCCCCGGGGGTGGGACAGTCCCCGGGGGTGGGACAGTCCCCTTTGGCGCGATCGTTTCGTCGCCGGAAGTGTCGGGCTCGTCGATCCTGCGCACCTTTGTCGAACCGTTCGCGGCGGTCATCGCAGGGCGCGCGCGCTTTGCGGCCGCCTCGCCTAGGCCGTCACTGGCGGCGCCGATCGCCGCCGGAAAGGACGTGAGAGATGACCGCAGACAAGTTCCGCACCGCATCGACCTGGGTCGCCGCGATGTTCGTCAGCGTGCTGCTGATGGCGGCCGCCACCACCTCGCAGCCGATCCTCATCTGAGGCCCGTGGCGAGGGACGAGAGGCCGGGGACGGGCCGCCGGGCATGACCGCCCGCTTTGCCCGCCCCGGACCTCCGATGTCCTGAATTTCAGTCGAAGCCGATCGCCTCGCGCGCGGCATGGACGTAGCTCGGCCCGATCTGCACCTCCGCGCCGTCGGCGAGCACCAGGGTCAGCGAGCGCCCTTCGCGGCGCACCTCCGCCACCTTGTCCGGCCGCACGAAGGCCGACCGGTGCACCCGGAGCAGCGGCGAGCCCGCCAGGCGCTCTTCCAGCGCCGCCATCGTGATCCGCAGCAAATGGCTCTTCAAGGGCGTGTGCAGCAGCACATAGTCGCGCGCCGCCTCGATCCAGTCGATCGTCTCGACCGGCACCCGGCGCTGGCCGTGCCGCTCGGGCACCCAGAAGCCGTCGTCGCCGGGCGGCGGCGCGCTGCCCTTTTCGCGCAGCCCGGCAAGCTCGGCCTCGAGCTGCTCGGCGCGGCTCATCGAGGCGCGCTGGGCGCGGCGGCGCCGCGCGCGGTCCACCGCCTGGCGCAGCCGGTCGAAGCGGACCGGCTTCAGCAGATAATCGGCCGCCTCGACCTCGAACGCGTCGGGCGCATAATGTTCGTGGGCGGTGACGAAGACCAGCTCGGGACGCGGCTCGACGTCGATGTCGCGCGCGGCCTTGAGGCCGGTCCGGCCCGGCATCTGGATGTCCATGATGACGAGATCGGGAGTGAGCGCGCGGATCTGGTCCACCGCTTCGTTGCCGTCGCGCGCCTCGCCGACCAGCTCGACCCCCTCGATGTCGGAAAAGAAGGCGCGGAGCCGGTCGATCGCGAGCTTCTCGTCGTCCACCAGCAATACGCGCATCGCACAGGCCCCCTTAGCGGGCGCCAGCTTTTCCGCAGGCGCGGGCCTAAGTCAATTCGTCAGGAGGCGCTTTTCACTTCGGGGATGCGGATGGTGGCGACGAAGCGGCCGTCCGAGGGGCCGGCGGTCAGCGAGGCGCGGTTGCCGAACACCGCCTGGAGGCGGTGGCGGACATTGGCGAGGCCGACCCCGGCGCCGGCGTTGAAGTGGCGCTCGGTCTCGGCGCTCTCGATCAGGCAATTGGCGACGCTGATCCTGAGCGCGCCCTCCTCGATCTCGGCGTCGATCTCGATCTCGACCGGCGCGCTCGAGCGGGCGACCGCGTGCTTGACCGCATTTTCGACCAGAGGCTGGACGAGGAAGCTCGGCACCAGAGCGGCGCAGGCGTCCGGCGCGCAATCGACCGCGATGTTGAGCCGCTCGCCGAAGCGGACGCTCTCGATCTCGAGATATTCCTCGGTCAGCGCCAGCTCCGCGTCCAAGGGGATGAGCTCGGACGGGTCGGCGTTCAGGGAGGAGCGCAGGAAGTCCGAAAGGCGGTTGGTCATCGCCTCGGCGTCCTTGTTGCGGCCGGTGACGATCAAGGCCGAGATCGAGTTCAGCGAATTGAACAGGAAGTGCGGGTTGAGCTGGTAGCGCAGGGCGGCGAGCTGGGCCTGCTGCGCGGCCATGTTGGCCTCGGCGATCCGGCGCTCCTGGTGGATGCCGGCGCGGCGCGCGTAATTGACGTGGAACAGGACCATGTTGACGCCGAACACGAGGATGTAGTTGAGCGTCGAGGAATAAGCGCGGCTGAAGTCCGCCGGCAGCGACTGCCAGGCCTGGACGACATGGTCGGCGATCCAGCCCTGGAACATCAGATCGAAGGTCGTGTTCGCCGCGGCGGTGACGATCACCGCCAGCGCCCTGAGCGGCACCCGCATCAGCGGCGGCATGCCGATCGTCGCCCGCGAGGCGAGGAACATCACCATCGCGAAGCCGATCGACACGAGCACGGTCGAGCAATCGAGCGCGACCCCGGTCCACGGCTCGCCGCGATGGCGCTCGGCGATGACGGGCAAGAAGACGAGCAGGACGAACAGCCAGAGCGCGACCGTCGACCTCAGCGCCTCGCCCCAGCGCGCATGGCTTTTCTGCGACGGCATGAAACGCGCAAGTCCCCCCGGCAACGAATCGCTTTTCTGCCGCAAGACGGGCAGGGTGTCACGGGCCATCATGTTCATCGGCCCGCCCATCGCACGGCCGAGCCGCGGAGGGGAGCGCGGCGTGACGAAGCCGACCGCCGGCGCGACGAAATGTCCTCCCCCGGAGGGGAGGACTTGAAATGCCATTACGTCCTAGAGGATCGGCGAGTCGGCACCGAGCGGCGGCGTGTCGGAAACGGACAGCGGCATGTGCCCCCACTCGATTCGACCGACGGAATTCGCGGCGGTTTCCACCTCGAACAGGCCCTCGGGCAGGCGGCGCTCGCCGAGATCGACGAAGCCGTGCATGAGGTCTGACTCGCTGCCGTGATAATCGTCGCCGAGGCCGATCTGGTGGCCGAGCTCGTGCAGAATCACGGTCAGCGCGTCGATCCGACCCTCGGCGCCGCCGCCCGCGGCGGCGGTCAGCTGCGTGCCCCAGCCTTCGAACTCGCCGTCCTCGCCGGGGGTCGCGTCGATGAACCAGCCATGGCCGGCGCCGTCGTCGTCGAGAAGGATGTGGCCGCCCTCGCTGAGGCCGGCCTGGAGGCCGGCCAGGTCCGCGACGGTGACCGAGACGGCGCGCATCGCCGCGATCTGCTCCGGCGTGGCGCCGGCTTCCGCCCAGCGCTGGATCGCCGCCTCGACGAGATGCTGGGCGTCGGCCTGGCTCATGACGCCATCTTCGCCGACCGCGTGAGCCGAGGGCGCCGCCACCATCATCGGCGCGACGTCGTCGTCCAGGATCGTCGCCGTCGCGCCGGCCGGGCCGGCGGCCGTGTAGCCGGCGCCGGCGGTTATGGTGAGGATGACCGTGTCGTTGGTCTCGACCGCGGCGTCGGCCGTCGGATCGATCACCACCGTCGCCACCGGGCTGCCGGCGGCGAAGGTCACGGTGCCGCTGATGCCGGTGAAGCTGTCCGCGCCGGTCTGCGAATAATCGGTGCCGAATACGGCGGTGCCGCCGACGCTGAAGTTCACGGTCAGTGCGCTCTGCGTGTTGCCCCACCTGAGGAAGGTGTAGGTGATGCTGGTGACGCCGTCCTCGGTGACCGTGCGCGGGGTGGCGACCAGCCGCACGATATCGGCGGTCTCGACGATGATCGCGGGCGGGCCCGGGTCGGTGGTGAAGAGCATCGTCGCCGGCGGCGTGTTGTTGTCGTCGAAGACGGTCGGGACGTCGGTCGCGGCGGAATTGCCCTGGCTCAGCCTGAGCTGGCCGGCGGAGTTGAACAGGTAGACGTCGCCGAAGTCGAACTGATCGCCGTTGCTGAAATCGTTCCTGAAGCCGGCGCCGCCGCCGAGCTGCAGGTTGGTGACCTGGCCGGAGTCGGTGCCCGGATCGGCGCCGGCGTTGACGAACAGGCCGGTGAAGGAGTTCGCCCCGGGCTCGTCCACCGTATTGCCGACCAATACCGCGTTCAGCGTGCTGCTGCCGTTGGTGTCGCTGAGGCGGATGCCGGCCTCGTCATAATTGACGATGTCGTTGTCCTGCACCAGCACCGTGAATGTGCCGCTGCCCTGGCTGTCGATGTTGAGGCCGCTGGCCGCCGCGCCGCTGCCCGAATTCGCGACGCCGCTCACGCCGATATTGTTGCCGGTCACGATGCCGGAGAAACTGCCGGTGCTGCCGCCGCCCATGAACAGGTCGACGCCGATCGACTTGATCCCGGCGCCGCCGTTGCTGAAGTCGAAATCGTTGTTGGTGATCGCGAAGTTCAAATTGCCGAGGCCGTTGAACGAGACGCCGCCGCCGCCGGCGACGATGTTGGCGAAGGTGGCGTTCTGCATGATGTCGTTATTGTCGAACAGGAGGTTGATCGTCGTCCCGGTCTTGGCGCCGACGTTGACGATCTTGTTGATGCCCGTGGTGAAATCGGAGTTCAGCACGGCGACGTTCATCACCGTACCGGCATTGGTCGCAAGGATGTTGAGGCCGCTGTTCGCGCCCGCGGCGTTGCGGCCGCTGACCGAGACATTGTCAAGCGTCAGCAGGTTCAGCGTGCCGCTGATATTCTCGATGTGCAGCGTGTCGGTGAAGCCGCCGCCGATCGAGCTGTCGGTGATCGCGCTGGTCCCGAAGATGTTGGTGAGGCGGATCGAATCCTCGCCGTTCTGGGCGCCGGCGGCGAGGCCGTCGACGACGCTGTTGCTCGACCCGTTGGTGCCGCTGATCGTCATGCCGTCCATCAGCAGGTTGGTGACGTTGTGCGCGCGGATCGCAAAATTGCTGAAATCGTGCAGATTCATGTCGTTGAGCTGCACGTCGGCCGAGTTGTTGATGTAGATGCCGATGCCGCCGGTGACGCTGCCGTCGGCGCCCGTCTTGTTCTGGATGGTGCCGCCGCTGCCGGCCGCGCCGGTGCCGGTGACGTGTAGGCCGCCGAGGCTGCCCGTGTTGACGAGGCTGATGCCGACGCCCGCGCTTCCCACGCCGCTGCCGGCCGAGATGCTCTCGAAGGTGGCGTCGGCCGCGCCGATCGTGGAGTTGGCGATGTTGAGCGCGGTGCCGCTGTCGGCGGTGATCGAATTGCCGCTTCCGGTCACCGTCACGGTGCCGCCGCCGGTGGCGTTGAAGCCGGTGCCGCTGGTGGTGACGATGTCGAAGCCGCCGCCGATCGCAAGCGAGCCGGTGTTGCCGACGAAGTTGACCGCGGTGGTGGTGAGGGTCGCGACAGTGCCCCCGCCAGCGAAGGTCGCCGCGACCGACGAACCGGTGATGTCGATGCCGCCGCCGCTCTGGATGCCGGTGATCGTCGTCGCGCCGGTGATGGTGAAGCTGCCGCCGACGCCGGCGAGGTCGACCGCCCCGCCGCTCGAGCCGAGCGATTCGGCGCCGTTCAGGGTGACATTGAGCGTGCCGCCCTGATCGACGTCGATGATCTGGCCGGTGCCCGAGCTGCCGACGTCGGAGATGGTCAGCGTGCCGACGCTGCCGCCGCTGTCGGCGATGTCGGCGCCGCTGGTATTGCCGATGTCGATGCCCGAGACATTGTTGTTCTGGGCGACGTTGATTCCGTCGCCGGCTGCCGCCTCGATCGTCGGCCGCACGGCGCCGTTGGCGTCGCCGATCAGGATCTGGCCGTTGAGCAGGTTGATGCCGTCGGCTTCGGCATAGACGCCGGTGCCGGTGCCCGCGAGCAGGTGGACGGTGTGGCCGACCTGCGGCCCGCCCACCGAGTTCTGCGCGGCGTTGAACGCCGCGATCGAAGTGTAGGGATCGGCCTGGGTGCCGAGATTGGCGCTGCCCACGGCGCTGTTGTCGATATACCAGACGGTCTGCGGGCCGGTGCCGACGCCGGCGCCGTTGATGGTGATGGTGACGTCCTGGGTGACGGTGCCGCCATGGCCGTCGTCGATCTCGACCGTATAGGTCTGGGTGCGGGTCTCGCCCTCGCTGAGGCTTTCGAGCGCGGCGTCGGAAACGGTGAAGTCCCAGCCGACGCTGTCGCCCATCTGGTCGACCGGATCGAGGGTGAACGAGCCGAGATAGCCGCCGCCCTGGGGGGTGAAGCTGGCGCTGTGGGTGTCGGAGAGGTCGAGGTCGTCGAAGGCGACCGCGCCGCTGTCGGTGTGGACGGCCGTTCCTTCGTTGGGATCGTTGTCGGGAAGCTCGGTCACCGAGCCGCTCGCGTCGGTGCCGCCCGCGTCGATCGTCGGCGCGTCGTTGGTGCCGTTGACGGTGACGGTGAGCGTCGCCGTGTCCGATCCGGCGCCGTCGGTGGCGGTGTAGCTGAAGACGTCCTGCGCACTCTCGCCCTGGGCGAGCCCGTCCGCGGTGGCGTTCGGCGTATAGGTATAGCTGCCGTTGGCGCCCAGCGTCAGCGTCCCATAAGTGCCGACATAGGTGCCCGGGTTCGACACCGTCAGCGGGTCGTTCTCGTCGTCGGTGTCGTTGGTGAGCACGTTGCCCGAGACGCTGGCGTCCTCGGTGGTGGAGGCGGTGTCGTCATTGGCATGCGGAACGCCGCCGAGGCCGGTGACCGTGACGGTGAGCGTCGCCGCATCGGAGGCGGTGCCGTCCGACGCGGTGTAATTGAAGATGTCGTTCACCACCTGGCCCTCGGTGAGCGCCTGGGCGGCCCCGGTCGGCGTATAGGTGTAGCTGCCGTTCGCCGCGAGGACGAGTGTCCCGTAGGCGCCGATATAGGTGCCCGGGTTCGTCACCGTCAGCGTCTCGACGTCGACGTCGGTGTCGTTGGCGAGCACGTTGCCGGAGACGGTGGTGTTTTCGTCAGTGGCCGCGGTGTCGTCATTGGCGACGGGGGCGTCGTTGAGGCCGGCGACGTTGACGGTGAGAGTCGCGGTGTCCGACGCGGTGCCGTCGGAGGCGGCATAGGAGAAGACGTCCTGCCCGACTTCGCCGGTGTCGAGCCCCTGCGCGGCCGCGCCTGGCGTGTAGGTGTAGCTGCCGTCGGCGGCCAGCGTCAGCGTCCCGTAGGTGCCGACATAGGTGCCCGGATTCGCCACCGTCAGCGGCTCGCCGTCGACGTCGGTGTCGTTGGTGAGCACGTTGCCCGAGACGCCGGCGGCGTCCTCGTTCGTGGAGGCGGTGTCGTCATTGGCGACCGGGGCGTCGTTGGCGCCGTTGACGGTGATGCTGAGCGTCGCCGTATCGGAAGCGGTGCCGTCCGAGGCGGTGTAGCCGAAGGAGTCGCCCGCCACCTCGCCGTCATCGAGCGCCTGGGCGGCCGCGTTCGGCGTATAGGTGTAGCTGCCGTCGGCGGCGAGGACGAGCGTCCCGTAGGCGCCGACATAGGTGCCTGGATTCGCCACCACCAGCGGCTCGACGTCGACGTCGGTGTCGTTGGCGAGCACGTTGCCGGAAACCGCGGCATCCTCGCTGGTCGAGGCGGTGTCGTCATTGGCGACGGGAGCGTCGTTGAGGCCGGCGATGTGGAAGACGAGCTGGCCGGTGTCGCTGCCGTCATTGTCGGTCACGGTATAGTTGAAGCTGTCGGTGACGTTCTCGCCGTCATCCAGCCCCTGCACGGAGGCGAACAAGGTGTAGCTGTAGGTGCCGTCCGCATTGAGCGTCAGCGTGCCGTAGGTGCCGGTGAAGGTGCCGCCGCTCACCGTCATCGGATCGCCGTCGAAATCGAAATCATTGTTCAGCACGCTGCCCGCGCCGCTGCTGTAGGTGCCGGTATCCTCGTTGATGAAGACGTGGTCGTCGCCCGCGACCGGCGCATTCTTGCCGCTGTCGATGTCGATCACCCGGTCCGCGAAGACCAGCCGCTCGACCCGGATCAGCTGGTCGTGGCCGTCGGCGCCGGCGCCGCCGAGATGGACGACGTGGAGATAGCCGGCCGCGGCGAAGAAGGAATATTCGCCGATCGGGCCCGAATAATAAGCGGTGTCGAAGCCGTGGCTGCCGTCGATCACGTCGTCGCCGGCGCCGCCGGTGAGATCGTCGGCGCCGTTGTCGCCGGTGAGTTGGTCGTTCCCGCCTTCGCCGAACAGCGCATCGACGCTATTGCCGCCGGAGATGATGTCGTTGCCGTCGCCGCCGTAGATGGTGTCGGCGCCATTGCCGCCGCTGATCGTGTCGTCGCCGTTGCTGCCGGTGTAAGTGGTCACGTTCGTTCCCTCTCATCGCTTTTCATGGTCAATAGCGGTCCACAAAGCAAAACCGTGCAATCACGGCCTTCACCTCAGGAATTGATGATAGATCCTCCCCCGGATGCTCCTAACTCGTCCAATCCCCCATTGGCGCCGCCTCGCTTGGAAACTGAGGCTGGACTCGGCTTGCGCGACTCATACTCGATTCTCGTCTTGCCCCGGCAACGTGACTCCCTCGCGATCCCGAGTCCATACCCCACGGCTCCGAAACGAATCGATGCCCCGATTGGCGAACGTCCTCTGTACCCCTTTTGTTCTCTTCGGTCAAGTCCTGTTTCGGGACCATAGAGGCCGATGGCAGGGGCAGCGCATCGACCGGCCGCCGCCGATGGGGCTCCCTCGGCGTCAAGAAGTGCTTGACGTTGCTTCGTCAAGGATATATTGACCCGCCGTCAAGGCGATATTGACGACGAGGAGTCGAAATGGACATTGCGGCAGAGCAGGAGATTCGGGCGCGGGCGGGCAATCTGGCCCTCGCCTGGTACAGCGAGAAGCATGGCGAGTTCGCCGGGCGCGACAAGGCCGACTATGGCGCGCTGATCGTCGCCGCCCACGTCGCCGCCGACGAGAGCCGGCAGGCGCTCCATCGCTGGGTCGACGCGGGCCGCCGCGCGAGCCTGAGCTGGACCGAGATCGGCGCCTTGATCGGCACGAGCAAGCAGGCCGCCCAGCAGCGCTTCGGCGGCGGCGAGGCGGAAGCCGAGGATGGCGGCGAGCGCATCGTCCGCACCGGCGCGACCGCCTTCAACGAGCTGGCGATCATGGCGGAGGAGGGACGCCGGGGGCGCGAGCTGGTCCGGACCGGCGCGTTGTCGCTGGTCTTCCGCCAGACCCGCTCGCACTGGGAGTATCGCCGGGTGACGGCGCTGTTTCCGGACTCGGCCCGCGCCCGGCTCGAGCGGAGCGGCTGGGCCTATGTGTCGAGCTGGTATCCGTTCCACTATTTCAAGCGGCGGATCGCCAACCCCTAGCGCCGTTCCTCGCGGACGATGACGCCGCCCTTCATCACCAGCCGGATCGCGCGGACGGCGTGGATGTCGCGGCTCGGATCGCCGTCGACGGCGACGAGGTCGGCGAGCAGGCCGGCGCGGACCGCGCCGCGGTCGGCGAGACGGAAGATGCGCGCGTTGCCCGAAGTGGCGGCGATCAGGATTTCGGCGGGACGCATGCCGGCGGCGGCCATCAGCTCCATCTCGCGGGCATTGTCGCCATGCGCGAAGACGCCGGCATCGCCGCCCATGCAGATGGTGACGCCCGCCGCCAGCGCCGCGGCGAAGCCGGCGCGGTGGGCGCGCACCGCTTCCGGCTCGGGCGCGCCGCCGCTCCAGCCGCGATAGCGGGCGATCGCCTCGGTCGCGGCCAGGGTCGGGCAGAGCGCGGTGCCGCGTTCGCGCATCAGGCGAAAGACTTCCGGCGTGCCGTCATTACCGTGCTCGATCGTGTCGACACCGGCGAGGACCGCGCGGCGCATGCCCTCGGGGGTCGAGGCATGGGCGGCGACGGTGCGGCCGGCGGCATGCGCGGCTTCGGTCGCCGCGCGCATCTCCTCGATGGTGAAGGTCGGCCGGGAGGGCTCGCCGGGACGCCAGCGATAGTCGGCGTAGAATTTGACGACGTCGGCGCCGCCGCCGATCTGGCGCCGGGCCGCCGCGACCAGGCCCGGCCCGTCGGCCTCCTCGGCGCCGACCAGGGGCGCCTCAGCGTCGGCCGTCCTCGGGCCGTAGCTGCCGGTCGCGACGAGGGCGCGGGTGGCGACGAGCAGCCGCGGGCCCGGCACGATCCCCTGGGCGATCGCGTCGCGGAGGCCGACATCGGCATAGCCCGCGCCCTCGGTGCCGAGGTCGCGCAACGTGGTGAAGCCGGCCAGCAAGGTGGCGCGGGCCTGGGCGACGGCGCGGGCGGTGCGCAGCGCCAGCGGCTCGCGCAGCACCTGATCGTCCCAGCTCGCTTCATTATAAGGGTGGAGGAAGAGATGGGCGTGGCCCTCGATCAGGCCGGGGATCAGGGTGGCGCCGGGGAGATCGACGATGCGGGACCCGGCTGGGGCGGCGAGGCCCGGCCCGACCGCCTCGATCCGCTCGCCGCGGACGAGCACCTGCCAGCCCTCGTGCGGGATCGGATCGACGCCGTCGAAGACTCGGGCCGGGCGCAGCAGGATGGCGGCGTCCTCGGCGGCGGCCGGCGCGGCGAGCAGCAGGCCGAGAAGGACCAGGAACCAGCGCCGGGCGAGCATCTAGGCCGCCATCCATTCCCGGACGCGGCGCTGGAGGACGGTCAGCGGCATCGCGCCGCCGTTGAGCAGGGCGTCGTGGAAGCCCCTGAGGTCGAAGCGCGCGCCCATCCGCCGCTCGGCTTCGGCGCGCAAGGCGGCGATCACGGTCTGACCGCTCTTGTAGGCGCAGGCCTGGCCGGGCCAGACGCAGTAGCGCTCGATCTCGCGCACCGCGGAGCCCTCCGGCTCGGCGGCATTGTCGATCATGTAGCGGATCGCCGCCTCGCGGCTCCAGTTCTTCGCGTGGAGGCCGGAATCGACGACCAGCCGCACCGCCCGGAACAGATAGGACTGGAGATAGCCGATCCGCCCCAGCGGGTCGCCATCGTAGCAGCCGAGCTCGTCGCCGAGCCGCTCGGCATAGAGCGCCCAGCCCTCGCTATAGGCGGAAAAGCCGCCGGTCCGCCGGTAGATGGGCAGCGATCCGGCCTCGCGGGCGATGCTGATCTGGAAATGATGGCCGGGAATGCCCTCGTGATAGGTCAGCGTCTTCAGGCCCATCTTGGGCCATTCGTGGGTGTCCTTGAGGTTGATGTAGTAGATTCCGGGCCGCGACCCGTCGAGCGGCGCGCCCTGATAATAGCCGCCCGGCGCCCCCGCCTCGATCGCCGCCGGCACCCGGTTGATGCGGAGCTCGGCGCGGGGAATCGTATTGAACATCCGTCCCAGCCGCGGCCGGATGTCGGCGAGCACCTCGTTCAGATAGGCGAGCAAGGCAGCGCGGCCCTCGTCGGTGTTGGGATAGAGGTAGCGCGGGTCGACGTTGAGGGCGTTGATCCGCGCGCCGACCGTGCCCCGGGTGAAGCCCTCGGCGCGCAGCAGCGGGTCGAGCTGGCCCTGGATCTCGGCGACCTGGGCGAGGCCGAGCCGGTGGATCTCCTCGCCGGTCATCGTCGTCGTGGTGTTGGCCCTGAGGCCCCAGGCATAATAAGCCGCGCCGTCGGGCAGCCGGGCCGCGCCCGCCTGATGGGTCGCATCGGGACGCAGCGCAGTGAGGGCCGCGAGCTGGCGGTCGAGCGCGGCGGCGATCGGGCCGGAGACCAAAGCGGTCGCGCGGGCGCCATAATCGCCCTCGAGACGGGCCTCGCCGGCGCGGCGGACGAGCGAGCGGACCAGGGTCGTCTCGGCCGCCGGCGTCGCGCGCAGCTGCCGGAGATTGCCGATCGCCTTGTCGAGGACGAAGTCGGGCGGGGTGACGCGCAGCGCCGCGTCGTGGCGGATGCGGTCGGTTTCCTGGTCGAGATTGGTCGCGAACGCCTCGAGCCTAGCCAGGTAGTAATCGGCGTCCTGGGCGTTGCGAACCGGATGCTGGGTGTCGAGGAAATCGGGCACCTGATAATAAGCCCCGCCCAACTGGCTGACGACATAGGGCGCCGGGCGGCCGCCGGCATTGCCGTAGTGGAAGCGCGCGCCCATCGTCCCGACCTCGCCGCGGAAGGCGGCGATGTCGTAGTTGAGCTCGCCCGCGGGGCTCAGCCCGGCGCGGCCGAAGGCGGCGAGCGCGCCGGCCCGGCGCACCGCCTTGGCCCGGTCGGCATCGGCCTTGGCCTGGCTGTTGTCGCCGAGCCGGCCCCGCAACGCCGCCAGCTCGCCGGTGTCGAGCCCGAGCGCGGTCGCGAAGCCGGGATTCTCGCGCAGATCCTCGTTGAACCAGCCGGTCAGCAGCGCGTCCAGCGCCTGGTCGCGGGCATTGGGCTCCTGCGCGAATGCGGCCGGGAGGAAATTGGTGAGGCCGGCGAAGCCGAGCGCGGCGGAGCTGGCGAGAAACGTGCGGCGGTCGAGCAAGTCATCCTCCATCCGACAAAGCGGAGGACGGCCTAGGGCGACGCCGCGGCGGAGGCAACAGGGACGCGGCGGGGGCTTGAGCAATTATTCCACGTCATCCCGGACTTGATCCGGGACCCATGAACACGGAGTTGCCGGGTTCGCGCACTCCGTGTTCATGGGTCCTGACTTTCGTCAGGATGACATGGTCTTGACGATCAGCGCTCAGGCCGCCGGTTCCTCGCTCATGAGACCGAGGAAATTGCCCTCGCTGTCGCGGGCGGTGGCGAGCCAGATGTCCTTGTCGCCGACCCGGGCGAGGCAATGGGCGCCCTCGACGATGTCGCCGCCGGCGGCGGCCAGCGCCGCTTCGGCCGCCCGGCAATCGGGCACATAATAATAGAGGATCGAGGCCTTCGCGACTTCCTCGCTGCTCGGCGGGCTCAGCATCAGCCGCGTCTGGCCGCATTGGTAGAAGGCGAGGCCGGGCGGCGCGTCGAACAAATGGGTGAGGCCGAGCGTCTCGCCATAGAATCGCTTGGCGCGTTCGAGATCCTGAATCGGGATCGCGATTTGCAGGATATGAGAAGGACTTATGGGCATGGATTTATCCTTCGTGTCATGCTAAATGTTGAAGCAGGCGAATCGTTAGCATAGCTAAGTGTTAGGAGTCAAGATGGGCGAAGGGGAGATCAGGGACGTCGCCGCGCGGGTTCACTCGACCGCGATCCGGCTGTTGAGGACGCTGCGGCGCGAGGATGACGGCAGCGGCCTTTCCGCGCCGCGCCTGTCGGCCCTGTCGGTGGTCGTCTTCGGCGGACCGATGTCGCTCGCCCAGCTCGCTTCGGCCGAGCAGGTCAAGCCGCCGACGATGAGCCGGATCGTCGACGCCCTGGTCGAGCGCGGCCTCGTCACCCGCGTCGCCAAGCCGGGCGACCGCCGCAGCGTCGAGATCGCCGCCACCAGCGAAGGCATCCAGCTGCTCGACGCCGGCCGCGAGCGCCGCGTCGGCGCGCTCGTCTCGCGCCTCCGCAAGCTCGCCGATTCCGAGCGCCGCGCGCTGGCGCGGGGCGTGGAGATATTGGAGCGGGTGGCGCGCTGACCGCTTGCTGCACTGCACAATAACGCCTATATGGCCGGCGAACATTTCTCCCATCCGAGAGTTACCCCGAGATGAGCCTTCGCAACGTGGCGATCATCGCCCACGTCGATCACGGCAAGACGACCCTTGTCGACCAGCTGTTCCGCCAGTCCGGCACCTTCCGCGACAACCAGCGCGTGGAGGAGCGGGCGATGGATTCGAGCGACCTCGAGAAGGAGCGCGGGATCACCATCCTCGCCAAATGCACCTCGGTGGAATGGCGGGGGACCCGGATCAACATCGTCGACACGCCCGGCCACGCCGATTTCGGCGCCGAGGTCGAGCGCATCCTCTCGATGGTCGACGGCGTCATCCTGCTCGTCGACGCCGCCGAGGGGCCGATGCCGCAGACCAAGTTCGTCACCGGCAAGGCGCTCGCGCTCGGCCTCAAGCCGATCGTCGTCGTCAACAAGATCGACCGCGCCGACGCGCGCCCGGCCGAGGTGCTCGACGAGGTGTTCGAATTGTTCCTGACGCTCGAGGCCAATGACGAGCAGCTCGATTTCCCGACCCTCTATGCGAGCGGCCGCGCCGGCTATGCGGGGCTGACCGACGACGTCCGTTCGGGCGATCTGACGCCGATGTTCGAGACGATCGTCCGCCACGTGCCCGCCCCCGGCCTCGATCCCGAGGGGCCGTTCAAGATGCTCGCGACCCTGCTCGACCGCGACGCGTTCCTGGGGCGCATCCTCACCGGGCGGATCGAGAGCGGCCGGCTCGACGTCAACATGCCGATCCGCGCGATCGACGTCGACGGCGATGTCGTCGAGGAGGGGCGGGCGACCAAATTGTTCGCCTTCCGCGGCCTCGAGCGGGTGCCGGTCGAGAGCGCCGAGGCGGGCGACATCGTCGCCATTGCCGGCCTCACCAGGGCGACTGTCTCCAACACCATCGCCGATCCCGGCCTGACCCAGCCCTTGCGGGCGCGCCCGATCGACCCGCCGACGCTGGCGATGAGCTTCGCGGTCAACGACAGCCCCTATGCGGGGCGCGACGGCGACAAGGTCCAGAGCCGAGTGATCCGCGACCGGCTCGAACGCGAGGCCGAGGGCAATGTCGCGATCCGGATCACGGAGAGCGCCGACAAGGACGCGTTCGAGGTCGCCGGGCGCGGCGAGCTCCAATTGGGAGTCCTCATCGAGACGATGCGGCGCGAGGGCTTCGAGCTGTCGATCAGCCGCCCGCGCGTCCTCTTCCGCGACGGCCCCAAGGGGCGCGAGGAGCCCTATGAGACGGTCGTCATCGACGTCGACGACGAGCATGCCGGCACCGTCGTCGAGAAGATGGCGCAAAGGAAGGGCGAGCTGACCGACATGCGCCCCTCGGGCGGCGGCAAGACCCGGCTCACCTTCTCGGCGCCGTCGCGCGGCCTGATCGGCTATCATGGCGAGTTCCTCTCCGACACCCGCGGCACCGGCATCATGAACCGCCTGTTCGAGCGCTACGGCCCCTATAAGGGCCCGATCCAGGGCCGCCAGAACGGCGTCCTCATCTCGATGGAGCAGGGCGACGCCGTCGCCTATGCGCTGAACGCGCTCGAGGAGCGCGGCATCCTCTTCATCGCCCCCGGCGAGAAGCTCTACGAAGGCATGGTGATCGGCGAGAACGCCAAGCCCCAGGACCTCGAGGTCAACCCGCTCAAATCCAAGCAGCTGACCAACTTCCGCGCCAGCGGCGGCAAGGACGACGCGATCCGCCTCACCCCGCCGAAGCGGATGACGCTGGAGCAGGCGATCGCCTATATCCAGGACGACGAACTGGTCGAGGTGACGCCGCGGGTGATCCGGATCCGCAAGCGCTATCTGGATCCCCACGAAAGGAAGCGGCAAAGCCGCAAGGCAGAGGCGGCTTAGGCCCCTCCTAGCCCGCCATCTTCAGCACCGCCGCCCATTCCTCGTCGCGCACGGGGCTGACCGAAAGGCGGGACTGGCGGATCAGCTCCATCCTGGCGAGGGCGGGTTCGGCCTTGATCTCCTTGAGCGTGACGGGCCGCGCCAACGGCCGGATCGGCTCGACCGGGACCTTGACCCAGGCGCCGTTCTCGCCGTCGGGCTGTCCCAAGCCGGCGATCTTCATGATGCCGACCACGGCGCGTTCCTCGCCGCTATGGTAGAAGAAGGCCTCGTCGCCGGGGCGCATCGCGCGCAGGTGGAGGCGGGCGGCGTTGTTGCGCACGCCGTCCCAGTCGGTGCGCCGGTCGCGGACGAGGTCGTTCCAGCCGTAGACGTGGGGCTCGGATTTCATCAGCCATTTCGCCATGACGCGCGGGGTCCTTCCAAAGCATCACCGCTAGGGCTAAATCTCGCCCGGTGAAAGCCCGCGCCGCGCTCCTCCTGGTGCCGATCCTCTTCGCCGGCTGCGGCGATGAGGGCGGGAATCGGCAGGCCGTCGGCGGCTCGACGACGCCGCCTCTGGTGCGCGACGACAGCGACCGGACCCTGCTCAACGAGCTCGCGACGCCGGTCCGGATCGGCGAGCTGGGCCCGAGCTTCGCCGCCTGCAACGCCCGCGGCGCCGTGCGCGAGCGCGGCACCGCGGCGCCGCTGCCGGTGCGCGCGGCGCCGTTCGACCGCGCCGCCGAGATCGACCGGCTCGAGCCCGGCTCGGACTTCTTCATCTGCACCCGCACCCAAGACGAGCGCTGGTTCGGCATCGTCTACGATTCCGGCGGCCGCGCGGCCGAGCGCTGCGGCGTCGCCGGGCCGGTGGCGGCGCGGCGCGACTATCTCGGCCCCTGCGCCGCCGGCTGGGTGCCCTCGCCGCGGGTGCGGCTGGTGTCGGGAGTGCCGGCTCAGCTGCCGGCGGCGCCCGCGCCGCAGCGCTGATTCCGACGGTTCCTCGGTTCGTCCCGTCGCCCGCGCAGCTCATCGCTGCGCTGCAGCAAGAAGGCTTGCGCCGTTAATCTTTCGCCGCCAAGTGCCCCTCCACGAGTTAACGAGCGGGTGCCGCCAGAGCCTTTTTGAAGGCCCGCGGCCGGAGCAAGACGGAGCAGTGGGACGCCGCCGGTGCGTGACGCATCGGGCCGAGGGCTGCGCCGCAATGAAGCAAGTTTCAGATGATTTCAACGGTTCGCGCCGCGGCCTTTGCCGTGGCGGCTTTCGCTTTCGCCGGCGCCGCCTTGTTCGGCGGTCCGGTCCAGGCCCAGGCGGTGGGGGTTCCGGCGAGCGTCGCCGCCTTCGCCCAGAGCGTCGGCCTCGCCGACGAGGCGCATGCGGCCCCGCCGCCCGAGCGGCGCTCGCTCGACGCGCTGGTCGCCGAACATGCCGGGGCCGAGACCGACGGCACCGAGCAGGACTGCCTCGCCAACGCCGTCTATTTCGAGGCGCGCGGCGAGCCGCTCCAGGGCCAGCTCGCGGTCGCCGAAGTGGTGATGAACCGTGCCGCCTCGGGCCGCTATCCGGCCACGCTTTGCGGGGTGGTCGTCCAGCCCGCCCAATTCTCCTTCGTCCGCCGCGGCCGAATCCCCCAGGCCGATCGCGGCTCGGACGCCTGGCGCCGCGCGGTCGCGGTGGCGCGGATCGCCAAGGAGCGGATGACGCCGCGGGTGCTGCCCGAATCCTGCCTCTGGTACCATGCCCGCTACGTCTCGCCGAGCTGGGGCCGCCGGCTCGCCCAGAGCGCCCGCATCGGCCTGCACATCTTCTATTCCTGAAAATCCTCCCCGGGCTTTGCCGGGGAGGGGGACCACCCGCAGGGTGGTGGAGGGGTAGAAGGCGAGGCCTCATCAGCTACCCCTCCACCATGCTTCGCATGGTCCCCCTCCCCACGAAATCGTGGGGAGGAAAAAGGGTTGACGCATCCGGCCGAAATCCGGATGCTGATGCCCATGAGCCAGCGCTCCACCTTCGTTCGTCTTTGGTGGCGGGGACACCCGGTCGACGCGGCTCGCCTGCAGCGATGGTGACGACTCCCTGGTCCGAACCTGAATAAGCCAAGGCCCGCCGCTCCCGGCGGGCTTTTTCTTTGTCCCATCGCTGCAGGAATTTTCGACATGTACATGACCAATCTCGCCGCCTCGGCCGCGGCGCCGGAACCCCGGGAGGAGGCGCTCGCGCTCCTCTATGCGGGCGAATCGCTCAGCCAGAGCCAGGCCGAGCGGCTGTTCGAAGCGCTCGTCGAGGGCCGGCTCGACGAGCCCGCCATCGCCGCGATGCTGATCGCGCTCCGGATCCGGGGCGAGACGAGCGACGAACTGATCGGCGCCGCCCGCGCGCTGCGCGCCGCCGATGCCCCGTTCGACCGCCCCGATTATTTGTTCGCCGACAGCTGCGGCACCGGCGGCGACGGTGCCGGCACGATCAACCTCTCGACCGCGGTCGCCTTCGTCGCGGCGGCGGCGGGGCTGCCGGTCGCCAAGCACGGCAACCGCTCGGTCACCTCGCGCTGCGGCTCGGCCGACGTGCTCGAGCGGCTCGGCGTGAAGCTCGATGCGCCGGCCGGGGTCTCGCGGCGCGCGCTGGACGAGATCGGCCTCTGCTTCCTGTTCGCGCCCCAATACCATCCCGGGCTTCGGCACGCCGGGCCGGTGCGGCGCGCGCTCGGCGTGCGCACGATCATGAACGTGCTCGGCCCCTGCGTGAACCCGGCGGAGCCCAGGGTGCAATTGCTCGGCGTCGCCGAGGAGCGGCTGCTCGAGCCGGTCGCGCTGACGCTCGCGGCATTGGGCGTCGAGCGGGCGATGGTGGTGCACGGCGCCGGGCTCGACGAGGTCGCGCTCCACGGCGGGACCGAGGCGGTGCGGCTCGCGGGCGGCGCGCTCGAGCGGCTGACGATCGCGCCCGAGGATGCCGGCTTCGAGCGGGCGCCGCTGGCCCGGATCCAGGGCGGCGGCCCGGAGGAAAATGCCGAGCGGCTGAAGGCCCTGCTCTACGGCTACGGCACGGCGGCGGAGAAGCAGGCGGTCGCGCTCAATGCGGGCGCTCTGCTGTTCACCGCCGGCAAGGCGGACTCGCTGCGCGCGGGCGCGCAAACCGCGCTGGCGATCCTCGGCACCGGCGCCGGCTATCGGCTGCTCCAGGCGCTCGTCGAGATCAGCCATGCTTGACGCCATCCTGGCGCGCAAGCGGGCCGACGTCGCCGCGCGGCTCGGCGCGGCGAGCCCGGTCGCCCGGCCGACGCGGCGCAGCCTCAGGGCGGCGCTGGCCCGGCCCGGCGCGCGCTTCATCATGGAGGTCAAGAAGGCCTCGCCCTCGGCGGGCAGGCTCGGCGGGGTCGACGCCGGCGCGCAGGCGCGGGCCTATGCCGGCGCGGCGGACGCGGTCAGCGTGCTCACCGACGGGCCCTATTTCGGCGGCTCGCTCGACGATGTGCGGGCGGTGCGCGCGGTTTATGACGGGCCGATCCTCGCCAAGGATTTCATCGTCGATCCGCGCCAGGTGGCGGAGGCGCGCGCCGCCGGCGCCGACGCCGTGCTGGCGATGCTGTCGGTGCTCGGCGACGAGGATGCGCGGGCGGTGATCGCCGCCGCCGAGCCGCTCGGCATGGACGTGCTGGTCGAGGCGCATGACGAACGCGAGGTGCGGCGCGCCGTCGCGCTCGGCGCGCCGCTGATCGGCATCAACAATCGCGACCTGCGCACGCTCGAGGTCGATCTCGCCGTCACCGAGCGGCTCGCGCCCTTGGTGCCGAAGGACCGGCTCGTGGTCGCCGAATCGGGGATCGGGGAGCGCGCCGACGTCGCTCGGCTGGCGCCGTTCGCCGACGCCTTCCTGGTCGGCACCGCCTTGATGCGGGCGGCGCGGCCGGACGAGGCGGCGCGCGCGCTCGCCTTCGGCCGGGTCAAGGTCTGCGGCCTCACCAACGCCGCCGATCTCGACATGGCGGCGGCGGCCGGGGCGACCCATGCGGGGCTGGTCATGGTGTCGGGAACGCCGCGCGGGGTCACGCCCAGGCAGGCCGAGGCGATCCTCGCCAAGGCCAGATCGAATTGCCGGATCGTCGGCATATTCCGCGACGAACATCCGGCCAAAGTCAGCGCCGCGGCCCGCGGGCTCGGTCTCCATGCCGTGCAGCTGCACGGCGACGAGGAGGTGGGCGCCGTTCGCGCCCTGCTTCCCGCGGAGACCGAGATCTGGGCCGCGGTGCGGGTCGGCGCCGGCGCCATCGGCCCCCGGACCGGCGCCGACCGTCTGCTGTTCGATTCAGGGCCCGGCGGCACCGGCCGCACCTTCGACTGGTCGCGCGTCGCCGGCCGCCCGGACTTGCAAAACGGGCTGCTCGCAGGCGGCCTCAACCCGGCCAATGCGCGATCGGCGGCGCGGCTCGGCGCCTATGCGCTCGACGTCGGCTCGGGACTCGAGGCGGTGGCGGGCTGGAAGGATTCGCACCGCACGGCCGCCTTTTTCGAAGCGCTCAGGCTGCCGGTGCGGCCATGCTGATGTCCGGCCGCTTCGGCGCCCATGGCGGCGCCTTCGTGCCCGAGGTATTGATGCCGGCGCTCGACCAGCTCGAAGCCGCCTTCCTCGCGGCGCAGGAGGATGCCGGCTTCCAGGCCGAGCTCGCCGCCCTGCTCGCCGACTATGCCGGCAGGCCGACGCCGCTGACGCTCTGCCGCAACCTCGGTCCGGGCCGGATCTACCTGAAGCGCGAGGATCTGCTCCACGGCGGCGCCCACAAGACCAACCAGGTGCTCGGCCAGGCGCTGCTCGCCGGGCGGATGGGCAAGAGGCGGCTGATCGCCGAGACCGGCGCCGGCCAGCACGGCGTCGCCACCGCGATGGCGGGTGCCCTGTTCGGCCTGCCGACGCGCATCTACATGGGCGACCGCGACGTCGAGCGGCAGCAATTGAACGTGTTCCGGATGCGGCTGATAGGCGCGGAAGTGGTGCCGGTGGCGGGCGGCCTCAAGGAGGCGATCAACGAGGCGCTGCGCGACTGGACCGCGAGCTTCGAAGACACCCATTATCTGCTCGGCACGGTCGCCGGGCCGCATCCCTATCCGCTGATGGTGCGCGAGTATCAGCGGGTGATCGGCCGCGAGGCGCGGGCGCAGATGCTGGCGGCCGAGGGGCGGCTGCCCGACGCCGCGATCGCCTGCGTCGGCGGCGGCTCCAACGCGATCGGCCTGTTCGCCGACTTCATCGCGGACGAACAGGTGAAGCTGATCGGAGTCGAGGCCGCCGGGAAGGGGCTCGACGGCGGCGAGCATGGCGCCACCCTGCAGCGGGGCCGGCCGGGCGTGCTGCACGGCGCCGAAACCTACGTGCTGCAGGACGCGGACGGGCAGGTCTCGGAAAGCTGGTCGGTTTCGGCGGGCCTCGATTATCCCGCGGTCGGGCCGGAGCACGCCTTCCTCAAGGACAGCGGCCGGGCCGCCTATGTCGGCGCGACCGACGCGGAGGCGCTGGTGGCCTTCGCCCTGCTGGCGCGGGCCGAAGGGATCGTCTGCGCGTTCGAATCGGCCCACGCCCTCGCTCATGCACTGAAGATCGCGACCGAGGGGGCGGTGCTGCTGGTCGGCCTGTCGGGGCGGGGCGACAAGGACATGGCGCAGGCGCAGGCGCTGCTATGAGCCGTTACGCCGCCCTGTTCGCGCGCGGCGAAGGCGTGTTCGGCGCCTTCGTCATGCTCGGCGACCCGGAGCTGGCGGGAAGCGCGGCGATCCTCGACGATCTCGTGGCGGGCGGCGCCGACATGATCGAGGTCGGCATCCCCTTCTCCGATCCGATCGCCGACGGGCCGGTGATCCAGGCCGCGGCGGCGCGGGCGCTGGCCGCGGGCGTCCGACCCGCCGACTGCTTCGCGCTGATCCGCGGCTTTCGCGATCGTCACCCCGAGGTGCCGGTCGGCATCCTCACTTATGCGAATCTGGTGCTCGCGCGGGGCCGCGACCGTTTCTATCGCGCGGCGCGGGAGGCGGGCGCGGACAGCGTCCTCGTCGCCGACGTGCCGCTTCACGAGGCCGCGCCCTTCGTCGCGGCGGCGCGCGCCTGGGGCGTGGCGCCGGTGCTGATCGCCGCCGCCAACACGCCCGTGGAGCGCCTGCGGCGGATCGCCCGGCTCGGCGAGGGCTATGTCTATTGCGTCGCGCGCCCGGGCGTCACCGGCGCCGACGAGGAGGTGCGGCTCGACCATGGGGAGATGCTCGCGGTGCTGCGCGCGGCCGGGGCGCCGCCGCCGATTTTCGGCTTCGGCATCTCGCGGCCCGACCATGTCCGCGCGGCGCTGGCGGCAGGTGCGGCGGGGGTGATCTGCGGCTCGGCGATCGTCGAGCGGATCGCGCGGGGCGAGGATGTGCGGGACTTCGTCGCCGCGATGAAGGCGGCGACCTTTGCGGAGCCGGTGCCGATCGACTAAGCATCGCCCCATGTCCACCTACACGATCGACACCGCGACCAGCCGGGCGACGCCGACGCCGGCGCCCGGCAAGAGGCTGACCGCGCCGGCGATCATGGCCCGCAAGGGCAAGGAGCCGATCGTCGCGCTCACCGCCTACACGATGCGGATGGCGCAATTGCTCGATCCGCATTGCGACCTGCTCCTGGTCGGCGATTCCCTCGGCCAGGTAATTTACGGACTCCCGTCCACGATCCCGGTGAGCCTCGACATGATGTGCGCGCACGGCGCCGCGGTGGTGCGCGGCTCGTGGCACGCTTTGGTCGCGGTCGACATGCCGTTCGGCGCTTATGAGGAAAGCCCCGAGCAGGCCTTCCGCAACGCCGCGCGGGTGCTGAAGGAAACCGGCGCGGCCGCGGTCAAGCTCGAGGGCGGCGAGGCGATGGCCGAAACGGTCGCCTTCCTCGCCCGGCGCGGCGTGCCCGTCATCGGCCATGTCGGGCTGACTCCGCAGGCGGTCAACGCGCTCGGCGGCTACCGGGCGCGGGGGCGCGACGATGCCGAGGCCGCCAAGGTGCTGGCCGACGCCAAAGCGGTCGCCGAGGCGGGCTGCTTCGCGCTCGTGCTCGAAGGAGTGATGGAGGAGATCGCGGCCGAAGCGACGCGGGCGGTCGCCTGCCCGACGATCGGCATCGGCGCCTCGGCCTCGTGCGACGGCCAGATCCTCGTCACCGAAGACATGATGGGAATGTTCGAGCGCACCCCGCGCTTCGTCAAGCGCTTCGGCGACCTCGCCTCGGAGATCAGCGCCGCCGCCGCCGCCTACGCCGAGGACGTCAAGAGCCGCGCCTTCCCGACCGAGGAGCAGATCTACCGCGCCAAGAAGTAGCCTTCCGTTTCGCGCGGCGCGTGGCTAAGGAGCGTTGGGGCGCGCGCCCGCCGTGCGCCGGCGGACGCCCGACCATGTTTGAAGGGCGGCTGCGCGGCAGCCTTCCCTACTGTGGAGAACGACCTTGGCGCTCAAGCCGGACGACGGTGATACCTTCCTGAGAGAAGTGGACGACGAGCTCCGCCGCGAGCAGATGGCCCATTTCGTGAAGCGCTACGGCTGGGCGCTCGTCGCCGCCGTGCTGCTCGTGCTGGCGGGGATCGGCGGCTGGATCTGGTGGCAGGCGCACAAGGCCGCGGCCGCCGAGGCCGAAGGTGAATCCCTGGTCGCGGCGCTGGACAGCCTCGAGGCCGGCAACCGCGCCGCCGCGACCCCCAGGCTCGATGCGCTCGCCGCCAGCGAACGGCCGGGCTATCGCGCCGCCGCTTTGTTCGCCCGCGCCAACGCCCAGACCGCCGCCGGCAACGCCCCGGCCGCGATCGCGACCCTGCGCGCGATCGCCGCCGACCAGGGGCTCGACGAGAGCTACCGCCAGGCCGCCTTGATCCGCCAGACCCAGCTCGAGTTCGACTCGCTGCCGCCCCAGCAGGTGGTGCAGCGGCTGGGGCCGCTGGCGCAGCCGGGCAGCCCGTGGCTGGGCAGCGCCGGCGAGATGATCGGAATCGCCTATTTGAAGATGCACCGTCCCGACCTCGCCGGGCCGATCTTCGGCCGCGTCGGGCGCGATCCGAACGTGCCGGAATCGATCCGTACAAGAGCCGTTCAGATGGCGGGCTCTCTAGGTGTCGACGCCATCGACGAGCCGGCCGCGCCCGCCGCGGCGCCGGCCCGGCCCGCCGAACCCGCCCGGCCGGCGCCGGCCGCAACAAGGGAAAAAGCCGAATGAAGCGCATCGTTACCGCCCTGGTCGCCCTCAGCGTGCTGAGCGGCTGCGGCATCCTCCGCGGCCGTCGCGGGCCGACCACCCCGACCGTCGGCGAGCGCATCTCCGTGCTCGGCAACGACGCGGCGATCGAAGCCGATCCGACCCTCGCCGACGTGGCGGTCGTGGTTCCGGGGCCGGCCGCCAATGCCGAGTGGCCGCAGCCCGGCGGCAACGCGTCCAAGTCGATCGGCCATGTCGCGCTCGGCACCGCGCCGACTCAGGCCTGGAGCGCCAGCATCGGCGAGGGCGACAGCCCCGCCGGCCGGCTCGCCTCCGAACCCGTGGTCGCGGACGGACGGATCTATACGATCGACGTCAAGGCGCGGGTGCGCGCCTATAATGCCGAAACCGGCGCGCTCGTCTGGGAGCATCAGGTGCGCGGCGAGAACAGCCCGAGCGAGACGCTCTACGGCGGCGGCGTCAGCTATGACGGCGGCCGGCTCTACGTCACCAACGGCGCCGGCGACGCGGCCGCGCTCGATGCCGCCACGGGCAACCGGATCTGGCTCGTCAAGCCGGGCGGCCCGCTGCGCGGCGCCCCGACGATCGGCAACGACAATGTCTACGTGCTGAGCCAGGACAACCAGCTCTATGCGCTCAACGCCGCCAACGGCGAGACCCGCTGGCAGGCCGCCGGCTCGTTCGAGCTCGCCGGCGTGTTCGGCGCGGCGGCGCCGGCCTTCGCCCAATCGACGCTCGTCGCCGGCTTCGCTTCGGGCGAGCTCACCGCCTATCGCTACGAGAACGGCCAGGTGGTCTGGCAGGACGCGCTGGCGCGGACCGGCATCTCGACCGTGGTCGGCACCTTGTCCGACATCGACGCCGACCCGGTGATCGACAATGGCCGGGTGTTCGCGATCGGCCAGGGCGGGCGCATGGTCGCGGTCGAGCTGATCACCGGCCAGCGCGTCTGGGAATTGAACGTTGCCGGCATCTCGACCCCCTGGGTGGCGGGCGAATGGGTGTTCGTCGTGACCGATCGGGCGCAGCTGCTCGCGGTCTCGCGCGCCTCGGGGCGCATCCGCTGGATCTCGCAGCTTCCCGGCTTCCGCCGGCCGCCGCAGGAGCGGGCGCCCGACGCGCGCGGAAATCGCCGGCGGAACCCGGGCCGCGATCCGATCTTCTGGCGGGGGCCGATCCTCGCCGGCAATCGCCTGATCCTGGTCAGCTCCCGGGGGCAGATCGCCTATGTTTCGCCCACCGACGGCGCGATCCAGTCCATGGTCGAGACCCACTCGGCCTTCTCGCTGCCGCCGGTGGTCGCGGGCAACACCCTCTACCTGCTCGACGACGAGGGCCGGTTGACCGCCTACCGCTAAAGCGGCAGGGCGGCGCGCTATGCCCCGCCTGCCCACCGTCGCGATCATCGGCCGCCCGAACGTCGGCAAGTCGACCCTGTTCAACCGGCTGGTCGGCAGGCGGCTCGCTCTGGTCGACGACCGGCCGGGCGTGACTCGGGACCGGCGCGAGGGCGAGGCGAGCCTGCTCGGCCTCGACTTCCGGGTGATCGACACCGCCGGCTATGAGGACGAGGACCCGCAGACCCTGCCCGGGCGGATGCGGGCGCAGACCGTCGCCGCGGTGCGCGAGGCCGACGCCGCTCTGTTCCTGATCGACGCCCGCGCCGGGGTGACGCCGCTGGACGAGGAGATCGGCCGCTGGCTGCGCTCGGAGGCGACCCCGGTGATCCTCGCCGCCAACAAGGCCGAGGGCAGATCGGGCGAGACGGGAATCCTCGAAGCCTGGTCGCTGGGGCTCGGCGAGGCGATCGCGCTCAGCGCCGAGCATGGCGAGGGCATCGTCGACCTGTTCGAGCACCTCCGGCCGCATGTCGAACGCGGGGAGGCGGAGGAGAAAGCGGCGGACGAGGGCGATCCGACGCTGAAGCTCGCCATCGTCGGCCGGCCCAATGCCGGCAAGTCGACGCTGATCAACCGGATGCTGAGCGAGGAGCGGCTGATCACCGGGCCGGAGGCGGGGATCACCCGCGACAGCATCGCGATCGACTGGCAATGGCAGGGGCGGCCGGTGCGGCTGATCGACACGGCGGGAATGCGCAAGCGCGCCAAGGTCGAGGACAAGCTCGAAAAGCTCTCGGTCGCCGACGCCCGCCGCGCGGTCGACTTCGCCGAGGTCGTCGTGCTGCTCCTGGACGGCACCCGCGGGCTCGAGGCGCAGGACCTCAGGATCGCCGACCATGTCCTGCAGGAAGGCCGGGCGCTGGTGATCGCGGTCAACAAATGGGACGTGGCCGAGAACGGCTCCGCCCTGTTCAACGGCATCAAGGCCGCGCTCGACGAAGGGCTGAGCCAGGCCCGCGGCGTGCCGCTGCTGACCGTCTCGGGCAAGACCGGCAAGGGCATCGACCAGTTGCTCGCCGCCTCCTTCGAGGTGCGCGAAGCCTGGTCGCAGCGGGTGACGACCGGCCAGCTGAACCGCTGGTTCGAGGCGGCGGTGGAGAAGAATCCGCCGCCGGCGCCAGGCGGCAAGAGGATCAAATTGAGGTACATCACCCAGGTCAACACGCGCCCGCCGAGCTTCGTCCTGTTCGGCACCCGCGTCGACCAATTGCCCGATTCCTACCTGCGCTACCTGGTGAACGGCATCCGCCGCGAGCTCGGCTTCGGCGCGGTGCCGGTGCGCCTCCAGGCGCGCGCCTCGAGGAACCCGTTCGACGGGCGGGGAAAAGATTAACGGCTAACGCGGCGTTTACCGTGTTCTTCGCGTCTCGCGTCAATGCCCTGTTTACCCTCTCCGCTTAGAATTGGCGCGCCAGGAAGGGAACCCGCGCTTGGACGCCGCCGCCGCCATCGTCGACTGGAGCAAATTTTCGCAGATGCGCACCGAATTGGGCGCCAATTTCGTGCGCATCCTCGGCTATTTCCTCGAGGACGGCGAGAAGGCGGTGGCCAGGATCGAGGAGGCGATGCACCGCCGCGACATCGCCGCGATCGTGCTCCCCGCCCACACGATGAAATCGGAGGCGCGCCAGTTCGGCGCCGAGCCGCTCGCCGACCTCGCCGAGCAGATCGAGTTCGCCGGCCGCCGCGCGCTCGAATCGCACCTCTTCCCCGACGACATCATCCCCCAGGTCGCGCGCTTGAGGCCGCTCTACACTCAGACCATCGGCCTGCTCGAGGAGGAAACCAACCCGCTCGCCCAGCGCCGCGCCTTCGGCAAGAAGCCGAGCAACCAGGAATTCGGCCGGCTCTGAAAATAGGGACAGTCCCTATTTTTTCATCGGCTCCAGCCGCCAGCGGGCGAGGCTGCGCCAGAGCCATTCGAACGGGCCATAGCGGTAGCGGTCGAGCCAGGGCTTGGACCAGAGCAGCATCAGCGCCCACATCGCGATCACCACCAGCCACAATTCGATCCGGCTCATCGTTCCGTAAAAGCCGAAGCCGTAGCCGTAGAAGAGGGTCGTCATCAGGATCGAGGTGCCGAGATAGTTGGTGAAGGCGGCGCGGCCCGCCGCGGCGATGCGGTCGACGAGGGCGCCGCCCTGGCGGGTGAGCAGGATGATCAGCGAGGCGATGGCGACGATCATGAACGGCCGGAACGGGGTCGCCGCGGCCATCCACAGGGCGAACAGCATCGGGATCGAAAAGCCGCTCCGGATGAGCAGGAAGGCGAACAGGGCGTAAGCGGGGATGCCGATGGCGAAGCCGGTGAGCGCCCATTTGCGGTAGCGCTCGGCCGGCCATTCGCCGCGGAAGAAGCCCGATTTCAGCGCCGCCATGCCGAGCAGCATGTAGCCCAGGGTCTCCCAGCCGAAGAAGAAGATGCCGAAGAAGGGCTCGGTGCCGTCCTCGATCAGCCGCTTGTGGACGAGGCCGGTCCAGGGCCCCTGGAACAGGGCCAGCTTGGCGGAGAGCTCGTGGCCGGCGAGCGGAGCGAAGCCCTCCCGCATCGAGCGCCATCCCTCGACCACCTCCGGGCGCGGATCGGGCGCGGCGGCGGCGGCGCTGAGGTAGAAGGCGCCGGCGGCGATGCTCGCGAACAGCAATGTCTGCACCGCGATCAGGATCACGCCCCAGATGATCAGCTTGCGGACCGGCAGGTCGCGGAAGAAGAAGAGGACGAGGCCGACCAGGGCATAGCCCGAGAGGATGTCGCCGAACCAGATGAAGTAGAAATGGATCAGGCCGAACACGAGCAGCCAGATCATCCGCGCATAATGGACCCGGGCCGGCGAGGCGCCCGCCGCCCTGGCGCGCTCGATCACCAGCAGGGTGCTCGCCCCGAACAGGAAGGAGAAGAGGCCGCGCATCTTGCCGTCGATGAAGATGAAGTTGAACGCCCACGACGCGATGTCGGCATCGCTCGCCGCGCCGAAGGCGACCGGGTTCGGATAGGCCTGGAAGGGCATGGCGAAGGCGACGATGTTCATCGCCAATATCCCCATCACCGCGATGCCGCGGACGATGTCCAAAGTGGCGATGCGCGGCACCGCGGCCTGGGCGGAAACCGGCGCGGCGGCGGGCACGGCGTCGGCGGCGATGTCGGTCATCCGGTATCCCCCTCCCGAACGGATGGACCGGACGATAGAGGATCGGCGCGCCCGTTCAAGACTGTCGCAGGCGGAGTCGATCAGTTGAAGATGTCGGGAGTCCCTTGAACACCGGCCCAAATCTGGTGTGTCGGATTGCCCGATGATAGCAGATCGAGGTCAAGCGAGGAGGAGTCATGCGCCCATTGCATGTCCGTGTCGCCGTTGCGGCGCTCGCGGGCGCGACCTGTGCAGGCCTGCCGGCAAAGGCACCGGCCGGCGTTCCGGTCGCCGCGCCGCTTGTCCGGCCGGGTTTCTATTCGGTCGCCGGCGGCCGGACCTGCCGAGGCTCCTATGGACCGCTGGTCTTCCTGCCGCAGCGTGGGGACCGCCTCATCCGGATCGGCGGGCATAGCGAAGCGGTGTCGCTTCGTCCGAACGGCCCCACCTCCTATTTGGTGGTCGGCAGCGACTGCACGCTTTCCTTCGACAATAATGACCTGCGCACCCTTGGTCTTTGCACGCGGGTGCTTGCGCATCGCGGCGACACCCGCACCTTCCCCGCGAATACGCTGCCCGCCTTTCGGGATGCGCTGACCCAGGGCTTTGCCGGCTTTGAGCTCGACGTTCGTTTCTCCCGCAACGGCGTCGCGATCGTGTCGCACGACGACAATCTCGCTGTTGCCACGGACTGCCGCGGCAGGGTCGCACAGCGCGACGCCGGCGAGATCGCGCAATGTCGCGCCGTGCGAACGCCGCTCCTGCCCGAAAGCCGGTTGCTGGCCCGGCGCGCATCGCTGCCCGCGCCGGTGCCGACGTTACGCCAGGTGCTCGAGCATTTCCTGCCCGATCCCCGGGTCGAGCAGATCGTAGTCGATATCAAGGTCTTTCCCGGAGGGCCGCCGATGGTCGCGCACCTGGCCGAGGCCGTGCCCGGCTGTCCCGGTCCCGACTGCCTCTCCGTGCAGCAACGCCTGACCTTCATCACCCAGAGCCAGACCGACGCCGCCTTGCTGCACGGGCGCTTCCTGAACGCCCATGTCGCGCTGGAATCGAATGAAACGGTTTCGGGCCTGATCGACGAGGCGGACGGCGATCATTGGTGGAACCGGTCGATCGACACCTATTCGCTGAGCTTCAATTCACTGTTCGACATCAAGCTCAAGATCGTGAAGCTCGTCCGCGGAGAGAATCTAGCGCCGGCGCGCCGCTTCCGGCGTTTCTATGCCCTAAACCGCGCATTGGACGAGCCGCGGCGGTTGCTCGGCTGGACGATCAACAATCGCGCCGGCGTGCGCGGCCTCCGGGACTATGCCTTTGCCGATGTGCTGACCGACATGCGTTATGCCGACTTCGTCCGCGAATTGATGGCCGTCACTCCGGCTGCGGAAATCGAAGAGAATGTCGGCGGGCTCGTCCGCGGCGAACGCCGCTGCCGGCGGGGCTAACCGCTCAGCTGCTTCGGGAACGCGCAATGCCGTCCGTTCCGCTTCACTCTTCCGCCGGCTTCGACTGGAACTGGATGTAGTTCTGCATCCCCATCCGCTCGATCAGCTCGAACTGGGTCTCGAGGAAGTCGATATGGCTTTCCTCGCTCGCCAGGATCGATTCGAACAGTTCGCGGCTGACATAGTCGCGGACCTGCTCGCAATGCTCGATCGCGCCCCTGAGCTGGTCGACCGCCTCGCGCTCGAGCTCGAGGTCCGCCTTGAGGATCTCCTCGACCGTCTCGCCGACCCGCAGGCGGCCGAGCATCTGGAAATTGGGCAGGCCTTCCAGAAACAGGATACGCTCGGACAGGCGGTCGGCGTGCTTCATCTCGTCGATCGATTCGCCGCGCTCGTAGTCGGCGAGCCGCCTCACGCCCCAATTGTCGAGCATCCGGTAGTGGAGCCAATATTGGTTGATCGCGGTGAGCTCGTTCTTCAGCGTCTCGTTCAAGAGTTCGAGGACCTTGGCGTCGCCCTTCATCGCGGCTCTCCTTTTCCGGCGCGCTCATACACCACGGCCGCGCCAAAAGGCAGCGAAAAATGGCGGAAAACTGCGGAAAATCAGGTGAGAATGCTAAGCGGTCGCAGCTTCGGAGGCGATGATTTCGCGTGCGAATGAGAAGCATTGGCCGCAGCGCGGCTTGGCGCCGCGCGTGCGGTAGGCGCTGGTCGGGCAGGACGCGCCGGCGCGCGCCGCCCAGCGAACCTCGCTCTCCCGAATCGCATTGCAGACGCAGACGATCATGGAAATCGGATTTATCGATAATGCGACACGTTCGCAATAGGGATATTCCTCCCCTGCATTTGCAGGGGAGGGGGACCGCGCAGCGCAGCTGCGTGGCGGAGGGGCCCTTCGAGCCAGCAGAAGCCCCTCCACCATGCTTCGCATGGTCCCCCTCCCCTCGAAATCGAGGGGAGGATTGTCAGCGTCGGTCGCGCCGGATCATAAGCTTCAATCCCGACCAGGTGTCGTCGACCGCGCAGACCTTGACGTCGACGAGATCGGTGTCGGGCAGGATCACTTCGCGGATGCCGTCCTCATCGATGTCGGTCGGCACTTTCGAGGCCTTTTTCGGCCAGCTCACCCAGATGAAGCCGCCGGGCGCGAGCAATGGGCGCAGCGCCTTCAGGCGCGCCTCCATGTCGGCGCGCAGGCGCACGAAGATATGGGCCGCGTCGATCGGGGCGACCGGCGCCTCGAGCAGGTCGAGGGCGAGGCCCTCGCGCTCGATCTCGGCGCGGACGCCGGCCGGCATGTCCTCCCACCAGGTCCGCATGCCGTCCTTCAAGGACAGCTTGCGGGCGAGCGGGGTTCCTGAATAGCCGGCGGTCATTTCCCCCTCCTCGTCATTCCCGCGCAAGCGGGAATCCAGCTTAGCGGCCGTGGCGGAGAAGAAGAAGCTGGATCCCCGCCTGCGCGGGGATGACGGGAGGGGAGCGGGGATGACGGGAGGTTAGGCGAACGGGCTCCGCCGCCGGAAATGGCGCGCGGCGACCAGCGCGATCGGGATGCCGACCAGGACGACGTGGCAGAAGAGCTGGGTCGCGACCGAGCGCGGGCTGGGCGGGAAGGCGCCCGCGAAACGCAGCGGCACGACGATCAGGTTCATGACGACATAGGTGACGAGGCCGTAAAGCACGCCCCAGAGCCAGGGCTTTTGCCACAGCGGCCGCCAGCGCGCGGCGGCGAGGACGAAGACCGCGACCATGATCGCCATCAGGGTGAAATGGACCGCGAGGCCGAGCGCGGCGCCGCCGTCGCCCCAGCCCGTCGCCGCGGGGAACGGGCCGGAGGCGACGCCGCGCAGCATGTCGGCGACGCTGCGCCGGCCGTAGAACAGGGTGAGGCCGATCGCGGCGAGGATGTCGAGCGTGCCGGCGATTGCGGTGGCGAGCAGGATCGGGCGCAGGATCGAGCGGGGCATGACTCTTCTCCTTCAAGAAGACGGCCCGAGCCCGGGGCTATAACGCTTCGAGGCTAGCACCCATCAGGCCCGCGAAGAAGCTCTCGTGGGCGCGGCGCAGGTCGGCGAGCGAGACCGCATAATCGGCGTCGGGGAGCTCGAAGATGAGACGGCTGCCCTTGGTGCGGCCGATCGCCTCGACCTCGACCCCGGCGGCGTGGGCCCGGGCGAGGAAGGTGAGGAGGCAATCGTCGGCGACGGTGGCGACGTAGACGCCCTGATCCTCGGCGAAATAGCCGGCATGGCCGAAGCGGGCGGGGCCGTTGATCAGCGCGCCGATATCGCCGGCCAGCGCCATTTCGGCGAGCGCGACCGCGAGGCCGCCGTCGGCGACGTCGTGGCAGGCGGTGATCGCGCCGCCGGCGATCGCGGCGCGGACGAAGGTGCCGGCGGCGTGCTCGGCGAGCAGGTCGACGGGCGGCGGCGGGCCCTCCTCGCGGCCGTGGATCTCGCGCAGCCAGAGCGACTGGCCGAGATGGCCGTGGCGGTCGCCGATCGCGACGATGACGTCGCCGACGCCCTTGAAGGCGATGCCGACCGCCTTCGTCCAATCCTCGATCAGGCCGACGCCGCCGATCGCCGGGGTGGGGAGGATCGCCTGGCTCGATCCGTCTTCGCCCCTGGTCTCGTTGTAGAGCGAGACGTTGCCCGAGACGATCGGGAAGTCGAGCGCGCGGCAGGCCTCGGCCATGCCGGTGATGCAGCCGACCAATTGGCCCATGATCTCGGGGCGCTGGGGATTGCCGAAATTGAGGCAGTCGGTGGCGGCGAGCGGGCGGGCGCCGACCGCGCAGAGGTTGCGCCAGGCCTCGGCGATCGCCTGTTTGCCTCCCTCATGCGGGTCGGCCCGGCAATAACGCGGGGTGCAGTCGGTGGTGATCGCGAGCGCCTTGCCGGTGCCGTGGACCCGGACCAGGGCGGCGTCGCCGCCGGGCGGATGGAGCGTGTCGGCGCCGACCTTCTGGTCATATTGCTCCCATATCCAGCGGCGCGAGGCGAGGTCAGGCGAGGCCATCAGAGCGAGCAAATCGGCGGCGATGTCGGTGCATGCGGGAAGGTCGGCGAGCGGGGCGGGCGGCGCGGTCGGGACCCAGGGCCGGTCGTAGCGGGGCGCTTCCTCGGCGAGCGGCGCGAGCGGGATGTCGGCGGCGATGCCGCCGTTCCACTTGAGCACCATGTGGCCGGTATCGGTGACCCGGCCGATGACCGCGAAGTCCAGCTCCCATTTCCTGAAGATCGCCTCGGCCTCGGCCTCGCGGCCGGGCTTCAGCACCATCAGCATCCGCTCCTGGCTTTCCGACAGCATCATCTCATAGGGCGTCATCCCCTCCTCGCGGCAGGGCACCGCGTTCATGTCGAGCTCGATGCCGACGCCGCCCTTCGACGCCATCTCGACCGAGGAGGAGGTGAGGCCGGCGGCGCCCATGTCCTGGATGGCGACGATCGCGTCCGAGGCCATCAGCTCGAGGCAGGCCTCGATCAGCAATTTCTCGGTGAACGGGTCGCCGACCTGGACGGTCGGCCGCTTCTCCTCGCTGTCGTCGGAAAAATCGGCGCTTGCCATGGTCGCGCCGTGAATGCCGTCGCGGCCGGTCTTCGAGCCGACATAGACGATCGGATTGCCGACCCCCGACGCCGCCGAATAGAAGATCTTCGCGGTCTCGGCGACGCCGACGGTCATCGCGTTGACGAGGATGTTGCCGTCATAAGCGGGATGGAAGTTCACCTCGCCGCCGACGGTCGGCACGCCGACGCAATTGCCGTAGCCGCCGATCCCGGCGACCACGCCGGCGATCAGGTGGCGCATCTTCGGATGGTCGGGGCGGCCGAAGCGCAGCGCGTTCAGGTTCGCGACCGGGCGCGCGCCCATCGTGAAGACGTCGCGCAATATGCCGCCGACCCCGGTCGCGGCGCCCTGATAGGGCTCGATATAGGAGGGGTGGTTGTGGCTCTCCATCTTGAAGATCGCCGCCTTGCCGTCGCCGATGTCGATCACGCCGGCATTCTCGCCCGGGCCGCAGATCACCCAGGGCGCCTCGGTCGGCAGCTTCTGCAGATGGAGGCGCGACGATTTGTAGGAGCAATGCTCCGACCACATCACCGAGAAGATGCCGAGCTCGGTGAGGTTGGGGGCGCGGCCGAGCGCGCGCCGGACGCGGTCATATTCCTCGGAGCTGAGGCCGTGCTCGGCGACGATTTCGGGCGTGATCGGGGAATCGGCCATGGCGGGCTCGATAGCGAGCCCGCCATGTTCCGCCTAGAGGGTGGGGGACAGTCCCCGTTCGGGGACAGTCCCTTCACAGGCTGTTAGCCGGGGCCGAGCTGGCCGCGGATCGCGCCGTTGGGGAATTCCTCGGTGCGGATCTCGACGTAGAAGGCGGACGGATTGGATTCGATCTCCTGGGCGAGCGCCTCGCCGACCGCCTTGCAGTCCCAGCTGTCATTGTCGTCGGGCAGTTCGATCCGCGACACCGGCTCGCCGGCCTCGCCCGCGCGGCCGCGATAGATTTGCGCGGAGGTCACCCGACCGATGCTGCGCACCTCGAGATCGGTGCACAGCTCGTGGCTGGCCTGGTGGATGCCGATCCTGGCCCGGCCCCAGCCGTCGCTGTCGGCGGCGCCGCCGAGCACGTTGTCGCCGTTGAGCACGGCCCGGAAATGCGGGGTGGCGGCGAGCGCCGTCCCGGCGCCGGCCAGCATGATCACGCCCCCGAGGGCCGCCAGGCCGTGGCGGCGAGATTTGTTCCTGAACATAGCCAAATCCTCTCCTTGGGAATGCCGCGCACGCAGCGACGGGCCGCGAACGCAGTCTGATCACCAAAAGGCGGGCAAAGCCTTTGTTCCCGCGCTTTCGATGGTCCGTGGTTCAGCCGGGGCCGACGAAAAGGCCGGCCCGGAAGCTCCCGGACCGGCCCTCATGATGTGCGGGCGTCGCCGCTCAGGTGTGGCAGGACTTGCCGTTGATGGTGGTGTGGGTGGCGTTGCCGCCGACCGTGTAATTGCCGCCGCTATAGGGGCCGGTGCCGCCGGTCTGGCTCAACTGGACCGGCGCGCCTTCGCGGCTGGTGCGGATCAGCGCCGTGTTGTTGTTGTAGAATTCGACATAATAGAGGCTGTTGTCGCTGCAGCGATAGGTGCGGTTGTCGGTGATCGCGGGCGGCAGCGCCACCGGCGCGGCATTCTTCAGCGCTTCCCGCTGCGGGTCGTAATTGTTGATGACCTCGGGCTCGCTTTGCTGGCAGGCCGCGAGGGCGAGGAGCGCCGCGCTGGCCGCTGCGGCGAAGAGGAGGGGCTTGTGCATGTCGTATCCTTCGCGGGCGCAGCAATGATCGTCAAGATCGAAAGTGTCGCGGCGCCTCGTCCCAGCGTCATTCGACGGAACGCGCCGGGGGTTCGACAAAGCGCATGGCTTTGGCTAGCCTTGGCTCGAGAGGAGAGCGGTTGAATGCAGCGGGTTCGGATCGGGCTCACCGGTCTTGCGTTCGTTTTTCTGGCGGTGCTTCTCGCCGCGATCTTCACCAGCCAGCCGGCCGGCGAGGCCCCGATCACGCCCAATCTGATCGAGCAGCAAAAAGCGGGGGCGCCCGCCGCGCCGCCGGCCCCGGCGGCCGCCGCCCAGCCGACCGAGCCGCTCGCCCAGCTCGGCGTCACCCCGGGCGCCGAGTCGAACAGCAACGCGCCGCCAGCGGCGCCGCGACAACGCTGATTCACCGACTTATCCACAGAACAGACGAAGAACGAAAGCATGGGATTTGGGCCCCGTTTCTACCCTAATTCTCCCTGCGCGCCACTCTTCAAGGCATCAAATCCCACGAAAAGGCATAAAATCCCCTTTTAAACCCATGCGCATCCTGTTATCCACGGCGTTCGATTAGGGGCATTTCCTGTTCAGCCGCGATGGGACGCGGGGCGAAGCGATGGCGCGCGCCCGCGAACGGGGAAGGTCCGCGTTGAGGGGACGGGCCGAAAAGGTGGATCAGGAGCATCTCCATAACGGGAGCGCGCTCAACGCGGTGGACGCCAAGGGGCGCCTGTCCGTGCCCGCCTTCATCCGCGCGATGATCGAGCGCCGCAGCCCTGAGAAGCTGATCGTGCTCGGCAAGCACGAAGCCGATGCCTGCCTCGTCGCCTACGACGCCAATTACAAAAGGACCGTGCTCGCCGACGTCCAGCGCCGCAGGCTGCGCGACGAGGAGCATGGGGTCGACCTGCGCGCCCACCACAGCCGCAACCGCCGCGCCTTCGGCCTCACCGAATCCTGCGCCTGGGATTCGTCCGGCCGCATCATCCTGCCCCCGATGATGCGCCGGATCGGCCGGATCGAGGACCTCGTCCTGTTCGTCGGCGCCGGCGAGACGTTCGAGCTGTGGAACCCGCAGCTCGCGCTCGACAGCGGCGACCCCGACCTTGCCGAGCTCGCCGCCTACCGGCTCGAGGAAAGGGGGGTCGCGCCATGACCGCCGCCGATCCCGCGCCGCACCTCCCCGTCCTCGCCGAAGAGGTCGTCCATGCGCTCGCCGTCGCCCCCGGCGAGACCCATGTCGACGGCACGTTCGGCGCGGGCGGCTACACCAAGGCCATCCTCGCTAAAGGGGCGGCCCGAGTCCTCGCTTTCGATCGCGATCCCGAGGCGATCCAGTATGGCGAAGGCCTGGCCGCCGATTGCGGGGGGCGCCTGACGCTCGTGCCGGAATGCTTCAGCCGGATGCGTCAGGCGCTTTCCGCCTGCGGCGTCAGTGAGGTCGACGGGGTCGCGCTCGACATCGGCGTCTCCTCGATGCAGCTCGACCGGGCGGAGCGCGGCTTCTCCTTCCAGGCGGACGGCCCGCTCGACATGCGCATGAGCGGGCAGGGCCCGAGCGCCGCCGATTTCGTCAATCGGGCCGACGAAGCCGAGATCGCCGACGTGCTGTTCCATTATGGCGAGGAGCCGAAGGCGCGCCGAGTCGCCCGCGCGATCGTCGCCGCCCGGCCGATCGAGCGGACCGGCGCGCTCGCCGACGTGGTGCGCAAGGCGCTCGGCCATCATCCCGGCATGAAGAAGGACCCGGCGACGCGGACCTTCCAGGCGATCCGCATTCACGTGAACGAGGAATTGCAGGAGCTCGAAGGCGGCCTCGAGGCGGCCGAGCAGGTGCTCGCTCCGGGCGGGCGGCTCGCCGTCGTCACCTTCCACAGCCTCGAGGACCGGATCGTGAAGCGTTTTCTAAAGGCGCGCAGCGGCGCACTCCCGGCCGCCTCGCGTCACCTGCCGGCCCGCGCCTCGGCCGGGCCGGCCCCTACCTTCGAAGCGGTCGCGAAGCCGGTCCGCGCCGGCGCGGCCGAGATCGCAGCCAATCCGCGCGCGCGCTCGGCGACGTTGCGCGCCGCGCGTCGCACCTCCGCCCCTGCCTGGAACCAAGAAGGAGCAAGCCGATGATCGCCAGGGGGTTCAAGCCGGTCGGCTGGGTCGCCGCCGTCGGCACCGCCGCACTGGGCTGTTACATGCTCTCGCTGCAAGTCGCGTCCGAGCGCGCCGATCTGACCGGCCTGCAGAGCCGCATCGTCGCCACCCAGCAGCAGATCCGCTCGCTTCAGACCGAGCTCGGCACGCGCGGCCGGCTCCAGCAGCTCGAGCAATGGAATGACGAGGTGCTGGCACTGGCGGCGCCCGTATCCAGCCAGTATCTCCATCCGGATGTCCGGCTCGCCCGCTTCGGCGCCGCCCCGGACGTCCCGCTCGAGGCGCCGCAACTGCGCATGGCCGCGGCGGAAACCGCGCCCGCGCCCGCGCCCGCGCCGGGGCCCGTCACCGCGCCGGCGCCCCGCCATGCCGTCGCCGACCCGCGCGCGCTCGCCCCGCCGCCGCCGCTCGAGCGGCCGGTCGTCCAGCGCACCAGCCTGACCGTGA